>JAWKPC010000003.1:0-415419 GCA_041390865.1 Thermomicrobiales bacterium
ATGGCCGACGTCGTCCGGGGCCGAGAAGGCGAATACGCGCCTCGCGCCGGCTCGACCGGCTTCTCGAATGGCTTCTTCGAGCAACGCCACCCAGAGCTCTCTCGCAACCTCGTCCGTAGCGTCAACCCGCGGAGATCCGGCCGAGAGAGAGCAGAGATTCCAGCGAAAATTCTCGTCATCTCGCTCGAATACGACCACGCCGCAAAGCTCATCATCGACAGTTGCCACTAACAGGTTGTTGGATACGAGCAGACTGCCCAGCGCGTCCGCAAGGCCGATCGATGCCCCATCGCTACGGACGTGGCTGTTCCATGGGGCTGCAAGCCAGACGCTTCGCTGGCGCACTCGTCTGATGTTGAGCCAGTCTCGTCGTGACGGCGTCCGTACGGTAAGCGTTGCCATGACAATTCCTGTTGATCGTTGCCGACTAGAGTGCCTGACGTCCTGAAAGCGCGCGACCCAGAGTAATTTCGTCAGCGTATTCGAGGTCGCTGCCGACCGGCAAGCCGCTTGCTGGACGGGAAACGGTCAGCGCTCCCCCGCCGATCTGCCGGAGGATATACATCGCCGTCGCTTCGCCCTCGATATTCGGGTTGGTCGCCAGTATGACCTCGCTGGGCCGTTCCTTCTCGATGCGCTCGAACAGCTCCCGCATTCTCAACTGGTCCGGCCCGACGCCGTCAACTGGAGAAATGGCCCCATGCAGGACGTGGTACAGACCGCGATACTCCCCGGTCCTCTCGAGCGCCAGGACGTCGAGCGGTTCTTCCACAACGCATATCGCGCTGGCATCCCGGGACTCGTCGCTGCAGAGATTGCAAGGGTCGCTCTCAGTGATATTAAAGCAACGGGAACAGAGCACGATCCGGTCTTTGACCTCGAGAATCGCCTCGGCAAGGCCAAGCGCCTGCTCCCGGGACGCCCGGAGCAGGAAGAATGTCAACCTTGAGGCGGATTTCGGGCCGATACCCGGTAGACGAGCAAATTCGTCGATGAGACGGCTAACAGGTTCAACGGTGACGTTTCTCGAGCGCAAACAATGTCCTCCACCGCATGTGTGTCCAACGGACTTGAGTATAACAATGCGCCATTTTCCAGGACGTTCCCCGGGCCGTCCTAGTCATCTTCATCGATATGGACGGTACGCGTTCGCGCGCCGTCGGCCGGACCGATCAAACCCTCGTCTTCGAGGGACTCGATCAACCGCGCGGCGCGGTTGTATCCAATTCGCAACCGGCGCTGGAGCATCGATGCCGATGCGCTGCCCTGCTTCCGGACGATTTCGATTGCCTGATCCCGCAAGGGATCTTCATCATCATCCTGCTCCTCGGTCCTGGGGAATTCCGCCCACTCCGTCTCGAACGTCACGCGAGGCTGCTGCTTTCGCCAGAAATTGACGATACTGACCAGGTCGCTGTCCGGGATGTACGATCCCTGGACGCGCACGGGCCGTGCCGCGTCCGGCGGGAGATAAAGCATGTCACCCTGCCCGAGCAACCGCTCTGCGCCAGCCATATCGAGAATTACGCGGCTGTCGGTCAGCGATGTCACAGCGAAGGCGATTCGAGCCGGGACGTTGGCCTTGATCAGCCCGGTCAGGACAT
The DNA here is from genome assembly GCA_041390865.1 of Thermomicrobiales bacterium. Lineage (GTDB taxonomy): Bacteria > Chloroflexota > Chloroflexia > Thermomicrobiales > CFX8 > JAUIIK01. The sequence goes on from JAWKPC010000003.1 coordinate 1,605, forward strand.
CGACGGACGGCCGCTGCGTGGCGATCAGCATGTGGATGCCCGTCGCCCGCGCCATCTGGCAGAGACGGGCCAGCAGTGTTTCAACTTCTTCCGGCGTTGTCATCATCAGGTCGGCAAGCTCATCGATGATCACGACGAGATACGGCAGATCCTCGAGGTCCGGGTCCTCCTGCATTCGGAGCTTGTAGCCATCGATGTTGCGAACGCCGAGTTCAGCGAACATCTGGTACCGGCGGTCCATCTCGTGCAACACCATCCGCAGTGCCGAGACGACCTTATCCATCTCGGTGACGATCGGCCCTTTCAGATGAGGCACATGCTTGTAGCCGACCAGTTCAACCTTTTTCGGATCGATCAGCAGCATCTGAAGTTCGTCCGGCGTTCGGGTCAGCAGGAACGTCGCGATGATCGTGTTGATGCAGACACTCTTGCCGGAACCGGTTGCGCCGGCGATCAACAGGTGAGGCATCCGCGCCAGATCGGCGATGATCGGCCTGCCGTTAACATCCCGGCCGAGCGGCAGCGGGAGCTTCGCTTTGCTTGCTCGCATCTCGGCAGAGTCAACAATGTCCCGGATACCCACCGTAGACACGTCGGCATTGGGAATCTCGATCCCGACGCGGGCCATCCCCGGCACAGGCGCTTCGATGCGGATGGATGGCGCGGCAAGCGCCAGCGCCAGATCGTTCTGGAGCGACGTGATCTTCGAGACCTTGACGCCGTGTCCCGGCTCGATCGCGAATAACGTGACCGCAGGCCCGGGAAACACCTCCCGAACCGTCGCCTCGACTTTGAACGACGCCAGGGTCTCTTCGATCCGTTCGGCTTTGGCTTCCAGATCGGACTGGTCGGGGTCCGTCGCCTTGAACGATGTCAGCAGGCTGATCTTTGGCAGCTTCCAGCCGGTGCCGTCCTTCCCGGGCGACACTTCGCCAATGACGTTCGACGCCGCCTCGGCCACTGCGCGCTTGATCTCGTCGATGCCGCTTTCCTGCTTGTTTGCCCGAATGATCGGTCTGCTCCGGCTTTCGGCAGGGTCATCCGCTTCCGGCTCCGGTAGCGCCGAGGTGTCCGGTATGCGCGTCGTCCCGGTCGCGAACTGCTCGGTTCCATACTCTTCGTAGCTTTCGCTGCCGGAGCGTATTCGCCGCCAGGAATCGCGCAGCGATCGGCTATCCGTCCCGGTCACCAGCACGACGCCGACAACACCGGTCGCGAACAGCAGAATTGCCGTCGCAACCTCGCCGGCGAGTGCCATCAACATCGCCGTGACGATTTCGCCGATCCAGCCTCCGGCATCCTGCCAGTCAGCATCCGGCCTGGATAGCGTCAGCAGGCCGACGATTGCCAGGCTGAGCACTGACCCGCCAAATAGCCTCGCGCGCGATCTCCCGGATCGTCCGCTCGCCAGATCTCGACTGCCAGGATCGCCAGACCCATCGGAACCGCAAGCGCGGCTCGCCCTACCGTGGCTCTAAGCACGTCCGCAAACGAACCGAGCAGCGCTGCGTCGGTCTGCCCGACCATCGGCAAGGTCAGAATCACCGCTCCAATGAACAGGAGAAACGCGAGGATCTCTTCCTTGAGTCTGGATGGGATCGATATCGTGCGCACCAACCGGCCAACCCAGGTTGACTGTCGGTCCTCGCTCAGCATTCCGATGGTCTGGCCTTTCGCTCGTATCCGCCGACGGGCGGCTCACGACAGAAGTGTACGGACACTTTACGCGGGTCGCTGCCTGATAGTCAAGCTGCGCAAACTAGAACAGGCTCATCTGCTCGGCGTCGTTCTCGTCGTCTTCTTGTCCCGCTCCACCCTGCATCGCCTCTTCGAGGATCAGCGGAAGTTTCTTGAAATCAGCCTGGACCACGGCACGAAGCGAGGGCTGGTGCAGCGCCGCGGCCGGATGGTACATCGGCACGACGACCCGATTATCGAACGTGCGGTGTTTTCCGTGGATTCTTGATATCCGCTCATTGCCAAACCAGCGCGACATCGAATGCCGCCCGAGTGTGACGATCATCTTCGGGTCGAGAAGTTCGATCTGCCGATCGAGATACTGAGAGCAGGCTTCGATTTCATCCGGCAGGGGATCTCGATTGCCCGGCGGCCTGCACTTTACGATGTTTGTAATGAAGACGCTCTCACGATCCCAACCGATCGACTCGAGCATGTCGTTCAGGAACTTTCCGGAATTTCCAACGAAGGGGAGTCCCTGCTTGTCCTCATTCATGCCCGGGGCTTCGCCGATGAACACGACGTCCGCATCACTAGCGCCATCTCCCGGAACGGCCAGCGTTCGACCTCGATGCAGCTCACAGTCAGTGCATACGCGTACTTCGGACGCGATCAGGCTAAGTTCCTGGTCTCGTTCATCGCTCATTCATCCTCCTTGTCTTCCGGATCGTCCGCTATCTCGGTGTTCAACGGTTCGACCTCGAGTATCTTTACCGCCACATCTTCAGCGGCATCCTCATCATTCCAGCGTACGAAGGCTTCTGCCGATCCATACAACCGGATCCAGCGAGATATGATCGAGGCCTCATCGACGGTGTGGTGCGTCATCGACAGGCGCTCGTCCTGTCCGATCGTCCGTTCCCGAATCTTCTCGAGCCGTCCGGCGATATCGCAAAAGTCGACTCCCGCCGCGATATCAAGGCAAGCCCATCTGACGCCCCGCACCAGATACCAGACCTGGCGCTCGAACCCTTCGCGTCCGGGTAAAACGATCAACAAGTGGCCGGCTCGTGCAACCACGTCGAGCTTGCCCTGCTCTAACGAGAGGCGGTCGAGGCGCTTGATCTGGTCTCTGAGCTTCCTGGCCCGTTCGAAATCCTGATTTTCCGCCGCCTGCTCGAGCTTCGCGTGAATCAACGGCAACAGTCGGTGCTGGTCACCCTCCAGGAAACCGACCACTTCATTGACCAGTCCACGGTACTCGTCGGCGTCGGCCTTCAGGACGCAGGGACCGAGGCATCGCCGAAGACTCAATTCGATACAGGGAGTCCCGTACGATCTGGAGGTGCGGAACGAGCGCTTACACGATCGCAACGGCAGCACGTCGTTGATAAGACGTACGGCGTCCCGTGCGTGCCGGGCGCTCTTGAAGGGTCCGTAATATCTCGCTCCATCCGGGCGATGATCCTTCGAGAGCGTGACCGTCGGCCAGGGATTCGACACGTCCACGCGGATATAAACGTACTGTTCCGCGTTCCGCTGCTGTGAGTTGAATCGAGGCCGGTAGCGCCGGATGAGCTGAGACTCGAGGACGAGCGCTTCGAGCTCGGAGCCGGTCGTCTCGACGTCTATGCGGCTGATCGATTCGAGCAAGCCGTCCATCTTGCGGGTGTAGCCGAGCGGCTGGGAGTAGTACGAACCGAGGCGCTTCCGCAGGTTCTTGGCCTTGCCAACGTAGATCACCCGGTCGTTGTTGTCGCGCATGATGTAGACACCGGGAAGGTGCGGAACTCCGTCGAGATGAGACGTGTCGAGAACCGAGCGCCCTCGACTGACGCTTCGATGTGCCGGTCGCCGGTTGCGCCGGGATGCGGCGAGGCTGGAAAGCGTCTCGAGCGAGCCGTCGCCGTCCTCGATCGCCTGGTCTCGAAGAATCGATAAAACGCCAAGCGTCGATTCCGCATCCGCGACGGCCCGGTGGGCCTCGGATTGCTTGATGCCCAGGTGGCGTGATACCTCAGTCAGGCTCAACCGGCGAAGATCGGTCAGCATCGCGTCGGCAAGAGCCAGCGTGTCCAGCGACTGATTGATCAACTTCGGCTGACCGCAGCGGGCGAGCTCGGCATTCAAGAAATTGATGTCGAAGTTAACGTTGTGCCCGACAATGAGCTGTTCCCCGATCAACTCCAGTATCGTCGGCGCAATCGAGGCGAAACGCGGCGCCGAAGCGACCATCAGATCGTCGATACCGGTCAGCCTTGAAATCTGGCGCGGTATTCGCCGTTCCGGGTTCACCAACGACGACCAGACCATCTTCTCGCCCTTATCCGAAACGCGGATCACCGCCACCTCGGTGATACGGTGGTGGCGCGGTTTCAGGCCAGTCGTCTCGACGTCGACGACAACGAATTCGGCGGGAAACGACTTCTGCTCGGTGGGCCGCTTCGTTCGCCAGATGCCGTCTGGTCCGAGGCTGAGGCGGGCGTTTTCGGAGAGCACGCTCCGCAGCAGATCCCGCCAGAGCGCCGGAGAGGTGGAAGAACCGAACACATGGCCGACCAGCATGTCCTCCGGCACGCCCTCCGGGCGCTCGGCGACGAACGCGAGTGCACGCTCGACTAGCGCGTCGTATCGCTGCGGCGGGGCTGGGTTCTGATCGACGGATTCCAAACGCGCCCTGTGCTCCCTGATCGAAAACTAAGACAGCGAGTATACGCCAGATGCGAACGTATGTCCGTACACCTATGCTATACTGTCGCCCCCGATTGTGACAGCGAGACAACGGCAGCGATCGGGTGAACCTCCCGGACATGGACAGGAGATGTAACGCTCGTGACCGGCACAACGACTGTCGAGCAGCGGATCAACGCACTGCGCGACGAAATCCGCGAACACAATTACAACTACTACGTCCTGAACAATCCAACTATCTCCGACGCCGAATGGGATCAACTGTTCCACGAGCTCAGGGACCTCGAGGAACAGCATCCGGAGTTCCAGACTGACGAATCCCCGACGCAGTCGGTCGGCGCGCCACCGTCGGGAGCGTTCGCCGAGGTGCGGCATGAAGTGCCCATGCTCTCCCTCAGTAACGTCTTCACTCATGAGGAACTGGAATCCTGGATCGACCGGGTCTACGCGCTGGCCGGCCATGATGACCTGGACTTCACGATCGAGCCGAAGATCGACGGCGTCGCGGGTAGTTTCCTTTACGAGAACGGACGGTTCGTGCGTGGCGCGACCCGGGGCGACGGCCGGGTCGGGGAAGACGTCACGTCCAACATGCGATCGATCATCGATCTTCCAGAGACCTTGAGCGACAGCCCGCCGAACGTCCTGGAAATTCGCGGCGAGGTCTACATGCGGCGGTCCGAATTCGACAGAATGAACGAGGAGCGCCAGGCTGCGGACGAGACTCCGTTCGCAAACCCGAGGAATACAACCTCTGGCGCATTGCGCCAGATCCACCAGACTTCAGAGGTCGAAAAACCGCTCAGGGTCTTCGGCTACGCCGTCGGCCGGGGGGCGGAAAATGTGCCGTATCGCCATTCAGAATACATAGCCGCTCTCGAGTCATTTTCGTTTCCAATATCGCCAAATTTCCAGGTCTGCTCGTCGGCGGACGAGATCTGGAGCGTCTATGAGAACTGGCTCGAGAACCGCGAAGATCTGGACTTCGATATCGACGGCATCGTGATCAAGGTCAATGACACCCGGCTCTACGGCGAGATCGGGTCCGTCGCCCGCGAGCCCCGCTGGGCGACCGCTTTGAAGTTCCCGGCACTCCAGGCGCGAACCCGGCTCGTAGACATCGAGATTAACGTCGGCCGCACCGGTTCCCTGAACCCGCTGGCCAGACTTGAACCGGTCCAGGTCGGTGGGGTCACCATCAGCCGCGCGACGCTTCACAACCAGGACGAGATCGAACGTCTCGGCGTCAAGATCGGCGACATCGTCCTCATCCAGCGGGCAGGCGACGTCATCCCCAAGATTGTTTCCGTCGTGACCGATGAGCGCGATGGCAGCGAGCGCGACTTCATCTGGCCGGAACGTTGCCCGGTCTGCGATTCTCGGATCGAACGCGTGGAAGGGGAGGCCCACTGGTACTGTGTCAACACTTCCTGTCCGGCCCAACTTCGTGAATCGCTCACCCACTTTGTCTCCCGCGGCGCGATGGACATCGAGGGACTCGGCGGCAAACTCGTCAGCCGGTTCATCGATGAGGGATTGATCGCCGGCATCCCGGACATCTACGACCTCGATTGGGAGGCTGTTGCAAACCTCGAGGGTCTCGGCGAGCGAAGCGCCAGCAATCTCCGGAGATCCGTGGAAGCCAGCAAAGACCAGCCCCTGTCCCGATTGCTCTTCGCACTCGGGATTCGCCACGTCGGCGCCCAAACCGCAGAGTTGCTCGTCGAACGATTCCGCTCGATCGAGCGTCTGAAGACAGCTTCTGCCGAAGAAATCGAGGCGGTTGACGGCGTTGGCCCGGTCATCGCTCAATCCGTCTACGACTGGTTTCAGGAACCGCACAACATCGAACTGGTCGAAGCCCTCGCCCGTCTGGGGGTCAACATCGATGAGGGCGGAGAGGACGAGGAGGATCTGACCGATCCCCGATGGGACGGCTTGACCGTCGTCCTTACCGGCAGGCTGGAGCAGCTCACCCGAGACGACGCGACAAATCTCCTGAAGCGTGCCGGTGCCCGCGTCACCTCATCGGTTTCAAGCAAGACATCCCTCGTCGTTGCCGGGGAAGACGCCGGCAGCAAAGCAGCGAAGGCACAAGAGCTCGATATCGAGATTATCGACGAAGCCGAATTCCTCCGAAGGATCGACTTCACCCCGAACGGTGCCTGAACGAACACCGATCACTGTCGGTCGATCATCGTCCTCGTTCGCTTTCGACGACCTGCGTGGTTTTGTCCTTGGCAAGCGTCCGCTATGTTGCCGAAGGGACGGCAGTTGTACCCGGCTTGGAGATGGGAATATCTTCGAGCCAATCGGGGATGTCATCGACCGCCCAGGTCTCGATGTCCAGCTCCGCCAGAGCAACGAGCGGGACCCCGAAGTCGACCTTGCCGCCGGAACGGTCAACCAGTAACGCGACGGCCAGGACCTGGGCTTCCACCTTTTCCAGCGCATCGAGTGTCGCCTGGACGGATCCACCGGTCGTCATGATGTCGTCGACGACCAGAACCCGCTTGCCCGATTCGATCACAGTGCCGCGTTTGAACTCCCGTTCGGATGATCCTTCGCTGACGCGCTCGGCATACGCCGCCGGAAGTCCGAGCTGGCGAGCAAGCTCGAACGCCAGAAGGATTCCGCCGGTCGTCGGACCGGCGATCAGATCGACCTCCGTATGCTGTCCCAGCATTGCGATCAACTCGGAGCAAGCCCGCTCGGTTGCCCGCGGCTGTCGCAGTAGATCGAACTTCTCGACGTACTGATCGCTGTGACGCCCGGAGGCAAGGACGAAGTGTCCCTGTTTGAGAGCTCCCACGCGGCGGAGCTCGGCCAGGAAATCGTAAGCCACGTCGACCCTCCCTAATACTTGACCGAAACGACCTTGCGATAGTCGGGCAGCGGCTGGACGGTGAAGGCCTCGGAGGCCTTCCACATCGCTTCGACGACCGCTCGTGCAGTGTCGATTGACGTGATGCAGGAGATGCCCTTTTCGACGGCGGCCCGGCGAATCCGGAATCCGTCGAGAACCTCGGATTCCGAATGGCCCGGTGTATTCACGACGCCGCTTACCGTGCCGTCGAGGATCACATCCAGAACGTCCGGCTCGCCCATCCCGATCCGCTTCGTGACCATCCTCACCGGCATACCCTCTTGCTCGATTCGCTCGGCCGTTCCTTCTGTCGCGTAGATCGAGCAGCCCATCCGTACGAGATGGTCGATCATCTCGACGGCATGGCGTTTGTCAGACTCCGCGAGGCTCAAGAGGACCGACGAACCCGGCCCGAATGACAGGCCGGAACCGAGCAATGCCTTGTAAAAGGCCGGCGCGAAGTCGATGTCGATTCCCATCACCTCACCGGTCGACTTCATCTCCGGACCGAGATTTGGCTCGACGCCTCGAAGCTTGGCCATCGAGAACACCGGCGCCTTGACCGCCACCAGTGGCATGCGAGGCCAGAGCCCGCCCTCATATCCCTGCTCCTTGAGCGAGATACCAAGCATCGCCTTCGTTGCCAGCTCGATCATTGGCACGCCCGTGACCTTTGACAGGAACGGGACGGTGCGGCTCGACCGTGGATTGACCTCCAGAACGTAGATCCGGCCGCCGTGGATGACGTACTGGATATTCACGACGCCCACGACTCCGAGCTCAAGTGCGATCCTCGTGGTGTACTCGATGAGCGTATCCACCTCGGCCGGAAACAGATTGAAGCCGGGATAGACCGCGAAAGAATCCCCGGAATGAACTCCGGCACGCTCGATATGCTCCATCACGCCTGGTATCAGCACTTCTTCGCCATCGCAGATCGCGTCGACCTCGACTTCCTTACCTTCGAGATATCTGTCGATCAGCACCGGGCGCTCCGGACTGAAGTCGACCGAAGATGCCAGGTAGCGGGCCAGGTGATTCGACGAGTGCACCACCTCCATCGCCCGGCCGCCGAGGACATAGGAAGGACGCACGAGAACCGGATAGCCGATTTCGTCGGCCACGCGAATGGCGTCTTCGAGCGACGTCACGGCTTCGCCGTCAGGCTGGGGAATCCCGAGTCGTGACAGGAAGTCCTCGAATCTCTCGCGGTCTTCCGCGAGATCGACGGTGCTGAGGCTCGAACCGAGCATCGCCGCTCCACGGTCGGAGAGGGGCTCGGCGAGATTGATCGCCGTCTGCCCTCCAAACTGCAGGATCATCGGGACATCGGCAACGCTCTCACCCCGCTCGTGACGCAGGATCTCGAAGACCGACTCATCGTCGAGCGACTCGAAATAAAGCCGATCGGACGTGTCAAAGTCGGTGGACACCGTCTCCGGGTTGGAATTCACGAGGATTGACTTGTAGCCCGACGAATGTAGCGACTGGGCCGCCTGGACGCTGCAATAGTCGAACTCGATCCCCTGGCCGATCCTGATGGGGCCCGAGCCGACGACGAGCGCGCGCTTGCCATCGAGCGGCGGGGCTTCATCCTCCTCGTCGTAGCAGCTGTAGTAATACGGAGTGTAGGCCTCGAATTCCGCGGCGCAGGTATCGACCATCTTGTAGGTCGGAATGATCCCGGCCTCGTAGCGGATGGTTCGAATCTCCTCGACATCGACTCCTGCCAGTTCTGCGATACGCCGGTCCGAGAAACCGAGGCGCTTGGCCTCATAAACTACTTTCTCACCCAGTTCGGAGCCGGATACTACCGGCTCGAAGTCGGTAATTCTCGCGATCTGGTGGACGAACCAGAGGTCGTATCCGCTTTCTTCCGAGACGCGCTCCCGCGTCCAACCTCGCCGCAGGGCCGTTGTCACCGCCCAAAGCCGGAGGTCGGTCGGCCGGCGAAGATGATCCAGCAGAACGTCTTCGTCCCGCCAGGCGGGGTCTTCCCAGGCCAGGTCGGCGCCTGTGGCCTCCAGCGCCCTGACGGCCTTCTGCAGCGCGGCAGGAAAGCTCCGGTCGATCGCCATGACCTCACCGGTCGCCTTCATCTGGGTGCCCAGCGTGCGGTCGGCGAGCCGGAATTTGTCGAATGGCCAGCGCGGGATCTTGACGACGCAGTAGTCCAGGGCAGGCTCGAATGCCGCCATCGTCTCGCGGGTTACCGCGTTACGCAGCTCGTCCAGCGTTTTTCCGATGGCGATCTTGGCCGCGACACGCGCGATCGGATATCCCGTCGCCTTTGACGCGAGCGCCGACGAGCGGCTCACCCGCGGGTTCACTTCAATCACATAGTATTGGAACGACTCTGGATCGAGCGCGAACTGAACGTTGCAGCCGCCCTCGACGCCGAGCTTCCGGATGATCGCAATCGCTGACGTTCTGAGCTCTTGATACTCGCGATCTGATAGGGTCTGCGTCGGGGCAACGACGATCGAGTCGCCGGTATGGACACCCATCGGATCGATGTTTTCCATGTTACAGACGGTGATGACGTTGTCGTTACCGTCCCGAATGACCTCGTACTCGAGCTCTTTCCAACCAGCGATGGAACGTTCAACGAGAACCTGATTGATCGGGCTCGCCTGGATGCCGCTAGTCACGATCTGGTCGAGTTCGTCCAGCGAGTGGGCCGTACCGCCGCCGGTGCCGCCCAGGGTGTAGGCGGGCCGGATGATCAGTGGCAATGGATGGTCGACAGCGAACTCGCGCGCTTCACGTGTTGACCGAACCACGGCGCTGTCCAGATAGGGTTCGCCGATCTCCTCCAACGTCTCTTTGAACAGCTGGCGATCCTCGGCAGCCTTGATCGTTTCGAGGGACGTCCCGAGCAGGGTAACGTTGTACTGCTCCAGAATCCCGAGCTCGGCCAGCTCGACAGCCAGGTTGAGGCCAGTCTGTCCCCCGAGGGTCGGCAGGAGTCCATCCGGACGCTCGCGCATGATCACCCGGCGCAAGACCTCGGCCGTGAGCGGCTCGATGTAGACGACGTCGGCTACATCCTCATCGGTCATGATCGTCGCCGGATTCGAGTTGACGAGGATCGTCTCGATTCCTTCTTCTCGCAATGCCCGGCATGCCTGGGTGCCGGCGTAGTCGAATTCCGCCGCTTGACCGATAACGATCGGTCCCGAACCGATTACGAGAACTCGTCGCGGCTGCGTCAAGATGTTGCCCCAACTTCCCTGGCTTGATTCTTCCTGGCGTCGATCATCTCCAGAAACCTGTCGAAGAGATGATCGCTGTCTTTCGGTCCCGGCGAACCCTCCGGGTGATACTGAACGCTGAACACCGGCAGTCGTTCGTGGGCGAGCCCCTCGACCGAGCCATCGTTCAGATTGATTTCGGATACTCTCCAGCCAAGCTCGGTGGGAATCGATGAGGCATCGACCTGGTAGCCGTGGTTTTGCGCCGTAATTCGGACCAGGCCGTCGTCCAGGCTCTTGACCGGATGATTCCCGCCGCGATGGCCGAACTTGAGCTTACTCGTCGATGCTCCAATCGCCAGCGACAGAAGCTGGTGGCCGAGACAGACGCCAAAGTACGGAACTTCGGACTGGACGATTGCGCCGACCGTCTCGGCGGTTCCGTCCACATTCTCCGGGTCGCCCGGCCCGGGCGAGGTCAGCACGCCATCCGGCTTCAGGGCCATGATCTCCGAAGCAGGCATCGAGAATGGCACGACGGTGACCTTCGCGCCTCTGTTCGTCAGCGAGTCAATGATGTGGCGCTTGACGCCGCAGTCGATCAGCACGATGTGTGGCTCTCCTGAACCGTACTCGGTAATATCGCCGACCGAAACACCGGCAACGACGTCCTCATCCGCGGGCGTCCAGGCATGTTGGGCGCGCTGGATCAATCCCGGCAGCCCATCGTCATCGACGTGTGAAGCTAATACGGCCGGCATCGCTCCCTGATTTCGGACGTGGCGGGTCAGGGCGCGGGTATCCACACCGGTCAACGCTGGAATACCGTGGAGCTTGAAATACTCTCCAAGTGTCGACTTTGACCGCCAGTAGTTCGGCTCGTCGCAGTACTCGCGCACGATCATCCCGGCGATCCAGGGTTCTCGCGACTGGTCATCCTCGTCATTGACGCCGTAGTTGCCGATCAAGGGGTAAGTCATGCAGACGATCTGGCCCCGGAACGACGGATCGGTCGCGACTTCCTGATATCCGGTCATTGTCGTCGTGAAAACGACTTCGCCCTCGACATCCGTCTCGGAACCGAACGAGTCGCCTCGAAAGACGCGCCCGTCCGCGAGGACGAGAGCCCCGGAGCGTTCGCTAGAGTACATCGTGTAAGATCTCCCCTCCGACGATAGTCATCACCGCGCGTCCCTGCACTTCCAGGCCCAGAAGCGGCGTATTCTTGCTCTTGCTCTGAATGATTTCCTCCGTAATAGTCCAGCGGCGTTCCGGATCTATGATCGTGACATCCGCCGGAGCATCCTGAGATAGCGTCCCGCCCGGGAGATTTAAGGTTTCGGCCACGCTTGCAGTGAGTTTGCGAATGACGATAGGCCAGTCCAGGTCGCCACGCCGGATCACTTGCGCTAGCGTTGGAATCGCCACCTCAAGGCCCAGCATCCCCGACGCAGCTTTCGCCAGATCTGATGGCTTGTCTTGCGCGGCATGCGGAGCGTGATCCGTAGCGATAAAGTCGAATGTTCCATCTCGCACGAACTCCGCCAGTCCAAGTGCATCGCTCTCCGGCCGCAGCGGCGGGTTCACGATCGCGTTCGGATCGGTACGGCCGATATCGTCCGCCGGATCGGAGCTCCCCGCGAAACGGCGGAGACCAGCGACCCACTCATCGGTGAGCAGCAGGTGATGCGGCATGACTTCGGCCGTCACCCGGCTACCGCGGCGCTTCGCCTCACGAACGGCCGTCGCGCCCTTCACCGTGGATACATGCAGGACGTGAAGCCAGCCGCCCGATTCCTCGGCCAGTCGGATGTCACGCTGGATATAGTCTTCTTCCGCCGCCGCTGGAATACCCTTCAGGCCGAGCCGTGCCGAGACGTCGCCCTCGTTCATGACACCGCCCGAGGCCAGCGCCGGGTCCTCGCAATGGACCATGATCGGACGATCGAGCGCAGATGCCAGCCTGAGCGCTTCGAGCATGGTCTCTTCGCTCCTGGTACTCTCGCCGTCATCGGAGAACCCGATCGCACCTGCTTCCGCCATTTCGGCTAGCGGCGCGATATCTTCGAGCAGCCGTCCAACAGTGATCGTGCCGATGGGATGGATGTGAATCCCGGTACCGCGGCCTCGTTCCACGATGTCCCGTATGCGCTCCGGGCTGTCGAGAGCCGGGCTCGTATTCGGCATGCAGCAAACCCGCACGAATCCGCCGGCAAGGGCCGAGTTGGCGCCGGTCTGCAAATCCTCCTTGTAGGTCAGTCCCGGATCCCGGAAGTGCACGTGCGCGTCGATTAGGCCCGGCACGACGAGGCAGCCGGATACGTCGCGCGAGTCATCAACTTCCGATGGGGATATCGCGCTCTCGATGCTGACGATCTTGCCGTTGACGATCAGGACGTCCGCAATCTTGTCAATGTCGTTCGCAGGATCGAGGACACGACCGCCGCGCAGAAGCAGGCTCGCCATTAGCAACCCTTCCAACCCAAAAAAAGAGCCCCCGGCAAAGCCGGAGGCTTCAAGATGCATTCAGCTTTGGAGTGCCGGCAAAGTCCCAGCAAACAGTTCCCACCTTCGTACGAACGCACCCCATCGTGCAGATCGTCTCAAATGATACGTACTGGAGCCGGGCCGCGTCAACGCTCGCTGCTACAATCGGTCTCGCGAGGAGGTGGATCCATCCATATGAAGACGAGCGAATCCGTCGCCCTGGTTCTCGACCGGCTCAAGGACGCCCACGGCGAACCGGCTCGCCGGTCGTCCGGCGATCCCATTCGCGGGCTCGTCGGTACGATCCTCTCGCAAAACACGTCCGATGTGAATTCGTCCCGGGCCCTGAACGAATTGACCGATGCATTTCCATCCTGGGACGATGTGCTCGAGGCGGATCTCTCCGACATCGAAGACGCGATCCGCTCGGGCGGTCTTGCGACCCAGAAGGCTCCGACCATCAAGCGGGCGCTTTCCGCTATCAAGGAACGGGGCCCGAACGTCGACGGCCGGTTCCTGGACGACCTCGACGATGACGAGGCGATGTCATTTCTCACCGGAATCAAGGGTGTTGGGCAGAAGACCGCCGCCTGCGTGCTCATGTTCGATCTCGAGCGCGACGTTCTCCCGGTCGATACCCACGTCCATCGGGTGACTGGCAGAATCGGTTTCGTTCCGGAGAGCGCGACGGCGAACAAGACCCAGCACCTTCTGGAGGAGCAGATCGCGCCGGAGGACCGGTACGCGGCTCACATCCTGTTTATCCGCCACGGCCGCACAATCTGCCGCGCCCGGAACCCGAGATGCGATGAGTGCGTCGTTGCCGACGTTTGCGAATACGCTTCCGAAAACCTGGAGAGAATTGCCTGACGTGGCTTCACGAACCGTAACTCACCTCTATTTCGTTCGACACGGCGAGACAGCATCGAATGTCAATGGTTTGCTCCATGGCGTCACCGACGTACCGCTCAACGACATAGGGACTCGCCAGGCGGAGCTTATTGCTGACAGAATGGCGTCATTTCCCGACTTGAACCGCATCGTATCGAGCCCACTCCAGCGCGCCCTGAATACGGCGAAGGCGATCCAGCGCAAGTCCGGCCTGCCTCTGAGGATCTATGAAGGCCTCAAGGAAATGAACTTCGGTGCCGCCGAGGGCATTCCGTTCAACGAGATCAGCGAGATCTATCCCGAGCAATCGGAGTTGTTCCTCGATCCGACCGTCCCCAACGCTCGCTACCCCGGTGGCGAGTCACGCTTCGAGTTCTTCAGCCGGGTCAATCGCGCCGTGGATGACATCGCCCAGCAACATGTCGGCGAGCACATTGTCGTCGTCGCCCACGGAGGCTTCATCTCGGCCATGCTCTCCGTTCTCTTTCGAGAACACGCCAACAACTGGCGGGATAGCCCGATCCGGAACTGCAGCCTGACGCACATCGAACTTTCGAGCGCGGACCCGATCCCGCACCTGGTCAATGACGCGGTGCACCTCGATCAGATGGACCTTGTCGAAGGTGTCGCATGACGTTCCAACTCACCGTCCTCGGTGGCTCGGCAGCCTGGCCGAATCCGGACCAGGGATGTTCGTCGTATCTGCTCAACTACGATGGCACGCGCATCTTGCTTGATTGCGGTCCAGACACGTTGCAGGAGCTCCGGCGCCACTCGCGGCTTTCGGACATCGACGCCGTCGTCATTTCCCATTGCCACGCTGACCACATCCTCGATCTCGTAACCTACAGGTATGCGCTTGTCTATTCCGAGGAGCAACCGGACGCGCCAATTCCGCTCTTGGTACCGCCGGGAGGTTTGAATATTCTCGGGCCGCTAGGGCGTGTGCTCGGTTCCCAGGGCGAATCGCAGGACGACTTCTGGGCAGACGTGTTCGACCTCCAGGAATACGACCCTTCAACCGGCTTCAAGCTCGATGGTTTGACGATCAGCTTCGCGCCGACCCAGCACTTTACGGCCTGCTTCGCAATTCGCGTTGCCGATTCGCAGGAGAATGCGATCGTCTATGGCGCCGACACCGGTAGTATCGAATCGCTCATCGACTTTGCGATGAATGCCAGACTCCTGATAGCTGAGGCAACGGCGGACTCGCATCAGGGTATCGCACCGGAGGAGCGTGGACATCTCGTGCCTGAAGATGCCGGGAACTGGGCTGCCAGAGCCAGCGTCGACCGATTGCTGCTCACCCACCTGTGGCACGAACGGCCGTCGAGCGAGGTGGTTTCGAGAGCCGCCGACAGGTTCGATGGACCGATCGATGTGGCGACGCGCGGATTGTCGATCTATGTCTGACAATTGGTTCCGAATCGGCCATATCACCGACAGTGACGCTCATACCGGGTGCACGGTCCTCGTGTTTGACTACCTGGTACCGGCAGCGGTTGACGTTCGGGGCGGCGCGCCCGGAACGCGTGAGACGACATTGCTCGGCACCGGTCAGCGCGGCCTGGTTGACGCCGTCGTTCTATCGGGGGGCAGCGCATTCGGGCTAAGCACGGTCGACGGGGTGATGACCTATCTGCTCGAACAGGGGCGGGGTTTACCGACGCCGGCCGGGCCAGTCCCCCTTGTCCCTGCCGCGATCATCTTCGATCTCGCCGTAGGCGATCCAGTGAGGCCCGACGCATCCTGGGGTCGTGCCGCCGCCGAATCAGCAGCCAGCGGCGACTATCGCACCGGACGAGTTGGAGCCGGAACCGGCGCGACGGTCGCAAAGCTTGGTGGACAGCCAACTCCGGCCGGCATCGGCTGGGGATTCGCGGATTCGTCCGTGGGCCGAGTGAGCGCGATCGTCGTCTTGAACGCCGTCGGCGATATTGTGAATCCTGCCGACGGCTCGATCCTTCGCGGTGCGACCGATCCGGAAGGTGGGAATCGAAACGGCGCAGATTTACTCAGAGACGGTGTCGGTCGGGCGCGCCAGGCCGAAAACACCTCGATCGGCTGCGTCGTCATCGATGGTCCCCTGGACCGCTACGCGCTGAACCGAGCTGCGATCGCCGCCCATGACGGACTCGCCCGGACCGTCGTCCCCGCCCACACGCCATTTGACGGCGATACATTCTTCGCCGTCGCACGCAAAGCTGGAGAACCGGATGTTCAGGACGTCGCTTCCGTTTGCGTTGCCACGACGCAGGCAGTAGAGAACGCGATCCTCGACCTGTTCCTGGATCCGTCCGAATCGTCTGGAAATGATCCGAGAACCGATCCTTAGTATCCGGGGATCAAGAGAGGTGCGCAGTTCTTATGTCGCTCGATTTCACAGCCTTTGACGTTCTGACGTTCGACTGCTACGGAACCCTTATTGACTGGGAGACGGGCATCGTCAATGCGATGCGTCCGATCCTCGAGCATCACGACATCCTGCGTTCCGACGAGGAGATCCTGACGATCTTCAGCGAATCGGAATCCATCGCCCAGCAACTGCCGTACAAGACCTATGAAGAGGTGCTGGCAGAGGTCGCGGACCGCTTTGGCGAACGGCTCGACTTTGAACCAACAGCCGAAGAGCGGATTCGCTTCTCGCGGTCGGTCGCGGACTGGCCCGCGTTCCGGGACTCGACCAGCGGTCTGAGAACACTCGGCGAGCACTACGATCTCGTGATCCTTTCCAACGTCGACGACGACCTCTTCAACGCGTCCGCCGAGAAACTCGATGTCGAGTTCGCGGACGTCATCACCGCGCAGCAGGTCGGGAGCTACAAGCCCAATCTTCGCAATTTCGAGGTACTGCTCGATCGGCTCAACAAGCCGAAGGACAGGATTCTCCATGTCGCCCAGAGCCTTTTCCACGATATAGCGCCGGCGAACGAGATCGGCCTGCACAGTATCTGGGTCAATCGACGGCATGGCCGTGGAGGGACCGGCGCGACGCCGCCCCAGCACGCTACGCCGGACCTGGAAGTTCCGGACCTCGCAACACTGGCGAGCATGGTGACGGAAGCATTCGGAGACAACGCTCCGTCGCACGCTTCGCCTTAGATCCTCCGACTGAACCGACGAAAGATCGCGCATGGATAAACAGGAGGTAGATCCAATGCCAAGAGAAGCGAGCGAAAACCGCGAAAATGGCTGGGATCTCGAGACGCTGCTCATTCACGGCTGGCTCGAACCGGACAGGTCAACCGGGGCAATCGTGCCGCCGATCCATCCGAGCTCGACATTCTTGCGCCGGCAAATCGACGACGACGCGCCGTACCGCTACGCGCGCGGAGCCAATCCGACACGCCACGCAGTCGAGGAAATCCTGGCCGGACTCGAACACGGCGTCGCTGCCTCGGCGTTCAGCTCTGGGATGGCCGCGGTTAGCGCTGTCCTGCAGCTTCTCTCTTCCGGCGACCACGCAATCGTCGGTTACGACTGCTACCTGAGCACCTACAACTTCTTCGCCAACGATCTCCCCCGATACGGCATCGAATCCGATCTGGTCGACCTCACGGATATCGAAGCGGTCGAGGCTGCAGTGAAATCGAACACGCGGATGATCTGGATCGAGACGCCGACCAACCCGTTGCTCGATATCGTCGACCTCTCGGCTATTGCCGAGATTGCACGGGGAATCGGCGCGGTTACCGTCGTCGACAACACCTTTGCGTCCCCATACTGCCAGAACCCGATCGACTTCGGGATTGACCTCGTTGTCCACAGCACGACAAAGTATCTCGGCGGACATAGCGATCTCCTCGGTGGCGCGGTAGTCTCGAATAGCCGCGATCTAGCCGAACGCATCACCGACCGCCAGTACTATCTCGGCGCCGTGCCGAGCCCTTTCGATTGCTGGCTCCTGATGCGCGGCATCCGGACTCTTGGCGTCCGGATGCGCCAGCACATGGAGAATGCTCAGGCTATTTCCGAATGGCTGCAAACACACCCGCGCGTGACGAGAGTTCTGTATCCGGGCCTGCCCGACCATCCAGGTCACGATCTGGCGACGCGACAGATGACCGGCGGCTTCAGCGGAATGGTGTCGTTCGAGGTATCGGGCGGATCGGCTGCAGCGCGACAGGTGTCCGAAAAGACATCCGTCTTCAAGCTAGCGACCAGCCTCGGCGGTGTCGAGTCGTTGATATTCCCGCCAACTGCATGGCTGGAGACCGATCAGGAGCTGATGTCGCAGATCCCAGGATCGCCCTGGGCGCAGAACCCCGGCCTGATCAGGTTGTCCGTTGGGATCGAGTCGACCAGAGACCTGATCGAGGATCTGGAGCAAGCGCTCGGCTGATATCCGTCCGGGAAATGCACTGACGTTAGGCATACTGGGACGCCCGGAGTGAGCGCAGTGCCCCGTCCATATGTGTTCGAAGCGCTGCCAATAATCGGGCTCCGTCGATTCCGAAACGCTTTGCCGCGCCTCTTCATTGACGGCATGGAGTATGCAGGAGGCTGCGGCAGGAAATCATCATCCCGAGCCTACGAATGGATTTGCGTCCGCCAGAATGGGCAGCCGGGAGCATCGAACCAGTTGATTATGACAAACCAGCTTCGATCTCAGGCATCTTCCGAATGTAAATGCAAAAAGCGCCACCGGAAATCCGGCGGCGCTTTTCGGTGTTCGGTAGTTTACCGCTTGGTGTACTGAGGAGCCTTGCGTGCCCGCTTGAGGCCCGGCTTCTTGCGTTCCTTGACCCGCGCGTCGCGAGTCAGCAAACCGGCTCGCTTGAGCACGGGTCGCAGCTCGTCGTCGGCGACGCTCAGCGCGCGTGCGATGCCGTGGCGAACGGCGCTCGCCTGCCCGCTGACACCGCCGCCTTTGACGTTCACGATCACGTTGTACTGGCTCATCGTGTTCGTCAGGCGAAGCGGCTGGGCGATCATGGCCTGATGCTGAATTCGGCCACCAAAATAGTCGGTCGCCGGCTTCCCGTTAACCGTGATCTCGCCCCCGCCAGGATAGAGCCTGACGCGCGCGACTGCCGACTTGCGGCGCCCGTTTGCGTAGAAATATCTTGTAGTGCCCTGACTCAATTTCGACTCCCGTTCCCGAGCGTTGGATACTGGCTAGCTGATCTCAAGCTTCGTCGGCTGCTGTCCTGTATGAGGATGGTCCGGACCGGCATAGACCCGCAATTTCCGCATCATCCGCTTACCGAGCGCATTCTTCGGGACCATCCCCCGAACGGCCGTGTGGATAACACGCTCCGGATGCCGGTCGATCATCTCATCGAATGAGAGCGACCGGAGTCCTCCCGGATACCTGCTGTGCCGGTAGTACATCTTCTGCCGGTTCTTGCCGCCGGACACCTGAACCTTTTCCGCGTTCACGACGACCACATAATCGCCGGCATCGAGGTGCGGCGTAAACTCCGGCTTGTGCTTGCCGCGCAGAATCGACGCAACCTGTGTCGAGAGCCGACCGAGGATCGCATCCTCCGCGTCGACGACATACCAGGTGCGTTCGATCTCCGATTCTTTCGGTACGTAAGTCTTTACTGCCATGATGATCCCAGCCTCAGCCCGTATTCCCTGTATGAGTGTCCGAATCTCCAGCGTACTCCACATGCCACAGGAACAATCCATGCGGAGGAGCCGGCGGGCCGAGCAGGCGCCTATCACCGGACACAAGGAGATATTCTATCCATTCCGGCGATTTATTGCCACTGCCGACCTCGACAAGAGCACTTACGATGTTTCGCACCATTTGCGGCAAAAATCCATTTGCCCTGACCCGCAGCTCGTAAATTCCTGCACCGGTTCGGGTTGGAAAAAAGTCGCACTGCAGCGGTCGCCAATCGCAATCGAACAGGTGTCGACGTAGCTCCGAGCGACTGAGAGCTCTGCTTTTACCCGAGCTCGCGAAGCTGCCGAAGCTGTGAGTGCCGAGCAGCTTGCTGGACGCCTCCGCCATCAGACCCGTATCCAGTTCCCCTTCCCGGGCCCAAGCGAGCCGGCCGAGCGACGGAGGAACGTCCCGACTCGTCACCAGCCTATAGCGGTACTCGCGGCTCAGCGCGTCGAAGCGCGCGCTGAAATCCGGATCGGCCGCTTCGCAGCGCAGCACCCTTACGTCGGATGGTAGGACGCTGTTCAACCCGTGAGACAGGCGCCGCAGTTCCCGTTCCCAGACGACATCACACGATACGACCTGTCCAAACGCGTGCACGCCTGCGTCCGTTCGGCCGGCAAACGTCGTCCGGCCTCCGTAGGCGCGGATCTTCCCGAGCGCGCACTCCAGCGTCTCCTGGATAGTTGGAACGCCGGGCTGGATCTGTGAACCCCGGTACGCCGTTCCGTCGTAGGAGAGAACGAGGCGCACGCGTTGCACTGCAGGGGCGGACAGCTGCTATTCGACGAATTCGATCAGAGCCATCGGCGCGGAATCACCCCGGCGGCGTCCGATCTTATAGATCCGGGTGTAACCGCCGTTCTGATCCTCGAACCGCGGCCCGATGACCTCGAACAGCTTGCTTGTGGCGGCTTCGCTACCGACCCGAGATTGGACCAACCGGCGGTGGTGATCGGTATCTTCACGCGCCATGCTGACCAGCTTCTCCACCATCGGACGGATGTTCTTGGCCTTCGCTTCTGTCGTTGTGATGCGCTCGTTGAGAATGAGCGACGAAGCGAGACCGCGAAAAAGAGCTTTCCGCTGGTTTGTGTTGCGGCCGAACTTGCGGCCCGCCTTGCGATGTCTCACCCTGAACTCCCTGCACCCTGGTTAATGGACGGTCGGAACTAACCGACCTTCTCTTCCGCTAGTTCGCTCATCCCCATCAGAGGAGACGGGATATCGTACCCGTGCTCCGTCAAGGATTCGAGCAGTTCGGTCAACGACTGCGGTCCGAAGTTTCGGATCGCAAGAAGCTGATCCTGATCCATGAGAAGTACCTGGCCAACCTGCTCGATCTGGCGGCTACGCAGCGCGTTCAGGACGCGAGGCGACAGTCCAAGATCGGCGAGCGGCTTGGTTTCTATTTCGGCCGGAATGAGGCTGTCTTCTTCCTCTTCTTCTTCCGGCTCCGTGGTGAATCCAGCGATCATCTGGGCGTGCTCAACGAGAATCCGGGCCGACTCCGAGAGCGCATCCGCGGCCTCGATCGTCCCGTCCGTCTGGATCTCGATAATCAGCCGGTCGTAATCCGTCTGACCACCGACGCGCGTCTGCTCGACGACGTAATTGACCTTCTCGATCGGCGTAAATATCGCGTCGATCGGGATCTCCCCGATGGCGAACACTTCCTGCGCCTCGGCAGGCATGTATCCGCGGCCCGACTGGACGATGAGATCGAGTTCAATCTCGGTATCATCGCCATCAAGCGTCGCGATTTTAAGCTCCGGATTGACGACCTCGAGCTCGGCGGGCCACTCGATATCGCCGGCTGTGACGACGCCGGTGCCCTTCTTATAGAGATGGGCCCGGTGCTCCTTGATCGATCCCGTCGACTGGATCCGCACGCGCTTCAGGTTCAAGACGATCTCGGTGACGTCCTCGCGGACGCCGTCGATCGTCGAGAATTCGTGCCAGACGTTCGCAATGCGAGCACGTACGATTGCCGCGCCGGGTAGAGAACGAAGAAGAATTCTGCGCAGCGCGTGACCGAGCGTCAGCCCGTAGCCGCGCTCGAGAGGTTCGATAGTGAACCGCCCGTAATTGTGTCCTGCGAGCGTCAGATCAACTGATGGTTGTGTTAGTTCCTGCAATGGGAATGCCCTCCCCTGGCGACCGAAATGCGGTGCAGCCCAGCCATCTGCCAGGCCACTTCACCGCTAAGAGAACGTTTCGATTGGGCTACTTGCTGTAAAACTCGACAACAAGCTGCTCATTGATCGGTGGTAGAACCATCTGGTCGCGACTCGGCGCCTGGAGAATCGTCGCACTGAAGTTCTCATCGTTGCGGGTAATCCATTCGGGCACATCGCGATGGCCGATTTCCTCGGCGAGAATCTTGAAATACTCTTTCTCCGCGCTCTGTGGCCGTACCGAAACAACGTCCCCGGCTTTGACCATCGCCGAAGGGATGTCCGTCTTTCGCCCGTTTACCATGATGTGTCCGTGGGTGACGAGCTGGCGTGCCTGTCTACGTGTTGAAGCGAAGCCAATCCGGTAGACAGCGTTGTCGAGCCGCATCTCGAGAACGCGAAGCAGGTTCTCGCCGGTGACGCCTTCCATTCGGGACGCAACGTCGAAGTGGCGCCGGAACTGCTTTTCGAGCACCCCGTAGAGCCATCGCACTTTCTGCTTCTCGCGAAGCTGGATGCCGTACTCGGACGGGCGACGGCGACGGCGATCGCCATGCTGCCCGGGCGGATTCAGCCGGTTCTGCCGGCCGCCCCCACGCTTTGAAAAATGACGCTCCGACTTCTCGTCCAGAGGCACTCCGGCGCGCCTGCTCTGCCGGACACTTGGTCCTCTATATCTCGCCATGGATTATTCCGGTTCTCCCCACTGAACATTACTCACGGTGCGAACACCCGCGTTCACACATCTCACGTGCATCGAATATGAAACTAGTTGCGCCGCCGCTTCCGCGGTCGACAGCCGTTGTGTGGAATCGGCGTTCGGTCGGCGATCGACGAGATCTGGAGTCCGCTTGCGGCAAGCGCGCGGATGGCCATCTCCCGGCCAGCGCCCGGACCGGTGACGATGACTTCGATGTCCCGCATACCGTGCTCCATCGCCTTGCGCGCGGCGCTTTCCGCGGTGACCTGTGCGGCGTAGGGCGTGCTCTTGCGGGAACCGCGGAATCCGGAACCGCCGGCGCTAGCCCAGGAAACGGCATTGCCTTGCGGATCGGTCATCGTAACGATCGTGTTATTGAAAGTCGACCGAATATAGGCCATCCCTCGCGGAATATTCTTCCTGTCGCGCCGTCGTACACGGGTGCGGCCGCGGCCTCGCCTGCGATCTGCCATGCTGGTCTATTACCCTTCCCGGATCAGATAATCGTCGATGTTTCTCCGAAACCGCTCCAGCTGCAAAGAGCCGGAACAGACGGCCGGAGCTGATTTCTCCTAGGTGGCGCTTCGCCGCCGGCTCACCGTCCGCTTGGGGCCTCTGCGCGTGCGAGCGTTTGTTCGCGTGCGCTGTCCCCGGACAGGCATTCCGCGACGATGCCGGAGCCCGCGATAGCATCCGATGTCCATCAATCGCTTGATGTTCATCTGGACTTCACGTCGAAGGTCTCCCTCGACGACGAGGTCACGCTCGATGACTTCTCGCAGGCGTGTTACTTCGGCGTCAGTCAGATCGCGGACCCGCGTGGTCGGATCGATACCGACCTGGTCGAGGATCTCCGCGGCGGTCGTGCGCCCGATTCCGTAGATGTATGTCAGGCTTACGTTGACCGTCTTTTCTCGTGGAATGTCAACGCCGGCGATTCGAGCCATGTGATCCTCTTCCCTACGTTGCCGCTAGCCCTGGCGCTGCTTATGTTTCGGGTTCACGCAAATGACCCGAACGACACCATGGCGCTTGATAATCTTGCACCGTTCACACCGGCGCTTAACAGATGCTGATACTTTCATGCTTATGTCCCTTTACATCCGATGCGAAAACCGGGGAACGGTCAGCGTCTCGAAACTAGGCTCGGAGACGATACGTGATCCGGCCGCGCGTCAAATCGTAGGGCGAAAGCTCCACGCGCACCATGTCTCCGGGCGAAATACGGATATAGTGCATTCGAAGCTTGCCCGAAATGTGCGCCAACACTTCATGGCCGTTATCCAACTCGACGCGGAACATCGCGTTAGGCAGCGGCTCGGTTACTTTACCCTCGACTTCGATGACGTCTTTCTTGGCCAAATACCCTCCGATACAAGACAGCCCAAATTATGCGCCGAAGCGCATCACAGCCGCTTAGTATACCATCTCTTCAACGAATTGCGTGAGGAGCTCCGATTTACCATCTGTGATCAGCACCGTGTGCTCGTAATGGGCCGCCGGTTTACCGTCCACGGTAACGACCGTCCAACCGTCTTCTAGCTCCTGCACTTCATGGTCGCCCAATGTCAGCATTGGCTCGATTGCGAGCGTCATTCCCGGCTGCAACCTGGCGCCCGTTCCACCCGTTCCGTAGTTCAGGACGGACGGATCCTCATGCATCCTTCTACCGACGCCGTGTCCGCCGTATCCACGAACGATCCCGAATCCCGACTGTTCGATCGACGCCTGGATCGCGGCTGAGACGTCGCCGATGCGGTTTCCAACAACCGCCACTCCCACACCCGCCTCGAACGCCCGCTTCGCCGCGTCGATCAACTCCTGGACATCGCTGTCGATCTCGCCAACCGGATAAGTCGCGGCTGCATCACCGTGGAAGCCATCGATGTACGCGCCAACGTCGATCGAGATGATGTCTCCAGACTTTAGACTGCGTTCGCTTGGGATGCCGTGGACGACCTCTTCGTTGACCGACGCACAGATCGCCGCCGGATATCCGTGGTAGCCGAGAAATGACGGTGTGCCGCCGGCGTCGGCAATGATCTGCCTCGCTTCAGCATCCAGCTCGGCTGTTGTAATGCCGGGCTCGATCAACTCAGCCATTCGTCGGTGAACCGCTGCGACGACCGCTCCGGCAACCCGCATGCGCTCGATATCCGAGGGGCTCTTAATCAGAATCGGCATCTGCCGGAGTCCCATCGTCCTCAAACAGCGGGGTTATCGCCTCGCGAATGTCGTGGCCGACGTCTTCAATGCTCTGGTCGCCGTCAATGTCCAGGACGATTCCTCGTTCGCGCCAGCGCTCGACGAGCGGCTGGGTTTCGGCGAAATAGATCGAAAGCCGGCGCTCCAGCGCTTCGGGAGTGTCGTCCGATCGGCCTTCTGTCGTGGCCCGGAGGGCGATTCGTTCCTTCAGTACCTCCATCGGTACGTCGATGTAGACGACAGCGACGAGCTCTTCACCGCGTTCCGCGATCGTGGCATCGAGCACGTCCGCTTGTGCAGCGTTCCGGGGATATCCGTCGAACAATGCGCCGACCGGATGCAGTTCTTCGGCCAGTTCGTCAAGCCGGGAGAAGAGCACCCTGGCAGTGAGATCGTCGGGCACCAGCGAACCGGCGTCCACATACGCCCGGACTTCGTTTGCCAGATCGGACTCCGTCTGCATCAGGGCCCGGAATATGTCACCGGTGGAGAGGTGGAGAAGGTTGAATCGGTCCGCAAGCAGCGTGGCCTGCGTGCCCTTCCCTGCTCCCTGCGGTCCTACGATCACTGCGTGCTTCATCAGTGCTCCAGCACTCTAGACCGCGCCGGGAAGGATACGAGAGGCAGACATTGCCTCTCGTATCCGTTCACCTGCCGGTAATTGACCAACGTTTTCAAGCACTGCTACCCGATGAAGCCCTCGTAGTTCCGCATCATCAGCTGTGCCTCAAGCTGCCTCATCGTATCGACTGCCACGCCGACGACGATCAGGAGCGATGTCGCGCCGAGGAAGAGTGTCTGAATCCCCGTTAGCTGCGATACGAAATACGGCAAGATCGCGACGATACCAAGGCCGAGCGCACCGACGAGCGTGATTCGGGTCAGCACGCCGGTAAGATACCGGTTCGTGTTTGCGCCCGGTCGAATGCCAGGAATGAATGCACCCTGGCGTTGTAGGCTCTCAGCGATGTTCTGTTGCTGGAACACGACCATCGTGTAGAAGTATGTGAACAGCACGACCATCACGAAGTACACGATCTGGTATTGCAACGTATTCGCATCGAAGAAGTTTGCCAGGTCACCCGCGAGATTCCGCAGCCACGGCCGTTCGGAACCGGTCAGGAAGTTGGCAACCAGGCCCGGAAAGACCATGATCGAGACGGCGAAGATCAGCGGGATCATACCTGCCGAGTTCACCTTTAACGGTATGAAGGTCGAGCTACCGCCATACATCCGGCCCCGGCGTACTCGCTTCGCGTGATGGACCGGTATCCTGCGTTGCCCTTCATTGAGAAGAACGATCCCGACGATCGTCAGGAGCCCGAGAGCGATGAACGCAGCCGTACCGATCACGTTGTCCTGAAACGATCCGCCGAAGACGAGGTTGCCCACCGATGATGGAAGGCTAGCGACGATACCGCCAAAGATGATGATCGAGATGCCGTTCCCTATCCCGCTCTCCGTGATCAGCTCGCCCATCCAGACGAGCACCATCGTCCCGGCTGCCAGGGTCAACAGAATGGCGATCGAGTGAATCGCTGTGTCGGACGCGAACAGGCCGAACTCGTCGATAACGTTCTGGTTCTGCATGAGAATGATCTGGCCGTACGCCTGGAGCAGAGCGAGCGGGACGGTCATGTAGTGCTGGTACCGGTTGATCTGCCGGCGGCCGCTCTCGCCCTCCTTGGAGAGCTCATCAAGCTTGGGAATAATCGGCGTCATCAATTGCATGATGATCGAGGCGGTGATGTACGGATACACGCCCATCGCGGCGATCGAGAAGTTGCTCAGCGTCGAACCCGAGAACAGATTCAGGACACCGAGCAATTGATTCTGCTCTAGCAGCGTGTTGAGCGCATCGCGGTCAACACCCGGTATCGGAATCGTCGCGATGAATCGGAAGATCAGAAGAATCACAAGGGTGAAGATGATGCGTCTTCTGAGATCCGGTATCCGAAAGGAGTTGATTGCCGCTTCAAGCATCAGTCAATGACCTCGGCTTTCCCGCCCGCAGCCTCGATCTTCTCGCGAGCTGAGGCCGAGAACTTGTGGGCGTGGATCTCAACTCTTGCGCTGATCTCTCCATCGCCGAGCACCTTGAGCGGAACGTTCGTCGTGCGAATCACGCCTCGCTCGTGGAGAGACTCGGGCGTGATCGGGCTCTCGAGTCCGAACTCCTCGATCATGCCGACGTTGATGATCTCGAACTCCTTCTTGAAGAAGTTCTTGAAGCCTCGCTTGTACGGCATGCGCTGATAGATCGGATTCTGGCCGCCCTCAAATCCGGGGCGGACGCGTCCACCGGAACGAGACTTCTGCCCCTTTGTGCCCCGGCCTGCGGTCTTGACGCTTCCCGAACCATGGCCCCGACCGACGCGCTTTCGTTCACGAGTCGAACCCGGTGCAGGTTTGAGATCGTGCAGTTCCATCGTGGCTCCATCCTCGTGAGACGACGAGCGGCTACTCGTCGCTCGAATCAGTTTCTTCGTCGTCAGAATGAATCGTGACCAGGTGGCTCACTTTGTTGACCATACCGCGGATATCCGGTGTATCCGGTTTCTCGATCGTCTGATTCAGACGATCGAATCCGAGCGAGCGGATCGTCTGCTCCTGGTCCGGGCTGTAGCCTGCGGCACTCTTGATGTAGGTGAGCCGAATCGTCTCGCCGCTCATCAGCTAGCCGCCTCCGCGCCCTCGCGAACTGCTCGCGGAAGCAGCGTCTCGGTCGGAACGCCGCGACGACGAGCAACATCCTGCGGCGTCTCCAGTTCATCGAGCGCCTTGAGCGTCGCGCGAGCGACATTGAGCGGGTTATTCGATCCAAGCGACTTCGCTAGGATATCTCTGATACCCGCCAGCTCGACAACCGCGCGAACCGCCCCACCGGCGATAACACCGGTGCCCGGTGCAGCCGGCCGCAGCATGACCCGCGCGCCGCCGAACTTCACTTCGATATCATGAGGAATCGTCGTACCGGAAAGCGGTACGTTGATCAGGCTCTTGCGGGCACGGTCGACGCCCTTACGGATCGACTCCGGCACCTCGCCGGCTTTGCCGAGTCCGATGCCGACGCGTCCCTTGCCGTCTCCAACGACAACGACGCTGCCGAACGAGAATCGGCGTCCGCCCTGAGAGACCTTGGACACGCGGTTGATCTGAACAACGCGTTCCTCAAATTCTCTTGGTTCATCATCTCGACGACGAGAACGTCGCCGGTTCCTGTCTGCCATATTTTCTTCCCGATGCGATCTTTCGAATCCGATTCACCGGCGAGACTAGAACTCGAGCCCTGCCTCGCGGGCGGCGTCTGCAAGCGCTTTGACACGCCCGTGGTACTTATATCCACCGCGGTCGAACACGACCATGTCAATACCGGCTTCCTTTGCCCGGGCGCCGACGATCTGACCGACGGCTTTCGCCCGATCGGTCTTCGTCTTACCCTCGGCAGCCGACTGCACTTCTTCTTCGGTTGACGCTGCCGAAACGAGCGTGTGTCCGACACTGTCGTCGATAATCTGTGCGTACGTGTGAGCCGAACTCCTGTACACGTTCAATCGCGGTCGTTCCGATGTTCCCGCCAGCTTGGCCCGAACACGCAGGTGTCGGCGCTTCCGCGGGCTCAATCCGGATTTGTAGTGATACCGCATTCCTATCCCTCCCTATCCGGAGAGCTTGCCACTCTACGTGCCAACCTTGCCGGCCTTACCAGCCTTCTGCCGGACATATTCGCCCGCGTATCGAATTCCCTTGCCCTTGTAGGGTTCGGGTGGCCGGACTCGACGAATACGAGCCGCCATTTCACCAACCAACTGCTTGTCGACGCCGCTCACCGTAATCTGGGTATTACCCTCGACGGCGAACTCGATGCCCTCTTCCGGCTCCATGCGGACCGGATGGGAATAGCCGACATTCAAAATCAGGTTCTTGCCGTCCATGGCCGCTCTGTAGCCAACGCCCCGAATCTCGAGGCGCTTCGTATAGCCCTCCGTGACGCCAACAACCATGTTGTAGATCAGCGTGCGTGTCAGCCCGTGCAGCGATCGGTTACGTCGATGATCGTCGGGACGGCTGACGAGGATCGAGCCATTTTCTCGGCTCACCTCGATCGGAGAGGTGACGCGAAGGTCCATCTCGCCCTTCGGTCCCTTGACCTTAACGTCCCGGCCACTAATGTTGATGTCGACGCCGGATGGTACTTCGACGGGTAGGATTCCGATTCTCGACATTTCGATGAGTCCTTTCGCTGCCCTGGCAAACCGCCAGCTAGAAAACCGTGCAGAGAATCTCGCCACCGATCCCCTGGCGGCGTGCCTCAGTTCCGCTCATGACCCCGTGAGATGTCGTCAGGATCGAAATACCCAGGCCGTTTTTGACGCGCGGAATCTCGTCATGACCGACGTAGACGCGCAGGCCGGGCTTCGACACGCGCTTGATCTCCCGGATCGCGTGCTCGCGGTCCGAGTTGTACTTCAGGAAGACCGTCAGCGTGTCGTACGGTTTGCCTTCCCGAAGATTGAAGCCGGATACATAGCCCTCACGGTGGAGAATGCCGGCGATGGCGACGAGCATCTTCGATGCGGGCATCGACGTGCTCTCCTTGCGGGCCAGTCCGGCGTTCCGGACACGGGTCAGCATATCTGCTATTGGATCGGTTGTTACGCTCACTTCGTTCTCCTCATGCCTGGCAAGTTCAAAGGCTCCTGTAGCCGTGTCCTACCAGCTCGACTTCGTTACGCCGGGGAGTTTCCCGTTCAGCGCAAGCTCCCGAAAACAGATGCGGCAAACTCCGAATTTTCGCATGTAGCCACGCGAACGCCCGCAACGCTTGCAGCGGTTGTACTGCCGCACGCGGTACTTCTGCGGTCGATTCGCTTTGACTACGAGAGACTTCTTGGCCATGAAACTCTTCCCCCTCCAGGGGTCTTCGAACGAAAACTAATCAAGATGCTGGAACGGCATACCGAGAAGAGTCAGCAGCCGGAAGCCTTCCTCATCAGTCGGCGCGGAGGTCACGATCGACACTTCGAGTCCGCGCACCTTGTCGATCCGGTCGTACTCGACCTCCGGGAACACAATCTGCTCCTGGAGTCCGAGCGTGTAGTTGCCGCGTCCGTCGAACGAATTCGGAGAAACGCCCCGGAAGTCGCGAATACGTGGCAGCGCGGCGTTGGTCAGGCGATCGTAGAACTCGTACATCCGTTGTCCGCGCAGGGTTACCTTCGCGCCGATCGCCATACCTTCTCGCAGTCGAAATGCTGCGATGGACTTCTTTGACCGCGTCACGACCGGGCGCTGCCCGGTGATCAGCGACAGGTCCTCGACCGCTGCATCGAGCGCGCGGTTATTCTGAATCGCTTCGCCGAGACCAATGTTCACGACGATCTTCTGTAGCTTCGGAACTTCGAAATCGTTGGAGTAGCTGAACTCCCGACGCAAAGTCGGTCGCACTTCTTCAACGTAGCGTTCCTGAAGACGAGCTGCCATCTTCCCTCACTCCTCGGCGTAGATGCCCGCTAGTCCACTTCGGGACGCGGTATGGTGGCATCACATACGCGGCAGTACCGCTCTTTCGAGCCGTCTTCGTTCACTCGAAATCCAACCCGCACCGGTTCGTTGCAGGATGGGCAAATG
Source organism: Thermomicrobiales bacterium (assembly GCA_041390865.1). GTDB lineage: Bacteria > Chloroflexota > Chloroflexia > Thermomicrobiales > CFX8 > JAUIIK01. The sequence goes on from JAWKPC010000003.1 coordinate 31,744, forward strand.
AGCATGACGTTCGACCGGTCGAGCGGTGCTTCCGACTCGATGATGCCGCCCTGGCGAATATTCTGCTGGCGCGGCACGTGTCGGCGGACGATGTTCACGCCATCGACAACGACCTTGCCTTCACTAATCATGTTGCGGCGGATCCGGCCGGTGACGCCCTTGTCTCGCCCGCGGATCACAATCACTTCGTCTCCGGTGAGAAGCTTCGATGCCATAGTCAGGTACTCCGTATCGATCTCTCGTCTTGTATCCGCTAGCGGCTAGAGCGTCTCCGGAGCGAGCGAAACGATCCGCATGAAATTTCTCTCACGCAGCTCTCGCCCGACCGGACCGAAAATTCGTGTGCCACGAGGATTCCCCTGGGGGTTGATCAGCACCGCGGCGTTGTCGTCGAAACGAATCCGCGAACCGTCTTCCCGGGAATACTCCTGCGCTGTCCGAACGATCACGGCCCGCACGACTTCGCCGCGGCGGACGCCGCTGCGCGGTTGCGCCGCTTTGACCGACCCGACGATGATGTCGCCGACTCCGGCATACTTTCGGCCCGAGCCGCCAAGAACGCGAATGCACAGAAGTTCTCGTGCTCCAGAGTTGTCGGCAACGTGAAGCCTGGTTTCCTGCTGAATCATGCTGCTACGCTCTGTTCCTGCTAAATGCGCTCTGCGCGTTCAACGATCTCTCGCACGACCCATCGCTTCAGCTTGCTGCGAGGCCGTGACTCTTCGATCCGCACGATATCGCCTTCGATGCACTCGTTCTGCTCGTCGTGGGCATGAAACTTGCGCGTGCGGGCTACGGTCTTGCGGTAGAGCGGATGACGCCGGCGGTTCTCGACGGCGACGACGACGGTCTTGTCCATCTTGTCGCTCACCACGAGCCCGACCTTTGTCAGCCTGCGCTTTGCTGGCGCGGCTTCTGCTTCAACCATATTCTCTCCTCGATCTCCCAGTCGGCTGATTCAGCTAATCGCCGGATTCAGCCAGCAGAGCTGCGACCTCGGCCGCAATCTCCCGCTCCCGATGAATAGTTCGTATCCGTGCGATGTCACGCCGAATGTGCCAGATTCGTTTCGTGTTCGCGAGGCGGCCGACGGCGCGGTCAAACCGCAGCTGCCGCCACTCCTCGCGCAGCTCATCGAGCCGCTCGTTCAGCTGTTCGTCCGACATAAGCCGGAGTTCGCTTGCCTTCATACCTAATCTCCCGCCGCGACAGTGTCGCCGCCGGAAACCGCGCGACCCGTCACTTCCCGCGGCACGATCTTCGTCCGCATCGGAAGCTTCATCGCGGCACGGCGCAGCGCCTCACCGGCGATGTCCTCCGGCACACCGGCCAGCTCGAACATAATCCGGCCGGGCCGAACGACGGCGACATGGTATTCCGGATTACCTTTGCCCTTACCCATTCGAGTCTCGGCGGGCTTCTGGGTCACTGGCTTATCCGGGAAAATCCGGATCCAGACTTTACCGCCACGTCGGATGTAGTTCGTAATCGCGCGGCGAGCCGCTTCAATCTGACGACCGGTGACCCAGCCGGCTTCAAGCGCCTGGATTCCGTAGTCGCCGAACGCGACGGAGTTGCCTCGCTGGGCCTTTCCGCGCATCTTGCCGCGAAAGACTTTTCTATGCTTTTCGCGCCGTGGCATCAACATGATCTCTACCCGCCTGTACCTTTGTTGCTTACGATGACGTCAGGGCCGCAATCGCGGCTTCTGCTCGTTCCATGACTTCCTGCTCGCGCTCCGGCAAGACGTCGCCACGGTAGATCCATACCTTGACGCCGATCTGGCCGTACGTCGTCGGAGCATGAACGCTCGCGAAATCAATGTCGGCCCGGAGCGTATGGAGCGGCACGCGGCCATCCATCTCGACGACGGCGCGCGACATCTCTGCCCCACCGAGCCGACCGCCGAGACGGATCTTCACGCCCTCGGCGCCTCGCCGCATCGCCTGGCCGACTGCATGCTTCATCGCGCGGCGGTACGAGACGCGCCGGAGAAGCTGTTCGGCAATCGACTCGGCTACGAGCCGGGCATCGAGTTCCGGGACCTTGATCTCTTCGATCTTCAGATGCACCCGGGTACCAAGCTCGGCCTCGAGCAAATGGCGGAGCCGCTCGACGTTGGAGCCTTGCTTACCGATGACGATCCCCGGCTTCGAGGTGTCGATCGTGATCTCGATCCGGTTGGCGGAACGCTCGATGTAGACACGAGAGATTCCGGCCCGAGTGAGTTCCCGCTCGATCAGATCGCGAATGAACAGGTCCTCGTGAAGCTGCTCGGTGTAATTTTTCTCGGCGTACCAGTTGGAATCCCAGCTGTGTACTCCACCGAGCCTAAATCCGATCGGATTTACTTTTCGTCCCATTTAGTCGTCCTCTCCCCGTTCGCCCAGAACCACCGTCAGGTGACTGGTTCGCTTGAGACGCCGGTTGACGCGCCCGCGTGCGCGAGCCCGCCAACGACGAAACGTTGGTCCTTCGTTGGCGTATATCGTCTTGACGAACAAGGCGTCCGGGTCGAGATCGTGAAGATTCTCGGCGTCAGCCTGCGCGGCACGAATCGTCCGCGCAACTTCGGACGCGCTCTTGTTCGGCGTGAAATTCAGAATAGCGAGCGCCTCTTCGACGTCCTTACCGCGCACCAGATCGATCACGAGCCGCATCTTCTGCGCGGACGTCTGGATTCGCCGGTTCTGAGATTGAATCTCCACGTTTAGGAAACCTCCCGAATATCCAGTGTCTTCTATACGCGCCGCGTCTGGCGATCAACATCCCGGCCATGGCCACGGAATGTCCGCGTCGGAGCGAACTCACCGAGCTTGTGTCCCACCATGTTCTCGGTGATAAACACTGGAACATGCCGTCTGCCGTCATGGACCGCGATGGTGTGCCCGACGAGATCCGGAAACACGACCGAGGCGCGGGACCACGTTCGAACGACTCTGCGGTCCCCTTGTTCGTTCATCTGCTGAACGCGCTGGAGCAATCGCTCCTCAATCCACGGACCTTTTTTGGATGACCTTGCCACGTTACCTCCCGCTCGACGCTATCGCCGGCGACCGCGTCGCCGCACGATGTAACCATCGGTGCGCTTGTTCTTACGAGTTCTATAGCCCTGTGCCGGCTTGCCCCAGGGGGTCTTCGGCTGTCCACCGATCGGCGCCTTACCCTCACCACCACCGTGCGGATGGTCGGCCGGGTTCATCGCTGAGCCTCGAACCGTCGGTCGCCGTCCCATATGACGCGAACGTCCGGCCTTGCCGATCACGACATTTGCGTGATCTAGATTCCCCACCTGGCCGAGAGTCGCCCGGCAATCGAGGAGAACCATCCGGTATTCGCCAGAGGGCATGCGGATCTGTGCGTAGTCGTCGACCTTTGCCATCAGCTGAGCGCTGACGCCGGCAGCTCGTACCAGCTGACCACCGCGTCCCGGGTAGAGCTCAACGTTGTGCACCGCAGTACCGAGCGGGATATCGCGCAACGCGAGCGCATTGCCGACCCGTATCGGCGAGTCCGGCCCCGAGATCACTTCGTCTCCGACGCGCAGTCCGACCGGGGCGAGGATGTATCGCTTCTCACCATCAACGTAGTGGAGCAATGCGATGCGCGCCGTTCGGTTCGGGTCGTATTCAATAGAAGCGACTTTGGCGGGCACACCGTCCTTATCACGCCGGAAATCGATCTTCCGGTAGTAACGCTTGTGTCGCCCGGCCTGATGCCGCACGGCGATCTTGCCGCCCGAACGCCCGGAGTGCTTCGGAAGAATCTCGATCAGACTCTTCTCCGGCTTTTGCTTTGTAACGTCCGCATTATCGAGGACGATCATCCCGCGGCGACCTGGGGATGTTGGCTTGTATCTTCGTACAGGCATGTCTTGTCTTTCCTACCCCTTAAATATCGCCAAAGATGTCGATTGTATCACCGGGAACCAGCGTCACAACTGCGCGCTTCGTCGCCCCGATGCGTCCGTAAATGATGTTCCGCTGGGCGCGATAAACACGGCGCTTCTTCGGCTTCGAGATGTGCGTGTTTACTTTCTCGACCTCAACATCGAAAATGCGTTCGACCGCATCCCTGATCTGAATCTTGTTCGCGTTCATCGCCACTTCGAACACGTACTGCCCGAGCGGCGTCAGGTCGGTGCTCTTCTCCGTAATGATCGGTCTGATCAAAACCTCGCTGTGGTGCAATCCAGCCATGTCTAATCCGCTCCCCAGAGTTCGTGAATCGTCTCGAGCGCCTCGGTCGTGAGCAGCACCCGCTCATGTGTCAGGACATCATGAACGTTGACATACCCGGCCCGGATGATCTTGACGTATTCGAGGTTCCCGGCCGCCCGGTAAACGGACTGCCAGTTGCCTTCTTTGCCAATCACGATCAGCGTCCGGCGCTCATTCGCAGGAAGCTCCTGAAGCAGCGTCCGCATGGCCTTGGTCTTCGGCTCGAGCCCTTCGAGGCCGCTCACCACGACGACCTGATCGTTCGCCGCCTTGGCCGAAAGAGCCGAGCGGATCGCTAGCCGTCGCATCTTCTTCGGCATCTTCTTGACGTACGAGCGCGGGTGCGGCCCGAAGACAACACCGCCGGTTCGCCAGATCGGCGAGCGGCTCGACCCGTGCCGCGCACGGCCGGTGCCCTTCTGGCGCCATGGCTTGCGGCCGCCGCCGCGAACCTGCGCCCGCGTCTTGGTGTCATGTGTACCCAGCCGGCGGTTCGCCTCCTGGCGGACGTGAGCCTGATGCATGATCGGAACGTTCGGTTCGATCATGAAGATGGCATCGTCCAGCTCCTCGGAGCCGACCTCCGCGGCTTTGGTGTCGTAAACAGTTACTTTCACCGAAGTTCTCCCCTCGCGGTTCGGCCGCTTAGCTGGACGCCGAGCCGGACTTCACGGCGTGGCGAACGAACACCAGCCCGTCGTTTGCACCCGGTACCGAACCCTTGACGAGAACGAGATTCTTCTCTTCGTCGACGTACTTGACGTCAAGATTCAGCACGGTCTTCGTGTCGTTACCCATCCGGCCGGCCATGCGCATGCCCTTGAAAACACGTCCAGGAGTCGCGCTCGAACCGATCGAACCGGGTGCACGATGTCTGTCGGACTGGCCGTGCGTCGCCGGACCACCACTGAAGTGGTGTCGCTTGACGACGCCTGCGAAGCCCTTACCCTTCGATGTTCCGGTCACGTCGACCTTCTGGCCGACTTCGAAGATCGAGCAGTTGATAACCTGGCCGACCTCGTATTCGGAAACATCATTGGAGCGCACCTCGCGAAGGTAGCGGAGCGAAGAATCGGCGCCCCGCTGGTGTCCGCGTTGCGGGCTATTCAGCCGCTTGCTCTCCTGGAAGCCGAGCTGCACGGCCTGATAGCCATCGTTGTCGTCTGTCTTGATCTGGGTGACGACGCAGGGTCCCACTTTGAGAACGGTCACCGGAACAACTGTCCCGTCGTCCTCGAAGATCTGCGTCATCCCCAGTTTCTTTGCAAGTAGTCCCTGTACCATTGGCTCTTCCCAATCCTCCGGGTGGTGGAGAAGATGCGTTCCGCACCCGCTTCCACACTGAGAGCGTAATACGCGTCTGCGTAATCTCCGGTCGAACGTCTCGTGTCTAAAGCTTGATCTCGATATCGACGCCAGCCGGTAGATTCAGCCGCATCAATGCGCGGATCGTCGAGTGGCTCGGTTCAAGCACATCGATCAGGCGCTTGTGCGTCCGGATCTCGAAGTGCTCCTGCGAGTCCTTGTCGATGAATGGAGACCGAATGACCGTGAACTTCTGGATGCGGGTGGGGAGCGGTACCGGACCTGCACCTTGGCCCCAGTGCTTTCAGCCGTCTCCACGAATCCGTCGCGCAGACTGATCCAGGATCTTGTGATCGTAGGCTTTGAGCCGAATCCTGATCTTCTGCGTCGGTCGTCGTGTCGCCATCGTCGCTCCCTGTCTCCCTGTATGTTCCGGTCTTGTTCGGTTCTCGTTATTCGAGGATAGAGGTGACGACATGGCGGCACCGACGGTTCGGCCACCTTCTCGGATGGCAAACCGCAAGCCTTCTTCAATCGCCACCGGCTGGATCAGCTCCACCACCATCTCGACGTGTCTCCCGGCATCACCACATCTCCAGGTCCGCCGCAAAGTCAATCGCTCCCGTCACATCCGTCGTCCGGATGTAGAACTGCGGCTGGTACCCCCGGAAAAAACGGCGTGTGCCGTCCACCCTCTTCCTTGCTCAACACATACACTTCCGCGTTGAACTTCGTGCAGCGTGATCGACCCCGGCGCCGCCAGCGCCCAACCTCGCTCGATGTCCTCCCGCTCGATACCGCGCAACAGACAACCGACATTGTCGCCCGCCTCGCCCGCATCCAGCGTCTTCTGGAACATCTCGACTCCGGTCACCACCGTCGACACCGTCGGCTTGATCCCGACAATCTCGATCGTCTCGCCCTGCTTCACCGGCCCGCGCTCGACCCGGCCAGTCACGACCGTCCCGCGCCCCTTGATCCAGAACTTACGTCTTCGATCGGCATCCAGGAACAGCCGGTCCACCGCCCGCTCCGGCGTCGGAATGTAGTCGTCAACCGCCTGCATCAACTCCATGATCGGCTGGTACTCCGGATCCTCCCGGGTTCTCCGCTTGCCCGCTCTCCAGCGCCGCCAAGGCACTGCCCCGGATGATCGGAATCTCGTCGCCCGGGAACTGTGTGGTCAAGGCAGCTCCCGCACCTCGAGCTCGACCAGCTCCAGCAACTCTTCATCGTCCATCTGGTCGACCTTGTTCAGGAAGACGACCATCGCCCTTCCACCTGCCGCGCCAACAGATAATGCTCCGCGTCTACGGCATCAGGCCGTCCGGTGCACTCACCACCAGGATCGCCCCATCCATCTGGGCCGCTCCGGTGATCATGTTCTTGATGTAGTCGGCATGGCCGGGCAGTCGACGTGGGCGTAGTGCCGGGCATCCGTCTCGTACTCGACATGGCTGATCGCGATCGTGATCCCGCGCTCGCGCTCTTCCGGGGCATTGTCAATCGAATCAAAGCTCCGGAACGCCGCCAGCATCGCCCGCCAACGCCAACGTCTTGGTAATCGCCGCCGTCAACGTCGTCTTGCCGTGGTCGACGTGACCAATCGATTCAATGTTGATGTGCGGCTTCGTCCGCTCAAACCGCTCCTTGGCCATCGCTGCTCTTCCCTCTCAATGAGAGCAGGTCGGTCGCCCGTGGGCGTCCGGCCAGTACTGCTAGTTCTTCCTGATTTCCTCTACCAGCGCAGCTGAAGAGGCTCATAATGTGCAAATTCCGTCGTCGACGTCGCGCGTCCCTGAGTCATCGAACGGAGTTCAGTCGTGTATCCGCGAACATGCTCGCCAGCGGCACGAGCGCCCTGACGATCTGCGCACCGGAACGCGGCTCCATGCCTTCAGTCCTGCCGCGCTTCGCGTTCAGCTGACCGATCACGTCGCCCATGTATTCCTCCAGGCGTCGTGACCTCGACCTTCATCACCGGTTCGAGAACGACCGGTCCACCCCGGCGCATCGCTTCCTGAATCGCCATCGATCCAGCGATCTTGAACGCCATCTCAGACGAATCAACATCATGGTAGGAACCGTCGTTCAGCGAGACTTTGATGTCAACAACCGGGAACCGGATGGTCCACCCGTCGAGCGCTTCCGCGATTCGGATTGCACCGGTGAGATGAATTCTCGAGGAATAGCACCGCCAACGATGTTGTCCTCGAATACGAATCCTTCTCCCCGATCGAGCGGCTCGACACTGATAACCACGTGGCCGGAACTTGTCCTCGACCACCCGATTGCCGTGAACCGGCCCTCGACGTTGTCGACGTGCCGCGAAATCGTCTCGCGGTAGGCCACCTGCGGCCGGCCAACGTTGGCGTGAACCTTGAACTCACCGCCAGCAACCGGTCGACGATTGCTTCCAGGGTCAGCTCGCCCATACCCATGATGATGGTCTGGCCGGTCTCGTCATCGGTGCGAAGCCGGAATGTCAGGTCCTCTTCGGCGAGGCGAGCCAGTGCCATGCCCATCTTGTCCTGGTCGGCGCGCGTCTTCGGCTCGATCGCGACCTCGATGACCGGATCGGGAAATTGATCGTCTCGAGCAAGATCCGGTGATCGTCGTCGCAAAGCGTGTCGCCAGTGAAGGTATCTTTCAGTCCGATGATCGCGCAGATATCGCCGGCCGCAACTTCTTCAATCTCCTCACACCCGGAAGTTCGCGTGCATCCTGAGCGGCCCGATGCGCTCTCGCTCCCCGCGCGTCGCGTTGAACGCGTAGGAACCAGCCTGAAGCGTGCCCGGTAGACGCGGATAAGGGCGAGGGCGGCTGACATGCGGGTCCGCCATGACTTTGAATGCGAGTGCCGAGAATGGCGCGTCGGGATCAGTCGGCGGGCAACCCGGACTTCCTCTCCCTCTTCGTTGATCTCGATACCTTCGATCGGAGGCACTTCCAGCGGGGACGGCAGGAAGTCAACGGCGGCACGTCGAGCATACGCTGGACACCCTTGTTTTTCAGTGCCGTGCCATTGAGTACCGGTACGAGTTCGTTCGCGATCATTGGCTTTGCGCAACGCCGCCTTGAGATCGTCCGGAGTAAGCTCTTCGCCTTCCCAGTGCCGCATCCAGCAGTTCCTCGTCGGTTTCAACGATGACCTCGACCAGAGCATTGCGGTGCTCCGCAGCTTCGGCCTTCATGTCGTCGGGATCTCGGTCCGTTCAATATCGACGCCCATCTCATCATGATAGATGTAGGCGACCTGGTCGATGAGATCGATCAATCCGAGATAGTCGGCTTCAGCGCCGATGGGAATCTGAGTGACCGCAGGCTTGGCGCGCAACCGGTCGGCGATCATCTCGATAGTGCGCCAGTAGTCCGCACCCGTGCAGTCCATCTTGTTGACGAAACAGATACGCGGAACGTTGTACTTGTCGGCCTGCCGCCAGACCGTCTCCGACTGCGGCTCGACACCTGCGACGGCGTCGAAGACGACGACGCCACCGTCGAGGACGCAACGAGCGTTCGACCTCGGCCGTGAATCCACGTGCCCCGGCGTGTCGATAATGTTGATGCGATGGTCCTGCAGAAACGGGTCGTCGCGGCGGCAGTGATCGTAATCCCGCGCTCGCGTTCCTGCGCCAGCCAGTCCATCGCCGCGGCGCCCTCATGGACCTCGCCAGGCCGGTGAATACGGCCGGTGTAGTACGGGATCCGCTCGGTGGTTGTCGTCTTGCCCGGCGTCGATGTGGGCGATGATCCCGATGTTCCTCGTCCGCCGAAGCGCCGAGGCCTACTTGCCGGCTTCTTTACTTATCGTCTTCGTGCTCACGAAACTCTCAGTCCTTGTGTGATGCGTGCGTTCAAACCGTCGACAGCCTTGCGTCTACCAGTTGTAGTGCGCGAATGCCTTGTTCGCTTCGGCCATCCGGTGGTGTCCTCGCGGCGCTTGACCGCGGCACCCGTGTTGTTGAATGCGTCGAGGATTTGGGTAGCCAGTTTCTCCGACATTGACTTTCCTGGACGCCTGGGTCGCCTGCAGCAGCCATCGCGTGCCAGCGACTCGCGCCGGTTCTCGGAACCTGAACTGGTACCTGGTACGTTGCGCCACCGACGCGGCGCGGCCCACTCGATTGCAGGTCGGGCGTTCATGATGGCCTGACCCCAGAAGACTTCGAGCGGATCCCGTCCCGTGCGTTCTTCGACGATGTCGAGTGCGCCATAGACGATTCGCTCCGCAACGCCCTTCTTCCCCCGGTCCATCAACTTGTTGATAAACCGCTGGAGGACGTCGCTGCCAAACCGGGGATCTGGCGGAACCACTCGTTTTTCAATGTTGCCGCGACGTGGCATGGCTCGTGCCTTCCTGAACCTGCAATAGTCAGCGCGCTAGCGTCTGCTCGTATTCACACACACAAGAGCGGTCTTCGCAAAATGTTCGCGAGGCCGCTCCTATGATCCTGTTGCCTTGTCCCGGGGGACTTCGCGTATCCACCCTGTGCGGATGGACAAACGAAACCGAGTCCTGAGACTTTTTCGTGCCGTACTTCGACCGTCTGTACTTGCTTGCGATCGTCAACGCCGCGCGCATCAGGGTGCGCCTCGAGCGACGTGATATCGCACGCCCGGGAGATCCTTCACCTTACCGCCTCGGATCCATTTGACCGAGTGCTCCTGGGAGTTATGACCTTCGCGGGATATAGGCAGTCACTTCCATTCCGTTCGTAAGACGAACGCGACAGATTTTCCGCAATGCGGAATTCCGGCTTCTTCGGAGTCATCGTGCGCACCTGGGTGCAGACGCCTCGCTTCTGAGGAGACCCCTTGCACCGGCGCAGCCGTCAGCATAGCGGCCAGAGCGTTGTTGGTGTACCGCAACGCGGGAGCCTTCACTTTCTTCCGGCTCTGCTTGCGGCCTTTGCGGACCAGCTGGTTGATCGTCGGCACGTGTTCCCCTTTACAGGCCGTCGAGCGCGGTTATGATGGCTCGGAACGATTTTCCTGAGCTAGCCACAACGCCGTTCTGAATCACTATAATAACCATTCCAGCGTGACTGTCGGTTACAGCCACAATCCGTGAGTCTACCACACAGGCGAACGAAGTCAATCGAGAGAGAAACAGTCCGGCTGCCGGTTAATCCATTGCTGGGCCGGCAGCCGGACGTTACGTTTAGTCGCGCCGTCTTCGGTCGGTGTGAACAACCGCCGCGACGTCGTTGCTGGCGGATATGAGATCCTCTACGTCTTCGATCGAGAACTTGGCTCGACCTCACGCACTTCCTCAAGACCCTCGCCCTCTTCCTCTTCAAGCAGCAGCTGCCGGGCCTGGAAACCTGAGCCGGCAGGGATGAGCTTGCCGATGATGACGTTCTCCTTGAGGCCGCGCAGATAGTCGACCTTGCCCTCGATCGCCGCCTGGGTGAGCACCCGCGTCGTTTCTGGAACGATGCCGCTGACGAGAACGACTCGGTCTCCAGCGAAGCCTTGGTGATCCCGAGCAGTGCCTGCTGCGCCGTTGCCGGCTCGCCGCCCACAGGCGATGATCTCCTCGTTGATCTCGTTGAAGATATACCGGTCAACCAGGTCGCCAGGCAGGAGGTCAGTGTCGCCCGGATCGTCGATCCCGGCACTATCCAGCATCTGCCGGACGATGACCTCGATGTGGCGGTCGTTCGTAACAACCCCTGCGATCGGTAGACCTTCTGGACTTCGTCGACGATCAATCGTTCGACTTCCTCACGCCCGCGCGTTCGCGGATCTCGTCCGGATCGAGCGCGCCGTCCGTGATCTGCGTGCCCGGCTGGATCTCGTCCCCATCCTGGACTCGCAAGTTGCGCGGAGTGCGGTACGGCATAGTCGCGGACTTCGGCGTTCTCGTTGAAGATGTGACGACGCCGTCTTCGATGACAACCTCGCCACCAACGATCGCAACGACTGGACCATACGTCGCTGTCGTCGACGGCGATCTCGTCGCCACGCTTCGCCGTCTGGCCGTCAGCAACCTTCAGCTTGTGCGTATCCGGAATATGATGGGCGACGGAGATCGGATCGCGATGGGAGATGATCACCTTCCGGGAATCATCCTCGGTCACGATGCTCACCGTGCCGCCGATTTCGGAAACGATCGCCTTACCCTTTGGCTCACGAGCCTCGAACAACTCCGTGACACGCGGGAGACCAGTCGTGATGTCGTCGGCCGACAACACGCCGCCAGTGTGGAACGTGCGCATCGTCAGCTGGGTACCCGGCTCGCCGATGGACTGCGCGGCGATGATGCCGACAGCGTCGCCCATGTCCACGAGCCGTCCTGTCGCCAGGTTGCGGCCGTAGCACATCGCGCAGACGCCATGCGCCGAGTTGCACGATGTCACTGAGCGGACGACGATCTGATTGATGTCGTTTTCGAGGATCGCGGCCATGACCTGCTCTGAGACCTCGTCGTTCCGGTCGGCGATCAGCTCGCCGTCCTCGGTCACGATCGGCTCGGCTGCCATGCGCCCCAGAACCCGTCCGGCGAAGATTTCGTCGTCATTGATGTCCGAGCGACGGACGCGCATGCCCTCCGGCGTTTCACAGTCGATGGTTGTGACGATAACGTCTTGCGACACATCGACAAGCTTTCGGGTCAGGTAGCCCGAGTCAGCCGTCCGGAGAGCCGTATCCGCGAGTCCCTTCCGGGCGCCGTGAGTCGAGATGAAGTACTCGAACACGGTCAAACCTTCGCGGAAGTTCGCGCGAATCGGGAAGTCCATGATGTTGCCGCGCGGATCGAGCATCAGCCCGCGCATACCCGCCATCTGGGAGATCTGGTTCATATTACCTTTGGCTCCCGAGAAGGTCATCATATAGAGCGAGTTATCTGGATCGAATGACTCCTCGATGGCGTCCTGCACCCGGTCGCGCGTCTCGGTCCAGATCTCGACGACCTGGTCGTGGCGCTCTGCCGGTGACAGTAGACCGCGGTTGTACTGACGCTCGACTTGAAGGACGCTGCTGTCCGCTTCGGCGATGATGTTCGCCTTCGCGTCCGGAATCGCCACGTCTTCGACGCCGATGGTAAGTCCGCCCACGGTCGCGTACTTGAAACCGATGTCCTTGATACGGTCAGCAACTTCGGATGTCCGGGCCGGACCGTACTTCTGATAGAGATCCTTGATCAGCCGCTTCAATGCGCCGCGATCCATTGTCTCGTCCCGGAACGCCATCGACGACGGGAGTTCCTGGTTGAAGATGATCCGGCCAACCGAACTCTCGACGATTCCTTCCTCGAGATCGACTTCGGTCGGGTCTTCGTCATCGAAGTGGAATGCACCGACCTTCGGATTCAAGACACGCACTCTGGCGTGAATGTCTACGAGCCCGAGATCGTAAGCCGTCAGCACTTCGGATGCCGTGGCGAAGAGCTTGCCCTCGCCCTTGCGGCCGTCCCGGATAAGGGTCATGTAGTAGCTGCCGAGCACAATCTCCAGCGTCGGAGCGATGACCGGATCTCCATCGGACGGGTCCAGCAGGTTCGCCGTCGACATCATGCGCGCTCGCGCTTCATCCTGCGCCTTGCGAGACAGCGGCACGTGCACGGCCATCTGATCGCCGTCGAAGTCGGCGTTGAACGCCGCGCAGACGAGCGGATGGACCTGGATGGCGGAGCCCTCGATGAGCTTCACCTCGAAGGCCTGGATGCCAAGCCGGTGCAGCGTCGGTGCACGGTTCGGAGAACGACATAGTCCTTGATGACTTCTTCCAGAACGTCCCAGACGCTTGGATCGACGCGCTCGACCAGCCGCTTCGCCGCCTTGATGTTGTGCGCGAAGTCGTGGGCGACCAGACGGTGCATGACGAACGGCTTGAACAGCTCGAGCGCCATCCGCTTGGGAAGACCGCACTGGTGCAGCTTGAGATCCGGACCGACCACGATAACCGATCGGCCGGAGTAGTCGACACGCTTGCCGAGCAGATTCTGACGGAAGCGTCCCTGCTTGCCCTTGAGCATGTCGGACAGGCTCTTGAGCTTGTGCTTGCCCGATCCCGAGACGACACGGCCGCGGCGGCCATTGTCGATCAATGCATCGACGGCTTCCTGGAGCATGCGTTTCTCGTTTCGGACGATGATGTCCGGCGCGCCGAGCTCCAGCAGCCGCTTCAAGCGGTTGTTCCGATTGATGACGCGACGATAGAGGTCGTTGAGGTCGGATGTCGCGAACCGGCCACCGTCGAGCTGGACCATCGGACGAAGGTCGGGCGGGATGACCGGCAGAGCGGTGAAGATCATCCACTCCGGCCGATTGCCGCTCTTGCGGAGCGATTCGACGACGCGCAGCCGCTTGGCAGCCTTCTTGCGGCGCTGGACGCTGCCGGTGCTGTGAAGCTCGGTGCGGAGGTCGGCAGCGATCAGGTCAAGTTCGAGCTTGGCAACAACGTCGTGAGACCGCCTCGGCGCCCATTCCGGCGCGGAACACGCCCGGCGCGAGGTCGACCAGCTCCCGGTACTGCGTTTCCGTCAGCACCTGGTTCTGCTCGAGGTCCTTGATCTGATTGATGATCTCGTCGGCCTCGGCACGGAGGTCAACTTCCTGCTGCTCGTACTCGGACTGAAGCCGCTTGAGCGTCTTGTCGAATTGAGCTGGATCTCCTCGACCTCATGCTCGCTCTCGGCCTCGGTCGATTCGGTGAACCGCTCCGCCTGCTTCCGGGCATCTTCCTTCGCGTCATTGATGACGTTCCGGACTTCATCGAGCCGATCCTCGTTGATGGCCTCGCCCGACTCGATGATCACCGAGCCGTTGAACGAAGTCCTCTTCCGCCGGACTCGCCCATCTTCGCTTCCAGCGCCTCGATGATCGCCTTACCGGCTTCTTCGAGCTCCGAAATTTGCGAATCGAGCTGTTCCTTGACATTCGAAGCAACGCCGTCGGCGCCCTGCTCGAGGTTGCTGATTTCCTGGTCGCGATCGGATTCTATCTCTTCGGCGCGAGCCTTGAACTCCAGCCTGAAGCTCTTCAAGCTCTTCTGCCAGCTCGGCTTCGATCGTCTCGATCAGCTCGTCGCGTGCTTCGACATCGACGGTCGTTACCAGGTAGGAGGCAAAGTACAGTACGCGCTCCAGGTTCCGCGGCGAAATGTCGAGCAGGAGGCCGAGCCGGCTCGGCGTGCCCTTGACGTACCAGATGTGCGTCGCCGGGCAGCAAGCTCAATATGGCCCATACGCTCTCGCCGGACCTTCGAGCGAGTGACCTCTACGCCGCACTTGTCACAGACAGTGCCCGCGTGGCGGATGCGCTTGTACTTACCGCAGTAACATTCCCAGTCCTTGCTCGGTCCGAAGATCCGCTCGCAGAACAGGCCGCCGTGTTCGGGCTTGAGCGTGCGGTAGTTGATCGTCTCCGGCTTGGTTACCTCGCCGTACGACCAGCTGCGGATATCCTCGGGCGATGCCAGGCTGATACGAATTGCGTCGAAATTGTTGACGTCAAGCGACCTCGTCGCTTCGTCTCTACTGTGCATACGTTCCAAAGTCTGCATGCGTTTTTCTCACCGGTCCCACTTGGTGCCTGTGGCACTCAGTGTCGCTCGTTCCCGCATCTCGCGGGAACCCGGATGGTTCTACGCCCCATCCGCCAGGCATCCGGTCATCTAGTCTTCTGTTCGCTCGAATCCACTCAAGTTGATGCGATCGAGAGTTGGAAGCAGATCGCGAGCCATATCTTCGGCGAACTCGACTGTCTGGTCTTCTTCATTGATAACGTCGATCGACAGTCCGAGTGACCGGAGTTCCTTGACGAGCACCTTGAACGATTCCGGGACGCCGGCCTCGGTGATCTCGTCGCCCTTGACGATGGCTTCGTAGGTCTTGACTCGTCCCACGACGTCATCGGACTTCACGGTCAACATCTCCTGCAAGGTATGTGCAGCTCCATAGGCTTCGAGCGCCCAGACCTCCATCTCTCCGAATCGCTGACCGCCGAACTGCGCCTTGCCGCCCAGCGGCTGCTGTGTGACGAGCGAGTACGGTCCCGTCGACCGGGCGTGGATCTTGTCTTCCACGAGGTGGACGAGCTTCAGCATGTAGAGATAGCCGACAGTAACCGGCCGGTCGAACTTCTCGCCGGTCCGGCCGTCGTAGAGCCAGACTTTGCCGTCACGCGGCAGTCCGGCCTGCTGGAGAAGGTCTTTGATCTGTTCGTCTCCGGCGCCGTCGAACACCGGGGTAGCGAATCGCACGTTGAGCGCGGCCGCCGCCCAGCCGAGGTGCGTTTCCAGCACCTGACCGATGTTCATACGAGACGGAACGCCAATCGGCGTCAGGATAATGTCGATCGGCGTGCCATCCGGCAAGTAGGGCATGTCTTCCAACGGAACGATCCGCGAGATAACGCCCTTGTTGCCGTGGCGGCCCGCCATCTTGTCGCCCTCGGAGACTTTCCGCTTCTGGGCGATCATTACGCGGACGGTCTGATTCACGCCCGCCGGCAGCTCGTGCTCGCTCTCGTCGTCCCGACTGTAGATCCGGACGTCGATCACCTTGCCCGAGACGCCGTGCGGTACCCGCAGCGAAGGTCGCTTGACCTCGCGGGACTTCTCACCGAAGATCGCGCGCAGCAGCCGCTCCTCTGCCGACAGTTCGGTCTCACCGCGAGGGTGACCTTGCCGACCAGGATGTCGTTCGGTCGGACCTCGGCGCCGATCCGGATGATGCCGGACTCGTCGAGGTTGGCAAGGCTGTCCTCACCGACGTTCGGAATGTCTCGTGTAATCTCTTCAGGTCCGAGCTTCGTGTCCCGGGCCTCTGTTTCGTACTTTTCAATATGAATCGACGTATAAACGTCATCACGGACCAGTCGCTCGCTGATCAGGATCGCGTCCTCGTAGTTGCCGCCCTCGAAGGGCATAAATCCAACGAGAACGTTGCGACCAAGCGCAAGCTCCCTGATCGGTGCTCGACGAGTCAACGATGATCTGGTCCTTCTCGACCCGCTCGCCGACTTCGACGATAGGCGGTGGTTGATGCAGGTGTCCTGGTTCGACCGGACGAACTTACGAAGCCGGTACTCGTGGATCTCGCCATCGTCTTCCTTGATCGAGATCGAGGATGCGGCGACTCGAACCACCTCGCCAGGTGCGCGGGCCACGATGACCTGACCCGAATCCCGGGCTGCCTGATACTCGAGGCCGGTGCCGACGAGCGGCGCTTCCGGCCGCAGGAGCGGCACGGCCTGGCGCTGCATGTTTGCGCCCATCAAGGCACGATTCGCATCGTCATGTTCAGGAACGGTACAAGCGACGCCGAAACGGACATGATCTGCTTTGGCGACACATCCATGAAGTCCACCTGCGACGGCGGCCGGATCTCGAATTCTCCGGTGCCGTGTCGGACTGGTACGCGAGCATGGACGAACTGGCCGCCCTCGGTCAGCGGCTCGTTTGCCGGTGCGATCTGCAAGCGCTCTTCCCGGTCGGCCGACAGATAGATGATCTCTTCCGATACGAACGGTTCGATCAGGAAGTAGTCGATGCCGGATTCGCTGATGCGTCCCAGCAAGTCAGCATCGAGCTTCGTGCCTTCACTGATCTCCTCGCCGCCGATCTCGATCGCTCGCGAGAGCGTCTGACCGATCAACGGGCTGTCATCGGCAGTCAGCAAGTCGTCCTTGCCGGATATCCGGTGGTAGACCTTGCGATACGGCGTCTCGACGAATCCAAACTGGTTGATCTGGCCGAACGTCGCGAGCGTGCCAATAAGACCAATGTTCGGTCCTTCAGGCGTCTCGATCGGGCAGATACGTCCGTAGTGCGAGTGATGGACATCGCGCACCTCGACGCCGGCGCGGTCACGGCTCAGACCACCCGGGCCCAGCGCCGAGAGACGCCGCTTGTGGGTCAGCTCGGAAAGCGGGTTCGTCTGGTCCATGAACTGCGAGAGCTGCGAGCCGCCAAAGAACTCTCGCACGGCGGCCATGACTGGGCGCGTCGTGCTGATGAGCCCGTTCGGGGTCACCTGATCGATGTCCTGAATCGTCATGTGCTCCTTGACGCCGCGCTCCAGTCGCTGGAGCCCGGTGCGCACGTGCATCTGGATCAGCTCGCCGACGGCGCGAACCCGGCGATTGCCGAGATGATCAATCTCATCCGGCCGGCCGACGCCGTTGTTCAGGCGAACCATCTCTCGAACGATCTCGAGGAGATCTTCAGGATCGAGAGTACGGTGTTCGAGATCGGCATCCCGGTCCAGACGCCCGTTCAGCTTGAAGCGGCCGACCCGGGCTAGATCGTAGCGGCGCGGATCGAAGAACATTCCTTCGATCAGCTGGGTTGCGTTCTCGCGGGTCGGCGGATCACCGGGCCGCAGGCGGCGATAGAGTTCGATCAGCGCTTCGTCGCGGGTCTTGGTCGGATCGCGCTCGATCGTCGAGGCGATGAACCGGTGTTCTTCGTTCGTATCGACGTCTTCGAACAACTCGTAAAGCTGCTCATCGTCTTCGTAGCCGACCGCGCGCAGAAGGATAGTAATAGGTAGCTTGCGCTTGCGGTCGATCTTCACCGTCATGACGTCGCGGTTGGATGTTTCCATCTCCAGCCAGGCGCCGCGGTTCGGAATGAGCTTGGCGCGGCAGAGCCGCCGTCCGCGAATCGGATCGTCAAGGAGTTCGAAATAGACGCCGGGAGACCGCACGAGCTGTGAAACAACAACGCGTTCCGCGCCGTTGATCACGAATGTGCCGTCCTCGGTCATCATCGGGAAATCGCCAAGGAAGATCCGGCTCTCCTTGATCTCGCCGGTTTCCTTTATAACGAGCCGTACGCCAATCTCCAATGGAGCGGAGAAGGTCATGTCGCGATCGCGACAGACATCGACTGACGCGCGCGGTTCAAGAAAAGTGTGATCCAGAAAGTGGAGTTCCATCTTCTCGTTGTAGTCGACGATCGGAGAGATCTCGGTGAGGAGTTCGCTCAAACCGTTTGTCTTGAACCACTCAAATGAGTCGCGCTGCACCTGAATGAGATTGGGGAGCGGATGATCGTGCCGAACGCGGGAGAAGGAGTAGCGTCGACCGGTATTGGTCAAGCCTTCGAATTCCCTACCGTTCGGGCCTATTGTTGACACGAGGTCATGAGCCATATGTTCTGCCCCTCTAAACCCTAGCTGTAAACGTCGCGCTCGTACTCGCAACCGCGATCAGGGCGCGTGAGACGAAGAATCGCCGCCGTCGGACCGGTCGGAACCCTTGCACGCGAAAAAGGAGGACGAGGCCTCCCCGCCAAATTCTTCTGTTGTCGCCTGTCGAGTTTCCTCAGTCAGGTCAATCGTCTCATATCGCATGCGATCCGAACGACAGTGACCATATAGTATGCCAGCCCCGCAATCACCTGTCAATACCAGATTCGATCGCGTCGATTGGCCAGCCGATCGGCTCGAACCGGACGGCGTTCTCAGCGATAATGGACCCGTCGGGATGAGAAATCAAGGGAGGAACCAGACTCAGGTGTTCGATTTACGAAGCGATACGGTGACGACGCCCACAGCCGCGATGCGTGAAGCAATGGCCAACGCCGCCGTCGGGGACGACCAGTACGGGGAGGATCCAACGGTTACCGAGCTCGAGATGCTCGCGGCACAGATGCTCGGCAAGGACGCTGCGCTGTTCGTGCCGAGCGGAACAATGGGTAACCTCGCAGCGCTTCTCACCCATTGCGGCCGGGGCGACGAAGTCATACTCGGGGACGAATCCCATATCTTCTGGTTCGAGTCCGGCGGTGCCGCCGCGCTCGGCGGCATGCCGTTCAACCTGTTGCCGAACGATGCCGACGGCCATATTCCGCTCGAGCGTGTGGAATTGGCGATCCGCCCGGCTGGCAGGCTCGGATATCCGAAAACCGGCGCGATCGCCGTCGAGAACACCCAGAATCGCTGCGGCGGCACCGTCCTCGACCTGCAATATCTGCAGGATCTCAAGCAGCTGGCGAATAGCCACGGTGTCCCGGTTCATATGGACGGGGCCCGTATCTTCAACGCGGCGATAGCCTCCGACACGCCGGCCGAGGCGATCGCTTCAGCTGCGGACTCGGTCCAGTTCTGCCTTTCCAAGGGCCTCGCCGCACCGGTCGGTTCGATGATCGCCGGATCGCAGGAATTCATCGACGGCGCGAAAGCCAGCCGGAAGATTCTCGGCGGCGCGATGCGGCAGTCAGGCGTCATCGCAGCTGCTGGACTCGTTGGGTTGCGAGACATGGTCGACCGGCTGGGCGAAGACCATGCGCGCGCCCGGCGTCTCGCCGAGGGTCTGGCCGAGATTCCAGGCGTGACGATCGATCTCGACTCGGTTCAAACGAATATCGTGATCTTCGACACCCAGCCGAAGATGGCCCACGGCGACTTCGTCGCTGCCATGAAGGAACAAGGAGTCCTGATGTCGAACTACTCACCGAAGGGCGTTCGGATGGTGACACACTACCAGGCCGACGACGACGCGATCGACGCGGCCCTCGCAGCCGCGACGAAGATCCTGGCAGCCTGACAAGCACACCATCGGGGAGATCGCCATCGTGGCCCTGCGTCCGCCGAGGCAACGTAGAGGCAAAGCGAATCCGTTCACGCGCCGGTTGCCCGACGAGGCCATCGGGCTGATCGCCGGATTTCTCATCGCCTCGATGGTTATTCGCGTGATTCTGCTGGCAGCCGGGCTGGAACAGTGGACGATTACCTGGCAAGTCGTAGACGCGCTGACCCTGTGGATCATCTGGCCGCTCGATCAACTCAACTTCGGTACGGACCCGACGTTGATCGGGCGGCTCACACCGTTGGACGTCCTCGTGGCTGCATTGCTCACTGTTCTGGCGCTCTTCCTCCTTGCAACGAGGACCTTCACTCGTCGCCTCTAGCTGGCGTTCGGGTCCAATTCGAACGTACGCGCTACAATTCGTGATTCAAGAGCGCCAAAGTTTGGAGCTCGAAGAAACGGGGGAGGAATACAACATGGCGCGTCAAGTAGTGCGCGGAATTCTGGGGATTGTCCTGGCTGCGGCGGCCACCTGGCTGGCCGACAAACTCGTGGATCAGATCTTCGGCCCGGATCCCGAACTCGAGGACGATCTCTCGTCCGAAGAAGCCTGAGCAGTCGCGAGTGTCCACACCGCTGAAAGCGTTGGCGATATTGAACCCGGCCACCGGCGCGGTGTCTCTGCGCCGGGTCCGTCAACTCCTGAGTAACCAGGCGCGGCGTTCCGGCATCGAGCTCGAATTCGCCGAGACCGAGTATGCCGACCATGCCTTCGAGATCGTCCAGCAACGGCGCGATGAGTTCGGCTTGATCGTTGCCGTCGGTGGCGATGGAACGGTGTCCGAAGTCGCTGCCGGCGCCGTCGGCACGGATGTCGCGATCGGCATCGTACCCACCGGGTCAACGAACATGGTCGCCAAGGAACTGGGCATCCCGCGTTTTCTCTCGCAGGCGGTTCGCGTGGCACTCACCTCTGAAAACGTCATTGTGATGGACGTTGCCCAGGCAAACGACAACCCGTTCATCCACATGGGCGGCGCCGGATTCGACGCGGCGATCATGCGTGAGACGTCCAGGACGCTCAAGCGCATCTTTCGCTGGCTTGCCTACATCGGCCCCGGTCTGGCTCAACTCCGGCGAAAGCCGTTCAAAGTCAAACTCGAACTCGACGGCGAACACTACGAATTTTCAGCCCGGATGGTACTGCTCGCACTGGGCGGATCCATCGTCCACCCGCGATTTCGGGTCGGCAACGGCATAGACCGCACCGATGGAATTCTCGACGTCGTCGTCTTCGATCCATCGACCTTCTGGCGAGTCGCAACAACATTTGCCTGGATGGCGATCCGAAAACCCGAGCGCTCTCCATGGCACCATCACTTCCGCTGCCTATCGGCAACCCTTGAAAGCGATGAGGCTGTACCGTTCGAACTAGATGGTAGCTATCGAGGCGAACTCCCCGTCCAGGTGAAGATGCTCGACCAGGGAGTGTTCGTGCGGGTTCCGACGATACCCACGCCTGGCGAGATCGAGGCGCATTTGAACGCGCGTCTCGACCGATGGAAAGTGGACTATGAGATCTCATCCGGGCGCGTGGCGGTTTAGAAACGGACGACCGGCGAGCGGTTACTCGAACCGAACTAGAGCCTCTAGTTCGTAGCCAAGCGACGATCCATCTTGTATCTCGTCAACCTTGACGCAGATGTTCTGATGATTCGGCATGTGGGTATCATCGAAACCGGCAATCGTTCCGAGTTCGCGGCCGCCGACACTAATCCTGGAACCGACGAGCAAGACGCCGGAAATCTCGACCGCGAAGAATCCGATCAGGCCAACGCGATCAACGGTCGCGCCGGGCTCGGCCTGCACCTCATCGGTTGTCATGAGCTCATGAACGTGACCCGCCAGTACCGCTCGCGAGCGATAGCTTTCGAGCTGCAGGCCACGGTTATCGACAACGCCGCGCAGGAGCGTGACGAGCTTTCCCTGCACGGGCCGATTCGCGGCGTAGGGATTCGTTCCGAAGACCTCGGGTCCAGCCATCCGTCAGCTACGGATAGGTAACGATTGCATCCCACGGTTCGCCAAGCGTGCCGTAGTCTTCACCGTCAACGTAAACCCGAACATAGGCGGCATTTCCCGACGTGACCGTCGCCGATGTCGCAAGGAATATCTCTGACTCGCCTGACTGGAGGATACCGTCGTAGGCGACACCTTCCTCGTCGAGCGAGACCTGGACCCACACCTCTTCCTCGGCGACGACGGCGAACACGTGATAGCCCGGCGGTATCTGGATATCCGACGGGAGAATATCGGGCCCCGGCACTCCCGGCGTGGTATCGCCACCAGAAACGTCTTCCTCGGTCGGTGTACTGACAGCAGGCGCATCCCCCGACGAACTTTCACTCGCTTCGGTGGATGTCGGTTCGGATGATTCCGATTCAGACGCTTCGGCCGTCGGTGTCGCCTCGGCGGTTCCGCTTGACTCGTCGGCATTCGCGACTTCGGAGGGTGTAGGAGTCAACGCAATGGCATCCAGCAAGCTCTGTTCCACGGCTGTCGCCGTCGGCTGGGCAATCGTCGTCGGCACCGACTCGTCATCGGGCTGGAGGTAGGCTGAGTAGATCCAAGTGAAGATTACTGCCGAAATGACGAGCATGAAAATGATGATCGCGAAGTTCGGCGCCCAGTGCCCGTGTATCTCGATCGGCTGGACTGCCGGCACGACTTCAACGTCTTCGGTGTCCTGGGAGCTTTCGGAATCCGCCGCCTCGAACATAGAAAGAACGGCGGCTGGATCGAGCCCGAGGTACTGAGCGTAGTTCCGAACGATGCCACGCGCGTACGCCCGCGGAGGCAACTGATCGAAGTCGTGGGCCTCCAGCGCGGCGAGATAGTGTCGGCTTATTCGGGTGCGCTTCTCAGCATCGCGTAAAGTGACGCCTTTGTGAGCCCGAGCTCGGCGTAGAAGATCGCCAAGATCTGACATATCTCGATCTGTGCCCCTCATATCCGCAGAGCTTCAACGTTCCCCACAACTCAGCTCTACGAGTTGCCGGCCGAAAAACGGGAAACCGGCCCCCTCAGCGAGATTCCGGCCGCAGATCGTCCAGCACTGCGTCAAGATACGGCGTCGGCCGCGTGTGATGCGAAATGTCGGCTCGATCGAGCCACGTATCATCGCTGGGCAACCACCACACACCGATGCTGGACCGGCAAGCCAGTTGGTCGGACTTTACCATAGTCCGCTTCCCCATTGCATAGGGACTCCCGCAGTATCCGGTCCTGCCGTCCGGATCCCTCTGGAACTCGCGGCAGGTGTCGCAACAACGTGGGATCGCGGCCACCCAGGGCGCCTGGTCGAGCGGCGAGACGCCCTTCCTCGCTTCGACATCCTCCCTATCCGGGGGAGCGAACGCCTCGACGGCGGCACGTGCTTCAACCTGCAATCCGTCGATATGAACGACAGGCTCGTCCGTTGATGATGGAGTAGCCGCACCCTGGTGGCGTGACCGGCTGGTTGTGGGCTCCACAATAGGCCGGGAATGGTCCTGTAGCGCTTCGTTAACCGCATTGACCGGCAGAGGGCTCGTGTCGTTAATCGTGACAGCAGAATGACCCGGCTTTGGACTCGTCCGCAACTTTGGAGGTACCGGCGGATTGTCCGGCTTGCGTGGAGAATCGGCCACGACGACTCTGGTGCCACCGGATCCGCCCTCGCGGATTCGATTCTGGACCGCGTTCGGACGAGTGAACAGCGCGCGTTGAAAACTGGGTTCCAGGGAGGAAACGCCACCGTTTTCAGCCGTCTCGGAAGCACTCGACGGTTCGTCTTCGTCAAGCGGAACCCGAACCGGTGAACCCTGCCCCCCGGCGACGGCGGGATGCCGGGGCTTTGCCGCTTCCCGAAGCGATGGTTCGGACGGCCTTGCGATGTCGATCGACGTCACGCGGTCCGTCGGATTGTCGAGCGTGGCCGGTCGCGGAACCCGGTTCCGGTCAACTTCCGGCGCGCCCGACGTCTTGCGTTGAACCGGGGATGGTTCCCAGAGATCCTGATCCCATGAGTTGCGGCAGGCCAGTTCGGCGCGGCGCACGAGTACGAGATCATGCAAATCCCCACGATCCGGGTGCGTGCACCAACCAGAGCACGCTATTTCAGCATCCTGAAAATAGCGGCACGTCCCACATTTCCTTTTGACCACTGTTCCCCCTAGAAAACCACCAGTGAACGATCCCAGCAATGCCGCAGTAAGGCGTGCCACGAAGCCTCGTGCGCCCCCATAACGCACGTGACTCACCAACTCAGGCTGTGCCTCAAAGGCAAATGAAGTTGAGTTCGATTGTACGGCACCAGATGCAGGGACACAATGTACGTACAGTCTCGAAATTCCAGACTCGAATGGTTGCGGCTTTCCTCCGGCCAGAATCACGGCGTGGCGGTATAATCGTAGGTTGGAGTTTCGCCCCGCACGTTGGGACCAGGGAGGCATCGGGCTGTGGAACCACTTCACCTGATACAACCAGATACCTTGAAACAGCACACGGAAAAGAAATCCGATGCCGACAAGCGGTATCTTATCTGGACCATCGGCTGTCAGATGAACGAAGCCGAGTCAGCCAAAGTCGAGGCCATCCTGAGCTCATCCGGCTATTCCGCGACCACCAGGGAAGAAGATGCGGACGTCATCATCCTGAATTCCTGCGTCGTCCGGCAGGCTGCCGAAGACAAAGTCCGTGGAAAACTCGGCTCGCTCGTTCAGGCGAAACGCGACAACCCGGCCGTCCGAATCGGCGTGACCGGCTGCATGGTGACGGGCCAGCAGGAAACGCTTCGTCAGGAATTTCCCCATGTCGATCTCTTCTTCGAGCCCTCGGAATTCGACAGGTTGGTCGAGATCGCCCCCGAGGCACGCGATGTGGATCTGGATCTCGCCGAACTTCCCCACTATTACGATTCGGAAACCGGGGATCCACGGGTAACGGCGTTCGTGCCGATCATTTACGGCTGCAACTTCGTTTGCTCGTACTGCATCGTCCCATATCGTCGGGGCAGGGAGGTGAGCCGCCCGTTCGACGACATCGTCGCTGAAGTTTCCCGGCTCGCCGAACAGGGAGTTCAGGAAGTAACCCTCCTCGGCCAAACCGTCAACGCATACGGCCACGATCTAGACGATGGCCGCGATCTCGCGGATCTGCTTGAAGCGGTCGACGCGATACCGGGAATCAAGCGACTGCGATTCCTCACATCGCATCCGAAATTCTTCAGCGACAAACTGATCGAATCGATTGCCCGGCTGCCGAGCGCCTGCGAGCATGTCAACCTTCCCGTCCAGGCAGGCGATAACGAAGTGCTTCGCCGGATGCGGCGCACGTATACCAACGAGCACTACAGAGATCGCATCGCGAAGATCCGTGAAACGATTCCGGGCGTTACCATTTCTACGGACATCATCGTCGGATTCCCAGGCGAGACCGAAGAACAGTTCGAGGAAACACTCAAGCTCGTCAACGACCTCGAATTCGACAAAGTACACGTCGCGATGTATTCCCCGCGACCAGGCACGCTGTCGGCCCGTTGGGACGATGACATCGCCCATGACATCAAGCATGCCCGGCATCAGGTGATCGACGACGCTCAGGCCGCCATCAGCGCCCGGAAATTCGCGGCGTTGCGCGGCACGACCCAGGAAATCCTGGTTGACGGCCGTGCCCGCGGTCGATGGCGGGGCCGGACGCGCGGCAACCAACTCGTGTTCTTCGATGCAACCGGAGACTGGACCGGACAGTTCGTCGATGTCCGCATTACCGACACGAAGACCTGGTACGCGCTGGGCGAACCGGTCGCGATACGCCGGCAAGCCACAATAAGCGCCTAGCACCTAGGCAAGAACGAAAGACAGGAGACCCGTTAATGTCCTTTCCAGGCACGAGTTCCCGTTCCACGATCGTCCGCGAGATGGCGTCCCAGGCCCGCAAGGCGGCGATTGACGGGCAGTGGGAAGAAGCCATCGATCTGAATTTGAAGCTCATCGAGCGCTCCCCGCGGGACGTCGACGCGCGCAACCGGCTCGGCAAGGCCTACTACGAGCTCGGGCAGTTCCGTTCCGCCTACGAGTCCTATGAACTTGCACTCGAAGCCGATCCGGCAAACATCATCGCCCGCCGCAATCTCGAGCGACTCGAGCCCCTGCGCGAAACAGAAGACGACGGCGGAGCGGATCACGCCCACCCGCCGGCACGCTACGGTGCTTTCATCCAGGAAGCGGGCAAGACCTATGTTGATGATCTGGTCAACCCCGCCCCGTCCTCCCAACTGAGATTCGTCGCGGCAGGCGACAAGCTCGAAATCGCCAGAGACGGTGACACGGTGGTTTTCGTCGATCCGAATGGCGAGTATGTCGGGGCGCCAGAGCCTCGGCTCGGCCGCAGGCTCGCAATGTTGATTGAACGAGGAAACACCTACGAAGTATTCGTCACCGCGAATGCCGGCGACCACGTCCGCGTGATCGTCCGGGAGCTCACGAGAAGTGACGAAGTCGGCGACGAGATGTCATTTCCGGAGCAGGTCAACAAAGCCATCCCGCGCGCTTACGTCCGCGACTCGCGACTCTTCCGGGCGGACGAGCATGACCTCATCATCCCGCCGGACGATGACGAGGATCTCGAAGATCTGCTTGGCGAGGACGATGAAGAAGAAGATACCGACGACGACACGGAGATTGATACCACCTTCGAGGAAGACGAAGAGAGTGACATCGAGACGGACGATGATGAGCCTATCGACGACGAAGAGGAATAGGG
This sequence comes from Thermomicrobiales bacterium, assembly GCA_041390865.1. Taxonomy (GTDB): domain Bacteria; phylum Chloroflexota; class Chloroflexia; order Thermomicrobiales; family CFX8; genus JAUIIK01. The sequence goes on from JAWKPC010000003.1 coordinate 58,559, forward strand.
TCTAGGACAGCATCAACGTCGCGGCGATGAGCAGAACGACCAGGATGCCAACGATCCAGCCGAGTCTGAGGAGATCGCTCTTGATCACCCCGAATTCGTCGTCACGGGTCATGACATACGCAGTGGAGTCGGACTTGTTCGACTCCACTTCCTTTTCCTGGTGAAGAGCGAGGCGGCGGCGTTCTTCGGCCCGGCGGGATTCATACGCCTTGATCTCAGCCCGGGAAAGGCGAGACTTGCGGCGCGAGTCAGTTCGATTTGATGACATTGCTTTTCCGCCCCATGGTGAAGCCCGATTACAACCACGAAAGTATACAGGTGTACCCGTCCCGGTCCGACCCCGGCTTATCCCGCAAGACGGACGACCACACGATCTCCTCTCGCCAGCGAGAACTCCGCGGCAGCGCTCCCATCCCGCACGGATAGCTCCAGCGTGCCATAACTGCCTACCAGCGATACTGGCTCGCCGGGCGCAACATCTTGATAGGTTTTCGCCAGCAGCTTCGTACGAAACTCCCGACAACGAACTTCGACCGGCGTCCCGGCTGGAGGCAACGCTTCGCCCGGTATCAACGTTATGCAATTTCCGAATCGATCCACCGAAGCGATCTCAGTGCTGATGGTGTGGTCCGACGACTCGATCGCGCGGCTCTGTGCGATGAGGGATGACGGATTGATCGATGGCCCGACGTCGGAGACGGCAATCCGGCCGCTTGCCAGGTGGCCGGCCGTCGGGGCAAACACATCCCGGCCGTGGAACGTTGAAGTGCGAGAGTCCCGCAGCAAATCAGGATTCGAAATCTCGAAAGCGGAAATAGCTTCCGGAAGGATGTAGCTGAGCAGGCCGTTGTCCGGAGCGACGTACAGGGCGGTCGACGTCTGGACAACGATAGCTCGCCGTCCCGTTCCGACCCCTGGATCGACGACCGCCACGTGGACGGTACCGGACGGAAACGCCCCGATCGCAGCCGCGAGTTGGAACGCCCCCTCGTCGATGTCCTGCGGGGAGACATCGTGGGTCAGGTCTACAATCTTCAGCGTCGGTTCGATGCCGAGCAGGACGCCTTTCATCTGACCGACATAGGTATCGGCTAGACCAAAGTCAGTCAGGAGTGTGACGATTCCGGCGGATTCGAACGTCGACAATTTCAGTGTTCCTTCTTCTGCGGGCTGGCGCGTTATCCCGGGACATCCGGGAACTGGACCGCACCGACGACTGCTTTATGTCGAATCATACGGCGAAGGTTCGCATCTTAGAATAGCCCGCCTTATCCAGTCCCGGTCTCGCCATCACGTAGACATCATCGTCCTCGATCGAGGTCACTGGCGCGCACTCGCGCTGACAGGCCACCGCGGAGTGCTTGACGCACTGGCGAACGTAGCTGAACGCGACTATGACGCGATCCTCTTCTCCGGTCCTGCGGACCTGCGGCTCATCCGGCCAAATCTACCCCGAGCACTGTCCGGACTGCCGGTTATCACCTACTTCCATGAATCCCAATGGATCTATCCAGCAGAATCACTCGATCGAATTCCCCACCTTGTGAGCCACCTGGAGTCGGTCGAAACGTCTGATGTGATCTGGTTCAACTCGCGATTCCACCAGCGGGCGTTCAATGGACGGCCATGAAGCAGCAGATCGCGGCTTCTCAGGTCAATGGCCCGCGAGATCCTCCCCGGAAACTGGCGCAAGACGGACGTGCTCTATCCTCCGGTGTCGGTCGGGACTCCGGAAGATCGAGGCGGTAAGGGAATCCGGGTCAGCTGGTCGGCACGTTGGGAACGAAAAAGAGGCCGGACCTGTTGCTCGCGGTTGCCCGTGAGTGCATACATCGGGGAATCGACATTTCGCTCACAATCCTGGGATGTGAGACTGAACGCTGGTCTTCTGATCCGGAAATGACCGGCGACGTGCGGGCAATCATCGATCCCTGTTCCGGATATCAAGAGATCGACGTACGAGAGCCTGTTGGCGTCGTCCGACGTCTGGCTCTCGACGGCCGAGCATGAATTCTTCGGAGTCTCCGCCATAGAAGCGGCGATGCTCGGGGCTATCCCGGTCGTACCGGCCGCGCTGGCCTACCCCGAGACGCTTCCTTCAGCTTTCACCTACCAGCCAGGGGACGTCGACGGCGCGGTAGACGCGATCGCCGCCATCGCCGAAATGGGCCGTAGAATCGAGGGGCCCTGGACGATTGACGCCCGCCGATTCCGGAGCGACCGTTCGATCTGGAGATTTGACGAAGCGATCGAAGAAGTCGTCAAGAATGGGGAGCGCTGACGTCCAATGGTTACCAACGGCTAGCGGTCGTCCTCGAGTGTCTGTTTGAGCCGGCGAAAGACCTCCGGCGTATTCGCGTTCTCGAACGAGCGTAGCTCCGGATCGTATCGGCGTAACCACGCCTCGTCGAGGTACTCGACGTCAAGATCATCAAACACGGTCGCGACTTTCAGCCTCCCGCGCAAGACGTTTCGCTCGATCGCTGCCAGGGAACGCACGCGATAGACGGCATGTAACGCCTCCGGACGCGCCTGCCCATGGCCTTGCTTCGACCCGCCGGTAACGCGAGGTACGAGTGCATCCCCGACAAACGTCTTCTTTGCCATCGCAGTCAACAGTTCGAGAGAGAGCGTCGGCATATCGACGGCGACAACAAGCAGACGATCACCCTGCCAGTTCGCAAGAGCTGTAGCAATTCCTCCGAGCGGCCCCGTGCCTGGGAACCGGTCCGGGATAACTGACGCGCCCCGTCCATGATATTCCGGACGGTCTCCAACAACCATGGTCGCCCCCGGCCCGATGATCGCATGCGCGATACGGATCGCGCGGTCGATTAGCGCCATCCCTCCCCAGGTCAGCAGCGCCTTATCCTGCCCCATCCGGCTACTCGCGCCACCTGCCAGAATCGCTATTCCTACCTCGTTCGCCGGAGCATCCACCCTACCCTCTCCTCACGTTCCTCGTTCACCCTATCGCGCGATTGCGAACCGGACTAATTCCTCAGGCCAAAAGAATTCACCGTCTGTTACACTTCAAGCATCGTTGGAAACACATCGCGGGGGATGACCGAACCATGAGCGGGTCACGCCACAACACACGCGACACAGAACACTCGCCCGGCATTCTGTCGAGGCGTTTTTTTGTGGCGTCGATCTGCTGACGGAGTTTCCAGTGAGTCGCGTTCGTTCGATTCCCGAGTAGACAGGAGAGCCGATTGAATTCATCGCTGATTTCAAAAGTCGAGAAGTCTCGGCGCTACGCTGACGAACCTGAGCGGATCAGGTTTCAGCGATTTCGCGTGAGCTTCGCCGGCGAAAATGGGGACCACGTTGTGACGATGGATGGCACGGAATTCACCGATTCGAGCCCCAGTTTCCAGAGCCAGGGGACCAGCTCCCATATCATGGCCCTTCAAAAGATCCTGGCGCCGATGCTCAGCGAGGACCAGCAGACCAGCGGTACGCCGTTCTCATTTTCCCAACAATCATCAGGATATGTAAGCAAAGTCGAAAAAGCCCGAATCTATGCCGAGGAGCCGTCGAGGGTGAAGTTCCAGTCGTTCGACGCCACGCTCCGCGGCAGCCACGACGAACACCGGGTCTCGATGAACGGTGAAGACTTCAGCTGTGACTGTCACAGCTTCGATACCCACGGCTCCTGCGCCCACGTCATGGCGATGCAAAAGGTGCTCGCCGAAATGCTGACCGAAGAGCAGCAGACGGCTGGCCAACCATTCAGCTTCTCGAACGCCGGGTAGAACGCTCCCCGGACGCGAAATCGGGGCCGCGCATTTCACGCGGCCCCGAAGACTTTTCTCCATCAACATCCGGCCGACGTCAGCGCTTTCACTGCCGCACGCCGGGCTGCCGGCGTCTTACCCTAATTCCAGACAATCGTTGTCTGGGGAATGTCGCGCGCTTCCCGGGTGACGATCCACTCCGTATCGCCGTCCCGGATCAATTCCCGCTCGTCCCAGCCATCGTGAAGGTGCGCGGGTTGCTGCCGGACGATTGGCGGGGGAAACTGGATCTCGGGGTAACCGAGGTCGGGCATGGCGGCTGCGGCGCTCATTCGCACTGACAGATAGTACTGGATCACCAGCCGTCCGATTCGCCGTTTCGTCATCGTGTTGAATGTGCCTTGCCTTATTCCGAGCGGTTTAATGTCGTGGGTTTGTCCGTTGAGTTGTTGACGACATTGATTCAATCTTACATCCGACAGCACCGCAGCCCGCTCGAAACGCCAGGCGCAAACGGCCAACCACCATTCAGGATCACCTCAACCAGCATCTATGAACCGAATCTCGCTCGATCGTCAGAGAATCCAGCCGAATGAACCCATCATCCGGTTAAAGGGTGTCGCGCCAGTAATCCAACGTGTCCTGCAATGTCTGATCGATAGAGAACGTCGGCGCCCAGCCGGTCCGGGACTTCAACTTGGTCGAGTCGCCGTAGATCGTCGGAACGTCCGAAGGCCGCATTCTCGCCGGATCGCTGCGTGTCGATAACGAGACGCTGGACATCTCCATGAGCGTGGCGAGCAAATCCCCAACCCGGCGCGGAATCCCGGATGAGACGTTGTAGACATCGCCCGGTTCACCCTCGTCAACGATGCGCAGATAGGCCTGTACAACGTCCCGAACGTCGAGGAAGTCACGCTCGGCGTCAAGGTTCCCAGCCAGGATCGTCGGCTCGACTTTCCCTGTCTCGGCTTCGGCGACCTGTCTCGCAAACCCGCTCAAGACGAATCGTTCCGACTGCCCTGGCCCGCTATGGTTGAACGCGCGCGCTCGAACGATATCCATCCCGGAGCTTGACCAGTACTGGTAACCGAGGAGATCCTGAGTCGCTTTCGATACGGCGTACGGGTTTCCCGGCCGGAACGGCGCATCTTCGGTGACCGGCAAGTCAGCAGGCTCAACGGCCCCGTAGATCTCGGAGGAACTCGCGATCAGCACCCGTGGGGAAAGATCCGATGCGATCAACCCTTCCATCAGATTGACCTGGCCCAGAATATTGTTCGAGAGCGTCCCGGCAGGATCAGCCAGCGCCTTCGGGACATAGCTCTGGGCTGCGAGATGAAAGATCACCGAGGGGCGGTAATGATCGAGAACTCGAGCGACGTGCTCGCCGTCACGCAAGTCGCAGCGAATCGAGATTGTCCGTTGGCTGATCCGCGACGCCGATCTGGAAAGTCCGACGACATCCCAGTTCGTGGCCGTCTCGAGTAGAGAGACGAGGTGGCGGCCGACAAATCCTGCGGCACCAGTGACGAGCGCGACGCCGGCCTGATCGGATGTCATCGCAATTCGCTAATCCGAAGTACCTACCGCGCTCAGCCCCGCGGCATCTCGAAGTATCTCAACCTTATCGAGCCGTTCCCACGGAAGATCGAGATCCGGCCGGCCGAAATGTCCGTACGTCGCGGTCTGCCGGTAGATCGGCCGCCACAGATCGAGCTGATTGATGATCGCTCGGGGGCGCAGGTCGAAGTGCCCGTCGATCAAGACGGCGATCCGTTCATCCGAGATCTTACCGGTGCCGAAGGTCTCAACGTGAACGGAAAGTGGTCTCGCCATCCCGATCCCGTACGACACCTGAATCTCGCAACGGTCAGCGAGCCCGGCGCCGACGATGTTCCGCGCGACATAGCGCGCCGCGTATGCACCGGAACGGTCGACCTTTGTCGGGTCCTTGCCGGAAAACGCCCCGCCACCATGGCGAGCCATGCCACCGTACGTATCGACGATGATTTTTCGACCGGTCAGGCCGGCGTCGCCCATCGGGCCGCCGATACTGAATCGCCCGCTCGGATTAATGAAGACCTTCGACGAGCTGTCGAGCATCTCCGCCGGTAGCGTCTCCCGGATGACGCCGTGCTCGATGTCCCGCCGAATAACCTCGCTGTCAACGTCGTCGGCATGCTGGGCCGATACCAGGACACTGTCGATTCGGATGGGCTTTCCATGCCGGTACTCGACAGTCACCTGACTCTTACCATCCGGACGCAGGTAGGCGATATCGCCGTCCCGGCGAACCTCGGTTAGACGGCGAGCGAGCCGGTGGGCCAGCGCGATCGGGAGCGGCATATGCTCTGGCGTCTCGTTCGTCGCATAGCCGATCATCATGCCCTGGTCGCCGGCGCCGAGTGTGTCGAGATCTGCAGTCTCTGAGGACTGTCCCCGGACCTCCAGAGCCTCGCCAACCGCGGCATCAATTTCCGTGGATTGCTCTTTGATCGACGTGAGCACGCCGCACGTCTGGTAGTCAAAGCCGAACCTGGCATCCGTATAGCCAATGTCCTTCACCACATCGCGAACGATGCGGGGGATATCGACGTAGGTCGAGGTCGTGATCTCACCCATCACAATTACGAGACCGGTCGTCGTCGCCGTCTCGCACGCTACGCGAGCGTCCTCATCGTCGGCGATGATCGCGTCGAGTATCGCATCGGAGATCTGGTCACAGAGTTTGTCGGGATGTCCTTCGGTCACTGACTCCGACGTGAATAACGTGCGTTCCGCAGTAGCAAACGACGACATTGTTGGGCGAAATCCTCTCGCGGCTGGCTCGAACGGGCAAGACGCCCAGTTTACGTACCCATCTCCCAGGAATTGAGGTACGTTTCCTGCTCTTCGGTCAGTTCATCGATCGCGATCCGCATGCTCTGGAGCTTCAGTTCGGCGATCTGGGAATCGATCTCATCCGGCACGTCATAAACCTTGTTCTCAAGATTCTTGTAATTCTGTGTCAGATAGGAGCACGCCAGGGCCTGATTGGCGAACGACATGTCCATAACGCTCGCCGGATGACCCTCGGCAGCAGCCAGGTTGATCAGCCGGCCATCACCCAGGACAATGACGTTGCGGTCATCCGAAACTCGATATTCCTCAACGAACGGGCGGAGTTCCCGCCGCCCCTCGCCGGCCATCTCCTGGAGCGCCTTGATGTTGATCTCGGAATTGAAGTGTCCCGCGTTGGCGACAATAGCGCCGTCGCGCATGACCTCGAAATCATCCTGATCGATGACGTTGATGTTGCCGGTCGCGGTAACGAAGATATCGCCGACCTTGGCGGCATCCTGCATCCGACCGACCTGGAAACCGTCCATCGCGGCTTCGAGGGCCTTGACCGGGTCGATTTCCGTCACCACAACGCGCGCGCCGAGCCCCCGGGCCCGCATGGCAATGCCCTTGCCGCACCACCCGTATCCGGCGACGACGACGACCTTACCGGCAATGAGGATGTTCGTCGCCCGGAGTATTCCGTCCATCGTCGACTGGCCGGTTCCGTAGCGATTGTCGAAAAAGTGCTTCGTGTCTGCATCGTTCACCGCGACAACCGGGAAGGCAAGAACGTTCTGCCGTTCCATCGCCTTCAACCGGATGACGCCGGTCGTTGTCTCCTCGGTCGCGCCAATCATCTCGGCGAGGTCATCAGTTCGATCGCGATGCAGGGAACTTACGACGTCGGCCCCATCGTCGATGACGATGTTCGGCCGGTGATCGATCGCCGCATTCATGTGTCGATAGTAGGTCTCCGCGTCCTCGCCCTTGATGGCGAAGACCGGGATTCCCTCATCAACGAGCGCCGCCGCCACATCGTCTTGAGTCGAGAGAGGATTGCTGGCGCAGACCACGGCATCAGCTCCGCCGTCCCTGAGGGTTAGCGCGAGGTTCGCCGTCTCCGTCGTTACGTGCACGCAGGCGACGATTCTGATGCCGGCAAGCGGCTTGTCGGCCTGGAATCTTTCTCGAATCATCCCGATGACCGGCATCTCGCGGGCCGCCCAGCTGATACGCCGGTGGCCAGCGTCGGCGAGCGACCTGTCCTTGATGTCGTATTTCATCGCACTTGCATCAACCATTTGTTCCCCCTGGATCGCAGACGCGCCTGCTAGTCGCCGGCGCCGTCAAACAACGTGCTGAGAGCGCCTTCGAAGTCGGGAAATTCTGCGGAGAAGCGCTCTCGAAACTCATCCCGCGTGTAGCCGTGTGCTTGCGTACCCTTTTGCTCGACGACGTAGGTCGCCGCGACCGAGGCAATTCGTCCGGTCGCTTCCCAGTCAATTCCGTGAACGTACCCGGCGATCAGGCCGGCTCGATAGCCGTCTCCAGCGCCGGTCGGATCGACGACTCGCCAGGGTTCGGACGGAGGAATCTCGTACGCCGTTCCGTCAACGTGGATCGCCGAACCCAGGTCGCCGAATGTGACGGCGACGACCTTGACCTGCTCCAGGATCTCCTCCCGGGTCAGCTCGAGTTTGTCCTCGATCAACGCCAGCTCGTAGTCGTTGGCAGCGAGCAGCTCCGCACCTTCGACGCCGGCGCGCAAATCGTCGGCCGACAGCGCAACGACCTGTTGCCCCGGATCGAAGAGATAGGGCAGCCCGGCCTCGCGCAGTTCGTCGACATGGCGTCTCATCGCAGCCGGGGCCGTCGGCGATACGACCGCCACCGTCGCGCCGTCCATCCGATCGAGGATAGAGTACTCGCCCGCGTTGGCCATCGCTCCCGGGAAAAAGCCGGTGATCTGGTTGTCCGCCCGGTCGGTCGTGATGAACGCGCTGGCCGTCACCAGATCGTCCAGCACGACGACGCCGGACATGTCGATCTCCAGGTGATCCAGCTCCTGACGGTACTCGTCGAAATCGTTGCCGACCGTCCCGACCAACCGGCACGGCTGTCCCAGCAGGCCGAGGTTGTAGGCAATATTGCCGGCAACGCCGCCGCGCTGCCGCTCGAGTGACTCGACGAGGAAGGAGACGTTGAGGACGTGAATCTTGTCCGGAAGAATATGGTCCTCGAAGTAGCCGGGAAAGTTCATAATGTAGTCGAACGCCAGCGAACCGGACAGAACTATCGTCACCTTTGAACACTATCCTTCACTCAGGTCCCGTCCGGACTCCTTGTTGGATTATTGCACGACGGGACTCGCAACGCGGTTATCGCCCGCCTATCGCCGCGATCGATTCCGCGACCACACCGGGATCTATGCCGGTACGAATCTCCACCCCCGAGCCGCCAACCGGAAGAATCCAGCGCTGGACGCCACTAACGTTCTTCTTGTCTGACTTCATGTTCTCGATTACCGCACCGACCGCGCCGTCGTAGCGGGTCGGAAGCCCTGCCCGCTCTAACAATTCCTCGATCCGGTCGAATCTGTCCGCCGGACAGAGATCGAGCGTGATGGCGATATGGGTGGCAACCAGCATCCCGAGTCCAACCGCCTCGCCATGGCGGTACCGGTAGCCATCCGCTTCAATGGCGTGCCCGCTGGTGTGGCCGAAGTTGAGGATCATCCGTAAGCCGCTCTCTCGTTCATCTTCCTGAACGACGCTGTGCTTGGTCCGGACGTTCTGCAGCACGATTTCGTCAATCTGCCCGTCGTCGATGGGATCGAGCGCCGGCAAGCTGCCGAGCAGGCTTGAGAGCGTATCCGTCTGGAGCGGTGTGCTCGGCTGGATCTCTCCATGCTTGATGACCTCGGCCATTCCGGATCGATACTCCTCAGCAGGCAGCGTCGACAGGAAGTCGGTATCGATCAACACGAGTCCCGGCTGGTAGAAGGCGCCGACCATGTTCTTGCCGGATCTGGTGTTGATTCCGGTCTTTCCGCCCACGCTCGAATCAACCATCGACAATAGCGACGTCGGCAGTTGCACGAGCGAGAGTCCGCGCAAGCAGATCGCCGCAGCGAGGCCAGCCAGATCTCCCACGACGCCACCGCCGAGGGCGACGACGACGTCGCTCCGGGATACTCCGTTAGCGGTCATCTCTTCGAGAATCGTGCCCAACCGGTCGAAGGATTTGCTGGCCTCCCCGGCCGGCACGACGATCGAGCGAACGTCGTATCCAGAGGACATGGACGACGCGGAAACATCATCAAGCCAGTGCGGCGCAACGTGATCGTCACTAATGAACCAGAGCTTCTGGGCTGCCGGCCAGCGCTTTTTGACCAGCCCATCGAGCGACTGCCGGATCCCTCGCCCGACATAGAGATCCGACCGCTCGAGTGGAGAATCGATCGAAAGGCTCGGGACGAGATGCTTGCCAGACTGCTGCCTGATAGCCCCCAGTGCGATCTCGAGGACCTCATCGGCGGGGTGCCGTTCGGTGTCGATGACGATGTCCGCCTGGGCGTAGAGGGGCCCCCGATTCTCGAGCATCTCGCGCATCCTGGAATAGGGATCGCCGGCCATGTTGGGGCGAACGGCATTGCGTCCTACCCGGGCAGTCTGATTCGCAACCCGGTCAACTAGCGTTTCAACGTCGGCAGTCAATCCGATGATCACCGACCCGGGACGCAGCGCCGCCCAGTTGGACGGCGCGAGGACCGCCCCCCCGCCTGTAGCGACGACCCGGCCAGCGCCGGCAGATGCCTCGTGAATGACGTCGGACTCGATCGCCCGGAAAGCCGGTTCGCCAAACCGCTCGAAGAACTCGTCGATCGACATTCCGATTCGTGCCTCGATGACGGAATCTGTGTCAATCAACTCCATATCGAGCGCGCTGGCTAGCAGTGATCCAAGGTGGGATTTCCCGGAACCGCTCGGGCCGATAATCACGATTCGATCTGGCGTGGCCATAGAGTGGTTCGTCCTCATTTTCAATCCGTCGGAATCGACATGGTCGCGAAGACTTCCGGTCCGAGCAATTGAACGTCGACCTCCGAGCCGGCAGGCGCATTGTCGATTGATTCCGACACGACAATGTAACAGTTTGCCGAACTGAGACCGCTCAGCATCGCCGAACCATGTATTCCCGTTGGTCTTACGACCCAGCCATCTCCTGAATAGCGGACAATGCCTCGCTCGAAGTGCCTCCGGCGTCCCCGATTCTCGATCGATTCCTCCAGCCGCGCTCGCACGATGGGGAGACGAATCTTGCGATGCCCCAGCATCTTGAGGATGGCCGGACGGCCAAACTGGTGAAACGCGACGGCTGCGGCCGCCGGGTTCCCGGGCAGACCCAACAGCGGAGTATCGCCGATCGTTCCATACGCCAGCGGTTTCCCCGGCTTCATCCTGACGGTCCAGATATCGACGCGTCCCTTCTGTCGCATGACGTCCTTGACCAGGTCGAAGTCACCATGGGATACACCGCCGGACGTGACAATGAAATCGCATCCGGCTGCGGCCTGGAAGTGACTGCTAAGGTCCGATCGAGTGTCCGCGGCTATCCCGATTCGTACCGGTTGCGCGCCAAGGTCCGAGACCATCGAAGCCAGGAGATAAGAGTTCGCGTCCCGAATCTGGCCGGACTTCAGATCGACGCCCGGTTCGACAACCTCGTCTCCGGTCGAGATGATGGCGATGCGAGGCTGGCCGTGGACCGCCACAGCAGTGATCCCGGTCGCAGCGAGTAATCCGATCTCAGGTGAGCGGATGACTGTTCCTTTTCGAAGAATCACTTCGCCCTTGGCGACGTCCTCGCCAGCCAGCCGAACGTTCTCGCCCGGCGCCACGGATCGGCGGACAAGAACCGTGCCTTGAGGATTCTCCTCGACCTCTTCGAACCGAATCACCGCATCAGCCTGCCCGGGCATCGGCGCGCCGGTCATGATCCGCGCGGCTTCGCCCGGGCCGACCGTCAGAACCTCGGCATCTCCGGCCGCAACCGTGCCGATCAGCCTGAAGGTCACCGGCTGTCCCGGAATAGTCTCACCCGACCGAATGGCAAATCCGTCCATCGCCGAGTTGCTGAACGGCGGGACATCAGAGGGAGTCGTCACATCTTCGGCCAGCACGAGACCGCGGCTGGCAAGCAAATCCACGCGAGTGGGCGGGCGGGAGCTAATCGACGAGATGATCCGGTCGAACACCTCGTCGACACTCATCATTGCGTCCGGGTTTTCCCACTCACGAGACGCCATCGGCCTACGCTTCCTGTCGGGGATTATCCAAGCGCCGCCATCGCGTCAACCAGATCGCGAACGGCGCCGGCCGAATGATCGAGCATCGCCTGCTCGGACTCGCTTAGATTCAACTCGATGATCTGCTTCACGCCTCCAGCGCCGAGCTTGACCGGGACCCCGACGTAAAGGCCTTCAACTCCGTACTCGCCTTCCAGGAGCACGCTGGCGGGCAGAACACGATTGCGGTCGTGGATGATCGCTTCAGCCATCTGGGCGGCGGCAGCGCCGGGGGCGTAGTAGGCCGAGCCGGTCTTCAGCAGCGACACGATCTCCGCGCCGCCGCCTGCGGTTCGCTCGCTGATTGCCTTGATGCGATCCTCAGACATCAATTCGGTAATGGGAATCCCGCCGACAGTCGTGTAGCGAGGAAGTGGAACCATCGTGTCGCCGTGACCGCCAAGCACGAGCGCCTGAACGTCGGCAACCGAGACATCGAGCTCCATCGCGACGAACGTCCGGAATCGCGCCGAGTCGAGAACCCCGGCCATGCCGATGACGCGCTCCTTCGGGAAGCCCGCCGCATCATAGGCAACGTGGCACATGGCGTCGAGCGGGTTGGCAACGATGATGATAACGGCGTCGGGAGACTGGGAGGCCACTGACTCGGTCACCTGCTTGACGATGCCCATGTTCGTCTTGAGCAGATCATCACGGCTCATGCCCGGCTTACGGGCGACGCCGCTTGTGATCACGACGACGTCCGAACCGGCCGTCTCGTCGTAAGAGTTCGCACCGGTGATCGTCGCGTCATAGGTGTCGATCGGCCCGGCCTGCATCATGTCGAGCGCCTTGCCCTGGGGCATGCCTTCGACGATGTCGACGAGAACGACGTCGGCAAACCCACCGAGCGCGACCTCGTTAGCGACGACGCTTCCGACATTGCCCGCGCCGACGACGGTGACCTTGGATTTCATTGATTTGTCCCTCATTTCCTGAGCTCAGAACCCGGTCTTCACTAGTCTAACGACCAGGCAAAACGCGTTGCATCCTAACACGCGGCTATTCCCGGGCGAACCGGTAGAATCAAGACGGCAATCGACGGGCATTGCTTGACACCGCAGATTGCCGCTGCATATACTCGCAGTTGCTCCGAATAGGAGCGGCCTGCCCAGGTGGCGGAATAGGCAGACGCGCTAGCTTGAGGGGCTAGTGCCCGTTTAGGGCGTGAAGGTTCAAATCCTTTCCTGGGCACCGTCGCCAACGACCTTTAGGAAATTGGGCGATTAACTCAGCTGGTAGAGTGCCACGTTTACACCGTGGATGTCAGAGGTTCGAGTCCTCTATCGCCCACCTGATACGACCGGTGCGGCGACTGAGGCGAAATGAGCCGAGGTAGCTCAGTAGGTAGAGCACACGACTGAAAATCGTGGTGTCGGCGGTTCGATTCCGCCCCTCGGCACCCAGGCATCATGTCAGAGCATCATCCAGACCCCGCAAATGCGGGGTTTTGCATTTGAATCAGTTGAGCAGCGGAGCTGCCGTGAAACTCCTGTCCCGTCTGATTTCCGACACCGAAAGCCGCAACCTGCCCGACGATCGGCTCCTGACCGGTTGGGGCCGCACGGCCCCTTCCCGCGCCACCGTTTACCATCCCTCGTCGATCGACGAACTCGCTTCCATCATCCGCGAGCCTCATCGACGCGGGCTAATCGCCCGTGGTCTGGGCCGCAGCTATGGCGATCCGGCACAGAACGCCGGCGGCTCGGTGATCGACTTGACGGCTATGCAAAGCATCCACGAAATCGACCTCGAAGCGGCGACCGTCACCGTCGACGCCGGCATCAGCCTCCACCGGATGATGCAGCTGTTCGTCCCGCTCGGCCTGTTCGTTCCGGTTACTCCCGGCACTCGCTACGTGACCGTCGGCGGTGCGATTGCCAGCGATATTCACGGCAAGAACCACCATGTCGATGGGACGTTCGGAAACCACGTACTTCGGTTCAAACTATTGACCTCGTCAGGCAACGTCATCGACGTCGAACGCACCAGCCAGCCCGACCTCTTCGACGCCACCTGCGGCGGTATGGGCTTGACCGGATTCATCCTCACGGCAACCATCAGAATGATCCGCATCGAAACGTCGATGGTCCTGGTCGATACCGAGCGCATCGCGAACATCGACCGGCTCTTGACCAAAATGGTCGAGGACGACATGCGCTATCGGTATTCCGTAGCCTGGGTAGACACATTGGCCCAGGGCAAAGCTCTCGGGCGTGGAGTGCTCTATCAGGGCAACCACCAGAACGTCGCCAATAGCGAAGGGCCGCCAGAACTCGAAGGGCCGAAGCGATCGAGATTGTCGGTGCCGGACCTGGTACCGGCCAGCATCGTCGGGACAATGACCGCCAGAGCGTTCAACGAGTTCTGGTTTCGAAAGCACCCGCGACTGGAACGGGAGAGTCCGGAACCATTGTCAGCCTTCTTTCACCAGCTCGACATGGTTGAGAATGCGAATCGGGTCTACGGTTCGCGCGGCTTCGTCCAGCACCAGTGCATTGTCCCGGACGGTCGCGAAGACGCACTGAGGTGGATTCTCGAGCTGCTGAGCCGCGACCGGGTTCCAACATACCTCGTCGTGCTCAAACGAATGGGCGAAGGTAACGGGCTCCTGTCATTCCCGGTCGCGGGCTGGACGCTCGCCGTCGACATCCCGACCGGTTGGACGGGCCTCTCCGCGCTGCTGGATACGATTGACGAGATCGTCCTCGATGCCGGCGGTCGGCTGTATTTCGCAAAGGATTCGCGCATGCGCCCGGAACTCGTCAAACCAATGTACCCGGATATCCCGCGGTGGCGAGAAATTGCCGACCGGCACGATCCGGACCGTCGGCTGGCATCCGACCTGTCCAGAAGGCTCGGACTGCGGGGAAGTTGAACGAGAAGGAGTACCGATGAAGAACGCGGTCGGCAGCGTTCAGAGCGCATTGATCATCGGAGGAGACTCCGACATTGCTTTCGCAACCTGCGAGCGGCTCGTCCGCGATCGCTTACAGCGTCTCATCCTGGCCGGACGAAATGTCGAGAATCTCGAATCGAGGGCCTCGGCTCTCAAGGCCGTGGCGCCGGCGGTCTCATACCGCTGTCTCGACCTGGACGTGCTCGACTTTGATAGTCACGAAGCATTCACGTCCGAAGCGTTTGCCGACGGTGACGTCGACCTCGTCATCGTCGCAGCCGGGCTACTTGGTGATCAGGCGAGAGATGAGCATGATCCCGCGCGTGCCATAGAGGTCATCGAGACGAACTTCACCGGGCCAGTGTCGCTCCTGATCCCGATTGCCGACCGCCTCGTAGACCAGGGGCACGGAACGATTATCGTGCTCTCATCCGTAGCCGCCGAGCGAGCGCGCCGTTCGAATTTCCTCTACGGCGCTTCGAAGGCCGGCATCGACTGGTTCTCTCAGGGCCTTGGCGACGCGCTGCACGGCTCCGGAGTGGGCGTCATGATCGTACGGCCGGGATTCGCGAAGACCAAGATGACGTCGGATCTGGACATTCCGCCTATGGCAACCGATGCAGACGCCGTCGCGGACTCAATCATCCGCGGTCTCCGTCGACAGAGCGAATTCGTATGGGTGCCGGGCAAGCTCCGCTGGGTTATGGCGATCCTCCGTCACTTGCCCCGCCCGATCTTTCGGCGTCTACCGCTCTAGGGTGCATCAGTCGATGGCGTAATGAGGCTGCCTATGTGGCAATCCGCTTTCGTTCGCCTCCCACGAACGACATCCGCCAATCGATGCCGATCTCCTTCAGACGTCGATAAGTGTCCTCGATGTAGCCGCCGATCTGTTCGGTGCGATGGGAATCCGACCCGACGGTAACGACCTCCCCGCCTTCTTCGACGAACCAACCGAGCACTTCCGGCTCGGGCAACGAGAACCCTTTTCCCCTCACCAGCCCCGACGTGTTGATCTCGAATCCGACGCCGTTCGCCGCCGCAACCCGGAAGATCTCGCGCAAGCGCCCCTCAAAATGATCCCGATCGACGTCGAACGGCGAGACGCCGTGGTAACGCCGGGGGAGATCCAGGTGACCGACCACCGACGGGAATCCGGCTTCGACAAGCGAGAGCATCTCGTCGTAGTAGCTGTCATACATTGGACCCGCGCCGCCGAATTCCTCAGGCGGCGAAAAGCCGACGTACTTGTGCTCGAGGTTGTGAACCGATCCGATGATGAAGTCAAACGAAGAGCGATCGACGAATGCCAACACATCATCTGCGATCGAACGGTTCCAGTCGATCTCGGCGGCGCGCAGAATCTGGAGCTGACCGTCAAATAGCTCGCGGCAACGCTCCAGCTCTTCGCCGTAGGCCGCGTAGTCGTATTTCTCCATCGACTCCGCGTCGCATTCATCATGGTCAACATGCTCGGTGAACGCGATCTCGACGACCCCGGCAGCGATGGCCGCCCGGCACTGGTCCTCCATCGGGACTGAGCAATCCAACGAGAAATCCGTGTGGACGTGGTAATCCGCTATCGTCATTGTCTCCCTCATCGCTTGATGCAGATCTGTAAATACTCCGCAATCTTAGAAGCTGAACCGCAACCGCTCCAGCCGGGCTTCGCAGCACGAATTCGCAGCCTTGGAGCAGACAAATGACCGGGAGTCAGGCTCCCGATAGTTGCCAGTCGATGACCGCCTTGCCTACAATACCCCGGCGGTACGCGATTTCTCCGCTGGGTGGGAAAGCTGGAGATCGCGTCGTTTCATGTTTACGACCATTATGGGCACAGCCGGGGGGTTATTACGGTGAGTGACGCTGGCCTTGGATTGCTAATCGCAGGGATCGCATCGGCGGCGGCAATCGCCTACGGTGTGATTCTCGTTCGGGCCGTGCTGGCACAGCCAGACGGCAACGAACGAATGAAGGACATCGCGCAGGCGATCCAGGAGGGCGCAGAGGCATATATGATCCGGCAGTATCGCATCGTTGCGATCGTCGCGGTCGTTATCACCGTCCTTCTGGCATTCCTCCTCGACATCGAGACGGCAATCGGATTCCTGATCGGTGCCGTCGCTTCGGCAGCCGCCGGTATTATCGGCATGAGTGTTGCGGTCCGGGCAAATATCCGGACGGCTGAAGCCGGACGCAAAGATCTAAACTCCGCGCTGCAAACGGCATTTCGCGGCGGAACCGTCACCGGCCTGCTCGTCGTCGGACTCGGCCTCGGATCGGTAACGGTCTTCTACGCGATTTTCCGGGATGTCGATGCACTCCTGGGACTGGCGTTCGGTGGCTCTCTGATCTCCGTCTTCGCCCGCATCGGCGGCGGCGTTTACACAAAAGCCGCCGACGTCGGCGCCGATCTTGTCGGCAAGGTCGAGGCAGGTATTCCCTGAAGACGACCCGCGCAATCCGGCCGTTATCGCTGACAACGTTGGCGACAACGTCGGCGACTGCGCCGGCATGGCAGCCGACCTGTTCGAGACCTATGCAGTCACAGCGATCGCCGCGATGCTCCTGGGCGATCTCATCTTCGAAGACATCCCTGGATTCAACACCGATGTCGCTGTCGTCTACCCGCTCGTACTCGGTGCCGTCTCGATTTTCGCCTCGATCATCGGGACGTTCTTTGTTCGCGCTACCGCTGGACGCTCGATTATGTACGCCCTGTACCGGGGCGTCGTCGTTGCGGCGATTCTCGCGATTATCGCCTTCCTGCCGGTGACCGCCTGGCTCATGAGCGACAACGGTGTCATCACCAACGCTGACATCTCGCTCTTCAAGTGGTTCGATTTCGGCATGAGTCCGACACTGAAACTCTTCTTCGCCTCGACGGTTGGAATTCTCGTTACGGTCGGAATCATTGCCGTTAGCGAGTACTACACGTCGACGCGCTACCGGCCGGTCCAGGACATTGCCAGAGCCTCTGAAACCGGTCATGCAACGAACATCATCTCCGGTCTCGCGATCTCGATGAAGTCGACGGCGATTCCGATTGTCATCATCGCGCTGGCGATCTACCTCGCCTACAACCTGACCGTCGGTGGGGTCAGCGGCGCGGGCCTGTACGGCATTGCCCTGGCGGCCGTCGCTATGCTTTCGATGACCGGCATCATCGTCGCCCTTGACGCATTCGGACCGATCACGGACAACGCCGGCGGCATCGCCGAAATGGCCGAAATGCCGGCCCAGGTCCGTGACATCACCGACCCGCTCGACGCAGTCGGCAACACGACCAAGGCAGTCACCAAGGCGTACGCGATCGGCTCGGCCGGATTGGCGGCCCTCGTTCTCTTCGCCTCCTACTTCCTCGAACTGGAGGACCGGCCCGCCTTTGATCTCAGCGACCCGAAGATCATCATCGGACTGTTCATCGGCGGAGCGTTACCCTATCTCTTCGCGGCGCTGCTCATGGAGTCCGTCGGTAAGGCTGGCGGTGCGGTCGTCGTCGAAGTCCGGCGCCAGTTCCAGGAAAATCCCGGAATTCTCGAAGGCACTGTGCGGCCGGACTACCGTCGCGCGGTCGACATCGTGACGCAGGCCGCTCTCCGGGAGATGATGATCCCGGCGCTGATCCCGATCATCATCCCGATCATCATCGGCATCACGCTCGGTCAGGTCGCGATCGGTGGCATGCTGATCGGTTCGATCGTCACCGGGCTTTTCGTTGCGATCTCGATGACGACCGGTGGAGCCGCCTGGGACAACGCAAAGAAGTACATCGAAGATGGGTTCCACGGCGGCAAGGGCAGCGAAGCGCACGCGGCCTCGGTAACCGGCGACACTGTCGGCGACCCGTACAAGGACACGGCCGGGCCGGCGATCAACCCGATGATCAAGATCATCAACATCGTCGCACTGCTCATGGTCTTCGCCCTCAGCTGGAACTAGTCCTCGCCAGACAGCAACAAATCACCGACTAACGTACGGCCCGGGATTCGAATCCCGGGCCGTACGTTTTCCTGGTCAACTGCTGCATCCCGGGCTTCAACCGGATGTGCTCGCGCTTAAAGAGCCAGTCACGTCATGATCACCTCTGGACGCTTGGTGGCGGAGATCGAGGATAGGCTCCGTCACTTCGAGCAGAGCAAGTCCGCTTCTACGAAGTCAGGCTGAATGCTTCCCATGCCCAGTAGCGTTTATGCGATGCATTGCCATGGTACGTTCGCTCTATGTCGGTCAGGAGAATCAGGAAGTCTCCGGCATGATTCCTTGTTGATCAACTGATACGAAGTCAGGATGAATACGTCCTGTTCCCTGTACCGGCAATGCGATGCATTGCCAACGTATGTACCCGCTAAGTTGGACAGGAAATTCAGGAAGTCTCCGACAAGATTTCGTATGAAATCGTGGCTGCCGGGCCGGAAGCCGCCAGACCAGACGACGGACCACAGCAACTGCCCGGACGTCACCTGCAACCTGATAGCTCGATCTACGCGCGTGCCGAGTGAATGCCGTAGGTCCGCCAGCGCGACTCGACGGAAACTGCCGGAGAATCACGCCTCATTAGCGCAAAGGAAAAGTCTTCGCCGTTCCGGCCGGGACATCATCGGACCTGAGGAAACTCAACGTCCCGCGGCCAGCGAAGCTCGTGCGTCCACGAGGCGTACGAATCTGATGTTCCAGGAGAGCAGCTACCCGCTACTGTGCGACTGCTCCATCCGCCGCTCGCGAAGGCGACGGAAGATTGGCGGTTCTTCATACCGCTGCCGGTTGATCAGCTTGCGGTAGACCAGCGACATCACAAACGCGAACGGCGCCCAGGTCATCAGATACATCGCCGAGACGATCAGCCCCATCGAGATGATCAAGACGGCAATCCACATGAGCGTCAGAGCCATATCGAGTGGCGAGTCGATCGCGCCATAGGCGATCCTCACGGAATCGACGTCGTAGCGGAGTCGGATCGTGTTCAGAATGAAGAACGAGATGACGCTCAGCGGTCCAAGGATCAATGGTTCCGCGTAGCCCCGGGAGAATCGGGCGAAGAGGTAGGCTCCGCCGATCACCGCTCCGAAGAAAAGGATCCAGCTTACGGCGCGGACCGGATCGGAAATGTTGCCCGAGTAGAACGGATCGCTGGCGCGCTGTGCCTTGTCGTCCTGGATCCACCCGGTCGGGATACCGATGACCTGCCGCCAGTTGTCGAATGCGGCGATCCAGAGAATAGCGGCCGCAGCGGTCAGCAGGATGCCACGGTTGAGATAGCTGCGGTATGCCGGAGAATCCTGGAGAATCCGGTTCACGGCGAACGGAAACAGCCGCCAGAAAGCGATGAGTGCGAGCGTTGCCCCGGCAACAATGGAAAAATCGCCCACGAGAAACTCGAACACAGGTGTCCCTCTTCTGTCGAAACTCGTGACGCGAACAGGTATCGCGTTCAGAATGGAGATTGTACACAGACGGGGCGCTCTATGGCTGTCAGCTTGACCTGCCATTGGCAGGCGAGTAAAATCAGGTCGATAGTCATGCGGAAGTGGCTCAGTGGTAGAGCATCTCCTTGCCAAGGAGAAGGTCGCGAGTTCGAATCTCGTCTTCCGCTCCGCAACGGGCCCCACTCCGGGGTCCGTTTTGCATTTGCTGCGGCAACGCGCGGAAATGGCGGAACGGCAGACGCTGCGGTCTTAAAAACCGCTGGGGGCAACTCCCCGTCCGGGTTCGAATCCCGGTTTCCGCACCACACTTCTGCTCTGCTATCTACGCTAACTCGTTTGGAACGCCGGTTGCTTCTTCGCCGGCCCAATTGGCCCCGGTTCGAGTCCCTCACCGATCGGGAAGTTGCTGTACGCACTCGCAGTCACCGCGTAGCGGGTCAAAAACGAGCGAAAACTGAATGTCAGGGATCTCGCAGCCGAGATTGCGACCATGCTGCTTGACGATACGCACGAACATTCTGCAATCGATCGTCGACAACTATGATCTTGTCGACCCAATCGTTCCCGGTGTATCGCCCGAAGCCGGGACATGGATCGTCGAAGGCCGCCCCCGAAATCCGTTGCGATGCATGGCAATTTCGCCGGTATACCGGCCAGAATGAGGCGCTGCGTCTGCTCGCGAGGCTGGTGTGCGCCCCTGGACAGGTCTCGCCGCAAAGGTTGGAAAGAGCCTCGGAACGCCATGCGAACCCTCTCCAACCCGGCGAGCGACTGCGGTGTGCTACGCAGCACTGAATACCGCATGCGAATCTAATACGGTGGCCAGACAATCTCTCCTTCCTCGGTCTCTACTGAAATCGCTTCGACCGGACATTCCATCGCTGCCTCGAGCACTTCTTCGCGGCTTACCTCCGCATCACCAATCAGTTCGGCGACGCGTTCTCCATTGAGCCGGAACAACCCTGCTGCGATAACCTCGCAACTGCCGATTCCGATACATTGATCGTGATCAACCGTGATGCGAAGGCCGCAAACGTTCGTGGAGTTCGCAGTTTTATTCGTGACCGTCATGGTGTTTCTCTCCGTTCAAATGCCGATAGCGATGCGCACCGGCGGCGTTTCATGATCTTCATCATGCACGCAGCCCATTTGATCCGGATTTGAAAGCTGCATCGAGACGTCTAGCGATCAGCGCCCACTCACAAGAACCCTGATCCGACGGCCATGCTTATTCGCTGAAGTTCGCCACGGCTCAAAGAGCCGCAACGATGGCCTCAGAAGGTCGCAGACGGAAGTTGCCGTCCTGAAAAGCGTCGGAAGGATCGGCGACAGTAGTCAGCAGGACCTTCGCCGCGTCTCCCAGATCGAGCGAGATGTCAAGGATCGCGTCCGAAAAGGACACGAGAACAACAGTGCGCTCGCCGGCCTCCTCGCGCAAGAACCCGAGGCAGGATTCAGGCAAGCCGTCGAGGAGCCGTAGGCTACCGGTCTGTAGCGATGGACGCTGCTTTCGAAGGGCCAGAAGCTCCCGCGTCAGGCACAACATTGAATCGGGATCATCGATTTGCGCTTCAACGCTGTACTTCGAAGCATCGACAACCGGAAGCCACGATTCTGCGTCTTCATCGGTGAATGCGCCGTTCTCAACCACCTCCCAGAGCATCGGGGACCGCTGCGGGTCGCGGGATATGTTCAGCTCCGGCATCTGAAGTCCCCAGGGATCCTGCAATCTCTCCGCAGGAACGACGGCATCCGGCATTCCAAGCTCATCGCCATAGTAGATCGTCGGCGTGCCGCGCAGCGTCAGCAGGAGGGTCATCGCCGCCCGCGCACCCGCCGGCCCAAGGCGGGAAGCCACGCGCTGCTCATCGTGGTTTCCGATGACCCAGTTGGGCCAGGCGTCTGCCGGTACAACCGACTCGATGGTCTCGATCAGCGACCGGATCTCGCCAGCGTTCCAGGCGGCCTTCAGGAGGCCAAAGTTATAGGGAAGGTGGAACTCGTTGAGTGTCGGACCGAAGTAACTGGCCCATTCATCCCAGTCATAGATATGCATCTCGCCGATCATAAGGCGCTCTTGTCCGGGAGACGAGTGCCGATCGACGAATGCCCGGATGTCCTGGTAGACCTCGTGGGCGAATGCAGTGCCCTTGTCGTAGACGTGCAGCTGATGATCGTATTCGCCCATCGGCCGGTGCATGTGCAATGAACCGGGCGGAGCCGGCGGGTTATCTCGCAGCTCCTCATCCTTGCCGACGAAATGGGCCGCGTCGATTCTGAACCCGTCGACTCCCCGGTCCATCCAGAATTTCAAAACGCCGTGCATCGCTTCTCGAAGCTCCGGATTCCGCCAGTTGAGATCGGGCTGACTCGCGAGAAACGAGTGAAGATAGTACTGACCGGTTGCTTCGTCGAAGGTCCAGGCCGGACCGCCGAAGACGCTCAGCCAGTTGTTTGGCGGTCCACCGTCCGGCCCTGGATCGCGCCAGAAATACCAGTCCCGTTTCGCAGATTCTCGTGACGATCGCGAATCGAGAAACCACTCGTGCCGATCCGAGGAATGATTGGACACATAGTCGAATATCACCCGCATTCCGCGGTCGTGGATTGACTCGATCAACCGCTCTGCCTCTGCCAGCGTGCCGAAGATCGGATCGCAGTCCTGGAAGTCGGCAACGTCATAGCCGAAGTCTTTCATCGGCGAAGTGAAGAACGGGCTGATCCAGATCGTATCGACTCCAAGCGTATCGGCCAGGTACGGAAGCTTCTCAGCGATGCCTCTGAGATCCCCGATCCCGTCGCCGTTCGAGTCCTTGAAGCTGCGCGGATATATCTGATAGATAACGGAGGCTTCCCACCACGGGCGGGCATTTGTTTTCGAGATCAACCGTTTCCCTCTTTATCGTCCAGGACCGGCCCCGTAGGCCACTCTATTCCTCAAAATTAGCCCCTGATTCTGCGTGTGTTTGCATCCGTCCAATCCATGACCGCCAATCCGACAATGGGATCCAGGAAATACCGAATACTACTGATGCGCAGATCGTTCGGCGGTTGTAGGCTGGGATCATGGTGTGCTGACATCCTGTTGGAGTCATGTACGCCCAACATACTCCCTCCCAACTTGCTCCGACGCCCGGCGGCCCTCCCCAGACAGGTCCGCCGAGCGTCTTTTCGGGCCCGAAATCCTAATCAGCCGGGACCAGCGATGCGTCGGATTCTTCCTTCAGGCTGTAATTCGTGACAATTTCCCAGACTTCCTCCGGAGAGTCGGCTAGGAGCAGCACGAGATCATCACTCGTCGCGCTATCGATCGCAGCTCGCGTCGCTTCCAGCTCATCGCGAATGATCCGAATCGCGTCGACGGAGACGCCGTTGTCGATCAACGCCTGCCGGAGAAGCCCGGCAACCTCGCCCGGGCGACGTCCCCGGGTGTTCCGATCCTCCCGAACGATGAAGCTGTCGAAGGCTTCCGCCGCGATCTTCCCGAACGTCGCGATATCTTCGTTCCGGCGGTCCCCGGGCATCGCGATCATCGCAACGGTGCGTTTCGGATTGAGCCGTCCAACGAAATCGGCCAGCTCTTCCAGCCCGGCAGGGTTGTGACAGTAGTCGATGAGCACCTGGAATCCCCGAACCGAGGCGATGTTCGCGCGGCCGGGCGCCTGGTAGAACGATGTCGTGAAGGTCCGCAGACCGGTCCGGATCATCTCGATGCTGCAGTTCGAGGCGTAGGCGGCCGCTGTGGCAGCCAGGGCGTTCTTGATATTGAACCGGGCACGCCCTTCGAAAGTCGCCGGGATCTGCCGTACGTTGAGAACAGCCGTCTCCCGCCGCCCCTCCATGATGTAGATGATCTCGCCTTGATCCGTCTCTCGAAGAACCACGGCGATACCCCGGGAGCGGAGGTGCTCCCGTATCCGTTCGTTCCGGTCGTCCATCGAGAACAGAACAAGGTCCCCGCGCGCATATTTCGAGATCGCCATGCACCGCGTATCGTCGGCGTTCAATACCGAGAAGCCATCGCGAAACACCGAACGCGGCACGACGGCCTTGACCCGCGCCAGCTCGCGAATCGAATCCACGCCCGACTTCCCGAGATGGTCGCCGGTGATGTTCGTGACAACGCCCACGTCACAACGGTCGAAGCCCAATCCTTGCCGGAGGATACCGCCTCTGGCCGTCTCGAGGACGGCAACTTCTACCGTCGGGTTCTGCAGGACCATACGCGCGCTCTGGGGGCCGCTCATATCGCCCTTCATGATCTGCGTGCCATCAATGTAAATACCGTCGGTCGTCGTCATGCCGACACGCTTTCCGGCCATCTTGATGATGTGCGAGATCATGCGCGTCGTCGTCGTCTTGCCGTTGCTCCCGGTGATCGCAATGATTGGCACGCGTGATTCGGCACCGGGCGGGAAGAGTCGTTCGATGACCGGCCGGGCAACCTCGCGAGGATGACCCATCGTCGGATTGGTGTGCATCCGGAATCCCGGACCGGCGTTGACCTCGCAGATCGCCCCGTTCTGATCCTTGATAGGCTTCGAAATGTCCTTGACCAGCATGTCGATCCCGGCGATATCCAGGCCGATGACCTTTGCCGCCTGTTCGGCTATCTCGGCGTTGTCCGGATGGATGTCATCCGTCCGGTCGATCGCCGTTCCGCCCGTCGAGAGGTTGCCGGTCAAACGGAGCTGGACGAATGTGCCGGGCTCCGGCACGCTTTCCAGCGACAACCCCTGCTTCTCCAGGAGCTCGACGACCGCGTCGTCGACGCTGATACGGGTGAGCACCTTCTCATGGCCGATTCCCCGTCGGGGATCCTCGTTGGTCAGGTCGATTAGTTCCTGAACGGTGTGCTCGCCGTCGCCGCGGACATGGGCCGGTACCCGCTCGGCAACGGCGATGACCCGGCCACCAACGACGAGTATGCGATGGTCGTTGCCCTCGATGAAAGATTCGACGATTATCCTCCCGGAACGGCTCTCGCCTCGCGAAATCTCGAAGTTGCTGCGAACCCCTGCTTCATTCTGGATATTGATCCGCACGCCTCGCCCGTGATTACCGTCGACGGGCTTGAGGACGACTGGATAACCCACAGTCTTGGCGACCTGGACCGCTTCTTCAACGTCTGTCACCGTCACTCCACGAGGAACGGGAATACCGATCCCACGCAAGAGCTGATTCGTCAGTCGTTTGTTCGAGGCGAGATCGACGGCGATATTGCTCGTTAGCGAGGTGGTCGTGGCCCAGATACGATGCTGATGGACACCATGTCCGAGTTGCACCAGCGAGTACCCGTCGTCAAGACGCATGACCGGGATCGACCGGCGCTCGGCCTCATCGACCAGCGCCCTGGTGCTCGGGCCGTAGTCCAGGCGCTCTGCCAGGAGAATCAGCCGTTCGAGTTCCTGCTGGTAGTCGAACTCAGGATCGTCCTCATAGATGATCCAGTTGAGCAGCCGCCGGGCGACGTCACCGGCCGCCAGGCCGAGGTCCCGCTGATGGTACTGGTAGACGACGTTGTAGACGCCCGAGACGTCGGTAGACCGCGTCAGACCGCGAGCGACCTCGGAGCCGGCCAGGTTCTGCAGCTCGATGGCCACATGCTCGAGGACATGCCCCATCCAGGTACCGTCCCGCATGCGCTCGACGAAACCACCCGGCCTCCCGACCGAGCACTGATGATCGTGAATAGTCGGCATGATCTCGAGCAGACGATCGGTGAATCCATCAATCTTGTTGGTGGGTCTCTGCTCCAGCTCGCCGATGTCGACCTTGAGCTGGATGACCCTGGCAAGCGCCCAGGTGCTCGGTCCTATGAAGACCCGTGAATCAAGCGTCTGTATCGCCATACGCTCTACCTCTCCCACAGTATTCTGCTGTCGACAATCCATATGCTGTGGTTCAGCCACGAACCGCGCGTTCGAGAGCTTGGGAAGAGTGCTAGCGCGTGTTCGGGTAAGCGGTCCTGGTGTTCAGGTCGAACCTGGATCCGCTCGTCAAGAAGTGCACGACCGCGTTGGTTATGTTCAGTGGCGTCCCGCCTCTGCGGCTGTGAACGTTGCTCACCATCTGACGTCCATCGACAAAGAGCACCGTCCCGGCGCCAAGAACTTCGATGCAACCATCGGCATCGATCAGCGCCGCCGTGTCCTCATCGATTCCTAGGCCAAGCAAGCCGGGATTGTAGCTGACCATCGTCATCAGTCTAGCAACGCGGTCCCGCTGGCGGAAGTGCTGGTCGATGATCGCGTTTTCGATGAGCCCGAGACCGGGCGCCATCCGCGCCAGATTCGCGCGCGGGGTACGGCCGTAATCGCCGCCGGCCACCATCACGCCGGTCATTACCGACGCGCCGGCGCTGGTTCCGGCAACGATTGCGCCACCCTGGTTGGCCTCCAGCAGCGCCTTCCCGACATCGGAGCCGCCAAGAATCGCAGCAATACGAACCTGGTTGCCGCCGGTCATGAAGATACCGGAGCTTTCGCGGATAATCCGAACGTATTCGTCGCTGAAAGCCTGCTCGCGGGATCGGATCTGGAGAACGTCGCTCGATTTCGCGCCGAACTCCTCGAAGATGGACTGGTAGCGGAGACCTGCGTCACGAAGCCCGGAGGCAGTCGGCAAGATCGCGATTCGGGCCGCGTCGCCTCCCGACAACTCGACGAACCGTCGGAGTATCAAACGATCCCGAAACTTATCCTCCGCGCCGCCAATAGCCAGCAGCGCGCCGCTGCCAATCGTGCTAGCCAAATGCCTGCCTCATTCGCCCCCAGAAACCGATCAAGCCGTCAATCTTGAGATGATACGCGACGATCCCACTTCCCGTCAGCCGGAAGGCACCCGCTCGACGCCGCCCCGTCGCTTGATCTCTTCGATCATACGGTCCTGATCGACCTGGCTCATCACGGCGATCACATCCCCGTTGTGCGCCTGATCGAGAGCCTTCAGGAATGCGACGAATTCGTCGTCGTACTTTCCGGAGAGCTGCCCAGGCCCTTCTCCTGCCTCGAACCCTGCCTGCATCAGCGCTGGCATCTCGCCGCACGCTCTCCCGCGCAGATAGCCCGGCGTATCCTTTAGATAGACGAAATCAGCTTCCTCTCGGGCTACGCCGCCCAGCGCCATGAAGTCCTCATCTCGCCTGTCTCCGGCTGTGCCGACAACGAGATGGAGCCGCCCGCCGTCACCACAGACATGGCGGGAAAATTGGGTGAGCCCGCGCAGACCGACGTCGTTGTGGGCATAGTCGATGACAACGGTCCGCCCCTCAACCTCGAACGTATTCAGGCGGCCCTTGTTCGTTCGGGAGTCGTTGCGGAAGGTCGCCAGTCCTTCGGCGATCTGCTCGATCGAGAATCCGAGACCGATTGCCGCACCACTCGCCGCAAGCGCATTCTCAACCATGAAGTGAGCCGCTCCGCCGTACACCATCGGGATATCTTCAAGCCAGGCAATCTCGGCGGCGGCCCCGTCCTTGTAATGAATGATGGCCTCGTCTTCGCGGACAACAGCCTGACATCCGGCGTCGATGTGAGAGCGAACCGCTGACGCGTCCAGATGCTGTGACACCAGAAGGACGGGAGCGCGCACGCGATCGCGGTAGTGAAGAACGAGCGGGTCGTCTGCGTTGAGGACGACCAGTCCGTCAGGCTTCGTCACCCGTACGACGATGCTCTTGACCTCAGCCAGCGTCTCGATTGTCTCGACACCCTGGAGCGAGAGGTGGTCGGCACTCACGTTCAGGAACACGCCGACATCGTTCGACTGATAGGCCAGGCCTCTCAGCAACAGGCCTCCTCGCGCCGTTTCGAGGATTCCCAGCTCCACATCCGGATCGAGGAGGACTCGCCGCGCTCCGCTCGGCCCCGAATAGTCACCCTCGAGCACGGCTTCCCCATCAATGTAGACGCCCGTCGATGAGGACCAGCCCACGTTGAGCCCCGCGCGCTGGGCTATGTGAGCGAGAAGGCGTGTGGTGGTCGTCTTGCCGTTCGTACCGGTAACGCCCGCTGCCCGGACGGTTCGCTCGCTGTCTCGCACCCATTCGGGAGCGTCGTCGGACTCGACATCAGCTCCCAGTCGCTCTCGCAGCCGGTCCCGTACCGTCTGGTCATCGATCGACAGGGACCGGTCAACGGCATAGCGCGCCGCGCCGAGTGCAAACGACCGCCACTTCCAGTCGAACGCAACGACAAGTTCGGAAGGATCATCCATCGAATGGATCGTGACGGTCGGCCTATCTTCGCCGCACGATGCGTGGGATTCCATCAGACGCTGCCGCATAGACTCGCAGATCGCACTCCGGTCTTCAGTTCCTTCGAATTTCAAACCGATCTTGATGACCGGCTCCAGACGGAACATGTTCGGGCCGTCGAGATCTCGGATTTCGACAACTTCCACAGCAGACCGCTACCTTCGCAACTAACGACAGAGGAGGTTGCGCGGCATTATACCCGCTGGCACCACCGGATGCTTGACATCCTGATCCCGAGCCGACTAGTCTCCGCCGTTAGCACGAATAAGTGACCGCCCCACGGAAGAGGCAATCCCGATGACCGATTCAGTCCTGTACTTTGGCGGACCGATACTGACGATGGACCCGGCAAGCCCGGAGGCCGAGGCTGTCGCGACCATCGGCGATCGCATCGTGGCGGTAGGTTCGATAGGTGATGCCAGTCGCTGCTACCGGCCGGATTCCGCCGCGTCGATCTTTCGGGACGCTTCATGATGCCCGGGTTGAATGAAGCGCACAACCACATGATCGGCTTCGGCGAAACGCTCCAGTACGTCGACTGCGGCTTCCCAGCCGTCTCCTCCATCACCGATATCGTGAATGCCGTCCGGGAGCGCTCCGCCGGCCAGGAACCCGGCACCTGGATCATCGGCCGCGGCTACGACGACAACAAGCTCGAGGAGCGGCGGCACCCGAACCGGCAGGATCTCGATTCGGCAACCTCCGACCATCCGGTTATGATCGTCAACGGATCCGGCCACCTGTCGGCCGTGAACAGCCTGGCACTGTCGAAGGCCGGCGTCACTGCGGCAACAGAAGATCCCGAGGGCGGCCACTTCGTCCGCGACGAGCACGGCGAGCCGACCGGCGTACTCCATGAGACCGCTCAACAACCGATTCGAAACGCGATTCCGAAAGCGACGGTCGATGACTTCGTCCAGGCACTCAAGCTCTGCAATGACGCCTACGTCAAGGCCGGCATCACCAGTTCCCAGGACGCAGGCTCCGATTCCGGCGATCGGATCCGGGCCTACCAGATCGCGGTCGAGCGGGGGGATCTGAAGCTCCGGACGAGCATGATGATTCGCGAGAACCTTCTGCCCCAGATCGATGAGATCGGGTTGATGCAAGGATTCGGCAGCGACCGGCTGCGCGTCGGTCCGATCAAGATGTTCATTGACGGATCGCTGATCGGCCGGACGGCAGCAGTGACCATCCCATTTCTCGAAGATCCCGCCGAAGACAATCTCGGTTTGACGATGATGTCGCAGGAACGGCTCGACGAGTATGTGATGCACGCTCATCGGCTCGGTTATCAGATCGCCATCCACGCGATTGGCGACCGGGGCATCGATATGGTGCTCGATGCCTATGAGAAGGCATTGAACGCCATACCCCGATCCGACCATCGCCATCGCATCGAGCACTGTGGCATCTGTCGACCGGATATTCTCGACCGGATCGCCCGCCTCGGGGTCGTTCCCGTGTCTCAACCAGTCTTCATCAACGAGTACGGTGACGGATTCATCCGTCACCTCGGGCTCGAACGCATCCAGCTCACCTACCCGTTCCGCTCGTTCCTCGACCGGAATATTCGCCTCGTCTTCTCTTCCGACTGCCCGGTATCGGCCTACAACCCGCTCAAGTCCGTCCAGGCCGCCGTAACCGAGCGGACCGGGTCCGGGCAGTCCTACGCATTGGAAGAAGCTGTCACGGTCGAAGAGGCGCTGGAGATGTTCACCGTCTCAGGTGCGTACGCGACATTCGAGGAGGATAAGAAGGGCGCGTTGAAGCCCGGAATGCTGGCCGACCTGACGATCCTCGAAGAAGATCCCCGATCGGTGGACCCGGAGTCGTTATCCAGCATTAGTGTCGGAGCAACGATCATCGGCGGCGAGACGGTCTACGAAGCCTGATATAGCGTTGAGAGGGATGAACGTGTCGATCATCGAAGAACGACGAAGCACAGCCCGGGCAACCGGCCACCGACGCAAGACGATCAAGCAGCCTGCCTACGCGAACCGGGGAATGGTGACATCCAATCATCCCCTGGCATCGATGGCCGGCAATGCGATGCTGATCCAGGGAGGGAACGCCGTCGATGCGGCGATCGCGACGATGTTCGCGCTCTCGGTCGTCGAGCCGATGATGACCACGATCTTTGGCGCAGGATTCATCGTCATCCGTCTCGCTGACGGGACGACAACGACGATCGACAATTACGCGACCGTACCGTCCGGCGCGACACCGGATATGTTCGATCCGATTCCCGGCAACCTTGACAATGATGTTGAAGGCGACCTCAACAACACCGGCCACCTGGCAGTCGCCACCGGAGGCACGCTGCTTGGCTGGGCAACAGCAGTCGAGAAGTTTGGGCGGCTCCATCTCTCGGATGTCATCGCGCCGGCCGCCCGGTTTGCCCGGGCCGGGTTCCGGGTCAGCCCCTACCTGCGCGGCATCATTGCGATGAACGTCGCAGAACTCTCCCGTTTTCCCGACTCCGCCAGCGTCTTCCTCCGGGATGGCGGACCACCGTCCCTGGAAGACAGGATCGTCCGCGAAGACTATGCCAACACGCTTGAAGCGATCGGCCAGAACGGACCAGACTATCTTTACGACGGACCGCTCGGTGAGGCCATCGCTGCCGACATGGCCGCCAACGGTGGCCTGATCACGATGGACGACATCCGTAACTACCGGATCTACGAGCGGCCGCCCGTTACGGGCACCTATCGCGGACATGAGATCGTGTCGATGGCGCCGCCATCATCAGGCGGTACGCACATTATCCAGATCCTGAACATCCTTGAAGGATTCAACGTCGGCGAATTCGGTTTCGGATCGCCGGACCACGTCCACGTCCTTGCCGAGGCGATGAAGATCGCTTTCGCGGACCGTTTCACGCACATGGCCGACCCTTCGACAATCGAAGTTCCTGTCGACTGGCTCACTTCAAAGTCGTATGCGGAGGAACGGCGCGGTCAGATCGATCTCGATCGAGCCCAACAATACACTGGGGCGCACCCATCGGACGGAGAATCCGCCTCGACGACCCATTGCTGCGCGATGGACGCCGACGGCAATGTCGTCACGACGACGCAAACCCTGAACGGCGGCTTCGGCTCAAAAGTCACCGTCCCGGGTACCGGGATGCTCCTGAACAATTGCATGCACCTGATGGATCCGAATCCGGGACGAACCAATTCGATCGCTCCCGGGAAGCGCATCCTCTCGTCGATGTCCCCGACGATCGTTCTGCGAGATGGATTGCCGTTCATGGCCCTTGGAACGCCAGGAGGCGTCCGGATTTTCGGCAGCGTCATGCAGGCGATCTCTAACGTCATCGACCATGGCATGTCGATGCAGGAGGCTGTCGAAGCGCCCAGAATGTGGGACCGCGGCCCCGAACTCGAGATGGAATCCAGCTACGCAGATTTCGACGCGCTGGCGTCAGAGATGCGCAAGCGGGGACACGCCGTCAATGAAGTCTTTCGCGTCGCCGGCGGGATGAACGGGATCCAGTTCGATCAGGAATCCGGGATGATGGAGGGCGTGGCCTGCTGGCGCGCGGACGGCGCGCCGATGGGATTCTCCGGCGGCGATGCGACGATGCCTGAGGATGGCGACGAAGACGCGATGTGGCAGTAGCCCTCCCACCCTGCCGGCTAGCTAGCCAGGTTGCCTCGAACCGGCGACTGTTCCCAGACTTCGAGATAGATTTCGAATCTCGCTGCGAACGCATTTGGCGCTTCAGCGTAGACTCGTCTGCCGCTTCGCCGCGCCTTTGCCTGAAGCTCCTGACGCCGTTGCTGAACCAGGCCCAGAAGGGCCTGGATCGTGCGGCATCCGGCGAAACTGTGCGGCTCTGCTTCGACCTGCGCCGAAAGAACCGCCAGATCGTGCTCGTCGCCAAGCAGATCCGATAGTCGATCGAGTTCATCCCGGCGCGCTCGAACCACGGATGGCCAGACATCGCGCAAGATCCGCAGGTGATACCAGTGGTACTTCACTCGCTTGCGCCACTCGTGGAAATCTTCCGCGCTACCTTCGTCGACGGCGATCCGGAAATCGTCGTATCCCCGACCGTAGGTCTTTCGCAGCCCTCCCAAGATCGGTCGGATACCGCCTTCGCCGGCGTCGATACTCCAGCCAGTGATGTCGTCGAGTTGCTCTACGCAGAATTCGCGAAACTCGTCGAGGCGTTCGTCGATCGATAGCTCCTCGTTGACCGCGTCCCTCCGATGCTCGAGTGTCGTCCGGATGGTCCGGAATCTACGGAGGTCGACGAGGTCGCCATAAATTTCGGTCAATTCGTCGTAGGTTTCGAGAATGGCGTCGCCGTCGCGGATCGGCGACAGTCGCCTGGCCGCATCCCGGAATGACTGGTTCTTGTCCGAGTAGTTTTCAAGGCCGGGTCGCACCAGTCGGAGTAACCCGCGGATCTTCTTGCAGCGTTTCCGGACCTGGTGAACAGTTGCGTGTCGATCAAGGTCGCTGTCGTCGAGTTCGGCCAGCGCCTTCTCTACCTGCTCGGTAGCGATGCGCCGGACTCCGACGTCCAGAGCTTCATCCGGTTCGAGTCGATACGCCATGGCACGCAGCCCTTTCCATTTGATCCAGCGACACGCCAGAAGGCGGGTCATCAACATTCAATGCGTGGTGGATCAGCCTGCATCAATCGTAAGTGCTCCCGGCAGGGAAGGGGCTGTGTAGAAGGATGGGAACAAGAGCGATTTCCCGGCACAAACGAACGACCCCCTCGTACGAGGGGGTCGCTGTGAGTTCGGGAAAAACGGCGGACTAGTAGTCCATACCGCCCATGCCGCCTGGCATTGCCGGCATGCCCGCGTTCTCTTCCGGCTGGTCGCTGATGAGCGCGCCGGTCGTGAGAATCATGGCTGCGATCGAGCAGGCATTCTCGACGGCCGAGCGGGTCACCTTGACCGGGTCGGTGATGCCGAGTTCGAACATATCACCGTATTCGCCGCGGATAACGTCGTAGCCGACGTTCTGCTTGCCCTCGTCGAGCTTGCGGCGGATCTCGCTGATGATCACCGAGCCGTCAAGACCGGCGTTCTGGGCGATACCGCGCATCGGCTCTTCGAGCGCGCGGCGCAGGATCAGCACGCCAGTGCGGATGTCGCCTTCGGCATCGATGTCCTCGAGTGCCGAGGTGGCCTGGACGAGCGCGACACCGCCACCGGGCACGAGGCCCTCTTCGACGGCTGCGCGGGTTGCCGAGAGAGCATCCTCGACGCGGTGCTTCTTCTCCTTGAGCTCGGTCTCGGTTGCGGCGCCGACCTTGATGACGGCCACGCCACCGCTGAGCTTGGCGAGCCGCTCCTGGAGCTTCTCGCGGTCAAAGTCGGATGTCGTCGTTTCGATCTGGCTCTTGATCTGCTCGATGCGGCCCTTGATCTGGCCCTCGTCGCCGGAGCCCTCGACCACCGTCGTGTCGTCCTTGGTCGAGACGACGCGGCGGGCGCGGCCGAGATCTTCGAGGGTCGCGCCTTCAAGGTTGCGGCCGACTTCCTCGGAGATCACCGTGCCACCGGTCAGGATGGCGATGTCGCGGAGCATCTCCTTGCGGCGGTCGCCGAAGCCCGGCGCCTTGACGGCCAGGACGTTGACGATACCGCGCAGCTTATTAACAACAAGGGTTGCGAGCGCTTCGCCATCGACGTCTTCACCGACGATGACAAAGTTCTTCGTTCCAGTCTGGAGAACCTTTTCCAGGACGGGCAGGAGATCCTGAACGCTCGATATCTTCTTGTCGGTAATCAGGATGTACGGGTCGTCGAGCTCGGCTTCCATCCGCTCCGTGTTGGTGACGAAATACGGGGAGATGTAGCCGCGGTCGAACTGCATGCCCTCGGTGAACTCGACTTCGTACTCGAGGCCCTTGGACTCTTCGACCGTGATCACGCCGTCCTTGCCGACCTTGTCCATGACATCAGCGATCAGCTCGCCGATCTCACGGTCAGCCGCCGAAATCGCGGCGACCTGAGCGATGTCTTCCTTACCCTGGACATCGACCGCGAGGCCCTTGAGGTAGTCAACAGCCTTGTCGCGGGCGGTCTCGATGCCGTGCTTGATCTGCATCGGGTTGGCGCCGGCTGCGACGTTGCGGAGACCTTCGTGGACGATAGCCTGCGCGAGGACGGTCGCCGTCGTCGTACCATCACCGGCGACGTCGTTCGTCTTCAGGGCCGCTTCCTTGAGGAGCTGGGCGCCCATGTTTTCGAACGGGTCTTCGAGCTCGATGTCCTTGGCAACCGTTACGCCGTCGTGGGTAACCGTCGGGGCGCCGAACTTCTTGTCGAGTGCTACATTGCGGCCTTTCGGGCCGAGCGTCGTCTTAACCGCGTCCGCCAGGATGTCAATACCCTTTTTCAGCGAACGTCGGGCGTCTTCATTGAATTCAAGCTGTTTTGCCACAGCGTGATTCCCTCCTTAGATTCTGGATCGTCGTACATTGAAAAGACCAGGTTCGGAACCTGGCCGGTGGACTAGTCCTGGACGATAGCGAGAATGTCCTTCTCGGACAGGATCAGAAATTCCTCGTCCTCCAGCTTGAACTCCGTGCCGGCATACTTGGCGAACAGGACCTTGTCGCCGGCCGAGACTTCCATCGGAATTCGATCGCCGTCTTCGTCATAGCGACCTTTGCCGACCGCGATGACTTCGCCGCGCTGGGGCTTTTCCTTCGCCGTATCGGGCAGCACGATGCCACTCTTGGTCACTTCGTCGCGCTGGCTGGGCTTGACCACTACCCGATCGCCAAGTGGTGTAAGATGTCCATTCAGGGTCACCTCAGCGTACCTCCTCGTATGATTCTGCTGTCCCGCACCCTGGCGGGATCACTTCCCATTTCCGTTTAGCACTCTAACGTCGAGAGTGCTAACAAGTGGAATGATAGTGGCTGAAGTGCAGACATGCAAGTGTACGGACGCAGTCTTTCCTAGAGCCCGCTGATTCTGACGACCTCCACACCGAGCGCCTCGACCGCAGCAACGTAACGGTTGATTCCCACCATGTCACTGGAGATATGCCCGGCGACGATGAGGTTCCCGCCACCCGTCTCCTGCAACGCCGCCACCTCGGGACCAGCACAATGGATGTACAACACCGTGCCCACCCCGGCCTCGAAGTAGGCGCGCGCGATCTGCGCTCCACCGTTCGTTCCCGCGCCATGGACGACCGCGATCCGACCGAGCGGGTTGTCCAGCGCCCCGACCGGAACCATGATTCTCGTCGGAGCTCGCTGGTACTCCGACAGCGTCATCAACGCATCGATCGCGTCCTGGACGATGGGCGCCCGGTCCAGTTCGACGAGCCGGTCATCAATCGTCTCGATCATGATTCGCCGGCCGAGCTCGTCGAGAGGCAGATGGAGATTGAGGAAAGGCATGCGTATGTGCCGGGCGAACGAAGGAACCCGGTCGTGATTTGCCGCATGAGCAGCCATCGTGGCTCGCGTTATCAGCGGCTGAGCCGCCGCACGAGCGGTGGCTTCATCGACACCGTGATCGATCATGAAATCAATCTGTTTGTGCAGCACTTCCGGAAACCGAAGTGTCGACTCCCCGCCGGCCGGATGATGAGCGATGACCGCGTCACAATCCAGCTCCCGCGCCAGCAAGAGTTCGGCCGGACCGATATCGATCCCGAACATGACCTTGTTCAGATTCGATCCGCTGATATAGACCGTGCTGTCGGCCGGCAATTCGTCCATACCGGCCATCTCTAGAGCGATCTCGACGAGTTCTCGTGTAGACGTAGCCACCTGTCGCCTGCTTTCCCGTATCCGCGTCTGCGCTTGTCAGTCAGGAATTCTCTGGTTCAATTAGGCTAGACGAAATTGCGTCGGACCGCCACGGTCAGACCACGCAACTATGAGATCGGAGAACCCTGCGATGCAGACACGGAATGAGATCCGGCTGACAACGCTGGCCAGCACGGCTGGCTGAGCGTCGAAGCTGGCTCCGGCCGCGCTGGCGCAGGT
Source organism: Thermomicrobiales bacterium (assembly GCA_041390865.1). Lineage (GTDB taxonomy): Bacteria > Chloroflexota > Chloroflexia > Thermomicrobiales > CFX8 > JAUIIK01. The sequence goes on from JAWKPC010000003.1 coordinate 95,041, forward strand.
TCTGCGCCCACTCGCTCAACGAACTGACCCTCGGGTACTCGTCGGACTGCAGACGAGCGATGACGCCGCCGTGTTCCGGTTGGACGGCGAACGGGCGATCGTCCAGACGGTCGACTTCTTCACGCCGGTCGTCGATGATCCCTATGTCTACGGCTCCATCGCCGCAGCAAATTCTCTCAGCGATATCTTCGCGATGGGCGCTGATCCGCTCTTTGCCCTCAACGTCGCGGCGTTTCCCGGTGATATGGATCTCAACGTGATCTCGCGCATCCTCGAGGGAGGGGCCGACAAGGCAGCTGAAGCCGGCATCGTCATCGCCGGCGGGCACACGGTGACCGATGATGAACCCAAGTACGGCTTGATCGTCACCGGCATGATCCATCCGGATGAAACCCTCACGAAGTCCGGGCTCAGGCCGGGCAACCTGCTCTATCTCACGAAACCACTCGGTACCGGTGTCGTGACGACCGCCTTGAAGCAGGATGCCGCCGATGATGCAGATGTTGAAGCGGCGGTTCGGAGTATGCAGACGCTCAATCAGGCCGCCAGTCAGGCAGCCAGGAAAGCGGCGGTCAATGCCGCCACTGATGTCACCGGATTCGGACTGCTCGGTCACCTTACGGAGATGTCGATCAAGAGTGCTGTCGAGATTCGAATTTCCGCAGCCGACGTTCCACTCCTTCCCGGAGCCGAACGGTACGCTAGTGAGGGCCGGGTTCCCGGCGGCGGCCACCGGAATCGCGAGTACTACGGCGCCCTCGACGAGTGCGGCGTGACGTTCGAGATTGAAATCGAGGATTGGCGGAGCGCGCTGCTGTTCGGACCGGAGACGTCGGGCGGCCTTCTCCTCGGCGTCGACCCGCGCCAAGCAAACGAGTTGGAAGCGGAATTCGCCGCCCGGGATCTCGAGCTCTGGCGAATCGGTGAGGTAGCCGAGGGTCTCGGCATCAAAATCGTTTGATCCAGTGAGCTCTCCGGCCACCCGTCTCGCCGAACTCGGGCTATCCGCCAAGAAATCACTCGGCCAGCACTTCCTCCACGACCCGGCAATCATCCAGCGTATCTGCGAGGTCGCGGCGCTGCCGCCTTCGGCAACAGTCATTGAGATCGGCCCGGGTCTCGGGATTCTGAGCAAGGCTCTCGCACAGCGGGTGGACCGAGTGATCGCACTGGAGAAGGATTCGGCCCTCGCCGCCTCCCTGCCGGATCTGCTACCGGCGAACGTCCAGGTGCTCAACGTGGATGCGCTGGAGTTTGACCTCGAAGAAGCTCGTCTGGGCAAGTATCATCTCGTCGCGAATCTCCCGTACAACGTCGCGACGGCGATCCTGCGGCACTTTCTCGACAGCGAACGCCAGCCGGAGTCAGCTACGTTCATGGTCCAGCGCGAAGTTGCCGAGCGAATGGTGGCTGCGCCGCCCGAGATGAATATTCTCGCGGTGGCGATGCAATTTCATGGCGACCCGAAAATCGCCTTCCACGTAGGCCGGGGCGCTTTCACCCCACCGCCCAGAGTAACATCATCGGTCGTGAGACTGGTCCCGGATCGGCGATTCGGCGTGGCGCATGAACTCCAGGACGGCTTTTTCGCACTCGTACGGGCCGGATTCAGCGCCCGTCGTAAACAGCTCAAGAACGCTTTGATCAACGGCGGACTCAATCGCTACGATGTCGACGCAATACTGGCCGACACAGGAATTCCGCCGACGGTGCGCCCCCAGGAGCTGTACGTCGAGGATTGGGTGTCCCTCCACAAAGCGTTGCGGCGCATCAAAGCGGACATGACACCGTGATCGATCGGCTCCTGACACCAGGCAAACTCAACCTCGGCCTTGAAGTGATCCGACGGCGTCCCGACGGTTACCATGATCTTGCGACGATCTTTCAGGCGATCGACATCTGCGATGAGTTGACATTTACCGGTGCTGACACGTTCCAGTATCGGGGCCCCGCGAATGTCCCCGAGCTTCTCGATATCGCCCGTCCAATTTTCGAGCGAGCAGCGAAGAGTCAGCGGTGGACGGGAATTCTGAATTGGAACAAGGCGATTCCGGTTTCCGCCGGCCTGGGTGGCGGCTCATCGGACGCAGCGCTGGCATTGCGACTCGAGCACGTCGGAAACCAGCCGGACATTAGCGAGGCGGCAGCAATCGGCGCGGACGTTCCATTCCTGCTCAGCGGCGGCACTGCACTGGCCCGCGGGATCGGCAGCGAACTCACCCCGCTGCCAACGCCCGACCTGTGGTTCGTCGTACATGTCCCCGACATCCAGATCCCCGACAAGACGCGCACCCTCTTCGGAGGACTGGAAGCGGAAGACTTCACGGACGGTTCGGAGATCGATGCCATCGCCAGAAGCGTCATACTTGGAACGTTGCCGGACTCGCTCCCCAATGCTTTTCAACGGCAAATGCACCGCTTTGAGGGATTCAGCGCCGCCTGGGAACGACTCGAAGAAATCGCTGGAGTCGCCGCCCTTTCGGGAGCTGGCCCATCAGTGTTCAGCTGGCACGCCGAAGCGCACGAAGCGAAGAATGTGGCCGGCGAGATGCAATCCAGGGCTAGCGGGCGTACGTTTGTTTGCAGGGCCCTCGGGGCACATGACGACGAATTGGAACTTCGCGCGTTCCGACGGCTGCTGACTGGTGCCGGCGCAATCGGGGATTGCATCTGAGCCCCGGGATGCCGAGTCAGTAGAATTGGCGCGCTGGAGGTAGTACGTGCAGCAGGAGTCCATTCTCAACGGACGATACCGGCTCAGCCAGACCGTTGGCGAGGGCGGCATGGCTGTGGTCTACCTTGCCCGGGACCTGCTGCTAAACCGCGAGGTCGCGGTCAAAGTTCTTCGCGATCAGTACGCATCTGACCGAACATTCCTCGAACGCTTCCGCCGCGAGGGTCAGATCGCAGCCGGGATGACCCATCCCAACATCGTCAGCGTCTACGACGTCGGCAATGACGAAGACCTCCACTACATCGTAATGGAGCATATCCGCGGACCGAATCTCAAAAAGCTCATCTACCAGCAGGGCCCGTTCTCGGTCGACGGCGCGGTCTTCATCATCGGGCAGGTCGCCTCGGCCCTCGACTACGCCCATCAGCGCGGCCTCGTTCACCGCGACATCAAACCGCAGAACATCCTGGTCGACCGCGAGGGTAACGCCAAGGTTGTGGATTTCGGCATCGCCAAGGGGATGCGAGATCCCGGGCTGACCGAGACCGGGACCGGTATGGGCACAGTACATTATGTCTCGCCGGAACAGGCACGCGGTCATGAGATCGGCCCGGCATCGGATCTCTATTCGACCGGAATCGTTCTCTACGAGATGTTGACGAAGCAACTTCCCTTCGACGGGGAGTCTGCCGTCTCGATCGCAATGAAACACGTCTCCGACGTCCCTGTTCCGCCATCGGCGCACAACCCGGAGATACCGCCGCAAATAGACCAGATTATTCTCAAAGCACTGGCAAAAGACCCGGCAGATCGATTTCCATCTGGTGCTGCCCTGGAAACCGCCTTGCGATTCTGGCGCGATCCGATGCCCACCAGGCAACATCAACCGGTGCGCCGGAGGCCCAACCAACCCGTCCGGGCGACGACCGGCCGCTCCGACGGGGAACGCCGGAGGAGTCGACGTCCACCGCGCGCCGTTCCTCCCCCAGCCGGCGGGAACCGCCGCCGCAAACAGCCGGATTCGAACGAGCTTGGTTGTGCGACCTGGTTTATCGGCGTGCTGCTGTTGACCGTGATTGTCGGCGTCGTCCTGGCGCTCCTGCAATGGGGCCCGGGACTGCTGGAAGCCGGATCTTCCGATGATCCGACCCCCACGATTACGGCGACGGCGACCGAAGAAGCTGCTGTTGCCCCATCGGCGACGGAGGAGCCGACCGTTGCGGTGGAGGAGACGCCCACGGAGCCGGAGGTCTCCCCGACCGCTACGTCCGAACCGACCGCAACCGAAGCGCCGACATCCGGCCAGGTCCCTGAGCTCAGAAATCTCCGAGTCAGCGAAGCCCGGTCCGCCGTCGCAGGCCGGTGGACCCTGGTCCAGCTCGAGGAATTCCATCCCACGGTCGAGCCGGGGCTTATCGTCCGCCAGGAGCCAGCACCCGATACGACTCTAGAATTCGATGAAGAGGTGACGATCTGGGTCAGTAAAGGACCGGCGATCGTCCAGATCCCGGAGATCCAGGGTTTGACAGAGGATGATGCCGTCAGCGCACTGGAAGAGGCTGGATTCGAGGTCGAGGTCGTTGAAGAACCGAGCGAAACCGTCCTCGAGGGCAATGCGATCAGGACCGAGCCCGAGACGGAAGCTGAGCTTGGCACGACAGTCACGGTGTTCATCAGCCTCGGAGATGTCGTCGAGATTCCGGACCTTTTCGGCGTCGACGTCTTTGACGCGCGAGACGCACTCGTGGAAGATGGCCTCATCGTCCGCAATGTAATTCCTCGTTCGTGCGAGCTGCTCCAGCGCCTCAATCCTTCGTTCGCGTGCGACGACGTTGATCCGAATGCAGTGGTCTCGATCTCCAGCGGTTCCGAACCGCTCGACTGGGGAGACATCGTTGAGCGAGGAACCGAGGTGGATCTCGTCTACCTCCAGGAACTCTCAAGCCCCTGATCGTACCTGGCCGGCCCGTCGACACTGGCTGACGGGTATCGGCGTGGGCGCAGTACTTGGCGTTTTCCTCATCTGGTTGCAGGTTTCGCCTTCGGACGACGCATCCGGCGTTCGCGTCACAGCGACGGATGGCGCCCTATCGGCTCAGATCGTGGACGGCGACACGCGCATCCTGATTCTGAACGCGAGCGGCCCGCAAGACGGCCGTTCTGCCCTCGGGAAGCTGAATCGCCCCTGGGAAGCCCGGCCCGCCACGGTAATCGTCGGGGCCGATCGGCAGAACATCGTCGAAGCGCTCTGGGAGGTCGTGCAACGGCTCGAACGTGGTCAGATCATCGTTGCCGGCGCTCCGGGTGCAGATACCGACTGGGCCTTGCTCGAACGGTACTGCCGGGACAATGACATCGACGTCAGGTTTCTCGACTCGGAGACGATCCTCGACGGGCCGACCGTCGCCGTCAAGATCGTGCCGGCGCTCGAAGACGCATCATCCGGAACCGGTAGCTATGTTGAGATTTCACGGGGAGACATGTCCATCGGGGTCGAACTCGGGAGCGCGCCATCCGGCAATCGATACCACCTGATCGTCGCAAACGGTGCGGTTCCCGACGCGGTATGGAGAGACCTCCAGGTGACCACGAATCGGGAAGACAACCCGGCCGGTATCCACGCAATCCTGCTCGATCCCGGAGACCGCATCGATATCCGGATTCAAGATGACGCCTTGGCGATACGGGGAAAAGCTGCGAAGCGACGTTCGCGAACCTAATGCACGTGGCCGCAGACGGGGCAGATGCCAGTTCCAGGAGGTAGGACGGCATGGCAGGCCTGGCAACGGCTGTAGCCTTCCGGAAGCGGCTCGTCCGACCCGGCAGCAGGCGTTTTCCCGGCCTCCGCCTCGAACTCCTCGTCATCGAGCTCTTCGAGCGCCGCCGTGTCCATCCGGTTCATCGACGGATCGGTATCGCCGATAGCGAACCATTCTCCGCCCAGGTCTTCCGGGGATACGGCTGATTCCTGCTCCGCATCTTCATCCAGCTCGGCGACGCTGATCGGCCGTGTCGCCTCGGGCATCCGGAATGGAATCGGTTCGGGTTCGGACTTGTAGCCTGATTCTTCTGCGGGAGGAGAGGGGGGTACCCTCGGAGGCATCACCCGGGTTTCGGCCAGATGGGAGCCTTCGGAAGCTTGGGGAGCCCAGGTCGTTTGTTGCTCCTCGAGCGCATCGTCGTCGAGGTAGTCGTAAGCCGGATCGTACTCCTCGTAGTACTCGTCTTCTTCGTAGTCGTCCCAGATCCGCAGATCGTAAGCGCGCCTCCGCGTAATCAACCCGTACCCTATCGCGATCGGTACCAGGGCGATCGCGGCCAGCAGGATCCAACCGACTTCGTTCATCAGTATGCGTACAGAGTACGACTGCTCGAGTGCGTCTTCGTTCGCATCGGAGAGGAGAAACAGGCGGACGTACTGCAGGCTGAACGACACCAGCAAGGCGCCGTTAATTGCCGAGATCAACGCACCGAGAAGCCTGCCCCGAATGGAGAAAGTCCAGGGCGCGATGAGTAGACCGAGTCCGTATCCACCGATGAAGGTGGTGGCCATCAAGAACGTCATCGCGATAATGAACGCGCCCGGATCGTCTCCGACATTGAAGTAGTAGTCAAGATCCCGGCCCCAGGGCCTGGCCCAGAACTCAACGGTCAGGGCACCAAACGCCACGCCCAGCGCAACCAGCAGCTCTTTCACTGGTCCGCGCATGTAACCGATCGGCGCGAACAAGAGCACCAGCACGACGAGTAGGATGTCGAGCGTCAGGTTCCAGGTCATGCCAACTCACAATCACCTAAGGGACGGAGCAATCGATACGCTGAAGAGGGGAAAACCGAATCGCCTCGCTCGGGGCCGAAGTCTAGCATGCAACGGCCCTTTATCCGGGAAAGCCGGTCCCGCCGGAACCCTTCTCGTTGATACAATCGGAGGAGAAATACGGTCAGGATCATCCGCGTTATGTCCACACACCAACCAAGGATAGGAATTTTCACAATTGTCTAGAAGCCGCCAGTCTCGTTCTCGCGAACGGCGGGGACGGGACACCAGAGATCTCAACTGGTACCGAATCGATTTGCACCTTCACACTCCCGCGTCCGCCGACTATCAGGAACCTGGAGTGACACTCCTCGATATCCTGCGGCGCGCGGAAACCCGTTCCGCCGACATCATTGCCATCACTGATCACAATACCGTAGAAGGCTACGCGTCATTGCAGCGTGGCCTCCAGAATCTGACGCTGCTGGAATCGCTCGGCCGGATTACCCAGGATGAGCATGCCCAGCTGGAAGAATATCGGCGTCTTCTGTCGAAGATACTCGTCTTACCCGGCGTGGAATTCACGGCGACGTTTGGATTCCACATCCTCGGCATCTTCCCCCCGGACACCTCGATCCGCAAGCTCGAACATACGCTGCTGGATCTCAACATACCGGACGCGCAGCTGGAAGAGGGAACCGGCGTCGTCGGCGCCACGACTGACGTCCTCAACGCTTATGAGATTCTCCATGACGCCGGCGCGATGGTCATTCCGGCGCACGTCAATTCGACGCACGGCATCGCCATGCAGAACATGCCGTTCGGGGGCCAAACGAAGATTGCCTTTACCCAGAGCCCGTTGATCCACGCCCTGGAAGCGACCGACCTGGAGAGCAATAGCCGCCGCAGCACCCGGAAGTTCTTCAACGGCTCCAAGCCGGACTATCCGAGACGGCTGCACATCATCCAGGGATCGGATGCCCACCGGCTGAACCGGAATCCCGCTCGGGAGAAAGACCTCGGCGTCGGCGACCGGATGACCGAGGTACATCTGCCGGAGCCGACCTTCGAAGCATTACGCGAGCTATTCGAGTCGGAACAGTTCAACCGCACCCGGCCGTACCGCCCTTCGCGCGACCCGTACGATTTCATCCGTACAGCCCGCTCGGAAGGCAACACATTTGTCCAGTCATTTCATGAACTCCCGCCCAAGCGCCGCGGGCGATTGAGCCCGATTTTGCGGGACGTCGTTGCATTGGCGAACGAGAACGGCGGCACGATTTTCGTCGGGCTCTCGGCAAATCCGAAGGAGCAAGTAAAGGGCGTCCAGGACGCGGCCCAGATCTGCCAGGACGTCAAGGAAGATGCAGCACGACATGTCACTCCGCCGATAACGATCACGACCGATGTCGGGATGACCGAGAATAGAAACATCGTCATCATCACCGTGCCGGCCGGCCACGAAAAGCCCTATGCCGTCGCGCCAGGCAATATCTATGTCCGCCAGGAAGGCGAAACGACGCTGGCGATGCGGGATGAGATCGTCGACCTCGTGAAATCCGGGCTCGAGTCCGAACAGAGCGTCCTACCGCTCCTCGGTGGGGAGACCCAGGAGAGCGACGGCGAAGAGACGAAGCCAAAGGCGCGGTCGACCAGGCGGCGTCCGGCCCCGGCGCGCAACGACACGAAGCCGGACGATCAGGAAGAGCAATCGGAAGACACCGGCGTTCCTCTCCCGCGGACCGGAGTCGAAATCGTTGAATCCACCGAGCGCGAAGGAGTGATCTACCACTCGATGCGCGACCTGCGGAATCTCAAGGTGGTTCACAACGTGACTCGTGACTCGGCGCGTGCCCTCTGGCGCTATGCCATCACACAGAAAGAGCAGCACGATATCAAGGCCGACGAGGTGTCCTGGGTCAATGGCCGGGGGTTCTGGAAGGCCTACAAGCCGCGCAACGCCAGCGAGCGATTCAATCTCGTCTATCGCGAGGGACGTGATCTACGGGTGTTCTACGGCGTTACCGAAGATGGTCTCGACAGCGAATGGCGGCGGGTCGTCCCGAACAAGCACCTGGACGGTTAGCCCAGCGCCTTCTTCGCGGCGATGAGATCGCGCAAGGTCCGTCCGGCGGGCATGCTCTCGACAAGCATCTTGACGATCGATGCCTGCTTGTCCTTCTTCGGCACCCCATCGACGGTCAAATAGGTCCTGAGCGCTCGTGATACGACTTCCGGCACCTCGTCGAGCAGGTACGGGCGATCGTGCGCGAAGTCCGTCACGTTTCGAATCTTGTGCAGGTCTTTAAAGACGACCGAGTCTTCGAGAAGCTCCCGGTAGTAGGAGAGCGTCGCGGCTGAGTAGTCGCCGCGCTCCTTCGCCCGGGCAACCGTCTCGGCAGCCAGTTTCCCGGAGATCATCGCGAGATTGGCGCCCTCACGATTCAGCGGGTTCGAGAACATCGCCGCATCACCGGCCACAAGGACGCCGTCACCGTAGAGGGTCGGCATCGCCTGCCATCCACGTTCCGGAATCAGCTTTGCAGCGTATTCGACCGTCTCACCGCCCTCGATCAACGGCGCGATTGACGGATGGGCTTTGAACCGGTTGAGAAGATCGGAGACGTTGAGTCCGGTCTCGATCAAGTCCGACAACAGCGCGCCGGTGCCGATACTGATTGACGACTTGTTGGTGTAGATGAACCCGTAACCCAGCAGGTAGGCCGTGGACGCGCCGAATATTTCCATAGCGACGCCCATGCCATCGTGGACGTTGAATCGCTCGTTGATCGTATTCTCATCGAGCTGGATCAGTTCCTTGGCAACAAGAGCCTGCTCGTCCGGCTGCCACTCCCGGTGAAGACCGGCCTTCTGTGCCAGCAGCGAGTTTGCGCCGTCGCATAAGATCACGACGTCCGCCCGGAGATCTCCATCCGGCATTCCGGTGGTGACCCCGTCGACTTTGCCGTCATTCCAGAGTAGATCGCGCACGATCATCTCCGGGATGATGAACGCTCCGGCTTCTTCGGCCTGACCGGCAAACCACTGGTCCCAATCTGCCCGCAGCACGGAGTATGCGTTGTGCGGAGACTTCGCGAATTCCTGGGTCCGGTACGAGAGGCCAATGTGCGAATCCTCGGTCAGCAACATATAGCGTTGCTCGAAGATCGGCCGCTCGAGCGGCGCTTCGTCCGCGAAGCCAGGAACGATATCTTCCGTTGGTTGATGGTAGAGGATGCCGCCCATCAGATTCTTCGCGCCGGCGAATGCACCGCGCTCCAGCACGACGACCTCAAGGCCGGCCCGCGCGAGGGATATCGCCGCGGCCGCCCCCGCCGGTCCGGCGCCGACGACTACTGCATCGAACCGTTCGTCTTCCAACTAGCTATCCCTGGCTGACTGGAGTTCGGTGATCAGGTGTGGAACGATCTCATGCAGGTCACCTATCACGCCGATCTCGGCCATGCGAAAGATCGGAGCGTCCGCATCGCGGTTGATCGCGACGATCGTTTCCGAATTTTGCATGCCTACCGCGTGCTGGACGGCTCCGCTCACTCCGACACCGAGATAGAGCCGGGGTCGGACGTTCGCACCTGTCTGGCCGATCTGCTCGTGATGTGGCCGCCATCCCAGGTCAGTCACCGCGCGCGTCGCACCGACGACGCCGCCAATTGCTTCCGCCAGATCGAGGATGATCTGATATTGCTCGGCGGACCCAACCCCGCGACCACCGGCGACGACGATGTCGGCGTCTTCTAGAGCCGTGTCACCACCTTTAGCCTGGCTAAGGCCGACGAATTCGATCGGCATGTCAATCGACGAGGAATCCAACTCGAGTTCCTGGATCTCACCGCTGCCGCCGGTCTCGGGCTGTCCAAAAACGCCAGACCGCACGGAGATGAATGACGGTGATCCGGCCGGCATTGAGACGTCGGCAATCATCTTCCCCTGGTAGACGGGCCGCGTACCTTTCACCCGTCCACCTTCGAGGCTGAACGCGATGCAATCGGTCAGACACTCTTCGCCTCGCTTCGCGGCCAGATAGGGCGTAAGATCACGCCCGGATGTCGTTCCGGCAATCAGGACGACCGAGGCACCCGATGCTTCAATCGCCGCCTCGATCGCGGCTTCGTATCCGGTCGTTGAATACCGTTCAAGCATCGGAACGTCGGCGACATACACCTTGTCCGCTCCCCGTCCGGCGACATCTTCCGCGACCGAAGAAACCCCGGAACCGATAACGACCGCATCGACGCGTGCAGGTTCCAGAGACTTGGCGGCCGAAAGCAGTTCCAGCGAAGCTTCTCTAGCGCTTCCCCCGCTCGTTTCGACGACGATCAGGACATTGGCATCAGACGGCATACGTGACTCTCCAGGTTTCGGCTTAGATCAGATTGCGCTCGCGCAGCAAGGCGACGAGCTCGCGGGCAGCTTCCTCAGGATCCTCGGTTTCGATCAACGTACCGCTGATGGTCCGCTCTTCCTCGCGCAGATCACCCCATTCGACGTCACTTGCCGATACATCCAGGTCAGCAAAGACGAGCTCTTCTACCGGCTTTCGACGGGCGGCCATGATCCCCTTGAGAGATGGATAACGAGGCTCGTCAAGGCCCGATAGCGCGCAGAGCACCAGCGGCAGCGAAGCCTTGACCTGGGCATGGCCGTCTTCGATCTCCCGAGTGATGAGGGCCGATCGGTCGTCACCGAGCTCGAAACCGACGACGTTGCTGACAAACGGCACGCCAAGGATCGCTGACAGCTGTGGCCCGGTGTTCCCCGTACCGCTATCGCTCGATTCGTGCCCGAGCCAGATCAGATCGTAGTCATCCCGATTCACCAGCTCGGCGATGGCACGCGAGGTATGCAGCGATCCACGATGCCCGGCATCAGAGGTTACGAGAATACCTTTATCGGCCCCCATCGCTAGTCCGCGAGCGACAGCATCTTTCGCGCTCGGCGCTCCAATCGAGAGAACAGTGATCTCGACGTCTTCGCCCTCCGACTCTTTGTATTTCAGCGCGGCTTCCAACCCATACTCGTCATATTCATTGACGGCACGGGCTGTATTCGGTGCCAACGAGCCGTCGGAGTTGAACCGAACCGAGTTCGGATCAGGCACATGTTTCAGAAGACAGAGGATCTTCACAGGAGCTCCCTGATTGAAATCTAGCTATTATCCGATGGATCGGAAAAGACGGCATCGCGTTTCTCAAGGAACGCTGACATCCCCTCCTTCTGATCCGCGCTACCGAAGAGCAGGGCGAACGCCTGCGATTCATGCTCGAGGCCGACGGCTTGCGGCGCGTCGCGTCCGACTCGCATCAGTCGTTTTGCTGCCTGGACCGCCATCGGCGAGTTACCCGCAATCGTCGCGGCAAGCTCCATGACGTTTGGCATCAAGTCAGAATGAGCATAGACGGCGTTGATCAGTCCCGCGCTCAGCGCTTCATCCGCCTTTATCCAGCGACCGCTCAAAATCATCTCGGCGGCGATTCCGGGACCGACGATGCGGCTGAGACGTTGGGTTGCGCCCCAGCCTGGCGGGATCCCGAGGCCGACTTCCGGCTGGGCAAACACGGCGTTGTCGCTCGCAAAGCGCATGTCACAGGCGAGCGCCATCTCGCATCCGCCGCCGAATGCATAGCCGTTGACGGCTGCGATCCAGGGAATTCTCGATTGCTCCAGCATGTTCGCCACGCTATGGCCGAGCTTCGCGAACGTCACGGCTTCGGAGGGGGACTTCGTGCTCATCTCTTTGATATCGGCGCCGGCGGCGAACGATCGATCTCCGGCGCCCGTTAGGATGCCGACACGCACCGAAGCCTGACGCTCGACCTCGTGCAGGTTCTCCAGAAGCGAGTTCAACTGCGCGGTATTGAACGCGTTGAGCGCCTCCCGGCGTTCCATCGTGACGACTGCTACGTGCCCGTTGATCTCCGTCTGAACAGCCAACCCTGCCTGCCTCCCGCCTTACACCAGCCGGTTATTCGTCGACGCGAAGGATGATCGCGTCCCCCTGAGCGCCGCCGGAGCAGATCGCCGCCAGCCCGATGCCACCGCCTCGCCGTCGCAGTTCGTAGGCCAGCGTGAGGACAAGCCGAGCGCCGGATGCACCGATCGGGTGCCCGATCGCTATCGCGCCACCGTTCGGATTTACCGAGTCGGGATCAATACCCAGTCGTCCAGAACTGATGACGGCAACGCTCGCAAACGCCTCGTTGATCTCGACGACGTCCATATCCTCGATCGTCATACCTGCCTTCGCCAGCGCCGCCTCGGCCGCCAGCTGAGGTGTGTACGCGAGGTAGGGCACGTCCCAGGCGGAAGTCGCATGGGCGACGATTGTCGCCAGCGGCTTTACCCCGAGTTCGGCGGCGTGCGATGCGGACGTCACGACCATTGCCGCGGCGCCGTCGTTAACACCGGGGGCGTTTCCAGCCGTGACGCTGCCTTCAGGATCGAACACCGGGCGCAAGTTCGAGAGCGCCTCGACGGTCGTATCCGGCCGAATCGCCTCATCCCGCTCGACGACGGTCACCTGGCCACGCCGACCCGGAATTTCGACCGCGACGATTTCTTCCGGAAGCCGGCCCTCATCGTAGGCAGCTTGCGCCTTCATATGGCTGCGGTACGCAAACTCATCCTGGACAGCTCGGCTGCATTCGTTCTCAGCCGCGACGTTTGAACCATGGATTCCCATGTGCACTTCCGCAACGGCACAGGTCAATCCATCGTCAACCATCGAGTCGAACAACTCACCGTTACCCATCCGGTATCCGAACCGGGCGTTCTTCAGCAGGTACGGGGCATTGCTCATGCTCTCCATACCGCCGGCGATGATCGTTCCGTATTCACCCGCGCTGATCAGCAGATCGGCGAGGGTAACGGCACGCATGCCGCTGCCGCAGACACGATTGATCGTGTCCGATGTAACGGTGCTCGCCAGGCCGATGTTGAACCCGACCTGCCGCGACGGAATCTGGCCGGAGCCCGCCTGCAGGACCTGCCCCATAACGAGGTGGTCAATATCGCCGGCTTCAACCTGCGAACGCTTCATCGCTTCTCCGGCGGCGATGCTTCCAAGCTCCACGGCCGAGAGGCTGGCAAGCCCTCCTCCAAGCCTGCCGAACGGCGTGCGAGCGCCTTCGAGGATGACGGTATCTGACATGGCTTTCGCTCCCTGCTAGATGAAGTCGTTCTGTTCTCGTTCCGGCTGCCGTACCCGAGGTTTCCGCTCGCCTAGAAGAGGCGCAGTTGTTCGAGTTGGTCGGCGGCTTCGAAGCCTTGCGCCGGCGGCTGCGGACAGCGGAGCTCGCGGTCGCTTCGGTAGCCCAGCTCATACCCGGCCTGGATTAGCTGATGCAGCTCGCGGGTACCCTCGTAGATCACCGCGCCGCGGGCGTTCCGCCAGTAGCGTTCGACCGGATACTCATTCGAGTAACCATACGAACCGTGGATCTGGATAGCCTCATCGGCGGCGCTCAACGCCTGATCGCAGGCGTACCACTTGGCCAGCGATGTCTCTCGCGTGTTCCGGATGCCCATGTTCTTGAGCTGGGCGGCCTTGAGAACGAGCCCCTTCGAGGCTTCCAGCCCGGCGACCATGTACGCGATCTTCTGCTGAACCAGCTGGAACTGGCCGATCTCCTGACCGAACGCTTCCCGCTCGTGACAATACTTGACGCTGGCATCGATGCAGGCCTGGATCAGACCGATGGCTCCGGCCCCGACGGTGTAGCGTCCCTGATCGATACAGGTCATCGCGATCTTGAAGCCTTCGCCCTCTTCGCCAACCCGGTTCTCGGCCGGAATCCGGACGTTGTCGAACGCCAGCCAGCCGGTGCTGCCCGCCCGAACGCCAAGCTTGCCTTTCAGAGGGCCGGAGGTGACGCCGTCCCAGTCCTGCTCGATGATGAATGCGGTAAGTCCACGATGTCCCTGCGACCGGTCGAGCGAGGCAAAGGTCAGGATGTGGTCGGCTGTGTCGGCGAGCGAAATCCACATTTTCTCGCCGTTAAGAATGTAATCGTCGCCGTCCTTCGTAACGGTTGACTGGATGTTGCCGGCATCGGTTCCGGCGCCGGGCTCGGTCAATCCAAATGTGCCGAGCTTGGTGCCTTCGGCTTGCGGCCGCAGATACTTCTGCTTCTGTTCCTCGGAACCCCACTGGAGAAGCGCGAGCGAATTGAGGCCCACATGGACGCTCATCACCACTCGCAGGAACGTGTCGACTCGCTCGAGCTCCGCGCAAGCGAGCGCCAGCGAAACGTAGTCGAATCCGCCGCCGCCGTACTCTTCTGGAATCGGGAGCCCGAGGATTCCGAGCTCACCCATCTTGTAGAGCACCTCGGGGTGAAATTCCTGGTTGGCTTCCCACTCCTGGATGTGCGGTGCGACTTCCCGTTCGGCGAACTCCCGAACCATGTCTCTAACTTGGACCTGCTCGTCAGTCAACTGTAGGTCGAGCATGTTGAACGTGTCTTCCCTCCCCTGGCGACGACCCTGAGTTTTCCTACGCAGGAAAGGCGCCGCATCGGCCCCCGAGTATATGGGCTACGTCTCAGCCCGGGCAAGCACTTCCACGCTATCTGCGTCATCTTGTAGCCGGTCAAACGCCCCGAGCAGTTCTTCCAGTATCGCTCGGTGATCGACGGTGCCGCCGGATTCGATACGCAGGCTCGTTGAACCCGGCACGGTGATTTCTGACTCAGACAGGTTCGTGTTCAAGCCGATCCCGCAGATGATCCACTCCACGCGCTCCGAACGAATATGTGATTGGCAGAGCACGCCGGCCAGCTTCTTCCCGCCAATCAGCAAGTCATTCGGATCCTTTACCGAGATCGGCAGCCCTGTCTGACCCTGCAATGCACGACTCAACGCCTGCGCGATTCGACGGGGAAGCTCGGGCAGATCCTCTAGCTCTATTCGTTGCTGGAGGATCACGCTGAACATGAGACAGGTACCGGGCGGCGCAACCCAGCTACGGCCATGCGTACCGCGCCCCGCGCTCTGATAGTCCGCGACGACGACCGACCGTGCCGGCGCCCCGGCAGCGGCCATCTCCGCCGCACGAGACATCGTCGAGTCGATCTCGTCATACCATTCGACGTGCCAGGGCGCGCCCCCTGACTCAGACGCTATCTTGAACCTGCGAGGCGGCGTCAACGTTCTCGATTCCTGTTTCATCCAACGGAATCCGGTAACACTTGACTCGCCGAACCCGGCGTCGTTCGACGGTTTCGACCTCGAGCCGCAACCCCTCGGTTTCGACAGTATCGCCCGGCTTCGGGATTCGGCCAAGTTCTCGCTGGATCAACCCGGCGATCGTCCCCTGAGCTCGTTCCTCCCAGTACAGATCGAGTTCGCCGAGCACGTCCTCGACCAGCAGCCGGCCGTCGACCACAATCGCACCGTCGTCGAGTTTCTCGATTCGCGGCAGCTCCCGGTCGTACTCGTCCTCGATCTCGCCGACGATCTCTTCGAGGATGTCTTCGATCGTAACGACACCGGCCGTGCCGCCATACTCATCAACGACGATTGCCAGGTGAACTTTCGACGACTGCAGCTCCTGGAGCAACTCATCCACCCGCTTCGACTCCGGCACAAAGTAAGCGGGCCGAATCTCATCCTCGATCGACTGGTCGACCCCTTCCTCCGTCACGAAACGGAGAAGGTCTTTCGCATAGACAATTCCAACAATCTCGTCGATACTGTCTCCATATACCGGGATGCGGGAGTGACCGGCGCTGATCGCGACATCAACCGTCTCAGCGACCGTCGCGGTCGACGGCACGGCCACGAGATCCAGCCGGGGCACCATGATGTCGTCGGCCTTTGCGTCGACGAGCTGGAGAACACCGGAGATCATGTCGTGTTCCTCGTCATGGAGATCGTCTGACGCGGAACCGTTGCCGTCTGCGTCGATTTCCCGGGCCATCGGCGACGAGAAGTCTTGATCGCCGCCGTCGTCACGCCGGGCATGGGTCCTGGTCGGGTAGCGCTGCAGACGCTCGATCGGCCAGACAATGGGAAAGAAGAGCAGCCGCAGGACGCGTCCGAACCGGGCCGGCCAAGATCTCCAGACATCCTCCGGGTTCGTGGCGAAGAATCCGGGCAGGACACGGCCCATGAGAATATGGAGGACGGTCGCGATAATCAGGCCGATCGCGAAGGCGCCCTCAACATTGATATCGAGTGCCGCGTGAGCAATCAGGGCGGTCGCTAGCCCGGCAGAGATCATTTCGATAAGAACCATCGCCGAGCGTATCTGGGTTGTCTCGTCGACGTCCGAATCGGTTGTCTTCGAGAGCCTGTCGCTGAGGAGTTCCCTGATCGTGAGCTCACGAGCTGTGCCGAGGCTAGCCTCGACCCAGGCTGCGATTGCCAGCACGACGAGCGCACCAGCAGCGATCGAAACCTCTAGTAACTGGACGGATTCCAACATTCCTCCGACTCGTGTGGGTTAGTTGAAGAGCGCGCTGATCGAAAGGTCTTTGTGAATGCGCATAATTGCTTCGGCCAGAAGCGGAGCGACGGTCAGAATCTCAAGCCGGTCGGTCATATGCTCTTCCGGAATCTGTAGCGTGTCCGTGACGTACAGCTTCTCGATCGGGGACCCTTCGAGAAGATCCGATGCCTCACCAGACAAGATTGGATGGACCGCTGCCGCGAAGACTCGGCTGGCACCACGCTCCTTGAGTTTGTGGGCGCACCGGACCATCGTCGAGCCGGACGAGATCATGTCATCGACAATCACCGTCGTCTTGCCTTCGACATCACCGACAACCTCGAGAACTTCGGCCTCCTCCGGCGTCGGTCGCTTCTTGGAGGCGATCGCGAGCGACGCGCCTGCGCGCACCCTGAAATCCTCGGCTCTCGCCACTCCTCCGGCATCGGGGCTGACGGCAACGAGGTCGTTGAATCCGAGGCGCCGGAACGTTGAGGCGAGCATCGGTGTCGCACGCAAGTGATCAACCGGCACCTTAAAGAATCCCTCGATCGCCGGGGAGTGGAGATCGAGCGTTACGACCCGGTCGACGCCGGCCGTCATCAGGAGCTGGGCAACGAGACTCGCGCTAATCGGCTCGCGTCCAGCAGTTTTCTTTTCCTGTTTGGCATAGGCGAAATAGGGGATGACAGCTGTGACCCGCGCCGCCGACGCCCGCTTGATCGCGTCGATCATGATGAGCAATTCCATGAGGTGATGGTTGACCGGGTGGCTCAACGTCTGGATCGCAAAGACGTCCGACCCACGAACGTTCTCCTCGAGCTTGACCCGCGTCTCGCCATCGCTCCAGCACCCGATAACCGCTCTTCCGAGCGGCGCCTCGAGCACCCGCATAATGTCGACCGCGAGCTGGCGATTCCCGTTTCCGGAAAAGACCTGGAGTCTACCGTCCATGTTCCCCCTGTGTCGTTGAGTTCTTTCGGCTTTCGATGGGACGCGCGGGAATGCCGACAACCGTCATGCCGGCCGGCACTGAGCGGGTCACGACAGCTCCCGCCCCTGTTTTGCTGCCCGACCCGAGCTCGACCGGCGCCACGAGCATCGTGTCGCAACCGACGAAGACATCATCACCGATGATAGTCCTGTGCTTGTTGACCCCGTCGTAATTGCAGGTAATCGTGCCCGCGCCAACGTTGACGTTTGTTCCGAGCTCGGCATCCCCGAGATAGCTGAAGTGATGGACGTGCGAACCGGATCCGATGTGCGTGGCCTTCGTCTCGACGAAATTGCCGATATGAACGTCCGGCTCGATCGCGCTCCCTGGCCGGATACGCGCGAACGGGCCGACTCGGACGCGATCGCCGATCGTCGCCTCCGTCACCCACGATTGCAGTACCTGCGCATCACATCCGATTGTCGACGATTCGACCACCGAATACGGACCGACGGTCGCGCCGTTCCGAATCACCGTCGTCCCACGCAGAAAACAGCCCGGCTCGATTCGAGCATCAGCTTCGATCTGGACATCGCGCTCGACGACGGTTCGGTCCGGATCGACGATCGTGACGCCTGCCGCCATATGCTGGAAAAGTATGCGTTGACGGAGGATTGCTTCAGCAGTTGCTAACCGATGTCGATCATCGACACCGAGAAGTTCCGTCTCTTCGAGTTCGACCGTCTCGATCGCCGCCGGGTCTTCGGTCGACCGGGCGAGCGTCGCGATCAATGACGTCAGATAGTACTCTCCGGAAGCGCTGACCCGGACATCGCCGATATGCCGCCTCAACCAGCCGAGATCGAATGCATAGATGCCACCATTAGCCTCGATAGTATCCAGACTGGCACGATCATCATCAGCAGCTTCGACAATACCGAACACCCGGCCATCACGCCGTTGAATGCTGCCGTACCGCGTTTTTGACGCAGCTGAAAATGTCGCAAGCGTAATCGTCGCCTGTCCGGTGCGGTGTCCATCAACGATCGCCTGGAGGCTTCCGGGGCGGATCAGTGGGACGTCGCCGTTAAGGACGAGGACTGTGCCGGCTTCGATTTCGAGAGCATCCAGACCAACGGCGACGGCATCTGCAGTACCCAACGGGATCTGCTGGATGGCGATGTGCGCGGATATCGCATTGCCGATTGGACTGGAAGATGCCGGATCGGTTACGACGACGATTTCGTCGGGATCAAGCGCCGCAGCGCACGCTAATACATGGTCCAGCATAGGTTTGCCGAGGATGGGATGGAGAACTTTGGGAGTCCTGGATTTCATGCGCGTTCCGCGGCCCGCGGCGAGCACGAGAACCCCAAGCTGCGCCAGGTTGGAACGTGAGTTGCTCGATTCGTCGGAAGTCAAGCTTCCCCTACCGTGCCCATCGTCGCGAATAGCAACTGACCGGTGGCGCGTTGCTGGCGGGCCAGGATTCGAACCTGGAACAAAGGCTCCAAAGGCCCTTGTGATACCATTTCACCACCCGCCAATGGTTCGAGTCTATCCTACGCTACCCGCCTCAGCAAACACACCTTGCAGCCGTACGTACGCTACTGTCGTGCCGTGCGAACCATTCAGGACGATTCTCCCGTAGTTGTCGGGGAAATGCAGGCATAAGCTCTACGTTGAAGTGGCGCTCCCGGCGCGGGTCGCTCGTGGCGAACGCATTTGACAGGATCGAATATGACGCTACCACCACCTCAAACGCAAGAGTTTGTTGACAGGCTTACGTCTCTGGCCGTCGAGTGCCGGGAGGAGCTCTCCCGAAGCACCCAGGCGATTCAAGAGATTGACCTTCTCCTCCGGCAGACACAGCAGGAAATCGACAGATTGTCCCAGCGGGAATCCCAGCAGAGCGCGAAGATTCGCGAGATGGAGTCGAGCCTCGAATCGTTCTCCAGGACGGAAATTCGGGAGGCGTTCGTCGCGGCCCACGAGGTCCAGATGCGCCTCTTCATGATGCGCAGCCAGATCGAGCAGCTGGAGTCGCGCCGGGACTCGATCTCCTCTCTCCAGCAGAAACTGAGAATCCTGCTCGATCTCGCCGAGATCAATCAGGATCAGTACGAAGGCGAAGCCGGCGATGACCGGACGAGGATTCTCCCTGGCACCACGGGACTATCCAACGATATCGATCTGGGCGCCCGGATCATCGAGACGCGGGAATCGGAGCGAGCTCGTATTGCTCAGAGTCTGACGGATGGTCCAGCCCAGGTGATGTCGAACGTCGTCCTCCGGACACAGATTCTCGAGCGAGTCGTTGAGCAGGCTCCGGATCAGCTGGTGCAGGAAATCGAAGATCTCGAGCGCCTGGCATCGGATTCTTTGCTGAACATCCGTCGATCGGTGTTCGAAATGCGTCCCCTGGTGCTCGATGAGCTGGGACTCGTATCGACGCTCCGGCGCTATTCCGGCGATTTCACCCGCGAGACAGGAGCGAAGATAACGATCAGCGGCGTCGAACGCGCGGAAGGTCTCGATGGCCACTTGCGGATCGCGCTATTTCGGCTGATCCAGGCGGCGCTGTCAGCCGTTGTTGCGCCAAACGAAGGGACCGAGGTGGAAATCTCGGTAACCCCGGAGGAAGCCCAGCTGGTCGTCCGGATCGATGCGACACCGGTGAGCCAGCGGGGACACAATCGCGTCGGTCACTTTGTCGAAGATGACTACAATAACGAGACGCTCGAACTCATCGGAGCGTCCCTCCAGCGCGAAATGCTGCCGGACGCTGAGCGGCTGAGCATCATCGTTCCGATTGCAACCAACATGTAGCCCGTAAAGCTCTCTCCAGATGTTGCGAGCGCCGGATCGTTCGGTCCGGCGCTTTCCTTTTCTCTCGCACCCCAACGCGTCGGCCGTTCGAATCGAGAACGGCGATCCACCTCACCCCGAAAATACCTTGCTCGTTCGCGCGGGAGCTCGTGGGCCAACGAACCCGCACGAATCAACTACGCATCGTCGGTAGAACTCCCAACTCTCGGTACCGCGCGATCCTAGCGCTGCGCAGGTGCGAATCAGGAGCCCGAGGACTCGACTTGGGAATTAGGTTCCGTCAGGGCACCAAACATAGGAATCCTCACCTGAAAGTACCCTGGTGTACCGATTAGACATTGACGATGCGTCGCGATGCTCTGTCTCCGACCCTGTGAAGAGCAACGCAGAGCGTGCAGTTTCTCCGTATTTCCGGGGTTTTTGGCCTGATAATGGAGGTCATGGTACCCCTCGAAAACACCGGCCGTGTGTACCTCTGGTACCTAGTACCACCGTAGATGCCTCTCCAGGATCTATGCACTATTCTCGAATAAGGTATCGCCCCTTAAAGTAGTAACTGTCAGCGGCAACAGTCGCGGCCCCGGGAGAGAACAAGGCCCATTCTCTACGGGACTGATTATTCGGGCCGGATCTTTTACGCAGTGATCGTGCGCCGCCGAATAATTCCGGCGCACCGAAAGGAGCCCACAGTGGTTCAGTATCTCATGGCTTACATGAACGCCCGCCGCGACGAAGAAGGACAGGGCCTCGTTGAGTACGCGCTCATCATCGCCCTCGTTGCAGTTGCCAGCATCGGCGCCCTGCAGCTCCTGACCGGTGACATCGGCACTGCCTTCTCGAACATCAGCTCGGCCCTGACCACCACGTAGGCCAAGCGATGTTGGCTCAGGAACGATCATCGATCTCGAGAAACAAGACTGCCGAGGGGGCCGTGAAGCTCCCTTTTCGTCGATCCACGGAGGACAAACCATGGATCACATACCGATCAAGTGAACGAGGAAGGGCAGGACTGGTCGAATACGCCTGACTCGTGCGTTCGATCACCGCGATATCGGTGCAGTGCGCTTCAGGCGCAGTCGGTACTTCGCTGCTACTGGTGACGTTCTGCCAATCGGGTCCCAGAACGCAGTGCTGATTTGTAGCCCGGAGATCCACCAGGATTGGATGAATCATGGATCACAATCCGATCAAGACCAAGTTGGAAGGACAGGGACTGGTCTGAATACGCTCTGATACCTGCGTGTTGGTGTCGATTCTCGCGATATCGCTCCTCCACGCATCGCTTCAGGCGGCTGTGGGCACTTCTCTTCTCAATTCCGGAGCCGGTTGATTATCCCGTGATCAACCGCGGATGCATTGGTATCGAGTAGATTGAACGAAGGACGGATATAGCAGCCCGTCCTAGCTTCCTTCTCTCGAATTTCATTGCCCTCGCGATTGGATGTCAGCTTCGACGCATCCACTATGAAGCCATCATGTACCCGAGACGTCTCGCCGGGCTTCAGTGCCGACCGATGCCGGAGGCTAGACTCCGAGCGCATCCTTCACCTTCGAGAAGAAGCCCCGATCCTTCGGCATCACCGCTTCGCCGAGATCTTCAGCGAGCTCCTCGAATAGTCTGCGCTGGTCCTTGTCGAGCTCTGTCGGTATGACAACGTGAACGGTAACCATCTGATCGCCGCGGCCCCGACCACCCATATCCGGAACGCCTCGGCCTCGCAGTCTGAACTGCTGCATCGGCTGCGTGCCGGCCGGTATGGTCAATTCGACGGTACCCTCGACCGTCGGAATCTCGATCTCAGCCCCAAGCGTTGCCTGGGCGACATTGATCGGCAAGTCGTACAGGATGTTCCGGCCCGAGCGCTGGAGCGATTTGTGCGGCGCCACTTTCAGTGACACGAGCAGGTTGCCCGGGACACCGTCGCGAATCTGCTCGCCTTGTCCGGTGAGCCGGAGCACCGACTGATCGTCGACACCCGCCGGCACGGTCACTTCCACCCGGGCCTTCTTCGGCTGCCTGCCGCGTCCATTACAGTCGGGACACGGGTCCGTGATGATCTTGCCCTCGCCTCCGCACCGATCGCACGGAGTGGCGGTTACGACCTGACCGAGGATGGTTTGCTGCACGCGCCGGACTTCGCCGGTCCCGCTACACTGAACGCAGGGGATCGGCTCGGCACCGTCCTTCATTCGGGTGCCATGACAGCTCTCGCAAGGCTCGAAGCGAGTGAACTCGATCTCCTTCTCTACACCGAAGACTGCCTCTTCGAATGTGAGATCAAGCGTCGCCCGAACGTCCGTCCCGCGCGGCACGGATCGTTGTCTGGACTGCCTTGTGAAACCTCCGAAAAAAGATTCGAAGATATCCCCGAACGGCGATTGGCCACCGAATCCGAATGGGTCGCCGGGAGCTTGCCCTCCGCCCTGGAACGCGGCATGACCGAAGCGATCGTAGGCAGCCCTGCGCTCGTCATCGCGCAGAACTTCGTAAGCCTCGGTTACTTCCTTGAACTTTTCCTCGGCGTCGTCATCCTTGTTGACGTCCGGATGATATTGCCGCGCCAGACGACGGTAAGCGCGGCGGATCTCGGTCGAGTCCGCAGAGCGGTCGACGCCCAGCGTCTCGTAATAATCTCGCTTAACTGACATATGTTTGTTGCCCTGAGAAAACGTATCCTTGTTGAAAATCGACACGGCCAAGGCACTCGCGTCGCCCGGGCCGCTGAGAAAATCATAGCATCCCCGCCTCCTCGAACCCGCCGGCTATCCGGCATAGGTGGAAAGACCGACGGCATCACCACGCTAGCCGATCAGGAGTGAAACGTGTCGGATTCACAGCTCAAACGCATCATCGACTGGAGCGAAGTCGACTGGCTGGTTCAGTCGATCGTCCGCCGGGTACCGATCGAGCCGTACGACATCGTGCTGGTGATCACCCGCGGGGGGATGGTCCCCGCCTGTCTTATCAGCGAGCGATTGCACCTGCGCAACATCATGGTTGCAGCGGTCCAGTTCCACAATCGGGAGGGCGAGAACCTGGACGCTCCGGTCTTCTGGCAGTTTCCGGATGACGAGATTCTCCAGGGCAAGTCGGTGATGATCGTCGATGACGTCTGGGACAGCGGACGCACGGCGGTATCCGTCCGCAATCGCGTGAGGGAATCGGCTAGCCGGGCCGACCTGGTGGTGCTCCACTACAAACCGACCGTGTCAGAGTTTCCTGACGAGTCTCCCGACATCTACGGAGAGATCACTCAGGACTGGATCATCTATCCCTGGGATGAGTTCGAGAACTCCAGCCCGTAGTCATCGGCCGCGTCCAGAACGTCCTCGAGTGACCCAACGATAGCGTGAGCCAGCGAGAGATCCGCCGGACGCTGGGATGGATTGTCCGGGACCGCAAAGCAAATAGCGCCGGAGTCCACGGCCGCACGGACTCCCTGTGGCGAATCCTCGAGAACGAGCACCTCTGCCGGCGGAACCCCGAGCCTGGCCGAAGCCGTGAGGAACGTCTCCGGGTGAGGCTTGCCGTGCCGGACCAGATCTCCGGTAACCTCAACGTCGAATCGCCGGGGTATTCCAGCGCTCTCGCATGCCAGGTCGACGTAGGCTTTGTGGCCGGACGTTGCCAGTGCCGTAAGTATCGACCGCTCCTGGAGCCATGCCAGCAATTCCACCGCGCCGGGCTTCGCCAGGATGTTGCCCGGTATCTGTTCGAAAACAGTCCGTCGCGCTCGACTGCGACCTGCTCCGCCGTGATCGGCAAAGCAAGTTCTTTCGCCACCATCCTGGCCGAATCCACCAGCCTGGTGCCATACATTCTGATCTTCATGTCATCGGATAGCTGCCGGTCGTAGCGAGCGACGAACGCATCCCAAGCCGCGAACTGCACCGGTTCCGAGTCGACCAGAGGCCATCGAAATCAAACACGACAGCCCGGATGAGACGCCGGGTCATCGAAGGTGAAGCTGGAATACGAGTCCAGCCCTGAGCTGGGCGGCCCGCAAGAGGGCCGGCGCAGCCATAAGCACGTAGGCTCGGCCTTCCAGACCATCGATCAAATCCTGTCGGATCGTGGAGGCGCCAGCAAACGCGCCGCAGAGAGCGCCGGCGATGGCGCCAGTCAAATGCGCCGCGCCTCCCCTCTGGACCGTATGGGCGAGCGCTTGCTCGAGATCGCCACCAGCAAGGACGAAGGAGTGGAGCGCGGTGGCTGCGACATCGGCTACATGTACCGGATTCCGGGCGGGCGTTCCCAGTCTCAGGCGCTGGGCAACGGTATCTTCGTCGATGAGGCTCAGCACTTCGTCGATGAGCATCTGAAGCGGGATCTCCTGGCGGAGCACCAGCCGGACAGCATGAGCCAAGGCAAGCCCGCCATTTACCACTTCGGGATTGGCGTCGGTGATCAGCGCCGAACGCAGAACCTCGCGGGTGAGCAGAGCCACATTCATGTCGGACAGCGAGTGGACCATAGCGACCGGAATCGCGCGGACTGCCGGACCGGCATACGCAGTCGAGAGGATTCTCCCCGGATTGGAACTCATCCTCGGCGGAAGCAGCGTCGATGCTTCTGCGTTCCCTTGGATCAACGAGATATGCAGTTGTTCGAACTGCGTTCTCAAAACGGTACGTCGCGAACTCCGGATCGACAAAGCCGTCCGACGTAACGATCGTCTCGAGGAGACAGAGCGCCAGCTCGGTGTTGAGACTGAATTGGCCAGCGGGAATCTCGTCACTGATGTCGTCGGCCGGCCGGCCGAGGTACCGTAGCGGGCCGGCCTCTCCGGGATCCGGAACCGCTGAGCGATGGGCGTACCCGACACCCACGGCATCGCCGATTGCCATTCCCAACAAACAACCTGTGAACCGATCTGCAAACGGAAGCTCAGCACTCGACACAGCTACCTCCCGCAACGATTCTGGCACAAGCGAAACGCCAAGTCATGCGTCGAATACGGCTGATTGACAGGCGAACGCCGGATTTCTACACTGCCTTTTCGAGATTTGTCTGGAATAGAGGTGGTTGTGTCAGGAGATAGAGGTGGCGGAAGCACCGCCGGGAAAGGCGTGGCAACCCGCGCGGTCCATACGGGTGAGCGCCCTCCGCAGCCCCAGTTCAAGCCAACGGTTACGCCGATTTATCCCGGTTCGACATTCGTGTACGAAGACGTCGAGGTCATGGACGCGGCGCTGGCCGGTGATGATTCGAAGTACGTCTACACTCGATACGGTAATCCAACGACAACCGCACTCGAGGAAGTCATAGCCAATCTCGAAGGCACGGCGAGCGCACTCGGCTTCGCTTCCGGCATGGCTGCCGTTCACGCGGCTATTTTTTCCTCGGTTTCGCCGGGCTCGACGATTCTGGCGACGAGAGACCTCTATGGGCATACGTTCGCCAGCTTGCGCGATCACTTCACCACCTGGGGAGTAAAGACGGAACTGGTGGACTTCCTCGATCTCGAGGCGACCGAGACGGCGATCAATGAGCATTCGCCGGACCTGATCGTCTGCGAGTCGATCACTAACCCGCTGATGAAGGTCACGGATATTCCCGCTATCTGCGAGCTTGGTCGAGCCGCCGGTGCGACCATCCTCGTCGATTCGACATTCACCCCACCCGTCCTGTACCAGCCTGCCGCTGATGGAGCTCATCTGGTCGTCCATTCGATGACGAAGTACCTGGCAGGTCATGGGGACGTTACAGGAGGCATTGTCGCGACTACCCGGATGCGGAGGCAGCAACTCAACGACTACGCCAAGCTCACCGGTTCGATCCTCGGTCCGTTCGAAGCCTGGCTCGCCCTCAGGGGCGTCAAGACGCTGCCGCTCCGATACCGGCAGCAGTGCGATAACGCGATGAAAGTTGCCGAGGCACTCGAAGCCCACCCCGGCGTCGGCATCGTGAACTATCCGGGATTGGAGAGCCACGCCAGTCACCAGACTGCCAACAAGCTCTTCGGTGACCGGGGCTACGGCGCGATGATTTCCTTCACGATCAAGGACGCCACGAAAGAAGACGTTTTCAACTACCTTGAAGCACTTGACCTGGTCATCCCGGCAACCTCGCTCGGCGACGCATCTATTCGTTGTCGCTCTACCCGGCACAATGGCATCGCATCGATCGATGCCGCTGGAGGACAGGGAAAAAGATCGGAATCGGCGACGATCTCGTCAGATTGTCCGTCGGCATCGAGGATGCCGACGACATCATCGAAGATCTCGATCAGGCTATTCGAGCCGCGAGACAGTAGAAGTACCGGAATAGAAGAATACGTCCACCAGAAAGGACTCCGTCAATGGCCGACTACGGCAACCCGCTCATCCTCGCAGACCTCTCGTGGCCCGAAGTCGACGAGATCCGCGACCAGGTAGAAGCGGTCCTGATCCCGGTAGGCTCGAACGAGCAGCACGGTCCGAACCTCGCCCTGAAAATGGACATCATCGGCGCGACGGAGTTCTGTAATCGCGCCGCGGCAAAGCGTAATCCGAAGCTCATGGTCGCTCCTTCGATGCCCTGGGGCGTGTCGTACCATCACATGAACTTCCCTGGCACGATCACGCTGTCGCCAGACACGTTCGGCCAGATTCTCGTCGAAGTCGTCGGATCGCTGATGGAGCACGGCTTCGAGCGATTCATGATCATCAACGGCCATGGCGGCAACATCGCTCCTCTGGGCAACGCGCTCGTGCGGATCAACGAGGAGTTGGGCCCGACGTTCGTCGGCTCGGCGACCTACTTCAGCTTCGCCGACAAAGACCTCGGTCCGAAGTTCGATTTCGACAAGGACATCGTCGGCCATGCCTGCCAGATGGAAACGGCGGTCGCGATGTACCTGGCCCCGGAAATTGTCAAGACCGACAGCCTCAGCGCCGGCGAGATGACTGACCTCACCTACGAACTCCGGGGAACACTCCAGCGGTACGGTGTTACTGTCCCCTATCGCTTCGACGAATACACTCGAAATGGCGCCCTCGGCGACGCCCGCAAGGCAACGCGGGAGATCGGTGAAGCACTGATGTCCAGCGCCATCGACAACTTCGTCGAGTTCATGGATGAGATTGTCGAGTGGTCGCCGATCGAGACGGGTGGGGAGTAGTGTCGGAAGATCCACGCTGGCCCGCAGGACACAGGTCTGCCCTGGTCGTTTCCATCGATGTCGACGGTCCGTACGGCGAGATGAACCATCACGGCCCCGATGACTCGTACTGGAGATCGCAAGCCGAATATGACCTGAATGCCGGCATCTGGCGTCTACTGGATCTCTTGCGTGATCGCGACATCGCGGCGACGTTTTGCTGGGTCGGACGTTGCGTCCAGGACCGTCCGGATGCCGTCGAGCGGGCGGAAGAGGATGGACACGACCACTCGATCCATTCCTGGGACCACCGCTACTACACGCCGATGTCGTTCGACGAACAAATCGAGGATGCCGGGCGAACAGTCGAAGCAATCGAGGCGGTGACCGGCAGGCGTCCGACCGGCCATAAGTCACCGGGTTGGCGATTCAATGATGAGACGAGTCGCGTTGTTCAGCAGCTTGAACTCGCCTGGCAGATGGACAAAGCACATGCGGATCTGCCCTGGATCGAGCGACCGGATCCGGACGGATCGCCGCTCGTTCAACTGCCGCCGTCACGGTTCTATGACGACTACACTTACTTTGTCGACTGGACGGTCAATCCGCGCAACACCGGAGAATTCTGGCGCGATGATCTGGATGTCATTCGCGCAGAAGGCAAATTGATGTGCCTGACCCTGCATCCCTGGGTCAGCGGGCGACCGGGACCTTCGACCGCCCTCGCAAACCTGCTCGACTACGCGATCGGGTTGGGAGATATCTGGATTGCGCGAGCCGACCACGTGGCGCAGTGGTGGCTGGAGCGTGAGGCGATCGGCTAATTCTGAGCCAGCCTAGTCCTTATTTTCCGTTTCCAGCAGATGGACTATCTCTCCTTCAGCATCGTAGAGGTAGGCTGTGTCGCCCTCGTCGTTCCACCAGGGATTACGACGACCGACGTAAAGATCGGTTTCCGTATCCTCGCCTGGCCACATGTGCACGGTGACCTCTGCCCCAGGGTCGAGGATAAACTGCGGGGAACACGTACGCGTGGTTCTCGCCTTCATCCGTGAGCCGCCAGTTTTCAAGATCGACCGCATTCCGGCTATGGTTGGCGATTATGACGAACTCGCCGGTGTCGTGAATGTGTCGTAACTCGTCCACCGTTCCGTGGCTCACCTCTTTCACCACGACACCGATCTCGGCGCTGTCAACCACGAGACCAAACGGCGCTTCGTCTTCGCCTTCTTCACCCTTGAGAGCTTCCTCCACCGGAAAATCTACGGACGGAAGGACGACTTCTTCTCCAGGCAGACCGCCTTCGATCTCGCGAATCTGGTCGTCGTGGCGAGGTTCGAGCACGATCGGCTCTCCGCCATGCCGCAGTACGACCATGCCGGGCGGCATTTTCGCATCGACTGGCGCTTCCTCGGGCACTCCCGCAAGGCGTCGAGGTCTACTTCCGATCATCGGAACGGACACACCTCCGGCTCGCGCGGTCGTCCATCCGATTAGCCATCTGTAGGCTCCGAACATCAGGAGGATTCCAAGAACTCCTCCAGCAATGGCCCAACCCACAGCGCTCCTCCTTCAACTTTCCCAACCTCACCACCAATCACGAATCGTCCCACAAATCGCCGGACCGGGCAACCGCTTCTTGCCGGGACGCTACAATCGCGAGCGAAAGGTCGATCTGAACACACGGGCAGGAGAACACATTCGGTGGGACCAAACAGAAGCGGGAACCTGATCCTTCGCAATGGACGGGTGATGACCGGCGGCTACGACGATGCTGGGTACCGGTATCGCGATCATCAACGGTAAGGTCGCGGCGGTCGGGACCGACGCCGACGTAGCCGTCTGGACAAAGTCCGGCATATCCGAGGTCGATCTGAAAGGCCGCACCGTCGCGCCGGGCATCAATGACGCCCATTGCCATCCCCTCTATCTTGGACTGGGTCTCACCTACATCGACGCTTCGTCGCCGTTGAATAAGAACATCTCCGAAATCGTTGCCAGAGTCCGGGAACGAGCGGTGAGCGCATCCGACGGCGAGTGGATCGAAGCACGCGGCTACGATCAGGCGCGGCTCGACGATCAGCGCCATCCAACACGCGGCGACCTCGATCCGGTCTCGGCCGCCAATCCCGTCATCCTCGTTCGCGCCTGCGGCCACATCGGCGTCGCCAACTCGATCGCACTCCAGATGGCGGATATCAACTCGGAGACCCCCGACCCGCCCGGAGGGACGATTGACCGGGACGAGCACGGCGAACCTACCGGTGTACTCCGCGAAGCTGCTCTCAAACTGGTTCAGCAGATCATCCCGCCCCCGAGCCTCGTCCAGTCGAAAGCAGCACTCGAATCCGCAGGAAACCTCTTCCTGTCGCAGGGCGTGACGAGCGTCGCTGAGGCCGGAGTCCGCACGATCACGCACATGCAGGCATATGAGGATCTCGCCGCAGAAGGCAAGCTGCCGGTCCGCACCTATCTCATGATGATGATTGACGAGACGCTCGACCACCTCGAGGCGCTCGGGATCAAGACCGGCTTCGGCGACGAGTGGCTCCGCGTCGGTCCCGCGAAGCTCTTTCTCGATGGCTCGATCGGTGGACGGACTGCCCGGATGTCGGAGCCATACGTAGGCGAGACCGACAACTACGGCCTCTGGATGTACGATCCTGACGAGATCAAAGCCAAAATGCTCCGCGCTCACAAGGCCGACTTCCAGCTCTGCGCCCACGCGATCGGCGATGCCGCGATCTCGCTGCTTCTCGATGCGTACGAAGAAGCGCTCGAAAAATACCCGCGGGAAGATTCCCGTCACCGGATCGAGCATTGCTCGATCATCGATCTCGACATCGTCCACCGGATCAAACGCATCGGCGCCGTTCCGATACCGGGAACGAGCTTCCTTTACTACTTCAACAACGCGTATATCCAGAATCTCGGCTGGGAGCGCATACGCTACGCCTACGGGATGAATACTTTCTACGAGCACGGCATCGTCGCGGCGGCGTCGACCGACGCGCCGGTCGTCAACACGAACCCGGCGATCGGACTCCAGACGATGATGACCAGAAAGAGCGAAGAGGGCGAAATCATGTGGAAGGAAGAGTCCGTTCCACTCGTCGAAGCGCTCCGGGCATACACCTACAACGGCGCATACGCGTCCTTTGAAGAGAGCATCAAGGGCACGCTTGCCCCGGGAATGATTGGCGACGCTGTGGTATTCGAGACGGACATCTCCGCCGTCGACGCTGAGGAGATCGGGGAGGTCCGCGTTGACATGACGATCGTCGATGGACACGTCGTCTTCGACGCGATGGGGCTGCCTAGCCGTTGCCGCTCGTTTGCGCAAGGCAGCCTGCAAATCTAGGATGAATACCAGAGATCATCTTCGAACTGATACATGAGAGGCATAAGATGGTTGAAATCAACTACATTGACATTCGGCATTCACCGTGAAGAACGGCGACCAGTTGATCGCGATCGACCCGTTCATCAGCGGCAATCCATCAGCCAAGATCGAGGCGTCAAGCATCGCTCCAGACTATATATTCCTCACACATGCGCACAACGATCACGTCGGTGACGCGATCGAGCTGTCGAAGCGCACCGGGGCGCCGGTCATCGCCACATTCGAACTGGCGAATGCGCTGGAAAGCCGGGGTGCGAACTCCGTCGGAATGAACCACGGCGGCACGTACAGGTTCGACGGGGGCTCGGTGAAGCTCGTTCCGGCCTGGCATACGTCATCCTGGACCGACGAAGACGGGAACGTCGTCGCGCCGGGCGTTCCGGCCGGTCTGGTTCTACGAGTCGGCGAGGGCAAAGTCCAGAAGACGATCTATTTTGCCGGCGACACATGTCTCTTTATGGACATGCAGCTGATCGGTGACGAGGAGCTGGACGTTGCCGTACTGCCGGTCGGCGATCACTTCACGATGGGGACGGCGGACGCGATCAAAGCCGTGAAGTACCTGCGGCCGAAACATGTGATTCCCTGCCACTGCAACACGTTCCCGGCCATCGAACAGGATCTCGACGCGTTCAGCAGCGATGTCGGAAAGCAAACCCAGGCCAGCTGCGTCGTGCTCCAGCCCGGCCAGAGCTGGAAACTCGAGTAACGGAGATGAGCCAGAGTCCACCCTCCAGAGCGGACATCGAGGCCGAGCTTCAGCGCACCGCGTTCCAGCGGAAGGCCGTTTCCTATCGCGACCTGCCGGCCACCGCGGACCAGGCGATCGAGTTCTTCACCTCGCGCGGATACAAGGCGGGACGCACCGGCCGGCCCAATCAAGTGTTTGTTCGTGGACGCCGCGAGGGAATACTTCCGGCCGTCCACGCTGAACTGCTGATCCAGACGAACGTCGGTCGCGGGAAAGTAACAATGGTGACGATTTCGGGCGCCGGCGAGAAGCTCTCGGAGGTGCTCGGCGAGTATGTTGACGCGTTGCGGGCCGAGGGCCGCGAGCGGCGCGAGCAGCGCTGAATCCGAACGCTTATAATCGAGGCGATTGGCCCCCGTAGTTCAGAGGATAGAACGCCGGCCTTCTAAGCCGGATGTCGCAGGTTCGAATCCTGCCGGGGGTACTCCCTCCCAACCGGGCGGCCAGATCGCCCGTCGAAAGGTAATGAACCGTCGTGCGCACGGAAATTCTCTACCAGCCGTCCTACGCCGTAACCAGAGTCAACCTCGATCCCCACGAAAAAGTGCGGGTCGAAGGTGGAGCGATGGTCAGCATGGATCCTCACATCTCTGTCGAAACCGGCGCGACCGGGGGATTCCTCCGATCGATCAAACGCGCTGCGTTCGGCGGCGAGTCGTTCTTCATGACCACCTTCACCGGCGACGAATCGGGCGGCGAGTTACTGCTCGCCCCGGCGCTACCCGGTGATATGGCCGTCTTCGAGATGAATAGCCAGGACCTACGGGTGCAGTCCGGAAGCTTCGTTGCCGCTTCGATGGATATCGACGTGGACACCCAGTGGGGCGGGGGGAGAACGTTCTTCGGCGGCGAGGGACTGTTCATGCTTCGCTGCGAGGGCACCGGCACGCTGATCGTGTCCAGCTACGGAGCGATCCATCATGTTCCGCTGTCGGCCGGGCAACAGTACACCGTAGACACCGGACATCTCGTCGCGTTCTCCCAGTCAGTCGATTTCAACGTGCGCCGTGTAGCCGGCTGGAAGTCAACGCTCTTTAGCGGGGAGGGGCTCGTTGTCGATCTCGCTGGCCCGGGCGACGTCTACCTCCAGACACGGAGCCAGGACGCCTTCCTGTCCTGGTTGATACCCCAGCTTCCGAAACGAGAATAATCGCGCCGGCGCCCGTAGCATCCCGTGCAAGCGCACCGGGACCGGCATGCAGTTCGGAAGGTGACTATGCAGATCGTTGTCAAGTACTTCGCGATGGTCCGGGAACGCCTCGGAATATCCGAAGAGTCTCTGGAGCTCGAAGCGGGATCGACGGTCGGCGCGGTTTACGAGCACGTCGCCGGGAAAGTGCCGGAGCTCCAACCGCTCCTCGACCGCTCGATGATCATGCGAAATCACGAGTACGTCGATCTATCCGACCAACTCCATGAGGGCGATGAGATCGCGGTAATCCCTCCGGTAAGCGGTGGGGATCACTTCCGGGTACATGAGGGGGTGCTCGATCAGCAGGCTATCGCCGGGCGAGTCGAGAACACCGGAGCCGGCGCGGTTGTTGTCTTCACCGGCGTCGTCCGCGACAATGCCCGGGGCAGATCGGTCCAGGCGCTAGAGTATGAGGCATATCCAGCGGCGGCCGAGCGCCAGCTCGCCAGAGTGGCGACGGAGATGAGAGAACGCTGGGAGATCCTCGCCGTCGCGATGGAACATCGTTTCGGTTTGCTGGAGATCGGCGAGGCGAGCGTCGTGATCGCGGTGTCGTCGGCCCACCGCGACGCAGCATTCGAAGCGACGTCGTTTGCGATCAGTCGCATCAAGGAGATCGTACCGATCTGGAAGAAGGAGTTCTACGAGGACGGCGATACCTGGGTCGGGAGCGAAAGCGAGTACCAGGACCTGATCGCCTCGGAACGCGGGCGTTAGCCCGAGATAGTCATTCACGGAGAAGCGGGGGAACCATGGGAGCAACACTCGATCAGCTGTACGATATGCTGGATGATTCGCGGGATGAGCTCATCGAGCTCACCCAGGCACTTGTCCGGATACCGTCGGTCAACACCGGCCACAACAACGAGCCGCCGTGGTCGGCGTCGGAAACCGCCGGCGAATTCGCCGAGCCGATCGTTCCCTACATCAAACAGGGAAACAGCCCGACCGGCGACGAGCTTCCGTGTGCCGAGCTCCTGCGGAACAAGCTCGCGGCGGACGGCATCGACTCGACAATCTACCGGTCCCAGGAAAATCGAGCCAACATCACGGCTTCGATCGGCTCGGGCTCGGGACCGAGTTTGCTCTACATGTCCCACATCGACGTCGTTCCTGTCGAAGATGAGTCTCAGTGGACCTACCCGCCATTCGGCGCCGAGATCCACGACGGCCGCATCTGGGGCCGTGGCGCGGCGGATATGAAGGGCACCGTCGCAGCCGAGACCATGGCAATGATTCTCCTGAAGCGAGCCGGCGTCGATTTTCCCGGAACGCTGAAGCTCGCCGTCTGTGCCGATGAGGAATCAGGCGGCGCCTACGGCTTCGGCTGGCTGGCACAACACCATCCGGACACGATTACCGCTGACTACGCGATCAATGAGGGCGGCGGCGCTCCGGTCAAGGTCGGAGACCGGCTGATCTACCCGATCAACACCGGAGAGAAGGGCCGTCTCGAAGCCCGTATCTACATTAAGGGACGCGGCTTCCATGCATCCCAGCCCTGGAAGGCCGACAACGCCATCTATAAGGCGGAAGAGGTCATCCGGAGAATTCGGGAGTACGAGCCAGAGGTCTCGACGGCTCACGAGCTGTTCAAGCATCTCGAGACACTCGTTGGCGTCACCGAGGAAGTCACGGACGAGAACATCGACCGGATCATCGAAGAGCTCTGGGAGGAGCGGGAGAGCACAGCCTCGTTCCTCAGGGCGGCAAGCCGGATGACGCTCGTCGCGTCGATGATCGACGGCGGCGTGAAGTCGAATAGCGTCGCCGAGAACTGTCTGATTACCTGCGACGTCCGCTCGCTGCCGCATCAGGATGCCGCCTACGTCAAGTCGGAGATCGAAGGTATCGTCGACGGCATCGACGGCGTCACCGTCGAAGTGATCGAGACATCTGTTCCCAGCGCCTCGACCTACGATCATCCGTTCTCGGATCACGTCATGCACGCGACCCGGGAGACGGTCAAGCGAACGATCGGACGGGACGACATCGAGTTCGTTCCGGGAATCACGGTCGGGTTCACCGACTCATCGTTTGTCCGCCCGCTCGGCGATATCGCCTATGGATTCACGCCTGGCCACCCGGACGCCGACCCCTCCAAGTCAGGCGCCCACAACATCAACGAGTCGGCGGACATCGAGTCGATCGTAACGATCTGCCGCTTCATGCTGGCGCTAGCATTCGAAACCGGCATCGCGTCCGAGGCCTGATCGAAACACACGACCCGGAGCCATCCTGGTTCCGGGTCACCTTACAAGTGCAAATCGAACCAGCGCAAAATGTGCTCCAGCCGGGCAACGCGATGTCCCGGCTTGCCGGTTCGCGAGAGACCGTGACTCTTCGTCCGGAATCCGCAGGAACTCGGTCTCCCGACCCAGCCGCATGAGCGCGGTAAACAGCTCCTCCGACTGCGAGATTGGACAGCGATAGTCCTCTTCGGGAGGAATGATCAGCAGCGGGGTTTCCATCTGATCCACGTGGTATCGGCGAGAGCTCAGGTAGAGTTCCGGGTTCTCCAAGGGCGTCGACCCGAACGTCACGTTGCCATCGGCAAAGAAAATGTCGTCTGCACCCAGGCGGAAAAACCAGTCGGATATCGTGCGCTGGGTAACTGCTGCCCGAAATCGGCCGGTATGGGCATGACCCAGTTGGTCATGAAACCGCCGTACGAGCCGCCCAGAACCCCAGCCGGTCACCGTCAATCCACGGCTTCTCAACCGTCGCATCCAGCGCCGCCAAGCGAGGTCGGTAGATCATTCTCCCCCATCTCCGGCAGCAATAGCTCGGCAAACTCATCTCCGTGGCCGGCCGAAACCGCGCGGATTCATAAACAGCACGGCATAGCCCTGGGCCGCAAGCAGGTGGAACTCGTGCATGAACGTGTCTGCATACATTCCGAAGGGACCGCCATGGATCTCCAGCAGGAGCGGAGCGGCCTCGTCCTCATCAAGGCCGGGCGGGCGCAGGAGCCAGCCGGAAACCTCGATCCCGTCAGGACTGGTGACATCCAGGCGCTCGGGCATCGAAAGCTCAACCTCGTCCAGCCACTGGTCATTGAAATGCGTGAGCTGCTCGAACGAACCGTCCGGCCGGAGCTGGACGAGCTCGCCGGGCTGGACGAAATCCGTGTAGGTTGCGACGAGCGTCCCGTCATGAAGCGGCCGGGGGTTCCCGAACCGGCCCGCCTCCGGAGCCCGGTACTGGAGATTTCCACTCTCCATATCCAGCGTGACCGGTCGAACCAGCCCGCGAACGCTCGCCACTGTCAGCAGCTCATCGTCGCCGATCCAGACAGCCGGGCCGAACGGATATCCGTTCCAGTCGGAAATACTCGCGTCCCGGAAGTCAACATCGAGGTCGGACGTCAATGATTCCGGCTGGGCTCCGGTAAGCGAAATGCGAAACAGCTCGTTTCGCGGGCTGCCGGAATCAAGACGGCGAGTGCCATAGGCGACCAACTGGCTGCCGTCGCTCGACCAGCTTGGAAGCGACCATTGCCCGGAACCGTCGGTCAATCGCCGGACGATGCCCGACTCGGCCTTGACGAGGTAGATGTCTCTGACCTGGGAGAATTCCCAGCCTTCGGATCTGTTGCTGACGAACGCGATCTCGTTCCCGCCGGGAGTCCAGGTCGCCTGGACATGATCGAACGGACCTTCCGTCAGCTGGCGAATCCGACGGGTAGCGACGTCGAGGACGTAAATCTGTTTGAACCGGTCGTCGTAATACCCCGATCCGTCTCCTCGAAATCGGGCCGTCGTGATGAGCCGGACATCTGTGTCGCGTTCCTCCCTTTCGGGAGTGCTCGAGACAAACAGCATCCGGGAACCGTCCGGCGACCATTCGAACGCGTCGACCCCGAACTCGACCCTGGTGAGCTGCTCCGGTTCGCCACCATGGACGGAGATCAAGTGGATCTGCGGTCTGGCGTCATCGGCGTCTTCCCGTTTCGAAATGAAGGCGATCTGCGACCCATCGGGAGACCATTGCGGCCTGGAATCACGATGCTCCCCCGACGTGAGGCGAATCAAGCCGCCGCCTCTGGAATCCCAGATCCAGATCTGCGACCGATACTCATCAGCCTCCCGATCGAGCGCCGTGACGGTGAACGCGACACGCACTCCCGCTGGATCGACGCACGGTTCATCGACGATCTTCAGTTCGTACAGATCATCGATCGTCACACTTCTCCTGGCCAAATCGTTCCCCCTGTTTCGAAGATACGCTTCGATGCAACTTGGATTCTAAACGCATGGAGTGATTCAACGTCAAAGACCCCGGCATGACGCTGCGAACGCCTACATCGCAGTTTCGAGCTCGCGTAGCGGAAGCGCCCTTAACCTGAATGCAATGGCGAAGATGCATGACTCTGCCCTCATAAGAATGCGAAACCGCATAAGCAGACCGGGCAGCGAGCTGTGATCAGTCGCGGGGAGGAAACGGCGGTGCGGTGGGGATCGCTTCCAGTACGGAACCAGCAGGTATTGTCTGTTCGGAAGGAGGCACGACCAGAAACCCGTTCGATCCGACGAATGACTGCAGGCGCGCGGATTGCTGCGATCCGGTCGTACGCGCTGCGAGACGCCCATCATTCCGCGCGACGATACGCGCGCGCTGGAACTCGATCCGGTCGGAGGGACGGACATCTTCTTCGATAACGACGGGAATCCGAGGATGCTCGGTGCCGGGACCGCCCTGGAGGATCGAAAGCGCCGGAACGGCGAACATGTGGAATGACACGAGACAGGAAACCGGATTACCTGGCAAACCAAAGATGAGTGTGTTTCCTGTCGTCGCGAAATTGAGGGGCTTGCCCGGCTTCATGAAGACGCGCCGGAAATGGACCTCCGCGAATTCGCCGAGGAGTGCTTTGACCAGATCGCGGTCGCCCATCGACACGCCGCCGCTCGTCACGATGACGTCGGCAACTTCCAGAGCCTCCGAGAAGGCCGTCCGGAGATCGGATTCCGCGTCCGGGACGTGCCGATTGATGACAACTTCAGCTCCCGCAGACTCGGCGGCGTAGGCGAGCGAGAACCGGTTGGAGTCGCGGATCTGTCCCGGGCCGGGCTCGACATCGGGAGCAACGACCTCATCTCCGGTCGAGAACACTGCCACCTTCGGGCGCTTGCCGACTTCGACCTGCGCGTGTCCGAGGCTTGCCAGAAGCCCGAGGTCGGGCGGCGTGAGTCGGATACCGGCGGCCAGTATTTCCTCGCCTTTGACCATGTCCGAACCGATCGGACGGATGTTGTCACCCGCCGACACCGATGGCTGGGAGATCCGCACGTGGCCGTTGGAGACGACCGTGTTCTCGATCGGCACAACCGCGTCCGCGCCATTTGGAACCGGCGCTCCGGTCATGATCTTCGCGGCCTGACCGGCGACGACTTCCTTCTGGATCTCGCCTCCGGCGAGCCCTCCAGGCAGCATAACGAGTTCCTCGGCCGGATCGTCGTGGATCACCGCGAAACCGTCCATCGTCGACGCCCGGAAAGGTGGTAGTGACTGGGTTGCGACGAGCGATCGGGAGAGAAGGCGTCCGCCGGCTTCGGTCAGCGGCACGCTCTCCGATCCGAGCGGCGTGGTTCTGGATAGCACGATCGATCGCGCTTCGTCTGGATGCAACATGCGGTCGATATCAGTCACCTGGTCTGCATCTCCCTTCGGAGGCCGGAGTCGTCCAGGTTATGATACCCGCAGATGCTGCCTGGCGATTTGGCATAATGAATTATGAACTTGCGCTGAACAGCATCCTGGGCAATGTGCTGTCGGCGCGATGCCTACCGGCGACGGAAAGAGCACGCCTCCATGAGCGAGCCCGCCCCGATTGAAATCTACGGCGAAGACGGGCCGGGTCTCCAGGATCTGCTGAATCTCGTTCATCTCGAGCTTCCAGATATGGATACCGAGCCGCTCGAGCGTGCCTACCACTTTGCCGAAGCGGCCCACGGCAACGAGCGCAGACGATCTGGCGAACTGTTTATCACCCACCCCGTCGAGGTGGCGATGATTCTGGCCCGGATGCAGCTCGATCAGGAAGCCCTCGTCGCGGCCCTGCTCCACGATGTCGTCGAGGACACTAGCTATTCGGCGGAGGACATCGAGGAGGAGTTCGGGGCGACCGTTGCCAACCTTGTATCGGGCGTTACAAAGCTCGGCAAGATCGCCTGGGCCAGCGACCACGATGCGTCCGACCAGGCGGCCAGGGAGAAGGAACGGCAGGCGGAGAGCCTGCGGAAGATGTTCCTCGCCATGGTCGATGACGTCAGGGTGGTGCTGATCAAGCTTGCCGACAGGCTCCACAACATGCGCACCCTGGAGCACATGCCTGAAGAGAAACAGGTGCGCTCATCCCGGGAGACGATCGAGATCTATGCGCCTCTTGCCAACCGTCTCGGCATTTTCCAGATCCGCTCCGAACTCGAGGATCTTGCCTTTCGCTACCTGAATCCCCAGCAGTACTTCTCGATTGACCGGGCTATCGATCGAAGGACAGTTGATCGCGTCGCATTTCTCGATCAGTTCGAGACCGACCTCCGCGAGCACTTCACCGACGTCGGCATCGATGCCGAACTGCAGAAACGCGAGAAGCATCTCTATTCGATCTGGCGCAAGATGCAGCGCAAGGACGTCAGCTTCGACGAAATTTACGACGTGTTCGGTTTCCGGATCATCGTCAACAGCAAACAGGACTGCTACGCCGCCCTCGGCGTCATTCACTCCAACTGGCACCCGATCCCCGGCGAGTTCGACGACTACATCGCGACGCCCAAGGAATCGCTCTACCAATCGATCCACACGGCGATCATCGGGCCGGGCGGCACGCCGGTCGAAATTCAGATCCGCACCCACGAGATGCACCGGGTGGCGGAATACGGTATCGCGGCCCACTGGCGCTACAAGGAATCGGGCAAGATCGACCAGCACGTCGAGCGGAAGGTCGCCTGGCTCCGGAACCTCATGGACTGGCGAGACGAGATCGCGGACGCCCAGGAATTCGTCGAATCGCTCAAGTCCGACGTGTTCCAGGAGATGATCTACGTCTTCACCCCGGCCGGCGACATCATCGAGCTTCCGGATGGGGCAACGCCGGTTGATTTCGCCTATCGCATCCACACCGAGGTCGGACACCAGTGCGTCGGCGCGAAGGTCAACGACCAGATGGTTCCGCTGGATCACAAGCTGAGCAACGGCGCCGTCGTCCGAATATTGACCTCGAACACCAAGGTCGGACCGAGCCGCGACTGGCTCATGCCCTCGAACGGCTATGTCGTCACCGCGTCGGCCCGCGAGAAGATTCGCCAGTGGTTCCGGCGCCAGGAGCGCGACGAGAATATTGCTCAGGGCCGCGAAATCCTCGACCGTGAGCTGCGCCGTCTGAACGTGACCGACGGCAAGTACGAAGACATCGCAAAGCTTTTCCCGTCCTACCAGCGCGTCGAGGATTTTCTCGCCGCGATGGGTTACGGCGGTATCAGCCCGCAGCAGATTGCGACCAAGCTCGTCGAGACGCGGGAACCCCAGATGCTCCCGCCGCCTCCTTCGACGAACGACCAGCGTTCGCTGATCGCGCGCGGCATTCAGGTCAAGGGCGTCGGGGACTTGTATACCCGGCTTGCCAATTGCTGCAAGCCGGTCTACGGCGACGACATTATCGGCTACACCACGCGAGGCCGGGGAATCACCGTCCACCGCACCGACTGTCCGAATGTTCGCAACGTCGACGACGAAGCGCGGCTGGTGAACGTCTCATGGGGACAACAGCGCGAGTCGTATCCGGTCACCGTCCGGGTCATCGCCTGGGACCGGGTAGGACTTCTGCGAGACCTGACGACCCTCGTGTCTGATGAGGGCTTGAACATGGACTCGGTTCTCACGCAGACCCACGCCGACCAGACCGTTACCGTGCTGATCACGCTGACCGTCGACGACGTGCGCCAGCTTAGCCGTGTCCTTCAAAAGCTCGAAACCCTCCGCGACGTATTCGACGTCCGGCGGGAAAATCCGCCCGGCCGCCAGGCCTCGATTGAACAGCAGAGCCCGCAAGCAGTCGGCGACGACTAGTTCGCCATGGTCGTCGTATGCCTGGGCGAGGCGCTGATCGATCTCGTGCCGCTGTTCGGTGAGAGCGCGCGAACGACAGCCACGCTCACCGTCCAGCCAGGAGGCGCGCCGCTCAACGTCAGCGTCGGCCTTGCCCGGCTAGATTGCGAATCGCTATTTCTTGGCTGTCTCTCCGAAGATTCGTTCGGTCTCCGGCTTCGGGAGGTCCTGGAACGAGAGCACGTCCGTCGAGTTCCCTCGGATCCTGTGCTGAACCCGACTCGACTCGCCGTCGTCGACCACACGAACGCAATCGCACCATTCCGGTTCTATGGAGACACACCGGCCGACAGCCGCCTATTGGGTGCTCATATCGACGACGCCTTCCGATCAGACAGGATCACCGGACTTTATGTCGGGTCACTGATGATGACGAACGAGAGCGGCGAATCCGCCCAGCGCTACGCTATCCAGCGAGCGGCGGAGCTGGCAGTGCCGATCTACGCGGACCCGAATCCCCGGCCGTCAGCCTGGCCATCTCAAGAAGACATGATCGCCGTCACCGAGTACCTGCTAACGTCCAGTTCGCTTGCGAAGCTCAGCATCGACGACGCAACGGTGCTCGGCTGGCCGGTAGATCCGATGGAACTGATCGGCTGGTGTGAGGATCGATTCGGAACTCAGATCTTCGTGACCGGTGGAGCCGCCGGGTGCTGGGCTAACGTCGATGGCCGGATCGCCCATATCCAGCCGCCGGAGATCGTGGCGGTTGATCCAACCGGAGCGGGAGACGCCTCGTTCAGCGCCTTGATCACCAGCGTTCAACAAGTGGGCCAGTTGTCGGAAGAAGGACTCCGATTCGCCTCCGCCGCCGGG
Organism: Thermomicrobiales bacterium; assembly: GCA_041390865.1. Lineage (GTDB taxonomy): Bacteria > Chloroflexota > Chloroflexia > Thermomicrobiales > CFX8 > JAUIIK01. The sequence continues at coordinate 137,035 of JAWKPC010000003.1, forward strand.
GCCATCACCACCCTCACCCGGGGGGCGATTGCCGCATTTCCCAGCCTGGACCAGATCGAGTCGTTCCTGGCGGAGTGGGGCTAGTCTTCATCGATTTCGAGCGCACGCATCCGCTCTTCAGTGCGCTGGCGCCGGGTCTTCCGCCGTCGGACCTCGGGCTCATTCTCGGCCTCCAGCAGGTCCTGTTCCCAGATCAGTTCGGCGTCAGCGATATGCACGACGTCACCAGGTTCGATCCCGAGTTCGTCAAGGCGCCGGGAGATGCCGGAACCCTCTAGGATGCGCTGGAACCGGTCGGCTGCCTCGACCAGAGAGAAATCGGTCATGTGCAGCATCCGCTCGATGCGCTTGCCGGTGACCTCGAAGTGGTGGGCCGATAACCTCACCGCCTCCCAGGCGCCCTCATCTTCATCTTCCAGCGAATAGACCCGGACAGTCTCTCGCCGCTCCGGCTCCTCTCGCGGAATCTCCTCGAGCTTCCGGGATATCGCTTCCAGCAAATCGGAAATGCCTTCACCCGTGGCTGCGGAGACCCGGTAGATCCCGTCCAACTTACCCTTGATCTGCGGTTCGATGTACTCGAGCAACGACTGCGTCTCCGGCATATCCATCTTGTTGATAACGATAAACATCGGCTTCGACGCCAGCTCTGGGGAGTACGCCTCTAGCTCCTGCTGGATCATCTCGAAGTCCTCGACCGGGTCGCGCCCTTCGAGCCCGCCCGAGCCGTCGAGGACATGCAAGAGCATGCGGGTACGTTCGATGTGCCGAAGGAACTCGTAGCCGAGTCCGACTCCGCTCGCGGCGCCTTCAATCAAACCCGGGATATCAGCCATGACGAAGGTGGGCCCGGCCGGACCTCCGATCTGGATCACGCCGAGCATCGGTTCAAGGGTTGTAAATGGATAGTCTGCAATCTTCGGGCGGGCCGCGCTGGAAGCGGCCAGCAGGGTCGACTTCCCGGCATTCGGGAGCCCGACCAGGCCGACGTCTGCGATCAGCTTCAGTTCGAGCCGAACCCAGGCCTCGCCGCCTGGCTCGCCCAGCTCTGCTATCCGCGGGGCCTGATTCCTGGATGACTTGAATCGCGCGTTCCCGGCTCCACCGATGCCCCCATGCAGCAAGACAGCTTCGTCCCCGGGTTCGACGAGATCAGCCAGCACCTGGGTCATTTCGTCGTCGTAGATCATTGTTCCCGGGGGGACGGCGATCCGCACATCCTCGCCGTCCTTGCCGTGCATCTGGCGGCCGCTACCCGGCTGGCCGTTCTCGGCGGCGTAATGGACCTGGTATCGAAAGGGCGTCAGCGTCGCAAGCTGATCGTCGACGTAGAAGACGACATCGCCGCCTTTGCCCCCGTCGCCGCCATCGGGCCCGCCGCGTGGGACGAATTTCTCGCGGTGGAACGAGACGACGCCGCGCCCGCCATTGCCGCTCTTGATATTGATTCTGGCTTGATCTTGAAGCACTCGGGTCAATCTAGAGGAGATAATCTCGCAACATCTTCGACCGGCTCGGATGCCGGAGCTTTCTAAGTGCCTTCGCCTCGATCTGGCGAATGCGCTCGCGAGTCACTTCGAACTCGCGGCCGACTTCCTCGAGGGTCCGGGTCCGGCCATCTTCCATTCCGAATCTTAGCCGAAGTACCTGACGCTCGCGTTCGGACAGCGAATCGAGGACGTCTTCAAGCTGCTTCTGGAGCATCTGCTGGGATGCTGCGTCAGCGGGTGCGAGAGCTTTCTCGTCCTCGATGAAATCACCGAGACTCGAATCGTCCTCTTCCCCGACCGGCGTCCAGATCGATATCGGTTCCTGCGAGATCTTCAGAATCTCACGAACGCGCTCGGGCGGAAGATCCATCTCTTTCGCGATCTCCTCGGAGGTCGCCTCCCGGCCCAGCTCCTGCTGGAGCTGTCTGGACGTCCGCATCAGCCGGTTGATCGTTTCGACCATATGTACCGGAATCCGGATCGTCCGCGCCTGGTCAGCTATCGCTCTCGTGATCGCCTGTCGAATCCACCAGGTGGCATAGGTCGAGAATTTGAACCCTTTGTGATACTGGAACTTCTCGACGGCGCGGATCAGCCCGAGGTTGCCTTCCTGGATGAGATCGGAAATCGTCATGCCGCGTCCGACGTACTTCTTAGCGACGCTCACGACCAGCCGGAGATTCGCTTCCGTAAGGTGGGCCTGAGCGGCCTCGCCTTCCGCGAGGAATCGCTGGTGCTCCCGCCGCAATGACAAAGCCGACTGGCCGATGACTTTCCGGAGCTCAGCGGGTTCGACCCAGACATCCGGATCCTCAATAGCGTCCTGGAGATGTTCAGGCAGCAGTTCGAACTCGACTCTCCGGACGCGCAGCTGCTCCTCCAGCTCAGCTTCCGTAATGTCAAATCGCTCGGCAACCCGTTGCATCGTGCCTTCCGGCAACGCCGTCACCGGCAGGACATCGCGAAGCATGTCCGACCGGCTGGCCGGAGTCGTGTCAGGTCGAGACTCTGTATAGACCGCGACGACGTAAATCCAGCCGCGCCGGAACGCGTCGTAAGTCATGGAAACTGTTTCGAAGGGCCCGAGTGGTTTATCCGAGATAGCTTCGTGCATGCGCCGGAGCTTCAGAAGATACTGCCGGCGCTCCATCTGCTTCGAGAAGTAGACCTCTTCTTCAGACGTCAGCAGGTCGACTCGGCCGATCTCGCGGAGATACATCCGGACCGGATCATCAACGCTGACGCTGGCGAGGTCGTCGACGGCAGCGCCGGCGCTGGAGCTTGAAGATGCGCGGCCGCGGATTCCAGTCGGAGACGAGGGCGCGATCGTGCCGATCGACACGCGAGAGGCGCGGCCATCAAGCACATCATCATTTTCAGCGTCGTCATCGCCTTCATCGTCGGGAGTAATGATCAGTCCACGCGCACCGAGCTCCGTCTCGAGCAGATCGAATGTCGCCGGATCCTGGTCGGGATCCACGAACTTCAGGAGTTCGTCGAGCCCGATCGGCCCCTGGCGGGTAGCCAGTTCAACGATGCTATCGACCAACCGGCGATCTGGCCCAGTCTCCTGGTTGTCTTCTTGAGGATCGTCAACTGTCATTTCGGTCCCGGGGATACTGACCATTGACTCAGACTCTTCCAGACGGACCTCCACGGCGATGTGCTCCTACGTTTGGACCGGGGGTATTGATATTTCGTTCGACGCTCAATTATCACCCGGCACGAGGCACTATCAGTTACACCGACAAGTCCTGAATACCTTCGACGTCTCGGGACATCAGATCTCGGTACGTCTCACGCTTTTGTACTAGTCTGGCTTGGCCGTTGGATACCATGACCACCGCCGGACGCGGAGCCATGTTGTAGTTACTGGCCATCGCCAGACAATACGCGCCTGCCGCGGGAACAGCGATGAGGTCGTCAAGCTTCACGTCCGGCAATTCGGCGTCTTGGATGAGGATGTCCCCGGATTCGCAAAACTTCCCAGCCAGCGTAATGCGGTGTGCCGGAGCCTCAACATTCCCTTCGGCGACGAGTTCCGCTGAGTATACCGCACCATAAAGGGCCGGTCGGATGTTGTCCGCCATCCCGCCATCTACCGAAACATAGGTCCGCACGCCGGGAATCACCTTTCGCGCATCGACTCTGTACACAGCGATTCCCGCGTTACCAACGATGGATCTGCCAGGTTCGATCACCAATGCAGGTATCGCATCGAATCCGGCTTCCGCTACAGCCGTGATAAACGCTTCAGCTACAGCCTCGGCGTACTCGGCCGGAGGAGGGGATTCCTCACTCTCAGAGTGGACGATGCCGAAGCCGCCACCGGGCGAGATCTTCCTGGGCTGGTATCCGAACTGGTCTCGCATCGCTGCCGCAAACCCGACGACGGCATCGACGCTCGCGGTGAACGTCTCGGTCTCGAAAATCTGCGAGCCGATATGCGCGTGGAAACCCAGCATCTCCAGCCCATCGTTGTCGAGCAACCTTGCGACGGCGCGAGCAGCGTCGCCCGACTGCACTCCGAGGCCGAATTTTGAATCGACGATGCCCGTCTTCCGGTAGTCGTGCGTATGGGCGTCAATACCGGGGTTGATCCTGAGCATGACCGGTATCGGTGCCTCCGCTTCGACGGACAGCTCGTACAGACGATCGATCTCATCGAAATTATCGACGACGATTGTTCCGACTCCAGCCTCGATCGCCATCTGCAGCTCAAACCGGGATTTGCTGTTGCCGTGGAACGAGATGCGTTCTGGGGGCATCCCGGACTCCAACGCCACGTAGAGCTCGCCGCCGGAAACAACGTCGATATTCATCTCCTCCTCGACGAGGATCTCGACGAGCGCCCTGGACAGCCACGCCTTGGCCGCGTAGGTCACGACGCCTGGCGCACCGCCCCGGGATAGACCGTCGCGGAAGGCTCTGCATTGGCTCCGGATGGTCGATTCGTCGTAGATGTAAACGGGAGTCCCGACCGCTTCCGCGATCCGGGCCACGGACACGCCACCGACGGTCAGATCCCCATGTTCATCGCGCTTCGCAGTATTCGGCCAGAGCATGTAACCTCGTTCAATTTCGGTGCGGTCAATGTCGACGTGAGTATAGCGCCGGGGATGGGCCGGAAACGGCTGCGTGCTATCCTTCACCGGTTGTCTCGCGCTGAAATCCGGGTATGGCGGATACGATGGCTGCAACCATCCTGACAGTGAACAATCTCACCCAGCGGTTCGGCTCCGAACTGATATTCTCGCGCGTCTCCTTCAACATCACGGAACGCGAGCATATCGGGCTCGTCGGCACGAACGGCTCCGGAAAATCTTCTCTGCTGAAGATCATCGCTGGCATCACCGAGCCCGCTGAAGGGAGCGTCAGCCGCGCTTCCGGGCTCCGCGTCGCCTACCAGGCCCAGGAGCCGCGCTTCGAGAGCGAACGCTCGCTCTACGACGAGGCACTTGACGCCTTCAGTGAGGTCCGGGACATCGGCCGGCGCATGTCGGAGCTTGAACAGCAGATGGCGGATGCTTCAGACGGCACCCTTGACGCTCTGTTTGAGGAATATAGCGGCCTCTCAACACAGTTCGAAGCCCGCCACGGCTACGAGATGGAGTTCCGGACGTCGCAGGTTCTGGGCGGCCTCGGCTTCCCGGAGACAATGTTCGACACGCCGATCAACCAGCTCTCCGGCGGGCAGAAGACCCGCGTCTCCTTGGCAAAGACCCTGCTTTCGGATCCTGATCTCCTGCTGCTCGACGAGCCGACCAACCACCTCGACCTTGCCGCGCTCGAGTGGCTTGAGGGGTTCCTGGCCGACTGGAACCGCACCTATGTGGTAATCAGCCACGACCGCTATTTCCTCGACCGCGTGACGTCGCGGACACTCGAGATGGCCTTCGGCAGTCTGGAGGACTATCCCGGCGGCTACGGGACCTATCTCAAGCTGCGCGAGGAGCGACGCGAGCGGCGCCAGAAGGAGTACGAAGAGCAGCAGGCATTCATCCGGCACACGGAAGAGTTCATCCGGAAATACAAAGCCGGCCAGCGGTCCCGCGAGGCGCGCGGCCGGGAAACCCGTCTCGCCCGCCTGGAGCGCATCGAAGCTCCACAGGACCACTCTCGCCTGAACCTGACGATGCATGCCAGCGAGCGCTCGGGCCGGATCGTCCTGAACGCCGATCCGTTGACGATCGGCTATCCCGCAACCGGAGATAGTGGACCGGTCGTTCTCGCCAACTCCGATGAATTGATTATCGAACGCGGCGACCGGATCGCCATCGTCGGCCCGAACGGCAGCGGCAAGACGACGGCCCTCCGGACGATCATCGGCGAGATACCCTCACTCAAAGGATCGATCTCGTTCGGCACGAATGTCAAGCCGGCCTACTACGCCCAGGGGCACGAGGGGCTGGACCGCGACAAGACCGCGCTTGAGACGATTCTCCACGACCAGCCGATGGGCGAGGAGCAGGCCCGGAACCTTCTCGGACGTTTTCTTTTCTCGAATGACGACGTCTACAAAATGGTGAGCCAGCTTTCGGGAGGCGAGCGGTCGCGGCTGGCCCTCGCCCGGTTGACGCTGGAGCACGCGAACATGCTGATCCTCGACGAGCCGACGAATCACCTGGACATCCTTGCCCGGGAGACGCTGGAAGAGGTGTTGAACACCTACGACGGCACGCTGCTGTTCGTATCCCACGACCGGTTCTTCATCGACAGCATCGCCAACCGTGTCTGGGCCGTTGAAGACGGCAAACTCGTCCAGTATCTCGGAAACTACACGGACATGTTGCGGGCCCGAGAGCGCCGAACGACGGACGCAGAACCTGTTGAGGAGCCGCGTGAAGACCGCTCCGAGCAGCCGGTCGTGCGGGACCCATCATCGAGACATAGCCCGAGGCGCCAGCTCGACAAGGAACTCAGGTCGGCTCGCAAGCGGCTGGAGAGCGCTGAGCGCGCCGTGAGCAAGCTGGAAGCAATGCTGAACGACATCAATGATGCGATCGGAATCGCGACCGCCGATCAAGACGTCGACCGACTCGCAACGCTTGGCACACAGTACGAACAGGCGCAGACGAAGCTCGAAGACGTCTACGACGAGTGGAGTCAGGCGGGCGCGCAAGTGGACCGGCTGAACCGCGAGGCGGAATCTCTGGAGCAGGAGCAGCGCGCGTGACCCGCCGCCGGCATGTGATCGGCATCACTGGCAATATCGCGACCGGCAAGACGACGGTTGTCGAGATGCTCGTCGAGCTCGGAGCCGACGCGATCGATGCGGACAAGCTCGTTCATCAGATGATGGGGCCGGGCTCGGAACTCGCCGGGCCACTCTCGGACGAATTCGGTCCGGAAGTTGTGAGCGACGACGGGAGCATCAACCGGCCGGCGCTGGGACAGATCGTCTTCTCCGACCCCGGGAAACTCGGGCGCCTGGAAGAACTCATCCATCCTCACGTCGTCCGGCACATGGTATCGGCGATCGAGGAACCGGGAGCAGACGTGCTCGTTCTCGACGCGATCAAGCTGTACGAAGCAGGAATCGCCGATCACTGCGATGAGATCTGGGTCGTCGACGCGGAAATCGAGACGCGGATTCGGCGTGTCATGGTTCGGAATGAAGTCGATCGCGCCGAGGCGCTGCGCCGGATCAATGCCCAGCCGCCGCAGGAGGAGAAGATTGCCCGCGCCGATCGAGTGATCGACAACGGTGGGCCGCTGGAAGAGACGCGACGCCAGGTTCTCGACGCCTGGAAGGACCTTACATCCCGCTAGCCGATGTTCAGGCGGCAGCCTCAACGCGGTCACGTCCGGGAATGCGCGTTCCGACGAGGGCTGCCGCGACGAGCAGCGCCGATGTCGCCATCATCGCCGTCGAGAAGCCATACGCGTCCGCGATCGTCCCTGTAACCGGCAGCCCGATACCCCCCGTCACGAACCCGATGCCGAGGATGAAGCCGGACGCCATCCCGATCCGGCCGGGCATGAATCGCTGCGCCAGCACCAGCGTGACCGACAGGCTCATGTCGGCGATGAAGGTGAAGAGCGGTCCGAGGATGAACGACTGGTGCCCAGGTGTCGATGCGAAGAGAAGCAGAGCCGGCGTCGCAGCCAGCATCGAAACAACGAGCACCCGCCGCTGGCCATGCCGGTCGGCGAGCATCCCGCCGACGAGCGTCCCTGCCGCGCCGGCTCCGAGGATCAATGTCTGAAGTGCGCTGTAGTAGCCCGAGCTATATCCCAGTTCGTCGAACCACAGCGGCACGAAGCTGACGACGGAACTGTGCACCCAGCTCCGAAGCATCACGACCAGCACGACAATCCCGAGCGGCGCCCACTGAATAACGCCTCGCAACCCGACGGCGCGATCATCCTCGGCAGCTGGCAACCCCAACCCGAGGCGCTGGAACTGGCGCAGCAGGCCTGCGGCGACGATGACCCCGAATGGCAGGAGGACCAGCGTTCCCGGGCTTCCAAACAGATACAGGGCGGCGGCTCCGATGAGCGGCCCGAGGGCGTATCCCGACGTGCCGCCGATCGTGTAGAACGCCAGCGCGGAATTGCGATTCTCGTCCTGGACTACCGCCGCCGCATTCGACGCGCCCTGGGGATGGTACGCGCCGGACCCGAGGCCGGCGAGCAGCGCAAGGACGATGACGGCGGGGAATGCCGGCGCGATCCCGATCATCCCGACCATGATTGCCGACCAGGCCATGCTGCCGACCGCGAGGTAGCGGCTGCCCCACCGGTCGGCAACGTAGCCAAACATCGGTTGGCTGAGTGAAGCCGCCGCGGTGAAGGCTAGCGCGATGAAGCCAACGGCCCGATTGCTGAGATCGAACTGATCGGCAAAGGTCGGGAACATGATCGGCAGAATTCCGCCGTACATGTCGACCGTGAAATGCCCGAGCATGAAAACGAGCAATGCTCGATTCGAAAGAAGCCCCCGCAGACCCAGTGTTCGATCCCTTTCCCGGAAATTCGACTTGCGGGATCATACCTGCCAAGCTTGCGAGTGACGAACGGTTGGATCGTCGGTGATACACTTTTTCGCCGACCCGATCCGAGCGACAGCGGAAGCGAACGATGGAACAGAGCACAACCGACATTCTCACCGATCTGGGACAGCGCCTCGACCGGATCGGGGTGCGTCTTTGACCTGCCCACACTAGAACACCGCATTCAGGAACTCGAAGCCGAGACGACCGACCCCGACTTCTGGTCGGATAACGAGCGTGCCCGTCGGACTATGCGTCAGCTTACGGGCATGCGCAATCGCGTCGACTCGTGGCATCAGATGCGATCGTCCGTTGAACAGCTCACCGAGTTGGACGAGCTGATCGAAGACGACCCCGACCTCATTCACGAAGTCCGGTCGGAGTCCGAAGACCTTGCCCGTCAGGTCGATAGTCTGGAGCTCGAACTCCTCCTCGATGGCCCGTACGACGAAAACGACGCAATCGTCGCGATTCATGCCGGTACCGGCGGCGTGGACGCCCAGGACTGGGCCGAGATGCTCGTCCGGATGTATACGCGCTGGGGAGAGCGCCGCGGGTTCGAGGTTTCCCTGCTCGACCGCAGCGAAGGCGACGAAGCCGGAATCAAGAGCGCCGCCCTCGAGTTCAAAGGCGATTTTGCCTACGGTTACACGAAGAGCGAGGCGGGCAACCACCGCCTCGTCCGCCTGTCTCCATTTGATGCGGCGAACCGTCGCCATACCGCGTTTGCCCTTGTCGAAGTGCTCCCGGAAGTGGAAGACGACCTCGAAATCGATCTGCGGGACGAGGACATTCGGGTCGATACTTACCGCTCATCCGGCGCGGGCGGCCAGCATGTGAACAAGACCAGCTCGGCCGTCCGGTTGACTCATATCCCGACCGGAATCGTCGTGACCTGTCAGGACGAGCGCTCACAGCTCCAGAACCGCGCGACGGCGATGAAGATTCTCCGGGCGCGGCTGACCGAGATGAAGCTGCGGGAGCGAGAAGCCGAGCAGGCGGAGCTCAAGGGCGACGTGAACGTCGAAGGTTGGGGCAGCCGCATCAGGTCCTACGTCCTCCAGCCGTACACGATGGTGACCGACCACCGGACCGACTACTCGACCGGCAACGTTGCGGCTGTGCTCGACGGAGACCTCGATCCGCTGATCGACGCCTACCTGCACCACACGATGACAGACGGTCACAGGCCCGCCGACGACTAGCGGGTTTCGGTCCGAAACGAGCGCCGGATTGCGGCCACGTCCTCATCAATCGATGCATGAAGCTAAGTTGACATGAATCGTGTCAACTGTTATCATTGCCACATCGTTAGCACTCGGCGGAATCGAGTGCTAAAATCACGAGGATGACAGTGACGAACGACCTGACAGACCGGCAACATCTTGTCCTGCGGTATCTCGTCGACGAATACGTGGCGAGCGGCAAGGCTGTGGGCTCCAAAACACTCGTCGAAACCTATCCGCTCAATGTCTCATCAGCGACCGTTCGCAACGAGATGGCGATCCTCGAGCAGCGCGGATACATTCACCATCCGCATCGGTCGGCCGGAAGCGTTCCGACGGACAGGGGCTATCGCGTCTACGTCGAACGCTATGCGCGCCGAGCCCATCTCTCCTCCGGCGAGCAATTGATGATCCGCCATCAATTCAAGCAGGTGGAGACGCAGATCGAGGCCTGGCTGCAACTGTCGGCTGCCGTTCTCGCGGATTTCGCGGGACATCTGGCGATGGTCACATCGCCCCGGCCGAGAACGGTCAGGCTGCGGCACTTCGAGCTGCTGTCGCTTCAGCCGCGCATCGCGCTGTTGATCATGGTGACCCAGGACAGTGCCGTGACCCAGTCGGTGATCCACGTCGACGGCGAGATTAGCCAGGCGACCCTGACCGAAACGAGCGCTCGCTTGAACGCACTGCTCGAAAATCAAACGGCGACGGAGATGCAGCGGGTCATACCCGAACTCTCCGGTTTTGAGGCCGTCGTTGCCGAGCAGATTGTCACGACGTTGAAGGCCGGAGACTCCGGCGCGCGTACCGAGATCATGCACGAAGGACTCGAGCATATGGTGCGCCAGCCCGAATTTCTCGAGAGCGAACGAATGCACCGCATCGTGACGCTTCTCCGGGGCGGCGCCCTGTTAACGATGCTGCTTCCGCAGATCGACGAGAGCGGGCGCGATGTCCAGGTGTTCATCGGCGAAGAGATCCAGGCCGATCCTCTCCGCCCGTATGGCATCGTAATCGGTTCATATGGTCTGGACGCCGACGCGAGCGGGCTGATCGGCATTGTTGGACCGACCCGGATGTACTACGAACGCTCGATATCAACGGTTCGCTACATGGCTGACCTGATGAGCGACATGATGCAGGAGCTTTATTACCGTGACTAGTGCTGAAACCGACAAGATAAAGAACGGCGGCGGAAACGGCCGGCCTTCCGACGACATGGAACCGACGCCGGAAGAACTCGCCGCCATCGAAGCCGACGATCTGGACGATGGCGAGGAGGTATCCGAAGTCGAATCACTCAGAGCCGAAGCGGCGCTCAACCTCGACCGCTACCAGCGCGCCGTGGCCGATCTCGCCAACTATCGGCGGAGGAAGGATCAGGAAGTCCTGCGAGTCGGCGCGCAGACCAAGCGCTCGATTCTGCGGCACTTCCTCCCGGTCGTCGACGACTTCGAACGCGCGATCAAGGCCGCCGATGCCGATACGGCCGGGGCCGAATGGATCGAAGGCTTCAAGCTGATCGAGCGCAAGCTCTGGTCGGTCCTTGAGTCGGAAGGGGTACGCCCGATGCAGGCCGTTGGCGAGCCGTTCGATCCGAATTTTCATGAAGCGGTCGAAGTCGAAAGCGGCGTCGAGAATCCCAACTACGTCGTGGCCGAGCATCAGCGCGGCTTCTTCATTGACGACGAGGTCCTGCGACCTGCGATGGTGAAAGTCGGAGCCGGCGACGACGGCGCGAAATGACGAGAGAGCAGAACAGCAATGCCGGTGAGCTCGACAACTGGCCACGATCCCAACGAGCAAGCATGGAGAAAGGTACACAGCTATGGGTAGAACAATAGGAATCGACCTCGGTACGACCAACTCGGTCATGGCCGTCATTGACGCCGGCGAGCCCGAGGTCATCTCGAATGCCGAAGGCGAACGCACGACACCATCGGTGGTCGCGCTCTCGTCCAGCGGCGAGCGGCTCGTCGGCCGGCTGGCCAAGCGCCAGGCGGTGACGAATCCGCACAACACGATCTTCTCGGTCAAGCGCTTCATCGGACGCCGGTTCGACGATCCGGCCGTCCAGCGCGACATCGAACTCGTGCCCTACGAAGTGCGCGAGAGTCAGAACGGCGGCGTCGAGATCAAGCTCGGCGACCGTTGGTACAGCACGCCGGAGATCTCGGCCATGATCCTCCAGAAGCTTCGCGCGGATGCCGAAGCCTTCCTGGGAGAGACGGTCGACAAAGCCGTTATCACCGTCCCGGCCTACTTCGACGACAGCCAGCGCCAGGCAACCAAGGATGCCGGTAAGATAGCCGGACTCGAAGTGCTTCGCATCATCAATGAGCCGACTGCGTCGGCACTCGCCTATGGTCTCGACAAGAAGGGCGACGAGCAGATCGCTGTCTACGACCTCGGCGGCGGCACCTACGACATCTCGATTCTCGATCTGTCGGAGGGTGTCTTCCAGGTCATGGCCACCAACGGCGACACCCACCTCGGCGGCGACGACTTCGACCAGGAGATCATCAGCTTCCTGGCCGACGAGTTCAAGCGCCAGGAAGGCATCGACCTCCGCAAGGATCCGATGGCACTCCAACGGCTGAAGGACGAGGCTGAAAAGGCGAAGATCGAGCTCTCGTCGACCCAGCAGACGGAAGTCAATCTCCCGTTCATTACGGCTGACCAGAATGGACCGAAGCATCTCAACATCACCCTGACCCGGTCCAAGCTGGAGCAGCTCGTCGACGGCCTGGTCAAGCGAACGATTCCACCGATGGAATCGGCGCTGAAGGACGCTGACATCTCGAAGCCTGAAGTTGATGAGGTTCTTCTCGTCGGCGGCCAGACGCGCATGCCGATCGTCCAGAAGACGGTCAACGAGTTCTTCGGCAAGGCTCCCCACCGCGGGATCAATCCGGACGAGGTCGTCGCTATCGGCGCCGCTATCCAGGCCGGTGTCCTCGGTGGAGACGTCACCGACGTCCTGCTGCTTGATGTGACGCCGCTGACCCTCGGCATCGAAACGCTTGGTGGCGTCGCCACGCCGCTGATCGAGCGCAACACAACGATTCCGACCCGGAAGAGCCAGATCTTCACAACGGCTGCCGACAATCAGTCGCAGGTCGAGATCCACGTCACCCAGGGCGAGCGGCCCATGTCCGGCGACAACAAGACGCTGGCGCGGTTCATCCTCGACGGCATCCCGCCGGCTCCGCGCGGTGTTCCGAAGATCGAAGTGACCTTCGACATCGACGCGAACGGCATCCTGAACGTCACGGCTCGCGACCAGGCGACGAACCGCGAGCAGAAGGTGACGATCACGGCATCGTCCGGTCTCACCAACGAAGAGATCGACAAGATGGTCGAGGAAGCTGAGCAGCATGCCGGCGACGACCAGGCCCGCAAGGAAGCGGTCGAGCTTCGGAACCTGGCCGACTCGATGGCCTTCCAGGCCACGAAGACCCTGGAAGAGCATGGGGAAGCAATCCCGTCCGAGCTGAAGCTCGACATCGAGAACAAGGTCAGCGAGGTCCGGGACATCCTGGACAACGATCCGGAGAACATCGAGCGGCTGCGACCGGCCTACCAGGACCTGACTCAAACGCTGTCCAAGGTCGGCGAGACGCTGTACCAGGATAGCGGTGCGGCTCAGGCTCCGGGCGCGAATGGCGCGGAGCCGGAAGCCGAAGGTTCCGCCGAGACTGAGGATGAAGAATCCACTGTCGAAGGTGAGTTCCGCGAGGTTGGCGACTAACGCCGATTCTCGCGCCGAAAACGGTCGATACAACGAAAAGAGCCGGGCGAAATTGCCCGGCTCTTTTCGTTGTCGTCATTCGATGTGGCCGGTGTCTACTCGATCACTTCGACGTTAGTCGTCGGCACGGTGCGGGTCTGTCCCGACTCGAGAAACACGTTCACGACGACCTCTCGGACGCCAAACCGGCTGGGCCGCACATACGGCTCACCGGCTGCCGTTGCGGGAACGGAGAATGCTCCAGAGTCAACGATACGAAGTGGTCGTCTATCCACGATGCGATCGTCGATTCCCCTGTCCGTGCCTTCGTCGTCATCGAGATAGATCTCTGGTCGGGCCAGGCTGTTGCCCAGCGATGTCCGCGCGCTGACCGAGATGATCTGATCCGAGCGGCCACGCAGAATCTCGAACATCCGATCATTCATCGGGCGTCGGCCGAAACCCTCGGTCACGATAATGACGAGCGGAGAATCGACCGACGGATGGGAAAGATCTCCATGAGCGGCTGTAACCGGATTCCAGAAGCCGTCCTGATCCATCTGGCCGCCCGACAGGAATCGCCGGAGATCCCCTTCCGGGATAGACGCGAGAATCACGCCCGCGGCGCCGACCTCAACGAGACGAGTCAGAGCCGGCACACCGGCGGTCATACCCGCAAGGACGATCTTGCCCTTCCAGTCATTCGGCACATTGTCAGCCGTCAATTCCCGATCGGGCCGATCCGTGCCGACAACCAGCGAGCCGATTGCCTCGGTACCGAACCCGGCGATGCCGTACAGGCGCGTACCGGATGTGCGGATGATGGCACCCATGTTCGGAATCACGCGCTCGACCTCGCCGCTGACGAGAGACAGAAGATCGCGCTTGCCCAGCGAAGAACTCACGACAACGGTGCCGCTTGAATCATCGACGGAAACGAGCGTCCCGTCGACCGGTGACTTCACGGTGGCAGTCCGGAGGCCCCGCCGGACCCGAGCGATGACCTCACCTTTCCGAATCGAGGATCCGATGGATTTTGCGACGTACTTGCTGAGCTCTTCGCTCTCGACGCCGAGCTCGCTGGCAACGTAAAGAGTCATCGTTTGCTCGACATCCTCGGAGCGAGCGATTACTTCGTCAGGATCAACTGAGGCCCCGACCGAAACGACGACTTCGCCGGCCTGGGAGAGAACCCGTTCGATCGCGAACGACCCCTGCGTAAGGACGACGGGTTCGAGTGTTGGAAAACTCCACACGATTCAACTACCTCCTACAGGCTCGGTCCGGACGGCCGATCTTACAGTTCGATGCCGAGATCCAGGTACCAGCGCCGGACATCTTCCTGGCCGGCGGCTAGAGTTTCGCGATCAGCGAATACGGGGCGGCCACGAGCGTCGATGATCACACCGACTTCCCCTCCCCTGAGACCGTCGTCGGGCCCTATCTGTATCTGCTCGCCGGGATTGCTCCCACCGACGGCGAAACCGGGTTCGCAAGTGAGGATCAGCGTCGCCTGATCACCTTCGCCGAGAGATAGTCTGCGCATGGACCCATAGTTTACGGAGAATTCGATTGTTTCCCCGTCCTCATAGGTGAGCTTTCCTGAAACGGCAGGCTGCCCCTCCGTGCCGGTGCCTTCGACAACGACCACCGTCGCCGCCGGAGCCAAGACATCATTCTCGATAACGTCGGCCGCGACGGCAGGGCTCAGGTCCCCGATCGCGCCAGCGGACCAGAGGAGACCATCCGGATCGAGTAGCACCTGGACGACACCGTTCAATGGTGCCGGTTGCAGGCCATTGATCAACGCCATGACGCCAAGCGCCGGATCGTACTCGAAGCAGAATCCTTCTCCGGCAATGATGATGTCGATCTGATCGCTCACGACGCCTTCGAGATCACGCCAGGCCGACGAGACAACGTGCGTTAGCAAGCCGCTCTCGATAAGCTGATCTCTTCGCAGGGCGGATTTGACGCGCGGCCGCAAAGCACGGTTGAGGATCCAGTTGCCGAGATCGTCCTGGGACATGTCCAGCGGAATGCTTGAACGCAGGACACCGGCCGGGATACCAAAAAGCGCGCGAATATTCGCATGGACGTCGAGGTCAGGCCGGGCGAGTGAACCGCCGGCGTGCATCGTCGACCAGTTGATCGCGGTCCCTGACGAGACATCGACCGACACAACGCTGCGCTCTAGCCGCCGAGCCGTGAACCTTGTGGCAAGGTCACCGGCCCGCAGGCGGCTGACGTATTTGAGATCGCGGCTGACACCCATCCTCGGCTCCGCGCCAACACGCTGCTCGTACAGGTCAGTCAGCTCGGCCTCAAGAGCCGAGGCAACCTCGTGCGCTTCGTATTGACTGGGGTCAAGACCGGTGAGATTCGCGCCGTCACCGAGCGCCTGGATCAAGTACTGTTGGAATTCTTCGGATGCCAGAACGATCAACTGGTCGGGGATGCCGTCCGGCATGAGATTTCCAAACGTGCCCACCGCCGAAGCCCACTCGGACTGGGCACGGTCTCCTTCGAGAAGGACGACGATGTCCGGCCGAATGCCACGTATGCGGGATTCCAGAAGGGTCGACGACAATACGCCGTCTTCAGTTCGAACGTTGTCGGTGAGGATGTGAACGATCGAAGCGGTCGCCCGTCCCGTAACCGCGAGAATCGGCGTAAGTGCCTGCTGGCCGGTAGGGACGATTGCGACGCTCAGGGGGCGGATCGGGAACCCGGTAATCGCGTAGGGCCCAAGCGCTGAATCATTCTCGCCAGCATCGAGGTCCATCCCCGTCTGTTCTTCGAGGATCGATATGACTTCGCGAACGGCGACAGTCAGATCTGAAATCGGTGGTCCGAGCGTCGAAGGAACCTGAGCGGACGCGATGAACCGCGACTGGCCTTCCACGGAGTCGAACAGCACGCCGCGCACGATATGCGCGTCCACGTCGATCACCAGCGACGCGCCGGCGTCCGCCGATTCGCGTCCGGATGTGATCGCGTTGTCTTCCAATCCCGTTGGGGCGTCCGAATTTCGATACGAGACCACTCAACCCCCGATCGCTTCGCGGTGAATAGATCGATTACTTCAACTCTTCGAAATACTCTGCTGTTACATCAAGAAGACTGCGGCTGCGCTTCCGACAAGCACCAGGATCAGGATGAGCCCGACGATGATCAGCAGCATTGGCGGTCCGGATCGCTTCGCTCCGGCGCTATCCGCGGTGGCTTCGGCCGCTGCGTCACTCGCGGCGGGTTCCTCACCCGGCGGACGGGACGTCCCATACTGCTCGACGACCCCCGAGGAGGCAACCTTCGCATGAGTCGATCTTTGCGAGGTCTGGCTCGAGGATTCACTATCAGGAAGAGCGTGCTGGGGCGTCTGGCTGGCAACGAGAGCAAACAGCGACGTCGCTTCGTCTACTCCTCGTGAATCCTTCGACGTCGACCATGCCCGGGCGACATTCGGAACCGGCAGATGTTCTCCTTCGTCCGAACGATCCAGAAGCGTGTCTGCCGAAACATCGCTCGAATCTTCCGGCGCTATCGACCTGAGCCACTCGGGCAGATCGTCTTCGCTGATGAAATCCGAACTTACTCCCCGCGACGGTATTTTCGCTGAATCCGATGGTGCTGGCAGATCGTCCGGGCGGCGCTGTTCTGGCTTCGGCACTGACTGATCTTCCGCCTGGGTTTCTTCCAGTGGACCTGCAATTTCCGCTTCCGAAGGTTCACCGACCGATGATGCAAATGACTGTAGCCAGGCGGGCAGTTCAACTAAACGGATCGAGGGCCGATCGTGTTCGACGAAGCTCGGGCCGGGTTCGTACTGCTGTGGACCATCGGACATTCGCGAGGATACCGGCGAACGATCATCGGCGCTGTCAGCCTCGACGACCTGGCGTTCGAATGGAGATGAGGCCACTTGTTGATCCTCCTGGCATGGTGCGCCTGCGCCGAATCAGATGGAGCGTGGAGTTTGACGTTCGGCATGTATGTTCACGCTCGTCAGACTGGAATATAGCACAGCGATTTTCGCTAACCTGTAGCCAAGAAGTAACGAACGATTTGATGATGTTTCCGTGCCAAATGGACAACTACTCGATGAGTTCCGAGGTATCGAGCCAGATAGTCACGGGTCCATCATTCACGAGCTCGACCTGCATCATCGCGCCGAACTCTCCCTGTTCTACCGGCACATCAAGATCTTTCAACAGTGTCACAAAGTGATCGAGCAGCGGGACGGCTTCTTCGGGCGCCGCAGCGCCAGTGAATGATGGCCGCCTGCCCTTCCGCACGTTTGCGAACAGCGTAAATTGAGACACGACCAGCGCCGCTCCACGCACGTCGAGCAGCGAGAGGTTCATGCGACCTGACTCGTCGGAAAAGATCCGGAGATTCGCGATCTTGTTCGCGAGATAGTCCGCCTCCGCCTCACCATCCCCTTCGCCGATGCCGACAAGCAATAGCAACCCTTCACCGATCGAACCCACCGTCTTGTCTTCGACGGTCACGCTTGCGCTACTGACTCGCTGCAACAGGACTCTCAATCTCCGCCACCCATCAGGACAACCGCGATGGCAGCGATTCCCTCGCCGCGCCCGATCGCACCCAGTCCTTCATTCGTCGTCGCCTTTATGCTGACGCGGCTCGAGTCGATGCCAAGCGCCGCGGCAACCGTCGCGGACATTTCGCCTCGCCTCGGACCGATCTTCGGTTGTTCAGCGATCACCGTCACGTCGATGTTTCCGAGCTCTGCCCCGGTTGGCATCATTTCTCGAACAGCCGACAGAAGCTTGAGGCTATCCACGTCGAGCCATTCTGGATCGCCTGGCGGAAAGTGCTCGCCAATGTCTCCGAGACCAAATGCACCGAGCATAGCGTCGCAGATCGCGTGGAGCACAACATCGGCGTCCGAATGCCCTTCGAGTGCACGAGCGTTCGGAAAGACCACTCCCCCGAGGACCAGCTGACGTCCGCGGTCCTTACTGTACGCGTGGATGTCGTATCCAAGCCCGATCCGCATCAATCGCAGCCTGCCCGGTGCGCGAGCAGAGCCGCAGCGACGGGGAAATCGGACGGCATCGTAATCTTGATATTTGAAGATTCCCCATCGACCAGCGCAACCTCGTATCCGGCGCGAAACAGCGCTGCACTCTCGTCCGTCTCGTTCGAGAAGCGATCAAGCGCATCGTTGAGGAACCGGCGCGCCGCAGCCTGAGGGGTTTGCATCTCTCGCAGGCGAGAACGATCCAGCGTCCCGGCAAGCGTCTTGCCGTCTGACCCGGCGACGCCAATCGAACTCGAAGGATGCACTGCGGGTACCGCCGCACCCCGGTTTGTCGCCGCGTCAAGCACTCTTGATACGAGCAGGCAAGTGACTAAAGGACGGGCGCCGTCGTGAATCGCGACGTGGGAGATGTTCGGTTCCAGCGCATCGATTCCATTGCGAACCGACTCGCTGCGCGTATCGCCGCCCTGGCAAACAATGATCGAACAGTCGGAATATTCCGAGCGCACGATCTTTCGGAGAGCGTCAATGTTGGAGGTCGAACCGACGAGCGCGAGCTGCCGAATCCGTCGGTCAGAGAGTATTGCTCGAATACTCCAGGATATGACGGCCCGGCCGCTCAGATCCAGGAGCAGTTTGTCCGACGCGCCATACCGCTCGCTGCGTCCTGCGGCGACGACGACGCCACCCCAGCTGGTGGGAACGCCGTCGATCACGCAATGACCTCTTCACCCTTGATTTGAGCGAAGGCCATTCGGCCGGTCCCCGTCTGCAACGTGCGCGTAACGACGACCCGGACTCCCTCGCCGACCAGAGCCTTGGCGTCCTCTACAACCACGAGCGTGCCGTCCTCGAGGAAACCGATACCCTGCCCCGATTCGCGGCCGGGCTGCACGATATCCAGATCGAGTTCCTCGCCGGCGACAACCGGTGGCCGCAGCGCCTGGGCCAGGGCATTGATATTGACAACGGACACCCCCTGAACCCGCGCGACCTTCTCGAGGTTCTGGTCTCCGGTGAATACGCGATAGTGGGAGAGCGCCGCGAGGCGTATCAGCTTGTTGTCGACCGTCGTCTCCTCGTCGACGTCGACCTCGACGATCTCGAGTTCGGCAACGTCCTCGCGCTGCAATTGCTCCAACACGTCCAACCCCCGGCGTCCCCGCACTTTGCGATTCGGGTCTGAGGAGTCAGCGATACCTTGAAGCTCTTTCAAGACGAAACCGGGAACGGTCAGCGGCATCGTGACGACGCCGGTTCGCATCAACTCGACGATGCGGCCATCGATGATAACGCTCGTGTCGAGCAGGAGCTTTTCCGTGGTTGCAAGCCGGCCGGAGTTCCGGAACACCAGCGCGCTCAGATCACTCTTCCGCAGGACGACGACGAAAACAGCCATCGAGCAGGCGATGAGCGCCACGACGAAGGGGAGAATCTGACCGAAAGGGTTCGGCAGCAGCGAAACCGGCAACGCCAGTAGCGAGGACATGATTCCGCCGACGACCAGTCCGATTCCGGCGGCAACAATATCGATCGCAGGTACCGAGGAAAATTTGCGGCGGAGACTACGAACTGCCGCAAGAACGATATAGGGTGTGATGATGAAGAAAATCCCGCCGAATGCCGCGCCCAGCACGAGGGCGATCGGTCCCCAGTCGTTGGCATCGCTGCCACCGGCCAGCCGCGCCCCGACCTGCCAGCCAATGAACGCACCGAAAATGAGCCCGAGATACCGGAGAATACGGGCCCATGACGTGCGTATCACTTGTCTGGAATTCTCGTTGGACATCGTCAATACCGGTTCGATTCCACCCGTTCGCAGCGACTCAGTACCCTCGGGATGCCAAACGCTTCTCGTGGTGGGTCGATGCGTTCACCCAACAGGCTTCGGTAGCGCAATCTGAATATTACTTTAGATGCTTAACAATGACTTCGAGCGCCTCTTCCGGCCACGTCACCGAACCTAGCACTCTATCCGCATGGTTCAGATCACCGTGGTAATCACTACCTCCGGTGGACAGCAGATTGTAGGCGGATGCCCGGTTCGCGAGCGACCGTCTTTGGTCCTGATCGTACTCAGCGTAGTAGATCTCGATGCCGTCCAGGCCCGCCTCGACAAGCAGAGGCAGCGTGTCGTCGAGCTGGTGGACGCTGAGTGGATGGGCCAGTACGGCGAGGCCGCCAGCCTCGTGGATGATCTCGATCGCCTCGCCGGCCCCGAGCGTGCGTCTGGGCACAAAAGCCGGCCTGCCAACTGCCAGATACCGCTCGAATGCCTCGGATACTGACGATACGGCGCCGATATCCATCAGGGCTCGTGCGATATGCGGCCGCCCAGGGGCATGCCCCGGTTCACCCGTCGTAACAGCACCCTCCGGGATCTCGATTCCCAGTGACCGAAGTCGCTCCAGGATTTTCGAGCTGCGGGTCTCGCGACCTTCGCGTAGCGATTTAAGCTCGACCGTAAGCCGGTCGTTTTCGACATCGATTCCATATCCGAGGATATGTGTCTGGCCCCGACGAGCCCGGATCGAAAACTCGACGCCAGGAATGAATTCGAGCCCGGCAACGCTCGCGGCGTCGCTCGCTTCCGCAACGCCCCCAACCGTATCGTGATCGGTCAGGGCAAGCACAGAGACCCCCCGCTCGCTCGCCAGGCTGACAAGCGCCGCGGGGGAGTCCATTCCATCCGATGCTGTGCTGTGGGTGTGGAGATCGGCCCGGACTGATTTGGCGCCGGACACTACTCCCAATTCCTAGCGGGGCTCGACGATGAGTCTGATAGCGGTGCGGTCCTCATTGTCGATCGTCACGTCGATGAATGCCGGAAGGCAGATCGCCTCGATCTCGGTCTCGCGCAGATAGTCGCGAGCGATGGCGACGGCCTTGACAGCCTGGTTCGTTGCACCGGCTCCGATAGCCTGTACTTCCGCTCTGCCGTTTTCACGGACAACTCCAGCGATGGCGCCCGCGACTGCGCTCGGCCGAGAGCGGGCGGAAACCTTCAGGACGTCCTTGCGATCTTCCGCTCCGTCGTGGTCGACGGGTTCGGTCGCAACAGCCTGCTGAACTGGGGCTTCATCGACTTCATCGTAGGACTCGTCGTCCCACGACTCCTCGACCCCATTGTCATCGTAATCTTCTTCAGTCGGTGGGAACTTCGATTCGGGCTGGATCTTGATGTCTCGCAGGTCAAGTTTGCTGAAGAACCGGTCCACGTAGATAACCTCCAACGCTGGTGCGTGACTTGCATGCATTTGCTATGCGCGATTGCTTCTGAGTGATTGAGCTTCTTGCTCGGATACGACGTGATGCTTCTCCGCGGTTAGCTTACCCTTCCCCCTCTTGGATTGGCCGGATCGTATGTACTGTTTCGGAGGCGAATTCGTCCCAAACATCACGAAACGAGGGTCACCTTCGGACTACGGTCCGTCCTCGCGTGATGGATCTCCCCGGGAACAAACTATCCCCACTCACTCATGACGCGCTGCCGACCTGGCAGCGCGTCCACTTCGCCGATAGTCTTACCATCGTTCCAGACGTCAGGTCAACTTGCGCGAATCGCGCCGAGTGCCCGAAAAGACAAAAGCCACGGCGGTTGAACCGCCGTGGCTTTTCTGCAATCAGTTGCTCATCTTGCGTAGTTGATTGCTCTGGTTTCTCGGATTACCGTGATCTTGATCTGACCCGGATAGTCAAGATTGTCCTCAATACGCTTGGTGACATCCAGTGCCAGTCGGCTAGCCGCCATATCGTCGATCTGGTCCGGTTGAACCATGATGCGAACTTCGCGGCCCGCCTGGATAGCGTAGGCTTTTTCCACCCCATCAAACGAACATGCCACGCTCTCGAGAGCTTCGAGCCGCTTGATATACGCTTCGACCATTTCCCGGCGCGCCCCCGGCCGCGCTCCACTGATTCCGTCCGCCGTCGCGACGATGAACGCCTCAACGGTCTGCGGTTCTTCTTCGCCATGGTGGGCGGCGATTGCGTGAACGATCCGGGCGGACCGTCCCAGGCGTCGGGCGATGTCGGCGCCGATAAGCGCGTGCGGTCCGTCAACCTCGTGGTCAACGGCTTTTCCGATATCGTGCAGCAGTCCGGCAGTCTTCGCCACATTCACATCAGCGCCAAGCTCGGCCGCCAGCGCGGCGGAGAGCAACGACACTTCAAGCGAATGGGCGAGCTGGTTCTGTCCGTAGCTGGTACGGAACTTGAGCCGGCCGAGCAGTTTGATCAGATCGGGATGCAGGCCCTGAACGTTTGCCTCGTACGCGACACGTTCACCTTCCTCCCGCATGATCTGCTCGACTTCGACGCGCGTCTTATTGACGACTTCCTCGATCCGCGCCGGATGGATACGACCATCCTGGATCAGCTTCGTCAGCGCTCTGCGAGCGACCTCCCGGCGAACCGGGTCGAAGCCCGACAACGTCACGGCTTCCGGCGTGTCATCGACGATCAGATCGATCCCGGTTGCCTGTTCCAGAGCGCGGATGTTCCGGCCTTCACGGCCGATGATGCGCCCCTTCATATCGTCGCTGGGCAGCTGAACGACCGAGACAGTCGTTTCCGACACGTAATCCGTGGCGATGCGTTGCAGCGTCGTTGCCAGGACCATGCGTGCGCGATGATCGGCTTCCGATCGAAGCTCCAGCTCCATCTCTCGCGCCCGTCGGCTGAGAATGTCGTTCATCTCGCTTTCGACGCGTTCGAGGAGAATCGTGCGCGCTTCTTCATCGGTAAGTCCGGCGATTCGCTCGAGCTCTTCAACCTGGCGGGCGCGATACCCGTCAAGCTCTTCCGTGCGCTGCTCCAGCTTGCGCTCGGTTTGCCGCATCGAGTTATCGCGGCGTTCGAGTTGCTCGGACTTGCGTTCGAGCTGCTCGTCCTTCTGTTCGAGCCGACGCTCGACGCGTTCGAGGTCTTTGCGCCGGTTCGAGATCTCTCGATCTACCTCGGCACGTATGCGAATGACCTCGTCCTTCGCCTGAATCACTAGCTCGCGCTTCTCGGTTTCGGCGTCGTCAACGATGCGTTCAGCTTGCTGGGTGGCCTGGGCTATACGCGAATCGGCTCGATTCATGAGTAGCCAGCGTGTGATCCACCAGGCAGCAGCCGCGCCGATGACAACGGAAACCAGAGCAGTGAGCAAAACGGTTAGCTCCATCTACTCCTTCTTCCACGTTGGATCATAAGTTGTTAAGGTTCGAAATGAGTTGACGGACTACGATAGGAAGCGTACGTACGTACGAGACGTAACGTCGATTCTGTCAACTTCATCCAACGTGATGATAGTGGCGCGTGAAGAGTAGTGTCAACTTGACCCGCTTTACGGTTGAAAACGGTCGCGCTTGATTCTTTCGGAGTGAGGAGAACCTCTTGAAACGTGCAATCAACATCGTGGCGACAGCAGCATCGATGATCCTTCTGGCTCTGGCCCTCTGGGATCAGCTTGTCCGTGATCCAGAACACAGAACCCGGCATGGCCAGGTTTTCGGGGTCCCCTATGACTTCCGCCGGCCTACCCTCTCGAAGATCAAGGAGCGGTTCTGGGATCCGCAAGATAGCCGGTTGCTCACGCCGCATGTGTTCGGTGTTGGCTGGTCGGTGAATGTCGGCAGGCTCGCCGCTCTCGTACGCGGCATTATCTAGCAGCGCTTGCCGATCCGAACATGCGTTCGCCACGAGATACTACAATTGACCAGGAATTGATGTTCCATTCAATCGCCACTGGAATCTGATCTAACTGGAAACTGACACGCATGATCCCGCTCCGACTCCACCTCAGAAACTTTCTTAGCTATCGCGGCTCCGTCACCGTCGAACTGACGGATCTCGGTCTCGCGTGCCTCTCCGGCGAGAATGGAGCCGGCAAGAGCGCCCTGCTCGACGCGATGACCTGGGCCATCTGGGGCGAAAGCAGAGCCCCGCGCGACATCGAGTTGATCTCGTTGGGGGAAACCGAGTCGGAGGTCACCTTCGAATTCCAGATGGGACAGCGCGAGTATCGCGTCATGCGGCGGCGCACCCAATCCCGCCATACCCTCGAATTCGACGCCCGCAGTCCCGGCCAGACAAACTGGCTGCCGATCGGCGGCGACGCGATTAAAGACACGCAGGAACGCATCATTCAGGAAATCCGGCTCGACTATCCGACCTTCGCGAATTCGGCATTTCTCCGCCAGGGCCAGGCCGATCTCTTCACCCAGAACAAGCCGAGCGAGCGCAAGCGGATTCTGGCCGAGATCCTGGATCTTTCAGGCTATGACGCGCTCGCTGACGAGGCGCGGCAAGCCCGCCGAACGCGCACCCAGAGACTCGACAATATTCAGGCGCAAATCGGCAGGATAGACCTCCAACTCGCGACGCGGCACGAAAAGGAGGTCCAGCTCGCCGAGCTGGATGATGAAGTTCGCCAGTCCGAAGAACGCCTCGGCGTTCTGGGCAAAGCGATCGATTCCATGCGGGACAGGCTCTCGTCGGCGGAAATGGCCGAGTCAGTGCTCGAACGGACCAATATTCGCATAGGCCGGCTGAAGCAACAAGCGGACGAGATAAGCGCCGCCCGCAACAAAGCAGCGGCGGATCACGCATCACTGCAGAAGTTGGTCGGGAATGAGAAGACGATCGCCGCCGCACTCGAAGACCGTCGCGCCTGGCGAAAGCAAGCAGATGACCTCTCGTCGGTGTTGTCGGCCCGCCAGCCATTGCTGGCACGAAAACAGGAGATCGAGCGTGATATTCGCCAGGCTGCGTCGGATCTCGAACGTCAACGCGCCCTACTCCGTCAATCGATCGAGACGCAGCGCGGTCAGTTGAAGGACCTCGACGAGAAGGCCGGAGCCGCGAAAGGGCTCAGCGAGAGTCTTGCAGCCAACCAGAAGCGCCTGGCCGAACAACCAGCTCTGTATACCGATCTGCAACGCGTTCAGGACACGCTGACCGAACTCACCGGCGAGAACACCAGCCTGAGATCGCGGATGAAGGACATCCAATCGAGGATCGCCAGCCTCGACGAAGGCGCCGCGACCTGTCCGGTCTGCCGGCGTCCGCTCGGCGAAGGCGACCACGGACACATCCACGAGGAGTGGACCAGCGAGGGCAAGGCGCTCGGCGACGCGTTTCGATCGAACAAACAGAAGATCGATACGCTGAATGACGAATTGAAGGTCATTCGCCGGCGCATCCAGGAATTGGATGAACTGGCAAGAGCGACTGCCGGCATCGAAGCGAACCTGGGCCAGCTCGAGTCCGATATTTCAAAGCGAGAAGCTATTGAAGCCTCGATTGCGGAAGCCGAGAAAAACGAGGCAACCCTTGCGAAATCTCTCTCGACAGATTCGTTCCTACCGAACGGACGATCAGAGCTCCTAGAGATCGAGAAACAGCTTGCCAATCTGCCGTACGACGAAGCCGCTCATGCAGAAGCCCGCAAGAACAGCCAGGATCTCGAACGCGTCGAACGCGAGTACCAGCAGCTCGAACGCGCGAAGTCAGAGCTCGAGTCCCGCGAAACGCAGATCGAGGAATTGGGCGTACGGCTCGACGAGCTATCGAAGGAGTTGAAGGAAGCAGAAGAGGATGCCGCAGGTCTGGCGAAGAGCCTCGAGGGAATTGCCGAGGTTCGAACTCAGCATCAGATCGCCAGCAAGGAGCGTGAAAAGCTCGGGGCATCCCTGGCCGAGATGGAGGGCAGCCGCGGTGGCCTGAGGCGACAGCTCGAAGAGCTGGATGAAATGGAAAAGGAACAGGCTGCGCTCAAAGAAGAGTCGAGAACGCTATCCGCCGAAGCTGACGCCTATGGGGAACTGACGACGGCGTTCGGCCGGAACGGCATCCAGGCGATGGTCATCGAGAACGTGCTACCGGAGCTCGAAGACGAAGCGAATCGCATCCTCTCTCGCATGACGACCAAGCAGCTCGAGGTCATGTTCCGGACGACGAGAGAGGCGGTTTCGTCCGACTCGACGATCGAGACCCTCGACATCATTATCCGCGACGAGTCGGGCCGCCGACCCTATCAGATGTTCAGCGGAGGCGAGGCGTTCCGGATCAATTTCGCGATTCGAGTTGCGCTCAGCAAGCTGCTTGCGCGCCGTGCCGGTGCATCGGTCGACACGCTGATCATCGACGAAGGTTTCGGAACCCAGGACCAGCACGGACGGGACGGCCTCGTCGAGGCGATCCAGAGCGTAACCCGGGATTTCGCACTCATCCTGGTCATCACCCATGTCGACGAGCTTCGCTACCAGTTCCCGCACCGCATTGAAGTCGTCAAGACAGATGCGGGTTCGCGTGCTACCTTGGTCTAAAAGCTCGCAGACAACATCCGAAAGGATCTAAACGTGGCGACGATCGCTCCAGCACCGCGCATATCCGAACGGCCATCGATCCAGGCCACCCGCTTTGCAGCAGCTACCGGGCACTATCTGGCCACCGAAGCAGCGATGCGAATACTCCGTCTCGGGGGAAATGCAATCGACGCCGGAGTAGCGGCGGGCATCTGCATCGACGTCCTGCTCCCCGACCTGTGCAACTTCGGCGGTGTTGCCCCGATCATCGTCCATCACAAGGAATCCGGCGACCTGGTATCAATCAGTGGTCTCGGCAAGTGGGGGCGTTCGACGAATCGCGAGCAGCTGGCCAGAGACGGCAACGGTGAGATCCCGGCCGGCTCCAAACGATCGATTGTCCCCGGAGCGCCGGATGCCTGGCTGACTGCTCTTGCACGCTACGGCAAGCTGACCTTCGCCGACGTCGTGCAACCGGCCATCGAGCTGGCCGAGGGCGGATTTGTCGTCTATCCGTCGCTGGAACGGAATCTCGGACAGGCCGTCGGGAATCTGAGCCAATGGCCGTCAAGCTCGTCGATCTTTCTGCAGAACGGCAACGTCCGTCCTGCCGGCACGATCTTGAAGCAGAAGGATCTGGCGACCACGTTCAAGCGTATGGTGCGGGCGGAGGAAGCTGCCGGTGGAGGCCGGGCAGCCGGCGTCGAAGCCGCTCGAGACGAGTTCTACAAGGGCGACATCGGCCGCGAGATCGCCGAATTCGTCCAATCGAACGGAGGTACGGTCAGCGAATCCGACCTGGCAACCTTCCGGAGCGAGATCGAAGAGCCGCCACACGTCACCTATGAAGGGATTGACGTCTACGTTTGCGGCCCGTGGTGCCAGGGCCCTGTCCTCGCCGAAACGCTCAACATCATCAGTGGATTCGACCTGCGCGGCATGGGCCACAATTCTGCCGACTACATCCACTCCGTGGCGGAGTCTCTGAATCTGGCGTTCTCGGACCGCGAGCACTATTACGGCGATCCCGAGTTCGTGCAGGTTCCGATCGATCGGATTCTTTCCACCGAGTACGCTGGCCGCCGTCGGGCGATGATCGACCCATCCCGGGCGTTCGGAAAAATGCCGGACATCGACGGCGCCGAAGCCGCGGCATCGCTCCATCAAGCAGTCGCCCAGCCGGCCTGGGAAAAGGACACATCCTACGTCTGCGTCGTCGACCAGGAAGGTAACGCCTTCTCGGCGACCCCGAGCGACGGAGTCGGCAGCACGCCGATCATTCCGGGGCTGGGACTGATCTGCTCGGGCCGCGGTTCCCAATCCTGGCTTGAAGAGGGCCATCCATCGGCTGTCGCACCGGGCAAGCGACCTCGCCTGACACCAAACCCAGCCATGGCATTCCGGGACGGCCGGCTCCTGATGCCCTTCGGCACTCCTGGCGGTGATATGCAGGTCCAGTCGATGCTGCAAACGTTCCTGAATCTGTTCGTCTTCGAAATGGACATTCAGCAGGCCATTGAAGCGCCGCGATTCGGCACATTCTCCTTCCCGAACTCGTTCTGGCCTCACGAATACCTGCCCGGGAAGCTGCGGTTGGAATCGAGAATCGCTCGCGCGACCGGAGACGACCTTGCAGACCGCGGGCACGACGTTGAATGGTGGCCGGAATGGACACGCCAGACCGGCAACATGTGTGCAATCGTCGTGGACCACGAAGCCGGCACCCTGACAGCGGGCGCCGATGCCCGCGCTGAGGCCTACGCCGCCGGCTGGTAGGAAGTCGCTCGCAGGCAGTACTGCCGGCAGGATCGACTGGAACACGCATTCGTACGCACCTCTCTGTAAAATAGAGATCGAACAACGTACGCTGCAAGGAAATGGACGTCGACCACGACTACGCCAGCACGCCGGCAGTATCTCACGCTCAAGCAACAGAATCCGGGAGTTATCCTCTTCTTCCGGATGGGCGACTTCTACGAAACGTTCGACGACGATGCCGAGCTCGTTTCGGACGTCCTCGATATCGCGCTGACCTCCAGGGAAATGGGACAGGGCAACCGGATTCCGATGGCCGGCATCCCGTACCACTCGGCCGACGGATATCTACGCAAGCTTCTCGACGCCGGACATCGCGTCGCCCTGGCGGAGCAAACCAGCGAACCGACCGGACGGGGCATCGTTGACCGCGAGGTCACCCGGATTGTGACCCCGGGAACGTTGACCTCGCCCGAACTCCTGACCGGGAACGAAAGCTCTTTTGTTGCCGCCGTCATCATCGACGGCCACAAGGCCGGCATTTCCTTCGCCGACGCCTCGACCGGCGAGTTCGCCACGACCGAGATTCACGGTGACGAGTCGTCGATCGACGAACTGGTCCTGCGGGAGTTGCTCAGAATCCAGCCGCTGGAGATCGTCGTGCCCGAGGGCGCCAACTTCGGCGCCCTCGTTGCTCGCGAGGCCGTGACCGTCGACCTTCCGGGAACCGCCTGGCGCATGGACGAGGCTGAGGAGACGATCTTCGACCATTTCGGGATACCATCGCTCGAGCCATTCGGCTGTGAGAACCAGCCGCTGGCCGCACGCGCGGCCGGCGCGTTGCTCGCTTACCTCCAGCAGACGCAGCGCAATCAGCTGCGCCAGATCACGACACTCTACTCCTATTCGACGTCCGCCTACATGAGTCTCGACCGGCAGACGCGCCGGAATCTCGAGATCGATTCGTCGTCGTCAAAGGGCGGCGGCCCGACCCTGCTGACGACGATGGACCTGACTCTTTCTCCCGGCGGAAAGCGCCTGTTTCAGCGTTGGCTGGGGCAGCCGCTGCTTTCGCGCCAGGAGATTGAACGGCGCTACGACGGCATCGACTGGCTTCTCGACGAAGCACTCGCACGCGGAGAAATCCGTTCCGAATTGCGCGGACTGGCGGATATGGAGCGCATCATCAACCGGGTCGTAAACCGTCAGGCTGGGCCACGTGAGATCGCGCGACTCGGCGCATCACTGGCAAAGATCCCGCACCTGCTCGACGTCCTCGACGATCCGAACAGACCGGATATCATCCAGCCGCCGTTCGACTGCAAGTCGGTCGCGGACGAGATCGCCCGGGCGATCGGCGACGATCCTCCAGCCTATCTTGGACAGGGCGAGGCAATCCGGCCCGGCTACAGCGCCGAACTCGATGGATTGCGCCAAACGTTGCGCTCCGACCGCGAATACATCGCCAGCCTCGAAAACAGGGAGAAACAGGCCACCGGCATCGATCGGATGAAGGTCGGCTACAACAAGGTCTTCGGCTACTACCTCGAAATCTCGAACGCGAATCGGAAGCCGGTACCCGACCACTACATCCGGAAACAGACGCTCGTCAATGCCGAGCGCTATATCACGCCGGAGCTCAAAGAAGCCGAGCAACGCGTCGCGTCCGCGGAAGAGCGGATCGCTGCCGCCGAGGCGGAAGCCTTCGACCATCTGCTCGGCACCGTGTCGATGGAAGCCGACACGATCCGGCAATGCGCCCATCGGCTATCGGTGATCGACGCGCTGGCGAGCCTCGCAGAGTGCGCGGCACGACGCGGCTACGTCCGGCCAGTAATCGCGGACGGCGCGGAGATCATCGAGATCGAGCGGGGCCGTCATCCGATCGTAGAGCAGGAGCAGTCGGGGGGCGAATTCGTCCCGAACGACACTCGCATCGGCGACGAGAGCGGCAAGATCGCCATCATCACCGGCCCGAACATGGCCGGCAAGTCGACCTACCTGCGCCAGGTGGCGCTGCTTGTTCTCCTCGCCCAGATCGGCTCCTTCGTGCCAGCCGATCGGATGCGTCTCGGAATCGTCGACCGGATCTTCACCCGCATCGGTGCACAGGACGACCTCGCCAGCGGCCAGTCAACGTTCATGGTGGAAATGCTCGAGACGGCGACGATCCTCAATCACGCGACCGAGCGGTCGCTTGTCGTGCTGGACGAGATCGGCCGGGGCACCAGCACCTACGACGGCCTGGCGATCGCGACGGCCGTGATCGAGTACATCCACAACACGCCGCGGCTGGGATCGAACACCCTTTTCGCGACCCACTACCACGAGCTCACCAGTCTGGCGGACACGCTCCCGGGCGTCCGGAACTATCGTGTCGATGTGCTGGAGTCGGGCGACGAGATCACGTTTCTCTACCGGGTCGTGCCGGGCGGGGCGGACCGCTCGTTCGGGATCTATGTCGCTCAGCTGGCCGGTATGCCGCGAGCCGTCGTCAGGCGTGCAGAAGATATTCTGACGGAGTTGGAACGCGACAGCGGCGCATCTCGCGACGACCGACGACGGGCCATTTCGGAGAACGGCGCTCCGGTCCAGATGCAGCTCTTCGGCGCGAACCACCCGGTGCTTGAACGGCTGGAAGACCTCGAGCTTGATGCGATCTCACCGCTTGAGGCGATCACCCGGCTCTATGAGCTGCAGAAGCTGGCGAAGAAATAGCGGCGGCTAGACGAACGTCTGTCCTCGATAGATAGGACTCTCGAGGTCCCAGACCTGGCGAAGCGCCGACATGGTCGCGCGAAGCTCGTCCGACTCCTGAAAGGATTCGCGCGCGTCCTTCGTGGTGTAGCGGAAGATCACAAGATACATATCCGGTTGATCGTCGAGTCTGGCGTAGTCCACCGAGACGATGCCTTCCAGAGACCGGAACCGCTCGGCAGCCGCGATCAAGAGCCGAT
Source organism: Thermomicrobiales bacterium (assembly GCA_041390865.1). GTDB lineage: Bacteria > Chloroflexota > Chloroflexia > Thermomicrobiales > CFX8 > JAUIIK01. The sequence goes on from JAWKPC010000003.1 coordinate 168,490, forward strand.
CGACCTCTTCAACCATGCCCGGCTTTGCTCGCCAGATATCGACGACGACGTATCCTGCATCTTGTGCCACGCTTCGCCTGCTTCCCTCCTGATGCCCGGAAGTGTCCAGCATCCGTGTTTGCTATGATAGCCTCTGGATGTCAAAGCGGCCTCACACAGAGGTCCTGCCTCACGACGGTGCATCGAGAATCGGGAGTCCCGACATAGATACCGCCCTTATCGATCTGCTCAATAACCTGCTGTTTATCCTGTGGCTCGCGATTATCGGTCGGGCTATTTTGTCGTGGTTCGACCGGGGTATGCAGAACCCGATCTCCCAGGCGCTCTACGCGATCACGGAACCGTTTATCGCCCCGATCAGGCAGTTCATGCCTCGCACCGGGTTCATCGATCTTTCCCCACTCGTCGCCATCCTGATCATCGTCTTCCTCCGCCAGGCGCTTGCCTCGGCCACCTAGTCGGAACCAGTAGACGCGTTTGATTGCGGGGTGGGTCCGCACATCGTCTCTGGCATTCCATATGAGCACCAGGCCCCGGTGCCGCCCTGCGAAGTGGTCAGCGTAGGTTGACCTGACTGATCGAGCTTTCCTTGGACCACACACGTAGTCCGTGACACAGCAAGTGGTGGGCTGCCCGGCTGCGTCATGGGAGGCTCTATAGGCAACAACCGTGTCATTTCAAGCGGAGCGAGAAATCTCAGTCGAGCCCCGGGGACATGCTGCACAGAGATTTCTCACACCCGCTAACGCGGGTACCCGGGTCGAAATGACAGCCTCGGGTGCTCTTGAGTTTCATCGGAGTGACCACGAATGTGTCACATCATGTGTCACAAACCACGAGAACCTGAACCGTGATCAGACCGGTCCAGTGCGTTGGGACCGGGACGTGAACTGATCGCCTAATCCGGCAGTGCGGGCCACTGATTGATCATCGCCATGAGGGCGATGCGAGCCTGGAAATTGCGGTCGAGGTCATGCGCGGCCCGACGGGTTGCCCGCAACGCTGTCGCGATTTGGTCGGCACTGAATTTTCCGGAGAACTGGGACAATGGACCGGCCAACTCGGGGTGTGCAATCTGATCCGGCAATCCTGCCCGAATCAGCAGGGCGTCACGCCAGAGCCCGGCGCAATGATCGAGGGCCGTGAAGGTGCGCTCCCGGTCCTTGGTGTGATTCGCAGCGATCGGTCCGGCGAGCCGAAGCCGTCCGAGCGGCTCGCTGAGATACCCGAATGCTTCCTGAATTTCCGCCTTCCGGCGGTCCAGCGCGTCCGGATCGGACGACAGCGCGAACGCCGTCGCGACACGCCCGCGAGCGATCGTGGAAATGGTGCGAGCATCTCGCGCGGAGAGGCCGCGCTCCTCCAGCGCCGATTCGATTTCCGCGGCCGGAACCATACCGAGATGGATGTGCTGGCATCGGGACCGGATCGTTTCCGGGACGACTTCAAGGCTGGACGCGACCAGGATGACGACAGCGGATGCCGGCGGCTCTTCCAGCGTCTTCAGAAACGCGTCGGGAGCCGATTCCGAAAGCCGGTCGGCGTCGTCGACGATCTGGACCTTCCAGCGGCTCAGAACCGGCCGGGAAACAATATCCTGTCTCAACCACCGGATGGCTTCGATCGACAGACGCTGGCGCGCTCCTCCCGGCCCGTTGCCGAGCAATGCAGCCTGCCACTCGACATCGGCAACCGTCACATCGGGATGCGACCGGCGCTCGCTATCCCGGTGGATGCGTCGGCAGGAGTTGCACTGACCGCAGGCGATGCCGTCGTCGCGTTCCAGGCAGAGCAACGCCCTCGCAAATTCCAGCGCGAGCGTCGTCTTGCCAACGCCTCGGGACCGACGATGAGGTACGCGTGACCAACCCGACCGGAAGCGATACGGCCCTGGAGGTGCTTGACGGCATCTTCGTGACCGACCACATTCCAGCCAGCCGCACTATTCACTAGGAACCTGCAACCTTGATCTTCTTCTTCGGGCGTGATGGGCGCGCTCCACTGCTCTCGAACCGCGTTCCGACCGTCAGGAGGTCGATGATCTCGTTCCGATCGTCGTTGCCAAGCTGCACCTCGCTGCCGATCTCTCGAATGAGCTCGTAGAGTTCGGAAATGTGAGCGACGGTCGAAACGGGATCCTTCATCTCCAGTTGGAGTTCATCCGGCAGGAATACGATGACCCCTTCGATCTCGCCGGGAATGGCGTGCTCGTCGAAGAGCTCTTCGAGGCAATCCATCTGCAGCTCGTTCTCTACGGTCGGGTTGCCGAGACTCGGGGCGCCCAGATTGAAAAAGCGAGTGAAGATGAGCTTGTGCTGACGCCATCGGTTGCCGTCGACCGAGATCCGGCCACTTGCGTCTTTCGGCGTGAGCACGACGACACCGCCCGGGGTCACGAGAACGTGCTCCGGTGCATTCCGCCCGACTTCCGGGTAGTGAATCAGCGCAAACCGGTCGCTCAACCGCGAAAGGGTCGCGTCAAGAACTTCGTCGACCCGCGGCCGGCGCCGCCACTTGCTGTACTGCTGCGTTCCGTAGATGAAAGCAAAGAACCCGAGAATCAATGCTCCGTAGGAGATTGCAATCATATTCGGGGAGGAGTTGACCAGTGGGGTGATGATCGCTCCCGCCAGGAGCACGATGCCGACCGCGACGAAGCGGCGGGTGCGCTTCTGACGATTTTCGATATATCCGATGTTCCGGTGGACTCGCAACGATTCAGCCGTCATCTCTCGTTACAATTCGATTTCGTGATTAGGATGCCACACACGCCACTCGAATCGGAACGAAAGCACTCGTCAACTTGGTCTCAATCGTCGTCGTTCACTGGAATACGCCCGAACTCCTCGCGGCCTGTCTGCATTCCATTTCCGTTTCTCCGTCTTCGTCCGTGAGAGAAGTGGTCGTCGTCGACTGTGGATCGCCCGGAATCGCTCACGTCGAGGTCGTAGCTGGATTCCCCGAAGCCCGGCTTGTCGAATCGTCTACTAACGACGGATACGCCGCGGGGTGCAACCTCGGAACGAACGCAACGTCGTCCGAAATCATCTTCTTTCTGAACGCCGACACCGAGGTCTTGCCGGGGGCGGTAGACACGATCGCCGATTGCTTCCGTGTATCCAGCCATGCCGGACTCGTCGCTCCGCTGCTGCTCAATCGAGACAGGTCCATTCAATCATCCGGTTACAGGTACCCGGGCGTCATGAATGTGATCTGCGATCTCTGGCCTGTTCCGGGTCGGATCTGCGCATCAGGATTGAATGGCCGCATCGGACCGGGAAATCGTTTCCATCCGTACGCGATTGACTACCCGCTCGGCGCTGCCCTTGCGGTTCGCAGGTCGGCGCTGGAACAGGTTGGCGGATGGGACGAATCCTTCGGGATGTATTCGGAGGAGATAGATCTGGCGAAAAAGCTGGAGAAAGCCGGCTGGCTGCGGTTGCTCGAACCGCGAGCAGAGGTGATCCACCATGGCGGCGCCTCTACTAGCCAGCGGCCTCTGGAAATGCAGGCTGCTCTCTGGCGAAGCCGCGCCATCTATCACCGCCGTTGGAGCTCTCGGTGGCGACGGGCGCTCTTTCGGGCTGCGCTCGCCGCCGCGCCGGCTTTCTCGACCAAAGACGGTGCGGATACGCACGCGGCGATCCGGAGCGCCTTCGCGGCAGGACTCGGTAGTTGAGGATCCGCGGCGTTGTTCTGACATTGAACGAAGGCCCTTTCATCGGTGACTGCCTGCGATCGCTCACAGGAGTCGTCGACGATATCCTCGTGATCGACAGCGGCTCAACCGATGAGACAGTCAAGATCGCACGATCTCTCGGTGCCCGGGTCCTCGAGCTCCCGTGGCTCGGCTTCGCCCGCACGCGGAACGTCGCTCTCGAGTGCAGCCTGATGATGGACTGGGTTCTCTTCGTCGATGCCGACGAACGACTTACTCCTGCTCTGGCGCAGGAGGTCCGGGACGCCGCCGGAACCGCAGCCCCTTCGACCGATGGCTTCTTGATTCCGAGGCGAAACATCGTCTGCGGGAAGATCATGCGCTCGAGCGGCTGGTGGCCGGACTACCAGCTTCGGCTCCTGCGACCGGACCGTTGCCGGTACGACGACCACCATCAGGTTCACGAGTTCCCGCACTGCCATGGCACAACGCTCGCCCTGAACAACCCGCTCCTCCACCTCAATTACCGCAGCTGGCTGGAGTTCGCGGGAAAACAGTTTCATTACGCCCGGCTCGCTGCCCCCCACGTATCGGAACCGCGGAAGCGCGCCTATTTCGGCGCTCCTGTTCGTGAGTTCGTGCGTCGTTATGTCACACAATCCGGCATAGTTGACGGGCTTCACGGATTCGCTGCCGCGACGTTCCTGGCGCTGGCCGAGTTCTACCGTGTGTGGCTTGCGAGGCGGTCGGTTCATTGAGTCGGAAACGTCCGTCCGTCTCAGCCGTCGTTGTGAGCTACAACGTCGCTGAATTGCTTCACGACTGCCTCGTTTCGCTGGAGCGAGCGAGAGCGGCCGGCGAGCTGGACGAGGTGATCGTCGTCGATAGTTCGAGCAGCGATTCCAGCGTCGCCATGGTCGGTGAAACGTTCCCGGACGCAACCGTCCGGATCGTTCCGAATCGCGGCTACGGAGCAGCGGTCAACATCGGGCTGGACTGCTTCCGGCGACGCGATCTTCGTTCTCAATCCGGATACGGTTATCTGCAGCGACGCTATCGGGCAGCTCAGTGAAACGCTGTTCGGATCGGACCGGATCGGCCTCGTCGGCCCTCGGCTTGTCTATCCAGATGGTCGTCCGCAGCCGCCCCGCCGGCGGTTCCCGACCGGTTGGACGCCGCTATTCGAGAGCACGATCCTCGAAGAATGGCTCCCGGGCAACCGCTGGGCGAGCGCCTACCGCATGACCGATGATCCCGAGCCGAAGGGTCCTCAGCCGGTCGACTGGCTCGTCGGCGCGGCACTGATGGTTCGACGAGTTGCGGCTGCGCAAGCCGGCGGCTTCGATGAGTCGTTCTGGCTATATGGCGAAGAACTGGAATGGTGCTACAGGATTCGCATGCACGGCTGGGATATCCAGTACGTGCCGTCGGCTACAGTGGTACACCATGAGGGGGCCAGCACGAGCCAGGACCGGCTGTCGAGCAGGCTGGCGTTTGACCGGGGTCGTATTCTTGCCCAGCAAAAGATCCACGGCCCGGCGATAGCCCGGCGGGCGATGGGGATGGCCAGGCTGAACTACGGGCTTCACTTGCTCCGCGAAGTGACAAAGTGGATGGCTGGTCACCGGCGGGATCTGAGAAGGGAACGCATCATCAACTACTGGACACTTCTGAAATCGGACCTTAATGGCTAGCACGCAGCCGCACGTTCTCTTCGTCACCGGAGAGTATCCGCCGCACCGCGGCGGTATTGCCGACTACACGTTCCGATTGCGGTCCGAGATCGATAACCAGGGGTACGGTTCTTACGTCCTGACACTCGACGGCGCTGAGGGACCAAGCGTGTTCACGATCGGAAGTTGGAGCTGGCCGGTCGCGCTCCAGATCCGGGAGATCGCAGCCGAGCGCCGGGTCGATCTGATCCACATTCAGTACCAGGCCGGCGCATTTGACATGCATCCGGCGATTAACGCGTTACCGACAACGCTGTCTGCCTGGCTGCGGATTCCCGTCGTTACGACATTCCATGATCTCCGGGTGCCCTATCTCTTTCCGAAGGCGGGTCGGCTGCGCAATGCGGTGATGCTCCGGATGGCACGTGCCTCGGATCGAGCGATCGTTACCAATCCCGGAGACCAGAGAGTCCTCGAGCAGGCCGAGATCGAGACGGTCCGGATACCGCTTGGACCGAGCCTTCCTGCACCCGACGGCGCGACATCTCCGAATGGGACCGCGAAAACCGTCGGCTATTTCGGTTTCCCGTCCCGGGAGAAAGGACTGCTCGACCTCGTCGAGGCGCTCGCGAAATTTCCAGACATCGAGCGTCCGAAACTCTTGCTCGTCGGCGCGCCGCAGCCGGACAGCGGCACCCACAAATTCCTTGCCCTCGACGAAATCGAGACATTCGCAGGCGAGGCTGGAGTCGGGCTGGAAGTTACCGGCTATCTACCGCCCCAGGCCGCGAGCAACAGGCTCGCCGGCTGCTCGGCTGTCTCGTTGCCGTTCCCGAACGGAGCGTCGCAGCGCAGCAGCGCATTGATCGCCGCGCTCAATCTCGGACGGCCAGTAGTCACTACGGCATCGGACCTCCGAAGCGACCTTGACACGCTGGCAGACCTTCCCCAATTGATCACGGCGCTGCCCGGCGATGTCGACTCCCTCCATTACGAGATTGGCCGCGCGCTGGCGATCGGTGTGGAACAGAAGCCTTTGCCCGAAGAATTCACCTGGACGCAGATCGGCAAGCGACATGCCCGGATGTACGACGAGCTTCTAAGCGCCGCCGGCCATCGCGGATGACGTCCCGGGTCGCACGGATGGGATCCGGGGACGATTCGCTTCGATCCGTCTCCCACTGGCTGCACTACGGCTTGCTCGCCCTCATCGTCGTCCTGGCCGCCTACCTGCGGTTGACGATGCTGAACCAGCAGAGCCTCTGGTTCGACGAGGCAGATATCGTCGTCCGGGCACAGCGGCCCTGGTCCGATATCCTCTCGACTTTCACCGTCCAGGGTGAAAATGGACCGCTGTACAACGTCATGCTCGCGGTCTGGATCCGGATTGCCGGAATCTCCGAGACGGCCGTCAGGTTCCCGTCAGCCGTTGCCGGCATCCTGGCGATACCCGCCATCTACCTGCTGGCGCGGCGTCTAGCCGGCCCGCAGGCTGGTCTGATCGCCGCCGGGTTGCTCGCGATCAACCCGTACCATCTCTGGTATTCCCAGGAAGCCAAGATGTACTCGATTGTCGCGCTGCTCTCGATCCTCTCGACGTTTCTCCTCGTCGAGGGCCTCATGCATGGCGACCGCAGGGTATGGGTCGGGTACGCCGTCGCTACAACGTTCATGTTCTACACGCACGTCGCGACGGTCCTGATCTTCGCGGCGCAGGCGCTTTTCGTCCTTGCAACGTACCGGAACTGGCGGGATCAGCAGCGGACGCTGCTCGTCGTCGCGTCGGTGCTGACCTTGCCGTATCTTCCCATCGCCCTCTGGGCGGCGAAGGTGGTCGGCGGTGAGGTGCCCACCTGGCACGGCGACGTGTCGCTGACCGGGGCAATCCGAACGATCGGAACCAGATTCACGAGCTTCCGCAGTACGGCCGAAGTTGAATTCCGGGCACGCGGGCTCTATTTTCTTGCGGCAGCCGGCACAGCCATCTGGCTGGTATCGAGCAGGCGCCGGCGAAACGTCGGTCTACTCCTGACGACCCTCGTCGCCGTTCCGGTCATCGGGCTCTGGATCGTCTCGCTGCGAAACTCGGTCTTCTCCGACCGCTACATCATCGGCGCGCTGCCGGCCTACCTGACGCTGGTCGCTATCGGGCTGGCAAGCCTTGCGCGGCATCGTGTCGGCGTCGTCCCGGCGACGCTCCTGGCCGTCCTCATCGTCTGCTACACCTGGTATCCCGTTACCGACGTCAACCGCTCGGCGAGTGCCGAGAAGGAAGACTGGCGGAGCGCATATGCCCGGGTTGCCGAACGCGCCGAGCCCGACGACGTGTTTCTGATACACCCGGGCTACATGGTTAGCACGCTCGCCTACTATGGACAGCGCGACGATCGTCTCGGCGGCCATCCGATCGGGGACATTCCAGGTTTCGCACCCGATTGGATGACCCGCGACGTCATGGTCGACATGCTTCGAGAAGAGTTTGGCCGCTTCGACCGATTCTGGCTGATCGAATCGCCGGACCGCGTCCCCCTCGAAGACCCTGACGACGAGCTGGAAACCTGGCTCAGGTCGACCGGGACGGTTCTCTACGAAGAAAAGGTCAACGGGGTGCATCTGCTCCTATTCGAAATGCCGCCTGACTGGTGACCGGCTAGCCGGTTGTAAGATAATTCCTCAGTGACAAATGGGAGTATCGAGGATGAATCTATGAGTTTGACAGCCGCGTACGGCGGGGAAAAATGGTCTCCGCGCGCGCAGCCACTTCGCGACGAGCTTCCCGAAGTTTGGGGCGACTGGGGCGTCGGGTCCGAGTATGGCAAATTGCGGGCCGTGCTCTTGCGCCGGCCAGGACCTGAGCTCGACAACATCACCGACTTCGACGCGATGCAGATGCGCGAGGATCTCGATCCGGATCTGGCGCGGCAACAGCATGACGCGATGGCCGACGCCTACGAAGCGCATGGAGTCGGCGTCCACTATGTCGAGACGACCCGCGACGACAAACCGAACGCAATGTTCATGCGGGACCTCGTGCTGATGACGCCCGAAGGCGCGATCGTCTCGCGTCCCGCTTCCACCGTTCGCGCCGGGGAAGAGCGATTCGTGGCCGAGGCGTTGGCGCGCATCGGCGTCCCGATCCTGATGACCGTCCACGGCCACGGCACCTTCGAAGGCGCTGACGTCGCCTGGGTGAATGACGACTTCTGCTTCCTTGCCGAAGGACTCCGCACCAACAAAGAGGGGGCAGACCAGGTCGAGCGCATGCTCCGGGAGATCGGGGTCGGCACGATCGTCCGCGTCCAGCTCCCGTGGGGAGCGATGCACCTGGACGGGCTGCTCAGCCTGATCGACAACGACCTCGCCGTCGTCTGGCCCCGCCGGACGCCATTCCCGGTCGTCGAAGCGCTGGTTAAAGCCGGATTTCGCATACTCGAGGTTGAAGACGAGCATGAGGCGCACCATCGGCTACCGATGAATCTCGTGGCCCTCGAACCCGGCAAGGTCCTGATGCCAACCGGCGCTCCGGTGATGCGAGAGCGGTACGAGCAGGCAGGCGTCACCTGCGTCGAGGTCGACGTCAGCGAGTTGATCAAGGCCGGCGGCGGGATCCACTGTATGACGGCGTTCCTCAAACGCGACGCCCCTTCCTAGAGGGAATCCAGGCAGAGAAGATGCTCGTCGAACTGACGATCCGAAATTTCGCCGTCATCGAAGAGACGCGGATCGAGTTCGGGCCGAGCTTGAACGCCCTTACCGGAGAGACGGGCGCGGGGAAATCGATCGTCCTCGACGCGCTCGGCGCCGTGCTCGGCGAACGGACCTCGCCGAGCGTGGTCAGGGCCGGTGCCGATCGAGCCTATGTGGAAGCAATCTTCGACGTCGGTGATCTCGAACAACGGGAATCGCTGGTATCGAAGCTTGCCGAGTTCGGCGTCGAAGACGGTGGCGAGAACCTGCTGATTCTCAGCCGGGACATCACCCCCAATCGCTCGACGGCCCGGATCAATGGGCGCGCCGTGACCGCTACGGCGTTGACGGACATCGGGGAGTTGCTGGTCGATATTCACGGCCAGAGCGATCATCTGTCGCTGCTTCGCCCCCAGGCCCAGCTCGAAATGCTCGACAGCTTCGCCGGCACGGCGTCCCTGAGAACACGAGTCCGCGAGCTGTTTGAATCCTGGCGGACGATCCAGCGGCGGATACAGGCATTTGACCGGGAACGCAGGGCACATGCCCAGCGTGTCGACTTTCTCCAGCTCCAGCTCGGTGAGATCGAGAACGTCGCGCCGCAGCAGGACGAGCAGGATGAACTGGAAGCCGAACGCCACCGGCTCACCCATGCGGTCCGCCTGCTGTCACTCGCAGAGCAGTCGCGTTCGCTCTTCGAAGGCGGAGAGGATCTCGCCGCCGGAGAACGAGGCTCGCTTGACCAGCTTCGTTCGGTTGAGTCGGCGCTGCTGGAGATGTCCCGTCTGGATCCATCGACCGAACCGTATTTGCGTCAGCTTCGGGACGCGCTCTACACCCTTGATGAGCTCTCATCCGAGCTGCGCGGCTATCTCGACCTCCTCGACGTCGATCCGGACCGGCTCGATGTCGTGAATCAACGCATGCTCGAGCTACGGGAACTGACTCGCAAGTACGGGAGCACGATCGACGAAGTGCTCGAACACGCCGAGAACATCCGCACTGAGTTGGAAGAGATCGACGCCGGTTCCACGGACATCGAGGGCTTGAGAGCACAGGAACGGGAAGCGGCCATGCGGCTCGCCGAAGCAGCGATCGATCTCTCACAACAGCGATCCGCAGCCGGTCAACGCCTGGCGGGGAGAGTAGAGTCGACGATCTCGGAGCTCAATATGGGATCGGCGCATTTCGAGGTTGCCGTACGCCATCGCGAAGACGGCAACGGGATTCAGGTGGATGGACGGCAGGTCGGGGTCGACGCGACTGGAATCGACGCCGTCGCATTCTTACTGGCCGCAAACCCTGGCAGCGCGCCACAGCCGCTCGGGCGAGTAGCATCCGGCGGGGAGACTGCCAGACTCATGCTGGCGATGAAGTCCATCCTGTCGGAAGCCGATGCGACGCCAACCCTGGTGTTCGATGAGATAGACGTGGGGATCGGTGGACGAAGCGGCCAGATTGTCGGCGAGAAGCTCTGGAACCTGACCGGGACCCATCAGGTGATCGTCATTTCTCACCTTCCGCAGGTCGCGGCTTTTGCCGACCGCCACACAGCGATGGTGAAGAGCCAGATCGATGGGACAACGGTCACCTCCGCCGAGGAATTGGAAGGGGACGCGAGCGTTGACGAAATCGCGACAATGTTCGACGGCAAGCCCGTGTCTCCAGAGTCCCGAGCGAATGCATTGGCACTGCTGAAGCGGGTGAATACATGGAAAGCGAACGCCGGGAGCGTTGCCGGGACGTAGGAATCCGGTTGATATACTCGTTCGCAGATCAGCATTCAGAAAGACAAGGTTGAAACCATGGATATGAATCGCCTCATGCAGCAGGCACAGCAGGCCGCTCAGCAGATGCAGTCGGCACAGGCTGAACTAGCTGAAGAGACCGTCGAAGGATCGGCGGGCGGCGGGATGGTCACCGTCCAGATGTCCGGCGCTCGCGACATCCAGTCGATCAAGATTTCGCCGGACGTTGTCGATCCCGACGACGTCGAGATGCTTGAAGACCTCATTGTCGCTGCGCTCCAGGACGCTTCGGCCAAGGCCGAAGAGCTCACACAGAGCAAGCTCGGCAACCTCGGCATGGGTGGCCTGAACATCCCCGGCCTCACCTGAGCGACTGACCGCAAGCCACCCCGTCTGTTCGCCCCGCAGCGTGTCGTTACGGCGTACACGCCGCGGGGCGTCGGCCGTTTGCGCTGTCCGATATGCCTGCTCTCCTAGGAAACCCCAGAATCACAAACCAGGTCAGGATGACCTGGTTGGGAGCACACGCAGGTGAAATACCAGACTGCTCGGACACCCCTGTGGTTTTCCGACATTCGCGTCGCCAGGCCGGACTATGTGATGGCACCGGAAATGGCCGTGAATGATCCCGGTTAGAGCGCTAGCTTCGGAGAAGCTGCACTTCCAACCATTGCCGCCTCGATGACGTCGGACAGGATCGCGCTGGCAGTCGGATCGGGTCCGGCACCCTGGCCATGGAGCCAGACCGGCCCGACACGATCGCCGACGATCTCGATCGCGTTGTAGTTTCTCACCACGCGAGAGAACAGGTCCGCATTCGACACGAACGTCGGCGCGACCTTGAGATTCACCTCGCCGTCGGTGCCGACGACGGCCCCAGCGATCAGCCGCAATGTACCATCCTTTTCCCGAGCCTCCTCGAAATCTCCCAACGTTACGCCGCTGATGCCGGTCGTATCGACATCGTCCGGGTGAACGTAGGAGCCGGAAATCATCGATCCGAGGAGAGCGATCTTGTTCGCCGCGTCCAGGCCTTCGACGTCCGCCGTCGGGTCCGGCTCCGCGTAGCCGAGCTCTTGCGCGCCCTGCAGGGCCGTCCGGTAGTCGCACCCTTCGGTCTCCATCCGGTGGAGGATGTAGTTGGTCGTGCCATTGAGAATGCCCCGGACCTCGCTGACGTTGTTGTTCGCGAGAATCTGGCGCAGACTAACGACGAGAGGAATCCCACCGCCGATGCTTGCCTCGAACATGAAGGCGGCGTCGCCGTCCCGGGCCGCCGCGAGGATCGACGGGAGATTCTTCGCCGCTGCCTCCTTGTTGGCAGTAACCACATGCTTGCCCTGCGCCAGTGCCCGGATCATGAGATCGGCAGCCGGCTGAGCGCCGCCCAGCGTTTCGACGACAATGTCGACGTCGTCCCGATCGACGATCGCCGGTCCGTCAGCGGAAACGAGCGAGGCATCGATACCAGCAGCCTCGGCTTGTTCGGCTCCGCGATCCATCGCGGCAACCAGATTCAACTTCACGCCGCTGCTTGCCGTCGAACCGGTTCCCGATGCGATCCGGCGCGCGACCTCTCCACCGATATTCCCGATTCCCAGAATCGCTACATTGATTGACTTCGTCACTGCCCACCCCTTGGTTCCCAGAGCTATCCTTGACCGCTCGCAACCGTCCTGCTATCGTCTCAGAGTCAGATTGCCACCCCGCAGTCTATATGATGGCTCGGGGAACGCGCAGGAAAGCGAATCAAGTTGGCGCATTTGGTTCTCGCGACTATTACGTTTACCACCACTACTCCCGCCGGTTCGGCGCGGTGTAGGGGGTCGTAACCGCAGACCCAATCACCGACGCAGCGGACCGGCAGGAGCGAATCGCTCCTGTTTTTTTTGTTAATGGGAAGTGGGAGTAGTCCTTTGAGTGACTCCAGAAAACTCGATGTCGCCGTCCTCGGCGCCACCGGCAGTGTCGGCCAGCGATACGTTGAACTACTCGAGAATCACCCGAGCCTTCAGCTCGCCGAGGTGTTCGGGAGCGAGCGCAGCGCGGGTCGGACCTACGGTGAAGCGTGCGACTGGAGGGTCAGCGCCGCGCCGCCGGCGGATGCCGCCGGCTTCACCGTCAAGCATCCCGAGCAGCCGGTCGAAAGCCCGGTCGTATTCTGCTCCCTGCCCGGCGGCATCGCCCGCGAAACGGAGCTTCGCCTGGCATCGGACGGGCACTACGTCTTCTCCAACGCCCGGGACAATCGCATGGCCGACGACGTCCCGCTGCTTATCCCGGAAGTGAACTGGCAGCACGCGAAGGCGATCGAAGTGCAACAAAGAGAACGTGGGTTCTCGAAAGGCTTCGTCGTCACCAATCCGAATTGCTCCACAATTCACCTCGTCCTTGCGCTGAAACCGATCTGGGACGCATTCGGCATCGAGCGCTGCTTCGTGACGACGCTTCAGGCGAGCTCGGGCGCCGGCTACCCCGGAGTTGCCTCGCTTGATCTCATTGACAACGTCGTCCCCTACATAGGCGGCGAAGAAGAGAAGATCGAGAACGAAACGCGCAAGCTCCTCGGTGATTTCGATGGCGACGGATTCAGCTACGCCAGCATCGGAATTAGCGCCCAGTGCAACCGCGTCCCGGTTCGCCACGGCCACCTGGAGACGGCCAAACCTGAAGCCTGAGACGCGGCGTCGCCAGCTGATGTGATCGAAGTGCTCCGAAACTTCAAGAGCCGCCCGCAGGAACTGGGGTTGCCGTCGCACCGGAGAATCCGGTGATCGTCATGGACCAGGACGACCGGCCGCAGCCGGCACTCGACCGTGATGTCGCCAACGGCATGGCATCGATCGTCGGCCGGGTCCGGGAATGCAATCTTCTCGACATCCGGATGGCGGTATTGGGTCACAACACCATCCTGGAGCCGCCGGCGCTTCTATACTCAATGCAGAGATGCTTATGGCCGAAGGGTACATGGGCGCCTGACCGGATCGCCTGTTCCATCATCCGGTCGGGAGCCAGACTTCAACCGACCGGATGATGGACAGGGGCACGGTTGACACTCGATACGATCCGCAACACCATAACCCGACGCCGGTTCATCACAGCACTGGCCGGCGCGGCGTCGACCCTCATCCCGCCTGCAGCGGACCGACCGGCTTCTCATCGGGTTCGGATGATCCGGGACGATCCGACCGCCACGTAGCCGAGGACGCCCGACCAAGCGCAACTCCGGCAGCAGACCGTTTGCAACCCACCTCTACTCCCGAACGCTCTGCAAACACCTCCGCGTCGAACACGCAAGCTGCCGGAGCCGAGTCGACGGTCGGCCCTCTACCGGAAGGCGCGGTCGGCCGGGCTGCTCCGGCATCGAGACCGTCGCTTCCTCGCGAGATATACATCCCGTTCGCGGCTGTTGTCTCTCGCAAGCTTCAGGTTCGGGATATCAGCCTGAGCCAGCTCGAAGCTGTCTGGAACCTTCGCATCAATAACTGGAGAGAGTTGGGCGATCCGGTCAGCACGCCGGTACGGCGCTACACACTTCCGGATTCGGCCCTTCCACTGGAGCCATTCGGCGGCGACATCGGCGTCCAGAGCATCGATGAGCTTGCCGAAGCCCTCTGGAACGACCGCGGCGGGATCGGGTTGATTCCGGTCCGTGACGTCGATCACCGATTCCGGACCCTCCACGTGGACGGCGTCGACATCTTGCGGACGAGAGGTGCCCCGAATCCGCTGATGCTCAAGCTGTTCGGCGTGCCGGAAGAAATCGCTCCCGAGTCGCTGATCAGGCCGAAGTCACGGGCGAAGCTCACATTCGTCGGCGATATCATCTTCGGCCGCTATGTGCAGGTGGCGATGGAGGCCCGGAACGATTTCCCGCCCCATTCCGGTCCGTCGCCGACAGGCTCAAGGAGTCGGATCTGACGATCGGAAACCTCGAATGCACGCTTTCCGACAACTTCCCGCAGCCGGAGCGTGAAGATCCAAAGACGTTTCCGCTTCAAGACCGGCACCGTAACCGTCTCCGGTCTCAAGTTGGCGGACATCGATTACCTTGGCCGGGCAAACAACCACTCGTTCGACTTCGGTCCCCAGGGGATGGACGACACTCGCGGACGCTCGATGAGGCCGGGATCAAGCACTTCGGCATGGGGCACAACCTCGAGGAAGCCCGAGACCGGCGATAGCAACCCTCGGCGACCTGAGCTTCGCATTCCTTGCCTATAACGGCATCAGCGACGACTACGACGGCGCCACCGTGGACTCCCGGGAACCTCTCCGTTGATCGAGGAATATGTCCGCGAAGATGTCCGGGCGGCGGTTGCCTCCGGTCACATTGTTGTGCCGTTTTTCCACTGGGGTATCGAGTACGTCGCGCTGCCGACCGACGAACAACGGCGCTTTCGCCCAGATCGCGATCGATGAGGGAGCGTCGATCGTCATCGGCAGCCACCCACACTGGGTCCAGGCGGTGGAGACGTACAAGGGCAAGGCGATTGTCTACTCCTCGGCAACTTCGTTTTCGACCAGGCCTGGTCAAGGGAACGACCGAAGGCGTCATCGCCGATCTCTGGTTCGAAGGCGACAAAGTCACCGGCGTGGATCTGATTCCGATCCTGATCGTCGAAGAGCACCGTCCGATACTGCTCGACGCTGACAGTGGCTATCACGTGCTCGAACGCATCTGGACCGCTTCGGACGAAGTGCGACGCTGGAGCTAGCCGTTCCGGACGAATGAATCAGCTATCCGGTACCGATCCCTTGATCCCCACCCGCCACTGGTATGTATACTCAATGTCTGAATAGGTCCGTTGACGCTCGACCACGAGCCGGCGCGACCGATGACCGAGATAGCGCCTCCAGAGGGGAGCAGCAACCGGTGACGTACGTCATCGCTGAGCCATGCATTGCCGTACAGGATCAATCCTGTGTTGAAGTGTGCCCGGTCGACTGTATCCATACGGATCCGGACCAGCAACAGTATTTCATCGATCCGGATGAATGCATCGACTGTGGTGTCTGTGCTGAAGTCTGCCCGGTCGAAGCCATCTTCTTCGAGGACGACCTGCCCGAGCAGTGGTCGAAGTTCCTGGCCCTCAATGCAGAATACTTCCAGAACCGTTAGGTGACAGAGACCTGCGCCGGTTAGCGGTGGCGCTCAGTTCCGGAAGCCGGAACCGCCGCCGCTAGCCAGCCACCAGCCTGGTCGTATACAACGCGTTCTCCGTCAGGAGTAGCGCGATTCCCGTACTCTCATCGATAACAGCATCCTGGAGATTGGTGATCGACATCTCCGGGTCCCGCGGGCTGAATTGCTGGAGAAGCATGCCGTCGCCGGAGATCCGGGCAATCCGGCCGTCGCTGGCGTTGACGATGAAATACCCGCTCTCCGCAGCGATCAGGCGCTCGCAGAGTCGAATTCCGGCTCGATCTGAGGCTGGATCAGTGAGTCGAGATTATTCAAGAAGAACTTCAGATCGACCCGTCGGGTGCAAGACAGTAGATGTTGCCGTCGATCAGAAGGTCGCTGGCGTTCATCAGTTCCTCGGATGCCACGCCTCGTGCCCAGTCCTCCGGCTCCGACTCGTAGTCGCCGCCGCTGAACTTGACGATCCGTCCCTGCGATCCATCCAGGAGATACAGATTCAAGTCGAATACTCCGACTGAGCGCACTTCTTCGATCGCTGGCGCGTCCGCCATATCGCCGAGTTCTTCCCAGTCCCACTCGCCGCGGACGGAATCGAAGACATAGGCCCGGTCGGCATCCATGACCATCGGTCCGTCGCCGCGCCACGCACCCGCCAGCAGCGTGCCTACCGCCACGCCGGCAACGTCGTCACCCGGCCGTAGGAGCTCGACGAGGTGATTGGATGAGACTTCGACCTCGTAGAGCGCGTCCGCCACCAGATAGGTACGCCCGCCGCCGGCAAACAATTCGGGAAGTGCGTCTGGGGCCGAGACTGGAACTGAGCCGACCGGTTGGATCGACTCCAGCCTGACCATACGGGTCATCCGGTCAAGATCTTGCTGGATCGACTCGAGTTCCCTTCTGATCGAGTCCGACTGGGACGACGGTGCGCCGGCCAGGGCGGCCCGTGCCGTTTCTTCGGCCTTCGTGAGCAATGCATAGCGAGTCGACAGATCGGGCGAAGAGTTGGCGCGGGCATGAAGCGTCACGATCTCACCCAGATTCGAACTGGCCTGTTCCGCCGGCGAGCTGGTGAAGCGACCCCATGCATACACGGATCCCAGGACGACCCCGGCAAGGACAACGATCAGCGCCAGAGCGAGAAATATCCGCCCGACATCCAGGAACGGAACCGATTCCCGCAACCGCCCGAAGCGACGCTTCGGTTGCGTATCCGACCAACGCTGGAGATGCGGAAGTCCGAGAGTTCCATCGTCGGGCGGGCCATAGAGTGGCCGGTCCCGGCCCGCGATATGCCAGACGCCGACCACGGCAGCCGTGAGCGTCAGGACAAATCCGAGCAGTATTTCTATGCTAGGCAGTACACACCTCTACGACCTATCCGCACCCGGGATGCGAGGCTGGATTGACGCGTTGCAAACGTGTTCGTCATGCGTAATTTGAGTAGCTACGTTCGAACCCCCACAGAGGAACCAAGCGTCCGTACTTCCCAGTCTGCAACCGTACGAACAACTCGTCAAGTGTAACCATGCTCAATGCTCAACAATCAAGCGGTACGCTGATCAGTTCGGTTCGTTCTCGAAATTTCTGGGCGGTGCGGGCGCCTCATTGAGCGGCATGTCGTCCTGATACTCCTCCAGCGGGAATCCCGGCGGGGCGATGCTGGCGAGAAGGGCCGCGGCGCGATCCGCGAGACCGATCTCCTGGAGATCTTCGGCGATGTTCTGGGCACGAGCCAGATGGGCCCGCGCCTCGTCATCCCGCTGAATATCGACCAGCAGCGCCCCGAGGTTGAAGTGCAGCCTCGCGACGGCACGGTCGTTGCCCAGCTGCCGGCTCACATCGAGAGCGCGCCTGTAGTACTCCGCTGCCTGATCGTAGTCGCCCGAATCGTCGAGGCACTCGGCCAACCCGAGCAATGCCCGGTAGCGCAGGCGAAGGTCGCCTGCGTCGTCGGAGAGTTTCGTCGCGTCTCTGAAGTAGGGAATCGCGCGCTCAGGATCGTCGATCTGCCGGTAGATTCGCCCCGTTTGCAGGTTCAACAGGCAAAGCTGCCGGCTGTCGCCGAGTTCCTTTGCGAGATCGAGGGCCTGAACCATATGCTCGACGGCCCTGTCCGCTTCTTCCCGGTCCAGAGCCAGGCGGGCCAGGATTGGTAGGTAGTGTGTTGCAATCCCGGTCCGGCCGTGATCGAGAGCGATGTCGGTCGCCTCGCCGAATGCGCGAGCAGCTTCCTGAGCGCGCCCTTCGACAAGCGCCACCTGCCCCTTGAGTCCGGCCACCTGCGCCTGATACATCGGGTTGTCGAGCGAACGGCTGAGTCGCGCGGCCCGGTCGATCATATTGCGAGCGTCACCGGATCGGCGAAAGCGGAGAACCGCTTCGGCGGCCCCGAGCAGCCAGTAGACCTCGCTCGCCGCATCTTCTATCTGCCGGCTCGTCGACACGGCGACTTCGAAGGCCTCCAGCGCGGCATCGGCCTCACCGCGAACGACCATGAGCGTCCCGAGCAACCCGTGAACCCGGACCGACATCTGGGGATCGCGCATCGTCGTCGCCGCTTCCCGGGCCTGGGCGAGCGAGCGCAGCGCTTCGTCAAGCTCCCGAGCATCGATAAGCAACTCGGCCAACTCCAGTTGCGCCTGACCGGATTCTGCGATGTTGCCGATCGACAACTCCAGGTCAACCAGCTCTCGCAGGAGCTCGGTGGCTACTTCGACCTCTCCCAACTGAATCCGCCCCCGTGCCAGCCCACGCAAGGAGCGAGCCTGGAGCGCGAGATCTTCGTCCTGGCGGGCGAACCGCAGGGCCAGCTCGAAGTTGGTCACAGCCGGGAAGAACTCGCCGGCTTCAAGCTGGAGACCGCCGTGGCGTTCGGCAACCCTGGCCCGCAGGCGCGCATCAACGGTCCGGTCCGAAACCTCCTCGGCCTGGCGGAGAATGCGCAGAGCACCTTCGGAATCGCCGTTTTCCAGTACGATCGCAACCTGCCGGAGCAGCGCCTCGACGACGAGCGAGTAGAGACCCAGCCGCCTCGCGGATCGGGCCGCTCGCTGGAAGAGATCATGCGCGACCGTGCGCTGCCCATCTCGCAATGCCATATCGGCAAGCAGAATCGCCGTCTCGACGTCTTCGGGAGTATCGGACTCTTCACGCCCGACCGTGAGCTGGTCGGCCAGGTACTGCCGGGCATCCTGGTCGTTGTGCTCCATCGAGGCGTACCGGGCCATCCGGTTCAACACGCTCCGGTAGCCGGACTGATAGGAAACTCGACGCGCGGACTGCAATGCCTGCCGGAGATAATAGTCGCGTTCCTCGTCCAGCCCGGCCCGCTGGAGCATCTCGGCCAGGTTCAGAGAAAGATCGACATAGACCTTCTCGAACCCCTTGGCCCGCGCAGCGGCGACCGTCAGACGTGCCAGAATCAGGCCGAAGTCCAGATTCTGCTGGGCTTTGAGCTGGGCCATCCGATCGAGCTCGATCAGATCACCGTCGGCAATATCGGCGATCACGCGAGGCGCGCGAGCTTCCGCCAGGGCGTCGCGCCACGACATGTGTCCGGTCGTAACCGCCACAGCAAGCCGGTAAACTGGCGTTCCTTCGATACCTCGCCGGTTGCGTAAGACCCGGCTGATGAAGTCGACCATCAGAGCTTCATGATTGCTTTCTCTGTAACGTTGCCCCCACGATTACCAGGATTCATCCGAGCAGGCCGCTCGCCGGATGGTCTCGAGCGTCACATTACCCCCACTGACAATCAGCCCGACGTTCTGGCCCTGGAGCGACTCCCGCATGTTCTTGGCCGCCGCAAGCGATGCCGCTCCAGCACCTTCGGCGACGACGTGCGCCGCCTCCAGCAGATCCAGCATCGCCAACCGCATGTCGTTCTCGGAGACCAGGACGAAATCATCGACGAGCTCCTGCATCATCCGGAACGGCATGTCGAATGTTACCCGCGTTGCCAGTCCCTCGGCCCAGGTTTGTCCGCCAGGGTACGAAACGAGCTGCTTTTGATGGAACGCATCGTGAGCTGCCGACATGTTCTCGGTCTGAACGCCGATGATCTTCGTCGAAGGACTCATCGCCTTGAACACCGTCGCCGTCCCGCAGACGCCCGAACCAGCGCCGACCGGCACGATCACGGTATCGAGGTGAGGCTCTTCTTCGACGAGCTCGAGCCCGTAAGTCCCGACGCCGGCCACGAGCAGAGGCTCGTTGGCCGGATGAATGTACCGGAGCCCCTCGCGTTCGCCGTGGGCTCGCGCCTCGTCGTTACAGGCGTCGAAGTCCGGCCCGAATTCGACGATCTCGCCACCGAGTCGGCGCACCGCGGCCGCCTTCATCGGGTTCGGGTTTTCCGGCATGTAGATCACCGCCCGGGTGCCGACCAGCTTCGCGGCATAGGCAATCGACTGGGCATGGTTTCCAGTCGATGCGGTGACCACGCCACGCTCGAGTTCCTCGGCGCTGAGCTGGCTCAAGAGGTTGACTCCGCCGCGAATCTTGAACGCACCAATCGGCTGGAGATTCTCGCATTTCAGCGTAATGTTGAAACCAAGCTCCTCGGAAAGCCCGGCAGGTCTCAGCGTCGGGGTTGGCGATAGATAGCGGTTTACGACCTTGCGTGCATCAAGGATATCTGCAACGGTCACCGGCAAGGACGTAGAAGCGACGCTCATTTTTATTTCAACCTCCCGTATGCGGATCGGTACAATCCCCTAGTGAGGATAGCATCGGATCGCTGGACTCCATCGGGCGGACGGCGAAGAACGACAGGGACGATCGAGCATGGAAAAGTTTCGTACGAGCTGGCGGCGATCCGAATCGATGCTTTGTGTCGGCCTTGACCCCGTCGTTGAGCGCTTCCCACCATCGATCGGCTCGAACTCGAACGCCATCCGGCAATTCAACCGCGAAATCATACAGGCAACCATGGACTTCGCATGCGCCTACAAACCGAATATGGGCTTCTACCTGCCATACGGACACGACGGTCTGGACGCGCTGCTGGCGATTCGCGATGACGTCCCCGACCACATCCCGGTCTTGCTCGACGCAAAAGTCGGCGACATCGACTCGACCTCCGAGGCATACGCACGCGCCTACTTCGATGCCTGGGGCTTCGACGGAGTGACGGCGCACGCCTACCTGGGTCATGACTCGCTAGCGCCGCTTATCGAGCACGAAGATCGCGCGGTTTTCGTGCTGGCGAAGACTTCCAATCCCGGCTCCGGATTCCTGCAGGACGTCGAGATAAACAGCCAACCCGTAAGCGAGCATGTCGCGGCCGCCGCATCCGGCTGGAACGCACACGGCAACATCGGTCTCGTTGTCGGCGCGACCTACCCGGACCAGCTCCGGTCGATCCGGTCGATCGTCGGAGACATGCCGATCCTGGTGCCCGGCGTCGGCGCGCAGTCCGGCGACCTTGCCGGCGCAGTAGCAGCCGGGATCGACTCGAGTGGATACGGACTGCTGATCAACGCCAGCCGGTCGATTTCCTATGCGTCACAGGATTCCGATTTCGCGGACGCGGCCCGGATGGCGGCATCGACGCTCCGGGATCAGATCGAAGACGCCCGCTCCCAGGCTATCCTTCAAACGGCTTGAGCAGCTGCGGGGAGAGTTCTTCGACGCCGCGATTAGCCCAGTCGCCGTCACCCATCTCGGACCACATTCGCTCGCCGGCGTACTGAAGGTTCTCGCTCACCTTGCGCTCGTCGACGTTCAAAACCTCGCCATTCTGGACAACCCAGGCGCCGTCGATCATGACGTCACGTAGATCGCCGGGCGTGGCGTTGTAGACGATGTTCTTGATCGGGTCACGCAGCGGCGACATGAACATCGCTTCAGCATCCCAGAAGAGCAGGTCCGCCTTCGCGCCCTCGGCTATCCGGCCGAGGTCGTTTCGGTGAAGCATCTTCGCGGCATTCAACGTTGCCGCGTTGAAGACATCCAGCCCGGTCACGGTCTCGGTCTGCCGATCCATAATCTTCCCGAGAACTGATGTCCAGCGAAGCGCCTCGATCATCGACTGCGGGTTGGTGTCCGTTCCGAGCGTCATATTGACGCCTCGCCGCATGTATTCGGGAAAGGATTCCATCGCGATCCCGCGCCGGGCAAAGACCCAGACACAATGAGCGACGGACGCGCCGTGGTCGGCAAGATGGGCGAGGTCGTCGCCGGCATATTGGGCCCAGGAGCCGCCGGCGATGATGATGACGTGGCCCAGGATGTTCCACTCCGAGAGGAACCCGATCGAGTCCAGCCACTCGACTGGAGTCATGCCGTGCCGCTTCGTCATCTCGTCGAACTCGAAGACCGACTGGCTCACGTGCAGGGCCAGAGGAACGCTCATCGAATCGGATGCCTCGCGGCTCCGGACGAGCAGCTCCTCGGTGCACGTATCGATCTGTGCCGGCGAGAGAAAGCCCTTGATGCGGCCGTTGGCTCGACCATCGATGCGCTCGATGAACTCCACGGCCGCATCGAATCCCTCGTTGCCGGCTTCCTCGTCCCACTCGTATTCGACCTGTTTGCCGTCCCGGGTCAACCAGCGGCCGCTTCGATAGCCGTTCGCGATATATGCTCGTAGACCCGCTTTCTCGACCGCATCGGCAACGTAGTCGCCAATACCGCCGATCTCCATCACCGTCGTCGTCCCTGTCTTCAGCAGCTCCGCCATCGAGTAATCGACGCAGGCCTCGGCTGCTTCGTCATCCATCGCCGCGCCCCTGGCCGGAAGCATCTCGACGAGGCCGCTCATCGACCATTGACGCTTTCCGACATCCTCGATGTACGACTTGTCCAGCGGCGAGCCGGCAAGGTGCGAATGGGTGTTGATCAGGCCGGGAGTCACCACGCGATCGCCAGCGTCGATGACGACGTCAGTCTCGCCGTCCCAATTCTTTCCGACATGAATGATCTCGTTGCCTTCGACGATGACACACCCGTCCGGCAGCAGGCGGTGCTCGCCATCCTGGTAGGCGACGATCATCTTTGCATTGATCCTGAATCGATCGGCCATGTTCCCGCTCATCCTTTCCCCACCACTGTTCGCTAACGCACAGTAGAAGAGCGGTGGGCGCGAGCGCAACAGGCCGGGTTGGATGACTGCTCAGGACTCCGCCTGGATCTCCTTCTGAACCGGGTCGGGCTCTGGAACGGGATCGTAGCCACCGGGGTGGAACGGATTACAACGGAGTATCCGGCGAACTGTCAGGTAGCCGCCGCGGAAGAACCCGTGTTTGGAAAATGCCTCGTAGCCGTAATGAGAACAGGATGGCTCGAACCGGCACGAGGAGGGGAGAAGCGGCGAGATAGCCGTCTGATAGAAGCGGATCAGCAGCATGGCAACGCGGGACATTAGCTCTCCCCAGATCCTCCGACAGCTTCGCGCGCCTGCCGGAACTCACGCACCAGGGCGCGAGAGATGACGAGCTCCTGAATCTCGTTCGTGCCCTCGTAGATCTGCATGATCTTCGCGTCCCGGTACATGCGCTCGACCGGCGAGCCGTTCATGTAGCCGGCGCCCCCCCAGAACTGCATCGCGTCAGTAACGACGCTCATCGCCAGATCGGTGCAGAAGAGCTTCGCCATGGATGCCGTGGCATTGAGGCTGGGGCTACTGGTATCCGCAAGCGACGCTGCGTGATAGACGAGCTGTCGCCCGGCAGCGATCGACGCCGCGTGGCGGGCAAGCCGGTGGCGAATAACGTCTTTGTCCAGTAGCGGACTTCCGAACTGCACGCGATCCTCGAGGTAGGAGAACGATGCATCCAGCGCGCCCTGGGCCAAGCCGAGAGCCTGAGCCGCGATGCCCGGTCGGGCCCGGTCCAGAATCGAGAGCGCGAGCTGGAAACCACGCCCCTCGTCGCCGAGCCTTGCTTCATCGGGGAGTTCTACGTCCTCGAAGTCAAGCTCGCCGACCGGAACCCCCCGAATTCCGGAGAAGGGGTGGCGTCCGTTGACCGTGAAGCCTGGCGAGCCTGCCGGGACGAGCATCGCCGTCATCTCGTATGGGCCGTCGCCGCTACGGGCGAACACGGTATAGAGGGCCGACCTGCCGGCACCGGTGATGTAATGCTTTCTCCCGTTGAGCTGAAACATGTCGCCGGTATGCGAGACCCAAGTCGACAGGCTGGCGGCATCGGTGCCCGCGCCAGGCTCTGTCAGGCAGAACGAGGAAAATTCCCCGGCGGCGAGAATCGGCAGCCAGTGATCCTTCTGCTCCTGCGTACCGGCCAGTACGAGTCCAGCCGGGCCAAGCAATCCGACCGACACCAGTAGTCCAACTCCGGCGGAAATGCGGGAAATCTCTTCGACCGCTACGCAGGTGTCGATGATCGAGCCGCGCCCGCCGTACTCCCGGGGTATCGCCAGCCCGAAGTAGCCCTGCTCGCCGAGTGCGGACCAGAGCGACTCCGGTATCTCGTTGCTCTCATCAATTTCCGCCGCAACGGGCGAAACATACTCCCTGGCAAAAGCCCGAGCGGATTCGCGCATATCCTGGGCGTGTTCAGGAAGCCCCTCATGGCCGCCATCGACCTGCACCGTCGCGGGGTCATCCTGAAATCGTTGGAAGGCATCTTGAATGAAGTCGGGGACGATCATGCTCGCGCTCATCTCTGTCCTAGGTTGAGGTCGTCCATCTTCCAGAATAGTTCCACAGCCGAGACGTCACGTTCACGCCGCCCGAACTCGAAGAACTTCCTTCGTGGGTCTTCGATCGCTCGGAAGATCACCGGGAGCTGCGAGGCGTAGCACTCGATCGCCCGCCACTTGCTCTCGAAGCTGGCCTCGTCGATCGAACGCACGCATGGAGCGGCATCGCCAACGTGTTCGAGCCGGTGGCGATACGCGTCGGAGTCAAGCGCATAAGGCAGGTCGGGATAGCACCAGACATCGGCCCCTTTCGCCGCCAGCACCCGGCCGGCCTCGAAGACGAGCTGGTGATCGACATGGCTTCCGATCGCCAGCGGCAGCACGAACGGATCACCGAGAGCCGCAAGATCCCCGGCTATCTGACCGATGAGAGACCGGTCGTCATCCACCAGCGTTCCAAACAGCGCGAGGTCGTCGGAATATTCCGGTCGGCGGTAGATGGCATCGAGATAGTCCAGCCAGACCGTCGAGACGGATTCCCCAAGCTGGTTGACAGCGACGAGGTCTTCCTTGCGGCGGGCGCCGACGGCATCGCCATCCTCCAGCTTCCAGCGTTCGTGCTGGAAGCGGACGAACTCGCTCGTCCGGTCCCCGGGATCGCCGCCGAAGACTGTCACGATCGTCGCCGCGCCTTCTCGAGCTATCTGGGCAACGGTACCGCCACACGATAGCGCCACATCGTCGAAGTGGGGCTGAACGAAAACCGGGTCAGCCACTGCCCCGAACCCGCTCGTCACCGGAACGCCGGGTAATGCGCCGGTCATCGAAGCTCTCGAGAACCGCCTGGGCATACTTCCGACTGGTACTGAATAGATCGCGAAATCCCGCGAGGGTAATGCTACCGTCCCGATCTATCGCCGCCAGAGTTCCGTTCCGCATCTTCTCGAAGGTCGCGGTCGAATAGACGATCCCGGCGTCCACCTGGACGACGTCTCCCCGGGACTCGATCACGGCGATGAGATCCCGGTCGACGCCGAACTCATCGGGCGATGGCGGGCTGAAGTCAGACTCGTCCAACGCTGTCAGAAACCGCGTCACGTTCGCCTGCTGGTCGTCGCTGAGACGAATTTCGAAGTTCGGAGAAGCGATGACGTCACCGTCGTCGCGGACAATCTCTCTGTCCGCTAGCGTCCTGGCGAGCGCATCGAAGAGCCTACCCGGCAACCCCGTTCGGCTCCGGACCTCCTCGCGCGGCATACCGCGGCGTAGCGGGTTCTGCGCGTGGTAGCGGGCGACCTGCCGGCGGATATCGTCGGCGACCGTTTCGAACGCTCGGGCGTCCATCAGCACCGAGTCGACGGTCATATCCGTTTCGGGAGCCGCTCCGAGATGGACGATCTGTCCGGCCTCGACGGCTTCAACGGCTGCATCGACCGCAGTTTGCTGCTCGAGTCCGATGTCGCGTAACAAAAGCGAGAGTGTCGCCGGACCTTCGGAGACCTCCTGGGCGATCAGGTCCGACGGACGTCCGCGAAGCCGCGCCTCCAGCTCGGAAATCACATCGGGTCGGAACCGGCGGTGCCGTCGAGGGTGAGCGTTCACGACCCGTCCGCCGCCGATCGTCATACTCGGCGAAGCTTGCCGGACAATGAACAGATCGCCGTCGACGACCGGTACCGCGTCCTCGAATCTGATCTGAACCCAGCTGCTCTCTCCCGGCTGGATCGTCTCGGACTCCAGCAGGGTCACGTGCGCCGCACGCTCAGACGATCCGACGAAGAAATCAACCGGGTCGTTCTGTTCCAGCGCGCGGGGCGCGGCGGGCGTCAAACGCAGGCGCGCATCGAGCATCTTCGTCGGAACGACCCAGTCGGGGACAGCCAGGAGGTCTCCCCGCTGAACCTCGTCTCGATCGACTCCCGACACGTTGACCGCTACCCGCGAACCGGGGATCGCCCGATCCACTGCATCGCCGTGGGTCTGGAGGCCGCGAACCCTGCCCCGAACACCGGAAGGGAGCAGTTCAACTTCCTGACCGACCTCCAACGCCTCGCCGCTCAACGTTCCGGTAACGACCGTGCCAAACCCGCTAACCGCGAAGACTCGATCGACCGGGAGCCTTGCTCTTCCCCGCCGACCATTCAGATCGACGTCGGTCAGGATCGCCTCCAGGGCGGGGAGCAGGTCTTCCATCCCCTCGCCAGTCGTCGACGAAACCGGAACGATCGGCGCATTCTCCAGCAGAGTTCCCTGCAAGGTATCGCGCGTTTCGGCTTCGACAAGCTCCAACCAGTCCGGGTCGACGAGGTCGCGTTTCGAGAGGACGACCACACCGGTCGATATCTCGAGCAAGTCGAGAATCGCGAGGTGCTCGCGAGTTTGCGGCATCGGACCATCGTCCGCCGCAACTACCAGGATTGCGGCATCGATCCCTCCGACACCGGCGAGCATGTTCTTGATGAATCGCTCGTGACCCGGCACATCGACGACGCTGATCGATTGACCGTTCGGCAGGGTGAGCCAGGCAAAGCCGAGATCGATCGTCAGCTCGCGCTCTTTTTCTTCCTGCAACCGGTCCGGATCGATGCCGGTCAATCGCTGGACCAGGGTCGACTTGCCATGGTCGACGTGTCCAGCAGTTCCAACGACGAATGCTCGAGTGTTCATTTAGTAATCTAGGCGCTGTAGTGAATACTGGTCAGCGAGCCAAACCGGCTCACTGACGTTCGACTGAGTATAGCCGAGGTAGATGTGCAAGAACTTCGTCCCTGGATCGGCAAGCCGCCGATTTCGATCCCGCCAGACATCCCCGGTTATCGACTCGTCCGGGGCGAGAACATTAACATCTTCCGGGCGTCAATCCTCGGCATCCTTCTCGTACCGGTCTGGTGGATTCTGTTCCTCGTCGTCGTGCCGATCTTGAGCGGCGTTGACGAGCTGAACGGAACAATCTCGATCGTCAACATCCTGACGGTAATCTCATTCATCCTCGTTGTCGTCGTCGTCCACGAACTTCTGCACGGCCTGGCCATTCTCGGATCGGGGCATCTACCGTCATTCGGAGCCGGCCCGGGCTTCTTCTACACGACCTGCCACGAGCCGCTCTCGAGAAACGCCTACATCCTGGTCGTCCTGCTGCCGCTCCTCGCGATTAACCTCGGTTCGATCGCCGTCGCCGGCATCTGGCCGGGCGCGATGGGTTGGGCGCTGGTCATTTCGATCATGAACACGATGGGAGCCGGGGGCGATATATGGATGTTTATCCGCCTGCTCCGCGTTCCGCGATCCGCCCTGATCGTCGATATGGCGAGCGGCTACGCCGTCTACGAGCCGGATCAGGCGACGACGGCGAGCCCGGTCGAGCCTTGAAGCGCTTCCCGGACAGCCCGTACGGAGACCATCATCCGCCCGAACGACTCCAGTGAGATCGTCTGATCGGCATCGCTCATCGCGCTGTCGGGATCCGGGTGAATCTCAACCATCAGCCCATCGGCGCCGGAGGCGACGCCAGCCAGCGCCATCTGCGGCACAAGATCGCGAATTCCCACTCCGTGGCTGGGATCGACGATCACCGGAAGGTGCGTGAGCCGCTTCACCAGCGGCACGGCGTTCAGGTCCAGGGTGAAACGGGTCGATGTGTCGAACGCGCGGATTCCTCGCTCGCAAAGCACGATGTTGTCGTTCCCTCCGGCCAGGATGTACTCGGCCGACATCAGCCACTCGTTCACCGTCGCTGAGAACCCGCGCTTGAGCAGGATTGGTTTTCCTGTCGTCGCAACCCGGCGCAAGAGAGGGAAATTCGCCATGTTTCGGGAACCAATCTGGAGCATATCGGCGTAGGATGCGACCAGGTCAACCTGATCAGGCTCCATCACCTCGGTAACAATCGGCAGTCCGGTCTCTTCTCGCGCTTCAGCCAGGAGTTGTAGGCCGTCCTCGCCGAGTCCCTGGAACGAGTACGGCGATGTGCGCGGCTTGAACGCGCCGCCCCGTAGCATGTGGCCACCGTTGGCTTTCACCGCCCGGGCGACCTCGAGCGTGATCTCCCGGTTCTCGACCGAGCAGGTTCCGGCCATGATCGTCAGCTCACCGGCGCCAATGATGACGGGAGATCCCTCACCGACCGCAACTTGGCTACCCGCCGGCCGAGCCGCGCGCTGGGCCAGCATGTAGGGCTGCACCGATCGGTTGACCAGCGAAACGCCTGCGAGCCCCTGCACCTGCTCGATCAGCTCGTCCGACACGACACGGCCCGTCGCTCCGATGACGGTCGGTCCCGCGCCGACCAGCGTATGCGTCTGGAAGCCGAAGTCTCGAAGGTGCGCCGCTAGACGTTCAACCTGGTCGTCGGTACAGTCTGATGCCATCGTAATAATCACGGTCCCGGTCCCCTCCCGCGAAATTCCGCAAACAAAAAAGCAGAGGACTTGCGCCTCTGCCTCCGGTATCGCCTTTGCTCTGGTTGGATCGTCTAGGTCTCAAGCCCCGCCGACCCCACCGGCGATACCGGAGGGGTAAAATAAAAGTAAAACCGCCAGATTTCCCGGCAATTCACCTGAGGCTGAGTTGTTCGACAATCCGCTTTCATGTCGGCATCCTATACCGGCTTGTCGAATGTGTCAACTTTCACAAAGCGTACGGAGAACGTCAGCCGCGGCCATCGGGTCCGGCCCGACCTCGAATCGGTAGGCGGGCTGCTCGAGCATCGTGCCCCAGACATCGACACCGCCCGAGATTCGGTTCTCCACCGCAATCCGGGTCGCCTCGAATCGTTCGAGTGCTTCTGAGCGGTCGATCGGCTCCAGCACATTGCGTCCGTCCGGCTCGCGCTCGACGAAGACCGTCGGACCGATCGGGGCCGTCTGGGCGGTCTGATCCGGGAACCATTCCTCGATCGGGACCAGTATCTTCGACTCCCCGTTGTACCGCTCCAGAGGCTCCAACCCATCGAGCTCGGGGAAGAACCGCACGGCATCCGGCTTCAGGTAGAGCAGCCACGGCAAGCCACGCAGTTCGATGCCTGCGTCGGTCTGCCAGGCAAAGGCCACATCTTCGCACAGCAGAGAGAACCCCTGGCGCAGGGCGGCATAGGCCAGAGTGGTCTTGCCGGCGCTCTGTCGCCCCCGCAGGCTGATCGACCTGCCGTTCAACGTCACAACGGCACAGTGAATTGCCGAGAGCGACCGGTTCGTCGCGATCCAGAGAAAAGGTGCCTGGACCATCGTGCTGCGGAGGTGCTCCTCATGATCCGCTTGTCGATCGGAAATGAAGCCGAAGGCGAATCCCGTCCGGCAGTCGCCGGAAACAACCGACGCTCTGCTCGCGGCACTGTAGAAGTAGTCTCCCTGGGCACGGAGAACCGGCTGAACTGGCCGCCAGCTCGGTTCCTCCGGTACGTCGTGGACGAGTAGCCTGAGCCGCACTTCGAAGCTCGTATCAGCACGATCTCGACGGATTCCGAACGCCTGCCGGGCAATCCGCTCGATGCGCGGGTCGTTGGTTTCGACCGTGATCGGTATTCCCAACGCCTCCAGTTCAACGGAGCGGTCGGGGCCAACACCGAGCAATACCGGGTCGTCGGCGGGCTGTTGATCGGGTACTACCTTGTGATCGAATTCAACGGTCGACATCAGTCTACTTCTCCAGATCCGGGGCCAAACCACGAGCAATCCAGCGTTGCCCCAGCGCCACGATGAGCAGCACCGGAATCATCGCCAGCAGCGCCATCGGCATCATCAGATGAAGATCCGCCACGTACTGCCCTCTGAAACTGGACAAGCCAAGCTGAATCGTGAACTTGTCCAGTGTCGACAGGTAGACGAGCGGATCGAGAAAGTCATTCCAGGCGATCAGCATCGAGAATAGCGCACTCGTCACGAATGCGGGCCTTGCCATCGGCACTGCGACGCGGAAGTACAGGCTGAACGGCGACGCGCCGTCAAGCTCTGCCGCGTCGAAATATTCCTGAGGAATCGCCCGGAAGAACTGGCGAAACAGGAAGATGAAGAAGGGAACACCGAACCAGTAGGGCAGCACGATCGGCAGGTAGGTGTTCGTCCAGCCGAGACGGCTGAAAATGACGAAGCGAGGGATCAGCGTCGCCGCCGGTGGAACCATCATCGTCAGAAGAACGAGCGCGAACAGGACATCACCAATCCGGCTCCGATACCGAGCCAGCCCGAACCCGACCAGCGACGACGAGCCGACGGTCCCGACGACGATCAATATCGTCACGAAGACGGTATTGATGAAAAAGCGATCGAACGGCAATGCCGTCCAGCCTTCCCGGAAGTTCGCCAGCGTCAGATCCCCGGCGAGCCAGTCGGGTGGAAAGCGGTAGACGAGCTGGCGAGGTTTCAGCGCCGTCGCAATCATCCAGTAAAACGGGAGTAGAAACAGCGCCGAAGCCGCCGTCAAGAACCCGTAGACAAGCAATCGCGCGGCCAGCTTGCTGGCGTGCTTGCGGACTACCCCCGGCTGTTCGACGAGCTTCACCTGCCGCCCCAACCGGCATAGAAGACCCAGCGCCGGGCCAGCGTAACTTGCGCCAGGGTGATGATCATGGTCAGGAGAATCAGGACAACCGTGAGCGTCGCCCCATAGCCGAATTTCTGGAACGTGAACGCATTCTGGTAGATGTAGAGCGGCAGCGTCAGGGTGGCGTTCTCGGGACCGCCGTTCGTAAGAACGTAGGCGGGCGTGAAGAGCTGCAGCGCCGTAATCATCCCGACGACGAGCAGGAAGAACGTCACCGACGAGATCATCGGCAGCGTCACGTGCCTCGTCGCCGCCCACCGCCCTGCGCCATCCAGCTTGGCGGCATCGTACAGCTCCTGCGGGATGCTCTGGAGTCCGGCCAGATAGATCAGCATCGTCCCGCCGATGCTCCAGAGGCCGAGCGAGATCAGGACCGGCATCGCCCACGAGGGATCCCCGAGCCAGCCTGGGCCCTCGAGCCCGATACGCCTCAACGCAGAATTGACCGCGCCGAAGCGTGGATTGAACAGCCAGCCCCAGACCATCGCGATCGAGACGCCCGAAACGAGCGCCGGCATGAACAGGATCGTCCGGAACATGCCCATACCTGCCCAATCGCGGTTCAGCAGAAGCGCCAGCCCGAGGGCGATAATGACGCCACCGGGAACGGTGACGCCTGCGTAGTAGGCCGAGTTCCGCAACGCCGTCCAGAACAGGTCGTCACCGACCAGCGTCTGGTAGTGATCGATACCCCGCCACGACGGCGCATCCGTGAAGACCCAGTCGGTCAACGACAGGCCGAAAGCCATGACCATGGGAATGGCATGAATCAGTAAGAAGCCCATGATCCAGGGCAGCGTGAACAGCAGCAACCGCCGCCGTTCACGCTGCCGCCGGGTGCGCGGACGATCCCGGGAAAGGAAGCTACTGGCTGTTCGCGCCAAAGACTTCCTCGGCGATGGCGTCGATCTCCGCCGTGCCCTCCTCGATGGACGTATCGCCCTTCATCATCGCGATGAAGATGTCGGACGTGCGGCCGAAGACCTCGAACGCGCCGTTCGTGCTCGGGATGAAGACTTCGGCGTATTCGAGCGTGTCGAGAATGGCCTGCTGGTTCGCGGGTTGCGCGTCCTCGTTCAGAATCTCTTGCGCAACCGACTCGCGGGCGGGAATGCCGTTGCCCGGTTCGGCCCAATAGCTGACGAGGAATTCCTCAGAGGTCAGTTCCTCGATGAGCTGCCAGGCAGCATCCTTGTTTTCAGACGTCTCGGCGATGACCCAGCCATTCGTGCTCAGCGGGGACGCCTTTTCGCCGGACGGGCCGGTCGGGAATTCGACCACGTCGTAGTTCAGCTCCTGGGTGTCGTTAAGGACACCGACGAGGAAGAAACCGTTGATACCGATCGCGGCCACTCCCGCCTGGAATCCTTCGCCCGGCACGCCGGTCTGATTGCCGGTGTACGGGTCATATGGGGCGGCGCCGGCCTGGGCGAGATCCGCCCAGAACTGTAGCGCTTCCTGGACCTCCGGCGACGAGAACTGCGTTTCAGTGCAGTCTTCGTTGGCACACGGGTCAGCTCCGAACGGCAGCAGATAGTGACGGGTCCAGATGTTGTTCGGAGTCACGCTCAATCCCCACTGGACGACGCTGGAACTGTCGAAGTCCGGGTCGTTCGCATTCCGTCCTTCGGAATCCAGCGTGAGTTCGAGGGCCAGCTCTTTCAGGTCATCCATCGTCCAATCGTCGGACGGAGGCTCGACGCCAGCGGCCTCGAACATGTCCAGATTGAGATAGACGAGATCCGGCGCGACAACATTTGGAATTCCGTAGAGATCACCGTCCCATCGGAACTGGTCAAGCGCTGCATCATAGAAGCCATCAACGTTGAATTCCGGATCTGACGACATCTCTTCCAGCGAGGCGAATGCTCCCTGACGAATCCAGGGCTGCGCGAAGAGCCCCTGTACCTGGACGACGTCGGGCAGCTCATCGCTCGCGATCTGGGTATTGATCTTCTCGACGATGCCGTCCTGCGGCGTCTGTTCGAGCTGGATGTCCCAGTTCGGATGGCGCTCGCGGATGGCGTCGAGTCCCTGCTCGAACTCTTCCAGTTCGGCAGGCGTCAGCGAGACACCCAGCCGCAATGAAACGGCCTCCGCATTCTCGGCCGCGGTGGACGTGTCCTCCGCGGCCTCAGTCGGCGTTGCTTCCTGAGGCGCCGTCGTTGCCGTCACCTCTGATGGCGCCGTAGCCGTAGCATCGCCGGCGGCATCATCGTCGTCGTCGCCGCCGCAAGCCGCGAGCATTCCTCCCACGATCAGCAGCGCAAGCAGCATCCTCATACCCCGCAGAGGGAAGTTCCCCACTCGATTTCCCCTTCTTCCAGTCTTCACTGCGACCAATCTACGAACTGACTCCGGTTACTAGTGACGTATACGTAAGGAGTGCGCTGATTGGTTCACCTGTCCTCAGTGCATCCCGACGCTGCCATCGCGTCGAACGACGCTCACGGCCACGCCAAGCCCGACGATCGACAACGGTAACAAGACCGCAGCCGACACGCTCAACGCAACGAGATCCTCTCTGAGATCCGGTAGGCCATCACCGACCAGCAGCGCCCGCCGCAGGCCGTCGAGTGAATAGTGTAACGGGAGAATGTAGGCAACCCAACGCAGCCAGTCCGGCAGCAGCGAGATCGGGAACAACGCTCCGGCAAACACCGTCGCGAAGATGTTTCCAAGGGCGGCGACAGCGTCACCTCGTTTGATAATCAGGATCAACGCGGCGGCGAACAGCCCGAGCGCGGCGAAGGTCGCAAGACTCAATACACTGATAATGGCGGCCGCAACGTAGTCAGGATCGAAATCGACGCCGAGCAACAACACGCCGATTGCAACACCGATGGCAAGACGCACCGTCGCGATCAGGAAATCCCAGGCACCGGAGAACATCAGCACGAGTCTCGGAGATCTTGCCGATACGAACATCGCCTCCAGTGTTCCGGTCGTCTGCGCCAGCCGCAGCCGGTTCGAGAACGAGCGCAGACCGGTGTTGAAGTAGTCCGAGACGACGAGGCCGACGAGCGCGAATGGAAAGTACTCGCCGCCGTAGCGAGCGAGCGAATCCGCACCGGGCGACACGAGTTTCCCGATTGAAAAGAAGATGACCAGTGTGCCGACGATCCCCAGCATCTGGAGAATCATCATGCCCCGGTAGGTGGTCTCGTACTGCCAATCCCTGCGAAGGAACGCAACCTGAAGGCGCACGAATTCGCGAACGCCTGCTATCACGAAGGACCGTGTTCGACCGAAACAACATCGAGCCCGGAAGCGATCGCCTGGCTGAGAGCCGCTGACAGCGCGTGACCGTCTCCGAGATCGTCGACCTCGATCGTCCCGCCCTTGTCCGCGCCCGGATCAGCCGCAGCCAGGCGAAGGACATAGCGCTTCGGGCTCAGTGCGACTTCCGGAGGCACGACCCGGCCGTTCTCCAGCCGCAACGTGTCGGTTGCGACGGCCGACACGAGCGACGGGTCGTGCGTCGCGACGACCACCCCGCGTTCCGATTCGAGCACCTCGCGGAGGATTTCTACCGTGACTTCCCGGTACTCGACATCGAGATTGGCTGTCGGCTCATCGAGCAGGACGACTGGCGGGTCGTGAAGCAGGGCGCGAACCAGGCCGAGCCGCTGGCGCATGCCGGCCGAGTAGCCGCTGACCCGTGCCTCCGCCGCTCTGCCGAGGCCTACTCGCTTGATCCAGCCTGAAGCAGCGGATTCCGCCTGCTCTCGGCCCAGGCCGGCAAGCTGGCCGAAGAAGACCAGGTTTTCCATTCCGGTCAACGGCCAGAAGAACGATCGATCCGAGTCGGCAGCGAATCCAAGATGCGCGCGAACGTCATCCGGGCGCTCCATCACATCGTAGCCGTAGATCGTCGCCCGGCCGCGCGTGGGGGAGATTGTCGTTGAAAGGACACGCAGCAGGGTGGACTTGCCTGCGCCGTTTGGACCGACGAGAGCCAGACAACGCCCCCGATCCAGTCGAAAGCTGACGTCATCGAGTGCGACGACAGGATCAAACGATCGACGCTGGAACAGGCGCCTTCGCTGCACGAAGTCCCGCCCAAGCCCAGATGCTTTTATCAGTGCCCGTCCCACGCATCCCCCGATCAGCGTATCGGCGGGTATTGTACCGGCGCAGGGGTAGACGATATCCAGCGCCGATAGGCTACGCTATCCCGTCCCGGTCAATCGGACCAAGAATCAACGGCATGAACTGCCATTCTCGGAAAGGGGAAGTTTTGAGTCTCACCATTGACCAGATTCGTGACATGATGCCCGGGGTCATCGACACGACCTATCTCAACACCGGAACCTGCGGACCACTGCCGAAGATCGCCTATGACGCGATGGTCGAGGAGCTCGGCAACGATCTGACGAGAGCGCGCATCAATTCCGAGCACTTCTACCGGCTGTTCGAGCTCTGGGGCGAAGCCCGGTCAGAGGTCGCTGCGGTGCTGCATACCGACGCGTCGAACATCGCGATCACCAACAGGACGACCGACGGGATGTATGTCGCGCTGATGGGCTATCCGTGGCAGGATCGCGATGAGCTGATCATCACGAACATCGAGCACCCGGGCGGGCTCATCCCGTCGTTTCTGGCTCGCCAGCGCTTCAACATTCGGGTGAAGGTCGCGGACGTCAAGCTCGGAGGGCAGTCGGTTGAAGAGACCGTCGCGGCGTTCGAAAAGCAGATCACGCCGCGAACCCGGATGATTGCTCTCTCTCACGTTCCCTACACGACGGGCGCGCGGCTGCCGGTCAAGGAAATCGTCGAGATGGCTCATGCTCACGACGTCCTCGTCACCGTTGACGCCGCACAGTCCTACGGCGCCTTCGACATCGACGTCCACGACCTCGACGTTGACTTCTACGCCTGCCCCGGCCAGAAATGGTTCTGCGGGCCGGACGGCACCGGAGCGCTGTACGTGAAGCCGGAATGCCTCGGTGAGATCAATCAGAACTTTGCCGGGATGCTGGAGTTCACGTCGCTCGACTACCACGGCCGAACCTACCAGCCGGCGCCGGATGCGAGCCGTTTCGACACCGGCGGCTGGAGCATGGTGCTTCTCGCCGGACA
Source organism: Thermomicrobiales bacterium (assembly GCA_041390865.1). Lineage (GTDB taxonomy): Bacteria > Chloroflexota > Chloroflexia > Thermomicrobiales > CFX8 > JAUIIK01. Next base: position 204,625 of record JAWKPC010000003.1, read on the forward strand.
GATCGCCTCGACCCGCTGGATCCGCGAAGAAGTCGGGCTCGACTGGGCCTATGAGCGCATCGACCGGCTGGGTGGCGCTGCCTATGACGCCCTGGCCGAGATGGACGGCGTCACGATGGTTACGCCGCGCGACAACCGCGCCGGGCTACTGGCTTTTACCTTCGACGGTGTCGAGCCGCCGGATCTCACCGAGCGGCTCGCGGAAGACCACAACGTTACGATCCGGTACGTCAACAAATACATCAACAACCCGGACGCCGCTCGCGTATCTGTCGGGTTCTACAACAACGAAGAAGATATCGAGAAGCTGATGACCGGCCTCGAGGCGGTCAGGTCAAACCTCCCCGAAGACGCTGATAGCTAGTTCAAATCACCGACGCATGTGACCCGGCGGCGTGCAATTGGGATGCGCCGCCGGTCTCCTCCCGAGGTCTTCCTTGACGGCACCGCTGACGCGTCGACATGTGGCCAACAATCAGAGCGTCACTGGAAGTGTTCTCTCGCCGGGCAAAAATCTCGGCCTAACCGAACACGATGATCAGAACGATGATCGCGATCACGATGACAACGCCGATGCCGATGGCGATCGCCACCCGGGTTCGGCTCACCGGGCGGTCGCCGACGATCTCGCCGGTGTGGCCGTTGACCAGCACCCGATAATCCTGGTTCTGATAGCGGTAACCGTAGATCCAGATGGGCAGATGGCAGACGGCCGAGCGGCGGTTCGAGACATCGGTGTCGACCCGGGTCAGGCGCTCGACCTCCCTGGCGCAGGCGTCTCGGGCCAGTTCCCGGATGCGTTGCTCGCCGGGAACCCATGCGCCGTCTTCGTCGACGCCAGGCTCCTCGGCGGAGAAACCCACGAGCAGGTCGGTCGAATACGTCATCATGCTCTCCTCGGGAAAGGGCATCAACTGGTCCGCTTCCGCCTGAGTTAGGCCCTCCGAGGCGGGAATCCAGGCACGGAACGAACCACTGTGCTCGCCGGATCTCGGATGCCACGTCTGATACGTCTCGGTCGCCATATAGCTCTCGGACTTACCCTCAGCATTCGTGCGCGTCCGGGGCACCTGCCGGGTGTGTGTCCGCGAGATTTCCCCTTCCCAGTCAGAATGGGTATCGGCGTCGAGGCGCCAGAACGGAATGTAGCTCCCCTGGCCGCGGTCGAGCGCGGAGCGACTCTTCAAATCGGACGGCGCCCAGAAAGAGTTGCCGAGCCACTCGCGAATGAGTGCCTGCGACTGGTCTTTCTGGACCTTGAACGGCAACACGTAGTGGTCGACGGTGATCTCTGCGGCGGCCGCATCCGCGCGAACTGCAAGCTGGGTTCCGCAAAACGGACAGCGGAGCGTCGACGTGCCAGGGTCAAATGAGGTCGTCGCTCCGCAATTCTGGCAGGTAAATGTCTCGACCGCGCCCGCCTCGTTGACCGACATCCTTCTTCCTTCCGTCCACATGGCGTGCTAGCGTAGTTCATCGTTTCATCAGTCCGCCGGAACCCAATTTCGAACACAATGTACCACCAAGGATTGGAGCAGACGCGTGACGGAGATACCGGCTGATCTCACCAATCAACCCGTGGTCTGGCATCCCCGAATGGCGGTGGCCGATAAGAGCCGGGCTATGGCCTTTGCCCATTCACATGGCCTTTCAAACGAGGATGAACTCGCCCGGCGGGCGATCGATGATCCCGAATGGTTCTGGGGTGCAGTGACGGAGGAGCTCGGAGTCGTCTGGTCGACGCCGTACGAAACTGTCCTCGATCTCGAACGGGGGCCGCAATGGCCGCGCTGGTTTCGTGGTGGTCGGATGAACTACGTATCAACTGCCGTCGACCGTCATCTCGCAGAGCGGTCCGATTCCGTTGCGCTTAGCTGGGAAGGTGACGACGGATCGATCAGGGCTGTGACCTTCGGTGAACTCGCGGCCAAAGTCAACAAGGCCGCAAACGGCCTCCAGTCGATCGGAGTCGGCAAGGGTACGCGAGTGGGCATTTATCTGCCGATGCTCATCCAGACGGCTGTAGCCGTCCTCGCCTGCGGCAAAATCGGCGCAGTGATCGTGCCCATCTTCTCCGGCTTCGGAGCCGACGCCGCCGCAACCCGGCTGCAAGACGCCAACGTGACTCACCTGATTACGAGCGACGGGTTCTTGCGCCGGGGAAAGATCATCGAGCTTAAGCGGACGGCCGACCGCGCCGTCGATCTTGCCGGAAATGTCGAACGCACCGTTGTAGTGCGCCACACAGGCCAGGATGTGCCGTGGGACTCCTCGCGGGACGTCTGGTGGTCGGCGATCGTCGACCAGGCTTCGGACGAATTCGAGGCGGCCGACACCGCCGCCGAAGACCCGTTCATGATCATCTACACCTCGGGGACCACCGGTAGACCCAAGGGCACGGTGCACGTCCACGCCGGCTTCCCGATCAAGGCCGCCCAGGACATGGCCTTCGCGTTCGACATCAAGCAAAATGAGTGCCTGTGCTGGATCACCGACCTGGGCTGGATGATGGGTCCCTGGGCAATCCTCGGCGGGCTCATCGCCGGCGCCAGCGTCCTGCTCTACGAGGGCACCCCCGACTACCCCGAACCGGACCGGCTCTGGTCGCTGGTCGATCGCCACGAGATTTCCGTCCTCGGGATATCTCCGACGGCGATCCGGTCTCTGATGTCTCATGGCGACGAATGGGTCGAGAGTCATCCCATGAAATCGCTCCGGGCGATCGGATCGACCGGTGAACCGTGGAATCCCGGTCCCTGGCTCTGGACTCATGATGTCGTCGGCAGAAAGCGCTGCCCGATCATCAACTATTCCGGCGGAACCGAGATCAGCGGCGGGATCCTGGTGGCCGACGCCAATAAGCCGCAGAAACCGGCAGCGTTCAGCGGGCCGGTCATCGGGATCAACGCGGACGTCGTCGATCGGCACGGGAACCCGGTCCGCGGGGAAGTCGGGGAGCTGGTTATCCGGTCTCCCTGGGTCGGCATGACCAGTGGATTTCTCGACGACCCCGAGCGTTACATCGAAACGTACTGGTCCCAGATACCGGGCCTCTGGGTGCACGGAGACTGGGCCTACATTGACGATGATGGCTTCTGGTACATCCTGGGACGCTCCGATGACACGATGAACATCGCCGGCAAGCGTGTCGGTCCGGCCGAGATCGAATCGGCGGCCGTTGACCATCCCGCCGTCCAGGAGGCGGCAGCGATCGGCGTTCCTCACGCGGTAAAGGGGGAGAGCGCCGTTCTCTTCGTCATTCTGCGGCCCGGCTACACACCCGACGCCGCGCTTTCGGACGAGATCCTCGATACCGTCGCCGATCACCTCGGCAAACCATTGCGTCCCGAGTCCGTCCAGTACGTCCCGGATCTGCCGCGAACGCGGAACGCCAAGATCATGCGCCGGGTACTCCGGGCTCACTATCTGGGGTTGGAGTCGCTTGGAGATTTGTCGGCTCTCGAGAATCCGGACGTGCTGGAGTCTATTTCATCCCTGGATTAGTTACCCTTAACCTGATGACCATGCGAACGACCTACCATTCATGTAGCCAGCGATCGCATCCGTTGCGGACAACGGGATCGATCGCCCCTCAACGACCTCAGGAGGAACAATGACGAACAAGAACCCACTGCAGCACCTCGCGGATTTCGGGCAGAGTGTCTGGAACGACAATCTCAGCCGGCAGATGATCGAATCCGGCGAGCTGCAAGATCTGATCGACAACGACGGCATCGTTGGGATCACGTCGAATCCGACGATTTTCGACACCGCCATCTCCAAATCCAACGACTATGAAGAGCAGATGCGGGAACTGGTCTGGGAAGGCCGGTCGGCAGGCGAGATACAGAACGCTTTGATGATCAAGGATATTCAGGATGCGTGCGACATTCTCATGCCAGTCTATAAGGCCACCGAGGGCGCGACGGCGTCGTATCGCTCGAGGTGTCGCCGCTACTCGCTCATGATACCGAGAAGACGATTTCGGAGGCACGGCGGCTGTACCGGCGAGTCAACAGGCCAAACGTGATGATCAAGATCCCTGGCACCGAGGAGGGCATCCCGGCAATCGAGCAGGCACTTTACGAGGGCATCAACGTCAATATCACGCTGCTCTTTTCCCTGGATGCCTACAAGAAGGTGATGGAAGCTTATCTGACCGCCATGGAACGGCGCGTGGAAGAGGGCAAGCCGGTTCACGACATCCTTTCCGTCGCGTCATTCTTCGTCAGCCGGGTCGATAGCGAGGTGGACGGACGTCTCGAAGCCATCATCGAAGAGGATGGCGATTCGGAACGGGCGGCGACAGCGCGGGCCATCATGGGCCAGGTCGCCATTGCCAATGCCCGGCTGGCCTATCAGGAATTCAAAAAGGTATTCAATTCAGGCCGGTTCAGCGATCTCGCAGGTTACGGTGTGCGAATCCAGCGGCCGCTTTGGGCCAGCACCAGCACCAAGAACCCGGATTATCCCGATACGCTCTACGTCGACGAATTGATCGGTCCGAATACCGTCGAGACACTGGCTCCCGCATCGATCGACGCATTCCGCGATCACGGAACCGTCACCGTCACCGTCGAGAAGGACGTTGATGTCGCTCGAGATGTGATCGAGACGATGGAATCGCTCGGCATCTCCTATGACGATGTCATCGACGTCCTGGTCAAGGAAGGCGTCGAGAAGTTTGCCGATTCCTTTCACTCGCTTGCGGAGACGATCGAGTCGGAGATGTCCCGCATCGCCGAGGACATCCGGACCCGACGTCGGAATGAACTGGCGGGCGTCGCCGGGAAGTTCGATGAGGTGACTGATTCGCTCGACTCGGCCGGCGCCGCCCAGGCATTGCGCGAGTCCAACGGGGCGTTCTGGTCGGACGACCGGCAGGTGGCGTCCGAAATAAGCGGCCTGCTCGGCTGGCTCCAGTCCGTCCCGGAGATGCAGGCGCTGGCGAGCGCCGGGCTCTTCGAGTCTCTTGCGGACGATGTCCAGCGGCGGGGCTACGACCGGCTCGTGCTCCTGGGTATGGGTGGTTCATCGCTCGCCCCGGAGGTCATGGCCCACACGCTCGAACATCGAGAAGGATTTCCCCGCCTGACGGTACTCGATTCGACGCATCCGGATACGATCCGGCGTGTCGCGGACGGTATGGATGGGGAACGGACGCTCTTCGTCGTTTCGAGCAAATCCGGCTCGACGATCGAGACATCGACGCTGTTCGAGTATTTCCTCGATCTCAACCACGGGAATGCGGACGATTTCATCGTCATCACCGATCCCGGGAGCCCGCTCGAGGCTCGCGCCCGCAATCTCGAGGCATGGAAGGTCTTCACCAACCGGCATGACATTGGTGGGCGATTCTCCGCCCTCTCCTACTTCGGGCTCGTCCCGGCGGCGGCGTCCGGCATCGACGTAGGCGCGCTGCTTGAGGATGCGGCGAGCGTTCTACCGATTCACGACATCCACCACCCCGGCATCGCCCTCGGAGCGGCGCTCGCGGCGGCGGCCGATGCTGGCCGGAACAAGCTCACTCTTCTGTGCACCGACCACTGGGCTTCGTTCGGCGATTGGCTGGAGCAGCTCATCGCCGAGAGCACCGGCAAGCACGGCAAGGGCCTCGTGCCAATCGCTCGCGAGCCGGTCCGCCCGGTTGCCGACTACGGAGACGACAGGGTCTTCGCCGTCATCGATGACGGCAATGAAGAGATCCAGGGACTGGCGGAGTCATTGCGCGAAGCGGGTCATCCCGTTATCGGGTTGCCGGCCCATCTCGGGCAGCTCTTCATGACCTGGGAAATCGCCACCGCTATTCTCGGACAGCAGCTGGAAATCAATCCTTTCGACCAGCCTAACGTTCAGGAAGCGAAGGACCAGACGAACAAGGTGCTGGCCGGTGAAGTCGATGCCGACGTCGATGCGTCATCGGTCGAAAAAGCTCTAGAGTTCGTAATGGGTGAGGCGAATCAGGGCGACTATGTCTCGATTCAAGCCTTCGTCGATGCTTCGGATGACATGGTTAACGCGCTAGCCGACTTGCGAGCGTCGCTTGCCGGGGAAACCGCCGCGCCGATCGCCCTGGGCATCGGTCCCCGATTCCTCCATTCGACCGGTCAACTCCACAAGGGCGGACCGAACCAGGGGGTATTCCTCCAGATTTTCCAAAACCCTGCCGGCGATATCGAAATCCCCGGACGTGACTGGGGCTTCCAGCGATTGTTCAGCGCTCAGGCAGATGGGGATTACCTGACGCTGGAAGGCCGGGATCTGCGGGTCATCCGGGTCAACGTCGATTCGGCATCGGATGTCTCGGCAATGTCCCAGGCGGCAAGCCGAAGCGGCGTCGCAGCAGACTAAGGCAAATATTCAAGCGAAAGCGAAGGAACCATATGCGATTAGCGATCATCGGCCTCGGGCGCATGGGCGCCAACATGGCGAGACGGCTCATGCAGGACGGACACGAAGTCGTCGTCCACAACCGGAGCCGCGAGCCGATCGATGAGCTGGCGTCCGAGGGCGCGATCGCTGCCTATTCCTTCGACGAGATCGTCCAACAGCTGGAGAGTCCGCGCGTCGTCTGGCTGATGGTGCCGGCCGGCGACCCGGTCGATCAACAGATCGCCGAGCTAGTGCCGCTGCTCGATAAGGGCGACATCATCGTCGACGGCGGCAACTCGCGATTCCTCGATACCCTGGCGCGCACCGAGAAGCTCCAAGCCGAAGGCATCGAGTACGTCGACGCCGGCACAAGCGGCGGCATATGGGGACTCGAGCTTGGTTTCAACATGATGGTCGGCGGCTCCGACGACGCGTTCGCCGTCGTCGAGCCGGCCATTGCGTCGCTTGCGCCGGAAAACGGCTACAAGCATGTCGGTCCCACCGGTGCGGGCCATTACGTCAAAATGGTCCACAACGGCATCGAATACGGAATTATGCAGGCGTACGCGGAAGGATTCGAGATCCTCGAGAAATCGCGGTTCGATCTCGACCTGCATGGTATCGCCGATCTCTGGAACCACGGCTCGGTCATCCGTTCCTGGCTTCTGGAACTCGCCGCCGCAGCATTCGAGGAGGACCCGAAGCTGGAAGAACTGACCGGTTGGGTCAGCGACTCCGGCGAGGGCCGCTGGACCGTCGAGGAAGCCATCGCGCTCGACGTCCCGGCGCCAACGATCTATATGGCGCTCGCTTCGCGTTTCTACTCACGTGACGACAACGCGTTCAGCCATCGGGTGCTCGCCGCGTTGCGTAACCAGTTCGGCGGCCATGCCGTGCGGAAGACAAACGTTCGACAGGTCGACGAATAGGCGGGGGCGAGATGTCGGGAGCGACGGCGGATCGAGAAATCCTGGAACCGAACCCGCTTCGAGAGGGCTTACGAATCGAGCGGACGCCGGTTCCAGCAACGATCGTTATCTTCGGCGCTTCGGGCGACCTCACCCACCGCAAACTCATCCCGGCACTTTACGATCTCGCATACGAGCGGCTCCTGCCAGCTGGATTCACAATCGTCGGGTTCGCCCATCGCGACTATAACGACGAGTCATTCTGTGAATACGCACGGGACGGAATCGAACAATTCTCACGCAACCCGATTGACACGAGCATCTGGGAGTCCTTCAGCACTGGCATCCGGTATGTTCGAGGCGATTTCACCGTCGAGGAGGACTTCGAGAAGCTCGCGAAGGCGCTGCAGTCGATCGACGAGCAGCGAGGTACGATGGGCAACCACCTCTACTATCTCGCGACGCCGCCGAGATTCTACGAACCGATCGTCTGCGGGCTTGCCGACAATGGTCTGGAGAGCGCCGGCGACGGCTCCGCCTGGCGCAGAATCATCGTCGAAAAGCCGTTCGGCCACGACTTCGCCAGCGCCCACGAGCTGAACACGATTATCGGCAACGCCTTCGAAGAGAACTCGGTCTATCGCATCGATCACTATCTCGGGAAAGAAACGGTCCGGAACATCCTGGCCTTCCGCTTTGGCAATGGCATCTACGAGCCGCTCTGGAACCGCCACTTTATCGACCATGTGCAGATCACCGTGGCGGAATCGATCGGGATCGAGGACCGCGCCAGCTACTACGAGCGATCCGGCGCAATCCGGGACATGGTCCAGAATCACCTGATGCAGCTCTTCTCGCTGACGGCGATGGAAGCGCCGGTGTCGCTCGATGCCGACGCGGTTCGGGATGAGAAGGTCAAGGTCCTCAACGCCGTACGGCCCGTCAGACGCGAACTCGTGCCTCGCTCGACCGTCCGTGCCCAGTACGCCGGAGGCTACGTCAACGGCGAACAGGTCAACGGATACCGCGAGGAGCCCGGCGTCGACGCCGAGTCGATCACCGAAACGTACGCGGCGCTGAAGCTTTACGTCGACAACTGGCGTTGGTCCGGTGTTCCCTTCTATCTCCGCACCGGAAAGCGGCTGGCGCGGAGAATCACGGAAGTTGCGATCCGGTTCCGCCCCGTGCCGCAACGCCTGTTCGAGTCCGATCCCACCGAGCAGACGGCTCCGAACGAGCTGGTGCTCGAAATCCAGCCTGACGAGGGCATCAACCTCAATTTCAAGGTCAAGGTACCCGGCCCTACCTTCGAGCTACGCCCGGTCAATATGGTCTTCCAGTACGGCACGGCATTCAACATTCAATTGCCGGAAGCCTACGAGCGGTTGCTCCTCGATGCGATGCTCGGTGACCGGACCCTGTTCATCCGTGGCGACGAGGTCGAAGCTGCCTGGAAGATTGTGGATGGGATCGTCGAAGGTTGGGCGCGTCAGGAAGCCCATGCGATTCCCAACTACGAGTCCGGGACCTGGGGGCCATCGGAAGCAGATCTGCTGCTCGCCCACGACGGGGCCGAATGGCGCCGGCCGTGAGCAGCTCCAATCTCGCCAGCCCGAGGAGCGGCATACCCATTTCCGGTATCAGCGATGCGCTCAACCAGGAATGGAGCGAGTTGTCCTCAGACGTCGAGCAGCGGACCGGCGACCCTCCACTTCGAGCGAATACGTCAACGCTCGTCGTCGTTGCCAGGGCGGGATCGGACGCCAAGGATGCGCTAGAGACAGTCCACCAGCTAGCACCGGCGGTGCCCTCTCGCGTGCTGCTGTTCATCCTCGACCCTGATTGCATCATTCCCGAAGCCACGATCTGGGCCCATTGCACGGTGACGCCGCGGGGGCGGCACGGCGCCTGCTACGACGTCATCGAGATCACGATCGCCCCGGACCGGATTTTCGCCGTGCCGAACATCGTGGCCGTCCACCGTCTCGGAGAGCTTCCAACGTTCGTCGTCTGGTGGGGACAGGCCGAGATCTCGTCGCCGGGTTTCGCGAGCATCGCCGGCGTCGCCGATCGCTTCATCGTCGACTCCGAAAGCTACGACCGGCCGCTCATGACGATGCACGACTACGCTCGATTTCTGGGCACGGCGGGAACTTCCGTCTTCGGGAGCGATCTGGCCTGGGCGCGGATCTCGACCTGGCGAGAGCTGATCGCTCAGTCGTTCGACCCTCCCTCAGCACGCAGATACGCGATGAACATTCGCTCGGTGGACATCACCTACGATGAATCGCAGGCGTCCGGGGCAATGCTGCTGGCAAGCTGGCTGACGTCCAGACTCGGACTAGAGCCGGCAAACGTCAACGACAATGGCTCGATGATGGAACTTCGGGCGGCGACGCACGATTCCGACCGACGGGTCACGTTGAACCTCAATCATTCGCATCGGTCCGGGACGGGGATTCGCTCTGTGCGCATTCTTGCGCGAGCCGGCTCATCCGTTGCCCGCATTTCGATCTTCAAACGAGACACCGGCACGAGTACGGCCCGGATCGAATCGCCGGGCATGCCGCGTCAGGAGCGGGTCGTTCACCACGCGGACGCCCCTCGTCAGGAACTGATTGCCGCAGAGCTGATGCGATACACCCGCGACAAGATATTCGAGGAGGCTCTGTCGCACGCAGCCGAGTTCTATCGACTACTAGAAAGCAACGCTTGATGCCCAACGCCGATTCTGTCGTGACGATTTTCGAGACGCCGGACGAACTCAACGATGCAGCGCTTCAGCTCAGCATGTCCATCTTGCAACAGGCATCGTCCGGAGCGCCAGTCCATTTCGTCCTCGCGGGAGGTTCTACCCCGAAGCGGCTCTACGAGCTTCTCGCGGAACAGAAGACAATTCCCTGGAAGCATATCCACATCTGGTTCGGTGACGAACGCACCGTTGGACCGGATCACGACGACTCGAACTACAAGATGGCGTTCGATTCGCTCCTGAAAAATATTTCAATACCGGAGGAAAACGTCCACCGGATGCGAGGGGAGGATGACCCGTCTGAAGCTGCCACCGCCTATCGAGATGAGATCGCGGCAGCCGTGCCCTTCAATACCTCAGGTATGCCCGTCTTTGATCTCGTAATCCTCGGTCTCGGGGAGGACGGCCACTGCGCCTCGCTGTTTCCGGACACGAGCGCCCTCGATGAAGAGTCGCTATCGGTCGTTGAGAACGTCGTTCCGCAACAGGACACGGTCCGGATCACGCTGACCAATTCAGTCCTGAATGCGGCGAAGGACGTGCTGTTTCTGGCGGCGGGCGACTCGAAAGCAGAAGCAGTGGAAGCAGTCTTTACCGGTGGGGACGATGCCCCGCCGGCAGCCAGGGTCCGGCCAGCTCCCGGCCGACTCCACTGGTTCGTCGACCGCGCGGCGGCCAGCAAACTGCCCGGCGACTAGACAGACGGAATCCGCTAGGTCGAGCGGTGATCTTTGCGGTGGCCCCAGGTCTCGACCGGCTCGATGTGGATCTCGCCCTGGTCGTCGATCTCGAATGTTCGCAACCCTGCCAGTGAAATCCGGTAGTTCTTTATGAATTCGCGAGCCCGCTCGGCCTCATGGACCGGAACGTAGAGAAAGAAGTGGCGGACATCGGTCTCGGGAATCAACGGCGCGGTCATCGATGCCATCGTGATTCGCGGCGAAATCTCCGGTCGGATATCCATCTCGACTTCACCCACCTCCCGGGCGTTCCCATTGCCATCGACGACGAGAATATCGGGATAGTGCAGGTGGCCCCGGAAACGCCCGGCTGCGCGCGGATTACCGGCGTTGACGATCGTCTGATAGTCTTCCGGCCAATCGGTCTGGTCCGGAAACGGAAACCGAGTCTCGGCGATGTACGTCGCCACCCGATCGTGGATAGCCTTGTCGGCGTCAGTCATACTCATCCAGCGTATCCTCCTACTGCCCCGGCTGACTGGAAAGTGTCTGATGGATTACCAATCGGCCCTTGAATACTTTCGCGACCGCTCGGACTACGACCGGGGATTCATCAGCAATCCATTTGCCGGTGACGACGCAGCTGCGGCAGGCCTGACAAAGACCCGTCGCCTGCTCGACGAACTCGGCAGCCCGGACAGAGCCTACCCCATCATTCATGTCGCCGGAACCAAGGGCAAGGGATCGACCTGCGCCTTCATCGAATCCGTCGCCCGTGCTTGCGGCAACGCGACCGGCCTGTTCACGACGCCCCACTTGCATACCGTCCGAGAGCGGATACAGATCAGCGGAGCGGTCATTTCTGAAGAGGACTGGGCGAGTGTCACGGAATCGGTCGCTACGGCAGTGGCGACCGTCGAACGAGAAGAACCGGACCTCGGCCGGATCACCGCATTCGAGTTCAACACGGCCATGGCTTTGCTCCACCTCGCGCAGTCCGACGTCGATCTCGGCATCGTCGAGGTCGGACTTGGCGGACGTCTCGATGCGACGAACGTCGTGATGCCCGCCGTAACGGTCATCACGCCGGTCTCATTCGACCATCAGGCGATTCTCGGCGATTCGCTCGCGGAAATCTCGATCGAGAAGGCCGGCATTATCAAGCCCGGCGTGCCGGTCGTCGTATCGCCTCAGGAAGCAGAGGCGATGGATTCGATAGGCGAGGTCGCCGCCGATCGCAACGCGCCTGTCTATCGGTCGGGATCGGAATGGCATGCCGGAATACACGAGGGCGCCATCACCCTCTCGGGGCCTTGGGGAACGATCCGGGAAGCCAACATTGGACTCGCCGGGCAACACCAGGCAATGAACGCCGGCGCGGCCCTGATGGCGCTCTGGCTTTGGCAACCCGAGTTGTTCGGCAGCACGGAGAGAATCCGAGAAGGCCTGGAAGGAGTGCGGTGGCCGGGACGATTCGAGACCGTACGGAAAACCCCGCCAGTGATCGTCGACGGGGCTCACAACGGTGCGTCGATGGAGACGCTGGCCGCGTCGCTGCTGGATCGATACGCCGGCGCTCGCTTCGTCGTCGTTTTCGGGAGCTACGTCGACAAAGACCTGCCGGCGATGCTCGCGGCGCTATCGCCGCTGGATCCGGATATCATCGCCACGAGGTCATCCAGCCCCCGAGCGCGCCCTTCATCGGACATCGACGCCGCCGGAAAAGAGACTGGCTTGAGAACGATCGATCGGCCGGACTTCTCCAGCGCGATGTCGACGGCACTCGAGATGGCCGAACACAACACCGTCATCGTCGCAACCGGCTCCCTCTCGATCGTCGCCGAAGCCCGGGAGCACCTTGGACTCGCCGAGGTTTCGAATGTCGAGCGGGCGATCCTGAGCGGCTGAGCAGATCAAGATTCACGATCCGACGCGAACGTCACCGCTCCGGATCGCCCGCGATATCTCCGGCCAGGCATTCCATGTAAACGACGTCAAACCGCTCAAGGCCGGAGCGATGAGCGCCTGACCGGCGTCCATATTCCCTGAAACCTGCCTTCTCGTACGCCCGGCGAGCAGGCATATTGAACGAAAGATAGTACAGATGGATATTGTGCAATCCGAGGACGTTGAATCCGTACTCGACGATCAACCGGGTGACCTCGGAACCGAATCCTTTGCCGCGCGCTTCTGGTTCACCGATCATGATCGCGAACTCTGCGGTTCCGTGACGGGTGTCAATATCCTTGAGCTCGGTCCAACCGACGGGAGTACCCGTTTCAATATCATAAACGGTGAACCAGGCGACGTCCTGCCGGGCGAGAACGTAGTTCTCGTACCATCGCTCGACACCGTCCAGCGTATCCGGCATCCGCGCCGGCTCGCCCTGGGTGCGCAACGTGTCGAAGTCGTTCAGCCAACGGTGATAGAGCGGAATCTGATCGCGGCCCATCGGCCCCAGGCCGACCTTCTCTCCAGAAATATTGATGACAGAAGCTGGAATCTCTCGCCCCACTAGCGCCCCCTCATCCTGATTCTCTACCGCTTGGACGCTTGAGGGCGGGACTCCAGCGCCCCGCCCGTTCCAACGCCGCGGCTGGCACTCGAAACTACAGCGCCTCGTACGCGTTCATGTCGGTGGTTGGTATCCACCACTCCTCGCCGCGAGTGGTCTGGATGTATTCCGGCCAGCGGAGATCGACGGGCGGGACGAAGCTGCTATCAAGTAGCGGCGCAACCCAGGAAGAGCCGCCGATCCCGCCGCCCGTGCGCTCCGCGAACTCATCCTGGCATCGCTGCAGCAACTCGGGCCGGGTGATCAGATCGAGGATCGTACCCGCTATCGTCTTGCCGGCGACGAACATGCCGGGATCGACGGCTGCTGCGACGCCTCCGAGCGCGTTTCGCGCCCAGGCCGGATAGCTATAGCTTGAATCCGGGGACCGCAACGACGGCCGGGCCGTCAACAGTCGCACGGTCGGGGCATGCCAGCAGTACTCGACATAGTCGTCGGAGGTCGAGTTGAGCTGCCATTCGGGCAGATTCCGGCGGATCGACGCCTCGTAGTCACGCGGGTCGAGCAATGTCTCGTTCGAGTCGGCGAATGGATTATCCATCGGTTCGAGGCCGAGGTTGCGTTGAATCTCCCGCCCGAACTGCCGCGCCTCTTCGGGCATCGACGGCGCGCCGGCCAGCTGGAGGTTCTGCCAGGTCAGTTCCGCGAGGGCATTGTTCGCCAATCCCACCCTCGTCTTTGTGACCCAGCGCACCGAGGCCTTGCAGCCGGTGACTCCGGCGGCGTGCCGGGCGTTGTTCTCGAGGACCCGGTAGATTTGTTCCTGGATACCGAGGGTCGGAGACCGCCAGGAGTATTGGATCGCGCTGTAGCGCGGCGGCAGGTTGTCTGACGTTGCATCTCCGCCGGCCATGACGAACTCGTTGAGCGTCCAGGTTCCGGTCTTCGGGAACATCGCCTCTTTGGTGTACTTCGTGTTCGTGTACATCAGCATCAGCGCGTCGATCGCACCCGGCACCCGGGCAGTCGTGTGCGAACTGGCTCCAGGCGGCATCAAACTTGGATCGACCCAGTTTTCCGCATCCTCGCACTCGAAGACGAATACGGCGCTCCAGTAGCTGCCGCAGTGGGTTTCCCAGACGCACGTGTTCGAGGCATGGGGATGGTAGGCGATGAAGGCGTCAAATCCGTCGTAGTATCCCTTGGCCGCATGGGCAGGCTTGGAACCGCACACCTTCTCGGCCGGTTCGCCGAAGAACCGCAAGGTACCGTCGATCCCGTTCTTCTCCATCGCCGCCTTGGCAGCGAGAAAACCGGACAATCCGGCCGTGCCAAGCATCGAGTGCGGGTCGGTGTGACCCGCTGCCCAGGGATGGAGTCCCTCGCGAGGAGCGCGATAAGGCACGGCCTGCTGCGAATTGCCCGGCACCGCATCGTACTCGGCGTATCCGCCGATGACCGGACCGCCGCTGCCCCAGGTTGCTACGAAGGCAGTCGGCATCTCGCCCGAGCCTTCTTCGACATCCCAACCATCCTCACGAAGGAGGTCAACATACGCCTTCGCCGACCTGTACTCCCTCCAGGCCGGCTCGTGATAGCTCCAGATCTCCATATCGAATTCGGACAGCCTGCCGGCATGGTCGTCAATCCAGCTCAGCGCATCCTGTTTTGCCTTGTAGTTCTCGGCGGTCATCGCGAACGACCGTTCCTTTCCCTCTAGCTAACCGATTGGATCGATGCCACTCTCGAGAATCTGCCGGTTCAACGCGGCAAGCTCGGTACCCCAAAGCCGGTGCAGCTCGGAGATGTATTCGTCCGCATAGGCGGCGAGATCGTCAAAGACATCGAAACACTGCTGTGGCGGCCGGGCATCACCGAACCCGACGGTATTTGCCAGCGACGCCAGTTTCCGGTTGACCATCGGCGGGTAGTTGAAGACATCCGCGCCGCCGGTGCTTCTGGATTCGACGAGCTTCCCTTCACTCGCCTCGAGCTTTTCGATCAGCTCGCTGGCAGACGCAAGAAGCTCGTCGCCGGCGTCGCTGCTGCGGAGCCGCCCAAGCCAGGCTTCGATCTGCTCCCGAAGGCTCCGGCTGTGAGCAACCGATTCATGCACCTCGCTCAACTTGTCGCGGATAGCGATCAGGAGGTCGAACTGGCGCTGGAAGTCTTCTTGCGTCGTCTCCAGTCGGGGGTCCTTGACGATCTCGAAGCTCTGCTCGTCGGACTGCCCGTCGATCTCGACTCGAACGCTGTAGCTACCGGGCACCGCCAGCGGCCCGATCGTGCTGCCTCCCCAGTATGCCGAGAGGGCAACTTCGGTTCCCGGCAGCTTTGTCGCCTCGGGGTATCGCATGTCCCAGACGAAGCGATGAAGCCCTGGGGATGTCTCGATTTGTGGTCCACTTTCGTCGCCGCTGCGATAGCGGCGGACGAGATCTCCTTGCGCGTCGTGGATGCTGATTTCGACCGCCGAGGCGTTTTCGCTACCGACCCGGTAGTGGATCATCACGCCGGTCGGCGGATTCTCACCGGCCTCGAGGAGTTCGAGCGTTGTGCCGCCATGGCCATCCGGGACGATCTCAGCCTTGACCTGGTTGCCCCAGGCCTGTACGTAGCCCTTGTAGCCGACACTCCCGCGGCTAGGCCAGCGTCGGGCAGGCGTCAAACGGACGGCCGTTCTGGGTGGGAATACGGAGACACCACTCGAACCGTCTTCCGCATCCCACTCCCGGATCGGTGTCAGATCGTCGATCACCCAGAAGGACCGGCCATGGGTGGCAAGGATCAGATCCGAGTCATGAATGACGAGATCGTGGATCGGAACGACCGGCAAGTTGCCGCCCATACGCTGCCACACCCGCCCGTCGCTACCCGCACCCGTGTCCCACGACACGTAGACGCCTGACTCCGTGCCGGCGTAGAGCAAGCCCCTGCGGGCGGGATCCTCCCTGATCACCCGGGTAAAGTCATCTTCCGGTATCCCCTCGGTGATCAGTTCCCAGGACCGGCCATGGTCGCGCGTTTGTAGAAGATAGGGGCGGAAGTCGTCGAGCTTGTAGCGCGTCGCCGCGACATAGGCGGTTGCCGCATCGAACGGGGATGGCTCGATGATGCTGATCAGCGACCAGTCGGCAAGCACTTGAGGCGTCGCGTCTTCCCAACTTTCGCCACCGTCCTTCGAGACGTGAATCAGACCGTCGTCCGAACCGGCCCAGAGCACCCCGGCCTGGACCGGCGACTCGGCGAAGGCGAAGACCGTCCCGTAATACTCCGTGCTTACGTTATCGAGCGTGATCGGACCGCCTGATGGAACGAGCGTCTCCGGATCCCCGCGCGTCAGATCGGGGCTGATTGCCTGGAAAAGCTGGCCGCCGGTCCGCGACTTGAAGACGTGATTGCCGGTAACGTAGAGCACGTCGGGATCATGCGGCGACAGGGCGATCGGGAAGGTCCACTGGAACCGGTACTTCATCGACTCGGCGCCGTAGCCGATCGGGTCATCCGGCCAGACGGTAATGTCGACCTCCTGCTTCGTGCGGTGGTCATAGCGCGTCATCCGGGACGCGTAGCCGCCGGCGAAGATGATGTTGGGATCATCGGGCCGCACGGCGATGTAGCCACTCTCGCTGCCGCCGACCGGATAGGTATCGTCCGCCGAGATGACGCCCCGGTCCGAATAGCTCGGGATCGACAGGGTCGTGTTGTCCTGCTGAGCGCCGTAGATCCGGTAGGGGAACTGGGTGTCAGTCGTGACGTGATAGAACTGCGCCGTCGGCTGGTTGTAGATGCTCGACCAGGTGACGCCCCCATCGAATGAAACGCATGCACCGCCGTCGTTCGCCTCGACCATCCGGTTCGGGTTCAATGGATCGATCCAAAGGTCGTGGTTGTCTCCATGCGGCGTCGGGATCGCCGAGTGCGTTCTGCCGCCGTCAGTAGAGCGCCACATCTGGAGATTCAGGGTATACATCGTCTCCGGATCGGTCGGATGAGCGAAGATGTGCATGTAATACCAGGGCCTCTGCATCAGGTCGGCTTTGTCGCTGACGAGCTCCCAGGTACTGCCGCCGTCATCCGAGCGGTAGAGACCGCCCTGCTTCGACTCGATCAACGCCCAGACTCGCTCGGGCTGAGCGGGTGAAACGGCGATCCCGATCCGTCCCATCAGCCCATCCGGGAGCCCGGGATTGCGGGTCAGCTCCTGCCACGTATCGCCACCATCGGTCGTCTTGAAGATCCCGCTGCCCTCGCCGCCGCTAACCAGCGACCAGGGCGACCGCTGCGCCTCCCAGAGACCGGCGTAGAGCACGCGTGGGTTCGTCACATCCATCGACAGATCGCAGGCGCCGGTCTTGTCGTTCCGGTGAAGTACGAGATCCCAGTCCCGGCCGCCGTTCGTGGATCGGTAAATGCCACGCGATGGATGCGGGCCGAAAGCGTGCCCGAACGCGGCAACGTAGACGATCTCCGGATTCGTCGGATGCACCCGCACGCGAGCGATATGCAGGGTGTCCTCCAGACCGGCGTGCATCCACGTCTTGCCGCCATCGTTCGACCGATAGACGCCGTCGCCGTGGGTGACATTGCCCCGAATGCAGGCCTCACCCATGCCAGCGTAGACGATGTTCGGGTCCGACTCGGCCACGGCGATCGCGCCGACCGAGGCGGTCTTGAAGAATCCGTCGGACACGTTCTTCCAGCTTGCGCCTCCGTCGCCCGTCTTCCAGACACCGCCCGAACAGGCTCCGAAGTAGGCGGTCAGCGGATCGATCGGATCTCCGGCGACGGCTACGCTCCGGCCTCCGCGAAACGGACCAACCAGCCGCCACTGGAGACTGTTCAACAGCATCTCTTCATTCGCCATGGATAACCCTCCCTCGCGTTCGAGATGTAATCAGGGGCAACAACACGGTAGTTCGCCGACCGTGCTAGTTGGAATCGACTGGTATTCATGCGCTCGCAACTCGGTGATCATCGTAGCGTCAATTGAGCCCAGCGGAACTGCCTCCTACGGAGCGTGCGGAGTTGATGTGAGCACCCGTGCGAGGGCCCCGGGAACCAACTGGGCTGCTGCTACCTTCCGGATCGTCCTTGCATGGCGACGTCGAGGTGGTGCGGAACACCGCACAATCAACAACTCTGGCATTCCGACGTCGGCGAAATCTAGCAGGCTATGACATGTGATCTGATCGACTACCCCGTGCGTCCCGGGCGACTCCACAGCAGCAAGCTTGTCATTTCGAGCGGAGCGAGAAATCTCAGTCGAACCCCAGGGGCGTACTGCGCTGAGATTTCTCAAACCCGCTTTCCGCGGGTACCCGGGTCGAGATGACATCGTTGAAACAGTAGGGTTTCCTAGAATCGACCAACATTCTTGTCAGATCAAGAGCCACAAGCTTCTACCATCGCGATTGATTAGCTGGGAGGCGCTTCATCCTCGACATAGAATGCGCGTTGGCGGCCGGAGTCAATAGACGAATACCCCCTCTTCACAACGAAAAGGGGGTATCGAAAAGGCAGGTGGATCGAACGGTCAACACTAGTCCGCCGCGACGGGCTCCTCGACCGGGGCAACGGTGCGGCCCACGGCAATCGCCACCTGGTTCAACTGCGGGACCAGCTCCGAGAAGCGGTCCGGCTTCAGCGATTGAGCGCCGTCCGACATGGCGTGGCTCGGATCGTGATGGACCTCGATCATCAATCCATCGGCCCCGGCGGCGACCGCAGCCAGCGACATCGCCGGGATCAGGTGCCAGTGCCCGGTGCCGTGGCTCGGATCGGCGATGATCGGCAGATGACTCAGATGCTTCACGACCGGCACAGCCGTCAGGTCGAAGATGTTTCGCGTGTAAGTCTCGAAGCCCCGGATACCCCGCTCGCAGAGCATGACGTTCGGGTTGCCCTGGGCCATGATGTACTCGGCCAGCAGCAGCCACTCTTCATACTGCACCGCCATGCCGCGCTTGAGCATAGCGGGCTTGCCAGTCCGGCCCACCTCTTCGAGCAGCTGGTAATTCTGGCAATTCCGGGCGCCGATCTGGAAGATGTCGGTGTAACGCCCGACCAGCTCGACGTCCGATGGAGTCATGACTTCAGTGATGATCTTCAGGCCGAACTCGTCGCGCGCCTGGGCGAGGATCTTCAAGCCGTCCTCATGCAGCCCTCGAAACTCATAGGGGGAAGTGCGCGGCTTGAACGCGCCGCCACGTAGCACCTTCGCGCCGGCCGCTTTGACGTCGCTGGCCGTCTGCATCAGCTGCTCTTCGGACTCGACCGAGCATGGCCCGGCGAAGATGACGACCTCGTCCCCGCCGATCTTGACGCCGTCGACGTCGATGACCGTCGGATCGGGATGGAACTCCCGACTCGCGAGCTTGTAGCGCTTCGTGACCCGGAACACCTGCTCGACGGCTTCGCGCGCTTCGATGGCCGACTTCAGGCTCTCGCGGATCGGCATGCCGATGACGCCGATAATCGTCGTGCCCTCGCCAATCGAGAGGTGGACGTCGAGGCCCTCCTCCTTCACCCTGGCAATGACGTCTTCCCTTTGCTCGGGCGTGTGCCCGTGTTTCATGATAATGATCATCTGGAGTTATCCGTTCTATGTTAATCTCTCGTCAGGCAGTTGCTTCGACACTCTGAGCTTGCGACTCGCGACGCTGCGGTTCACGACCCCATTCCGGGCGCAACTGGATCGCATCGCGAAGATAGACATGCTTGATCTCATCCGGGCTCGCTGCCGTGTTCACCTGCAGCATGACGCGGACACAGGACGTCAACGACCCGGGCACGTCCATCTCATGGGCGCACATTAGCGCGACATTGTCCATGCCGAGCCCGCGCGCCGCCACAGCCGGAAATGTTGCCGTTAGATCCTTCGTTGTCGTGAAGAAGGCACTCACGACGTCATCCATTTCTATGTCATTCAGCGCGAAGATCGTCTCGAGCATCTCGGTGGTTGCTTCGAGAATATCTTCGGAAGTATTGGCGCGTGAGGTCGTTGCCCCGCGAATCGCCCTGCATACGACAGACACCGGCAGGTTCCTATCCCGTAAACGTGCTGCTATTCCCGTCCCAGGAGGGTTGACATGTAGCGCTCGATTTCGCCCGGGAGCTGATCGGAGGAAGCCTGCTCGAGATGGTTGAGCATCCCACTCGCGAAGATGACACCGTCCACGAGCTTCCCCGCCTCCACCACGTGAGCGTGGGTGGAGATCCCGAAACCGAGCGCTAACGGTAGACTGGTGTGCCGCCGCACCCGCGCGACGTAATCGGAGAGACCTTCCCAGAGGCGCTCGCGAGCTCCGGTGATCCCGACCACGGAAACAAGATAGATGAATCCGCTGGCGCGTTCGAGAATCGCCTCGAAGCGCGCGTCGGTACTGGTCGGCGCAAGCATGTAGACCAGGTGCAGTCCGTTGTCGATACATGCTTCAAGTAGCTCGTCACTCTCCTCAGGCGGAAGGTCCGGGACGATAAATCCGTCCACTCCGGCCTCTCGGGCTTCCCGAGCGAAGCGCTCGATCCCGTAGGCCAGTATCGGATTGTAGTACCCCATGGCAATAAGGGGAACTTCGACGCCCTGATTCTGCCGAATCCCGCGAATATGATCCAGCACGGTCTCGGTCGTCACACCATTTTCCAGAGACCGCTGGTTCACGCGCTGGACGGTTGGACCGTCTGCGATCGGGTCGCTGAACGGCATGCCGATCTCGATCAGATCCGCGCCGGACCGCGCCAGCGCCGCGACCGCCCGCTCCGTATCGTTCAGCTCGGGCCAGCCGACCGGCATGTACGGCATGGCCGCGATGCGTCCCTCTGCACGCGTTCTTTCGAAGAGCCGGGTCGTCCTCGTGTCGGTCAACGAACTTGCGGCGGTCGTGCTCACAGCGATACTCCTAGCGCTTCGGCAATCGTGTGCATATCTTTGTCGCCCCGGCCGGACAGGTTGATGATGATCGAGTGCGCATCCGGGTTCCGGGCCGCGTACTGGCTTCCGAGATAGACCGCGTGCGACGACTCGAGCGCCGGGATGATCCCTTCGGCGCGGGTGAGCATCTGGAAACCCTCCAGCGCCGCCTGGTCGCTAACGGCGTCGAACGAGGCGCGCCCCGTCTCCTTCAGCCAGGCCAGCTCCGGCCCGACGCCGGGGTAGTCGAGCCCGGCTGAAATCGAGTGGGCCTCGTCGATCTGCCCGTGACTGTTCTGGAGGATGTACGTCTTGGCTCCATGCAGGACGCCGACCGAGCCTGCTGTCAGGCTGGCGGCGTGCCCGCCCGGCTCCAGCCCGAGACCGCCGGCCTCGGCGCCGATCAGCTCGACGTCTTCGTCGCCGACGAATGCATGGAAGATACCCATAGCATTCGAGCCGCCGCCAACGCAGGCAAGTACGGCACTCGGCAGCCGTCCCTCGCGTTCGAGAAACTGTGCCCGGGCCTCCCGGCCGATGATCGACTGGAAGTCTCGAACGATCATCGGATAGGGATGCATACCCGACACGGTACCGATCAGGTAGTAGGTGTTTTCGACGTTCGTAACCCAGTCCCGGATCGACTCGTTCAAGGCGTCCTTCAAGGTTCGCGATCCGCTAGTGACCGGCACGACCTCAGCGCCAAGGAGTTTCATCCGGAAGACGTTGAGTGCCTGCCGCTTGACATCGACCTCTCCCATGTAAACAACGCACTCGAGGCCAAGCAGCGCGCAGATGGTGGCCGTCGCGACCCCATGCTGGCCGGCGCCGGTCTCGGCGATGATCCTCGGCTTGCCCATCCGCTTCGCCAGCAACCCCTGGCCGATGACGTTGTTGACCTTGTGGGCTCCGGTATGGGCCAGATCCTCCCGCTTGAGATAGCTCTTCGGGCCGCCCCACTGCTCGGTCAGAGTGGCGCAGTAGGTCAGCGGTGTCGGGCGCCCGACGTACTCCGCTTCGAGCCGGTCATACTCCGCCTGGAACGCCGGATCGGCCTTCGCGTCGCGATAAGCCTCCTCCAGTTCCCGGATCGCCGGCATCAGCGTCTCCGGAGCGTACATACCCCCGAACTGGCCGAATCGCCCCATCCTGTCCGGCACGGCCGCCGCGTCTGGCTTCTCTGTTGCTGTCATTGTGGTTCGCCCTCCGTGCCGCGTGCGGCGGCAATGAATGCTCGAATCTTCGAATGGTCCTTCTGTTTATCCGTCTCCACCCCGGTCGACACATCGACGACGAACGGCTGGACCTCGCGTACCGCCGCCCCGACGTTCGAGGGATCCAACCCGCCCGCCAGAAGCAGCCGGTATTCGCTCGCCAGTTCCCGGGCGAGCGTCCAGTCGCCGACGACTCCGCTCCCGCCCCACATACCGGGGACGTGGGTGTCGAGGATGATCGCGTACGGCTCCTGTTCGACGATCTCGCGAAATCTCCGGGTCGTCTCGCGTTCCGACGCGCCCCCGCCGCGGACCGTCCCGATGAACGAGACGCCGCGCTTCGAAAGCTCGGCCATGTACTCCGGCGATTCGTTGCCCGATAGCTGGAGGATGTCCAGCCCGACGTGCTCCCGGACATGCAAGACGTGGTCGAGCGGTTCGTTCACGAACAGGCCGACGACGCCAACGGCGCGGCCGTTCGAAGCCGCCCGAGCGGAATCGGCGATCTCGCGAGCCTGATCGGGCTCAACGTAACGGTGGCTACCCGGATAGAACACGACGCCGATGTAGTCAGCCCCGGCCGAGATCGCGACCTCGGCAGAGCGGGTGTCGCTGATGCCGCAGATCTTTACTCGCTGCCGTTTCATTACCGGCCGAGCAATTCGCGAACGGCAGCGGACCGGTCCTGCTGGCGCATCAGAGACTCGCCAACCAGAACTGCATCGACGCCGGCCGCCCCGAGTCTCAGGACGTCCTCGCGGCTGCCAACGCCGCTCTCACCGACTATGGCGATCCCGTCCGGTACCCGTGGAGCGAGGCGTTCCGTCGTTGCCAGGTCGACGTCGAACGTCCGCAGGTCGCGGTTGTTGATCCCGATCAGCGCTGGTTCAATCGCCATCGCTCGCTCCAGCTCGTCCTCGTCGTGGACCTCGATGAGCGCGTCCATCCCGTACTCGACGCCGACATCTCGCAGTTCGCGTAGTTGCTCGTCGTTCAAGGCCGCCACGATCAGGAGGATGGCGTCCGCGCCGTGCGCCCGTGCCTCGACGACCTGATACGGAGAGACGATGAAGTCCTTGCGAAGCACCGGCCGCCCAGCACCCTCCCGGCAAGATCGCTCACGACGCGCAGGTCGCCGAGCGTTCCTTTGAAAAACGTCTCGTCGGTCAGCACCGAGATCGCCGCGCAGCCGCCGTGAATGTAGTCAGGCACGACCTCCTGCGGACCGGCGTTGCCGGCAATCAGCCCTTTTGACGGAGATGCCCGCTTGAACTCGGCGATCACCGAAACCTCGCCGGCAGCAGTGAGTGCGGAAGCCAGAGATACCGGGTTCTGTCGGCTCGATATGAGATCGGCCAGCACTTCCTGCGGCTGGGCACTCATGCGCTCGCGAAGCTCATCGATCGTGTTGTCAAGAATACGGTCGAGATACGTTCCGGTCGTTGTTCTTTGCACCGGCCTATACCCCTGCCGTCTGCGGAGAGGAAATCCTCTGAGTCAGCTCAACCAGCTCGCGGACCTTGGCGGACGCCGCACCGCTATCGATAGACCGGGCGGCAGCCTGTATTCCCTCTTCGATTGTCGAAGCTGCATCAGCGGCATAGATCGCGGCGCCGGCATTGAGCAGCGTTATGTCGCGCCGCGCGCCCGGTGTTCCGCACAGCACCTCCTCGGTTATCCGGACATTCTCCTGCACCCCGCCGCCGCTGATCTCATCGAGCGGGTGGCGGCTGAGCCCGTAGCGCTCGGGCTCGATTTCGTAGGCCGTCACCCAGGCGCTCTCGCGCATCAGCATCTCTGCAATCGTGCTCGTGCCGGCGACGCCGAGCTCGTCCAACCCTTCATGGGCGTGAACCACCAGGGCATGCCGCGAGCCAAGCATCCCCATGACCCTCGCAACTCGGTTTGCCGTATCAACATCCGGCACGCCGACGACCTGATGCGTCGCGCCGGCCGGGTTTACCAGCGGCCCGAGCAGGTTGAATACGGTGCGGATACCGATCTCCCGGCGGACCGGTCCGGCGAAGCGCATGGCCGGATGAAATGCCGGAGCGTACATGAAGCCGATGCCGACCCGGTCGATACACTCGGCGACCTGTTCCGGCTCCAGCTCGATCCGGACGCCAAGGCCCTCGAGTACGTCGGCGGAGCCGCACCGGCTGGTCATCGCCCGATTCCCGTGCTTTGCGACACGGACACCGGCGCCAGCGACGACGAACGCGGCAGTCGTTGAGATATTGAACGAGCCGCTGACGTCGCCGCCGGTGCCGCAGGTGTCAACAAGCGGCTGGTCTCCCGGGTCGTACGGTACCTTGACCGCCTTCTCGCGCATCACATCGGCGAATCCGGCCAATTCCTCGTCGCTCTCGCCGCGCATGCGCAGCGCCGTCAGAAACGCCCCGATCTGCGGCTGCGACGCCTCTCCATTCATGATGATCTGCATCGCCGACGTCGCTTCCTCGCGAGTGAGGCGCTCTCCGTCGACGATTGCCTGTATCGGTGCTCGTAGCATGTTCGCCGCCTCCTTCTAGTAGCCGACGACCAGCTCTGCGGTCGCAGGGCTGCCGATAAAGGTGGCGAGAATCCGGTGGCCGGTGTCCGTCAAGATCGATTCGGGGTGAAACTGAACGCCGTAGACATCGAACTCGCGATGCCGGAGTCCCATGATCGTGCCGTCCTCGGAACGGGCCGTGACCTCCAGAACCGGCGGCAGCGTACCTTCATCGACGATCAGCGAGTGATAGCGTGTCGCCGTGAACGGACTGGGCAACCCGGAAAAGACTCCGGTCGAGCCGTGGCTGACGGCGCTCGTCTTCCCGTGCATAACCACCGGCGCCCGGACAATGTCAGCTCCATAGGCCGCGCCAATTGCCTGATGCCCGAGGCAGACGCCAAGGATTGGTGTCGAGGGCCCGAGGCGTTTGACGACCTCGATCGAGATCCCCGCGTCCTGCGGCGTTCCCGGACCGGGCGAGATGACGATCGCATCCGGTGCCATCTCGCGGATCTCATCGATCGTGACCGCATCATTCCGGACAACGTCGACGTCCGCGCCAAGCTCGCAGAGATACTGATACAGGTTGTAGGTAAACGAATCGTAGTTGTCGATGATCAGAATCATGTGCGTTCCTCCGTACCGGTGTCGACGTTGTTCCGCAATCGCTCCTGCAGCTCGATCTCTTCGGCCAGCTCGACCGCTCTCATCGCGGCCGCCATCTTGTTGATCGTTTCCTGATATTCGTAGTCGGCCCGTGAGTCGTGAACGATTCCGCCGCCCGCCTGCATGATCACGCGGCCATCACGCATCGCCATCGTCCGCAGAGCCAGTGCCTGATCCATGTTGCCGGAATAAGCGAAGTAGCCAACGACTCCCGAGTACAGACCGCGCTTGTCCGGCTCCAGTTCGGCGATGATCTCCATGGCCCGGATCTTCGGCGCTCCGCTGACCGTCCCGGCAGGGAAACAGGCTCTCAGTGCGTCAACGCCGCTCAGGTCGTCGCGCAGCTCACCGGTCACATGGCTGACGAGATGAATGACGTGCGAGAAGCGCTCGGTGCGCATGAGGACCGGAACCTTGACCGTGCCCGGCTTTGCAACGCGACCGATATCGTTCCGGGCCAGATCCACGAGCATGACGTGCTCGGCACGCTCTTTCTCGTCCGCAATGAGATCTGATTCGAGCTGCTGATCTTCGGCCTCGCTCGCGCCGCGTCGCCTCGTACCGGCGATCGGATGGGTCGTCAGCACGCCATCCTCCAGGCGAATGAGCGCTTCGGGAGATGCGCCGATGACCTGCTCGTTGCCAAGCTGGAGAAAGAACATGAACGGCGATGGATTGACCGTGCGGAGGGCCCGATAGACGTTGAATGGATGGGCGCCGGTGTCGAGCTCGACCCGCTGTGATGGAACGACCTGGAAAATGTCGCCGGCGGCGATATACTCCTTCGCTCGTTTAATCATCGAGTCGTAATAATCGCGCGTGATATTGAACGTGGCGCGGTCCCGCACGCTGTCGTTATCGAGTGGCCGCTCCGACGTTGGAGCTTCCGGACGGCGCAGGTGCAGGCGCCGGGCGATCCGCTCGATTCGCTCGATCGCCTCCTCATACGACTGTTCGAGCGGCTTGTCTTCATCGGTATGGACGTGGGAGACGACCTTCATCCGTCGTTCGACGTGATCGAACACCACCATAGAATCAACGAACATATAAACGCCGTCGGAGAACTGATTGGGATCGTTCGCGGCGGTCGGGAGCTTCTCGAAGAAGCGCACCGACTCATACGACAGATAGCCGACGGCGCCGCCAAGAAAGAGCGGTAGTCCTGGAACGTTGACCGCCTTGTAGGGTGACAGGAACGATTGGAGCGCGACCAGCGGATCATCGTATGGAATAGCCTGTTTGTAGCCTGACTGGTTGGCGTACGCGACGCCGTCTTCGAGCCTGACGGTCAGGTAGGGATCGGTGCCGATGAACGAGTAGCGGGCGAGAGACTGGCCGCCCTCGACGCTTTCAAGCAGAAACGAATACGGCCCCTCGGCCAGTTTCAGATAGGCGCTAACCGGCGTTTCAAGATCGGCGATCAGCTCCCGGTAGACAGGGATGACATTTCCCTGATCCCGTAAACCGGCGACCTCATCAAGAGAAAGTGAATACCGGTTTGCACCGGTCGTGCGCTCGACGACCGACTCGAATGCGCTGGGAATTGACTGTTTCATCTCTACCATCTGACGAATACCTTTCGGCGTACTGCGAATACTCTCATTCAGTGCAGCTTCGCCACCGTCCCCGGTAGAGACCCTCCGGTGTCCGCCTGCGCTTGTCTCGTTCAATCTTCCGCATCTGCTTCTCGTCCGTATCCCGATTCGGGCAACAAAAAAACCTCTCGTCCCAACAGGGACGGAGGCTCGTATGCGCCGGACTCCGCGGTGCCACCCTGGTTGACTGCGTACAGCAGCCCACTCAGTCAGGTACGGGAAGCAGTTTTCCACTTCCGATACCTGGTCCCGTGGTAACGGCGGGACAATCCCGGCGCCGCTTACTGCGCTCGCATAGAGCGGTTCGGGGCGCAACTCCCGGATCCATTCCACATCTTCTTCGATACCGGACTCACACCAGCCGCCGGCTCTCTGAACCTGAATAGGATGTGTACTCGTTCCGATCAACGCTTTTGGCATCAATCTCACTGGCCCGTAGCTTAACGGGAGGTCAGCCGTATGTCAACCACGGCCGCACCAACGCGGCTGTGTCCTGTCGTGTTCAAAGGCACCGTTCCCGATCAGCCGGCATCCCGATGAAGGCTGTACAACCCTCGGGATCTGATCGCCGCGGCGCTCCCGGTCGGACGGAGTCATCGGTAACACCGGACGACGCACGCCGACCCTGGCGCTGGTAGATCCCTTAGTTAAGCGCCGCCCTCGGGATGCCAATCAGATGGGTGGGGCGATCGCGGAGAGTGCATGAATTAACGGAAGGCGCGCCCCGCCAACGCCTCAGCCGCTCAGACAAACGCTGCACGCGCTGGCTGCCGACGACTATCCTTGGATAGACAAACGGGAATCAACCTCTACCGACAACGTTGATTACTTGGAGGAGGAATCAGCTATGACATCCACCAATGATCGAATACCGGCGCCACTGGCCGAAATCGTCGAGGAGTTCCAGGCGGCCGATGACCGTGAGAAGCTGGAGCTCCTGCTCGAATTCTCGGACAGCCTTCCCGAACTGCCCGCGCATCTGGAGCAGGTGAAGGACCAGTGGGACATGGTCGAGGAGTGCCAGTCGCCGGTCGGCATCCACGCCGAGTCCGAGGATGGCAAGATGCAGTTCTACTTCGCGATCCCGGAGAGCGCGCCAACCGTCCGGGGGTTCGCGAGCATCATGCTCGAAGGCACCGCCGGCTCCAGTCCGGAGGAGATCCTCCAGATCCCGGCCGACTTCTTCGTCCAGATGGGACTCCAGAAGGTGCTCTCACCCCAGCGGTTGAACGGGATCAGTGCCGTCCTCGCTCACATGAAGCGGCTTTCCGTCGCGAACCTGGAAAGCCAGACGTCCTGATCTGGTTGATTCCGGTTGTGAGCGTTCGGCGCGGTTGATGCCATTCTTTGTTCTGCGCCACGAGGGGACAGGTGGTGACAAGAGTAGTCGCAGTCGCAAATCAAAAGGGCGGTGTCGGCAAGACGACCACGACGGTCAACGTCGCCGCCTGGCTGGCAGACAGCGGTGCGAACGTGCTCGTCATTGATCTGGATCCTCAGGGCAATCTCACAAGCACGCTGGGTATCGACCGGGCGGCGGTCGCGGATTCCAGCTACGAGCTGCTTGTGGGGGAGGCAATATCGCCGAGGTGACATTGCCCGAGGTGCGGCCCGGTCTCGATCTGATCGCGGCCCGTCCGGACCTTGCCGGCGCGGAAGTCGAATTGGCTGCGCTCGACCGCAAGGAGTCACAGCTCCAGCGGTCCATGAGCGCCCAGGCCGTGTATTACGACGTCATCATGATTGATTGTCCTCCGTCGCTTGGATTGCTGACGATCAATGCATTGTCGGCGTCGAGCGACGTGATCATCCCGATTCAATGCGAGTATCTCGCGTTGGAAGGGCTGATGCAGATGACGAATTCGATCGACCTGGTCCGGCGGCGCATCAACCCCGATCTCGAGATTCTCGGGGTCGTGATGACGATGTTCGACGCCCGCACCAGGCTCGCCGCCGACGTCGTGGAAAATGTCCGCGAGCATTTCAGCGGGCATAGCTTCGAAGCGATCATTCCTCGCTCGGTGAGGCTCGCTGAAGCGCCTTCCTACGGCCAGACGATCGTTGAGTACGCCCCGGATTCGTCCGGGGCGCTTGCGTATCGGAAGCTGGCACACGAGGTCGCCGCGCGGCTTGGCCTGTCGGATAGCATCCGGGAGATCGACCAATCGGCTTCATCACTGGAGATTGAGACGGTATCAAGCGGGAACGGAATCTAAGGAAGAAGGGGTACGGCGCCATGATCGTCGGAGACGCTAGAAACACTCGAGTCACAACTAGAACCGAAGAATCGTCCCTGGTCGACAGCCATCTGGAGCGGGTCGTCGGGACAGGCCTGACATTCGACGACGTGCTGCTACTACCGGACGAATCCGATCTGATGCCGAGTCAGGCGGACACGTCCAGCTTTTTCACGCCCCGGATCCGACTCTCATTGCCGCTTGTTTCAGCGGCGATGGACACCGTCACCGAAGCGCGGATGGCGATCGCCCTCGCCCGCGAGGAGGCATCGGGGTTATTCACCGCAATCTGCCGATCGTCGATCAGGTGGCGGAAGTCGACAAGGTCAAGCGCAGCGAATCGGGAATGATCGTCGAGCCGGTGACGCTCGGGCCGGACAATCTGATCGCCGACGCGCTGGCGGTCATGGAGCGTTATCACATCTCGGGGGTGCCGATTACCAACCCCGACGGCAAGCTCGTCGGGATCCTGACCAACCGCGACCTCCGCTTCGAGACGAACGTCGATCAGCCGGTTTCAACACTGATGACCTCGGAGAACCTGATCACCGTGCCGGTTGGAACGACCCTCGAACAGGCCGAGGAGATCCTCCACCAGAACAAGGTCGAGAAGCTCCCGGTCGTCGACGACAATTTCATCCTCAAGGGGCTTATCACGGTCAAAGATATCCAGAAGCGCCGCCTCTTCCCGAACGCGACGAAGGATGAGCGCGGCAGGCTCTGCGTCGCGGCCGGCGTCGGCGTCGGCCAGGACGGCCTCGAACGCGCCGAGGCGCTGATCATGGCCGGGTAGACGCCATTGTCGTCGATACGGCTCACGGGTTTGCCCGTGCCGTCGCCGAAACGGTGAGCGAGATCAAGAGCAGGTGGGACGTCGAGGTTGTCGCCGGCAACGTCGCGACCGGGGAAGCTGCCGAGGCGCTGATCAACGCCGGGGCAGACGCGGTCAAGATCGGAGTCGGCCCCGGTTCGATCTGTACCACGCGCGTGGTCGCCGGTATCGGCGTACCCCAGATCTCCGCGATATTCGACTGCGCGGCCGTCGCATCCCGACGGGGAGTCCCGATCATCGCCGATGGTGGCGTCCAGTATTCCGGGGATGTCGCGAAAGCGATCGCCGCTGGCGCCGATACGGTCATGCTCGGCTCGCTCTTCGCCGGTGTCGACGAGAGTCCTGGTGAAGTCATCCTCTATCAGGGAGAGCGCTACAAGGAATATCGCGGCATGGGCTCGATCGGCGCCATGAAGGCGCGCTCGTTCTCGAAAGACCGCTATTTCCAGCAGGATATCGACAACCTCGCCAAGTTCGTGCCGGAGGGCATCGAGGGACGGATCGCCTACAAGGGACCGCTCTCGAACGTCGTCTATCAGCTTGTCGGCGGTCTCCGGGCGGCCATGGGCTATTGCGGCACGAAGACGATCGCCGAGATGAAGACCAATACCCGGTTTGTCCAGATCACCGGCGCTGGGTTGCGCGAGAGCCACCCGCATGACGTAATCATCACCAAGGAAGCGCCGAATTATCGGATCTCGGGCTAACAGAGAACAGGAGCGTCGGAGCGGATGGATCTCGGACTTCAGGGAAAGGTTGCGATCGTCGCGGCCTCGAGTAAAGGTCTTGGAAAGGCGACGGCTATCCAACTCGCTCGCGAGGGCGCGCACGTCGTCATGTGTTCCCGGGATGAAGGGCGGATCAACGCGGCCGTCGACGAAGTCAACGCCGAAGCCACCCGTTTCGAGAATGGCGGCTCCGCGGTCGGCATCGCCGCCGACGTCCGCCGTCAGGATGACATCGACAAGCTGATCGGGCTGGCGATGGACTCGTTCGGGCGTGTCGACATACTGGTGAACAACGCCGGTGGACCGCCTGCCGGAACATTCGAGACGCTGGAACCTGAAGCATTCGAGGAAGCTGTCGAACTGAATCTGATGAGCACGGTGCGGCTGTCGAAAGCCATCGTGCCGATCATGAAGGAGCAGGGCGGCGGCTCGATCGTCAACATCACGTCGATCTCGGTCAAGCAGCCGATCGAAGGATTGATCCTGTCAAATACGGCTCGTGCCGGCGTCATCGGCCTGGCCAAGACGATGGCGAGCGAACTTGGACCGTACGGTATTCGAGTCAATAACGTCGGTCCGGGCCCAACCCGGACCGACCGCATCCTCGATCTCGCGAAGCAGCGGGCCGAATCCGGAGGAGTGTCGATGGACGACGCGTTGTCCGAGGACGCCTCATCGATTCCGCTTGGTCGGCTCGGCGAACCGGATGAGTTCGCGAACGTGGTGACGTTCCTCGCGTCTCCAGCCGCCAGCTATGTAACCGGAATCACTCTCCAGGTTGACGGAGGACTGTACCGCGGACTCCAGTAGGTTCCAGACGTCCGGACAGTCCAACCCGATTCCGGGCTATAATCCACGAAGTCCATTCAACCCGGCCCCCTGGGCCGGGCCTTGCAATCAGCGCGCATCGGGCAGAGCATGAAGATCCTCCAGGTCTCTCCGTTTGATTTCAGTTCCCGTGGAGGCGTCAACGAGCACGTCTTGCAGCTCGATGCTGCCTTTCAGTCGATCGGTCTCGATTCCCGCATCCTGGCAGCTGGAGCGCCCGACACGGGTGAAGCCGACGACGGCCACATCTACCGCCTCGGCACAGCGATCCCGTTTCCATCGAATGGTTCGACCGCACGGGTGACCGTCTCCCCGTTCGTCATATCGAAGGTCCGCAGCTTCCTGGAACGGGAACAGTTCGGCGTCATTCATGTCCACGAGCCGCTGGCCCCGGTCCTGCCGATGGCGGCGTTGCTCTTTTCCAGAGCGCTCAATGTCGCGACATTCCACGCGGCCAGGGATTTCAACTTCTGGTACCACTACATCAAGGCCTTCATGGACATCTTCGTCGACCGGATCGACTGCCGGATCGCCGTGTCTCAGGTTGCGAAGGAGTCGGTCGACAGCCACTTCCCTGGGGACTACGAGATCGTCCCGAACGGTATCGACCTGGATCGCTTCCGGCCGGATGTGGCGCCAATCTACAAGTATCTGGATGGCAAGAAGAACATCCTGTTTGTCGGTCGGTACGACGAACCGCGCAAGGGCTTCGTCCACCTCCTGCGGGCCTTCCCGATCGTGAAGACCCAGTTCCCGGACGCCCGGCTTATCGTCGTCGGGCGGGGCGATATCCAGAAGGCGATTGCCCAGGTGGACTCGATGGGGCTGTCGAATGTTGAGTTTGTCGGCGCCGTCCGATCGGCGGATTTGCCACGCTACTACGCGACCTGCGACGTCTATTGCGCGCCTTCGACAGGTCGCGAGTCATTCGGCATCGTCCTCCTCGAGGCACTGGCAACCGGGGCGCCGGTCGTGGCATCAAACATCCCGGGCTATGCGGGTGTCGTCACTCACGGCGAAACAGCCGTGCTGACGAAGGTTGCCGACCCGCAGGGGCTCGCCCTCAGCATCGTACGCGTGCTGGCGGACGAGGGCCTACGGGAGTCGCTACAGGAGAACGGTCTCCGGCACGTCAAGCGTTTCGGGTGGAACGTCGTCGCCCGCCAGCTCCTCGACGTCTACGATCGTGGACTGGCACGCGAGCGTCCGGTTCGAGACACCGGAACGATCCCAGAGGCGCTCCTGGAGCGGGCACGTGGTTAGCACGCGGTTCGCGGACCGCGTGAGAACGCGAATAGGGTTTGTCGGGCGCATCGTCGCTAAGACGAATCTCTCTCCAAACGCCATCACCGTCATCGGCCTGGTACTCAACGTCGTCGTCGCGGCGGTCATATCGACCGGGAATCTCATTCTCGGCGGGGCATTGCTATTGATTGCCGGCGGCTTCGATGTCGTCGATGGCGCGGTCGCCCGGGCAACGAACAAGGTCAGCCGGTTCGGCTCGTTCTTCGACAGCACGATGGACCGATACGCCGACGCCATCATTCTCGGCGGCGTCCTGTTGTATTTCATCAATGACGACGCCGGTTCCTGGCCGATCATGCTGGTGTTCATCACCCTCGTCGGTTCGCTGATGATTTCCTATGCCCGCTCGAAGGCCGAAAGCATCGGGTTGCGCGGCGACGTTGGATTCGCCCAGCGCGCCGAGCGCGTCATCATCCTGGCCGCTGGGCTGATGATCGGCTACCCGGCCTGGGCGATCGGCATCCTCGCCGTCCTGACCCAGTTCACCGTCCTGCAACGAATCCTCCACGTCTGGCGGGAACTCAAGCTCACTGAATCCGATCGCTAGTGTTTGTCCGGCGGCAGAGTTCGGGTCGAACGACGTGCCTGATCGTGGCCGCCATCGTGATAGCCACAATGATCGTCGCATGCGTCGTGCTGGCGCTGGCACTCTCATTCGTGTCGCTACCCGGGAGCGACAGCGGCGAAAGCGCGGAGTCAACCGCGACGGTGTCGGACGTCCAGACCTACGAGGAGACAACCGTCTCCGTTCTCGACGTGGATCAGGGACAAGCCGTACTGGTCGTTACGGGCGATGGCAGCGCCGCGCTGATCGATGCGGGAAGATCCCAGGAGCGCATCCGGGAAGAAATCGAACCCTACGTCCGATCGCTGGGCGTCTCGAGTCTCGACTATCTCATCCTGAGCCATCCGGACCAGGACCATGTTGGTGGGATGCCCCAGGTCTTCGAATCATTCGACGTTGGCACCTGGGTCGATCCTGGTATCCCGACGACGAATCAGACCTACGAGGAATCGGTGGAGATCGTGCTCGAGCGCAACATCCCGGCGATCCTGGCCAGGAAGGGCGAGATGCTGAGCCTCGGGCCTTCCACGACGCTGACGCTGCTCTGGCCCGAGGATGACTTCATCCTGGACGGCAGCGAACCGGATTCGAATGAGAATAGCGCCGTCGTCCTGGTCACGGTCGGAGACATCGACATTCTCATCACCGGAGATCTCGAAGACGAGGGAGAGGCCAACCTCGTCGAGCAAATGGGAGCTGGCCTCGAATCCGAAATTCTGGTCGTCGGACACCATGGAAGTAATTCATCGAGCACGCCGGGGTTCCTCGATGCCGTCAACCCGGAAACAGCGATCATCTCGGTCGGAGAGGACAACCCCTATGGCCACCCGCACGACGAAGTCATCCAGCGTCTCCGTTTCCGGGACATCGACATCTACCGGACCGACCTTGATGGCACTATTGAGATTCACGTAGATGGCGACAGCTACGATATCGACACAGTTGAGACGGATCCCGGCACATGAACCAGAAATCCGAAGCCCGGCTGACGATCGACGAGATCAATACCGACAGGGACGGCCGGAAGATCGCAACGCTCGTTGACACCAGTGGCGCCACTTCGACGATCCCGCTCTCGCTGCTGCCGGAGGGCTCACGCGTCAATCAGGTGATTCTCGCCGCGTTCCGGATCGACCGCAGCCTGACGATCGAGCGAGCCGACAGAATCCGACGGTTGCAGCACCGCCTGTTCGACCGGGAGCGGGAGTCGTCATGAACAGGAAGCTTGCGATCTCCGGCCTCCTGATTGCCCTGGTCCTCGCTGCATGCGGACCGCTAGGTGGTGACGACCAGGCGGCTGACCCGGGCGCGACCCGCACACCCACACAGCCGGTGCCGGCATCCACTCTTCCTCCGATGGAGATCGTCACCAGGACGCCGGTTGACCCGGCCCGGATTCCGGCGACGGAGGAAGGAACCCCCGTAGACGTTGAAGTACCGGAAACATACGTCGTCCAGGAAGGTGATTCGCTTTATTCAATCGCGATCCAGTTTCAGCTCGAATTGGCCGATATCGTCGCGCTGAACGGGCTTTCCGATCCGAACGACATATCAGTCGGACAGGAGCTCAAGCTGCCCGTTCCCGACGACGAGTAGCCAGACGGTCCCGGATCGCGCAATGATGCCCATCCCGGATTGACTCACACCGGCGTCTGCGGTAGACTCCCATTGTGTTCGTTCGACGTAAGTTAAGACCGAGCAGGGTGAAGGAGGTGATGCCCAATAATGAGTAGTCATGGTACTTCGGGCGTCGCCTCAGAGGTAGCTGCATAGCGGTTCACCTTTGAGGTGATTGCCCAGAAACCCAGAGAAGCCGGCCCCGATGGGTCGGCTTTTCGCTATCCGGATCTTCTAGTTTTTTCGGATTCGTTCGAGTTCGGATATGATCTGCAAACACGACCATTGGTCAAGAGACAGGCAATCGTGGCGGCACAATCATCCAGCGACCAGGACACGTATGCATTTCGAGAACTCTGCCGCCAGGTGCTTTCACCGAGCGCCGTCGGCGTGCTCGAACAGCTCGAACGCGAAATCCTCGACATTTACAGCATTGACGAATTGCTCGACGCGCAGCTTCCACGCCGCATGAGATCGGAACACGCCGACTTCATCATCGCCCGCATCCGCCGCCTTTCCCAGATGCTGCCGCCGGATATATCCCGAACGCCGAACGAGATCTTCACCGCCATCGAGTTCATCGTTTACGAGATCCTCGATCGGCCGATCAATATCGGCGAAGCCTGGATGCGGCTCGAGTTGCTGGCCGAAGAATTCCGCGCCCGCCCACTCGTCCACGATCTCGTCATCGGGATGGCGAACTGAGCCGCCCGGCTTAGACCAGTTTTCGACTACCTTGAGGTTGCCGAAAGACGTACCACCTGGAACATCGTCACGTTGAGCGACGCGAAAAATCTCATACGAAGCCGGGATGAATGCTTCCTGTACCTTGTACCCGCAATGCGATGCATTGCCGTGGTACGTACGCACTATGTTGGGCAGGAAATTCAGGTAGCCTCCGACATGATCTCGTATCACTCGAGCGTGATCGTCCGATGTCACGAGCGGAAGAATAATCCACAAGACCATCCTTGTCGGTCCCCTCGCACAGGTTTGACATCAGGACGATCAGACCACGCCTCTGCTTCGCAGGTCCGCGATTTCGCCTTCGGACAATCCAAGGACTGATTCCAGAACATCGTTCGTGTGCTGGCCGAGTGTCGGTGGCGCCGTCCGGAGCTTCGCCGGTGTCCGGGAGAGTTCGAAGGGTATTCCGGTCAGCTTCACGCTTCCAGCCGTCGGATGCGGCATCTCCTGGACCATCCCGAGCGCGGCCGTCTGGGCGCTGTTCAGGACTTCCTCGACGGAGCGGATCGGGCCGGATGGTATGACGGACTCACGGCAAGCCGATAGCCACTCCTCGGCATCCCGCGTGAGGAACGCTTCCTGAAGTAACTCCACCAATTCTTCCCGATGCTCCACTCGGGCTGAATTCGTCGCATAGCGCGCGTCGTCGGCCAGCGATTCGTTACCGATGATCTTGCAGAGATCGCGAACTGCCGATCGGTTCCGACCGCGATCGACATGTAGCTGTCGCGTGCCCGGAAGGCCTGATAGGGGACGATATTCGCGTGGGCATTGCCGTAGCGTTTCGCGTCGTTCCCGGATACCAGGGTGTTGGACGCAACGTTCACCAGCCAGCCAATTGCCGACGCATAAAGATTGGCGTCGACACGCTGGCCGAGTCCCGATGTCTCGCTCCCGCAGCGCTGCACAGATACCGACGGCGGTGAAGAGGCCGGTCGTCACGTCGACAACCGCGACGCCGACCTTCATCGGTTCCCCGTCGACGTCGCCGGTGATCGCCATAATCCCCGTCTCGCCCTGGACGACGAAGTCGTAGCCAGCTTCGTGGCGTCGGGGCCCTTCCGACCGTACCCCGAGACGGTCGCCCAAACGAGCGCCGGGTTGAGCGCGGAAAGTTGCTCGTATCCGATATTCATCCGCTCCAGGCTTCCTGGCCGGAAGTTCTCGACGACGACATCCGACTCCATGGCGAGCTTTCGGATGATCTCCTGCGCCTCAGGATTCTTGAGATCGAGGGTGATGCTCTTCTTGTTGCGATTCGTCGACAGGTAGTAGGCGCTTTCGGTTCCGGCCCAGGGCGGGCCCCAACCACGCGTATCGTCACCGCTGCCCGGGCGCTCGACCTTGATGACTTCGGCTCCGAGATCTCCGAGCACCATCGTGCAGTATGGTCCGGCCAGAACTCTCGAGAGTCAAGGACGCGGATTCCGTCCAGCGGACCCGCGATTCATCGACAGATTCAGTCACCAACGCCCTCTCGCGTCAATACGTACTCATGCTGAATCGTAGCCTGCCGGCTGCCTGCGCCGCCGCAGACGAAATCCGAAAGGCAGATCGCTACCAAGCGGCGTTTAGCGAGTCAGCCGGATCGATTTCGGGATAGTAGCTCGTGCGTTCGAGCAGATAGTCGATCGCGTAATTCAGCTGGTCGTCCTCGATCTCGCCGCCGTCCGAGCCCGGTATGTCTACCGGCACGTATGGAGTCTGATCGTCGGCGAGCGGCACGACGACTTCCGGAACGATGCCCTGCCCGCAATCATCCGACCATCCGGCGTCAGCCATAGTTCGACGCCTAGCCAGATTGTCGATCCGTCGCCGAGCTCGAACCGCCGGAGCACTGTCCCGGTACCGACGGTTGTTTCCCCGATGACGGTCGCGTCTTCCTGTTCGGCCTTGATCGATCCGGAAACGATCCTGGACGCCGAGGCCGTGTTCTCATCGATGAGCACGACGAGCGGGAGATCGCCGATGTAGACGTCGCCCTGATCGGCCCGGTGGATCTCCTCGCCACCGTCGCGAGTGCGGCTGATGTAAACCGGCGCATCGTCCGGCACGAACAGCGACGCGACCTCCATCGCTTCGCGAACGAGGCCGCCCGGATTGCCGCGAAGATCGAGGATGATCGAATCCGCACCCTCCGATTTCGCTTCTTCGAGCGCCGCCGCAAGGTCGTCCCCAGCGCGGTCTGAGAACTGGGTCAGCTTGAGCAATGCGATCTCGTTGTCGAGCATCTCCCAGGTGACGGCCGAGACTTCGATCTCCCGCCGCTCCAGGTCGTAGGTGATCTCCTCATCGGACGATGGACGGTAAACGGTAACCTCGACGCTTGTGCCCTCCGGGCCGCGGATCATCGCGATGATCGCGTCGATCGGCATCTCCCGGATATCCTCTCCGTTGACCCCCACGACAATGTCCGCCGGCTGGACACCGGCTTCGCTCGCCGGAGAATCGGGAAAGACGCGGGTGACGACCAACCCATCTTCCTCATCTTCCCGCACCTGAATACCAACGCCCTGATAGACGCCGCGAGATGACTGCCGATCGAGCTTCGTCTCCTCGGCGGTCAGGTACCGGGTGTGTCCTTCATCGCCGAGCGTCGCGAGCATCCCCTCGATGGCGCCCTCGAGCATCTGGTCCTCATTGATCGCATCTTCTTCAACGTAGTTCTTCTTAACCGTGTCCCAGGCGACATCGAAGACGGTCAGAGGATCTTCGGACGACGTCTGGCCGGACGCGAGCACGTTTCGTTCGAAGATGATGCCGGCTCCGAACGCGCCGGCGAGCGACATCGCCGCAAGAGTTAGGGTTATTCCCCAGATCGCAGCGCGCTGGAGAATCGTGCGCCGCTGGACCTGGGCCGGGGCGGCCGTTGCGGGCGCTGGCTGCGAGGATACAAAGGCGCCGTCGGGCTGGTTCCCGTGCGGGCCGGTTTCGTAATCTGGTGACATGACTATCTCTAACATTCAGTTTGGCGTTTCGGCCCCGTGGCACGAGCCACCCCGGAACGGTGCCGTGGTGGATAATCGAGAAATGCTCCAACGAGCGTCGGAGTCTATCTCTGAGTATACGTTGGGACCTGAAATGCAGATGAATATGACAGCTACATGGGACGGCGGGACGAATGACGACGTTCTACACAGGCCGGGGAGATGAAGGCTACACGGACCTGCTCGGCGCCAGGGTTCCAAAGTTCGATCCACGCACCGAACTCATCGGCACGCTCGACGAATCTACATCCCAGATCGGGGTTGCCCGCGCCACGGCAACCAGCGAGAGAACGAAAGAAATCCTCGAATCGCTCCAACGGGATCTATACCAGATGATGGCGGAGCTCGCGTTCGTCTCCGAGGACCTGGCTGACCGCTACCGGATGACCGGGGAACAGCTCCAGAGACTCGAAGAACTCACGGACGGATTCGTCGACGACGTACCCCTCGCACGCGAGTTCATCCTGCCGGGCGACTCGCTACCGGGTGCTCACCTGGACGTTGCCCGCGTTGTCGTCCGCCGAGCCGAGCGGATTGCCGCGAAGCTCACGCACGACGAGAATCTGAGCAACCCGATCATCCTCGCCTACCTGAATCGTCTCTCCTCGCTCCTGTTTATCCTCGGGAGATACGAAGATCAGGAGGCCGGGGTCAAACCGAAGCTTGCAAAGGGCGACCGGTAGGAGGTTCGATCCTCGACGCCTATCCGGCTTCCTCGATACGCGCGGTATTCTCGGTTGCGAGCTGCAGTGCGAAATCGAGAGGTTCGCCGCCCTGCGCGAAGTAGGCGTAAACCCTCGGCCCAATCAACACATAGACGATCGCACTCTCACTGCCGTCCGCCGTCAGGACCGAGCTCGCAAATGCCGCGTCCCCAAGGTCCGGATCGGGTTCGACGAACGTCTGCCCCTGACTTGAATTGAGCGACCTGAGCCATTCCAGCGCTTCCGCCCCCTGCTCGTCGCTGCCGTATTCGTTCACTGTCGTGAGGAGATAGGTCGGAGTCGTATCGTCAGGTCCGGCTGACTCGTGCCCGTATTCGCGAAAGAGATGCTCCTTGAAGCCCCAGTTGTCCAGGCGCTCGAGATGGGCTGACGAGTCCTGATAGGAATTCGCCAGCTCCAGGGCACTCCTGGTGCCCTGATTGGCAAGGAAGAAGCCCTCGGCCGGAAGCTGATCTTCCCTCGGAAGCGACTCACTGAGGCTGAGCGGCAAGGCGGTCGCCGTAGCCGTCGGTTCCGGAGTGGCGGTTGGCGGTTCGGGAGTAGGACTCTGGGTAGGTGATGGGGTTGGAGATACCGTTGGCGTTGCCTCCGGCTCCTCGGTTGCCGTTGGTTCGCGTGCCGCCTGATCCTCCGATGGAGTGGCGGTGACAATAACGATGGTCGACTGATCCTCAATCGTCGCCGTTGCGTCGACGTCATCGCGGTCATCCGGGCCGGTGCAGGCTGCCAGGGTGGCAGCGATGATAGGCATCATGAGGACGAGGGTCCAGAACTTGCGTGTGTTCAATCGCTCAATCGCAATCCTTCGCGCGAAGCGTTCCCAGCCACCTGATTGTATTGAACTGCTACCACGTTTCGGTGGCGACGGCCGAGGATTCCTGACGAATCTTCCGGTAATCGCGCATATGCCGGGTACAATCCACCCAGAATCGCAACGTGCTGCAGTGGACAAGCGACCGGGGGCTACACAGATGATTACGGGAATCGATCACATTGTCATCATGACGTCGGACCTGGAGACGGCGGCCTCGGAATGGGGAAAGCTCGGATTCAAGGTCATTCCCGGCGGCAAGCATCCGCGAGGCACCCACAACGCGCTGATCGCGTTCGAAGACGGTTCGTACCTGGAGTTGATCGCTTTCTGGGAACCGGACTACGACGAGCACAAGTGGCACAAGTTCAAGGGCTCCGGCATCGGGCTGATCGACCACGCGCTCGGCAGCAGCGATCTGGCCCGGGAAGTCGTGGAAATCGGTGAGCGCGGGGTTCGCTACGACGGCCCCAATCCAGGCGCGCGAAGCCGACCGGACGGTGTCGAACTCGCCTGGCGAACGGCCCAACCGGCTGACATCGACGACCACCGGCTGCCGTTCCTCATTGACGACGTGTCCGATCGATCCCTGCGCGTCCCGTCCGGTGAAGACGCCGTCCACGAGAATGGTGTCCGGGGCATCGACACGCTGCAGATCGTCGTCGGGGACCTCGGGACTGCTGCTAGCGAATATTCCAGGGTGGTCGATGGAGATGTCGATGACGAAGCCGCGGCGCTGTCCATCGGCGAGCCATCCAGTTCGGTGATTCTCATGGCCGGCGATCACAGGATCGAGATCCACCAGCCTTCAGAACATGGAGCGGCGGCGCAGCGCCTGAACGGTCACGGTGGCGGTCCCTATGCCGTCAGGTTCTTCGGGGATCGCCCATTCGAAGCGGCTCCCGAAGATCTGACCGGTGCGCGCATATCGTGTGTTCGCCGGTAGGGGCACAGCCGATTACCTCTCGCTCCGACAGACCTTTGGCGTTGATCCAGGAAGACGTCCGGCTCGATTCGCTGGCTTGGCGCGACTGAGCGGTGGACGTTGAACGTCGAACACTCGGTTTCACCGGCATTAGCCTTCCGCCGCTCGGGTTGAGCGCCAGCCAGCCATTCAACGTGATCGGCAAGGAATCACAGTCCTCCAGAGCGAGCCTGGTCCGCGCGGCGATTGATCGCGGGATCGATCTCTTCTCGACGTCTCCAGACTTCGGTGAAGCCGAGAGGATCCTGGCAGCCGGGTTGATCGGCTACCGGCATCGCGCCCTCGTTATGTCGACGATACGCACAGAGGACATCACCGTTTCC
This sequence comes from Thermomicrobiales bacterium, assembly GCA_041390865.1. Classification (GTDB taxonomy): domain Bacteria; phylum Chloroflexota; class Chloroflexia; order Thermomicrobiales; family CFX8; genus JAUIIK01. The sequence continues at coordinate 246,423 of JAWKPC010000003.1, forward strand.
TACCGGCAGATCGACATGTCGCTGCATCTCTTTGACGGACGGGTCGACCTTATCGTCGCTGGCTCGCAGGCGCTGTCGGACGAATTACTGACGTCCGTTTCCCGCATGCGATCCAGCGGAGAAGCGTCGGCGATCGGCATCGAATGCCAGTCGCTGGAAGCGCTTCGATCCATCGCCCCGATCGTTACGGCGGAAGGTATCGATCTCCTCAGCATCTCGTCGGCGCTGTTGCTCAACCCGGAAACGCCGCAATTGCTCACGAAAACGCTCCCGCCGCAGTGTGGCGTCGTGGCTTACGTACCGGACGGCATGGAAGGCGTCGCAAGCCCCGGCCTCGATGATCTCAAACTAAATGTAGCGGGTCATGGTCTCCGGACGCTCGGAGATGTCCTGCTCAAACTCGCCACGAGCGATCCGCGGATCATGTCCGTCACCATTCCGGCGCGGCGGATCCGGGATCTCGACCGGTTCGAGGACATCGTCTATTCCCCACCACTCAGCGAGAGCGAGATGGCGGCGCTCCGCACCGGCTAGTGAATTCAATGCCATGCCTCGGTCCTGTTACATCGACGCGCTACAGTGTTTGAAAGCCCGGTAGGTGCTCGTTCGTACCTTGAGATCGGCCGGACGTAGATGGTTCGAACGCTTCGATCGAAACTCATCCTCTCCCATCTCGCTGTCATTCTGATCGCGTTTCTCGTGGTGTTCCTGATCGCTTCGGTGCCCATCCGGCGCGCCCAGGAGGCACGCCAGCGCACGAGCTTGCTGCAGAGCAGCGAATCCGTCGCGCGCCAGGTTGACCTCGCCAGAACGGTCTCGGGCAGCGCGGCCCTCCCGGAAGACAGCTCCGAGCTTGATTTCGCCCGCCGCCTGATCGTCGCCGAACAGAGAAGATCAAATAACCGAATCATGGTCCTGAATGGCGAAGGCGTGGTCTTGCTTGATTCTGATCCGATCCAGAGCCTCGAAGGGGAAACGATCGACTCGCTGAACGAGGCAGCCTCTCAGCTGGAACAGCGCATCAACAACGATCGAAGTCCGTTCCGGGCTCCTGCTCGTTTCGCCCTGATACTCGAACTCTACTCTCAACCGGCCGGCACGCTGAATGGGCGAAGAGTCGTCCTCTCAGCGACCGCCGGGAATTCGATTCCTGGTCGCGACGACCTCTATGTAGCGGCAATCGCACCTCACAGGGCCGCCCCATTGGTCGACGATTTCGTCCGGCCACTCACCCTCGGCATCATCGTTGCCGTCGGGGTCTCCGTCTTGCTCGGCGTCTTCCTGGCACGCTCGATCGCCACACCGCTGCAACGACTCACCGCAACCATCGGGACGATCGATGGCGGCGACCTGGACCGGAGGATCGAGATGCGCCAGGGCGGTGAAGTCGGAACGTTGATCTCCGCTTTCAATCAGATGCTCGACCGTCTGGCGGAGACATACCGGTCGCAGCGAAACTTGCTTGCCAACATCGCCCACGAGCTAAGAACCCCGATGACCTCCATCCAGGGCTACGCCAGGGCGCTGCAGGACGGCGTTATCAGCGATGAAGACACGAGAACCAGAGCACTGGAATCGATCGCAGACGAGACTGCCCGGATGACCGAGCTCGTCGAACAGATCCTCCAGCTATCAAGACTGGAGTCAGGACACGTCCCGGTTCGTTTCGCTTCGATCGACATCGGCGACCTGCTGGAACACGTCGAGCGACGCTTCGCGCAACAGGCCACCGACCGGGGCGTAGCCTTCGCGGTCGATCGCGACATCGATCTCGTGTGGCAGCTTGACGAAGAATTGATGATCCAGGCGCTGGGGAACCTTGTCTCCAATGCGATCCGGCATGCGGAGCCTGAAGGGCTCGTGAGCATTCGGGCCGTCCGTATTTCAACAACCTCCGATCAATCCAGGCTCCGATTCACGATCCAGGACAACGGTGAGGGGATCGCGGAAGACGAGCTTGGACGCATCTTCGATCGCTTCTATCGACCCGGAGGCGGAGCAGCCGGATCCGACACGCAGAACTTCGGGCTGGGTCTCGCAATTGTTCAGGAGATCGTCGAACTGCACCGCGGGACGATCAGCGTCGAGAGCAGACGAGGTCAAGGCACCACGTTCATGATCGATCTACCGGCCAACCCGGAACGGACGGCTTCGGAATCGGCTTGAGCCGGTTCATATGCCTGTTACAAAGCGGCAATACCCTGAATTTAGCGCGGGGCAACCCGCCTCGCCGAGAATTCGACGGGCGCGCCGGTACAACGAGGTTTCCAACGCGCTCGAATGCAAGGGAGTACTGTCGTGATGAAGAAGATCCAGCGAATGGTTCGTTCGGGACGGTTTCTCGCCGTCGCAGCCCTATTCGGTCTGGCGGCGACCGTGCTGGTGGCACTGCCGCTCGTGGCCTCAGCCGATGAATCCGATGGCGGAGCCCCGAATACACCGCCGCTCAGCGTGGAAGATTGCCGGGACCGCGCCGGCGGCGACCATCCGTTCCGGGACGAATTCATGGACGAACTCGTTGCTGATGCGGTCATTACCGCCGATCAGGCAGCGGAGATCGGCGCCCGCCTCGACGACCATCGGGTTGAAGCCTGCATCGGACGGATCGTGTTCGAGCGAGGCAACGCAATCCGCTCAACAGCCTCAGTGACCGGCACCGAGCCTCGCGAGGTCCTTGGAGCGATCGTGAGCGGCCAGAGCCTTTCCCAGTTCGCGAACGACCACGGCATCGATGATTCCACGCTGATCGAGGCGATCATGGAGGAACCAACAGCCAAGGCCGCCGAACTGGTTTCCTCCGGTGAACTGAGCCAGGCAGAAGCCGATCAGATCCTTTCAGCCATCGAAGAGCGGGTGACAGTCATGATCCAGAAGACCGACATTTCCCCGCGGCGCTTCAGAGGCGCATAGGAGCCCGGCAACGAAGCCCGTGGATGTATGCCTGCGGCAGTGAACGCCGCAACGATCGAACGACGGCGGAGGTACCTCCGCCGTCGTTCCACGTGGGCTCGTAACTCGACGATAACGCATCTGCTTTAATTGGAATTCGGGGGAGGCAACAATCGCGGGTGCGAATTGTGATCCTTCCAGAATTGACGCTATCGAACTGCGACTGCTAGGCTCCCCGGGCCAGTAGACCCAGGGAGCTTGCGCCTGTCTACACGATGCGGTGCGCGGATTGACCCGGACGCGCCCCGCTCCCGCCCACACCAGGGAGGAACCATTGCACTATCTCGATCAGATTAACGGGCCTGCAGACGTCAAGAAATTGTCGATACCGCAGCTCAAAGAACTGGCACGTGAAATTCGCGACGAGGTTCATCGGGTAACCAGTATCAACGGCGGCCACTTCGCTTCCAACCTCGGGTCTGTCGAACTAACCCTCGCGCTCCACTACGTCTTCGACTCGCCGACCGACCAGATCGTCTGGGACGTCGGCCATCAGGGTTACCCGCACAAGCTCGTGACCGGGCGGCGCGACCGCTTCGACACGATTCGGAAAGAAGATGGGCTATCGGGCTTCCTCCAGCGGGAGGAAAGCGAGCATGACGCGTTCGGAGCGGGTCACGCCAGCACCAGCATCTCAGCCGGGTTCGGCATGGCGATGGGACGTCACCTGCTGCATGAGCCGGGCAGGGTCATCAGCGTCATCGGCGACGGCGCTCTCACCGGCGGGATGGCATTCGAGGCCCTGAACAACGCAGGGAGCTACAACCTGCCGTTCATGGTCGTCCTCAACGACAACGAAATGAGCATCGCGCCGAATGTCGGCGCGATGACGAAGTACCTCTCGCGCGTTCGCACCGACGAACGCTACGGCAAGGCCAAGCGGCAGATCGAGCGGTTGATGAAGAGCGCGCCGAAGGGCGACTTCTTCCTCGACCTGAGCAAGCGCTCGCTCGACGCGTTCAAAGAGTTCGTCTACCACACGATGATCTGGGAAGAGCTCGGTTTCACATACATCGGCCCCGTCGATGGCCACGACGTCGGGGAACTGATCGAGACATTCGAGCACGTCCGCGATCTCGAAGGCCCGGTCATGGTCCATGCCGTAACCGTCAAGGGCAAGGGCTTCGACTGGGCGGAAGATGATCCGTTCAAGCACCATGCCGCAAAGGTCGTCTCCAACGGCCCGGTCAAGCCCTCGCCGCCGAAGTACCAGGATGTCTTCGGCATCGAGCTAGCGAAACTGGCGCGGAGAACGACCGCATCGTCGCGATTACCGCGGCGATGCCGGACGGCACAGGCCTGCTCCAGTTCGGCGAGGAACACCCCGAGCGATTCTTCGACGTCGGGATCGCCGAGCAGCACGCAGTGACGTTCGCGGCCGGCCTGGCGACCCGCGGCCTGAGACCGGTGGCGACGATCTATTCGACATTCCTCCAACGTGCCTACGACCAGATCGTTCACGACGTCTGCATCCAGAATCTCCCGGTCGTGTTCGCGATGGACAGGTCGGGCTTCGTCGGCGACGATGGCCGCACCCACCACGGCGTGTTTGACTTCTCCTATCTCCGATGCCTGCCGAACATGACGATCATGTCGCCCAAGGACGAGATCGAGATGGCCGACATGCTGAAGACGGCTATCGCCTACGAAGATGGTCCGATAGCCCTCAGATATCCACGTGGCGCCGGGCAGGGCATCGAACCGGGGCGTGACTCTGTCATACTGCCGATCGGCAAGGGCGAGATCCTCCGTGAGGGACCGGATCTCACGATCCTGGCAATCGGTTCCCGGGTGAGCACAGCCGAACACGCGGCCGCAATGCTGGCCGACCGCGGAATACAGGCGACGGTCGTCAACGCGAGATTCGTCAAACCGCTCGACGAAGAATTGATCGTCCGCCTCGCCCGCGCGACGGGCGCGGTGATCACGATCGAGGAGAACGTAGCGGCCGGCGGATTTGGCTCGGCGGTTCTCGAGCTCCTCGCGAGGGAAGGCATCCAGATCCCGGTCCAGGTGCTCGGCATCCCGGATCGCATCTTCGACCACGCCTCGCAGGACGCCCTCCGGAAACAGGCAGGGATCGACGTCCAGGATCTCGTCGAAGCGGCGCTCGAGATGCCGACATCCAGCCACACGCTGGTATCCGGAGACTGAGCTCCACGATGATTGTCCAGCTCGCTCCTTCCGGGATCGATCATGCGCGGACCATTGCGGCAGGTGATAGATCGAGCGTAAGAGCAACCAAATGATGGGTTCGCCGGATGAGGGCCAGCCGGAACTGCTGTCGATTGGGGAGGCCGATGACAAGCTCGGCCTCAAACTATCGGCCGATCAGCTCGAGGCACTCCAGGCCTACCGGGATCTCCTGATCGAGGCGAACTTGCGTCTCAATCTGACGTCGATCACGGCGCCGCGCTCGGTCGATTCGAGACTGATCGCAGAATCGCTTGCCATCGTCCCGCTGCTCCCGGACGGAGAGCAGCGGATTCTCGACGTCGGGACAGGCGGCGGGATCCCTGGTATTCCGCTCGCCATTGCCCTGCCTGACGCCCGGATTCACTTGCTTGACTCGACAGCCAAGAAACTGGCAGCCCTGGAGGAGATCGCGGAACGTATCGGCCTGAGCAACCTGGAGTTCATCCACGGCCGGGCGGAAGACGTCGCGCGAGACCCTTCAAGAAGGGGTTGCTATACTATCGTTGTGGCACGGGCGGTCGCGCAGTTGGCGACGCTCGTGGAATACACGCTCCCATTTCTTCAACCAGGTGGGGTCGCGATCTTTCCGAAAGGTGAGCGCGTGCAGGACGAACTCCGGGACGCATCGACAGCTATTACAACGCTCGGCGGCCGGCTCATTGATGTTTTTGTGAGCCCGGTCAACGATGCCCGCTTCGTCCGCATCGAACAGGCGCAGCTTTCACCCCGCTCGTATCCCCGCAAGCCTGGAATCCCCGCCCGACAGCCTATCGGTGTCTCGGCGCGCTAGTTTCGCGCGTGGCGAGACGGCCAATCGACCTACAAGTATCCTGCTCCGCTCGGGGTAGGATGTCGTAGCGGGAAGGAACGCAACGCACCATGAAAATGAGCAAACTCTTCGTCACGACTCTGCGTGACGCGCCGGCGGGAACCGACACGATTAGCGCACAACTCCTGACCAGGGCTGGATTCCAGCGCCAACTCGGCGCAGGCATCTATACCCTGCTCCCATTCGGCGATCGATCCGCGCGTCGCATCGAGCAGATCCTTCGTGAGGAAATGGAGCGTATCGACTGCTACGAGCTGAAAATGCCATTCGTTCAGCCGGCAGATCTCTGGCGCGAAACCGGCCGCTGGGACCGGGTCGGTCAGGAAATGATCCGCCTGCACGACCGCAGCGACCGCGGGATGGTACTGGCGCCGACTCACGAAGAAGTAGCAACCGACCTGGCCCGCCGCAGTGTCCGCTCATATCGCGAGCTGCCGTTCTCCTTCTTCCAGATCCAGACGAAATTTCGCGATGAGCCGAGGCCGCGCGGCGGATTGCTGCGCGGTCGCGAGTTCACGATGAAGGACGCGTACTCTTTCAGCCGCGACGAAGACGATTTTCGCAAGATCTATCACGAGTTCTATCGGGCCTACTTGAGAATCTTCGCCCGGCTGAATCTGCCGGTGGTCGTCGTCGAAGCAAGTGGCGGCTACATGGCCAGCGATATCTCGCACCAGTTCACCCATGAGTCGGAGATCGGCGAGGACACGCTGCTGATCTCGCCGAACGGAAACTACGCCGTCAACGCTGAGGTAGCAACGACGTCGCTCGATATACCGGAAGAAGATCTCCTCGAAATCGAGGAGGTTGCGACACCAGATTGCAAGACTATCGAAAACGTTGCCAACTTTCTGAATGTTCCGACCAGCCGGACGCTCAAGGCGATGTTCTTCGATATCCACGACGAGTTAGTGTTCGTCGTTATTCGCGGCGATCGCGAAGTCAGTGAGGAAAAGCTAAGCGAGTTGCTGAACACCGACGTACTCGAATTCGCCGATGCCGACATGATCGAGGCGTCGGGGGCTGTGCCGGGGTATGCATCGCCGGTCGGACTCGACGGCGTCAAGATCGTCGCCGACGAGTCTGCACGCTCGCCAAATCTCGTCGCCGGCGCGAACAGGGTCGACTACCACCTGCTCAACGTCAATCTCGGTCGCGACTACGAAGCCGACGTCGTCGCCGATATCACGCAAGTACGAGGCGGCATGCCGTCGCCGGTGGATGGCGCCCCGTTGATCGAAAGCCGCGGTATCGAAGTCGGCAACATCTTCTCACTGGGCACAACCTACTCGAAGCCGCTCGATGCAACCTACCTCGACGACGAAGACAAAGAACACACGATCATTATGGGATCCTATGGCATCGGCATCGGTCGGACGATGGCCGCCGTCGCCGAGTATCACCATGATGATAGCGGTCTACGCTGGCCGATCAGCGTCGCACCGTTCGACGTTCACATCGTCACGCTCGGCAACGACGAATCGATCTCCCGACAAGCCGAAGACCTGTACGAAAGCCTGATGGCCGTCGGCGTTGACACACTCTTCGACGACCGCCAGGCGTCTCCAGGCGTCAAGTTCGCCGACGCCGATCTGATCGGTGTGCCGATACGGGTCACCATCAGTTCGAGGTCGATCCAGGCCGGCGGCGCCGAGATCAAACGGCGCGATCAGGACCGCGACGAAGCGGTGATCGTTCCGCTCGAAGGCGTTCTCGCCCACATCCAGCGCGAACGGGCCGCGCTTTACGAAGAGCTGGCAAAGGCGGCAGTCGACGCCGAGGCACTGACGCCCTCGTAACAGGCAATCCGCGCAAAAAACAACCGGCCACCCGGAAATCGGTGGCCGGTTGGTCAATTTCGGGCGCGAGCTACGCTTCTTCAGGAACCTCGAACTCGAACCACTCGTCGTCCGGGAAGTCCTCGCCCGCCGCCGAGCGATAGAGCATCATCCCGACGATGCCTACGATGGCGACGACGACGATCGCCAGAATTGCCTTGCCCATCTTGGATCCTCCCTGCGTGGATGATCGGCTGGATACGTCTCGTTTTCCAGTATAACAAGTGCCTGAAATCCGGTTCACGGATACAATCAGTGCCAGAGCATGAAAGGAACGCAATAGCCGGCCATGCAATCCCAGGTGCACATCAACAGAGACCAGTCCCTTCTGACAACGGTACGGCGCTGGCTTCGTCCGACCGGCGGCGCCGTCGTTGACGGGGCCCGGCTTGCAGTCGTGAACGGAATCTTCCTCCTCGCTGCGCTGATCCTCTCGTTCGTTCTGGTGTTGCTCATCAGACTCATTCGGATCGTCATTCCGGTCCCGGCCGCGAGCCCGGGCGTGATCGTGCTCGTCCTGTCGGTCGTTTTCGGGCTGGTCGTCTGGTATCGATACGCAAGGAGCCACCGCCGGCTGGCTCAGGCCGCCGGAAAGCCAGTCAACCCTGACCGCTTCGGCATCATCGCGGGACTGCCATTCGCGCTGCTCGCCCTGATGCTGCTCGGGTCCGGCCTGTTCGGCCTGGCGATCTCAACGATCGGTCTCAACGTCGGCGGCATGGGAGCCGCTCTCGGACGCATCGTGTTCTCGATCCTCTTTGGCCTGATGGCTGTCGCATCCGTCGCCATCGCGCGGTTCGCGATGCGTGAGTAATCCAGTGAGCGATGTGACGATCCGGGCCGCAATCTCGAGCGACGCGAATGCTCTCGACCGCATCTGTGCCAGCCTGGAGGTGACTCGCGATTCGATGAGGTTGCCCTACGAAACGGATGAAGAGCGATCCGAGCAGATCGCAAACTCCGACACAATCCGCACCGTCGCCGCCGAGCTGGACGGCGAGGTTGTCGGATTCGGAAGGCTACACCTCTTCGAACGGCGGCGCGCTCACGCGGCGAGGATCGAGCTGGTGATTGATCCGAACTTCAGCAAGGCCGGAGTCGGTGCTGAATTGCTGAATTCGCTGATCGAGTTGGGCGAGCATTGGTACGGAATTCGGCGGTTCGAAGCCAGGGTCTTCACCGAAGATGACCGGGCCATACAGCTCTATGAACGGGCTGGATTCGGTATCGAGGCGACCCATCGCCAGCACGCGATGCGAGACGGCGAATACGCCGACGCGTTCACGATGGCGCGGCTCGATGAATAGACGGGCTAACGCTGGCGACCAGGCCCGCCTGATCGTACGTGCATTCGCCCCTGAAGGCGGTGACCTCGAAGCCTGGACCGCGATCCACAATCAGCGGCTGGTCGCGCTCGGCACGCTCCAGATCCCGTTCACGCCGTCCAGCTCCTGGAAGCAGCGGCTCGAATCCGGCTCGTCGGAACGTGTTCTCGTTGCCGAGCTCGACGGCGAGGTCATCGGCTGCACGGCGCTGCATCTCGGCAGCGGCCGGACCCGGCACTGCGGATCGCTCGGCATGGGAGTCAGCGTCGAGCACCAGGGCCGCGGCGTTGGAAGCGCGTTGCTGGCGGCGCTGATCGACCTGGCAGACAACTGGTACAACTTGCGGCGCCTCGAACTGGAGGTCTACGCTGACAACGAGGCTGGCATCGGCCTCTATCGAAAGTTTGGATTTCAAGACGAAGGCATCTACAGGAAGTACGCCTACCGGAACGGGACGTTCGTCGATGCCCTGGCGATGGCGCGCCTTCGAGACGATCCCTGGTAGATACGACACGAAGCAGGAAGCAGGAGCGATGAGCGGATTTCCATATTTCGCGTTCGCGGGCAGTCCAGTCGAGATCGGCCGGCAGCACGGCGAACAGGCGAGGGACCTGATTCACCAGCACATCGAGATGGCAACCGGCAAGCTGCGCGCCGCCGGCATCGACGCCGATGAGTCCCGTCGCCGGGCCGCACTGTACATGCCGTACATCCAGCAATACACGCCGAAATTCGCCGAAGAGCTGACTGGACTTGCCGAAGGCGCGAACATCACTATCGAAGAAGCCTACATGCTCCAGCTCCGGGCCGAACTCCAGACCACCGACTTCGACGCCGAAGGATCGGAGGCTGCGGCCGAGGCGCGTGAAGCGATCGCCAACGAGTGCACGACCTTCGCTATTGCGGGCGAATTGACGGCCGATGGCGTGCCCATCGCCGGGCAGAACGCGGATCTCCCGGCTCCGACCCGGGAGCTCGGCGTCGTCATGAAGGTCACGCCCGACGACGGCCGTCCCGAGATACTGATGCTCACTCCGGCGGGCCAGATTTCCTACATCGGCATCAGCGGTAACGGTATGGCTGCGTTCGCAAACTTCATCAACACCACCGGCTGGCGCGCCGGTTTCCCGCGCTACTTCCTCTCCCGCACGGCTCTTGAAGAGGATTCGGTGGCGGATGCCCGGAAACGCCTGGCATCGATGCGCCGCGCGTCGTCGCGGAATCTGATTCTGATGGGGAGAGACGGCGATGCCGTTGATCTGGAACTCGCCGTCGAGCGAGAGGGCGTCATCGAGCCGGAGAACGGCGTCATCACCCATGCGAACCACTTCTGCTCGCCGGCCGTCCTCGACGAGGAGCAGGCCAAGGGCGATCGATTGAAGAACAGCTGCACCCGCCACGAGCGCATGCGAGAGCTGATCGAGAGCAAGCGCGGATCGATCACGGTCGATGACACGATCGAGTTCTTCCGCGACCGCGCCCACGCTCCCGACGCGATCTGCCGTCACGAAGGCGATGGACCGGGGGATTACATGACCTTCGCGTCGGTCATCGCCCGTCCGTCGCTTGGTGAGCTTTATGTCGCGCCGGGGCCACCGGACAAGCACGAATACACTCGCTATGCATTGGCATAGAAAGAGATTCATTTCAGGTCCCGAATCTCCATAGAGGCCCGTAAACGACAGTTTCGCGCCGGCTGCTCCCTTACACACGTGAGTGGAGTATCCGGCGTTTTTTCATTGCCAACTTCGATCAGACAACATCCAAAACACCCCGGCGGATCGTAGGAGTCATGAGGAATGCGAGAAGGGACCCGATCGATGCGGTCCCGAACAACGAGATCCTCACACGTCAGTTCTGATTTCGGAGTGAGAGACGATACTCGGGCAGCTGACGCTAAATACGCTTATTCGAATCTCTCAAAGGGAGGAGGAGCAGGGTTTGAAACCTTTGCTTCACAAGCCAGTCGTGGGGGTACTGGGCGCAATGCTTATGCTCGCGCTCACGCTCGCTCCAGCACTGGCGCAATTTGAAAATGAATACGACCCCGGGACACCGGAGTTTGAACGCACATGGAACCGTACCGACAAGCCTGTCGAAGACGGTGTCGTGTCTCGAACCTGGATCTGGGGTCCTGGCAGAACCGAAGTGATGATGGAGGAGTACGCGGAGTCGCCCGGCAATATGCGCCAGGTGCAGTACTTCGACAAGTCGCGGATGGAAATCACGAACCCGAACGCTCAGGACGACGGGCTCTGGTACGTCACCAACGGCCTGCTGGTCGTTGAGATGGTGACCGGCAAGATGCAAGTCGGCGACACTGCGTTCGAGGATCGCGAGCCGGCCGACGTGAACATCGTTGGCGACCCGGGGAACGCGTTCTCCCCGACGTACGCTGAGATCAATAGCTGGGGTCTTCGTGATGCCGCTTCCGACGATGTCGGCGACATGATTACCCGCACGTTGAGCGACGATGGCGAAGCGATGGATGACAGCGCATACGCCACGTACAACGTGACCGCTGCCGAGAACGTGATGGTTCCGGGCATCGATCACACGATCGCCGGCCCGTTCTGGGACTTCATGAACTCGTCCGGACCGGTCTGGGAAGACGGGCAGATCGTCAATGAGATGCTCTTCCCGAACCCGTACTACGCGACCGGCCTGCCGATCACCGAGGCGTACTGGACGACGGCTCCCGTCGCCGGTACCGAGACCGACGTGCTCTGGCAGTGCTTCGAGCGCCGTTGCCTGACCTTCACGCCGGCCAACGACGAAGGCTTCCAGGTTGAAGCCGGAAACGTCGGCCAGCACTACTGGACCTGGCGCTACGGCCAGGAGCAGCCGAGCGAAGACTATGACGGCCAGTACTATGCCGAGCTGGACATGTTCAATGATTCCGGCGTCAGCGGCACGGCTAGCCTGATGCTCGACGGCGACCAGTTGACCGTTGAGATCCACGCGTCCGGTCTGACGCCGGATCAGACGCACCTCCAGCACATTCACGGCTTTGATGATGGAACCGACTCGACCTGCGCCGACACGGACGCTTACGGTCCGGTCATGTACGGTCTCGAGCCGTTCCCGATGGCCGATTCCGAGGGCAACATCGGCTACTCGGCGACCCTTACGGTCGATCCCGAGATGTTGATGGACCCGACTCATCGCGCGATCGTCATCCACGGAATGATGGTTGACGGTGAATACAACGCTGGTCTTCCTGTCGCATGTGGCGAGATCATGGAAGGCACAGCCCCCGAGGAACCGATCGCTGAAGAGTTCGATCTCTACTTCGGTGAGCTCAACAATTCAGGCGTGAGCGCGACCGGATCGATCTCCCTTATCGGCGATCAGCTGACCGTTGAGATCAATGGCTCCGGCTTCGCCGCCGCCATGATCCATCCTCAGCACATCCATGGCGATGACGGCGAACCGGCATTCTGTCCGGGTCCCGACTTCGACATATCGGGTGATGACTGGGTTGACCTCGGTGAAGGTGTCGATGCCTACGGCGGCGTCAAGCTCTCACTCACCATTGGTGGTGAAGAGAACAACTGGCCGACCGCCGATGCTGACGGAAACCTGACGTTCTCCGAAACGTATACGGTCGACCCTCTGGCCGTCGGTAATGATCTCGAAGAGCGAGTGATCGTTCTTCACGGTATCAACACTGGTGAAGAGTACGTCGCCACGATGCCGATCGCATGCTCGATGATCGTCCCGGCTGATGCAACGATGTACGAGGCCGACGAGCTCGATGCCGACAACGAAGTGTCGGACGATCTGGTGCTCTCCGACGGAACCGGCAACGCGATGTTCTGGTACGACGACACCGATAGCATCATGTACTACATGCTCATCGCGAACGATGTTGACGACGTCACCGCGGCGCACATCCACCAGGGCGGCATGGACGAGAACGGCGATGTCGTCGCCTTCCTGTTCAATGTCGGTCCGGAGGCTGATGGCGTCCAGGCGTACGGAGTCCTCAGCTCGGGCCGGATCACCGCGGACGACCTGATCGGCCCGCTCGAAGGCATGACCCTCAACGACCTTGAGGCCATCATGCAACAATCGGACGATCTGACCAGTGATTCGTACGTCAACGTGCACTCGGAGGAGTATCCTGCCGGCGTGCTGCGCGACCAGATCACGGCAGTGAATCCCGAAGCGGAGTAGCCGACAGACAACGTTCGCTACGATTGCACCAGGGTGGCTCCCACCACCCTGGTGTTTTTTCGTCTTGATAACGGGGAACGAACATGGAAACGACGCTGGTCCGCTCCGAGAACCCTCGCGACGACGATCCACGCAGATTACGGGCTGCCTTTGGCTACCTGTTCACCCCGCTCGTGCCGATCCTCAACATGACCGGTGACGGCGCAGGAGACCGTTGGATGCGTTACCACTCGGTCCAGGCGCTGCTCTGGTCGGGACCGTTTATTCTCCTGCTCGCAGGCGTGATCATCCTGATGATCGCGCTGGTCAGCAGCAATTTCCTGTTCATCTGCCTTCTGCCGGTGTCGATCCTCATCCCCTTCCTGCCGGGTATGTACTGGGCTCGGAAGATCTACCTTGGAGGCGAGGTACGCGTCCCGGGTATCAGCAGCCTGGTCACGAAGTAGCTAGTTCGGAGGAACGTCCGCCATACGTATGACGTCGAATCCGGTAGTTGCAGGACAGATTGACCCGCTCACGTGCGCCCGGATCGAAGACTTATGGCCTCACTCACAGCTCTCAGCCCATTTCTCGCGGTTGCCCTCGCCACCGTTCACGTCTCGCAGACGGCCAAGGGTTTCTAGCGCGATCAGGAGCACGGCGGCGGTTTGTTCCCGATTGAGCCGATCCTGACGCGCGTTCTGGTCTGCCTGGGCTTCGAAGGCCCGCACGACTGCATCATTGAACTCACGCTGCTGAGCCACCACGTCATCGACGTACCATCGGGGACCGAGATTGTTGAAGAGATTCCGAAACCAGCCGAGAACCGGAACCCTCGCGGCGATGCTATGCCCCTCGACGCTGCGCCGCGCGTGAAGATCGGCCAGCCCGACATCAGCCAGCGGATACGTGGGCGCAGTCCACACTGCGCTGGACGCGTCCGCCAGGGGGTCCGCTCCGCGGAGTAGCATCTCGATACCCTCGACGCCAACCTCCTCCTCCCATCTCGAATCCGGCGGGACGTGCAACTCGTGCCGAATCCGCGCGATCTCCGACGGAACGAAGTCCTCAGACCACTGCCGCTGATCGAGATGCTTCAGGGCGTATCGGATGCGATTCCGATGAAGGTAGACGAAAAACGGCCGGCCATGGGACAGCGTGACGCCCTCGTGATGCAGCCCCCGCATCGCAGGCACGAGCTCGACACTCCAACCCGCCTCACGCATGCGGACGGACAAGTCGACATCCTCGTAATAGACCGGAGCGAAACGCTCATCGAAGCCGCCAACTTCCTTGACGGCCTCCATCCGCAGCCCCAGCGCCGCGCCGGTCGCATAGTCGATCGCTGTCTGCCTGGTGAACGCTTCCGTCACCGGCTCGCCTCTCCCGCGGTGCTCGGTATAAAGGCGGGGATAGAGAATCATCCCGCCGGCGTGCTGGATCGTCTGCCCATCTGGATAGGTCAACAACGAACCGGCCGCTCCAAGGCGAGGATTCGAGGCGAAGGCGTTGACGACGGCATCGCCATAGTCCTCAGGGAGCTCGACGTCCGGGTTAAGAATGACGGCAACGCTCGTCTCGACCCGGGCAAGCCCGGCGTTCGCGCCGCCGGCAAACCCCCGGTTCTCCGGTAGCTTCAGCACTTCGGCCCAGGGATACCCGTGCATCTCGTAGAGCGAGCTGTCGGTCGAGGCGTTGTCGACGACAAACACGTCCCTGGGGCGCAGCCTGATCTTACCGATCGATTCGAGGCAGGCACTCAGGAACGGGTCGCCGTTATAGTTGACGATGACGATCGACCAGTCACCGGCCGACGCGCGGCAAATTTGACCGGAATG
This sequence comes from Thermomicrobiales bacterium, assembly GCA_041390865.1. GTDB lineage: Bacteria > Chloroflexota > Chloroflexia > Thermomicrobiales > CFX8 > JAUIIK01. The sequence continues at coordinate 261,556 of JAWKPC010000003.1, forward strand.
GGCGGAGTTCAAGGTGCCCTCGCTTCCCAGGGTACTGCTCATCGCAACAGATACCATCGGCCGCCAGATGGCAGGCCCAGGTATCCGTTACTGGAATCTCGCGCGGATTCTCGCGACCCAGCAACCAGTCACGCTTGCCGTGCAGGATCTCCCCACGCTGGATCCTCCGCCGGGCGTAAGCATAGTTCCATATGGCGAAGGAGACCGGCCCAGGCAGGGAAAATATCTCGCCGAACTCGCCGGCGAACACGAGGTCATCGTCTCGCAGATGCCTCCATATCTCTATTTCGACGAGGAATTGATCGCGAAGCGGCATATGGTGATCGACCTGTACGCTCCCTGGTATCTCGAGAAGCTCGAGTACGCCCGGGTCGATCCGGAACGTGGAGAACCTCTGCGCGCCGACGACCTGGAAATCCTTCACCGCCTGCTCGAGATCGGCGACTTCTACATCTGCGCGTCGGAGCGGCAGCGCGACTTCTGGCTCGGTTCACTCACCGTCGCCGGCCGGCTCAACACCCGACAACTCGAAGTCGACCCGGAAATGAGATCGCTGATCGACATCGTGCCGATCGGACTCTCGGACAAGCGGCCGATCCCGAACGGACCGGGACCGCGTGAGATCTACCCGTTCATCGACCCGCACGATCCGATCATGCTCTGGAACGGCGGTATCTGGAACTGGCTCGATCCGGTCACAGCTATCCAGGCAACCTACCAGCTGGTGAACGAGGGGTACAATCCCCGACTCATCTTCATGGGCGTCAAGAGCCCGAGCCTGGAGATCGCCGAAATGGAGCTCGTCGAATCCGCCCGTAACCTTGCGTCGAAACTCGATCTCGAAGGGCGGCATGTCATCTTCAATGACTGGGTCGAGTATGACCAGCGCCAGAACTGGCTGCTCCAGTCCGCGATGACCCTCTCGCTCCATCAACCAACGATCGAGTCCCGCTTCGCGTTCCGCACCCGAATCCTCGACAATCTCTGGTGTCGCGTCCCTGCCGTCGCCACCGAGGGCGACGTCCTGGCCGATCTGGTCGCAAGTCACGGCCTGGGCAGGGTCGTGCCCCCGGCGAATCCCAGGGCCGTCGCGGAAGCCATGCTCAGCATCCTCAATGCGAACAAGGGTGGCGAGATACGCCGGCGCATCGGGACGGTCGCGAAAAGCTACACCTGGGAACAAGTATCTGAACCATTGCTCCGCTATTGCAGTGCTCCCTGGAAGAACCGGCCCGGCGCTGATACCGAGGATTATGTCCACAAACTCGAGCGCCTCTACGCTGAAACGGCCGAGTACGCGAGGTCTCTAGAACAGGCGATCGAAGAAAAAAACCACGCGCTGGAGGAGCTAGAGCGCTTGCCGCAACAGGAGCGCACACCCTGGAACAAGCGCCTGCAGGTCTGGAAGCGCAACGTCTGAGCGCTAATGATCCGTGACTCAAGATGTGACAAGCATGCTGCCTAATCTCAGGAAGCCGCAGACGAAGGACTTGTCAGCTCATCGGTTACAGACCACTAGCCTTCAGCTACCACGAGCCGGTAGCCGACGCCCCTGACGGTCACAATCTCGGCGCTGGAGTGCGATATCTTCGATCGCAATCGGTTGACGTGGACATCGACCGTCCTGGTATCAACGTCGTACTCGCGTCCCCAGACGGTTTCCAGCAGATTCTCCCGCGTGTGGACGATCTGTGGCGCTTCGATCAGCGCCCGGAGCAGATCGAACTCCTTCGCTCGAAGTTCGACCGCTTCTCCGGCGATCGTGACCGAGTGCTCTTCTGTCCGGAGCTCGATGTCTCCAGCCGTGATCTCGTGAATCAGCTCGGCCGGGCCTCCGGCGCGACGCAACGCGGCCCTGACCCGCGCCATCAGGACGCTCGGCTGGAACGGTTTGGTGATGTAGTCGTCGGCTCCGACATCGAGCCCTTCAACGACGTCGCGCGCGTCGTCAAGGGCGGTCAGCATGAGGATGGGAACGGTAGACGTCTTCCGTATCGCCCTGCAGGCGTCGCGGCCGTGGAGCCCTGGCAACATCAGGTCGAGGATGACCAGATCCGGCGCTTCGAGCGACGCGAGGCGCACGCCTTCGCGACCATCGAAAGCCTGAACGACGTCGTGTTGATCGTGCTCAAGATAGATCTTGATCAGATCGGATATCCGACGCTCGTCTTCGATGATTAGAACTCTCGCCATCGGCAGCCTTCCGGGTCCAGGACCTCGCCTGAGAGATGTTATCGTTGATCAATGTAACAGGCGTGTATCACGATGCCGCCTCACCGTTCTATTCGTCGACGTCGTCGCGGAGAGGCCCGATAGCTTGGCAAAATCGCCGTCCAGATCGAGGGTCAGCAAACCATTCGCGCCCGGCCTGGACCTGGATGCCTACCTGGCTGAACTGGACGACATCCGGAGGCAGTCGGAGCGAGACCTGTGCGGCGCGGGGGAACACGCGCTCAAGTCCCTGGATCTCTTTCTCTCGAACCTATCGGCGCTCCTGGGCTACGAGAATGAACGCCCGGGCATGCACGATTCGATCCAGTACCTTGAACGCCTCGGGGGCCGGGCGCAGAGTATATCGGCTCAGGCTGAGAGGTTCCGGGCAACCCGAAACGCCCTCGCACACAACCCGGATCTAACCCTTCGCCCGGAGGCGGCGCTACGGGTCATAGACGGCGTCGAGAAGATTATCCGTTCGGCTGCCCAGACGGCCTATGAGATGGCGCGACGGCCGGTTGCCTCCATCGTCGACTCCGAGAGCGCGACGATCGCCCGCGACAGGATGCTGTCCGAAGGCTTCAAGCAGCTCGCCGTCGTCGACAACCACGGAAAACTCGTCGATCTCCTGACCTACCGGGACATCGTCGCGGCTGAGGCCCGGCGGGAGATCGATGGTCCGGACCATACACCGTCGGTGCGGCAGCTCCTCGGGACCCGCAACTACCTCACCGTCGCACCCGTCGCTCGCGACTGGGGGCTGGGACGCATCTCGGAGGCATTGTCGGACGATGATGTCGTTGCGGCCGTAGTCACCGAGAATGGCCGCATCGGCGAGACGCCACTTGGCATCATCACTCGCGGGGATATCCTGAAGCTCCGCTAACCACATCAGCTTTCCTAATCTGGAGGACACACTTTTGTCAGAGCGACGACGCCACTTCTCGAATCGCCATCCCGGCTGGATCCCGGAACAGCCACAACAGACCAACCTCTCGCTCAACCGTCGCAATCGGCTCGGTCTCCCGACCGAAGACGAAGCACTGCTGCGCCGCCGGGACGTTCCGGGCCTCGAGTTCCTCGGCTCCGATCCCTGGCGAGTGCTCCGTATCATGAGCGAATTCGTTGCCGGATTCGACGCGCTGGCGGCGGTCGCTCCGGCAGTCACGATATTCGGTTCGGCCCGGACTCCGGAGGCGGATCCGATGTACCAATCGGCGCGCAGCCTCGCGAAAGACCTGGTCGGTCACAAATTCTCGATCATCACCGGAGGCGGTCCCGGTATCATGGAAGCCGGCAATCGGGGCGCGGTCGACGCCGGAGGCACATCGGTCGGCGCGAACATCGAACTGCCGTTCGAGCAAGGCATGAATGATTACGTCGAGATTGCGGTCGACTTCCGCTACTTCTTCGTCCGGAAAGTCATGTTCCTCAAGTACGCTGAAGCGTTTGTGATCTTCCCGGGCGGCTTCGGCACGCTCGACGAGCTATTCGAGACGGTGACGCTCGTCCAGACCGGCAAGATTCACAATTTCCCGATCGTCCTCTTCGGAGCCGATTACTGGACCGGGTTGATCGACTGGCTGCGATCGACCGTCGAGGACACCGGACGGATAAGTCCCGGCGACATCGATCTCATGCTGGTCACGGATTCCCCTGACGAAGCGTGCGAGCACATCCTACGGGCCTACGAAGAGAACCTCGGAGCAACCTAGCCGGAATCTTCACGCCGTGTTGGCTCAGGGACACCCGGATGACCTAGCCCGGGTCGCATTCGACCGAACGTCAGGTTTCGATCGTTGCTGGAATCCACGAACCCTATGATAAAATCCGGAATTGAACGTGCCGGGCTTCAGCCCCGGCACAGTCGATGCCGACGTAGCTCAGTGGTAGAGCAGCTGTTTCGTAAACAGCAGGCCATCGGTTCAAATCCGATCGTCGGCTCCCCAGGATCCAGACAGAGATGGCCCAAACAAGGGCCCCGCCGATGCAAGGGCCTTCCTGCTCTCATCAACCTGGTTACGAGAATCGCAGAAGCACCATCCGAAGCATGGTCAAGCCAGGGATCTCAGCTCTGGTATGAGATCATGTCGGAGGCTACCTGAATTTCCTGTCCAACACAGTGCGTACGTACCACAGCGACGCAGCGCATTGCGGGTACAGGGTACAGGAAGCATTCATCCCGACTTCGTATGACTCCATCGTCACTGCTCAGACAAGAATCATCGGATGCGTCTGATTCCGCTACCGTACGGTGAGTCGGGACAACGCTATCTACATTCCAGATTGCGATACAGGACGTAGTCTTCTTTTCGAGCGATCCCTTCTACATTCGGATAGCCGTAGTGGGACGGGTCCGCGCTGGCATCGAGGACGGCGTAGCAGCCTGGAGAATCCCGCTCCGGGAGCTCGTAGTAGTCGATCGTCCCCTGGCCGGTGACGTCGTGACCCTCGCGCTGGAGGATGGCAACGAGCAGGCCGTAGGCGAGCGGGTCCGACGAGATATCCGGCAGATCGACCGTCTGATCGCCGGGAACCGCATCCGCAAGCTCCCAGAGCCAGGGATCGCGATCCAGGCGGTAGACGGCATCGACGCCGGGGAAGACGAGGATGATCGACGGGTTGCTCTTGAATCCCTCTTCTACCTCTTCCCGTCGCTCTTCCGGCATCTCCTTGTGGACGACGATGTAGTCGATGCCGATGCCCTGCATCAGCCGGATCGCTTCCGGATCGGGAATTTCCCGGGAGCGCTCCCGCAGCAGGTCGTATGTTGGCGGGACGATACCGGAGAAGCCGTTGACGACCGGGTTCCAGTGCTTCGTCGACCAGAAGTTGGGCCATGCCGAGGCAACCGGCCCCTCGCCCATCGGCATTTCGAGCACCGTCCCGGGGTGCTCCGCGAGATAGGCGTAGTCCGGCCGAGGGTTGTCGACCGGCAGCGGCGGCGGGAGGTTCATCGTCGTCGAGGTGTCGGCCCAGACGAGGGCGAGGCCGGCTATCAGGACTCCTACCCAGGCGAACTGCCAGTTTGGTTCGAGCAGGCGCGCCTTCAGATGCTGCCAGCCGAGGTGGATGCCCATTCCGGTATTGATCTGGTGCAGCGTCTTCGCGTGAACCCTTCGCTCTCTCGTGTGCGAAAGGTCTTCCGTCTCTGTTTGCGCTTTCCTGCTGCGGTTGGGTCATCGTAGATAACCGTCCACCGAACACCCCGCTTACCTTCTCGTTTCTGGATGCTTGCACTTGCCATTGGATCGCTCCTGTTACACTGAACATGTCCGGTCTGCTAATCCCAGATCGAACGTTTCTACTCGCCTGAGTCGGTGTTTTCTGGGCTCAGGCGATCTCTTTCCCAAGTAGCCGTATCGGCGTTCGATATAGGTATCCATATCAGCACGCGATACTCGGTAGCCACCTCTGCGCCCCGGTAGATCAAGCACCGGGATCTCTCCTTCGCGAATCCATCGTCGAACGGTTTCTACGGTTACTTGGAGCAGTTCGGCTACTTGCTCAGTCAGCAACCAGTCGTCGCGGCTGCTCATCACCTCTCCTGTCGTTCTGAGTCCAAGCAGACTTATATATATTATAACGTACGTTTACGATGTTTTATAGACAAAGGAAGGTGCCTTCGAGGTGGGTCATAGTGAGTTATGGTCGGTTCGCGACAGTGAGTGAAGCTCTACTGTTTGATTGGTAGCTGATCCTTTGGTCAAGTGGCATTGCATGTTCGAATGACATTGAACTGAAGCGTGGGGGTGTGCTCGTTTCAGCGAATGCGGAGTCGTCCAATACGCTTGGCGAGACTTCCAGTCTGGTGTTCGTCTCGTCGCACACTCACATCCGAGACGAAGCAGTGCCCTGTCGATACACCCTTGAAACTTCAAGCTCGGACTGGAAATGCTCCGACTCATCCACATTCGAGTACGAGATTCGCACGGAACATCCTTGGAACGAGAGACCTCGTCGACTTTCCGCAAGGTCGATGAAGTTCAAGCGGATCATCTCGCCGGGAGCAACGTAGCGATCCAGTGAACCGATTAGCTCGGCCTCAACGATTGGATTCCGATCCGTCCCGCCGTAGCAGAGATTGGCGTGCTGTACGAGTGCCGTGCCGCTACCCGCATTTCGGCACGGCACCGAATAGATCGCTGGTACATCCGGACTTGAGAGAATGAAGGGTCTGCCTAGTCCAGGAACCTCGACGCTACCGCCTATGGCATCCCACGCTCTATGTGCGATCAGTCCTGCGCCTTCTACCTTCGCAAGTTCAGAGCGTTCCGGGACATCGGTCAGTTGAGGACGGATATCCTGCAATACGGATCGTTCCGTTGCACGAGCGCCCTTGAGTGAGGCGACAGCGGATGCGAGCGCTGCCAGTGCGGAAACCAGGGCAATGATGACTGCAACGAGTTCAGTGCCGAGGTCATTCACGGTCATCGCCTGCCCCGATTTGACTGGGAGCTACCGAACAAGTCAATCCAGGGCCAGCACGTCCCACGGCGTGACGATTCGAACCGGCTTACCAGTTCGCTTCCCGTTGTTAGTAACGATGATCGCGAAGAGGCGTGACTCATCAGAGCGCGGCGGACGGTGGAACGCCGCTTCCGCATCGAAGAGTGTTTTCGTAACTCCCATTACCTGAAAGCTTCCCGGAAGCTCATAAGGTCGCAGATCCTCTAGTCGTGCATCCAACACCAGAATATCGGTACCTTCGATCTGATTTTCAAGCCATCGAGCGATGTCTTCAGAGGTGATTAGACCGAGCCCATCTTCATCCCTTACGATGATCTGAGAGAATTCATTCTCACCCATGTGTTCTAGGGCTTTCTTGAGGCTGCAGCTTCGCTTGAATGGTTGGAGTTCCAAATTGGGTTCGTCACCGAGTCTTGGTGGCGATATCACTATGTTCGAGATCTGTCTGAACTCCTCAACCGCATCAGCCAATGGTTCGGCGATGAATCGATCTGGGTATCGCGGATTGTGGAGAATTGCATTTCGAAGACGACCGAACGCCTTGAGCGAATAGGCGTATCTCTTTACGGTTGTGTTGCGAGGCGAAACCTCTTCAACCATTGCGGACCAGCTGTCCGGTGGATTTGGTCCTGCCTGTTTCGACAGGAATTCCTCCATCGTTGTATATAGAGCTAGGAACTCCTGTCCAAGAGTTCGCGATGTTGTCATGCGTCCTTACTCCGTTCCACCCAATAGCAGTCAGCGAGACCAGAAGGTTCCAAACAGGATCATAGTACTTCCAAGTATTGGTTAAATGTTGCGACTTGCGCGCTACAATGTGCCGAACTGAGCAGACAGAGACAGAAAGGGCTACAGCCCACGATGGCGACAGCACTGAGAACGCTCGAACAAGCCTGCACGCCGAGGCAATCTGTATTTGATAGCGTGCGGAGGGATACGGTCTACGATCTGGCTGATCTGAACAACATCGATCCGCGGCGATTCTTCGACGAGAACTACGTGACCCAGGGCATGGAACAGCTGCTGACCGGAGGCGTTCAAGGGCTGGACGGCACGTCGGCGAGCGCCGCCGGGGCGTTCCTGCTCAGCCAGTCGATGGGTGGCGGAAGACGCACAACCCGATCTCGCTCGGGCTATTGGCACGGCATCCGGAGATGCGCTCCAAGGTGATGGCGAGTTCTACGAGCCGGCTGGTTCGCTGGGCATGGTCCGGACGGTCGCGTTTACCGGCCGCAATGCCAGCACCGACTACGGCATCTGGGGCGAGATCGCGAGCCAATCAATAGGTTCAACGCCTTCGACGCGTTCTACAGCCCTCTGCGGCCACCAGGCAGCGATGACTGGGTGAGGCGGCGGCGAGCCGACGCTGATCATGCTCGACGAGCTTCCTCCGTACTTCGAGGCCGCCGGCGCGATCACCGTCGGTCCTCGTCGCTCGACCGGATTACGACGACAGCGCTGGCGAATCTATTGGTTGCCGTGACCGGCGACAAGCTGCCGAATGTCTGCCTCGTCCTGACCGATCTCCGGTCGTCGGTCTACTCCGGCGGGCATGCCGCGATGAGCGAGGCGCTGTCGAACTGAGCAGGAAGCGAACCGCTCGGTTCAGCGGATCGACCCGGTCCGGCTCAACACCGACGAGCTGTATCACATCCTCAGGACGCGGCTGTTCGAGTCGCTTCCCGGTCAGGACGAGGTCGACGCCGTAGCACAGGCATATCCTGACGCACTGGACGAAGCGCAGCGGATGGACCTGACGACCGGTTCACCCCAGCAGATGCGGGCGGCGGTGCGCGAGTCGTACCTTCCACCCCGGCATCCGCGACCTCTATGCCCGCTTCCGGGAGAATCAGGCTTCCAGCAGACCTGCACTGATCCGAATGATGCGGATGGTCATCCACGATCTGTGGAGTCCGGTGGCGCTCGGGAAGCCCTATCTGGTCGGAGCCCATCATCTGGACCTCAACGATTCCGACATGCTGAGCGAGATTCACCAGATCAACAACACGCTCGACAACGCCATCGCTCATGATATTGCCGACGAGGGTGATGCGGGCCGCCGAGCAGATCGACGGTCCGGACAGCACCGATGCCCAGGACGCCGTCAAGCTGATATTCCTGTCATCACTCTCGACCGCTGTCGATGCCGTGCGTGGGCTGGATCGCTCGACGATCGTCGAGTATCTTGCCGCGCCGGGCCGAGCTCAACGGGCTCAGGAGCGCGCTCGACGCCCTGCAGGACCGGGAGGTGCCTGGTATCTCCACGCGACGGCGAGCGGCGCGCTGCTCTTCCGGAACACCGAGAACCTCAGCTGAAGCCGACAGCTACGCCCACGGCAGCGCCCGCGAGGCGAGGATCGAACTGCGAGAGCGGCTGAACTCGATGTTCGAGCCGGCGATCCTCGACCTGCTACCAGGAGATCGAGCGTCGCTGCCGGCGCTCGACCGCGTCCAACTCGCCCAGGACCGGATCACGCTCGTCGTCTTCCGCCGGCCAGCGATGCCTTGCCGACGATCACCAGTTCTGGGATGAACAGCAGTTCAAGAACCGCGTCCCCCTTCCCGACCGGCACCTCGACGGTCGACCAGGTCCTCGACCGGGCGGCGACGCCCGGGCCACCGGCCAGATCACATCGGCGAGGTTCCTGGAGCGAGGGGCGCCGCGAGGATGATCCCTGGCCTGCGTGGAGGCGATCGATAAGCAGAAGGACGAAGAGGGCGCGCTTACATCGCCTGCCGACGGTAGCGCCCCAGCGGCTCTACCAGCCCCAGCAGTCGGACCGACCCACAGCTCGACATCGACCTCCAGTACGTCGCCAACCGGTTCAACGGCGAAGAACAGATCATGCAGGCGCTCGAGAACGTCTACAAGTTCCGGCGCGACATCAGCGACTGGAACGGCTTCCGGGAGCGGGTCGAAGACCGGCTCTGGCCGCAGGGCTCGAAGGAAGTGCCCTGGAGCGACATCCGCCGAAGGAGCTGCGACCGATTCGAGCTGGGAGTGGCACCACCCTCGAGCGCTCGACGACCTGCGAGCCGAGATGTTGCGCTGGCGATCGGCGAGATGACCGGTGGCTACATCCAGCGCGGCCCCTTCCCCGAAGGATCCCACCGACATCAACATCCAGGAACTCCAGCGCAACTCGGACACGGGTGCTGTCCTGCTGCGAGTCAGGCCGGTCCATGGCGACCGGGCTACATGAGCCGGGACGGGCAAGCAACGACATCGTCCGATGTGATCGACCACAACCGCGATCTGAAGTCGACGATCTCAAGCTCGTTCCTCGCCGAGGACACCTCGGGCGAATACGAGACCGGTGAACCGGTCACCTGACCAACACGACGCAGCACCGCTTCTACCAGAGCGGTGATCAGATCATGTGCGAGATGCAGGCCATCCCCGAGGGCGAGATCCGCACACCGTCGACGGCTCCAGCCCCTCGACGTCCGGGCATACCTACACCGAGCCGTTTCCGGTGCCGGATGGAACCCGCTTCGTTCAAGCCCAGGCCACCGCCGACGGCATAACTTCGGACGTGAAGCAGTGGCAACCGCCCGAGAAGGGAACCGATCCCGGTGAACCGGTCGTTGACGAGAACAAGCCGGCCATCTGGCGGCACAAGCTGCGCCGGAACGCGACCCGCGATGTCTACGAGTTTCTGGAAGTCGCGCGGGACAGTCATGCCGAATTGGGAGTGGGTCCGGAACATCGTCACGACGACCGACGGCAAATGGGTCGAGCTGGCATCGGCGCCGGAGCTCTTCCAGAACGCTGAAAGCGTCCAGGAGCAGGCGAACATGCTGTCGGAAGTGCTGGCCGGGGGGCGGATGGAGCTGGAAGTCGATCGATTGAAATTCCTCAGCGGTCGGGACCTGCTCGAGATCGTCGAGGCGTTGCGGATGACACTCGACGCCGACGAGGTGGAACAATAGAGGATGACAGGCAGATCCTCGACAATCCAATGACTCCCGGCTCTGAGCCGGATCAGTCACCGCACCATTTCGCCGTTGTCCTCAGCCGCTCCGGCGAGTCACGCATCGAGGAGCGCTTCGCCTTTGGCGACGATGACGACGGCAGCGAGCCGGAGGTCAAGGCCCGGCTGGACGGCTACTACCGGGGGCGGATCGCTATGATGCCCAGGACCAGTTCAATCACTGGCTCCGTCGCGAGGGGTTGAAGCGCGCCCGCTGGATGAGCAGCCGCGACACCGCTCGCGCCCGATTTCGGCCAAGTGAAGCTGGTGCTGCTGGCCTGGGCGATCGAGGATGCCGATCCCAGCGTGATTCCGAGCATCATCGCCAACTGGTCGGGGCTGGCTCCCGAGGAGCGCTGGTGGCTCTACACGACGATTTCAATGCGACCAGCGCCACGCAGAGCACGGCAAAGATCGCGGCTGGCGGAAGGCGATCAAGATCGCCTTCGCCGAGAACCCGGTCTTCGTCTCGCCGGCCAGCTTCCTCGCCGATCAGCTGCCGGTCGATGACGAATTGCCCCCGAAGCGCCGACGCAAGAGCCGCAAGAACGAGCCACCAAAGGCCCAACTCTCACTATTAGATGTCGAGGAACCGGACGCGCCATAGCGAGGGATCGGTTCTAGCTCAACAACGATATTGACCGACTTCGCCTGAACGGGAAGGGACAACGATGACGACCACAAGCCCGACGGAACAGCAGGCGCTCGACCTCGAAAGGGCTGGGAAGAGCTTCATCGAGGTCCAGTTCCCGGTCAAAGGCAAGCTCTCAGCTGGAGAGCTACAAGGAGCGGAAAGCCAACGTCGGACAGACACTCGACCGCCCTGGGTAAGTGGTGGGGGCGAAACCCCTGGTACTGGTCTGGAGCGCTGGATTCGGCTGCTGCTGCCGCGACCGACGATCCGGAGGGTGATCGCGAGACCTTCCTGGCGCTGATGACAATGGACGATGACGGTCTATGCTGCGCCGTCAGAACAAATCGATCCCGGCCAAGGTCTGCTACGAGCACGCTACCGCGCGCCGCGAGCGCGACGATTACTTCCAACACCAGTGGCAAAAACCCATCCTGGCAGCGGGGACTGACCAGGGAGGACCGGGCGGCCATGCAGCAGCGGGCCTTCCTGCGGATGAGCTACGACGAGAAGCTGGTCTACTGCGACCGGCCGGAGCAGATCGATGGCCAGCCCAGAAGCTTGAGGCGCATCAACCGCCACTTGGGCACGAACGCCACAAGCTTGCCGGAGTTGGTCGAGGAGCTGGGCCAGCGCCGCTGGGGCCACACCCGCGGGTCGGCGACGCCTTCTGCGGCGGGGCTCAATCCCGTTTGAGGCGGCACGGATCGGCTGCGACGCCTGACGGTTCCGACCTCAGCCCGGTCACCGCAGCCCTGCTGACCTGGGGAGCACTGAACATCGTCGGCGGCGGTGAGGCAGTTCTCAAGCACGTCGAAGCTGCCCAGCGGTTGGGTCTACGACGAGGTTCAGCAGCAGGTTGAACGACGAGGTATCGAGAAGGACGATCAAGGTTGGATTGCTGACGCTTACCTCTATTGCAATGAGGTGATTGACCCGGTAACTGGTTGGAGGTGCCTCTCGCACCGAGCTGGTCAATGTTGGTCGAGGATCGAACACAATTGCCAAACTTGTACCGCTGCCAAGCGAGATGCGCTTCGACATAGAAATCCACAGCGAAGTCTCCGATCAGGAATTGAAGACGCAGCCAATGGGACCTGGAGCAATGGTGTTGTTTGCCCAGTTGACCACGATGGACGATGGTTACCGCCCGGTCAGCGCCGAACGACAAGTGCCGAATCGTTGCGAGGGACGCCAAGGATTGCGACGATGGGAGAACAACGACCTAGTGCCGCAAGATGACGATGTCTTTCAAGAACGACTGCATCGCGTCCGTCAGGTATGACCTGAGGTACATTGACAAAGGAGCGGCACTATCGGTCACCTAGCGCCGCTGACTTGGAGCGCGACAAACGCGTACTAGGGTTGCTAAGCAAGAACGCTTTCGTGATTGCAGGCAAAAGGCCACATACCAGACCGTCAAATAGAGCAGGGCGATTGAAACTACCCGTCTTCCGAGAACGTGGTTGGACTCATTGGCACCTATTCAACTAGCACCTGCTTGCGGGATTGACCCTTGAAGCCAATGCTGATCTCAAAGGACATTGCTGGCGCGTGCTTCGATCTTGCTCTCTATATTGGAAGGTATGTGAACTACAATAGCTCGACTTTGCATTTGGGATTCCTCAGCCGGGCGAGAAGAAGGAAAGCTCACATTCCCGAATCAGGCGCTCAACACCTGGGTCAACTATAGTGGTTGCAGACCGACAAAGATGATTGAATCGTCTATTGTCTCTTAACTTCAAGAGTACGTGCGATTGGCACCTCTATGGCTGAAACTCACGATGCAACAGCGCTGGATAGCCGCTTCGGCGACATGTGGATTACCGATCCTGGGTACGCGGATGCAGTGAGTTACGAAGAACTTTCAGAATTCTTTCTAGCGTGGCAAGCTGGAGGGCTCAGCGAGTTATTCCCAGAATGGACGACGGATAGTCGCCGTGCGCTAGCAGTAAAGGGCACTGGTGCTGGATTCCGCGTAGCACTAGCAGAATGCTACGCCAACATGCATGGTGAGATGGTCGACGACGGCCACCAAATTGTGATGTTTACTCACCAGGATCCGTCAGTTTGGGCAGATCTCGGGACTGTCCTTTGGTCTGCCGGTCTGCAGGTGACCGGGGCTTGGACGATTGCAACAGAAACATCGGGAGCGGGAATTCGGGTCGGAAATTATGTGCAGGGTACCGTCTGTATGGTGCTTCGTAAGCGTCTACAGGACCGTCGCGGCAATCTCGCAGATCTCTATCCACAGATTCAGCAAGAAGTCCAAAGACAGCTTCAGTCAATGCTCCAGATCGACCCGAAAGACGATCCGAACTTCAGTGATGCAGACTACCAGCTCGCCGCGTATGCCGCCGCTTTGCGCGTTCTCACGAGCTACTCATCAATCGGCGACATTGACATCGAACGCGAACTGCGCCGTTCCTCGGACGACAAGCGGGAGAACCCGCTGACTCGACTGATCGAGCAGGCAGTCAAGATCGCCTCGGACTATCTCGTGCCGGATGGACTCGACCGTTCGACCTGGCGGAAGATGACGCCGGAGGAACGCTTCTACCTCAAAGGGCTCGAAGTCGAGACCGAGGACGAGCACCGTGAGGGCGTCTTCCAGGAGCTTGCCCGCGGCTACGGTGCCGCCGGCTACCGCGACCTGCTCGGCAGCACTAAAGCCAACGCGACCCGGCTCAAGACGCCGGAAGAGTTCGCCGGCCGCGATCTCCGCTCGGCTGGCGAACCAGGCTTCGACGGCTCGTTGCTCCGCCACGTCCTCTACGGCGTCTACACGACCGCGACCAACCCGGAGCGCGACCCCCGGCCTGCCCGCAACTACTTCCGCCAGGAGCTCCCCAACTACTGGGGCGACCGCCAGACGATCGTCGAGCTGCTCCGCTACATCTCGACCAAAGCCGAACGCCTTCCCCACTGGGGGGCCGACGCCCACGCGGCGCGGCTGCTGCTGGGCACGGTCGAGAACGACAGCGTCTAGCGCCGGATGATCAACCGCTACTCGTCCCGCCGGAAGCGGCTCGGCCATCTGCTGCCCGACATGCTCGCCGGGGCCAGGAGCTACGACCGGATCGCCGGCTACTTCAGCTCTTCGATCCTCGAGGTCGCCGGCGAAGCGATCGACGCCATGGCCGATGACGCCGTCGTCCGGGTGATCTGCAACTCGGACCTCAACCCGCTCGATGTACTGACCGCCCAGGCAGCGAAGCAGGCGCAGTTTCGGGAATGGAACACAAGTCTCCCGGAGGACATTCCTCCGGGACTCAGAACGCAGCAGTGCGTTGCATGGGCTGTTGACGAGCGAGCGGCTGCAGGGTGCGGGTGCTCCCCGATCGCCGGTTCGAGGCTCGTCCACGGCAAGGCCGGCGTCGTCACCCGCGCCGACGGCTCGCGGATCAGCTTCATGGGCGGCGCCAGCGAGTCAGAAGATGGCCTGGGAAGTCAACTACGAGATCGTCTGGACCGACGAGAGTCTAGAAGGTATCGACTGGGTCCAGGAGGAATTCGAGTCACTCTGGAACGACCCGCCTCCGTCGAGCTGGCCGAAGCGGTCATCAAGGACGTCGAGCGCGTCTCCCGCCGGACCGTCATCGTCGAGATCGAGGGACTGGCGCGACGCGAAGGACGTCGCACAGGACGCCGCCGCCGCGATCGAGCTGCCGGTCTACCGTCGCAGTTCGGCCTCTGGGCCCATCAGAAGTCATTTATCAAGCACGCCTTCGACCAGCACCGCGAGGGCGGTGCGCGGCTCGTTCTGGCCGACCAGGTCGGTCTCGGCAAAACCATCCAGCTCGCCCTCGCTGCCAAGCTGATGATGCTCTGGGGCGGCGGTCGCACGCTGGCTCGTGCCGAAGCCGCTGCTCTACCAGTGGCGCGACGAGCTCTGGGACATGCTCCGGCTTCCCTCGGCCGTCTGGACCGGCCGCGGTTGGGGAGGACGAGCAAGGCGTCTTCCATCCCCGCGACGGCAACGAGGGACTCCGAAAGTGCCGAGGAAGCTGGCCTGTGTCTCATCAGGACTGTTGACGGCTTCACCCGATGCCCGCGATCTGCTCAGCGGCCTGCAATACGAATGTGTCATCCTCGACGAAGCCCACCGTGCCCGCCGGTCCTCGCTCAAGCCAGGAACGACCTCGGTCCCAATCGACAGACCAACAATCTGCTCGGGTTCACTCGAACGCGTCGCTCCCCAGACAAAGAGCCTGCGCTCTAGCGACCGCGACGCCGGTGCAACTTGCACGCCATCGAAGCCTGGGATCTCCTGCATGCTCTCAACTGCGGCAACGACACCGTCCTCGGCGGACCGTTCAGCCTCTGGAGCACGCTCCCGGAGGGCATTGCCCGCGTCACTGGGTCGGAACCACCTCCCGTCAGACCCAGAAGACTCTGGTGGTGGATGCGCGAGCCACTTCCAGCGGCGCAGATGAAGACAGGATCTTCATCCGGCAATCCGCTCGATGTTGATCCGGCCACGCGCTACGTCTCCCAGGGTTCCTACCAGGATTTGAGGCCGCCGGACCGGTCCCGCTTGCGCAGCTTCGGCCCCACGTTCTTCGCCCACCACAACCCGTACATCCGCCACATCGTCCGGCGCACCCGCAGTTAAGGAAGACGAGGTCGACCCGACGACCGGCGAGCCGTACCTGCCGAAGATTGAGGTCGAGCTGTTTGGCGGAGATCCAAGACCGAGGCGATCAATCTCCCGGCCCGCTCCGCGACGCCTACGAAGCCGCCGAGGAGTTCTGTGAAGAAGTCGGCAAGCGCGAGGGCATCAAGACTCCGGCTTCCTCAAGACGATTCTCCTGCGCCGGATCGGCGGCACGATCATCCTTCGGCGCCGGAACAGCTCGAGAGATGCTCGGCCGCGTCCAGGAAGTCGGCGACGAGGACGATCCCGGCGATGAGCCGACATCGTCGCTCTGCCCGCTCACCGACGCCGAAGCGACGAAGCTGACCGCTGCCTCGCGTTGCTCGACCAGGCCAACGACCGTGATCCAAAGTACGAGCGTGTCGAAGAGATTCTCGGGCAGCGTCAGCGGCACCAGATTCCTGGCTGGACCGCGGCTGCATCGTCTTCACCCAGTACTACGACTCCGCCTACTGGGTCGCCGGTGGCGGCTCTCCCAACGTCTTCGCGACGAGCCGATCGGCATCTACGCCGGCTCGGGCCGCTCAGGGATCTTTCGCGCTGGCGAGTTCACACGCCTCGACCGCGAGATCATCAAGCAGCAAGTAGAGGACATGCGCCTCGTCGTCGGCACCGACGCCGCATCCGAAGGCCTCAACCTCCAGAAGCTCGGCACCCTGATCAACCTCGACCTCCCCTGGAACCCGACCCGCCTGGAGCAGCGCAAGGGTCGCATCCAGCGCATCGGCCAGGCCATCCCCGAGGTGCTCATCTACAACATGCGCTATCTCGACTCTGTCGAAGACCGCGTCCACGAGCTGCTCTCCGGCCGCCTCGAAGGCATCCACGGCCTCTTCGGTCAGATCCCCGACACCCTCGAAGACGTCTGGGTCAACGTCGCCCTCCGCCAGGAAGAGCTCGCCCTCGAGACGATCGACGAAGTCCCCGAACAACACCCCTTCGAGCTCAAGTACGACCGCATCGAAGACGTCGACTGGGAATCCTGCGCCCAAGTCCTCGACGACCACGCCCAGCTCGAGGTGCTGATGAAGGTGGTAATCCCGATGTCTACGAGGATCCACGCACAATTGCAGACCCGCGAATAGCAAATCGGTTGGAGGGACCTCATGGATAAGTTAGAGAAACCGCAGCAGCGCCGACCAGTCTTTTCGCTGGACGAAGGCATCAATGCGGACTGGATCAAGTTCGCTCGTCCGACCTCGCCTGGATGGCAACGAACCGACGCTGAGATCATGGAAATGTACGGGATGACGCTTGAGGAACTACAGGCGATGCCATCGTACACGCCGGGTCGGAACGAGCTCCCCGATCGATCCGCAGAGGAATCAGAAGGCTGGCCCTTGTGGAGCAGCTCTGGGATCGCTTCGAACCTGCTAATACCGCTGGCGACGCTCTCGATAGATCCTTCGGTTTTCCTCAGAGACAGTTTCCCAAATCACTCCTTTAGCGGCAGAACATGACAGTCTCGAATCAGGAACTCGATCACATCTTCAATCGTCATTCTGCTCGTCGGAATATGGCGCTTGTTGAAGTTCTGAACGAGGCCGCCGAGTCCGCTCTTGATATGTAAATGAGGGTACGCACGAGTGTCTGCCTGATGACTTTCCGGATGCCAGTGCCAGTCAAGCAGCGTGGGATACCTGCCGTCGTTGCTCCTAGTCCGCAGACTGAAGACATAGTCAACGATTGAAGCCGGTACTGCCCATGGTTACTATCTTCAGGGCTCAGATCTTCATCGCAAATGCAAGAAAAAGCGGCGGTTCATGTTGTTATCGAACGGAGGGCCGGTTTCCACGTTGTATTGAACAGTGAGTTCGCTAGGGAAACCGTTGTTTACAGCCAATAGAAAACACCTCACCGTCTCTGGCTGCATACACCTTTGAGGGCAAGATGAGTTGGACATTCTGAAGAATACACTTCAGGGCAGGCTCAGGAGTGAGCGGAAATCTTCCATAGCATCCCCTGAGTACTCGAAATACAACGTTTACTGGCAGGCGAAGGGAATTAGCATCTCTACGAGCGAAACGTCAGGATCCTCGGCATCGGTCGGGAGGTCACCGGCTCTATACTTCTCCGGGAAATCTTCACCACTCATGCCGAAAAATTTACAGACGAGCAGCATCATCGAAGATCTTCAACCTTCTTTATCATCCGCAAAGGTGAAACCATCACCGAGTACCGTTCGGCTGTCCGTGTGTTGAATTTCGATGGCCATTTGGTACCCCACTCGGCTTCTCATCTTCTCTAACAATATAACGTCTTACGCGGCGGAACGGTTCCCTATAGGTCTGGATTAGGATCCATATTCGGTAACGATCTTGCCGTCCAGCTTCCTCAGCACTGGAACAACTCCTCTTCCGACCCTTGTAGCAGCCTAGCACGAAACAGCGGGATTGGTGAAAAATCCCGGTGTGAAACTACTGGGGCTCATTTGGCGAGATCATTGTCCAGGATACGATCCAGGCGAGCTAGAAGGTGATAGAGCCGACTCTCGCGCCACTGCTCGGACTCGACTAGATATTGTTGCTGATGTTTCATCAACTGGCGCGAAGCTGGATGTACGTTGACTCGTGCATGCCTCGAGGTCGCATCGGAATCGGCTCGAAGAGGCTTCCAGTTCCACCAAGACGACGTCTCAACTTCTGTGCCTTTCGGCGATGTGCTTCATGCGGACGTTCACGTGTACTCCGATACGCTAAGTCGTAGCAGGGACGACAGAGAAAGTACTTGCCGCCTGAATACAGGATTGCGACGCGGCGGCCGCACACCGTGTCATTCACGATTCAGGGCAGATGAACCATGACCTCTCACCACCGAAATTGCAGGAGTTTTCGTCAATCGGATCCGGTTCGCGAATCTGCTCGGCTTCGCCTCCATTCCGTCTGAAGCTGTATGTCAGGCACACAAGCCCCTCCTCGACTGCGACACCGATCGGGGCTGGATTCCCAGCAGGATCCATCCAATGCCATTCGAAGCACCGTGTGGGAGTGAGAAGTCCGCGCCGGTTCCAGTCCCGAATGTCGATTTGCCGGCAGGCTTCGACCAACGCCCGCATCGACCAGCGGTACTCACCTGAACTGACCTCCCATATGGGATCCCTCAATATTTCCTTTCTCGCCGTCTTTCCGAAATCATAGGCAAGCTGGAAACTGGCTCCTGCGCTGGGCCAGTCAATTGGAATCTTGATCATTATCTCAGTACGAGAGTGATTCCACGCTGCTTCCTCTGCATTCACTGCTGGGCCTCTATCAACTCGCGGAGGCGCGATTCGTCTTCAACCAGTGCTGATCTAAGGGCTTCGAGACGAACATCTTGCCACCTCCCGTTGAGCTTTAGGCTGGCTCCATGGACCGGTAGTGAGTCCGTTGCGCACGTCAGACAACTCTTGCTCGTTTCGCTCTAAACGCCGTTTTATGCGGGTAATTTCGTACTCCGCAGCACGCCCGGCAGCCCACCGAGCACCACCGCAGCCGCCGCCCGGACCCGCATATTCAAGCTGTTTCCCACACTTCCGGCACCTCAGATCATCCATGTTTGCACCCCGTTTCTCCGACAAACCCGAAAATTCTTTAATGCGGTCGCGTAAACGTAGCTGGAGCGCGGGTCCTTTCTGGCGCTGGGCTGGGAACTTTTTCGACCCCCACTACCCCGATCGACATGTAAAAGATGCATCTGAGGCGTTCTATAGCCGTACGGATGACATCGTGCGGCTGCTGGTTCTGCCCATTCTCAGGCGGCGAACGGGCAATTCAGGTGCTGAATCCTGAATTCCTAATCCGTACAGACCAAAATCATCCTGGGACGTGGGTACCGTCTAAGCCGTCGCCGTGAACTTTATGCCCCTCCTCCCTCACCGGCCGTCCCTCCGGCGCAAGATGCGAACCAACGCCTTCTCTCGTTCCGGAATGCGCGGCCAGCTGTGTGTTCCGGCTGGGAGTAGAGAGCCGTCGTCTCGGAGGATCTGGCCACTCACACAGTCCGCCCCAGGGCGGTAGAGGCCAGTTGTAGGCTGGACATTGGCAGGGAACATAGTTCGTCTTCGACCAGCTATTCCAACCGCGCTGCTTGCGTCACTTGCCCGCCCCGTCCCGCATGTTGCACGCAGAGCTGTCGAGAATCGTCCCAAAGCGCCCATGCTCGACAGGGTTTACCGTCCTTGCGCGTTCCAGTGCAGCGCCGCCGCTCCTTCGCTCGTTCGCTGTACGCCATCCGTTTTCTTCCCTTTCCTGGGGATGTCACGCTGTGTGTAGAAACACAGGAAACGACCGGCAAGTGATCTGGGGAGTTTCGGTCTTCATCTCGGTTCCACGGCCAGCGCCCGAATCGTTCGTAGAAGCTCCAGTTCGAACGTCCTCGCAAGTATCGGCGGGATAGCTCACGAAGCTCTTTTGATCGCTGCGGCGTGCCGCTCATCCAGTTGCCGCCGCCGTTCGGCCATGAGAACCTGTACACGTCTGGCTTCCCGTCCCGTACGCTTCAAGTGCGTATAGACCGATATAGCGCTCAATCCCAATCGTCGAGCAACCTCCCGATAAGTTGGAATGTCATCTCCGCCACAGAAGCTCCAGAACGACCCGGCGCTGACACCGGGTAGCACCGTCACGATGTCATGTAGATTCCGCATTTAGCGCCAGTTTCGGACGGTTCGTCCGGCACGTTAACTTCATGCGTCATGGAACCTCCGATCGAATCGGTTTGCCGTGCTGGTCGAATCCGTTGCATTCGGCAGCAGGACAGAGATCGGACACGATGACCAGTTTCTACTTCGACCGCGTACTCGCCGAAATTTGTTGCGCTCCAACGTGTTTCCGTGACATGTTGACGGATTCTCGCGATTTTCCGCGTCAGAATCAGTAGAATCCGCATGCACCGCCGCCTGTACGCCTGAGTACACAGTGCGCATGGTCTCCAATAGCGATATCGGGCTCGATTCGTTCCAGTCGCTCATGCCGGACTCCCAACTTTGCGCTCAATGCGAGCATCGGCTGGCGGTGGGTCGCAGTCGAGACAGTGGTCATCAGCCGGCCCCTCGTCGACAGTCCACCACACCAGTCATGACCGCGGCATACTCTACAGGTCTTGAACCGCCCGTAGTTGATTTCAATGTGCGCACACGTTCCGCCTGTCTGTTTCTCGGTCGTCACGTCGTCACGTTCGATTTTTTCCGCGTGTGAATCAGTAGGAATCGTGACGAATAGGGGTTCGTCACGCACGCTCTCGGCACGTCGTCACGTCCATCGATGCCGACTCGTCACTCGTCACCCTATCGTCACGCTCATTTGCCGCGTCAGAATCAACAGAACCGCCAACGTGACGACGTGATAGTCGGTATCGGCGGGAGGGTGTGTGTGCGCGTCAACGAATAGCTCTTCCGGCGTCGGAAGTGCCGGCCGGTCCTCCGGTAGCGACTCGCCTGTTGCAGCTTCGCGCCGGACGGCCCCAGCTCCTCCAGAGTTGACCGATCCATCCGCCTTTGAGCGCAGTCCGTACCCGACTATCCGCCGTCGAGCGCGCGAGATTTAGATGTCCGGCAACCTGTGCAATCGAGCAATGCGGCTTGTCGCCGGTCTGCATCTTGACGGCCAACACCGTCTCTCGAATCGCCCGGCGTGACACCCTCGGCACGGATCTCACCAAAGAGATCAGCTGTAAGACCGAACACAAGCTCGTAATCCTGTCGCGTGGCTTTGATTCGACCGCTCTCATCACGCTCGCGTTGACGCTGATGCAAGATGGCCGATGCACTGATCAGATTCATGAGCTGTGTCAGTCGCGGCGCATTCTCACTAACTCCACTGGCACCAACTTTCGGCTAGCAGCTCGCCGTATGGAATCGTCACGTCGTGACTGCCTTCGTGAGCAAGCCAGTATTGAAGGCGTGCCACGGTTCGAGATCGGGGGATTCCGGCGCGTGTCCGTTTCGACGCGCGGCATCGGCGGCCATGATTGCGCGGGTCACATCTGCCGTGTCAGCTACCTGTAGCGTCAGCAAGCGCGTTTCGAGCTCCGGTTCAACACGCCGGGTCGACGTTGTGATGATGCCGGTCGGTCCCTCACGGTCGATGTTGACCGGGCGCAGACCGCCGCCCGTCTTTTCGACGGTTGCGTATCGCACTCGACCGCCCCAGGCGATCGCGCGCATGATCGCCGCGCCGATGCCCTGGGGATGCATTCCTGCGGCCTCGGTAATTATGAGATGACGCCATCGCAGATCGGCATCGATGTAGACGTGCTCGCTCACTCATGGCGTCGAGTACGTAGATGGCGCGCTCCGGAAAGATCGCGGATACCGTCTTGACCAGATGAGACTTCCCACCGCTCGAAAGTCCGAGCACGAGAATGTTGATCGGTTGCGGCAGGAATCGACTCACGAACGCGAGATACAGGATCAGTGCATTCGTGAGGTCGCCGGCCACGCCGAGCGCCCGGATAACGACCCCGATGCGGTCCACGAGGTCCGGCGCTCCCAGTAGCAGTTTGCCGGCATCGAGCGCCCGTTGGTCCGGCTCCCACTCCGGTTCAGTGTCCGGCTCGGCGCTCGGTAGCCGTTGGAGCGTGTCGGTCGCGGCGCGTAGCAGCTCGTCGACGCTCCCGCCGCCGGCCAGATAGTCATCTAGTCCGACCTTGAGGCCATCGGTCGACGGGATATAGACGTAGCGCACCTTGGCTCCGCGTCCGGCAAGCAATGCCGCGAATCGTTCCAGCGCCTGATGCACCTCGCGCTTTTCCATCACGTCGGAATCGAAGGCAAGGTAAACCTTACGGTCGTTCCAGGCGATGTACTCCAGGTCGGAGAGCGCGGTCTTGCCGCCGGCATCGTTCGTACCGCGCCATCCGTAGACGCCGACAACGCCGATGCAAACCAACCCACGCGAGATAGCCGCGTCGACCTTCTTGCTGCCCTCAGTGATCCACAGCAGGACGCCAGGATCTCGAGGCGGTCCCGTATCGAGCGCGGCACATCCAGCACGAGCCCGGCCTTAGCCGGTTTCGTCGCGATCGTCCGCCCGTCTTTGACGCGCGGGGTGTCCGGTCCGAAACTGGTAGAGCCGTAGATCGCCCTGGGTGTCGTAGATTGGAATGACCATCCCCGGCACGTTGCATTGAGCGCGGCCAGATCGAGCGCCTGCACTTCGCTCTTTTTTTCCGCGCTCCAGTAGCCGCGTTCTTGGATGATGCTAGGGTCGATCGCCGAGTCCTCAAGTTGTTTCCGGTGATGGTCAGGAGATGTGTCATCGCTGAACCTCCTGTCGACAAACCAGGAAGGGTTCCCCTCAGACCTTGACCGGCACATCATCCGGCTCTAATGCAAATGAATCGGACTCGCTCCGGCGAGCAGTCGATCGATCGCGGCCCGAGATACGAGCATGCGCTTACCGACTCGAATCACCGGAACCCCAGCTATTGCTCCGGTCTTCGCTGCCTCGTATGCCAGGTATCGACTGATCCCCAACTCCCGAGCAACCTGCTCAATCGTGAGCGTCCGGGCTGCTAGTTGTGGCTGACATGGAACTCCAGTTCATGCGTGACAAAAAACGTCTATGCATGAACCGTATGGAGTAATCGGGATGGTGGGAAGTGGGGGACTCCGACGACCAGTGATTCCCCCATGGGGGATATGAACAAGTCATGAATCCCCCAGGGGCAACGCCTATCTGAATTCCCAGTTCGTGAGCCCCAGCCAGGACTCCGCTCGACTTACACCGGCCTTGACTGTCTGCCGACTGTCGCCGTGTGGGTTTATTTCGTGCTAGGCTCAGGAACGACTCACCTGCTAGTCGATTCCGATACCACCATGTCACGTCACGCTCGATTTGTTCTGGGTTGGTGAAGATGCCCTTAGGGGTCTCTGGCGGTGCATTGCGCGCAGGATCACTAAATACCCGAGTCATTTCAGCTTCGACTGATTCCATGATGCGTTCAAGCGCATCGCCGACTGATTCATCGTTGATACCTAAATCGACATCGACTCGAAACTGGTCATTGGGCATCGGCTGATCTAGCACGGTTGGTCCGGTTCGTACCAGTAATGGAAGTGATAGCTCCGGCCTTGGACCCGTCCCAATTG
Organism: Thermomicrobiales bacterium; assembly: GCA_041390865.1. GTDB lineage: Bacteria > Chloroflexota > Chloroflexia > Thermomicrobiales > CFX8 > JAUIIK01. The sequence continues at coordinate 285,570 of JAWKPC010000003.1, forward strand.
CCTGTACAGGTATCCTGATGAGTTCGACAGCTAACCACGGCCAGTTCAGTACCCACTCGTCGCGGACAAGCTGCACGGCAACTTTCGCTAGATACTGGTCCCCGTTGGTTCGGTTCCAATGATTCATGAATTCGTTGACTAGCTCCGCCGCGCTTCGGCAGTGCAGATAACCGAGCACCTTCTTCTGCAGTCTCAACTGTAACCGTGACCGTATCGGACCACTCGTCATCGCCGTTCGCAGATTCAAACAGATCGCCTCTAGATTCCAGGCCATGAATCCGAGTTGCCACCTCGTCCAGGACTTCTACGGCCTGGCTTACAATCGGTTCCCGACCTGATTCTTCGGACCACTGCCGAAACCCGTTCCTTATTGTGGGTTCATCATGAAGGAGATTGAGAGAAGGAAGTAATCCGCGCACATATGTGAGCGACATTCTCGGCGTGTGATTCCCCATTGAGTGAATCCGCAATCGGAATAGGCTCCCAAGGCTCAATTGCCTCGTCCGGAATCAATCTCCGCTCCGGATCCGTGTTGCTCTCGGGTATGCTAGTCAAGCGTTCACCTCCACATCGGTGCGCGCCGCTGCCCGGAACGTTCATCGTCGCGGGGCGCTTTGGTCACAACTTGGTCACGAACTGGTCACAATCGCGCTTCATGCGTCGCCATCAATCATACAGCGAACGTTCGACGCATTCGTACGCATATAACTGAACTAGTCATAAGCGTTCATACGCCCTGAATGGGATTCGTAAACAGCAGGCCATCGGTTCAAATCCGATCGTCGGCTCCCCAGGATCCAGACAGAGATGGCCCCAACAAGGGCCCCGCCGATGCAAGGGCCTTCCTGCTCTCCTCCAACCTGGTTACGAGAATCGCAGAAGCACCATCCGAAGCATGGTCAAGCCAGGGATCTCTCAGCTCTGGTATGAGATCATGTCGGAGGCTACCTGAATTTCCTGTCCAACACAGTGCGTACGTACCACAGCGACGCAGCGCATTGCGGGTACAGGGTACAGGAAGCATTCATCCCGACTTCGTATGAGATGACGAAGCTCCGTCAGGCACTTCGCCGCTTCACCTCGATCTCTACCATTGTGCTCACCACTGCGCTACGTCGGCGACATGATAGCGGGCCCGGTCACGTTGATGGAGCGCGATTCCATGACGCTCAGACGCCCACCATGCCGGCGGAAGATGGAGCGTTACAAGTCCCCTGAACACAAAGAGGCCATGCAATGGCTAACCCTAATCGACACAGTGCTCGGCCTCGAGCGACCCTACAGCAACTGAGCTCTCAATGCGAGATTCGGCGCTAGTAGTCTGTGATATGTGATCTGATCGACTACTCTGTGCGTCCCGGACGACTCCACAGCAACCAACGTTGGCATTTCGAGCGGAGCGAGAAATCTCAGTCGAACCCCAGGGACATGATGCACTGAGATTTCTCCCACCCGCTAACGCAGGTATCCGGGTCGAAATGACAGTCTTGAGCGCTCTTGAGTTTCATGGGAGTGACCACGGATTTATCACGTCATGTGTCACAAATCACTAGTTCCGCCCGGCTACGAGACCCAGAATAGCGGCTCCTGCAGTCGCGAGCAGTCCTACGGCGATAGCCTGCCCGGCCTTCTCGTGGTCGCCTGCAACTCGTACGGCCGCGTGTGCACCGGCCGCCGTCTCGCCTCCATCGAAGGCAGGACGCCCTGAAGGTCGTCGCCGCGTGGCAACGGCGCCCGGGCTGCTCGATGGGACGATTACCGGAGCAGGAATTGCACCCCGCGAGTCTTCATAGTTCCCGGCTGTCCCTTGCGTCGCGAGATCCTCGAGTGTCTCGTGATCGTAGCATTTCTCCAGGACCGCGTTCAGTTCGGCCCCGATTAGCAGGATAATCGACGTCATGTAGAGGAAGAAGAGGAACACAAGCAAGCTGCTCAATGCTCCATAGGCGCTCCCCGGGTTCGCAAACTGCAGGTAGATCGAAAAGCCGAACACTGCCAGCAGCCAGAGGAATGTGGCCAGCACCGAGCCCGCAGAAATCCAGCGGAATGTTTGCTCGACATTGGGAGCGAGATAGTAGAGCAGGGCCAGCATCCCGATCATGAACAGAATGCCCAGCGGCCAACGCGCGAGATCGACGGCCGTCTCGAAGGACGATCCATAACCCAATCGGCTAGCGGCCCACCTGCCAATCCGGCTTCCGAAGACGAATAGGACAAACGCCAGGTTGATAAGTACACCCACCAGGACGGTGAGCCCGATCGCTACGGCTCTTTTCTTGGGATATGCGCGATCATCTTGGGTGTCGTAGGCGCGGTTGAAGGCCTTCATCAGGCTGGCAATGCCGTTGGATCCGGACCACAGCGCGACACCAACGGTTGAGAGAATGCCCAGAATCGCCGCTCCACCGCCGACCTTTTCAACGGCGTTGGTGATAAGCGTGTTGAGAATATCCTGAGTATCTGCGGGCGCCCGCTCGTTGACCAGCTCCCGCATGCGATCAACGACAGTGATCGAGGTGTAGTCCTGGAGAAGTGCCGCGATCAGGACGAAAAGGATGATAACAGGCGGGATTGCAAAGATTGCATGGTATGCGACCTCGGCGGACCGCCCCATCACATCATCATCCATGAATTCCTTGGCGAGCTTCTTGCCAATGACCGTTACCGACGGCCGCTCCTTTTCAGCCGTTCCTCGTTGTAATGAATTGCTTGTCAAGCCGATCTCTCCTGATCATGTTCAGACTATAGTCACGTTCGCTTTCATTGGCAGGTCCTGACGCAAGAGGAACTTCACCCATATCAATCCGGTCCCCAGCGGCTTCTCGAGTGATACGGTTGAACCGCCGCTGGGTCGAAAAAGGCGGGTCATTCCTGCGAGTTGACGCCAGCACCCGATACCGGTCTACGCACCAAGCGCTGGCGCACCCCGCGGCAACTGGCTCCTAGTTTCCGTGTGAGCCTGTCATGGCTAGCTCGAATGCACGTCGTGCGACGGTTGATTCTCTGTCGAATCCCCGGAGTGCCGGGACGAACCAGCCTCCTGCCTGACCTGTTCCTCTTCCTGCTGGTAGCCTGGCACGGCTTCGCGAAGGAACTCCTGGGCCTTGGTCGCAGCGAGACCCATCAGGGCGCCGCGGATCTCATCGACTTTGGTGGCAGCCTGGTGTTTACCTGCCTGCGTCGCCTCACCCGAGAAGCTCTGTCCATTGTGCTGCCTCCCATCGTGAGCCTGATAGTAGCCGTAGCTGCTGCCTCGCCGAGTCGAGTCGGACGACCCGCCGGTCATCAAACCAATTGCGAGCCCGGCGGTCAGGGCAACTCCAGCGGCCACAAGCGGACGGTCCTGCACCTGCTGCCGCCAGTCCGTCAATGATTTGGCGCGTTCTTCCAGCTCGTTTACGTCATTGGTCATCTGATGACGCCGCTGCTGGATGTCGTCTCTTATCTCCTCTGGGCTTGTTGTTTGGTCCATTCCACAGTCTCCTTCACACTTGCAACAGTCTCTTCAGGTTTAGGGTCAACTTCCTGGATCCGCGACCGCCCGACGAGTAGCAGGATCACTGCTACGGTTGCCATCGCTATCGTTACCAGGAGCGCCGCGAGCCAGAGATCCAGAACGATTGCCAGAGCGATGACTGCCGTCGCGAGTGCGAGCCCGAGCGCGAAGAGCCCGAGCACCGCGCCGGCGATCAACATCGCAGCGCCCCTGATCGCCGTCTTGATCTCTTGCCGAATCTCGGCCTTTGCCAGGCGGACTTCGTCCCGAACAATCTCCTGAGCATTGGTGAGCAGATCGCCGGTTAATTCACCGAGCGATCGCCGGTCATTGGGATGAAGCTCTCCGGTCATTTCCTCTCTCATTCCTGCAGGACGAATGCTAGCTTCGGAGGGTGCGTCCGATGAGGAAACCAGCGGCGAATCCCGCAATCAACGCTTCCTTGGGATGGTCGCGAACGAGTTGCTCGACGTCCGACGTCATCGTCGCGATGTCGGTCTGCTGTACATACCTGGCGGCGTCTTCAACGTTGTCGGCCGCCCTATGGGCCATCTCGGTCGTCTGCTGGCCTCCAGGCAACTGTTCGCCACGTTCGCGGATCTGGTCCGCCGCCTGATGCATTCCAGAAGCGGCCCGATCGCGCTGTTCGTCCGCTTTATGCTGAACTTCCCGCGCCTTGTCCTGGGCCGCGCCCTTCGCTTGTTCGGCCTTTTCCCGAGCCTGTTGCTTCGCCTGGTCGGCGGTGGAACCGTCAGACTCTCGTGAGTCCCGCAGGGATTCTCTACTTGGTGGCGGCGGCGCGCCCGGCTCTTCTGTGGACGTTCGTCCTGTGCGTGGCGGCTGGCCCAGTCGATCTCGATCAGTCATGAATCGCTCTCTTTCACTTTGCCTGAGGTGAACCGGCTCACGGCTTGATGCCACGAACCAGCACCGAGTACGGTTTTGTCTATCCGCGATCTGAAATTGTTGGATAGCATGTTGCTACTCTAATTGAATAGCTAGTGCCTTACTATGAATCGCGTCACGCCGCGTGGGGGGAACTGCAGATAGAGAAAGAGTTCTTCCGCCGCGTCTGCTTGACAGCAGTCACTCCTCGCCTGGGTCGAGTCGAGTGCGGCTACCGGAGACGGATATTTGCAGTTTGCGCATGGCATGACAGGAAGAGTGCACAGGCCGCGGAACCCCGCTTAATGGCCGGCCTTCGGATTCAATAGGCTCTGGAAACTCCATCTGCGTGCGACGCAAACAAGCCGGATCCGGTGGTGGATCCGGCTTGCCACTATCGAAGATGTACCAGAGACTGGAACGCTAGAGACCCAGGAGCCGGTAGATCATGACCGGTTCGGACTTGCCCTTCACGTTCATTTCCCCAAGCATCTCGAGATTCGCGCCTTGCAGGCGGCGCGCCGTCTCGGCACCGATCACAATCCCTCCCGGTTGGGCCATGCCTTCGAGACGCGACGCCGTATTGACCGTGTCTCCGATAACGCTGTATGTCCTGCCTCCCTCGGCCCCAAGCACGGCCACCGTAGCGACGCCGGTGTTGATTCCAATCCGAAAGCGCGGCCAGTTCGGATGCTGATCTGCTATCTCGCCGGTATCGTTTTGGATCGCAAACGCTGCACGGGCCGCGCGGTCTGCATGATCCGGTTGATCGCCAAGCATGTTGAATGTCACCATCAGGGCGTCTCCCATGATCCGGTCCACATGACCGCCGAAGCGCTTCGTCACCGAGGGTATCGCCCGGCTGAAGTAGGCGTTGAGCATCTCCGAGACTTCTCGCGAGTCATGGCGTTCGGAGAACGCCGTGAAGCCCTGGAGATCGGCGAAGATGATGCTGACCTCGCGCGTGCCCTTCGCCGTTTCCTCGAGATAGAGACTGGCGAAGCGTTCCTCATGCCATTGCCGGTTTGCGCTGAGAGCGATCAGACCGAACGCTGCCAGCATCAGCAGATGCCACTCCCACCAGCTCGCATGCCAGTTGCGGCTGAAGGCGATCGCAATCTCAGCCTCTGCCAGGAGCGTGAAGGCGGCCGCCATCGCCAGAGGTAGCGCTGGCGCGGACGATCCGCGAGCGAGCCGCAGATACCGGAACACGGCGATGCCGTACAGAACGACCCCCGGAATGGCGATCGCGAACATCTGAAGCGATTGTCGAACAGGCGGGGTCGCTCCATTCAGCGGAGGCAGGTCGAGAAGCGAGACCAACCCCCAGCCAACCATGAGCGCGATGAGCAATGCACGGATCAGGCTTGCCTTGCGCATGACTGCACTCGCCTGCCCGCCGTCCAGGCGCTCGCTGGACGCTGCTGCGAAGAGGCTCGCCGTCAGCAGGCCAATCGGGCTGGCCAGATGGAATCCGGCATTCGGCCCGGCGATCAGCACTCCCGGAGTGACCAGAGCATGAAGCCCGAGAAAGCCCGCCGCCGCCAGAAATCCGAGCGAGACGAGATAGACCCTTGCATCGTTGCGTTGCGTAGCGGCCGAACCGGTTGCGTACGCGAGAACAAAGTTCAGGGCACTGGCGCTCAGAACGATCCAGAAATGCGCCGGATTATGCTGCCAATCAACGTCGAGATGGGGCCGGGTTACGAGAAGCGCCAGCCCGAGCAGCGGCAGAGCGAGCGCCGCTAAGAGGAGCAAGGTCCGTAGCCGGACCGGTATGTCGTCCCCAGAAATCGCCGCCTCCCGTACGGGTTGTCGCAATGCTTCGATCGTTCACTGTATCCCGCTGCATGATCTTCACCGACCTCTGTCTGCAATGCGGATGACCCTGCCCCATGAGGGAAGGTAGTCATTGACTATCCAGACAGTACAGACGCGATGCTGCAGATTGACGCGTAGATCTACCCAAATCGCGGGCAGGGCGAGAAGATACCCGGCTGGGTATGGTCTGCCCCGCTTTACCTGACGCGAGGAGAACAAGCACCCGACGGCTCTTCGGATTCCGCGTCGATCATGCGGAATTACTCACCTGCTACGATGGTTGAGAAGAACAACGAAACACCTGCCCCGCACGAACTGGAGGTCACCCGTATGGCTGGACATCGAGATGGAGCGCCTGGGGTTGTCGCCGACGCGCTGTCGATGGGTCCGCACTGGATCTATGACATCGATGCTCGGGAAACTATGGATCGATTACCGGCTACACCGAGCCTACGGTGATGGAATACCACGCCGAGCGAAATCCGGGAGAGTTCACCCACCTCGAGATCAGGCGTTGCTGCTGCTCGAATCGATCAGAAAACACGACGGATTCGAGAGAGATCCTTGGGCCGCTGACTGGCGTGAGTACTTCGAGAGCTATGAAGGCTATTTCGACGCAGCGACGAAGCAGACGCTCCGGCACCTGCAGGCGGGTGATCCGGTCGAGACCGCAGGGTCCGACTCGACCGAGATGGCCGGCGCCAGCAGAATCGCGGCAGTCGTCTACCGATACTGGGACTCCCCTGACCGGATGATGGAAGCAGCGAAGCAGCAAACGGACGTGACCCATCACACGCCGATCATCGTCGATACTGCAACGTTCATCGTTCATGCGGTTGAAGCGATCAAGGACGGAGAGTCCCCGGTCCGCTCGCTCCGCACGGCGGCGGCTGCAGGGGACTATGCAGAACTTCCGGCCTCAGAATGGCTGGAAAAAGGATTGAGCGAGGCTGATTCCGATTCCACCGAGGCGATCGGGGAGTTCGGCCGATCCTGCGACATCCGGGGCACGTTCCCCGCTGTCGCCCAACTCACTGCTCGATACGAGTGATTTCCGCGGAGCGTTGATCGCCAACGTCGAGGCCGGCGGCGATTCAGCAGCGCGGTCTGATGCTGGGACTTATCCTCGGTGCGTACCACGGAGTAGACGCGATCCCGCCCGACTGGATCTCCGATCTCGCGGCGCACGACCAGATCGCTTCCTTCATGTCGACGCCGGTAGCAGCGGACTGAAAAGTCCATACCGGAGACTCCCGGCTGACCGCGCACTGATGGACCGGGAGTCTCCGGTATTGCCCGGCAAACCCAATCGGGCTAGCTCTCGCTCGCCGCCTCGACCTGTTCGACCATCTGGTCGTAGACCATGAACCCGAAGTGCGCGTCCGAGATCGATCCATCGGGCGTGATGAAGTAGCTGGTCGGCATGGCCTGCACGAGATAGCCGTCGGTCACGTCGAGGTCCCGGTCATAGAGCCGGAGGTAGCTGATACCGGTCTTCGTCACGAAGTCCTCCCCGTCCTCGACGCTGTCGCCAGCGTTGACACCGATGACGACCAGATCATCGCCATACTGCTCGTGCACCCGCTGCATATCCGGCATTTCTTCCTTGCAGAAGGTGCACCAGGTCGCCCAGAAATTCAGGAAGACGGGCCGGCCTTCGAAGTCCGACAGCGCATGGCGGTCGCCGTTCTGGTCGAGAAGAGCGAAGTCCGGCGCTTCGCCTGATCGGCTCGGCGAGCTTGACGACAGCATTCCGATGTCACCGTCGCCCGCTCCCGATGACGCCCAGGGCCGCTGATCCCAGGCGACGAACCCGAGAACGGCCACGATGGCGCCGATGACGATGATCATCTGCCAGCGTGATGCCCGGCCCTCTTGCTCCTGAATATCTTCCATCGCTCGTGAATTCCCATCCTGAAAGACACTTCGGTTCTAGCACGGCCCGTTGATGCGGTCGGCTGTGATGGTGCACTCGGGCGCTCTCACCCTGAAAATGCAAGCCGGCGATTCCCGCTACGTATCCGATAGGACTATGCTGGATCCTGCATCAAGCGTAAGTGACGCTGACAACAGAGACAACGAACTGGTTCTGAGGAGAGGTACATGACCTGGAGCAACAACGGTTTGGCCCACCGGCCCGTCGTGATGGGCACGAACGGGATGGTCGCAAGCGCCCATCCGCTCGCCTCACTGGCGGGCGTCCGGATCCTTCAACAGGGAGGAAATGCCATAGACGCCGCGGTTGCGACGGCGGCCACCCTCAATGTCGTCGAGCCGTATATGTCCGGGCTCGGCGGCGGCGGGTACATGTTGATTCACCTTTCCAACGGCGACACCCGAGTCCTCGACTATTCCGGCGTAACATCGGCGAATGTCGACATCGAAGAGCTCACGTTGGAGTCGATCGACGTCGGTGGCAAAGCGCCCGTTGTTCCGGGTGCGCCCGACGGCTGGCTGACAGCGGTCAACGAGCTGGGCACGATGTCGATCACAGACGTGTTCGCCCCGGCGATCGAGTACGCCGAGGCGGGCGCGCCGCTGACGATCACCAATGCACGCTTCTACGAAATGGCCGGTTCCCGGCTCGACGAGACAGCGACGAAGGTCTTCTGGCCCTCGGGCGCGACCCCGGGCCCGGCGGCGATCATCAAGCAACCCGCCCTGGCCCACTCACTCAAGCAACTTGCCAGCGAAGGCTCCGATATCTTCTATAAGGGAGAGATGGGTAAGGAGACGGTCCGTGCCGTCCAGGCGGTTGACGGTTACCTGACCGAAGAAGACCTGGCCGCATTCTCGTCCGCCTGGTGCGAGCCATTGAGCGCCGGCTATCGCGGCTACGAGATCCGCACCGTCGGAGCACCGGCCACGTCGTTCCAGGTCCCGGCGACGCTCAAGCTCCTCGAAGGTTTTGATCTCAAGTCGCTCGGCCAGAACTCGGTCGAAACAATCCATCTCATGGCCGAATCCATGAAGCTCGCCGTCGCCGACCGGATCCGCTGGGCGGGCGATCTCGATGCACCCTTTGACGGACTCTTCTCCAACGCGTACGCCGAATCCCGCCGGGCGACGATCGATCGCTCGAAAGCCCGGCCGGTGGAGGGCGAACGTTACAGCCGTCCGCTGCCGGAAGGCGCTGTCCGGCCCGGCAGTCCCGAAGATTTCGCGCGGGAGAATACGACCCACTTCGACGTCGTCGACCGGGACGGCAACGGCGTATCCGTCACCCAGAGCCTCGGGTCGTTCTTCGGCTCCGGCGTCATGGCCGGCAACACCGGGATCATGCTCAACAACTTCAGCCACTTCTTCGATCTCGATCCGGAGAGCGCCAACGCGATCGGCCCGTCGACGCCGAGAATGACGTCGATGGCACCGACGATCATCTTCCGGGACAGTAAACCGTTCTTGCTGATCGGGACGCCCGGAGCCTTCGGCATCCTCCAGACGACGGTCCAGATGATCTCGAACGTCCTCGACCACGAGTACAGCGTCCAGGCGGCGATCGAAGCGCCGCGCTTTCGAATCTTCGCCGGGAACGAGATCGCGATGGAGTCGAGAGTTCCGGAATCGGTTCGCGCCGAGCTGACCGAACTCGGCCACGAGATTCGGCTGCTGGACGACTGGTCGCCCGTCGTTGGAGGCGGGCAGGGTATCATGATTGATCCTGAAAGCGGCGCGTTCGGCGGCGGCGCCGATCCACGCCGCGACGGCTACGCGATAGGCTGGTAGCTCGACCGGGATAGTCTTCGGAGGTGTAATCGTGTGGCGACCGGCTCTACTTGCGCTTTTGCTCTTCACACTGATCCCGGCTGCCGTCGCGGCCCAGCCTTCGCGAGGCTCCGACGACGATGAGGTTCTCGTCCGGGTCAACGGCTCTGACACGATCGACGCCGGCGAGCGGGTGTCCGTCGCAGTGATCGTCGACGGCGACCTGGAGATCTCGGGGGAACTGACCGACTTCGCAATCGTCATCAACGGCGACATGGCCGTACTGAACGGCGCGAGAGTCGACGGAACGCTCTGGGTCACCGATGGCACGCTCACGCTGCGGGACGGCTCGGTCGTCACCGGAGACATCGTGTTGTCGGACAATGCGCGATGGGAGATCGAAGACGGCGCCAGCTTCACCGGTGACGTCAATGACGGCGAGTTCTCGATCAACCTCGACCGGGATGTGGCCTGGCAGATTGTTATCGCGACGCTCGTCGGCTGGCTGGGCGCTACCCTTCTCGCAGTTCTCGGAGCCGTCGTCTTTGCCGGCATCGGCGGAGAGCAGCTCTGGTCCGGTGCGCGCAACCTCTCGGCTCGCCCGGGGGCGACGATACTCAGCGCCCTTGCCTTCTGGGTGGGCATCGCCCTGTTGACCGTACCGCTAGCCCTGTCATTCGTTGGCGCGCTGGCCATCCCGGCCGTGCTGATGCTCGCAATGATTGTCTGGTTCCTCGGTTTCATCGCCTTCGGGACCCGGATCGGCGCATCAATGACCGGCCAGCACACAGACGATCCAAGCGTCAATCACCCGTATCTCTCGTCAATCGCCGGCGTCGTCGCCCTTCAGCTCATCCTGCTCGTCGCCGCCGGAGCGCTGCTCGGCGCGGTGATCGCCCTGCTGTTCGGTGATGGACGGGAAGGGCTGGCGATAGTTTTCGGGATTCCCGCCGGGATACTTTATGTCATTCTATTGATCATCGGAGTCTTCGGGAGTGGCGGTGTCGTCCTCCGCGCTTTCGACGCCTGGTCCTCGAAAACCTAGCGCCGGCGGCGGTCGAATCGGGAAGCTGGTTCCTTCTTCTATAATTAAGTGTCAACCTGAATGAGCGGATGTGCCGGTTTTCCCTCACATCGTCGAACTGGAGAGTATTGAATGGCGGAAGTAGCTGAACTTATCGAGGCGCTAAGCGACCCGGAATTCTTCCCGAATGGGGGAGACAGTGTAGAAGTTCGGGAGTCCACGACTTCTGTCGTGTTTCTTACCGGCGACCGCGCATTCAAGTTGAAAAAGCCGATCAACCACCCGGACATGAACTACTCGACGCCGGCCCGGCGGCGGCGCATGTGCAACCTGGAGGTTGAGCTCAGCCAGCGCCTCTCGCCGACGCTCTATCACGGCGTCCACAAGATCACGGCCCGTAAAGATGGATTCACCCTGAACGGACGTGGCAAGGTCGTCGACTACATCATCGAGATGTCCCGCCTCGACGACGACAATTGCCTGCGGCACATGATCGACGAGGATCTCGTCGAGCCGGAGCAGATGCGAGAGCTTGCCCGGAAGCTGGTGATCTTCCACGAGGAAGCCGAGCGACGCCAGCTGATCAACAGCTTCAGCCGGCCGCATATAATCGCGCGCCAGTGGAATCGCCGGTTCCGCGCGACCGCCGAGTACGTTGGATCGATCTTCAGCGCCGACGCCTATCGGGATATCGTAACGTTCGCCAGCACATTCCTCGGCGACAACCGATCGCTGCTTCAGTCACGCATCGACAACGGTTGCATCTGCGACGGCCACGGCGAACTCACCGCCGAGCATATCTATTTCGAAGATGGCATCCAGATCATCGACTGCGTCGAATACAACGACCGGATGCGCTTCCGTGACGTCGCCTTCGACCTCGCCGGGCTGGTGTTGAGCCTCGATGCGATGGGGTCGCCCGACCTCGCCGATGTCGTGATCGAGGAGTACAAGGCGCAGAGCGGCAACCCGCTCGAAGAGGTCCTTGATTTCTATCTCTGCTTCCGCGCTCACGACCGGGCGCTGACTCTGAGCCGGCTCGCGAACATGCCGGACGTGCCGCTGGCGGAGCATCAGGCGCTGGTCAAACGTGCCAAGCGCTACTACTACCTGGCACACCGCTACTCGCGCGGCGACCGTCAACCGATCGTGCTGATCATGTCCGGCGTCATCGGGGTCGGCAAGTCCCGCCTCGCGGACGCCCTGGCCGAGATCCTCTCGATCCGTCATCTTTCGGCGGCTGAGGAAGAAGAGGTCTTCGCGATGGTCGACGAAGACGACGAGGAGGGGCAGAGCAAGGACGCGCAGCAGGTCGACAAGGCCTATCAGGATCTGTTCGAGAAGGCCGAACGCCGACTGGAACGGGGAAGATCGGTCGTCCTCGACGCGGCGTTCTACAACAGCACCTATCGCGTCGCGGCCCGCACCCTGGCGAGGAAAAACAACGCCGAATTCCTCGTTGTCGAGTGCGACGCCGACGAAGACATCCTGCGCGAGCGCGTCCGGGAACAGGCCGAGGACCACGACGAGCGGCCTCGCGAACGGCTGCGCCTCCTGCGCGAGCAGCAGAAGGCCTTCCGGCCATCGCGCGAGATCTACCGCAAGGACAAGGTCTACGTGAACACGACCGACAGTCTCGAAGACCAGGTCGAGACCGTCCTGGCCGAGCTCTAGCGCCCATGAAGCACATCCGGGACGCCGGCCGCGACATCGAAACGTGGCGGTCCGGCGTCCGGACGAGAATGTATGTGTCGGCCGCGACCGGTTCCAGCCAGCTGGTCGTGTTCGAGCAATGGTGCGATCCCGGCCACGGCGCGCCGCGTCATATCCACAGCGTCGAAGAAGTGCTCCGCGTCCTCGGCGGCCAGGCACGCATCTTCGTCGGAGATGAGGAAGCGGCCGTCCTACCGGGCGAATCGGTCATCATCCCGGCCGGCGTCGAGCACGGCTTCGTGAACACCGGTGACGAGCCGCTGCACACCCAGGCAATCCTGGCCGAGCCGGTATTCGAGGCAACCTATGTCGAATCCGGCAAGACCGGCCGTCGCTGGCTCCCCTGACAGCTCACCGTCGTCGATCCCGTATTGCGTCGCCGATGGGATTGCCGGCGCACGGTCGCCGGCTTTGCTGTGTCCCGCAGATAACGCCGTGACGGCCATCAGACCCAACCCAATATCCCTGGCATCCCGAAGAATGAGGGATCCATGCACCCAGTCTGGTTTGCGCCGCAGAGGAACATATCTTCATGGACGAAGACCGATGCGCCACCTAACATCAGCCATGTGTGGTGCGGCTGTCCCCGTAAGAATTGAGGGCTGTTTCCGGAGCCGCTGATGACCTACAAGGCACATGGCACTGGACCGGCCCCGCTGATCAGTCCGCACCCGCGCGCCGAGCGGTAACGTCTTCCAGAAGTCGATCGAGTTCTCGTGCGCTACGTCGCCAGTCATAGCGATCCTCAACCAGCGCCCGGGCAGCGTCCCCGAGTCTCCGGCGTTCGTCAACAGACCCCAGTAGCATCGACACGGCATCCCTGAATTCCGCCGCTGAGTCCGCAACGACCAGATCCGTGCCCGGTTCAACATCAAGGCCCTCGACACCAAGAGACGTCGAAACAACCGGCCTGCCCATCGCCATCGCCTCGAGCACCTTCAGCCGGGTCCCGCTGCCCGCCCGTAGCGGCACGACGACGACGCTCGCGCTGCCGATCCACTCCCGGACGTCGTCCACAAGCCCGGTGACCGTCACACCCGGGCTATCACCGAGTGCCCGAACCTCCGGCGACGGATCTCGCCCGACGATGTTGAACCGAAGCTCGGGATACGTCCGCTTGAGCCCCGGCCAGATCTCGCGATAGAAATAGAGCACCGCATCAGCGTTGGGAAAATAGTCCATCGCCCCGAAGAACAGGATCTCAGAGCCATCGGTTTCGACCTCCGGCGGCCTGAAGGACTCCGTATCCACGGCATTCGGAACGACGACCGGCTGGAAGCCAGAAAACAACCGTGCAAACGCCTCGCCATCACGCTCCGACGTCACCGCTAGTCCATCGACGCGGCGAACCAGATCCATTTCCTCGCGCTTCAGCTTGAAGGCATTGATCCGGCTGTAGGCTCTCCGGGCAAACGAGCCCTCGACCTCTCCGCTCCGGAGGATGATCTCGTGCTCCAGGTTGTGCGCGTCCAGCACGACGGGAATCTCCGGTGGAAACCGGAGATAGCCCATCTGGGCGAACTCGATCACGACTACGTCCGGTCGCCACTCGCGCACGACCCGGTCGAACGACCTTTGCAGCGACGGTAGCCCGTACACCCGCCGCTCGAAGCTCGCCAGAGCCAATAGCGACCGGAGCTGAACGATCCGTTTCTCCCGCATCGAGACGCCCAGATGCGGATTTTCGACCGTCACGACCAACCGCGCGTATCTTCCGGTCGCTTCGACCGCCTCGCGATCATTCGCACCACGCCCCCGGAACGCGAGCACAGCAACCTCGTGCCGCCCTGCCAGTTCCGAGATCAAGCCGTGCATCCGTGCTCCGCCCCCCGATGTCGGTGGACTTGGCAGATGTGGGGCCAGGAAAAGAATTCTCATGCGCGGCCAGATTCATGTGAGCCCGCTACCTGCCCGGTTTCCGCGAGCTGAAAGGAGGTCGGTGGGTGGTGCGAGGTCCTCAGACTCGACACATCTGATCCAGATAGTGTGTGCGAGGCAGAGCAGGAACAGTACGAATTGTCATGCCGGCACGATGCGAGGGCATCCGTGAACCGCCGGAGGCTGCCCGTCAGCCCTGTTTGATGCCGGCCGTCAACGGGCGGGAGTTCGGAACTGATCACTTGTCTTCAATGACACCGCGCGCACCCCACAGCAGTGGTAGGCCGAACCATACGAGCGCCGTGGCGAGTCCAATAATTGCCGCAGCCATGGAACCGTAGAAGTTATCGAAAAGCATCTGGACGATCAGATAGACGACGGAGATCATCGAGACGCCCATTGCAATGACTCCGACCGGGACCAGTATAGTGGCATCCCTGGAAGCACTGGCAGGTAGTTGGCCGTGGGTTGAGCCGGTGGTGAATACTCGGGGCGATGAACGCCGAAACGGAGAGGCCAGCAAACAGGAACGCCACCAGGTAAGGGACGCGCTCCTCCAGCGTGACCTCCGTCCATCGGGCACTAAAGGGAATGATCAATAGAAATGCGAAGAGGACTTGCGTTCCGGGTAACATGATCCTGAGCGCGCCAAACAAGGCCCCCAACTCGTCGACAGGATCGCGCCCCAGCACCTCTTCCGTATGAGGCTCGATTTCGAACTGCATCACATCCTCCTACGTGGCTCAAGTCCAGCAGAACCAGGATGATAACCACTGGGCACAGGCACGGGGAATGATGAAGGTTCGCGTGGGTGATCGCGCCACGGTAGATCCCGCGACCGATAGGGAATAAGACGAGCCAACCCGAAAACGCCCGCCGAAGCGGGGCGCCACTTCTCCTCAAGTTTGAAGGGAGTTTATGGAGCCGATGTCGGGATTCGAACCCGAGACCTCATTCTTACCAAGAATGTGCTCTGCCTACTGAGCTACATCGGCATATTTCGCGGTACGTCGGACAATCACCCGGACTCCGGGGGCACGACCACACGAGCGTCTGAACCACGCCCGGACCGCTATTGACGACATTTTACCGCACGGCGTGGACTTCTTCGAGATCCCATCTTCCAACGAATACCCTGCATTCCTCCCGGTTCCGGCTCCGATTCGCTGTTCAGCTGATCCGGTCCGGACCGCATTGCGGCGTCGGGATGCCGTCGAAGTCCAGGCCCCGTGACTGCTTGCGCAAGCGAACCGTTCTTACAATGGACGCGCAACGACTCCGCGCCAGGAAGGACCGCACACATGGTAGACCGGCGAACGTTCCTGAAGCTGATGGCGGCGGCAGGTATCGCTGTACCTCTCTCTGGCAAAGCGGGCGGGAATTCGAGCGTCAGGGCGAGTCAATTCAATTTGGACAAAACGGCGCTCGAACAGTCGGGGCTGTCGTCGCGTCAGATCGCCGGCCAGCGGGTGATTTACTCCTATCCCGGTCTCGAGCTCCCGGAGTCGCTGCTCCAGGCGGTCAGAGACGGAGAGGCAGCCGGGGTGATCTTCTTCGGCGAGAACATCACGAGCGCCGAACAGATCGCGTCGGTCGCGCAACAACTTCAGGACGCCCAGCGAGCCAGCGAGGTGCCGGCGCCTCTGCTATTGATGACCGACCAGGAGGGCGGGCTCGTACGCCGCCTGCCGGGCGCACCAGAGCAGTCCGCAAAACAGGTCGGCATGAGCGACGATCCCTCCGCTGCGGCGAGTGAAGCTGGGACCGAGGCGGGGCAAACGCTTATGAACGCCGGGATGAATGTGAATCTCGCGCCGGTGCTGGGCGTCTACCGCCAGCCGGGAGATTTCCTCGATCAGTACGAACGCTCGTTCAGCGACGACCCCGCGACGGTCTCAGCCTGCAGCAGGGCGTTCATCTCGGCCCAGCAAGCGTCCGGCGTCGCGGCGACGGCGAAGCACTTCCCGGGATTAGGAACCGCCGGCGCGAACGAGAATACCGACGCCGAGCCAGTCACCTTGCCGCTGTCGCTGGAGACGCTGCGCTCGGTGGACGAGAGCCCGTATCTGGATGCCATCGATGCCGACGTCAAGCTGGTGATGCTGTCCTGGGCCATCTACCCGGCGCTCGACGATGAAAAGCCCGCCGGACTGTCCAGCACGATTATCCGTGGCGAGCTCCGGGATAGACTCGACTTCACGGGCGTGACGATAACCGATGCGCTCGAAGCAGGATCGTTGGAACCATTCGGACAGGACCCGGAACGCGCCGTCCTGGCGGCCGGGGCCGGGATGGATCTGATACTCTGCTCGGCTCGCGACGTCGGCCAGGGCCAGTCGGTGACGGCCGCTCTCACCGCGGCACTGGACAGCGGGCAGCTCGATTCCTCGGACTTCTCGGCTGCGGTGGAACGGGTCAACACCTTGCGGAGCGGGCTGACCTCCCGGCGCTACTTCCCGGAAACGGGCCACTGGGTGAGCCACGGCTTTCTTTCCTACTGGGTCCGGTTCGGAGGGCTCCCGGTCTTCGGATACCCGATCACCGGCGAATACTCCGACCAGGATACGGGCTTCGTCACCCAGTACTTCGAGCGAGCCCGATTCGAGTGGCAGCCGGGCTCCTGGCCGGACCGCTACGATGTCGCGCTCGGCCTGCTCGGCGTCGAGCTCGCCCGGCGCGACGGCCTGCTCGATTCCGAGCCATTCCAGCCAGTCAACGGGAGCAACGACGCCAATTGCACGTTCTTTCCGGAGACGGGCCATCGCCTCTGCTACGGATTCCGAGATTTCTGGACCAGCCATGGTGCGCTGGAGATACTCGGCTACCCGATCAGCGAGGAGTACGCGGACCCGGACACCGGCCTGACAGTCCAGTATTTCGAGCGCCAGCGCCTGGAATGGCATCCGGAGAACGACCCGGAATGGCAGGTCGAAGGCGGGCTTCTCGGGAACCAGCTGCTGCCTGACAACATCTGAGTCCGCTAGGACGAAGCGGAGACTCCGGTAGCGATCCCAGCATCGTGATCAGGAGAACCGGACGCTATTCCGAGATCGGCTCACCGGCGCAATCTTGCCGTGCTAGACTCCGGGCTTTGTCAACGGACTGAAGGGACGAGGCGTTGTCCGAGGTGGAATCGCTACCGGACGCCGAACCAGCCTCCCAACGAAGGTTCAGACTCCGGACCCCACGATCGATCAGGCCGCCTCGACGCGGAGAATGGCCGAAGTCGCTGTTCACCGGCGGCATGCTGGCCTCGTTCGCCGAACGAAATTACCGCCTGCTCTGGACTGGCACCGTTGTCACCCAGGTCGGCCAGTGGATGCAGCAGGTCGCGATCGGATGGCTCGTCCTGGAGCTCACTGATTCGGCCAGCTTCCTCGGGATCGTCGGATTCGCGCGCGGCGTTCCGATGTTGATCCTCGCCCTGCC
This sequence comes from Thermomicrobiales bacterium, assembly GCA_041390865.1. Lineage (GTDB taxonomy): Bacteria > Chloroflexota > Chloroflexia > Thermomicrobiales > CFX8 > JAUIIK01. The sequence continues at coordinate 303,521 of JAWKPC010000003.1, forward strand.
GGCCGGCGTCATGGCCGACCGCTTTGACCGTCGGAAACTCTTGATGGCGTTCCAGGGTGGGGGCGCCTTCGTCGCCGTCCTCCTGGCGGCGCTGGTCGTCTTCGATTGGATTCAGCCCTGGCACGTCATCGTTCTCTCGATCCTCGGCGGCGCCGTCATGGCGTTCATCGCCCCGACCCGGCAGGCCATGGTGCCGGGCGTCGTTCCCCGCGACCTGATGGCGAACGCGATCGCAATGAACTCGGCGGGCCAGAACGCGACCCGGATCGTCGGGCCCTCCCTGGCCGGCGTCCTGATCAGCACGGTGGGAACGGGAATCTGCTTCGTAGCCCAGGCGCTCGGGTTCGTCTGGGCGCTGGTGATGAGCTTCCAGCTTCGCGTGCCTCCGGTTGTCCAGGAGCGTGCCCGGGCCGGCATCAGGGAAAACATCACCGACGGATTGAGCTACATCAAGGACAGCAGCACGCTCTCGGGACTGATGATCATGGCGGCGGTGCCGATCCTGCTGGCCCAACCCTACATGCAGATGCTGCCGGTGTTCGCCAGAGACGTCCTCGATGTCGGCTCGTCGGGCCTTGGCCTGCTTATGGCCGCAAGCGGCGCCGGAGCGCTGGCCGGGGCGCTGCTCTATGGCGCATACGGCGACAAGATTCGCCGCCAGGGCATGTTCCAGGTCGCCACCGCCGCCGGATTCGGGATCGTCCTGGCGGCGTTCGCCCTTTCGCCGTGGTTTCCTCTCTCCCTCGTTCTGGTCGGACTCACCGGCGGAATATCGGCGATCTACATGGCCGCGAACAACACCGTCATCCAGATGACCGTCGACGACGCCTATCGGGGACGGGTGATGAGCGTCTACATGATGACCTGGGGCATGATGCCGTTTGGCACGCTGCCGATGGGCATCCTCTCGGACATCCTCGGCGCCCCGGCGGCTGTCGCCGGCCAGGCCATTCTGAGCACAGCCGTCGTGCTGTTCGCCGCTTACCGGCTCCCCCGGCTGCGGGATCTCGAACGTCCAACGTAGGAACTGAAGCAATATGGAGAAGAAGAAACCGATCACGATGTTGTACGGGGAACTGGTCGAGCTCGGACCGATTCGCCGCGATCTACTGGAGACGTACCAGCGCTGGTTCAATGATCTGGACGTCATCCGCACCCTGGCAAACCCGAATGTGCCCACGACGCTGGACGCGGAGGAGAAGTGGCTCGACTACGCGCTGGCCGGCGGGGACCATGCCATCTTCACGATCTATGTACGGGAGAACGGCCAGCCGATCGGGAACGCCAGCCTGGAAAGGATCGACCACTTCCACGGGACGGCCAACTTCGGCATCGTAATCGGAGAAAAATCGGCGTGGAACAAAGGCTACGGTAAGGAAACGACGAAGCTGCTGCTCGCGTACGGCTTCGACATCCTGGGGCTGCAGAACATCCTGCTCTCGGTCTACGCGACCAACCCGGCCGCGATCCGGGTTTACGAAGCAGCAGGATTCAAGAAGATCGGCACCAGGAGATCGGCGTTCTGCCTCGGCCGCGAACGGACCGACGTGATCCTGATGGACGCAACACCGGACGACATCCCGCCATCCGGCCTGCAACGCCTGCTGGTCGATGGGCCGCCACGGGACTAGTCGAGACCGAAGAGCCTGAAGATCAGGCGAGTGATGGCGTGGCGGTCGGCGTAGGGTCCCAGGCCGCCCCCTCGGGCTGCTCGACCTCGATTCCGAGCTTCCGGATCAGCTGGATGCTCCAGGCCGCCTTGTACGGAATGGGGTTGACCGGGAAGTTCGGACGATGGGAGTCGGAACCGGTGCTGACGACCAGCTCGTGCTCGTCAGCCCAACCGCGATAGAGTCGCGTGTCGTTGACCGTGTACGAGCGATAGTGTGCCTCGACGCCGTCGAACGGCACCTCGGAACGCAGCTCGGTAAGCACGTTTGCCCGCATGAAGCCCCAGCCGTCGTCTCGTCCCGGGTGGGCGATCACGGCAACCGCCCCAGCCTCGTGCGCTCTCTCGACGGTCTCATCGATCGGAACGTCGACCAGGCCCGGCTCGTCCATGCCCTTCACGATATTGTGGGCCGTACGAAGGTCCGTCCCATGCCCATCCTTGATCATCGCCCGGTAGACCATGTACGGCTTCTTCGGCCGCCCGGCGAGGACCTCATCCATCGACCGGATCTTGCGCCCGTTCCGGTCCAACAGGTCCAGGATGCGCTCGCTCATCTCGGCCAGGGCGTCTTGCTGGCGATGGAGCAAATCCATGAACGGTTTCGCCCGCTCGCTGCCCATGTCGATCCCGTACACCAGCAAATGAATCTGCCGCTCCCGCCAGCGGGTGGTCATCTCAACCGCCGGCACGATCCTGATGCCGCGTGCCCGGCCGCGCTCGACCATTTCCGGGACTGAATCCATCGTGTCGTGATCGGCGACGGCGGCGACCTTGAAGTCACGATCGGCCAGGTGCTCGATCAGGGCTTCCGGAGTCCATTCTCCATCCGACGCAAGCGTGTGCATATGCAGGTCGACCGCCGCATCCGGCGACAGTGGTTCGTTGTCAAACTCGGTCAAATCTCACTCCATTTCATCTCTCCTTCTAAGTGTATCCGGGATAGCGTGGAGGCACATTGGGATGGATGGCACAATTCAGCAGGAAAGCGGCGAGGGAGGAACCGGGATGGCGAATCGAGGAGAGATCCTGGAATATTGCGCCAGGCGTCTCGACGTCGGTGCATACCAGGATGTCGCGATCAACGGACTTCAAGTCGAGGGCACCGATGCGATCGACCGCATCGCCGTCGCCGTCAGCACCTCGGACCGCACGATTTCCGAGGCCATCGACTGGAACGCCGACGCATTGCTCGTCCACCATGGCCTGTTCTGGGGTAGCAAGCTTCAGCCGCTGACCGGGCTACTTGGCAAGCGTCTCGGAAAACTCTTCAAACACGACATCAATCTCATCGGCTATCACCTTCCCCTCGATGGACATGCCGAGATCGGCAACAACGCGATCCTTACCAGCGAACTCGGTCTCGAATTTGCCGGTCGATTCGGCGACGTGGCTGGAGTGCCGCTGGGAGTCATCGGAAAGGCCGCCGAGCCGCTCGAACTCCCCGACATCCTCAATCGGCTCGAAGACATGCTCGATCGAACGCCGGTCGCCGTCGGTACGGAGGCCGAAGGCAACCGGTACGACCGGATCGGAATCCTGTCCGGCTCGGGATACGGAACGATAGCGGAGCTCGCAGCCCGCGACTGCCGCGTCCTGATCACCGGCGACGTCCGGGAGCCGACGATGGCCGAAGCCCGCGAGCTTGGCGTCGTTGCGATTGCAGCCGGCCACGAAGCGACCGAGCGAACCGGCATTCAGGCACTCGCGAACGAGCTGGCTACCGAGTTTTCGGTCGAGACCCGATTCTTCTCGGATCCGAACCCTATATAAGAAACGAAGGTGGAGAACGTGGCGGAGACTGGCCTTCCGGATATCTTCAAGGCGTACGACATTCGCGGAATTGTCCCGGACGAACTGCGTCCGGAGCTCGCTTACGAAATCGGCCGCGCCTACGTCAGCTACATGGGAGGCGGACGGTTCGCCGTCGGGCGGGACATGCGCGTCTCCTCGCCGGAGCTGGCTGCCGCGCTCATCCGGGGCATGACCGATCAGGGGGCCGACGTCACCGATATCGGGCAGTTTCGACCGACACGCTCTATTTTGCGGTCGGTAAGTACGGATTCGACGGCGGCTGCATGATCACGGCCTCACACAACCCCGGCGAGTACAACGGCTTCAAATTCTGCCGCAGCGAGGCTCGACCTCTCGATTGATCAAGGGCTCGGAGAGATTCGCGACATGATCGCGAACGATGCGATTCCCGACGCCACGTCAACCGGTTCGGTGGAGACAGAGACGTGCTCGAAGCGTTCGTCGAGCACGCGCTCGGTATGATCGACGTTGACGCGCTGAAGCCGATGAAGATCGTCGTCGATGCCGGAAACGGCATGGCCGGCAAGCTCGTGCCGCCGGTCTTCGAACGCATTCCCGGGGAGCTGATCCCGCTCTATTTCGAACTCGACGGCACCTTTCCGAATCACGACGCCAACCCGCTGGAGCCCGAAAACATCATCACCCTTCAGAAGACGGTCGTTGAGAAGGGGGCGGATCTCGGCGTCGCGTTTGACGGCGATGCCGACCGCATGTTCCTGATTGACGAGCACGGCACGTTCGTCGGCGGGGACATGGTCACGGCCATGGTGTCGCAGGTCATGCTCGGGAAACACCCCGGGTCCGCGATCGTCTATAACCTGATCTGTTCCCGGTCCGTTCGGGAGACGATCGAGGAGAACGGCGGCGTGCCGATCCGTTCTCGCGTCGGCCACTCATTCATCAAAGGACTCATGCGAGAGCACGACGCGATATTCGGTGGCGAGCACTCCGGCCATTTCTATTTTCGCGACAACTGGTATGCCGATTCCGGCTTGATCGCGTTCCTGACCGTCCTCGAGCTCCTCTCGACCGAGGGCAAATCGCTCAGCGAGACGCTTGCGCCGATCGACCCTCGCACCCGCTCCGGGGAGATCAATTTCGAGGTCGAGGATCAGGCGGCGGCGCTCGACCGCGTCCGGAAGCGCTTCGCGGACGCCGAGATCGACGAGATGGACGGACTCACGGTGGGTTACGATGACTGGTGGTTCAACATCCGGGCGTCCAACACCCAGCCGCTCCTGCGTCTGAACGTCGAGGTAGACGACGAACGACACCTGGAAGAGCGGGTCAGGGCAGTCAGCGAGGTCATTAGGAAGTAAACGCCTGTCTGCAGAGTCCCGACGAACCCCGGTACTTTTGTTTGGTGTGGCCGGTACAGCCGTGGATCTATCATCGAGACGGACGTGCCACATCTCCGGGCAAGCTCCACCAGCGAGGAAGGCAACCATCATGCAGGCCAGTACATTCCAGCTGACCGGATATACTGAGACGTCGGACCACCAGACAAACTTGGAGAACGCACGCTTGTCCAATCTTCGAACGGTCATACGAGATTCGATCGCCCGCGGGATCACGCTCGTCCTCGATGAGGAGCGGTTCCTGCAACGAATTTGTGAAGTGATCGCCGAGAGTTCCGGATATGAGAGCGTCGTCGCATATGTTGCCGATCCGGAGAGCCCCCAGCTGGCGCTTGGCGCGTCATCAACAGCAGCACCGGACTGGCTGCCGAAACGTCTCCCGATATCATCGTTCCAGTCAGTCGAACCCATCTTGTCGAATACCGAAGAGATACTCGGCCCCCATGATAGGGCGATGGGCACCAGAAGCATCGTCATCCCGCTCACGACGGTCCACCAGCTCGAAGGTGTCATTGTCATCCTGGATGTGAACGCCAACGCAATCTCCGAAGAAGATATCGAAGCCTTCTCCATCGTTGCTGAAGAGATCGCACCGGCCGTGCGCGTCGCCAGCACGCACCAGCACGTCCGCGATTCCGTGGTCGTCGACATGGCTACCGGAGCCTATACCTACGACTTCTTCACCATTCGGCTGGAGCAGGAGCTCTCCCGTGCGACCCGCACCGGCCGGTCGGTAACGATCGTCCTGATCGAAGCCTCGCACTTCGATGAATTCGAGCATGCTGCGGGATACGAACGATCCGATCAACTGCTGAAGGATCTATCGACCGCGTTCACGAATCTGATGCGGACGTCGGACGTCGTCGCGCGCCGGGGCCGAACGGGTTTTGCTCTATTGCTGCCGGATAGCGATGTCGAAGGCGCCGGCGTCACGATCCAGCGGATCGAGGACCGGCTTGCCCAGGTCGATACCGCGCTCGAGGAGCAGGGATACGACGGACCGTTGCCCGGTATCATCGCTGGGTCGGCAACCTTCCCGACCGATGGGCAGACACCATCCGAACTTATTCTCGCGGCCGATCAGCGGATGCTTGCCGACACCGGATCGGGTTCCGGCGCCGAGTGACAGACGTTCGCGTTACGAAACATGCGTCCGACGGCCGGAAACCCTACAGCTATGACGCCAAGCTCGTCGAGCGATCAAGCGACTGGATCGTCGTCGAGGCCGAGTGGCCTCTGCATGAGGTAAACGCCGGACCGGTCAGTTTCAAGCCCGGAGACCGCCTGGTGGAATTCTTCTCGATAACCGACCATTTCAACGCCTTCCTGATCTACCGGAATCGCTCGTCTTTCGCCGGCTGGTACTGCAACGTGACCCACCCGACCACCGTCGAGGGCAATGAAATCCACTGGCATGACCTTTACCTCGACGTTCTCGTCGACGCGGACGGCGGCGTGCACATCGAGGATGAGGATGAACTGGACGAGTCCGGACTTGCCGTATCCGATCCCGACCTCTACGCCACGATTCTCGCCACCAAAGAGCGCATCCTTCGGCTGATCGAGCGGAACGAATACCCGTTTTCCACGGTAGGCTAATCGGCTAATGACCAGCCCCGGATCGCGAATCAGGGTCGGGCTCGATCAACGCCTCAGCGCATACCGGCCGGGGGGTATCTCCCGATACGCCACCGAATTGGGAACGGCTCTCGCGGAACTACCGGAAATCGACCTCGTCCGGTTGCTCCACCGCAGCGATCGCAGCCTCGACGAAGAAGGGATACGTCTTCGAACGCCTCCACATCACCGCCTTGAACCCCTGGCAATCGGCACAGAACTGATGCTCAAGCGCGAGCGGCTGGACGTCTATCACGCGACGGACTTTGTCGCGCCGAGCTTCGTCCGCGCACCGGTCATCGCGACCGTCCACGATCTCGCGTTCATTCGCTGGCCGGACCAGCTCCGCCGCGATGCCCTGGCCTATTACCGGAAGATCTTGCGCCAATCCGGCCGGACCGCCCATTGGATCACTCCATCGGCCTGGACACGCTCCGAGCTGGTCGATCTCGTGGGAATCGACGAGCGATCGATCTCGGTGATTCCTCACGGAGTATCTTCGTTCGTCTCCAGCGGGAACATCCAGGATCGAGATGAACGCGGGCCGTACATCGTTGCCGTTGGCACCGTCGAGCCACGAAAGCGCTACTCGCTCCTGCTCGACGCGCTCGAACGGATGAGGCCCCGGCCCGAGCTCGTGATCGTCGGCGCACCAGGCTGGAACACGGACGACTTGCAGCACCGCATTCGCCGTGCCGAACCGGTCACGTGGTTGAGCAATGCCACGGATGCCGACATCAACCGGCTCCTGTCGAACGCGTTAGCTCTGGCTATTCCGAGTCTTGCAGAGGGGTTCGGACTTGGCGCGCTCGAAGCGATGGCGTGCGGAACGCCGGTGGTTTCATCTGGATTGGGCGCGCTTTCCGAGGTTACAGGGGATGCAGCGGTCGTGCCGGATCTCGACGAACCCCAGTCCTGGGCAGATGCAATCGAGTCAGTGATTCATGATGATGAACGCTGGCGCAAACTGTCGGCGGATGGAGCGGCACGCGCACGCGAATTCACATGGGAGTCGACAGCCCGGAGAACGGCCTGTGTGTATCGCGAGATTACGGGCTAGAAGTCGTCCTCGTCGAGAGCAAAATACGTGTTCTCCATGACATCGCGAAGGTAATCCCGGCTGCGGACGACGATGCGTCGAACCTCGTCAACGACGATGTCGTGCTCCTCGGCAATCGCGTAGACATTGCGTCCGTGGATGGTCCGTTGGAGAAAGATCGTCCGCCACCGGTCCGGCAGACCCGAGAGCGATTCGATCAGGAAGCTCAGCGTTTCCGCATCAACGGCAGCGTCATCGAGCAATCGCGCCTCATTGTCGGGAATGATGTCGGCAAGGGTGACTTCGCCGTCTTCGCTGTCGGTCGAAATAACCTCGTCCAGCGATACGCTCCGCATGCGCTCGTTCGAGACACGGCGGATCTCGCGCCGGATCATGTCCTGGGCGCGCGAGCGCAGATAGGTGTGGAGATCGCGGATCGGCACGCCTTCCTGCAGCCTCGTGAGTGCCGACGCAAAGGCGTTGTCGACGACCTCGTCGCGCTGCAAGTCGGTTACCCCGAGCTGGCCCATCGTGATGCGCCGGTTGATCTCGTAGCCCACATAGGAGTTCAGGCGGTCGAGTAGCTCATGAGGATCCTCGCGAAGCTCGCGCATCTGCGCGCGCACCGCTTCGGCTGGCGTGTTGTTCGGTTCGTGGCCATTGGGCCCAGCGTCTGCCGTCATGAGACCTTCCACGTGAACGAGGCGCGAGTCTCTACCTCCGCAAAGCTCATATATAAGTGTATGGTATCGGGCAACCGACCCGCTTTCTGCGGCCCCAGGATCAGGACGAAGCGGCCAGCCGGATCAGCTATCCGGACGCCGCAGCTCGGTGTCGGGGTGAAAAGCAACCCAGGCGAACCAGAACAGCCTGAGCGAACGAATGGTAGCGAGTTTCTCGCCCGCAAGTTCGCCCTGGACCGCCAGTCCGCTCAGATCCCAGATCGTACCGGTCTGATCGTCGACGAGCGCATCCCCATCAAGTGCGAAGGTCAACACGCGCCCTCCAGCCTCGCGGTTGAAAACGGTCCCGACGGTGCCGGAATCGGTGGCGGCCACAAGCAGCAGGTCCAGATCGCCGACCGAATCGTTGATCGCTCCCCGATCCGTGACGTCGCGTTCGAGATAGGCGGCGTAGCTGCCGTCCGGTGATTCGATCCCGACAACGTACTCCTTCGCGAAGAGCTGTGTGCTGAGCGCGTTCACCCCGAACCAGATATCTTCGCTGTCGAAGTAGGCGGCATATGGGGCGCCGTCATAGTCGCGCTGGTACCCTGTGAAGCGTGAAAGCACTTCCGAGTCGGGATAGTTCTCCTGCCACTCCCTCCAGGTCATCATCTGCGATGGATAGAAGTCAAGCCGTTCGCCGGCCAACTTCCCGACGACGGCGGTCCCGGTAATCTGTTCCCAGAGCGTCCCGGTCTTCCGGTCGTACATCAGAAGATCCGAGTTGTAGAGCTGTCCGGAAACGCCGAATTCCACCGGCTCGCCCTGGACCGTGCGCTCGTACACGACGGCGCTGCCGCAGAGCGGTCAGTAGGTGACGAGCAGGTGTTTACCCTCGAACGTTTCGTTGATGATCTCGTGCCAGATGAGGATCTGGAGTGGGTAAGCGCGATACTTTCTATCGACCTCAACGCCGATGACCAGGCCGTCGGGATCGTAGACCATCTGGTTCCATCGATCCGAACCCACGTAGTCGGGCTGGTCGAGCGCCGGTATCCCGTCCTTCGCAACGCCGCCCCATTCGATCGCCTCGAGCGGGATCAGCGTTCGGGTCCCGTCATCGGTAATCCTGACGTCGTCGTAGTGGCCATCAGCGTTGAGACCTTCGTCTCGCGTGATGTCCAGACGCCCGCTGTCCACGACGTCTTCAATCCCGGGGACCGGAATCGGGCTGCTCGTCGATGACTGTTTCCGGCTCGCCTCAGGTGGCACGCGTGGTGCTGAACTCGCAACAGGCTCATTGGCGACGATTGTTGCCGTGCGGGTTCCCTCCTCGACATCGTCAACAACGCAGGCGAACAGTGACGGGATGAGCCACAGCGCAGCGATCACGAGCCGCGTCTCGGTTCCAAGCGAGCGCAGTCTACCGACAACGGCAATCAATGGACAGTTCCCTCCGAAACAACAACCACGCCCGGAGCACCCGGTCATCTTCAACGATAGTGCCGGTGGAATATGTCAGCGACATTACGGGAACACGAGTCCGTGCCGACGGGCACCTTCTCGTTTTCTCAACTTAGGAGGCGCTGAAGCGGCCATGTTAGAGTGTCCCTGCCATAAACAGCGAAGACAAAGAAGCGAAAACAAAGAACGGATAGCCGGATGCCGCATATCAAGACCGTTGCCTCGGAGGATGCCGAGGGAGATCTTCTGGACGTCTACATCGCCCATGAAATTGACGAGGGGGTTATTTTCGCGCCCTACGAGGTGCTGACGAACAACGGCCCGGCGCTGAAGACACTGGTCGATTTCCAAGATGCGATCCGTTTCCGGGAGTCGCCGCTAACCCGCCTCCAACGTGAGATGATTGCGACGCTGACGAGCGGCGCGACCGGCTGCGTCTTCTGAACGCTCTCCCATCGCCGGTGGATTCGCCGGCTCGGCCGAGCCCAGGATGAGTACAGCCGCGATGAGATTCGCGAGATTGCCGACGACCTCTCCCGGGCGAACTGGGACTCTCCTCCGTTGAATGACGCCGACCGCGCGATGCTCGAGTACGTCTACAAGCTCACCGTTCAACCAGCAAATATTGATGAGTCCGACATCGTGCCGCTTCGCGAAGCAGGATTCGACGACCGGGCGATCGGCGACATCGCCGTCAACTGCGCGCTGTTTGCCTTCTTCACCCGGATAGTGGATGGTCTCGGCGCGACACTGGAGCCAGGGATGATCGAAGAAGCCGAGCGCATCGGTCTTGGCTCTCATATGCCTACGCCAACCGACTGACCCTCGCGCCGCCGCAACCGAAGTCGAAGATTCCCCGTTGCGGCCGGAAGGTCTAGAAGAGCCGCCCTTGCTCCCGGGGCTCAATTAGATCTGGACGATTGTTCCGGACATTGCCCACATCGGAGCCGACCGGGTGGAATGCGATCACCCGGTCTTCCGGAGGTTCGAGGAGATCTTCGAGCGATTCGGCGTCGCTGAGATCAGGGTCCAGCCACCGGTCCCAATCTTCCGGCTCGAGGATGACTGGCATCCGGTCGTGGATTTCGGCCATCTCATCATTCGACCGCGTCGTGATGATCGCACAGGAATCGAGCGGTGTCTCGAGCTTCCCTTCCGGGTCGGTCCAATGCTCCCAGATCCCGGCAAACGCCATCACGTTGCCGTCGGCGCGGTGGATGTAGAACGGCTGCTTTCCCGACGCTTCCCTCTTCCACTCGAAGAAGCCGTCGGCCGGAATGATCGCGCGACGACGGCTGAACGCGTTCCGGAACATCCCATTGGTCGCGACCGTCTCTCGCCGCGCATTGATCGGACGCGGCCCGTCCTTCAAGGATTTTGCCCAGCGCGGCGTGAAGCCCCAGGTCAGCCCGGTCAATTCACGGTTTCCATCTTCCGTGATGACTGCTGGAACGACCGTCGTCGGGGCAACGTTGTAGTTCGGCTCGAACGAGTCCATCCGGATCAGTCCAGCCTCGAACAGCCTCGCCAGTTCATCGAGTTGCCGGATGACCGCGAATCGTCCACACATTGATGACTCCTTTCGATAGGTACGGCGCCGTCTGGATTGCCCCCGGGATAGAACGCTCGCTGCCTGCGACAGCCTATCCGGGCGACTCCGCTGTCTTCCCGATGAGCTCGATCGTGTTGTTATCCGGATCGCAGATGACGGCGTAGGGCCTGCCTCCGGCGTCCGAAAGCGGAGTGTGCACGCGCCCGCCGCTCGATTGCGCGCGTTCCAGAGCCCCGCCGACGTCATTGACCTCCAGTTGAAGCTGGTGGCGGCTGCGGTTGGCGACGACGTCAGCCATCGTCGTGGGACAGATCACCATCCCGAGGCCGGCAAGGCTCCCCCGATAGAGCTTCTCTCCGGCTACTTCGACCGCCGTGAACTCGTCACCGAAGACACTCGCGTAGAAGGTCTTTGTCATCTCAACGTCCTCGCTGGCGAGGGTGAAGTGCATGAGTCTCGTCATTCATTGGTTCCGTTCGATTGGCTATGGACCGTACGGACACATTGTACCCGTCCAGACCCTCTATACTTGGCGGCTGATGAGATGGAGTGGGAAACAACCGCAGAGGCAGGTGCATCTTGACTGGAGCAACGGCAGCAGAGACGATACGCGGCGGCGACGCCGTCGTCCGGGCCCTCAAGGCCAACGGAATCGACGTCGTATTCGGGATTCCGGGGGTGCACACGCTCGATATCTACGATGCCCTGATCGAGGACCCAGAGCTGACCCATATCCTGGCCCGCCACGAACAGGGTGCCGGCTACATGGCTGACGGCTATGCCCGGGCGACCGGGAAGCCGGGCACCGCCCTGATCGTCACCGGCCCCGGCTTGACGAACATCTCAACCGCAGTCGGGCAAGCCTACGCCGATTCCGCCCCGGTCTTCGTCATCGCCACGAATCAGGAACGCCGGCACCTCGACATGATGGTCGGGAATCTCCACGAGCTCACCGATCAGCTGGGCTTCATGAAGCCGATAACCAAGTGGAGCCGGCGCGCGATGGAAGCGGCCGATCTCCCCGAACTGGTGGCCGAGGCGCTCGAAGCTCTGTCAAGCGGACGGCCTCGCCCGGTCCATCTCGAGATTCCTCTGGATCTCCTGGCCGAACCTGTCGACGAACCGGAGATCCGTCTCGCAAGCCACACAAGCCAGACGCCGGATCCGGCTTCTATCAATGATGCAGCCGAGCTGATCAAGAATTCCGGGCGAGTCATGATCTTCGCCGGCGGCGGCGGGAGCACGAACGAGGCTTCGCCGCTCGTCGCACGACTGGCTGAGGAACTCGGCGCGCCAGTGATCACATCGGTGACCGGCAAGGGCACGATCCCCTACGACCATCCCTACTGCGCCGGAGCATTCGGATACCGCTGGTCGAACGACAACCCGACAGCGTCGCTGATGAAAGCCAGTGACCTTGTCATCGCGGTCGGCACCGGTCTCGGCGTGCGCACCACCGGAGAAGGCTCGATGCCGCTGCCGTCCAGGCTCATTCACATCGACATCGACCCGGCCGAGCACGAAGTCGGCCGCTACGAGCGGACCGTCAGCATCGTTGCCGACGCGGCTGCCAGCCTGGAAGCGCTGCTGGAGAAGGTCCAGTCCGGCGCAAAGCCTAAGGGCCGGTGGTCCGAAGAGGAGGTCCGGTCGGTCCGCGAAAAACTGCTGGCGCCGGCTGACGAACGGGCGGCGCGATTTGTTCCGTACGTCCAGGCGTTGCGTGACGGAATGGACCGGGACGCGATTCTTGTCAACGATATGACGATGCTGGCCTACGAAGCCGTTCGCTACTTTCCAACGTATGCGCCGCGCAGCTACTTCTTTCCGCGTGGATTCGGAACGCTCGGCTCGGCAATGCCGACGGCGCTCGGGGCGAAGGTCGGCTGCCCGGATCGGCAGGTCGTCTCGATCGCCGGCGACGGCGGGTTCCAGTTCACGCTGGAGGAGCTCGGCGCGGCGGTCCATCACCAGATTCCGGTTCAGATCGTGATCTTCAACGACGGAACCCACAGCGCGGTGAAAGCCGCCCAGCATCGCACGTATCCGGGCCGGTTCATCGCCGTCGATCTGGTGAATCCGGACTACATCAAGATTGCCGACGCCTACGGAATGAAGTCGCACCGGGCCGATTCGCCCGAGTCGCTGGCTTCGAAGCTGAAGGAAACTCGTGACTTGAACGAGCCGATTCTGATCGACGTGCCGGTCGACTTCGAACGCTACGAGCAGTAGCGAGGTCGAGTGTCTAGCGCACAGGGAGAACTGAACAACGCTGCCGTCCCTGCCACATGGGCGGGGATCGATCCGCGCGGAAGGGCGCTCGCCGCCGTCGTCTTCGCCGGAGGCATTTCGAGCATTGCGATCGAAGTCGCGGCCTCCCGGCTGATCGGCCCGTTCTTCGGATCGTCAACCTTTATCTGGGCGAACCTTATCGGGCTGACACTGCTCTATCTGACGATCGGCTATTTCCTGGGCGGTCGTCTCGCCGACCGTTTTCCATCGCCCGACGTCCTCTTCACGATCACGACGATCGCCGGCATCTCGATAGCGGTGACGCCCTACCTTGCCGGGCCGATTCTTCGGGCGTCGCTGGACGCGTTCGATGATGTCAATGTCGGCGTGTTCTATGGTTCCCTGCTCGGCACGATTCTCCTCTTTGCCGTGCCGATCACCCTGCTGGGAATGGTCTCGCCCTTCGCCGTCCGGCTCCGAACCCAGGATGTCAGCGACGTTGGCAACACTGCCGGGTCGCTTTACGCGCTCTCGACGGTCGGATCGATTCTCGGCAGCGTCCTCCCCGCGTTCGTGCTGATCCCGATCTTCGGGACGCGCGACTCGTTCCTCGTGCTTGCCCTCGCCATTCTGATCCCGTCGATGATCGCGCTGATCGGCACGAGTAACCGCCAGCGGCTGGTGTTCGCCGCGACAGGTATCCTGGCGGTGGTCGCGTTGCCGATCTTCGACCAGAACGGGCTCATCAGACCAGCCGACTACCGCAATTCAACGGTCATCTATGAGACGGAATCCCAGTACAACTACATTCAGGTCTTGCAGCGCGGCGAAGAGACCCTGCTGATTCTGAACGAAGGTCACGCGATTCATTCGCTGTACGACCCGACCCAACCGCTCACACGTGGCCCCTGGGACTACTTCATGATGGCCCCGTACTTCGTGCCGGACACCCAACCGGAAGACGTCGACAGCCTGCTGATGATCGGGCTTGCCGCGGGCACGGTGCCTTACCAGTTCACCGAGGCGTACGGTCCGATTGACATCGACGGCGTCGAGATCGATCCCGAGATCGTCGATGTGGGTCGCGAGTACTTCAACATGAACCAGCCGAACCTCGACGTGCACGTCGCCGACGGACGCTACTATCTCGAAAAAACCGACGAGCAATATGACGTCATCGGTATCGACGCGTACCGCCAGCCGTACATTCCCTTCCACCTGACGACGAAGGAGTTTTTCGAAGCTGTTGAAGGGCACCTGACCGAGAATGGCGCGGCGATCGTCAATGCGGGCCGCACCGAGGAGGACTTCCGGCTGGTCGAGGTTATCGCGGCGACGATGGACGCAGTCTTCGACGACGTCTACCTGATCGATGTCGAAGACTTCAACAACACGATGGTCATCGGAGTCAACGGACAGTCCAGCGTCGAGGCATTTACGAACAACGTCGAGGCGTTCCGGGACGGTTCAATTCTCCAGGCCGTCGGCGATTCATCGGTCCAGTTCGGTACAGTTCGCCGCTGGGACGGCGACGCGATGGTGTTCACGGATGACCGGGCGCCCGTCGAGCTCGTCGTCGATCAGATTATCTTCGAGGAAGCCCAGCGCCGATAGCGAGGCCGTCTTGTATTTCACGTTCGAAAGCTTCGCAGGCTTCCCGATCAGACATGCGATGTCCATGCGGGATGCCAGTCTTCCCTCGGAAGGCGATATCGCGTTCGCCAGAGGCACGATTTCGGAACACATCTCGGCCAACCGGACGGCGTTTCTCGAGTCCGCATCCTTCGATCCCGCCGCTCTCACGCTCGGGCGGCAAGTCCACGGGGCAAACGTCCGCGTCGCGGGTTCCTCCGACCGGGGCCGAGGCCAGCCTCCGGAGTTCGAAGGATTCCCCGAGACTGATGGGTTGATTACCAATGCCCCGGAGGTTGCACTCGGCACCATCGTCGCCGACTGCACGCCGATCCTCCTCTACGATCCCCAGCAGCACGCTATCGGCCTCCTTCACGCCGGTTGGAGAGGGACGGTGTCAGGGATTGCCCGTGTCGGGGTGGAGCGCATGGTCGAAATGTTTGGCAGCCATCCCGAGGTCATCCGGGCCGGAATCGGCCCGTCAATCGGTCCGTGCTGCTACGAGGTCGGGAACGAAGTCATTGATCTTTGGCGCAAGTCGACTGCGGAGCATTGGGAGCGAGCCGTCGTCGAGAAGTGCCCGAGACCGCACTTTGATCTCTGGTCGGCGAACAGATTGATCCTCGAGCAGGCAGGGATCGCGTCCGACCACATCGAGGTCGCCAACCGGTGCACGCGCTGCGATGCTGCCCATTTCTTTTCTCACCGCGCGGCAATGGCCGGAGAACGCGCCAGAGGGCGTATGATTATGGTTGCGCAGCTCGACTGATTGACGCTCCACTCCTGGTGGAACCTGGAAGGAACATTCGGCACACATGACCAGCACCTACCACGCCGCGCTCGACACCGGCCTGAGCAAGCGATTGGCGCGTATAGAGGAACTGATCGACGAAGCCGCCCGAAAGTCCGGGCGAACCGGAAAAGCGATCCGGCTAGTGGGCATTTCCAAGACAGTGACGCGCGCTTCGGTCAACGCGGCCTATGCCGCCGGGCTCCGCGAGTTCGGCGAAAATCGCATCGACATGGCGGTCGAGAAATTCGCGGAAAACGTCCCGGACGACCTGATTCTCCACATGGTCGGACCGCTGCGAGGCGAGAACCTGTCGCAGATTCCGGGTCGCTTCGCGCTGATCCATTCCCTCGGCGAAACAGACATCGCGGACGACCTCGAACGCCGCTGCGCGAAGGCCGGCGCGATCCAGCCCGTCCTCCTGCAGCTCAACGTCGGCCGTGAAGAACAGAAGCACGGCTGTTCCGTCGAAGACGCACCGGCGCTGCTTGAACACGTACTCAATCTCAACCACCTCGACGTTCAGGGATTCATGACGATGGCGCCCTTCCACGCAGAGCCGGAGGAGACGCGCCCGGTGTTCGCGGAAATGCGCGAGATCGCCGAAAAGATGAGAAGCGACTATCCCGAAGCCTCGCTCGACATTCTATCGATGGGCATGACGAACGATTTCGTCGTTGCGATCGAGGAAGGATCGACGATGGTTCGGGTCGGTCGCGCGATCTTCCATGCCGAGCACGCGATCTAGTGCGGTTCGTCTCGTTCGGATCCGGAAGTAGCGGCAACGCGTTCCTGCTCGATACTGGTGAAGCTCGAATCATGATCGATTGCGGGGTCGGTATCCGCAAGCTACGCCGGGCGATGGTCGAGCAGGATTTCGCCGGCACGATCGATGCACTGGTAATCAGTCACGAGCACATCGACCACGTTCGTGCCCTCAAATCGCTACTCCGCTACGAGGACTGCCGGGTCTTCAGCAGTGACGGGACACTGGACGCGCTCGGGCGACAGACCGGCTGGCAGACCCTCAAGGCCGGCAACCGGCAGTCGATCGCCGGAATAGACATCACGCCGGTCGGCGTTTCCCATGACGCGGCGGAACCGCTGGGCTTCCTGATCGAAACGAAGACGGAGAAGATCGCGCTCTTTACCGACCTCGGCGCTCCGGCGGAAGAGGTTTCCGGGGCGATCTCCGAGGCATCGATCGTCGTTCTGGAGTCAAACTACTGCGAGACCATGCTGCGCCGATCGGCGTATCCGGCACACCTCAAGCGGAGAATCCGCAGCCAGAACGGTCACCTCAGTAACGACGATTGCGCGGCGACGCTGGTAGACGCCCTGCGGCCGTCGGCGCACACGCTCTGGCTCGCTCACCTGTCGGAAAACAACAACGCCCCGGACGTCGCGGAAGGCGCAGTTCGCGAATCGCTTGCCATTCGCGGGATCGGACTGCCCGTTCGAGCACTGCCGCGTTTTGATGCGGTGGATCTCCTGATTGCATCCAACCGGGACGCTTCCTGGCAGACTTCGCTCTTCAGCTAACCCGGAACTTGCAAGACACGCTGCGGCAATCGCATGAGGCCACGATCCACAGGTAGCGCGGGACGCCTGCACCCCCCGGGTGGTTTTTTGCCGAGGTCAACGCGACAGAGCATGAAGGCCTGACTACCTCAGCGTCCGGTACAACGTCTCTTTCCATTTTTCGACGTCGATCTCCCAACACACCTCGATATTCGCATCGCGCTGGAGGACGCCACGGGCGTCGACAACGGTCATGCCTCTGGTTACTTCGGACGCGATCTCGACATCGACATGATGACGAGACCGGCGCGTGCAGACCGATGGGTCGAGCGCGATCGCCATCGTCACCGGATCGGGTAGGCCAATGCCGGACTCCTTGAACCACTCCCGGTTCGCTTCAAATGCGAAGAGATTGATATCGATCGAAAAGTGCCCGAAGGTCGTATCGAATGAGCGGACGACCTCGATGTCGCCGTCGCTGAGGTTTGCATCGTCACGCGAGTGCTCCGCTCCCACCATCAGGAGCGGCAAACCGGAATGAAACACGGCCTGGGCGGCTTCCGGATCGACCCAGATATTGAACTCGGCCGCCGGCGTGATGTTCCCCAGTGCGACCGCTGCTCCTCCCATGACATAGGTCATCCAGATCTTCTCGACGATATCCGGGGCCATCCGGATCGCCAGCGCGATGTTCGTGAGCGGGCCCAGTGTCACGAGCGTCACGTCGCCGGGATACTCGCGCACGTAGTCGATCAGCGCATCGACCCCATGCCTATCGGCGGCGGCTCGTTGCGGTTCCGGGTAGTTCATCCCTCCCATGCCGTCAGGACCGTGGAAGAACATCGCGTCTGATGCTTCCCGAACGAGGGGCCGGTCGGCGCCTTCGTAGACCGGAGTCTCTGCACCGCAGAGTTCGACGGTGTAGCGGGCATTCACGCTTCCCTGGGCCATCGACACGTTTCCGTGCACGACCGAGATTCCTCCAACGTCGACATCCGGCCATCGCAGCGCCATGAGTATCGCGACGGCATCATCCGAGGCAGTATCGGTATCGATCCAGAATCTTCTCATTGTCCAGTCGTCCTCCCTGATGGCAAACATGCCCCCGGGACAGGATAGGACGGATCATCGCGCTCGTGAATGGCCCTTCCCGAGGTTGGCGAGGCCGGCCGTCCCCTGGATCCTTCCGGGATTCGACATCGAACGGGAGATCTCCGAGATCTACTCCGCGACCGAGCCTGCGACGCTGCCGAAGATCGGACCGTGAATCTCAACTGGCACGGAGATGGGGCCGGTTACGGAAACACGCGGGCGGACGTAGCGCTGTTCGAACACTCCGGCTTCGATGGGTTTTTCGAACATGAAGCCCTGGGCGAGGTCACAGCGCAGCTCAACGAGCTGGTCCCGCTGTTCCTCGGTTTCGACACCCTCGGCGATCACCTCGAGCTCGAGTGCGTGGGCGAGGCCGATAACGCCGGAGACGATCACCGAGTCATTCGGGTCGTCAACCAGCCCACCGACGAATGAACGGTCGATCTTGAGTATGTCGACCGGGAACTTCCGGAGCGACGTCAAGGACGAATAGCCAACACCGAAGTCATCAACGGCAATCCGAATCCCCAGCGTCTTCAAGCGGCGGAGTACCCTGGCCGCTGCGTCTTCGTCCTCGGTCATCACGGTCTCGGTAATCTCCAGACAGAGCAGATCCGGAGCGAAACCCGTGCGTTCGAGAATCGACCGCACATCGTCCACAAGCAGGGCGTCCGTAAACTGCCTGGCGGAAAGGTTGACGCTCAGATGAAGCGGCGCCCCATCCTGCCGCGTGTCATTCCAGGACTTGACCCGACGACAGCTCTCCTCGAGAATCCACCGCCCGAGATCGACGATCATCGCCGTCTCTTCGGCGATCGGGATAAATCGGTCCGGTGGAATCATCCCGTGCTCTGGATGAATCCATCGCACCAGAGCTTCCACACCGGTGATCTCGCCGCCCGGGAGTTCGACCACCGGCTGATAATGCATCTCGAGCTGCTCGCCGTTGAGCGTCTTTCGCAAGTCCGTCTCAACGTCGAGTCGATTGACGGCATCGACGGTCAACGTCCGGTTGTACAGCTCGAAGCGCGCTTTCCCAGCCCTCTTCGCCTTGTACATTGCAGCATCGGCCTCGCGGAGCAAGTCGCGATGAGCGATGTCGTCGGGACTGGCGACGGCAACTCCGACGCTGGGTGTAATGAACAGTTCCCGGCCATTCACGATGAAAGGATCATCGAACGCTGATACGACCCGGGTAACCGTCCGGGTGACCGCGGCCAGGCTATTGATCCCTTCAAGCAGAAGGGCAAATTCATCGCCGCCAAAGCGCGCTGCGGTGTCGTCCCCCCGAACACACTTCTGAAGCCGGGCAGCGACCTGGATGAGCAGTTCATCGCCGACGCTATGGCCGAGGCTGTCATTGATAACCTTGAAATTGTCGAGATCCATAAAACAGACGGCGATGTCAGATCCGTGGTGACGGCGTTCTTGAGCGTGCCGGACCCGATTGTTGAAGAGTGCCCGGTTCGGCAGCCCGGTGAGCGTGTCGTGGAATGCCTGATGAATGAGCTGCGACTCGAGATCCTTCTGAATCGTGACGTCGTTCAGAATGCCCTGCCATTGGCCTGCCGAAGCGCCGGAATCAAAGATCAAACGTGCGTCTTCGTGAACCCATATCGTCCGGTTATCGCGGGTCAGGATCCGGTAATCGAGGGTACGAGATGTGCCGGATAGCAAGGTCGCTTCGTCCGATTCCATCACGAACGAGCGGTCATCCGGATGCACGACGTCATACCACGTTAACCGGCCGTCCGTGAATTCTCCGGCACTGTAACCGGTGATTTGCTCGATCTGCGGACTGAGGTAACGTGGCCGGGAAAGGTCATCCGCGTCTGCTGTAAACACGACGGCCGGTATCTGTTCGACGAGCGTTCGATGACGCTCTTCGCTCCGCTCCAGGTCCTTGTAGAGCCGGGCGTTGTCGATGGCAATGGCCGCACGATTGGCAAGATCTTCCGCGAACGGCAGATCATCTTCGGTGTAGCGCCGACCCGACGTTCCAAAGGCGAAACCCATTGCGCCGATCACGCGTGCGCGCACCTTGAGCGGCACGAACATGGCCGATCGTTGGTCAAGGTTCCTCGCAGCTGAACGGAGTTCGACCGGAAACGTCGATTGAATTACCTGTTCAATATCAACCCGCTCGTATACGACCGGTTCCCCGGTCTGATAGACGCGCGGAATTCCGTAGTCGCCGACCGGCTCGATCTCGGACTCCTGGAAGTCGGGATGAACGACGCCGAGTCCATCCTGGCCGGCCTTCACCAGTGCAACGCGACGAATTGGCACCGGTCCTTCGTCGAAGAGGGAAATACTGCAAACATCCGCGAACTCCGGGACCATGAGCTCCATGATCGTCGACAGGGTTTCGTCAAAATCAAGCGTCGCGGCGAGCTGGGCGGAGGCCTTCGCGAGCAGCTGCCGCTCGCTTTCGCGCTGGCGTCGCTCGGTAATGTCCCGGCTAACGACGAGGACCGACTCTGGCTTGCCATCCATACCGGGCTCGGGGATCACCCGGGTGTCGAAATACCTTCCGGTTCCGCCGAGCGTCGTGAACCACTCGTGATCAGAGGGACTACCGGTCTCCAGAGCTTCCTGGATTCTCGCTACCCAGCCTTGTAGTTGCTCGCAGGACAAGCCCAACTCAGACAGATGAGGGGGCTTGCCGTCAACCACAGGGACACTCACGGTCGAATTCGCCGCAGGATTCCCGAAGACGCGGCGCAGGTCCCGATCGTAGCGCACGATACTATCGGGCAATGTTTCGACGAGCGTCCGATACTGCTGTTCTCGTCGCTTGAGCTCTTGTTCCACCTCGAGACGCGACGTGAGGTCGAGAAAGATACCGAGCGCGCCGATGGGCTCGCCATCGAACGATTCGATCCGCGCGACCGAAACATGGACGGGCACGAAGTCGCCGTCCTTTTTCAACCGGTAGCCTTCGCGACCGATGACGATCTCACCGTCCAGAACCCGCTGATGGTAGTCGAGCATCTTTTCACGCTCGCCGTCGGAAAAGAGGGGATTGAGCTTCCCTATGACCTCTTCCTTTGACCAGCCGAAAAGGCGCTCGGAGGCTGGACTCCAGAGCGTGATTCTGGCCTCCCGATCTACGCCGACGATGGCGGCCGGAGAGGAGGTCATCAATGTTTCCATCGTTCTGGCGACGGCGAAATGCTCCCGCTCAGCGACGATTCGGCGCGTGATGTTTTCGTGGGCAACGATGACTCGTTGCGAACCATCGGCCAGAAAGCTCGAAACCGTAACTTCGAACCATCGTTGCTCCTCGTCGCTATGGCAGGGATACTCCAGCACGAAGCCCGGATCTTCTCCGGAGATTGTGCGGCGGATGGCGTCCGACACCCGGGCTGCGTCGAGTGAATCCGGCCCGGTCGTGTTTTCACAGACCGACAGATAATTCATCCCGACGCCGTAATCCGGGGCATTGAAGCCTTCCAGATCTGCGAACTGACGCCACTGGCGGTTGACCGCAACGATCCGGCCCACTTCGTCGAGAATGGCGATGGACTGAGGTAAGGCATCCAGCGCCTGACGCAGGAACTCACGAGACGCCCGCACGGCCTGGACGCCCTGGCGTTGACGAAGGGCGTAGCGAATCGATCGATCAAGATGGCCAGAGGTCAGCTCATCCTTGGGAAGAAAGTCGGATACGCCGACGCGCATCGCTTCCAGATCGATGTCGAGGCTCGCCTGCCCCGTCAGCATGATAATCGGTGCAGGATGATCAACGGCGGCGAGGTGCTCGGCGAACGATACGCCATCGCGCTTTCCCAGCCGATAGTCGAGCAAGACAATGTCGACCGGCTCGCGCTCGATATGCTGCTGCGCCTCATCGATCGTGCGCACCCAGCTCAGACGGTAGATCAAGCGTTTCCGCGTCATCGAGGAAACTCCTGGCCAGGATGAAATCATCTTCATCGTCCTCAACGAGCAAAACATAGACGGGTTGTACGGCGGTCATTCAGTGTTCCAGACGATTAGCTATTCATCAGTGCCACGGTATCAGGTGAAATCTCTCGGCGGGAGGGCCACAAGTTGGAACCAGTAGGCACCTATCTCCTTCATCGCCGTCACCAGGCCGTCGAATGTGACCGGTTTCATGATGAACGAACTCGCCCCGAGGTCATAGCTCCGATAGATATCCTCTTCAGATCGAGATGTGGTCAGAACGACGATGGGTATCCTTCGCAACTCCGGATCCGCCTTGATCTGTTCCAGCGCCTCACGGCCGTCCATCCTCGGCATGTTGAGATCCAGGAGTATCAGGCCGGGCCGCGGCGCTGAGTCGGGATCTTTGTAGTCACCCTCATGTCTCAGATAGTCGAGCAGCTCGCGCCCATCAGAAACAAAGACCAGGCGGTTCGAAAGCCGCGATTCTTTGAGCGCCTGTTGCGCGAACTGACGGTCATCTTCGTCATCATCCGCCATCAGGATGTCTAGCTCGTGCGGACTGCTCGTCATGCTGCCTCCCCAATGTCTTCAGGACTAGCCGGCAGCCTTACTGTAAAGGTCGATCCGCATCCCGGCTCGCTTGCGACCCGAATCGTTCCGCCGTGATGCTCGGCGATGCGCTGGCAAATCGCCAGACCGATGCCAGTTCCTTCGAATTCCTGACGCCCGTGTAGACGCTCGAACAGGGAAAAGATTCGTTCAAAGTATTCGGGCTCGATGCCGATGCCGTTGTCGGAAACGTGAACCGAGATCCCACCGTCATCGTTCGGGTGCCGATCTGCGCAAACGGTCACGATCGGAGGTCTCTCGGGGTGATGAAACTTGATCCCGTTTCCTATCAGATTCTGAAACAGCGTGCGTATCTGCAGTTCGTCACCCAGGATCTCCGGCAGCTGTTCGACGATGACGTCCGCGCCGTGATTTTGAATCTGGGGTTCAAGGTCCTCGATGACCGATCCAATGAGCGCCGATAGATCTAACCGCTTGATCGTCAAGGCTGACGGCCGTACACGAGAAAATGCGAGCAGATCGTTGATCAGCCGCCGCATCCGCCGCGTGGCATCGAGCATCCGTTCGAGATACAGACTGGCACTCTCCGAAAGCTGTCCCGAAGCATCGTGCTCCAACCGGTCTCCGAACATCAGGATCTTTCGAAGCGGTTCCTGGAGATCGTGCGATGCAATGGCCGCAAACTCCTCCAGCTCGCGGTTGCTTGCCTCGAGCCGCTCATTCAACCGCTGGAGCTCATCCTGCGCGCGTTTTCGCTCGATCGCCATCCCGAGCTGCGCTCCGGCATCCGTCAGCAATTCCAGAAGCTCATCGTCGCGAGCCTCGTCTCGGTCCGAATAGAATTCGAGGACGGCGGCAACCTGATTGGAGACCATCACCGGCAGAGCGAACGCGGATGATACGTCGAGAGCGGTCGGTTCACCGATCGCGCGCAAGTCTTCCAGCCAGAACGCCGACCGTCGCTGAACGACCATCTCCGATAGCCGAGTTCGTAGCTCAGGACTGGAGACATAGGCGATCAGCTCGTGGCGCAGCCGGTCCGAGTGCCCGGCATCCGGCAGATGCCAGATTGACGTCGGAACCAGGTCTCCGGCGGCGTCGAACAGGCTCACATGGCCAACCGGCCAATCGATCGCGCTACAGACCGCGTCAACCGCCGTCAGCATGGCGTCTTCGATCGTGGAAGCCTCGTTCGCAGCGACGGCGAGATCCTTCGCGAGCCGACCCAGCTCATGCCTTCGCTCGAGACGGTCGGCGAGACGCTGGCGCTCCAGGGCAAGGCTGATCAGGTAGGCCGCAAGCTCGATCGCTTCCTGGCGATCCGCGCTTCGGTCTCCGTCGGGCAACAGTGCAACCAGCGATCCCAGGTCCTGTTCGCTGGTCGAAAGGATCGGCACGACGAACGCCCCGCGGGAAGACCGAACATCAACGCGCAGCTGTTGTATGCCGGCAAGTGAAGCGGGGTCAATCCAACCTGAAACTGGAGGAGATGAAACGGGTTGTTCGGGGACTCCGTGATCCGCGGTAACGGCGTCTGCCGGCTCAAGCACCGCGATTTCTATCCCGGGAACAATCTGAGCCAGCATATTCTGAAGCTGGCGGAAGACAGCCTCAAGTGGCGCGCCACTGGCAATGACATCGAGAACTTCACGTTGAGCCGCCAGGAGCCGCCATTCGATCGAGTATTCACGAGGTGTTCGGTCGTGCAACCTTCTACCTGACCACCGACCCGGCTAGAAAAACGCTGAAGGCGGGCTTCCCCTGGCCCTTTCCATCCGGGATCCGGTGCGACGCCAGACTTCTCCAAATGCCGGTCAGAGGCGGACAAGCAGGACTGGCACCATCAACACAATGACCTGTAGGCCAGTCTACGAAGTGCGGTCGGTTCCATTCAATGAGCCATTAGTACAAGTCGAATCATGGGAATCTACGGCTTCGAGTAGGACGGCGCTGATTGACAGTCGATCAATGCTGCTGGATGACCTTCGGCCTCCAAACCACCACATCCTGGAACCGGGCGAAACGAATGTGGTCCGGTGGGCCGCTTAGTGGAAGGTTGAGCCAGTCAGTCATCGTATTCCGGTGAATCTCAACCTCTACCGGCTGGAGGAGCCACGGGCCATGATGGATCTCCCCGCTCATGATCCGGCCGTCCCGCCGCGCGACCAGGAGCCGGTAGCGCTCCACCAGCCATTCCTCAAGCGAACCCGGGGCGGATACCGCTGCAGGCCCTGTCGGCCGATACGAGATCCCGAGCTCCGCTCCGGCTGCGCCACGGTGTGTCCGGCGCGATCGGTAGTGAATCTGATCCCCTCGCTGCCGCAAATCCATGCGGGCATTGAAGTACGGCAAGTGGAACCAGCGTCTGGCGGCGGATACGGCAACCCTGCTCGCTGCATCCAGGCTGAAAAAGAAGACGCCGTCCCGGTCGCCCAGCCGCGCATACGTCCGCACATTGAGTTCAAGAAAACTGGACAGGCGGGTATTGCCGGGCAAACCGCGTAGCCTGACGCCGGACATCGCGAACGGCACGACGGCAATCCAGGCGGAACCGTCGAAGATATCGATTTCGAGCGGTTCGGGCAGTAACGCCTGAAGCCGCTCCGGCTCGACCCGCCAATGGGCGAAGAGCAGGTCATGCCATCGCTGTCCCATCACCCAGGGGCCCGGCTCCACGGGATAAGGACGATGGTCGATATCACGCAGCGGATCCACGGTCAGGAGCGTGATTCGCCGTCTTCGCGGCTCACCTCGTCGGTCGCGTCCTCGAACGCTTCCCGATCCTCGACTGTTCGCCGCCGGCTACGAGCGTCGCCATCGCTGCCGCCGTCCCCGTCGCTCTCCGATCCTTCACGCGCCACCTCGTCCGTAACGTCTTCGAGATCTTCGAGATCATCCCGGGACAGATCGACGTACTGACCGTAGGAACGCGCCGTCGATGCCCGCCTTTCTTCATCCTCGCCCGCGGCAGCGTTGCGTTTCGGAGGGCGTCGTGGATCGATCTCTCTGGTACTGTGAATGACATGTGCATCGCCTCTCGTTATCTTCGGCTATCTCCTGAGCGTATTTATACATTGGTAGCCTCTTCGATGCCGTCGGTGTATGAGTGGAACGGAGCACCCAAAGGGAAGCCCAACCTAACGATCCTCGCGGACCAATCCGTCTTGGAATAAACTGGTGAAGGGTCCTAGTTCGACGATCAAATCTAATGGTCTGTCTGGCCGTGATCGCCGCTACTTTGTGAAAGACCTTTCTCAGCATGGCGGTGCTCACGTGGAAGTGTATGACCACCTCTGACATATCGGCGTGATGGATCGATAACGGATACTTCTTCGAAGAATTTGGTCAGGCGAAGTCTGGACGGACGATCAAATGTAGGTGAGCACGTGCTAAGAGACAAAGGGGTTTCATGCCCGACCTGATGAGTGATACTGAATTCGCGGAGTTCGTTTCGGATGATTTTGGAGCGGGGAACGAAGTAGGGTGGTTCAGGCTGCAGACCTTGCCTCTTGTACTCGTATCTGGACTTCTCGGCTCCAAGCCGTATTCTGAATTCTCGACGTCACGGAGTTCTCGCTGTTGCATTGGCACATCAGTACGGAGTGACGAGCCGGGTTGGTCCATTGATGTAGGTGTCAGAACAACGGCTATCCGACAAGAAGTTCTTGCAAGCGCGAGCCGAAATGACTGCCAAGCTGCCATCGGTTTGGTAGAGGTTGTTGAGCCAAGAACCCTCCGGCCCTTTGAAACTGATGCTTACGATATCGTGATAACAGAATCTTTCGGATCCCACCGCGAAGATCGCGAAATGGTTTTGCAAGCGCTAGCACGTGTCACGAAACGGGCCGGGCATGTGGTGGTCAGCTACAAGCCGAGAGTCCATGCGCTCTTGGAAATGCTTCGCGCATGCCCACAGCCACACGATTCGGATCTAGATCAATGGGCCCGTTTCCTACCTCCGGTTTTGCTCATGGGACGAAGGTGACCTACTTCCTTAGTGGCTGCTCGTTTTCCGGGCGAGTTGAAATTGATCCGAGGAGAGTGGGGATTCGCTCGGACTACGTTTGGTGGTCGGATCCTTCGTGGTACCAGGCGAGTTCTGGGATCAAATTCGGCAAATGGTTCGTTCTTTGGATTTTGGCACGCAACATACAAGATTCTTTCGACGCGGATTTGACTACGGTGCAGATCTGTCCGGGGCGCTCTCGTTGAGAAAAGCTATGCTCGGCTGCCTGCGTTCCGCTATCGAACGAAGTCCCGTCGGCCCCGATCGAGCGGGAACACCGCTTCATCTCGCCATCCATGGCCAAGGTAGAAGGCGTGGGCGTCGCTCTTGTGGACGGTGAGAACTGCCAGCTTATGACAACCTCTGGCAAATCACAACGTCTCGAAGCGTTCGACCAGGTTCCCACCGATACCCCGACCTCGGTGTTCTTTTGCGACCATCAACTCGTCCAGGTATCCCATCCCGACTGCAATCCTGCCCCGGGCGGCACCGACGATGAGGCCGTTCGCTTCCCGCGCGACAAACCGGATCGGTAAGCTCGACCAGTCTTGGTCCGGGTCGTGGCCTTCCTGAGCATGCCAGAGATCCCACTCGCGCTCGAGAAACTCTTCGAGCTCCGCACTGGGATCTCGATCGTCCGTCGTCTCGAACTCGGTCATCCCGTCATCCCTCCGGATGTCAAATGCAGTATCACTCCGGCGTGCGGAGCCACATGCACCGGTATGTTTCACGGCGCGTCCATCGACACGGCAACTATAGTGCTGGTTTGGACTTACGGGCCCGATCAATGCCATACTTGCCGCCCCCGGTCGAATTCAATATCCGTTGAAACGGAAGACCTCGTTGGTGCGCCCGCTTCCGCCGATGTCTGGCAGACGATCGAAGGATGCCGCGTATCCCCAGTCGATGAGCCCTCCGCAGTCCCGGGAGAATCGGCGCTTTCGTCAGCCGGGCGGCATGCTGCCCCGCCAGGGTCGCGCGGGAATTGAACGGTCGGGCTGTACGTTAGGGTTTGCCAGAAGGAGAGTACATGAACGAATCAGAACAGAAGAATTCCAGACTACTGGACGAGATTGCATCCGGGAGCCTGAGCAGACGAGGCGTGATGCGGAAAGCGGCGGCGCTTGGTCTGTCCGCCCCGGTCATCGCCGGGCTGCTCGCTGCCTGCGGCGGCGACGATGACGATGATGACGACAGTAGCGAGCCGACAACGGCCCCGACAGAAAATGCCGGTGACCAGCCGACCGAAACCGCTCCGGAATCGGACGCATCCGCGACCTCGGAGGACGAGGTAGCTTCGGCGACAGCCTCCGAAGAAGAGCCGACAGAGACCGCCGAAGAAGCGGCTCCGACCTCTACCGAGGAGCCGGCTGCTTCAGCCGGCGGCGGAGGGCGACTGGACATCATTGCCTGGCAGGCGGCAACGATCCTGAATCCGCACCTCGCCCAGGGCGGGAAGGATACCTTCGCCGTCCGCATTTATGCGGAACCGCTGGCCGAGTTCGATCCCGAGGGCGAGCTTGTGCCGGTGCTGGCACGGGAGATCCCCTCGCTGGAAAACGGAGACGTCGCTGCCGACGGCATGGGCGTCACGTGGCGGCTCAGGGAGAATGTGCTCTGGCACGACGGAGAGCCGTTCACCGCCGACGATGTCGTGTTCACCTGGGAATATGTCACCCATCCGGACGCCTCGACCTCGACAGCGGGAACGTACGCGACGATCGACTCCGTCGAGGCGATCGACGATCTGACAGTTCAGATCACGTTCAAAGAGCCGGTCCCCGACTGGTTCAACGTCTTCACTGCGACGACCGGGTTCATCCTTCCTGAGCACCTTCTTCGAGACTGGATCGGCGCCGAGTCCCAGAATGCCCCGTTCAATCTCGATCCGATCGGCACCGGACCATTCCGCGTGAGCGAATTCAAGCCGGGCGACACCGTCTCCTACGAGATTAACGAGAACTACTGGGATCCCGGCAAGCCCGGATTCGATTCGGTCGAACTGAAAGGCGGCGGAGACGCGACTTCGGCCGCCCGAGCGGTCCTCGAAACCGGCGACTATGACTTCGCGCCGTTCCTGCAGGTCGAGCCTGATCTTCTGGCGGCGATGGAAGATGCAGGCGAGGGCTCTATCGGGTCCAGCCGGGCATCGACCGTCGAGCGGGTCGTCCTCCAGTTCAGCGATCCGAATAAAGAAGTCGACGGCGAGAAATCACACATCTCGACCCGTCATCCGGCCATCTCGGAGCTCGAATTCCGGCAGGCGATGGCGCTGCTGGTCGACCGGGACTCGATCGCCACCCAGCTCTACGGTCCGTCCGGCGAGGCGACGGCGAACATGCTCCCCGGTCCACCGCGCTTCGCCTCGCCAAACACGTCCTACGAGTTCAACCCTGATAAGGCGAAGGAAGCGCTTGACGCTGCCGGCTGGGAACTGGTCGACGACGTCAGAACGAAGAACGACTATGAAACCCGCTTCGTGTTCCAGACGACGGTGAACTCGGTCCGGCAGAAGTCGCAGGAGATCATCAAGCAGGCGTTCGAGGACGCCGGGATTAAGGTGGAGATCAAGGCGATCGAGAGCAGCGTCTACTTCTCCGGCGATGTTGGGAATCCGGACACATGGACCAAGTTCTACGCCGACATGGGCATGTGGTCGTCGGCAGGAACGCTCTATCCGATCCAGTACATGGGCCTCTACAAGTCGATCGACATCGCCACCGATATCCCCCAGAAATCAAACGACTGGGTGCGCGGGAACTCTTCGCGCTGGTACGGGACACCAGCGAGCGATGAGTACAACGAACTCTGGGCACAGGCGGAAGGCGAGCTTGATCCGGATACGCAGGAAGAGCTGTTCATCCGGATGAACGACATCATCGTCGAGAACGTCGTCGAAATCCCGCTCGTCTGGCGTTTCCAGACCTACGCCGTCAAGAACGGTCTGACCGGAGTCCGTGCTTCCGGCTGGTCAAACGAAGTCTGGAACATTCAGGACTGGACCCGCGAAGACTAGATACGATCGGCTCCCCATTCACGGCCTTGCCACGGTTGTGGAAGGATGTTGAATGGGGAGCCGATCGCCCTCACCGCAAGTCCCATAGTTGTATCGCCCCGGAAACGTCCAGTAATGAGATCAGGACATCCGGTCCCGAGCGTCCTCAGTCCGTGCTGATCTTCTGGCCGGTTTCGATCGAGATCTGGAATTCGGCATCAACCGGATCGGCATAGCGTTTGCCGTTCTTGATGTCGTGCCGCATGAATGTGGGCGGATCGATGTGAACCATGATGCGGTATTCGCCGCTCCGCGGAACATGCCAGTTCCGGCCATAGTGGTAGAGCCATGGATGCCAGAGGAATGGGTGCTCGTGAGTTCCTACGTCTTCGCCGTCCGAAGTTGAGACGTTCACCGAGACATTGAGACCCGGAATGAAGCGTCCATCGCTCGCGTCCCGAACGCCAACTTCAATGTGGCAATTCTCTTCGGTTGGTTCGACCCATTCAAGGTTCCCATTCCGGAAGTGATACAGCCCTTCCGCTTCTTCGGCCGTGACTGCGACCTCATAGTCGCCTACATATACGGTCTTTAACTCACCGGTCTCTTTCTCCATCGCCGAGATCGCGCCTTGCAGCGCGAGCCCCTGGGCCCGGGCATGCTGAAGCTGCTCTTCCGTGGCTTCGTTGCTTGGTTCCATCGGAGGTTTGCGAGTTGCTGTCAAGGTAATCCACCTTTGTTGCTAAGACGATTCCACA
This sequence comes from Thermomicrobiales bacterium, assembly GCA_041390865.1. Lineage (GTDB taxonomy): Bacteria > Chloroflexota > Chloroflexia > Thermomicrobiales > CFX8 > JAUIIK01. The sequence goes on from JAWKPC010000003.1 coordinate 334,205, forward strand.
TTCTTACCGTATGAACTCCCCGGGCCGGCAGGCGATTGATCGCATGCATCGAACAGATACGAATCCGGGCACATTTCGTGCCTGGAGACGCCACAGGGCCCGCATGCGCGAGTCATTGCCCCATCATTAGAAAGGAGCCAGGGGAGTCCGGGACGCCAGTCCATCCAGCAGCTACGTATCGCTTGGAGATCAGGTAACCGGCCAACCGGAGACCGTTCCGGCACACGAACCTGAGCCGACACCAGAGGGAGCGGAGTCAGGCCATGAACTACATCATGCTGTTTGCCGGTATCGCGATCATTCTGATTGCCGTGGTGGACATTCTCTGGACGACGCTCTGGGTGGATGGCGGCGCGGGTCCGGTATCTTCACGTCTGACCGATTGGATCTGGAAATTAGGGCTAATCGTCGGCCGGAGGCGCCACCGGCTTCTCAGCGTCTTCGGTCCAATCACGCTCGTTCTGACCGTAGCCGTATGGGTCGCGCTCCTGTGGCTCGGATGGGTGATCTTGTTTGAGGCTCAAGAGACGTCGATCCTCCGGTCGCAGAACCAGGCTCCCGTTGACATGATCGGCATCATCTACTTCGTCGGCTATGCCCTGTTCACCATGGGTAACGGCGACTTCTCGCCAAACGGCGAAGGCTGGGAGATTGCGACAGCTCTGACGAACGCGAGCGGGATGTTGCTGATCACACTCACCGTCACCTACCTGTTGTCCGTTATCTCTGCAGTCGTGCACAAGCGTTCGGTGGCACTTCAGGTGACCGGCATCGGACGCACACCCGACGCGTTTCTCCGGAACTCATGGAGCGGCCAGGACTTCAGGAATCTCGATCTTGTGTTCCAATCCCTATCCGCCGATGTGTCAAGGCTCTGCGAGCAGTTCCGGGCCTATCCGATCTTGCAGTACTACCACGCCGAAACCAGGACGAAGTCGTCCGCTATCGGAATCGCGCTGGTCGATGAGGCTGTAACGATTCTGACGTGCGGCGTCCCCGAGGACACTCGTCCCAATCGAGCCTTGCTCCTGTCGTTGCGCTCCTCGCTGGACATGTACCTGGAAAGCATCGACCAGGACTTCGGAGGCCATTCCGCCGAAACGCCGCCGGCTCCCGATCTCCGGCAGCTCCAGAAGGCGGGGATTCCGACCCTCGGAGAAACGTCGTTCGGGAGCGCCCTGGAAGATCAACGCTCCAGGCGCCGGCAGCTTTTGACGATGGTCAGAGAGGACGGCTGGGAATGGTTCGAGACGTAGGCACGACCTCGATCTGCGATGCGATGAGCCGCGGCACACCGCTCGACGCCTGGGCCTGTATTCGCTTTCCCCACGCGCTCCTTCGGACCGATGAAGCCGACGGATAACCCTTCTGATCAAGCGACCGGCCGCCACTGACAGCCACAGATTTTCTACCTTGTTCTGTTCCCGTTCTGTGTACCGGCCACCCTTCGAATCTGAATGGCCACTCTCTAAGCTTGGTCCACGGCAGTTGCCTTGACATCCGCAGACTCACCCGACCGCAGTCTGGATCGCAGCATTGCTTCTTCAGGACGTATTCACTCGAAAGGTGAACAGTGGATCACAGCACTTCTAGCTTGATTGACCATGCTCCATCTGTGAGCACAGACCGCATGTTGATCCAGACCAGCGGGGAGATTCGGGAAAAGCGCTGTGCCGACGTTCAAAGTCATCTGCCCCACCGACAGCATTCCCGGGCTCACCGCCTGGTCGAACGACGTCGACTACTGCCGGGCGCTGGCCGAACATATCGCGCCTTTCATTAACCAGCACGATCTGTTGATCGCAATCAGCGCGAGCGGAAACTCTGCCAACATCCTGGAAGCGGTGAAACTGGCCCGGACACAGAACGCGCGAGCGTTGGCGTTGACCGGCAGGGCTGGCGGCAAGCTGGCAGATGTCGCTGACTTCGCCCTGCACGCACCATCAGACATTATCGAGCAGGTTGAAGACATACACCTCATCATCGCCCATTGCCTCTGCGTCGTCCTTCGAGATGCGATCCAAGCGCGAACCGAGCCTGTGGCGGTCTCGGTCGACAACGGCAATCATGGTGAAATCGATCGGCGGGTCATCTGCAGCGGTGTGTCGGCAACAGACAATTAGCAGGCCGCTGCCTCGTATTCAGCCACTAGATCCGGAAAGAACCGCGATGGCAGCCTGCTCGACCGCGTCCGACTCATCAACCGCGATTGGATTCAGCGAGATCACTGGTGTCAGTAGCTCTACCGCGGCACCACTGAAAACTGGCATGGTTCATCCTGCACGCAGATAGTTCAGCGGCGGCGCCGAAATCTTCGGGAACGGAAGAGGTAGACATTCCTTTCCTAACCTCCGGTTACCGCTGCCCGGATACGGTCGGATATCGTCTCGATCTCCCCCGGCTGCAAGACCATCGGGTTGATGCCCAGCGCACTCGCCTGCAAGAAAGACTGTGAGACGGCGATCGACGGGCTCCCGTCGATCAGCTCATTGATAACATCGGTGACCGACTTCTCCATCAGCACCCTCATCAAGCTTCCGACTCGACTGGCGACCGTACGGACCGGCACGTCCTGGTTGACAACGATGTCGACCGCGACGCCCGGAATCCCGGAGAGCTGCTCCTGCAAGCTCACGAGCATCTGATAGCCACCCCTGCCACTCTGCCGGATGGTCCCGGGCGACGTAGAGGTCCAGAGCGGTCATCAGACCGGCAATCTCCTCTTTCCCGACCTTCATCGGCCGTCCGAGGCCGTGATGCGGCGGCCCCGGCAGTACGTTTTCCGCGAGATAGCGCGAGCGCCATGTCCAGGTCTCCGGCTCCACATCCATATCCTGATGCTGCAAGGCGATCGATGCGATGAGATCTCCACGGCCGGCGATGATGCCGGAAGCCTGCGGTCCCCCGATCGCCTTTCCGCCGCTGAAGCAGACGAGATCAGCTCCCTCTTCGACGAAGCGCCTGAGGTTGCCGGCCGGCGGTAGCGTCGCTGCCGCGTCGACGATGACCGGTACGCCGTGGCGATGCGCGATCTCGACGACACCCGGCAAGTCGACCATCCCGGCCGCCGAGCCGACGGAGTAGGCGATCGCTGCCGTGCGCTCCGTGAACGCTGCCTCGACTTGCCACGGCCAGGTGCGGCCCTGCCCCGGATAGCCGACGTAGCCGACTTCCACCAGCCGGGCGCCCGAAACCCGGAGCGCATGCGAGTAGGCAGTGATGTGGCCTCGTTGGATGATGATCTCGTTGCGGAGCCCTGTGGTATCCGGCAGCTGGTCCATCGCCGCAACATCGAGACCGGCGATGGCGGCGGCGGCCCCGAGGGCGAGCCCGGCAGCCGCACCGGCGGTTACGTAGCCCGCTTCGGCGCCGGTCACCCGGGCGATCAGATCGCCGGCCGCCTCCTGGAGATCCTCGATTCGGGCGCAGGCCGCGCCGGCCGACGCCATTGCGTCGCGTACCTCCGGCGCAAGGACGTGCCCGCTGAGCTTTGTCATCGGTCCGGCCGCGTTGATGACCGTCTTGATGCCATAACGTGCGTAGAACGACTCCATCGTGCCTCGGCTTTCTCCGTACCCTGTCGATTCCCATTCATGAGCGGACAGCGTAGCCTGACTTGCCGCTTGCCGTGTAGTCGGCTGCTATGAATCGGTTGAACCGGCTCGCCGGATGTGCTCATATTGCCGGACACGACGAAGAAGCACCCGACGATGTTGACCTGCGCGAGTATCCCGCCACTGCCTGAACCGCAGCCGCTCTCGTCGGAGTCAGGACCGGGTCGTAGAGAGGACCACGAACATGAACACGAACGCCGCAGTCTTCGGGGCCGGCATGCGCGATTCACTCGGCAAGACCGTTCACTGGCAGGAGATGCTGCGCCACGAGTTTCACGACGCCCTCGATCGCGATCCGATCGTCATCGCGCCGGCCGGTTCGGTCGAGCAGCACGGCCCGCATTGCCCGATGGATGTCGACATCAGCCACACCCAGGCGCTGGCCGTCGCAACCGCCCTGGCGATCGACGACTTCCCGGTCATCGTCGCCCCGCCGATGTGGATCGGGCTCACCCACTACAACATGGGAGAAGTCGGGACGATCACCGCCAGCGTCGAGACCTACATCACGCTGCTCTCCGAGATTTGCCGCAGCATCTGGGCGAATGGTTTCAAGCGCATCATCGTCCTCAACGGCCACGGCGGCAACCGCCAGATCATCAAGGTCGTCTCGATCAAACTGGCCGAAGAGGACATCTGGATGCTTCCGATCACCTTCTTCGAGATGGTCGAAGACGTCCTGGCCGAGCATGCCGACACCGACAGGGGCTTCATCGGCCACGGAGGCGAGTGGGAGACATCGCTGCAACTCTACCTGCGGCCATCGCTGATCGATCGCGAGCGGCAGGTCGCTGACCCGGAACGGGAAACGAACTTCACAGCCGATGTCCTGGAGTACACCGGCTTTCCGGAACGGCGGCGCGAACGCGAGCACGGCGTCCATGGCGACCCGACGACGGCATCGTCCGAAAAAGGACAGTTGCTGTTCGATGCGGCCAAGGAACGCTTGATCGAAGTATGCCGCCAGTATCACCGCCAACCGGTTCGCGGCTACCGGGAATTCGGCTCGCACTGCCCGTAGTCTCGAATACGAGCAGCCGTCACGCCAATGCGGAAAGGATCGCTATGAAGCGCACCCGGCTTGAGACCGCCGACCAGGCTCTCTCGTTCTACAGACAGGTTGACGATGACACAGCGAAGTCGATCCTCGACTTCCTGATCGACCATCCCGACGAACGGTTCGAAGGCGCCGATCTTGTCAGACAACTCGGCCTCGATGAGCACCGCGTTGTCGCCCGGTCGACCTACCGGATGGGTCAGATCGCGGCAGACTTCGGTCTCCACCGCCCGTGGACGGAAGCCCAGCGCGGCTACCTCATGCCCGGGGAACAGGCCCGGCTCCTGCGCCAGGCCCGCGAGCAATCGGCCGCCGCGACGTCATTCTGAGGGGTCTTCCGGCTGCACCTGCGCCATCGTTTGCAGGCTAACGCCGGGAGGATTTCGCGCCGCTCACGTCATCCCGTCAAGGGATCGGCGAAATCCGCCGTACATCCGAGATAGGAAACATCCCCCGGCGCGTTCTTGTCACGTCTCCCGCAAACCGGGCAGTACCCCGGTCGCGACCTGCTGAAGGACCGCGTACTGAGCGTCGTCGCGAGGCCACGGGATCTGGAAGTCGGTGAACCCGACCTCGCGGTAGGCGTCGGTCCACTTCGCGAACGCTTCCGGTGACTCCAGAAACGTCGCGGCGGGACTGATCGAGCGGATGATCTCCCGCGGATCGCGGCCAACCTCGCGGCAGAACTGGTCCAGCTTCTCATTGCCCGCCGCCGCCTCGTCGGGCATACCGCGTGCGTTCCAGATGTCGGCGTGGCGAGCAGTCAGCCGCAGCATCCGGGGCCCGGACGCGCCGATCAGGACCGGCATCCGGGGCCGCTGAAGCGGCTTCGGTTCAAACGGGGCGTCGAGCAGCTGGTAGTGCTCCCCGTCGTAGGTCGTGCGCTCCTCCTGCTGAAGCAAATCCCAGATCTCCAACGCCTCGGCGAAGCGATCGACCCGCTCTCCGGCCGAAGGAAACGGAAAGCCATAGGCCTCGTGCTCCCGCTCGACCCAGCCGGCCCCGACGCCGAAATCGACCCGCCCGCCCGAGACATGGTCGACGGTGACTGCCTGTTTAAGCAGGAAGGCCGGGTTCCGATAGGTGTTGCCACAGACCATTACGCCAAGCCGGACCCGGCTGGTGTAGGGAGCGAGGGCAGCCAGCATGGTGTACGCCTCATGGGTCGGCTCCATCACATCGAACAGGCCATAGAAGTGGTCGACGACCATGAACGAGTCGAAGCCGAACGCTTCCGTCTCCTCTGCTCGCCGCACCATTTCCTGAAACGAAGCCCGCTGCCCGACGACCAGCCCGAACCGCAACTCATGCCTGTCAACCACCGTCTACCTCCCGGTTCCCACATGCCCATGCCTGATGCCGAGCGTCCGTTCCACCGACTGTAGCGCGAAGGAGAGCAAGGTCAAGTCCACGACGCCCCGCAGTGGAACAGTCCCGAGACGGCTCGGCACGTCCTCTGGATCTGAACATGTCTACCCTGCAACCGGAGATGAGCGTCAAACTCACGCGCCGTTGAAGCTACCGTTGCTGTATCGACTTGATCGCTCGAGATTGAGGCCGATTGTGCAGGCAGCCAGGAGCATGCCAATCCAGCAAAACGATTGTCGAGGTGGGCAAACACATTCGCGGTCGCAGCGGCTTCCGTGCACGATAAGGCGGCAAGCTGATAGCGAAAACCGGCCGAATCTGTCCGGTCATTGCGATAGCGTAGTAGCATCCGGATCTGGGATCGCCTATGCCGGACTCGGTCGTCGATTTCGACTCATGAACGTTCCGATGAAAGGTGAAACACCGTGCGAATCTTGCTGGTTGCCATCGCCTTATCGCTATTGCTCTCTGGCTGCATTACGGGTGACGATGACGATGGCGGGACTGATCCCGATCTGACGCTCACCAACGGAGACGCTGGCGGAACCTTTGAAGTCAACGAGGGCGACACCATTGTGGTCGAGCTCGAAAGCAATCCGACAACCGGCTACGAATGGTCGGTCGATGAGTTAACACCCGCGGTCCTGACCTATACCGGCTCCGAGTACGAGCCGGACGAGGGCGATGCCGTCGGCCAGGGCGGCACCCAGCGACTCTCGTTCCAGGCAGCGAACCCAGGTCAAGCCACGCTCGCATTGAAATACTGGCGATCATGGGAGGGCGACAGTTCCATCGATCAACGTTACACCGTCACCATCGACGTCACCAGTAGCTAATCACCCGGCCGCGCAGAATCGGCAGCACGCCGACCGGCATTGCACTACGTAGCGCCATTGCTGGTCGTCGCCTGTTCAACGAGCACTAGCGGCCGCATCGTGCCGATCACGAGCCTGAATCAACGCGCGTATGAGGCTCCTGAGGGTGCCGAAGGTGGGAGTCGAACCCACACGGCCTTGCGGCCAACGGTTTTTGAGACCGTCGCGTCTGCCATTCCGCCACTCCGGCTTGGACCCGATTACCGGCACCTGTCCGGCACATTCGGGAACGTCCTAGTATAGGGAGTCCCGAGCTCGGGAGACAACCCGACGACCATCCCGCAAACAGGACGATCTGCCTGACAACCGTAGCCGCCTTGCGAACCGTATGATTAGTGTATGCAGTGGGTTCGACGCGGCGCGACGGCGCCGCTCGGTGGTTGGAGCACTATGGCCCGTCGCGGATCGAATTCCAGAATGCCGGCGCATGGCCGGCCTGCACCCAATGCTCGCGAGGTCTATCAATCGGCTCACCGGAGCGCCTATAGCTCCTCGCCGGATGATCTCTTCGCAGTCAACCCGGTTCGACGCTCGGCCGCAATAACGCTCGGCTCCTGGGTGATGCTCGTCGTGCCCGCCGCTTTCCTTCGCGGCGACGTCCAGGCGCTGCTGCTGATCGGCTTCGGCTGGATGGCGGCAGCCGGGGTCGTCTTCGTCACCCCGATCTTCTTCTGGTCGGTCGCCGAGGTCGGCTGGCGCGCCTACCGGCGACGGAAACGGCCGGGAATTGAGGAACTCGATATCAGCCCCCGGGTCTACAACCTGCTTACCCGGCATGGATTCGACACGATCGAGCATCTCGACCGGACGCCCGATTCATCGCTCCTGCTATTGTCGAACATGGACCCGCGAACGCTGCATAACATCCGCCGGGCCGTAAACATCTGGAAATACCAGCGCTGGCAGGATCGCGGCTTCCCGATGGGCGAGACTCCCGACAGCATCATCTAATCCGGTTGGCAGGCAGCTCCCGCGCTGACGAGATCAGAAACTCTACGATCTCATCTGGCTCAAGGCCTCTGGCCACGGCAACGCCGTCGGAAGGCTGACCTGCTCGGCGTAGATCGTCCCGCGATCATCGTCATCGAGTCCGATCCGCATCGAATACCACTCCCAGCGATCCGGCAAGACACCAGCCGCTCCGGCCAGCGCGTAGAGGTCGTGAATCGCGATGCCTTCACGGCCGTAGACCTTGTTCGCGTACTCCCAGAGATGCCGGAGCCAGCCGCCGACGAACGGGCCGATCGGCGGTCCGATCCGCGTCGCGATCTCATCGACCACCCCGGCCGGACCTGGCACGACGTCGTGACGTCGTAGTCGTAGAGCCGGACCGGGACGCCCGCGTTCAGGACGAGATCGGCGGCGTCGGGATCGCTGTGAAATTGAACCCGCCGTCGGACTGGCTCTCGTCGGAATCCGGCCGACCGTCCCGCCCATGACGTAGATCTCATCGACGCCGGAGAGAGCGGTCGGGTCTTCGACCAGTAACCCGCCGATGTTTGTCAACGGCCCGATCGCGACCAACCCCTTCAGGACATCCGATGGCTGTTTGCACCAGCGGCGCAGCTGGTCCTTCGCGTCTCCCGCGGCCGACGACAACGGCTCCGGCAGTGCGGGCTCGCTGTCCGCCATATCACCATGGAGAGTCGAACCCGGCACGAGCGTACGCCTCAACGGTGCCGACGCCCCCCGGTAGACCGGCACCGTATCGATGCCAGCCACGGCAAGCACTCGCAGCGCATTCGAGGTAGCGCGATCGATCGAGACATTCCCAGCGACGGTCGTGATGAAGTCCAGCTGAATGCTGGCGCAGCCGAGAGCGGCCAGAATCGCCAGGGCATCGTCCCGCCCGGGATCGCAGTCGATGACTATCCGCGGCGGTGGTTGCGTCATCCGACGGACCGTCTACTTCGCGTCGAGATCGATCCAGGTTTCCGAGAAGGCGAGGAAGCACGAGCTTCCCGGCTTGCCATCATCATCCGTGCGGGTTCGAACCTCTCCCTGAACTGGCTGATTGTTAATCATCACCTGCGCCTCGTTGCAGGGGCAGATAACGGTCATCAGATCCCAGTTCGTACCGCCGAGCTCGTGGTTCTGCCGGAGCACCTGCTGGTAGTCGGCAACATCCCACCAGACCAGCTCGACGACGCCGCTTCCGTCGTTACAGACAACCCGGTGATACCAGCGGCTGTCCGATTCCTGGAAGAAGCGAGCGTGGGTCGGTTCCATGTCCTCGAAACCCAGATCGCTGAAGCCGCCGAAGTGGCGGGTGAACCGCTCGGTCACGAGCTTCGCCATGGCCGGGTTGTCGGTGTAGATCGCGTGCGGCGCGAGATCGCCGAGGCCCGAGCCCTCCGGATCGACCCAGATCAGCATCGCGTTTCCCTCGCCGTGCTCCGAATAAACGCAACGCCAGTAGCTGACGGCCGCGACTCTATCCTCGGTTCCAGGGCGAAAGAGTGTCAATCCCGGATTCTCACCGGAAAACACGACGGTCATGTTGCGGTCCCTCCATTGGCTGGATATTGCAGTAGATCCCTGCCAATCCTAGCCCAGCCGCAGTCGATCGCCGATCCTTCCGGGCACGGTAAATCTCCCCGATACAGAAGAGCCGCCTGCCGGGTTAGGCAGGCGGCTCGGAGGTTCGCGGAAGGGGATCAGAAGTGGATCGAGACCACCGACCCGACGCCGAGATGATTCCAGAAGTCGAGCGCATCGGTGTTCATCAAGCCAACGCAGCCGTTCGAGCTGAACTGGCCGAACGCCGATTCGGGCGTCCAGTAGTTGCCGTGGACGGCGAATCCGCCCGCGAGGAAGTACTGGGTGTACTTCACATTCTCCAGGTAGTAGTACTCCGGATGTCCGGGCGGGAACCCGACCGTCGCCGAATCCATCGTCTCGTTCTCGACCCGGTACTGAACACTGAAGACGCCCTTCGGCGTTCTGTCGCCGCGGCCGGCCGTAATGATCGCCACGTAACGCGGTGTATCTCCCACGTAGGCGATGGCCCAGAATTCGGACAGATTCACATCGATCCAGGCTCCGGCGTAGACCTGCGGCGGCGCCGGCACGATCAGCGGGTCGACAAAGACAGCCGGTACGTATCCGCCCGTATCAAGCGAGTACCAGCCTGCCACCCCCTTGACCGGCTCTCCGGCGACGAGCTCGGTCAGCTGCAACGGGCGACGGCGATAAACGACGTCGACGATTTCGGCGTTCGTGTTCGGCTCGGAGCGGACATTCAGGACGTCGGTCTCGACGAACGCCCAGCGGCCGTCCTCACCGTTCGCCAGCGCGTCGCCCCAGCGGGCATCGAACAGGCCCGGATCGAACTCGACCGCATCTCCGGCCCGGTCGAAGCCCTTGGTATCGACCCGGCGGGATTCGGCGTACTCCCGGCCCAGGTGGCCGAGCAACACTTCATACTCGGTTCCGGCGTTCTCCGGATGCCACTCCAGGCGAGCGCGCTCGAAGTACTGGACGTTGTAGCCGCCCTCCTCGAATTCCTCGGAGATCGGGAATCCGAAGACGGCAACGCCGCCATTTTCATCCCAGTACTTCTTGAATCCGTTCGCGAGCGTGTGGCTCGTCTCTTCGAAGTAGTAGAAGTCCTCGTTCGGCTCGTAGCCTTCGAGCACGACCGGCAGGAAGGGACGCCGATCGCGCACTTCCTGCGCCTTCCAGATCCCGAGCAATGTCCCCTGGACTACCCAGTCAGGATGTTTCTCGGCATTTTCCGGCCAGAGCTCGAGCCGGGCTCGCTCGAAGTACTGAACGATCCGGCCGTTCTCCGACACCGGGTCGGTAATCGGGAAGCCATAGATCGTGAAATCCCCATTGTTAAGCCAGGTCTTGAGCATCTCACCAGAGAGATGATGCTGGGTTTCCGGGAAATAGGCCTTTCGGGGAGTGAAATCGGGAGTCTGGCCGATCGTCGGAGCCTGCGCGCTCGCCGTCTGCGGCGGTATCGCCGTCGCCAGTGAACCGGCAAGCGCGACGAGCGCAACAACCGCCAGCAGGCGCTGGCGGAAATTTCGACGAACGACAGATCGATTCTCTGGTGGCATCCTGGCGATTCACCTTCCGCGCATGAACTATCTGCGAGACAATTCTTATCCAGCCCCCGGCGTCGAATTGTAACGCACGAATCTTACGCGTCAGTAACTTGAATTACCGCCGCTCGGGACGCTGATCAGCCGGTCCGCACCAAGTGGACCGAGGCCTCGTTTACTTTAGTAATGCTTGATGGTTTAGTTCAGTTACAATTGTGGAATGTGGTCGTGTCTTCCGATCATCTAAGGTCGGATGGCATGACTGTATTTTGTATTCAATCACCCGGACGAGCAATCAACAATTCGATCGATCTTGAGGAGACCAGAACCCTATGGTGGTTCGACGAGAATCCACGGCAGTCGCTGAGGTTGAGAAGACCGGCGCAATCCCTGCCCCGGCCGCCCAGCCGGCCACCGCGCCCGCAACGCAAGCCGATGAGGGCCAGCGCTGGTGGGAGCGAACGTTCGATTCGCTCAAGGAGCGAGACTTCCGGCTACTCTGGTTCGGCATGCTCCCGAGCACCCTGGCAATGCAGATGGGCATGGTTACCAATGGGTACCTCGCTTACGAGATAACCGGCTCGGCAGCCGCCGTCGGATTTGTCACGCTCGGCTTCGGCATACCGATGCTCTTCCTGTCGCTTGTCGGCGGGGTCGTCGCGGACCGCCTCTCGAAGCGCCAGATTCTCATGGCCACCCAGAGCGTCGTCGGCTTGGCTGCGTTGATCCTGTCCGTGCTCGTCCTCACCGATCTGATCCAGATCTGGCACATGACCCTGGTCGCACTGATGATGGGCACCGCGTTCGCCTTTAACATGCCGGCTCGCCAGGCGTTCGTCGGCGAACTGGTCGGCAAGGACCGGCTAACCAACGCCGTCGCGCTGAACAACACCGGCATGAACATGGCGCGTGTCCTCGGTCCATCGATCGCCGGCGCATTGATCGGCATCGCCTTCGTCGGAATCGGCGGCGTCTATCTGATCATGACGGCCATGTACGTTGGCGTCGTCTTCACGATTTCCCGACTGCCGGACAAGGGTGTGCGCCCCGGCTCGAACAGCCGCCGCGGGATCGACTCGCTCCTGGACGGCGTGAAATACATCCGGCACAACCGCGTGCTCTCGGCCCTGATGCTGCTGGCGTTCGCCCCGACGCTCCTCGGCATGTCCTACCAATCCTTGATGCCGGTCTTCGCGGAGGATGTTTTCAGCGTCGGCCCGAGCGGACTGGGATTACTGATGACGGTCAACGGGATCGGCGCGCTGGTCGGGTCTCTCGTCGTCGCGACGTTCAGCAATTTCAGACGGCGCGGCATTCTTCAGGTCGCCCTCGGCGTGACCTTCGGGCTTTCGCTGGCAGCCTTCGCGTTCAGCCAGTCGCTGGCGATCGCATTCCCGACACTCGTCATCATCGGCGGCGCCTCGGCAGCCTATATGGCGCTCAACATGTCGCTGGTGATGGGCTACTCGGAGCCGGAGTATCACGGGAGGGTTATGTCGATCAACATGATGACCTTCTCGCTGATGCCGCTCTCGGTCGTGCCGACCGGCTATCTCGTCGACATGTTCGGCGCGCCAACGGTCATCGGTTGTGCCGGACTGCTGCTGGCGGCGATCGTCGCAGCCTATGGTACGCTCCATCCCTCCTACCGCAAGGTCGAATAGCCGGACCGAATCCAGGTACCAACGCATAAGAAGGGCGTCGTTGACGCCCTTCTTGGGTTAAGCTGGAAAGCTGATAAACCGATTTCGATGACACTGTTCGGAGCCGCCTATGCCAGAGATAACCGACGCAGAGCTCGACCGCTTCGAAGGGCGGCTGGACGACTGGGACACGAAGGGGCTCTGGATCATCTTCCACGACTACAGCGCCCGTTCCTGCGCGAAGTGGATCCCTCGAGGTTCCGTCCCGTCGGCCCTACGGCGCGGCGCGATCTTAGCGCGCGCCCAACTCCACTTCACGATCGACGATCACCAGGTTCCCGAACCGCGCTTCGGCGCCGACTCGGGGGATTTCTTCGCCGTTCCAGATCACAACACCCTCGTCCCGGTTCCCTACCATCCTGCCACCGCCAGGGTCCACAGCTGGATGCGAACCGAGGACGGCGAGAAGTGGGAGGGATGTCCGCGAACGCGGCTCGCCGACCAGCTAGACCGGCTCGCGGAGCGCGGCTTCAGCGCCCAGGTCGCCTTCGAACCCGAGTTCTCGCTCTATCGCCCGGCGCCGGACGGCTCGCTCGAGCCTGTCGACTACCACGCGATGTACAGCGTCGACCGGATCAACGATCAGTTCGACCTGCTCAGCCGGATTCAGGACGCTCTGGACCAGCAGGGCGTCGATGTCATACAGATCGGCTCCGAATACGGCAAGGGACAGCTGGAGATCAACTTCGACCATCATCATCCGATCAAGGCCGCTGACGATCTTCTGGTCTTCCGCGACACGGTCCGGGCGCTTGCGCGCGAGGATGGACTGGTCGCGACATTCATGCCCAAGCCCCGCGCCGACGCGGCCGGCAACGGCCTCCACGTCCACCTGTCCCTCTGGAACGAGGCGGGCGACGAGGACCGATCGACCGGCTACAGCCACCTCGGGCTCTCGGAGGACATGAGCCACTTCATCGGCGGCGTGCTGGCCGATGCTCCTGCGATCTGCGGCGTCGCCGCACCGACGGTGAACTCATACAAGCGGCTCCAGCCTGCCTCCTGGGCGCCGGCCCATATCGCCTATGCGTCCGGCAATCGCTCGGCGCTGGTGAGGATTCCCGGGGCGAGCCGGCGGCGGCTCGAATTCCGCTCGGGGGACAACACTTCGAATCCCTATCTGCTGCTGACGGCGTTGATCGCAGCCGGTATCGAGGGCATGGACGAGAAAATCGACCCGGGCGCGCCGGCCGCCGAGGATCTCGGGCATACGGGCAGGAGCGAGCTGGAACAGGAGGGCATCCGATTCCTACCTCGCACCGCCGGCGAAGCATTGGATGCTGTCGAGAACTCCCGGGTCGTGATGGATGCGCTCGGGCCGGTCTGCGGCCCCGAATTGCTACGCGTCAAACGATATGAGCTCGCGCGCTACGACGTCGAAGTCGGAGATTGGGAGCGCGACGTGTATATGGAGCGAGTATGACGATTTCAGAGGAGATTCAGGGAATTCCGTTCGAGGATCACCACGTCCACGCGCCGGAGAAGGTCCACCAGCTTGAAACCGCCGGATTCCGACGGCCGTTCACCGAGTCAGCGATCCCGGCCTCATGGAGCGGCCCGCTGGCGTCCCAGCTTGGATACCGGTGGATGGTCAAGGAACTGGCGAAGGTGCTGGGCGTCGACAACGACGAGGCGACGGTCATCGCTTCGCGCAACGCCAAGGACGAGCAGGAATATCATCGGCTGCTTGCCGACGCCGCCAACCTCGGCGACTCGTATGCCGACTATCTGTTCGCGCTCGACACGAGCTACCGGCCCGAAGAGTGGTCCGAACTCCTTGGCGGCCGCCCCGTCCACAAGCTGCTGCGCGTCGAAGTGTTCGTCGAAACGGTCCACGAGGAGTGTTCGACCCTGGACGAGGCGCTGGATCGGCTGACTTTCGAGATCCGGAACGCGGCATCGAACGGCATCGTTGGTCTGAAGAGCATCGCCGGCTATCGGGTAGGTCTGGATATCGAGGCGCCGACGGCATCGCAACGACGCAAAGCGGCGATCAGCTACGCGAAGTTCCGGGAAGAGAAGGCCAGCGGGGTCCCGACACGCATCGACGACAAGGTGCTCGTCGACACGATCGTCTGGTCGGCGTTCGAGGCAGCGGCACCGCTCGCGCTACCTATCCAGTTCCACGTTGCCTTCGGCGATGACGACATCGTCCTGACGAAGAACGACCCGTCGCTCATGCGCGCCCTGCTCAAGAACGAAGATTTCCGGACCGTTCCGATCGTTCTCCTCCATTGCTATCCCTACCACCGCACGGCGGGCTACCTGGCGAGCCTCTACCCCAATGTCTTCGTCGATCTTGGTCTGACGATCCCCATTGCCGGCCATGGGTCAGCCAGGATACTCGCCGAGACGCTCGAGCTGACGCCGGTCGATCAGCTGCTCGCGTCGACTGACGGCCACATGACGCCGGAATTCCAGTGGTTCGGAGTACACGTCTGGCGCTGGGCGCTCGAGAAAGTGCTCGGCGAACTAACGGACGATAAGATCGTCGATGCTGATGAGTCGATCGCGATCGCGCGGGCGATCATGCACGACAACACGAGGCGAATCTACCCGGTCGAGTAGCCGGGAACGAAACCGGCAGGACTAACCGACGCTCTTGGTGAAGCGCTCGATCGCCTCCATGAGCTCGGTTGCCGCTGCCTCTTTGTCGTCCGCGGAAAGAACGCATCCGTGGATGTGGTCTTCAAGCACGACCAGTCCGATCGAGCGCGCCGCGGCGATGATCGAGGAGAGTTGAGTCAACACGTCGACACAGTACTTGTCTTCTTCGACCATTCGCTGAACGCCGCGGACCTGCCCCTCCATACGCCGCAATCGCGCCAGAATCCGCGCCTTGTCGGCCTGATAGGAGTCGCTGTGCCGTTCGCCGGGAGTAGATGCCGCGTGTCTAGCCATTCTTCGGACCTTTCTCAATGAGCTGGCTGCCGACGACGAATCAGATGGATTTCCCGCTCGCCTGACCGATCGCCCGGCCAAGTCGCCCGATCCCTTCGACGATGCGCTCGTCGGGTAGCGTCGTGAAGCCGAGCCGAATCGCCTCGACCGGGCGACGGTCGGGGTAGAAGAAGTAACCCGGCAGAAAACCGATGTGGTGGTCCGTTGCCGCGCCGAGAAGCGCCCGCGCCGTTGTGCCATCCGGAAGCTCGAGCCAGAGGAAGAACCCGCCCTCCGGACAGTTCCAGCGGACGCCGTCCGGCATCTCGCATTCGAGTGCGGAGATCATCGCATCCCGCTTGCGCCGGTAGACCTCGATCGATTCACCGATGTGGTGATCCAGCCAGCCGTTCTGGCAGGCGCCGACGATCATGCGCTGGACGAAGCGGTCGGACTGGATGTCCACCGCTTCCTTCCCGTCCAGGACGGACGGCCCGATAGCCGGCGGAAAGACCATCCAGCCGATCCGCAATGCCGGCATGATCGTCTTCGAGAACGTACCGAGATAGATGACGTTCGGATCATCGGCGACCAGCGGTTTCGGCGGGGCAGACTGAAACGTGAGTTCCCCATAGGGGTCATCCTCGATGATCGCGACCCCGGCCTCGCGGGCGATGTCGAGGATCTCGCTCCGACGCTCCGGACTGATCGTCGCGCCGGTCGGATTCTGATAGATCGAGACGGTATAGATCGCTTTGACCCGATCATTCGCTTCGAGCAGATTCCGCAACTGCCCGGGGATAATGCCGTGCTCATCGACCGGGGCAACGAGATACTCGACCTCGAACGGATCGAATGCCTGGAGGGCGCCGAAATAGGTCGGCCCTTCGACGACAACCCGGTCACCGGGGTCGAAGAGAGCCCTCGCCACGAGATCGATCCCCTGCTGTGAGCCATTGGTGATCAGGACCCGTTCCGGTCCCACGTCGACACCGCGCCTGGCCATACGCTCGCAGATCAGCTCCCGGAGCGGCAAATGACCATCTGCCTCGGCATAGACGGCAATCTCCCTGGCGTCCTCCCAGACATCAATACTGGCCTGCTTGAGCCGCTCCACCGGAATCCGCTCCGGCGGCGGCGTACCGCCGCCAAAGAAGATCAAATCCTCGGCCTTCATCATCGGTCGCAAGTCGACGAACGGCGACGGTCGCAGCGATGCGGCGCGCCGTGCCAACAGGTTATCCCACTGAATTGCGTTCACTCCCGGCTTCCCTGGTACGGTCTAACTATCGATCAGTTCAATCTCTATGCGTTTGTTGCTCTTACCCTTCGAGCGAGTCCCGATCACCCGGATCTGCCCGACTTCCGATGTGTTCCGCACGTGCGTGCCGCCATCGGCCTGGAGATCGACACCCTCGATCTCGACAATCCGGACTTCCGCGATCTGCGGAGGCAGCAGGTTGATCTTCGTGCGAATCAGGTCGGGAATCTGGAATGCCTCTTCGCGCGGAACCGACCGCCAGTTCACCGGTCTCAAGCGACCCAGCTCCTCGTTGACCCGCTCCTCGATGTGGCGGACACGATCTTCGTTGAGGTCTTCCAGCTCGAAATCCATTCGCGCCTTATCAAGCTGGATGTTCGCGCCAGTCACCGATGCTCCGTACTCTTTGAAGATCACGCCGCACAGGACATGCAGCGCGGTATGCGTCCGCATCAGCTTGTGCCGGCGGTCCCAATCGATCTCGCCGACGACTTCATCGCCGATCTCCGGAGTTGTGTCGCCTTCGACGCGGTGAGCGACGGCTGGACCGCGCTTCCGGACATCCACGACATTCCAGTTCGAGTCGCCCGCTCGCAGCACGCCGGTATCGTGCGGCTGACCGCCGCCGGTCGGATAGAAGAGCGTCCGGTCCAGGATGACGTCTCCGTCATCGGTGAGGCCAACCACCGTCGCGCTGAACTCCGTCGCATACGAGTCATCCATATAGAGCAGCTTCGTTTCGACGGTCATGGTGCCTATCTCTCGATTCAAATTCATCCGAACCGGACATTCATATCCGAGACATGCGATCTCGATACTTGCCTTTGAGTCACAGTCCTGATACGATGTCCGAACTGGGTGTACGTACACTCGTAATCACGGCGTACCTGCCCCGTTGAAAGGAGCGACGCCCTATGGCACGCATCGACGCACAAACTGTCCAGCGTGCGAGTCATCCTAAAGAGGATACCGCCCGATCACCGAAAACATCGACCCGGCGACGAAAAATGGCCCTCGCGGCTATCGTGGCCGCCCTAGCCCTGGCCGTCGCCTCGACCGTCACCGGCGCGGCCACTCGAGCCTATTCGATCGTCTACGGTGACACGCTGAACGAGATCGCGTCCAAGCACGGCACCGACGTTGCGACGCTGGTCGGGCTGAACGACCTTGGCGATCCGGACATGATCATCGCCGGCGACGAGATCAACGTCCCGGATGGAGACCTGACGACCTACACGATCCAGGAAGGCGACACCTTGGCCGGCATCGCCGCGAGTTACGGCGTCGACATCCAGGAACTGATCGCAGTCAATAAGATCGACGATCCAGACCTCATCCGGCCAGGCAACGTCCTGATGATCTATCTTCCGGTCGAGGGCAGCGAATCGCCGGCGGCGGATGAAGCCGTCGATTCGGATGACGAAGCGACAGAGCCCGCCAACGCGGAATCCGACGAAGCTTCCGATGAGTCGACGGACGTTCAGGACGAAGGCGCCGGCGACTCGGCCACGGACGAAGCTGGCGCAGAGGATGATGAATCCGCGACAACATCCGACGAGTCGCAGGCTGGCCGGCTTCATCTCGTCCAGGCAGGCGAAACGCTGGCGCTGATTGCCGCCGAGTATGACGTGACCGAAGCCCAGATCATCGCCGCCAACGCGCTCGAGTCGGCCGAAGTCAGCTCCGGCATGATTCTCAAGATCCCGCTCGCCAGTTCGGCCGGGGTCGAGCTCATCGGCATGCCAACCCGCCACGAACAGTGGCCGCTCATGAGCGAGCTTTCGGCCGCGTCGCTGGCGACGGCATACTGGGGCGCACCGGTCTCGGCCGAGGACCTGCTGGCCGGCATCGAGCGCTCGGACAACCCGCACCTGGGTTTTCGCGGTGATCCCTACGGGATGTTCGGCACAACGGAAGACTATGGCGTCTACAACGCACCGCTCGCCGCGGCGCTCGAAGCCCACGGCTTCTCGGCCGACGCCTTCTACGCCGACGGGGACCGCTCGGCGCTGACCTCCCGGATCGACGCCGGCAAACCGGTCGTCGTCTGGGTAACCTACAACCTCACCATGCAGGAGCGAAACATCGTCGAAGACGACCTCGGCCGCTACTCGCTGATTCGCGAGCAGCACGCGGTGCTTGTCTACGGATACGACGACGCCGGCATCAGCGTCATGGACGTTGGAACCGGTGCGAGCGCAACGTGGGATTGGGACACCTTCATGGCGTCGTGGTCGCTGTTCGACGGCATGGGCCTCGCGATTGACCTGCAATAGGTTCTGGTCGTGGAGATAACGCTCAAGGCACTCGTGCTCGTCAGCATAGGGGGCGCCATCGGCGCCCCCTCTCGCTTTGCTCTTTCGGTGCTGATCACCCGGGCGCTCTCCCAACCGGCGTTCCCCTACGCCACCCTAGCGGTCAACACCCTGGGCAGCTTCCTTCTGGCGTTCCTGACCTGGACGGTCGCAGGCCGTTTCGGCATGACCAGTTCGGCACGGATCTTGCTCGGAACGGGGCTCATGGGGGCCTTTACGACATTCTCGACCTTTTCGGTCGAATCAGTGCTTCTGATCGACGAATCTCGCTACCAGTCCGCGATCACCTACATGACGGTTTCGGTCCTCCTCTGCGTTGCGGCGGCGTTCGCCGGCATGCACGCGGCCAGGACCCTGGCATGACGAATCGAACCATCTGATACTGGTAGAGTTTCGTAGTAATGTCGGGCATGCACGCAGAGAGAGCCGGAATGGTCCACGATGCACGACGAGAACGCCAATCGAAACGCACGTCCTGGGAATCCGGATTCCCAGGCGAGCTGGGAACAGGACGATGTTCCCGCGTTGGCTCTAGGCGCCCTCGATAGCGACGAGGAAGAACAGACACTGTCGCACGTCCGATCCTCGATGACGGCCCGCGAGGAGCTTCGCGCCTTCGAGGAACTCGCCGGCGATCTCAGCCTGGCCGTCGAGCGGGCAACACCTCCGCCCCAACTGCGGGACAGGATCCTCCAGAGAACAGCGCCGACGGAGCCTGCTCGGGTCGAACCGGAGCGGGTAACCCGCCTGTCTCCTCCGGTGTGGATCGGCACGCTGGCAGCGGCCGTCCTTATCCTCGCTCTGGCCGCAATAGCGCTAACCCAGTGGTCATCGGCCCGGGATCGCGGCGACACGATTGACGACTTGCGGTCGGAGATCGTCTCCCAGAACGCACGCATCGCCGAACTCGAGACGGCAGCTGCGTCCGCCGGCGCCTTCATCGATTTCGAGGAACCGCTGGTGTGGACCGAACTGTCCGCGCCGGCTCCGGGACGGCAATCGCCCGGATTCCTGGCCCGTACCCCGGACGGCCAGACGGCGTATCTCGTCCTGACCGGCGTCGAGATCGATGCCGAGCACGTCTTCCAGGCCTGGTTGATCGAAGACACTCCCGTATCGGTCGGCACGCTCAGGACGTCCAACAATGGCCTCGGGTTTCTCATCCTGAAACATCAAGGACAGCCGATTCAGGAATTCAACCTGATCGGCGTAACGATCGAGCCTCCCGGCGGGAGTCCGCAACCCACGTCCGATCCTATCGTCGTCGGCGAGATCGTCTAACGTTTCCTCCGTCCGTACGCTTCTGATTTAATACCGGGTTGTCGAACCGCGTACTAACCTGGACCGAATCTGATGAATGCCGATGAAGGGCAGATGCCGTGTTTCGCCGAATCGTACTGATCTTCGCGGGGCTGACGATGGCCGCGCTCATTCTCGCCTCCTGCTCAATTTCGGGCGGCGACGACGATGACGACAGCCCTCCGCCAACCGCGACAGCGACGGACGAACCCGCGAACACAGCGACGCTCGCACCGGAGCTAACAGAGACCGAAACCGCGGCGCCGACAGCTACCGGGACAGCCACGCCGGAACCGACTTCCAGCCCGACGGCGACGGCATCACCAACGGCAACGTCCACGCCAACTCCGACATCCACCCCAACCGCGACGCCGATTCCGATCGTTCAGAATCCGTTCGAAAACGTTCCGCCGCCGGATATCGTTCTCGAAAACTACAAGGTGATCTATGCCGGCGAAGTCATCACGCCAGAAGGCGGAACCGAAACGCTGGATATCGCAATCGAGCAATCGTCGCCGACCCGTTACCACCTGAAAGCCGGCGAAGAGGTCGAAATCTGGGTCATCGAAGACGCGACCTACTTCCGGAATCCCGACGACGGCTCGATCTTCCAGATCCCTTCGGCAGTTGATCCCGGCCTCGTTTCGCCGGCGGCATATCTGATCCAGGTCCCCGATCCGGCGAACGTGCCTGAAGCACTGAGCACGGGCGAGGAAGAGGTGGATGGACGGCCCGCCGCCCACTACAGTGTGTCAGCCGACCAGATCGGTGCCTTCGGGCTGGCAGAGGGCGAAACGATCAACGATCCCGAGGGAACCATCGAAATCTGGATCGACAATGAACTCGGATTCATCAGCCAGATGGACATCGATGTCGAATGGACCGACGAAAACGGCACGCGCCAGTCGGCGGACATCGACCTGCTCGTGTTCGACGTCGGAACCACCGGCGAGATCGCGCCGCCGATCTAGCCGGCATCGAGGATTGGCGCGGCGTCGCCGTCATGACGATACGAGCTAGCATCTACGTTCTGAACGACTGCGCTTGAAACGAGAACCTGCAGTGAGCATCGACCGGGATGGGATACGAGATGACCGTGTGCGTCTGATGCTCGAGCGGATGCGAGCCGGCTGGATCGTCGAAGGCGACGGCCCGGAAGCGGAACGGCTCGCCTTTCACACACTCGGGCAGCGCTTCCCGGCCCCTGAAGGAGTTACCCGGCAGCCTGTTGACCTCCGGGGAGTTCCGGCTATCGAAACGTCATTGCCGGACGACGCGACCGCCGAAGGTCCAACGGTCCTTTACCTCCACGGCGGAGCATTCGTCATCGGTTCAGCGGAGATCTACGGAGAACAGTCGGCGCGCCTGTCGCTGGCATCGGGAGCGCGCGTCCTCACCATCGACTACAGGCTCGCTCCGGAACATCCCTTCCCTGCTGCCCTTGACGACACGGTGTGCGCCTATCGCAGCTTGCTCGATGCCGGAATTCACGCCGGCCGCATCGTGATCGCGGGAGATTCAGCCGGCGGAAACCTCGCCCTTGCTGCGTCCAAGCGGCTCAGAGATGCGGGAATACCGCTCCCAGCTGGACTGGTACTGATCTCGCCCTGGGTCGACCTCTCTTGCGCGTCGTCCTCGATGGAGTACAACGCCGATGCCCGTCACCTCGCCCAGCGGCAAGGCCTCCTCCGCTCCGCCGCCACCTACCTTGGCGATGTCGATGCCCGCCATCCCGAGGCGTCACCGATTCATGGCGATCTCTCATCGCTCCCGCCAACGCTTATCCAGGTCGGGAGTCTCGAGACGTTGCTCGACGATAGCGTGACCCTCGAACAGGAACTCAAAGCAGCAGGCGTTCAGGCACGGCTCCATGTCTATGAAGGTATGGTCCACGAATGGCATCTGTTGTCGGCGTTGCTGGAGCCCGACGCGATGCTCGATGAGGCAGCCGAGGCTATCGGCGAGATTGCGGCTTTCATTCGCGAAGTCTCGATACGATGAGCGGTTCGGAACGGTTTGCGATCTCGAGATCCCGGTGGGCCGCCCCGCTCCTCGTGCTCCTGACAGCCACGGAATCACGATCGTGGGTCGAGCTTCGTCCGTCATGCCTGAGGGTGCGGTACGGCTGGTATCAACTGGACATCCCGTACGACACCATCAAGACGGTTAAACCCTCCGATTGGCCCTGGTATGCCGGGATTGGCTGGCGCACGAACCTGCGATCCGTAATCGGACTCATCGGCTCGTACAGGGGAGTCGTCCGCATCGACCTCGCACCGCCGCAGCCGACAAGATTGCTCGGCATACCGATCAAGCTCTCGCAGCTCTACGTTTCGCTCGAAGACGCTGCTGGTTTTATGGACGCGCTGGATCAACGGAGGCGGGAGACGCACCAACGGTAGGTTCGGGTCCAGCCCAGCTACCCTCAGGATCCTCATGCTGTGAACATCGTCTAGCGGCCTTACCCGGCGCGCAGGTCCGCGACCACCGCCTCGGCGGCTCGTTTGCCTGAGGCGAGAGCTCCGTTGATCGATCCGTTGTCGCGATGGTCGCCGCAAACATACCGGTTCTTGTTCACCCGAACTGGCCGGCGAGGCAGCGAGAGCGCCGGGGTTCCTGGCGCGGCAGAGCGTCCGGTATCCGGTAGATCCGCAGCAACTCCCAGCCGGCAACCTCATCACCCCACCAGCCGGTCAGCTGATCCCGGACCCGGCGATCCAACTCCGGATCATCGACATCGGGTATGCCGACCGTCGAGGCCGAGATGAGCGCTGCGCCGGGCGGGGCATAGAGTGGCGACACATTGCTAATCACCGCCGCATTGTTCACCGGTCCGGTTGGCTCGCTATCGAGGAGCAAAGCCGGCTCCCGGACCGGGGATTGTCAGCCGAATAGTAGAGACAGGCGGTTCCGAACGTACCGGGGACGGTGATGCCCGGAAGAAGTTCGTGGGCCGGTCCTGGTCCTGTTGCGACGACGACAGCACGGGCGGCAGCAGTTTCGCCATTCGCGAGCCTGACGCCGGACGATTCGATCGACTCAACCGGCGTGTTGAGGTAAATGCTGCCTTCCGGCAAGCGGGCTGCAAGCTGGCGGGGATTGCCTCCATACCGGTCGCCGGGATGGCAATGTCGCCTTGCGCGAACATGCGGAAGATGAACTCGAGCATCCGGCTCGACGTTCTGAGGTCCGGCTCCAGGAAGACCCCGCCAAAGAACGGCCGGAAGAACCCGTCGATCATCGAGGTGGAGAATCCAGCCTGTCGCAGATAGTTCAGGCTCGTCGTTTCGGGGTGTTTCCAGAGATCGTCAAGCGTCCCGCTCCGGACGCGATAGCGAAGCTGGGCGACGCGGCCCTTGTCGAGGATCGAGCCCACCGGGGTTGCAATCGTCTTCCCGCCATCGACTGGATTGCGGAATGGATCCGCCAGGACGTGAAACCGCCCGCCAGTCCGGACGAATGCGCCGGGATAGAACGGATGGAGATCCAGATCGCCGTAATCGAGGAGTTCGGCCGCCTCAGGATATGCAGTCAGGAGAACCTGGAAACCTCGATCCAGCCTGAAGCCCCGAACCTCGTCGGTGCGAACCCTTCCGCCAACCTGATCGGCAGCCTCGAAGATCGAGAACGGGATGCCTTCGGCGGCAAGATGCAGGCCGCAACTGAGCCCGGCCAGTCCGGCTCCGACAATCACGACTCTCTCAGCGTCCGTTGACATGGTTCCCCCTTGCCTGACTTCTCCTAGCGGCGAACAGCCTGGACGATCGCCAGAAGAATGATCGAACCAAGGACGGCGACCAGTAGCGACCAGAGGTTGAAGCCGGTGATTCCCGCCCCACCCAGGGCACTGACGATCGCGCCGCCGATGAACGCCCCGATGATGCCGACGGCGATGTTCGCAAAACAGCCCATTCGCTCGTTGCTGCCGGTGATAATGCTGGCAAGCCAGCCCGCCAGTGCCCCGAGCAGAATCCAGGCGAGAATGCCCATGTTGTCGTTCTCCTAACCTTCGGCCTTTCGGTCGTGGGATTTAAGGCGCAAGCCGATCGCTACAACGCGATCTTACCAACGGCCAGGCCGACCGGAGTCGATGGAACCGTCTCGGGTATCATCCCTGACTGGAGGGTAAAAACATTGGCAGACGAAAAAGCCGGCAAGCCGATCACGGAGAGACGACTCCAGCGGATGGCGTCGGTCCTGGCCAGAAGGCAGCCGGACGTCTCGATCGCTCTGGAAGATGTTCACGATCCGCACAATGTCAGCGCCGTCCTCCGGTCTTGCGACGCTACCGGTGTGGCGGACGTCCACCTCGTCTACGACGTCGACGAGCCGCCGGAGCTGAGTACCGGAGTTGCTGCTGGAACCCAGCGGTGGCTCACCATCGAGCAGCATCGCGACATCGCCGACTGCTACGCGGCGCTCCGCGACGCGGGCCGGACGGTCTACGCAACCGCGCTTGCCGGCGACACCGTGGACCTCTATTCCCTCGATCTGACGCGACCCTGCGCGTTTGTTTTCGGAAACGAAAGCCGGGGACTTAGCGAATCAGCCGTAGAAGCCGCCGATGTTTCGGTTCGGATCCCGATGATGGGCATGGCCGAGTCGTTGAATATCTCGGTCGCCTGCGCCGTCATCCTGTTCGAGACGATGCGCCAGCGCGCGGCGGTCGGGATGTTCGATGACAGCGCAAACGACATCGCTTCGATGCGGGATACCCTCCGGGAATGGCTCGAACGGGATGAGCGGGACGTCTCGGCAGCGGACGACGCTACATTCGACCCCCAACAGTTTCCGTTAGTCTGGCCGCGCACTCAGCCGATGCCGCGCGCCGACGCCGGCGACGAGAGCGACGAGGGACCGGCGGCGGACGAGTTGGGGTACGATTGCTGAACTCAGCAACCCGATCCAAAGCTGGACAGCGTAAACCGTAGAGATAGCCTGCGCGCCGCACTATGCGAGCGTCGCAGCCCGATAGGAACAAACGGATACACGATGAGAGTAGATGAAATCGCCGATCTCGGACGGCGCGTGCTCGACAACGTCGACCGCGTGATCATCGGCAAGCGCCAGGTCACTGAACTGGTGCTCGTCGCGATGCTCGCCGAGGGTCATGTGCTACTGGAAGACGTTCCAGGCGTCGGCAAGACGATGCTCGCCCGGAGTATCGCCCGCTCCATCGGGGGAGACTTCAAGCGTATCCAGTTCACGCCCGACCTCCTACCGTCAGACGTCAGCGGGCTGAGCTACTTCAACCAGAAGCTCGGTGAGTTCGAATTCCGCCCCGGTCCGGTGTTTACCAACATCCTCCTGGCCGACGAGATCAACCGAGCGACTCCACGGACGCAGTCGTCGCTCCTGGAGGCGATGCAGGAGCGCACGGTCACGATCGAGGGCGACACGATGAAGCTCCCGGGACCGTTTCTCGTGCTCGCCACGGAAAATCCTGTCGAGCTTGAAGGCACGTTCCCCTTGCCGGAAGCGCAGCTCGATAGATTCCTCGTCAAACTCCCGATGGGCTATCCGTCGGAAGACGAGGAAACGGAAATGCTCGGCCGGTTTCAGATCAGCGATCCGCTCGAGAGCCTGGAACCTGTCGTCGATACCCGGACGTTGCTAGAAGCAACGGCCGCCATCCGGGAAGTCCATGTCGAAGACGAGATTCGCCAGTATCTGACCAGGCTCGTCCGGGGAACTCGCGAACATGATGCCGTCGAGCTGGGCGTTAGCCCGCGCGGGACGCTCGCCCTCTTCCGGGCAACCCAGGCCCTTTCGGCCCTGCGCGGCCGTGACTATAGCGAGCCGGACGACGTCAAAGCCCTGGCACGCCCGGTTCTCTCTCACCGGATACTCCTGAATCCGGAAGCCAGGCTTCGCGGGCGAACGGTCGAGTACATCATCTCCGAGGTGGTGAGCCGGGTCGAAGCTCCGGTCGAGCCACTGGCCACCTGAGCCGCCCATGGCAAGCGCGCTCGAACGGCTAAGCGTTTCCCGTTCGACCTTCTTCAACCATGCCTGGATCTATAGTGGAATCGCGATCGTCCTGCTCGGGATGGTGCTGCGCGAGCGTGCGGTGACGCTGCTCGGAATCGTGCCGCTCGTCACCGCCGGCGGATCGTGGCTCTGGGCGCGATATTCCCTAACAAACGTCGAATACTTTCGCGAGCTCTCCGAACAGCGGGTGTTCGCGGGCGACAAGGTGAAGCTCCACATCAAAGTAACCAACCGCAAGCTCCTGCCGCTCGCGTCACTGGAGATCGAAGACAGCATCGCCGACCGCTTGCGTGTCCTGGAGCGGGAGATCGTGCCGAGCGGCACGACCGGCGTCGCCGTTCTGCGCATCACCACCGCGATGCGGTGGTTCGAGCGGGTGACCTGGAACCTCACGATCGAGTGCCCGGCGCGAGGATACTTCCCGGTCGGCCCGGTCGATCTGCGCTCTTCCGATGCCTTCGGATTCTTCCAGCAGCGGGAGCGCATTCCGGGCGTCGACCACATCACCGTGTTCCCAGCCATCGCCGACCTCGACCGCATCATCGTTCCCGCCCGGCACCTCTTCGGCGAGCAGAAGATTCAGCGGCCGATCATTACCGACCCGATGCGGACGATCGGTATCCGGGACTATCGACCGGAGGATTCGTTTCGCCACATTCACTGGAAAGCGACGGCCAGAGCCCAGTCGCTCCAGACGAAGATCTTCGAGCCGACGACCTCGATCCAGTTCGGCATCTTTCTCAACCTCGACACGTTCGAACGCTACTGGGAGGGGCTTGATTTCGACCGCGCAGAGGGAGCGATCGTCACCGCCGCGACAATCGCCGCTCAGGCGGTCGAGGCCGATCACATGGTCGGGATGTACGCCAACGGCGTCGTTGGCGGGTCGGACCAGGCGTTGCGGGTACGTCCAAGCCGGGACGACCGGCAGCTCGAGCAGATTCTCACCGGGCTGGCCAAGCTCTCGCCGATCGCATCGCTTGATTACGCGGCCATCGTCCGGGCCGAGACCTCGCGCTTCCCGATCGGCAGCACCGTCGTCCTGGTCACGGCGATCATGACCGAGCGGCTGAGAGCCGTGCTAGACGGCCTGCTGCGGGCGAATCACCGTGTCGTCATCGTGACAATCGGCGAAGTAGATATCCCCCGCCATCCCCGTATCGAGATCTTCCCGGTCGATCTGCGCGGTCTGGAGGCGTATATCCCGGAGCATCATCACTACGCAGTGCGAATGTCGAACATGCCGATTCCACCGCTCGACCCGATATCGGAGCCTGCCGATGTCCACTGAGGTAGCAGATCCGCAGGAGCCGAGAACCCAGATCCCCGTCTCATTCATCGACGTCCTCCGCCGTCTCGAATGGCGGGCAGAGCTGCTCTCGATCGCGATCATTCTGGCCGAAGTATCGGTCGTCTGGATCGCTTACGGGTTAATGATGGCCGAGACCGAGACGCGAAATGCCTATCCCTACTGGGTCATCGCGTTTGTGATGCTCGCGGCACATTATGTCATCCACCTGCTCGACCGGGCGCGCGTCTGGAGTCCCGACTACGAAATCATCATGTCGGTCTCCGTCCTTATCACCTTGTTGGTCGCGGTCAAAGCCGCGAGCTTTCCGTCGATCCCGATCTATGATCCGGATTGGATCGTCGAAGCGATCAACGGGCTCGCCTTCTTCCCGACCGAGCAGGCGCGTCCCGTCTGGGGCAACGTCGTCCTGATCATCTATGCCTGGTTCCGCGGCCGTTCCCGGGAGGAGCCATCGCTCGACAGCGCCTACGTCATGTTCCGCTGGGGCACGTTGGCGCTCGGGCTCATCCTGACGCTGGTGCTGATCGGCGCGCCCGAAGACCTAGAGATCCGGGGAGACCTCAGCCTGGGCACGCTGGCGTTCTTCGGCTTCTCGCTCGCGGCCATCGGATTCGCCCGGATGCGGCTCGAGAGTTTCCGCGCCACGACTCCGCTCGGGCCGCGCTGGCTCGCCACATTCGCGACGCCCGTTCTCGGGATACTTCTGGCCGCCGTCATCGCGGCTGGAATCTTCTCGCGGACATTCCTCGACACCGTCCTCTGGGTGCTCTCGCCGATCTTCTTCGTCCTCGGCGTCGTCTTCCAGATCATCGTCCTGGCGATCGCGATCATCGCGTTCCTGATCCTGACGCCGATCTTCTGGCTCCTCGGCGATGTTGAGCCCGAAGCCGCCAATGCGACGGCGACGGCAACCGGCGATCTCGGTCCAACGGTGCTCGAACAACCGCCGAACGACGCGTTCACGATCCCGGAGCCGCTGCAATATCTGATCGCCGCCATCGTCCTCGTCGTCATCGTGACGATCCTGACCCGGTACCTCTTCCGGCGCAGGGCACGAAAACGTCCGGACTCGATCGAAGAGCGCGAGTCGGTCATGGAATGGGGCAATCTCTTCGGATCGCTCGGCAGCCAGCTGCGATCGCTGTTCGACCGCGAGGCTGAAGCCGACCCCTACGCCGGATTGCGCGGCGACGATCGCTGGCGGCACACGATCACCGTTCGAGAGCGATACCGCGATTTGCAGAAACGGGGAGACGATCTGGGCCGGGCCCGGAATCGCCGCGAGACGGCCGAGGAATACCGGCCAATCATCGCCAGCCGGTTCGAGACGGCGGTCCGCCCGACCGTGAACCGGATGACGGCAACCTACCGGCGGGTCCGCTACAGCGGCGTCCCGGCTTCCGAGCAGGATGCGGACCAGATGAATCAGGGCTGGAACGATCTCAAAGACGCTTCCAGCAACGAACCGGCGAGTTGATGGCGTCGTCCCCGGGCTCGCTCCCGGTGCCCCTTCCGGCAGACGCCGCACCCGGGTGCTACGTCCATATCCCGTTCTGCCGCTATATCTGCCCCTATTGCGATTTCAACGTCTACGCCGGGCAGTCCGATCTGATCCCCGCCTATGTCGAAGGTCTCGAACGGGAGCTGGCGCTGCTCGCTGCGGCCGACCGGTACGCCGGCGAGGTTGCCACCGTGTTTATCGGAGGAGGAACGCCATCACTGCTCGACCCGTCGCAGATTGGACGGATCGTTGAAACGATCCATCGGACGCTGGGAATCGCTTCCGGCGCCGAGATCACGATGGAGAGCAACCCTGACAACCTGGATGAGAACTACTGCCGGGGATTGATCGGCGCTGGCATCAATCGCCTGTCGATCGGCGTCCAGTCGATGCAGCAGCCCGGACTGAAGGTCCTGGGCCGGCTGCACGGGGCCGAAGGAGCGGAGCGCGCGTTCCGGGCCGCGCGATCGGCAGGGTTCAACAATATCAGCCTCGATTTCATCTATGGCTGGCCCGGGCAAACCAGAGAGCAGTTGACCAGCGACATCGACACGCTGCTTGAATGGGAGATCGAGCATGTCTCTCTCTACGCCCTGATCGTCGAGCAGGGCACGCCGATGTCGACCGCCGTCCGCCGGGGACAGCTCCATCCAGTCGACGACGACACCGTCGCCGCCTACTACGACTATGCCGTCGAGCGGCTGGCGAACGCAGGCTGGGAACACTATGAGATCTCGAACTGGGCAAGAACGCCGGAGCATCGATCGATTCACAACCAGATTTACTGGCAGAACGGCCACTACTACGGCGTCGGGGCCGGCGCTCACAGCTATCTCGGCGATATCCGGGCGAGCAACATCCGGCTGCCGGTGCGCTACGTCGAAGCGGTCTCAAACGGGACGATACCGATCGCGACGAGCGAGATGATCGGCTCGGCTCTCGAGATGGGTGAGACGATGATGCTCGGTCTCCGCCTTCTGCAGGACGGCGTCTCGGCGTCGGACTTCCAGCGACGCCATGGCATCGCTCTCAGCGAGCGATACGGCGCGTTGATCGACCGCTTCATTGAGATGGGACTGCTGGTGGCCGAAGGCGGCCGGATCAGGCTCAGTCCAAGTGGGGCTATGGTCTCGAACAGCGTTCTCGCCGAATTCCTCCCCTGAGCAGAGAGAAACCCCGCCCGGCAGAGCCGGGCGGGGTTATTCACAAATGAGCATTGAAGCGAAGGGCTACTCTTCTTCGTCTGCCTCGCCGGCAGCTTCCTCACCCTCTTCGCCCTCTTCACCTTCAACGATTTCGCCTTCTTCGCCCTCGAGCTCCTCGTCAGTCTCTTCTTCCTCGAGCTCGATGCGAACCTCCATGAGCCGGACAATCGGCTCTTCTTCGTCGGTGATCAGATCGACGCCGTCCGGCATCGTCAGATCGGAGACCCAGACGGTGTCGTCGATCTCAACGAGATTCGAGACGTCGACCTCGATCGCGCCCGGGATGTCGGTCGGCAGTCCTTCGACGTCGACCGACTCACGGAGCTGGGTAACGACGCCGTCGAGGTTCGGCGATTCACCGATGATGATGACCGGGATCGAAGCGGACATGCTGACCAGGAGATTCGGCGCGAATAGCTCGGCATGCAGCGGCACGCGGGTAACCGGATCTTGCTGGACGTTCCGGATGTAGACAGTGTGCGTGTCGCCATCCAGTTCGACGTCAATGAGCGAGATGTTCCCGTAGTCGATGTAGGTCCGGTACAGTTCGCGTCCATCGAGCGTGACGGAAATCGGCTCCTCGACAAGTGTGCCGTAGATGACGCCGGGGACTTTCCCCTCGCGGCGCAATACCTTGACGCGCTTGCCGATAATCGTTCGTTCTTCTGCTGTTAGCGTTGGTCGATCTGGCATCTGCCTATCTGCCTCCCTGGACCATTCGGCGCGGATGCACGCAGAGCGTGACTTGAGGCGGTCACTCGACCGCCCAACGGCTGACTTTATCAGATTCACGCTATTTGCGTCGTCCGGGGAGCCTGCGAGTCTGCCCCGCATGGTTGTGAAAAAGGGCCTGATGACCGGCCCGATCTCTTAGATATGAGCGGCGGAATATGGTCCTATTCACCATGATTTTCGTCACGTCCTAACCCATACGGGACCATGTTCTCATGGTCCTAATCACTCGTTCGCTCCTACACTGTCGAAGATAGGTTGAGCCACCGACCTCAAGATCGAAACCCAAACGCCTGGAGGGACGTCAGATGCCGGGAGGCAGCCAACTGAGCCATAACGGAGCCACCTTGCAGTCGCCTAATCGAGCGGAAATGATGGATCACTCCGTCGAAATTGAAGAGCTTGCTGAACTATTGCGCGAGACGGTCGTCCGCCTGCAGCCTTCGTCCGAAGAGATTTCCGCCGCCTGGTCGACGGCACAGGTCACCATGCAACAACTACGAATCATGACCATCCTTTACCACGATGGTCCCACGAAGGTCTCTGATCTCGCGGTTCGCCTGAGCGTATCGACCCCGACGATCACCGGAATCCTCGATCGGCTTGTACGCCAACGCCTGTCGTTCCGGATGAGCGATCACCGCGATCGACGCGTCGTTCTCAATAACCTGACCCAGGACGGACGCGATCTCGTCGAGCGCCTGCTTCCAGCCCACGGCAGCCAGGCTGAAGTCGCCCTCGGACGCCTCAACGCGAACGAGCGAAACCAGCTGACCGAATCATTGCGGGCACTCCTGCGCGCAATGCCATCTACCTGACCGACATCGATTCAGACACCCGGACGGGGGCACGGTCGACCGTGCCCCCGTCCGGGTGTTCGCTTGCCCCATGTCCGAATCACTGTTGAACCCTGTTGTCGTTTATACTTGTGTGTTGGTGTCGTCATCCTGGCGACAGCATTGCATTTCGTGCATGAAGGGAGGTGGACTCGTTTGCCGCTGAAAGTTGAAGCCCGAGATCACGAAGCATTCGAACAGCTCATGAGGCGTTTCACTCGCGAACTCCAGTCTTCGGGTATTCTCCGTGAATACCGGAGCAAGCGCCGGTTCGTGAGCCGAAGCGAGCAGAAGCGCTCGAAAATCCGAAAAGCAGAACACAAGCGTCGACGAAAGGCCGCGAAAGCGTCCTAGCCTGCGCTCGTTGTGATAGAGACCAGAGGGATTACCTATGAAGATCTCTGGTTGCTGACGGGGCGATGAATTCGATTCATTCGCCCCGTCGTCCTTTGGGCTGCATCTATCTCAGAATGAGGGCGGCCTCCCCGACCTCCGACGGCAGCCCGAGTAGAGCCTCCAGAAAAAACCGCCCGCCCGCCATTGCCCCGATGAACAGCAGAGCACCGATCAAGGCAAACGTTGCCGGACGGGCGAGGTCGATCGTACTCAACGCCTGCTGCTCGCTCCTGGTGACGAGCAGGACGAACGGCAGCAGCAACCCCATCACCATCGTCGCAGCAGATGCCATCAGGAGATAGGTGAGCGGCACCCGCACCGGTAGATCGCTGATGCCGATCAGTGTTGCTGCGACGAACTGCGCTGCCAGAGCTGCGCCAAGTTCAGGAAGGCCGCTCCAGACCTGCCTGCTTGACGTTGCCCCCGGCTGGAATCCCGTTTGCCCGACCAGAAGCCAGACGAACGTCGCCATCGTCGTGCCGAGCATGATCCCGGTCGCGGTCCTGACAACATTGAGCGGTTCGTAGAGATGGAATAGTTCAAGGTCCTTCAGAAACGAGTTTGTGCCATCGATCGCCAGCGGCAAGACCAGCAACACCAGCGCGACGATCACCTTCACGTTCTCGAATCCGGTGCATTGCCAGCGGCCCCGGGCTGCCAGATAACCGGCCGTCATCAGAAATCCGCCGTAGATGCCGGTCATCCGAGCGTCGAATGGAAGCCGCGCATCACCGAAGTAGTACGAATGCGTGGACTGCTGGGCGCAGAGACCATGGAGCACGGCAAGGGATTTGCCCTCGACCGTACCTGGAATCGCCGTGAAGACGGCGAAGGAAACGAACGCGAGAAGCACGAACGCAGCCGGCCAACCGGGACGGGCGACCTCTCGAATCTTCGAATAGGTTGTCTCAGCCGGTATCGCCACAGCGGGTGTGCCTGTCCTCGAAGACACAGCAATGCAGACGTCAGTATAGCCAACGCCTCGGACCGGAGATCATCCGAACGATGCGGTGCGGCGTCCATACAGGACTTCCTGGTACGTTGTTCGTACACGGATTATGTTGTTCAATCGTTGCGGGGGACAGGGTAGCCGAACCGCTGGGAACACCAGCGACAGGTGTGTTCAGTCGTGTCGAATGCGACCGGACGCGTCAGGGGTAAGGTGTGAGCCGACTCACGCGACGGAGGCTGCTGCAACTGGCAGGTGGTGGGCTTGCCTTGGCAGCGACGCAGATGCATCGCAACAACGCGGCGGCATTGCGTTCTATCAGCCAGTCCACAACAAATCCCGCCCTCATTGTGTCGCCAGATCTCGCAACCGGGACAGGGAGCGGATTCACGACGCTCTTCACCTCGTGGACGGGCCCGCACGACGAGATTCCGGCCATCGAAGTCTCGGTTGGGGCCCCGGATGGCACCTGGTCCGACTGGCAGCTGCTTCATCAGGACCACCACGTTCCCCTCGATCGTTCACAGCCGATCCACTTCAACCCGATCATGCGCGCCGGCACGGCTTACCGCATCCGCACCGCTAGACCAGAGGACGAGCAGTACGTCGTCGTCAGCGAACTCGACGCGTCGAGCCGGAATCCGGGCGGTCTGCTGGGAGCGCAGGAGCGTGATGAGGAAATCGAACTAATTGACGGTTTCATCATCCCTCGCGCCGGATGGGGGGCAGACGAGTCGTTCCGGCATGTCGGCCAGGACCCGAGCAAACCGATCGCCTGGCCGCCCCAATACAGGGATATCGAGCGCATCATCGTCCATCACACCGACACCGAGTTCGGATGGGAGGATCCGGCCGCCGTGGTCCGGTCGATCTACTACTACCACGCTGTGCTGCTCGACTGGTCGGACATCGGCTACAACTTTCTGATCGACGTCTATGGCAACGTCTACGAGGGTCGCTACGGTGGTCCCGGCGTCGTCGGGGGCCACGCGCTGGAATACAATCCCGGCTCGATCGGCATCGCGCTGGTAGGCGATTTCGAAGATAGCTGGCCTACCGAAGAAGCAATCGATGCCCTGGTCCGGCTGATCCGGGTACGCGCGCCCAACGTCGACCCGACAGCGGCCCGTGACTGGATCGACTGGGGAGACGTGCCGAACCTCTGCGGCCATGGGGATGTGATCAATACCGCATGCCCGGGCGTCGATCTCTACACCGTCCTGCCTGATGTTCGAGGACGGCTGGCCGGATCGACTCCGGTCTTCTTCCCAGCGCCGATCCGCCTCTACGATCCGAAGATCGTCAGCTTCAAGGTCGGTCCATCCCAGGTCGGCCCCGACGATATCGTCGAGATACGCGCCACGATCACCCAGGATGGCCGTGAGCCGCTCGAATCACAGGGGCCGGACCCTGGCTTCATCTACGGCGAGGACGACGATTTTGACACGACAGGGTATCCAAAACAGGAAGGCAGGTTCCGGCTGGCGGTCGACCTCGTCGGATCGGACGGCATTCCGAACCCCTTCCGCTGGGGATTCGGCGGAACGCTTCAGGGCGGAGAGCAACGCGAGATCGTCGGATACATCCGCATGAGCGATATGGGAGAGAAGACGCTGGTCCCTTCGATCGTCCGGGAGTTCGTGCGCTATTACGACGAGGAGGAGATTTCCGACTCGATCTTCGTCGTTCATCCTCTTGCCAGCAGAGCCGAGGAGCAGTCGGGCCCCGGCACGGTGTACTTCGAGGAGACCGGCCACAACGTTCCGGTCATCTTCCACGAGTACTGGCAGGCGCACGGAGGGCTGAACCGCTTCGGATTCCCGCTGACCGAACCGTTCGAAGAGAAGTCAGCAACCGACGGTCAGAAATACCTGACCCAGTATTTCGAACGGGCCAGGTTCGAGTACCACCCCGAGCTCGCCCACAAGAACGACGTTGTCAAACTCGGGCTCCTCGGAGCCGAGGCGACGTCGTCGCGCCGGACCGAGCAAGCCTTCAAGCCGGTCGACGCTTCGAAGGTCGACCCGGAAGAGCAGTACTTCCCGGAGACCGGACATTCCACGTCGTTCAGGTTCCTCGAAACCTGGCTGGCGGAAGGCGGTGTCGAATCGTTCGGCTACCCGGTATCGGAGAAGTTCGAGGAGCCGTCGCTGACCGACGGCGTCCCGCATCTCGTCCAGTACTTCGAACGCGTCCGCTTCGAATACCATCCGAACGATGCCTGGGATAAGCAGATCAAGCTCGGCCACCTCGGCCGCGAGATTCTGATCCGGCGGGGCTGGCTCCCGGACCGGGTATCGAGACCTGATGGACCGCCCCCGTCCCTCGGGCGGAGTCCCCCCGGGCAAGGAGTCCGTCTGGGACTACCCCCGCCCGCCGCGTGTCGAAGCCATGGACCGTCGGGTACGCGTCATCGTGGACGGCCGTCCGATTGCCGATTCGGCCAACGCGCTCCGGGTTCTCGAAACTAGCCACCCGCCGACGATCTACATCCCGCCGGAGGACGTTGACCTGGACTGCCTCCAGCCGGCGCCGCACCGCAGCATCTGCGAGTTCAAGGGCCAGGCGAGATACTGGGACATCGTCATGAACGACCGGGTGATTCCGGCCGCTGCCTGGAGCTATCCGGAACCAAGGGCCGGATACGAAGCCCTGAGAGATCACCTGTCGTTCTATCCCGGGCGGGTCGACGCCTGTTATCTCGGCGACGAACGCGTCGAGCCCCAGGATGGCGATTTCTACGGCGGTTGGATCACAAGTGATATCGTCGGACCGTT
The DNA here is from genome assembly GCA_041390865.1 of Thermomicrobiales bacterium. Taxonomy (GTDB): domain Bacteria; phylum Chloroflexota; class Chloroflexia; order Thermomicrobiales; family CFX8; genus JAUIIK01. Next base: position 370,328 of record JAWKPC010000003.1, read on the forward strand.
CAAAGGGCCGCCGGGCACCCGCGGCTGGTAGATTGCACCAACGCGTGTTGGTCGAGAGGTTCGGAGGTATCGACGTTGGACTCAGAGACGGCCATTCCGCCGGTTACGAAGCGACGGAGGGTTCGTCTCTCGAACCGCCGTCTTCTCGCATCAGGTGCGAGTCTCGCATTCTTCGCGGCGATCGCCGCCGTCGTCCACCGCAATCCCAACCTGTCTGCGGACGTTACCGCGACGCTGCGCCTCCAGCGCCGGCAGCATCCATTTCTGACCCGCTTCATGTCTGCCATCTCGTGGCTCGGGTTCCGACCGCAGTCGCTTCTCCTGCCTGGAACTCTCGTGGCGGGATACTGGGCGGCGGGCCATCGCCGGAGCGCGCGCTTTCTGGTCTTCGCCTGGGCGGCGTCGTTCGTGTCCTATACGACCAAGCGGCTCGTCATGCGTCCCCGTCCGAACGGACCCGACGTTCAGGTCGTCGAGGCCGATCTCCGGGATTCCAGCTTTCCGAGTGGGCACGTCCTTCATTATGTCGTGTTCTGGGGTTTCGTCTGCTACCTCTGGAACTCGACGATCAAGAACCCACAACTGCGCCGGATTCCGATGGCGGTCGTGGGCTTCATGATCGCGACGGTCGGTATCTCCAGGGTCTATCTCGGCCATCACTGGCTGACCGACGTTATCGGCAGCTACAGCCTGGGCTCGGCTATTCTTCTTAGCCTAATTGGATTCCATACCCGACCGCCGATGGACGAGGGTAGCGCATAGTGCTGATCGTCGCGCACCGTGGCGGCAATCCCGACGACATTGAAAACTCCGCGGCCGCGTTCAGGCACGGTGTCGAGATCGGGGCCGATCTGCTCGAGTGCGATCTTCAACTGTCAGCCTCGGGGGAAATCGTCGTCTACCATGACACCGAACACTTCGGCGCGCCGATCCGCAACTTCACGACTGATGAACTGCGCGGGCTGATTCCGACGATCCTGACCCTCGACGAATTGCTGGCTCTGCTCGAAGATATCGGTCCGGAAACCAGGCTTGTGCTCGACCTGAAAGATCGGGATGTCGACCGGGCTCTGGAGCCCTATCTCCAGGACTCGGAACTCCGGCAGCGGTCTCTCGTGACGAGCACCTTCTCATTCGGCCTGTTGCGGCTTCGGCGAGCGTTTCCCGATCTCCGGACCGGCCTGTCGCGAGGTGCGATCTTTACACGGGTCCCGAGATGGATCCGCCCGCTTGCGATAGCGACGGTCGGCAGAGCGACGAGCATGATCGCGATCATCCACCTCAAGGTGTTCGGGATCGATACAGCCGTGGTTCAGCACCATCTCGTGGACGGAGGAGGGATCGGACGCTTCCACCGGCGCGGAATCCGGGTCTACGCCTGGACGATAGACGAGCCGGCTCGAGCAACCCGGCTCCAGGATCTCGGCGTCGACTATCTCACGACGAACGTCCCGGCCCGGATGATCGAGCACTTCAAGAATCAGTAGTACGGTTTCACGGTCAGACCCGTAGGGGCGTGATTCATCACGCCCCTACACCTTCGGACCATTTATTGTCGGCAACAGTATTAGGAACCCGGTGGGTCGATGCCGTAGCGCCAGGTGTAGTAGTGCCGCCCGACATTGCCCATCTCGACCTGCCACTCCGGAGCGTTCGACGGCGTGAAGGTGAGAAGCCGGCGCTCGAACGCCTGGACGAGCACCCAGCGCGGTTCCCCGCTTACCATCACGCGCGCCCAGTAGGGCTCGGTGACCGGAAGACCGACAACTTCCCACCATTTCACCGGCAGGGTCTCGAAGTAATTCTCGAAAACGACGGCGACGTTGTGCCCGGTCTCGGTGTTGTACGAGCCATAAACGGCCTGTCCTGCCAGACCGGAGTTCTCACCCACTGCGCCGCTCCGGCTGATCGTCTCGACAATGGACTGTCCGAAGCGCGGTGACGACTGGTTTTCACCGTCGACGGTCGCGACACCGGCCAGGCTGGCGTAGGTTGGAGCGTTCTCGTTGAACTCTAGCGGGTCACCCGCTAGAGGAATCGCCGCCGGTCCGATATCGGTGTAGGCGTTGTCGCCGACCTGGGCAGATCCGAGGATCATGTCCCGGACGAGCAGGCCAGCCGTCAGGAGATCGGGATCCTTCTCGGCCTGTTCGCTGCCTATCTCGACTCGCGCCTTATCAAAGTAATAGACATCGCGGGAGCCGTCCGGCGATTCGAGATATGGCTCATCTCCCGAGGACCAAACATCCATCCCGAGCATCCATGACCGGGTCTCGAGCTCGTTGTAAAGTGGTCCATCAAGCTCCATCCAGAGGGACTGGACGCTTAGCGGACTCACCGACAACCCGGAGGGAAGCGGAGAATCGGCGCTGGCCGCCGTCACCGGTGGTGCCGCGGGAGCTTCCTCGGTCGGCGTGGCGGATGGCGCAGCAGTGGCTGTCGGCGAAGCCGTTGCGGTTGGCGACGGCTGCGACGTCGGCTCAGCGGTCGCCGTCGGAGCCGGAGGCTGGACTGGCAGCTGATCGTCGCCGCGGGCCATGTCCTCTGTATCGTCCTGCTTCGTCGTGAAGCTCCAGGTCCGGGCGAACGCTTCGCCTCCGGCTGTACCGGCGGCACGAACGGTATAGGTCGTCCCGTACTCGAGCGGTTCGGCGGCCGTAATCAACGCGGCACGCCCGCTGAGGAAACCAGTTCCGACACTCCCGAAAGAAGGAAGCTCTACGCCGTTGGCGCTGATTGACCAGGTATCCAGGCTGATGCCGCCCTCACCGTGGTAGCTCATCGTGATCGGTAATCCGGTTGGAAACGTCGCACCCGGAAATGGGTTCGGGGCCTCACCCCAGAACGACCGGCCGACGCCCGTTGTGCCGTCCGGAGGCCAGACCGCCCACTTCGGCTCGCTGTACTCGGCATATTCCGGCATGCCGAACATAATCACTTCGAAGACGATGTCGCCATCGTTAACCGTCGCCATGCCGACATCGGTGTAGCGAGGATCGATGATCGGCAGCCGGTGATTGATCGTATCCATGAACCAGTCGATCGACGAGATCATCGAACCTGACAGGCCCGCGTTCTCGTTAACCGACCCTTCATAGCCCTGAGCCCGGGCGCGATCCCGCATGGATTCGCCGGTGAAACCAGGCCGGCCGGGAGTCTCCAGATGGAGTCCCATCCCCGCCAGGTTGGGGTCGCCGTAGTTCAGCCGGTAATACGCGGCGTGCGCTTCAGCGGCCGCCTGGAGCGACGGGTTGATCGACATCGGCGCCAGACCGAGCCAGCCACGGTAACGATTCATCATCGCCAGGCCGGTCTCGATCTCGGGATCGCGGCTCTGTTGAGCCTGAACCGGAATGAAGAATGCGGGCACGAGAAGTGCCGCCAGAATGAGCGCCACTCCAACGATCGATAACAACGACCGCCGGCGCTGTATTGATTTACACCCCAAAAGAAGATCCCCTTGCTTCCATCGCCGCCCCACCAGCGGCAAATCCGTCAATCGGATCTGGCATGGACAAGGCCATTGTACCGGAGGAGGTCACGCAAATCCTTATGTTGACTCGATGTCAGGGAGAATCGGGACTTTCCGGTTGCCTTCCGGCCGCTGCAGCGGAGCCCCTGCGATAGGCTGCGATGCTGATCTATGATGTCGGAACAAATGCATTGGACGAATCAAAGGAAGGGACGTCGCGTGAGCGACCATCAGATGTATCAGGCCGGCGAAGGAGCCGAGATCGAAGCCCTGCCGGCCGAGGTTGGCTTCAGCGAAATCGAAGACCTCGCCGGCTTCGAGCCGATCCCGGGAGTCACGATGAATATGCTCGCCGGCGCCCGAGCGATGCTGAACTGGGTCCGGATCGAGCCCGGCGCCAGAGTGCCAAGCCATTCCCATCCCCACGAGCAGCTTGGCTTCGTCCTCGAAGGAACAATCATCCTGCGGATTGGCGATGAAACGCGGGAGATCGGGCCGAGCACCTGCTACGTCATCCCGGGTGGCGTCGAGCATGAGGGCACCGGCGGCCCGGAAGGCTGCGTCGTCATGGATGTATTCTCTCCGCCGCGGGAGGACTATCTGGCGGCGGCACAAGACTAAGCGCCGATCACGTTCCGGCATCGACATATTTCGATCTGTTGCCGAAGTTGGATAACCGTGCTATGGTCATAAGGTGATAGTGCAAAGTAATGCACATCCTCTTTTGTCATTGGCCGATAAACGAATTGAAGAGCTTCTATTGGGCGAGCTACTGGTCGGGCGGCCGGTATTGCGGCAGGTGGTTGCCGTATCTGCGCCGCTCGTTCTGACGTCAGCGATATCGATGACCTACCGCGCCGTATCACGGGATGGCGATCCGGTCCTCCCGTCGGTGGACCCCTGGTTTGTCGAGGCTCGCGAGAAGTTATCAGATGACGTTCAGCATGACCTCGACCTTCTGCTCGGCTTCTCGGGCCGGTTGCTCTACTACGGTGAAGAACTCCTCTTCTCCTTCGATCCACTCGAACCCGACCACATCGACGCCAGCTACGACGATTACCACCAGCATCTGCTGGACCTTCCGGCCATCGCCTACCAGCGAATGGCCTCGAACGCCGTCCAGCGCTACTACCGCGACCAGCAGATGCCGCAGGAGCCGCCGGAAAGCGACGACCGGTCGATATGGCGGGAATTCCTTCAGGGCGCGGTAATCTCCGGCGACCTCGACGAGCTTGTCGATCTGATCACGAATCCGCTCGAACTGAAGAACCGATCGCTCAGGATGATCGAAGAGTTCTGGGAAACCTGCTACGCCGACGAGTTCGAACGCGAATGGCCGGTCCTGCAGCGGGCCACGCGCCACGCTCAGTCGCTCGTTCATCCGGTCGTCCAGGTCTCCTTCTCCGAGCTCACCGGCCACCGCCTGCCGGAAGACATCGCCATCCATCTCACCGACGTTGAGCGAGTGACCTACTGCCCTTCGAGCCACCTGGGCAGCTTCATCCAGTACATCTACTATCCGCCGGAGCTGATTCTGTTCTTCAATCCGTCAGCGGTCCTCGACAGCCGTCCAATGCCGGCGACGCCAGCCAGCCCTACTCCGGTCGAAGTTGCCGAGACGGCTGCTCTGGCGAGTATGAAAGCCATCGCCGACCCGACCCGGCTGCGAATCATCGGGATGCTCCAGGAGCGCGAGCACTACGCCCAGGAAATCGTCGGCAAGCTCGGCATCAGCCAGTCGGCCGTTTCGCGCCATCTGAGCACGCTTGAGACGGCCAGCATCGTCTCGGTCCGGCCGGACCAGGGGATGAAGTACTATGCCATCGACAGAGACCACCTCCGTACGCTGGCGGGTTACATCCATAGCCTGGCCGACCAGTAGGCAACCGCCCGCCCCACGCCAGGGAGCAAATATTGACAGAACTTCGAACCCGCTGGCTTGACGACGACATCGGGATTGTCGACCTGGAATTCCAGGGGCACCCGGCCTTGATCGCCGCTCTATGTGCTCAGGACCAGTGACGGCCTCGCGTTGATCGAGACCGGTCCCGGCAGCACGCTCGAAGCACTACATACCGGACTCCGGACGCTCGGACTTGAAGCCAGTGAGATCCGGCACGTCCTGGTTACGCACATCCATCTCGACCACGCCGGCGCGGCCGGCGCTCTCCTGGAGGAACTGCCCGACGCAACGCTCTACGTCCACGAGAGGGGCGTCCGCCACATGCTCGATCCCGAGCGGCTGATCGCGAGCGCAAAGCAGATTTACGGCGCGCTGATGGACCCGCTCTGGGGAGACTTCCTGCCGACACCCGGCGATCGAACGATCTCGATCACCGATCACGACACGGTTAAGGTCGGAGACACCGAGCTCCAGGTTCACTACACTCCTGGCCACGCATCGCATCACGTCGCGTTCTACGAACCCGAAAGAAACGTCGTCTTTGCTGGAGACGTCGCCGGTGTCAGAGTGCCACCCTCGCCGCTCGTCTGGCCGCCGACGCCGCCGCCCGACATCGACATCGAGGCATGGAAAGCCAGCACCCGGCGGCTGCGGGAACTCGACCCTGAGTCGATCCTGATCACCCATTTCGATCAGTACGACAACGTCTTCGATCACCTCGACCAGCTCGACCGGCGCCTCGACGAATGGGTTGAGAAGATCGAACGATGGCGAAGCCAGGACATGAGCCGGGACGAGATGATCGACGCGCTCAAATCAGATGTGCTCGGCGAGATCGAGCGAGAGCCGGGCTCGCACTCGACGACCTATGCGACGACCTACGTGACGCCCTTCTACATGAGCGTCGATGGTCTGAACCGGTATCTCGACAAGCGAGACGCCTAGGCGGCCTCCAACGGCCCCACCAATGTCATCCTGAACGAAGGCTCCACGCAGTGAAGGGGCGAGCCAGGCCGATGGAGCTGGACAGGAAAGCGGCATGGCATCATGAGCCGGTTATGCCGCGATGCAATGCTTCATCGCTCGAAGCAGAACCTTCATACCCACACCATGGGCGGCCAGCTGTCGCTCCGGTCGGGATGACGTGGACGGAGGTTCTGGCGTTTCTCGAGAAGGTAGGCGAATCGGGTACCGCAGGCCGTCGACGTCTCTGCAGTATCGGCACCAGCGCGTTGACGACAATCGACAGGTCTCCATCGCCCTTGCGTCGGTCGTGCCACATCGGTGATCGTCCCTGTCCGATCGACATGGGGCGGCGTCTAGATCGGCTGGCTTTTCGGGAATTTACTTCGTGGACGTCTGAATCTCAGCTCTAATCCCGGATACAAGCCCCTCGACATCAACCGGCTCGGGCCGAGTTGTGTCGCACTCGATGGTTAATCCGTCCAGCGCCAGCCGGTGGTCCCGCCGGAAATCTGTCCGCAGCGCGTCCATCCGGCGCTCATCCGCGTCCAGGTGAATCGGGTGGCGCTCGCCTTCCTGGTACCGGTCCATATAACGGCGCATCAGTATCTCCGGATCGCCGGAGCAGACGACCTGCACCACTCTCGCATTCCGCGCGATTGCCCGAAGATTCGGCAGGCTCAGCTCGGGATGGAAGTTCGCCTCCAGCAGGCAGCTCTGCCCCGCCTCGATACAGGCCGAGGCGGCCCGGAAGAGCAGGTAGTATGCCGCCCGACCAAGCTGCCGCGACCAACCCAGACCGGAGCCCGGCAACTCGTCGGCAAGGCACTCCTTGAAATCATCCTTGTGAAATGCGGGAACAGCCAGCATGCTCGCGATGTCGCTAGCGATAGACGTCTTCCCGGTCGCGGGCGGTCCGGTCACGATGACCAGCAGCGGCTGGCCGGAACTGCTCAACCGGCGGCCGTTTCTGCGTCCGGCTCCGGCAGCAGATCATCGGGGACGTCATCTCCGAGGATAACGGTGATGCCATCCTCACCGGAGACGGTCACGATCGCGGAGTTCGACAATCCGAGCAGTTCGGCGATGTGCTGCGCCGTGACGAGTTCCGATGGGGCCGCCTCGATCGTCGATTGAGCCTGGGGGCGATTGGCATCGCTGGGCCAGACTTCGTCATATCCGGCATCGGCCAGAATCTGCGCGCAAGAACCGGCGAGCAGCGGGACATCCGTGGCGTTCTCGATGAACACCGAAATTGTGTAGTCCGGGTCCTCGACGCCGACGCTCGCCGAGTTGCCTGAGCTCGGCGTTTCGCCGCCGAAGTAGGCGCGGGTCTGGACCAGCACGGCATCCCAGTCGGCTGCCAGATAGTAGGCGTCTCCGTCGAACTCGGGAAGGTGTTCCGTAAGAAGTCCTTCCTCCCAGAGGTTGAGCCGGGCAATGTCATCCGGCTGGACGTTTCTTCCCAGATTCGCGAGCGCCAGCATCTCATTGAAGCTGAGATCGGTCCGGACTGTCTCCTTCATATCCTGGATAAGCGATTGGGCCTGGGTGATGAGATCGCGCGAGATCGCTTGCTCCCGGATTGCCATCAGCACTTGTTGCTGCCGCTCTGACCGTCCGATATCGCTGTCAGCATGCCGCGTGCGTACGTACTGGAGCGCCGTTTCACCATCCATCTTCTGCAACCCGGCCGAGAAGTAGACGCGGGTCAGCCGGAGGTCGTCTGTCGGATAGAGGTTGTCCGTAAGTTGGGTGTCGACATCGACGACGACTCCGCCGACGGTGTCGACCACTTCCTTGAACCCTTCGAAGTCGATCGTGGCGAAATAGTGGATCGGTATATTGAAATTGGCCTCGACCGTCTGTGCGACGAGCGTTGGTCCCCCGCCAGGAATCTCCTCCTCGTTCGCCTCGCCGATCGGATAGGCGGCGTTGAATTTGTCCTCGCCATAGCCGGGAATGTAGACAAGCAAATCCCGAGGGATGCTCATCATCGTCACTTCGTCGGTTCCGGGGTCGATATGGACGACGATCGTCGTGTCCGACCGGGGCGGCTGGTCGTCACCGACGCGCGTATCGACACCGAGCAGGACGATGTTGATCGGTTCGTCATCCTCCCAATTCGGGAGAACCTCCTCGATCTCGGCCGACGGGACGGGAACAGCCGTACCCTCCGCATTAACCGTGTAACGGACACGATCTTTGACCGGCTCTTCATGAATCTCGCCGTACGCATCGACGCTCAGTCGCACGATGTTGAGCACGTAAGCCGTCGCCGTCGCGACGAATAGCAGGGGAACGACCATCGCAGCGATAAACCACGTTCTCCGGCGTCGATACCAGGGCTTCGGGGGTTCGCTCGCCAGCCGCCTGCGCCGACGGCCGCCCGGGACTCTTCTGCGCCTGGCAACCGTTTGGGCCTGTTCCTGTTCGGAGGTGGGGCTTCCGGCAGTCCGTGCACGCGGTCGGGACAGCCCGCTCGCATCTCCGGCTTGCTCGGCCCGCAGCCGGGCCGCCGACGCCTCGATCCGGTGAACGTATTCTTCGAGCGAGGGTTCTTGCTCGACCGGCGGAGCGGCGTCGTCGACCGCCATCGGTCGAGGGATCGCCTCGACGTCCCCGGTCGATCGAGGCACGAGGTCGGTTGGCTGGATCGTCTGCAGGCGGTCCAGAGGGTCCGCCCGAATCGAGCGGTCCGCGTCGGCCCCTTCGTCACCGTGGCGCGGGACGTGGATACGGACGGCCGGCGCTCGCCGACGCTGCCCACCTCGCCGTCCGCGGTCCTGTCTACGCGGCACCGGCTACGAGCTCCACGCTTCGAGCAGGACCTGATGCCCACGATTCCGGATGTAGACTGGACGTATCAATCTGCCTGATCTCAACCATCTTGATCCCGTGTGACGCCAGCCGATGAGTATAACAACCGGCCTGCCCCTTGACGCATTGGCACAGCATGTGAATACTGTACGTACGGTTATCGTTGCCAGCGTCCTCAACGGGCCGCCCGGCTACACAATGCGGCGGCGGCGCAAGACGTAACGCCCCGAACCGCTCGAAGGAAGTGCGGCCTCATGATTCTGTCCGATCGAGACATCAAACAGTACATCGAGAGTGGCTCGATTCGCATCGATCCCTTTCCGGATCTCGATGTCGCACTCGGTTCATGCTCCGTCGATTTCCGTCTCGGCAACACCTTCATGGTCTTCGAGCATTCGTCGTACTCCTATATCGACCCGCGCCAGCCGCAGTCGATTGGAGAGGGCATGCGCACCATCGAGATAGGCGACGAAGAGCGCTTCATCATGCAGGCAGGAGATTTCGCCCTCGCCTCGACAATCGAGAGCCTCGAACTCTCGAACGATCTGGTCGCCCGGCTTGAAGGGCGCTCGTCAATCGCGAGACTCGGGATCACCGTCCACTCGACCGCTGCGGTGTTCGAGCCCGGTTGGGTCGGCACGGCGACGATGGAATTGTCGAATCTCGGACGCATGGCGGTCGCACTCTATCCCGGGATGAGAATCTGCTCATTCACGTTCGAGCAGCTGTCCAGCCCTGCCGAAGTGCCCTATCGGGCCAAGGAAGGCAACAAGTACGCCGGTCAGATCACGCCGAGAGCAAGCGCGCTTTCCGGCGAAGTTTCGAAGCTTACGCGAGCGGAGTTGAATGGTGCGGAATAGATCGTTTGTTGGATACCTCATGAGCACCCAGCATCGGCTCGAGCAGATCGACAGCCGCCGTTCCCGCACCCCGAAGCCCCGCGGAAGACTGACCGTACCCCGGCGGCGTAGCGACCGACGGCCGACCCCGGCCTGGTCGCCAAGGGCGCAGGTCGAACGACGTCCGATGCGTCTCATGCGCTACGCCCGCGATCTCTGGTAAGCAAACCCGACACATCCGTATCCAATGCTGGTATCCTGCGGGCAACACGATGACGGAGACAAGTAGCGTCACATTGATTGCTGCTCAGAGAGTCGCCGGAAGCTGCGAGGCGACCAGCACTGTGACGCGAAGACCCTCCCGAGTGCGAATCTGAACACCTGGAACTCAGGATTCGCCGGCTCGCCGCCGTTACCGGGCTACCGAGGACGCCGCGCGCATACCTCCGAAGCGGCGTCGAAGTGTGGTGGCACCACGGGCGCCCCCCTCGTCCACACGGCGAGGGGGTTTTGTGTACCCGTCAGGAGGTGTCTACCATGCAGGCTGTCGAGTTTCCCTCCAGTCTGACCCCGGTCCGTGTCTGGGCCGCATCGCTGTCCGGCCATGTCGGAACGTCCGTTCAGATTGCCGGCTGGCTTCACCGCTACCGTCGGCTCGGCAGGATCAGTTTCCTGATCCTGCGCGACCGGAGTGGCCTCGCCCAGATCGTGATCGACGATCCGGCGCTCCAAACCGAGATCAGCCGGCTCGGCAACGAGAGCGTCCTCGTCGTCGAGGGTGTCGTAACATCCGAGCCGCAAGCTCCCGGTGGAGTCGAGATCCATGGCCCGCAGATCGAAGTCCTCGCGGCTGTCGATGAGCAACTGCCATTCGAGCTGTTCATGCCCGAGATTCCCGCCCAACTGCCGACGATCCTCGACCACGGCGCGATCGGGAACCGCCACCCGGAGCGGAGAAGCTACTTTCAGCTGGCCTCGGCGCTCGTTCGCGGCTTTCGGTCCGGGCTCGACGAAGCGCGGTTCACTGAGATCTTCTCGCCCAAGCTGGTCGGTTCGGCCACCGAGAGCGGTTCGAATGTGTTCGAGATGGAGTACTTCGGCCGCTCGGCCTATCTTGCCCAGAGCCCGCAGTTCTACAAGCAAATGATGGTCGGCGTGTTCGAGCGAGTCTTCGAGGTTGGACCCGTGTTCAGGGCGGAACCGCACGACACGATCCGCCATCTCAATGAGTACGTCTCGCTCGACGCGGAAATGGGCTTCATCCTCGACCACCGGGACGTGATGGCTGTGCTCCGGGATGTCATCGCCTCGATGATTTCCGAGGCACGCTTGGTGGCAGGAGATCATTACGAGATTCCCGCCGTACCGGCCGAGATCCCGGTGATCCACTTCGGCGACGCAATGGACCTGCTCGGCCACGCGGATGGCGAGACGGACGACCTCGCACCGTCCGACGAACGGGAACTGGGTAGATGGGCGGTCGAGGAGCACGGATCGGATTGGCTCTTCGTCAGCGGTTATCCGATGTCGAAACGTCCGTTCTACACCCACCCTGACCCGGATCGCCCCGGATACTCGCGAGGATTCGACCTGCTCTTCCGCGGGCTCGAACTGGTCACCGGTGGACAGCGGCTGCATCTGTATGCCGACTATCTGCAGGCTCTCGAGCGGCACAGTCTGAGCGCCGACGGAATGGAAGGCTATCTCGAGGCGTTCAAGTACGGTATGCCGCCTCACGGTGGCTTTGCCATCGGCCTCGAGCGATTCGTGGCGCGTCTTACGGGCGTTGACAACGTCCGGCAGGTCACCCTGTTCCCCCGAACAATGACCCGGCTCGAGCCTTAAGATTGAACCAGCGGAGGGCTGCCTTATGAACGCCCTCCGCTATCGACCACCTGACAAACGGGAAGGACTACTCTTTGAGCGACGAAAAGAATGGCGGCGAGGACCGTCCAAGACGGGTACTGGTTTCGATGGCCCATCCGGACGACATCGAGTTCAACTGCGGCGCGACCATTGCCAAGTGGGCGGACGAAGGACAGGAAGTCTTCTTCGTCCTCGGCACCAGCGGCGACAAGGGCAGCGACGATCCCGAGTATGACAGCGCCAAGCTCATGGAAACTCGCGAGGCCGAGCAGCGGGCCGCAGCCGATGTGCTTGGCGTCAAGGACGTCATGTTCCTGCGCTTCAAAGACGCCGAACTGATGCCGGACCTTGAGCTCCGGAAAGAAGTCACCCGGGCTATCCGCCACTTCAAACCGGACGCCGTCGTCTGCCAGGATCCGGCCGCCCGCTACTTCGGCAACTACATCCAGCATCCTGACCACGTTGCCATGGGCGAAGCGACCCTTGCCGCGATCTACCCGTCGGCCCGCGACCGGCTGACGTTCCCCGAGCTTCTGGCCGAGGGCTACGAGCCGCACAAGGTCACCGAGATCTACGTCAGAACCGGGAACGACCGGGCCGACCACTTCGTCGAAATTACCGACTATCTCGACAAGAAGGCCGCGTCGCTGCGCGAGCACAAGAGCCAGCTCGGCGACTGGGATCCGCTGGAATCGGTTACTCGCTGGGCTCGGGATACAGCCGCCGTCGCGCGGCATATGAACTACCCCGCATCTAGCGACATGAAGCACGCGGAGTCGTTTCGCTACATCGCCATGAGCCGCTAGCGGGCATACGCTGAACGCTCCCGTTCGCCTCGTTCGATGGTCGACGGCTATCGTCCTGCTGCTCGCGCTGATGATGATCGTCAGCGCGAGCGGAGCGGTCTTCCTCATCGCTTTCGACCCCGTGACGTCTCACTCTGCCGCCGACGAGACGGCCACAACTGCCGAGCGCGGCTCAGTGGTGGCGTCGACGGATGCCAGCCCAGAAAACGGTGATTCGCGAGCTAACCCCATACCGCGCGGGGTTGCCGGATCGACCCCGAATTGGACAGTCGAGATCGACAGGGTATCGCGTGGTGAGGAAGCCCGGCAGTTACTCGAACTTGACCGCCGTCTCCTGCCTGACACCGGCAACGGCCGGGAGCTCGTCGCCATCGGGTTACGGGTGGAAGCTCACACGACGCTCGGCGGCGATCAGATCCTCGACGGGAAGTCGTTCTCCCTCTCTGGGGAGCACGGCGTGCGGTACGACGCCCTCGATCTCCGCGGTGTACCGAAGCTGCTGGACACCCACGTTGAGCCGGGAGGCAGTGCCGACGGCTTCGTGGCGTTCAGCGTCGCTCCGGATGAGACGAATCTCATCCTCGAATTCCGGCCAATATCGCTATCCGACCAGGATGACTGGATCTATCTCGCCGCGACCGAAGGAGCGTCGGCGACGGCAATCGACCCCGGCATCGAGGTCGCCCCTGACGGCGGCCTGGACACGACACATCCGGCACCGGCAGGAAGCTGGGTGTCAACCGGATCGGTAGCTGCAAGAGTCCTCAAAACCATCAGCGGAGCCGACACCCGGGCGTTCATCATCGGAGCTCTCCACGGAGACCCGGAAGACTACCCGGAAGAGCAGGGTTTCGTCGCGGTTCAGCTGGAGGTCGCCAACGTCGGCGAGGAAACCGGCTTCATTCGGATCAGCGCCCGCGCCTTCGAAGTGGCCAGTGACGTGGCCGAGATCCGCGAGGCCCTGACCGAACCGCCGATCCTCGATGCGCGACTCTATCCCGGAGGAAGGACCGAAGGCTGGCTCGTCCTTCAGGTGATCGACGAGGATCTCCCGGCCCTCGTCCTACGTGGCGCCAGACCGGGCGAGCAACGTTATCTTCACATCGGTGAAGGCTAGCGATCTCTTGACCAGGATCTCTCGGTCCGTTTGAGCTGACGGGGCGAAGCATGCGGGTCACCCTCGATGCTCGGAACGACCACCCGTTACCTACATCATGGATCTCTAGCTAGCGGACTTGCGGGCCACGACTTCCAGGTGGGGGCGCACCGCAGCTGGGATGTACTCGACCGGAAGCCGGTCCGCGATTGGCCGGAGCAGCTTGCCACCGGGCAGCTTGACCATCTGCGCTTCAGTCAGTCGCGACGGCCTGAGCATCCGCATTTCGAATCCATACCGCTCGAGCGCACCGGACAGCTCCGGGGCGGTGAACATCCACGGATGCCAGAAGTAGCTGTCGTGGAGTCCACGGAGCCTGTAGTACGCCTCGGCCACCAGGCGGTTCGGCGTCTTGATGAAATACAGCCCACGGGGCTTGAGGATCGTGGCGACCGACTCGAAGTGCTCCTCGACATCCGGCAGATGCTCGACGACGTCGCTGCTGATGACGATGTCGAACGTTTCTGGTTGGAAGGACAACCGGGCCGCGTCCGCCAGAACGAGATCAGCTTCGGGAATGCGCCGGCTCATTTCCAGCACGGCGGACTCGGTGATATCGCTGCCGGTAAGGTCGCTGAATCCGGCATTGTGTAGCTCCTGAAGCAGGAATCCACCTCCCGCCCCAACCTCCAGGATCGCGACATGGCGAGGCAGCCGCATGATCGCCTCAAGCAACGCCTCGGGACGGTTGTAGACATCGTAGGTGTTCGAGCGGTCGGGGTACTCGAAATCCAGTTCCTGATAGAAGCGCTGCCGGATCTCGAACGGCACGTCCTGGCCGCGATAGCGGTCGGAGCATTCGCGGCACAGAAACGTCCTGCCGACGAACTGCTTGTTGCAGAGCAGGCAGGAACGCTCTGAACGGTCAATTACCACGATTCACGCTACCTCCCGGGTCCGGAGCCGTCTGAACCAGAGACCACCGCCGATGATAAGAATGATTCCATAGAGGGCGATCAATACCGGATCGGTGATGGCGGCGCCCACCGCTCCGCCGACTTCGTCGGACAGGATCTCACCAACGTCCGTCTGTTGATCGAACAGCGTTTGAAATCCGAGCGCGCCGCCGAGCCGCTGCCGGTCCGCACCGACCGGCCCGACCATCGCCGAGTATCCGCCGTATGGAATGCGGTCGACGGCGATCCCGTACTCCCAACCGTCCGCAGCTAGGAGACGGACCTCGATCGTCTGCCCTGCGGTAGCGTCGGGAACTTCTGAGAGTATGGCCCAGTCACCATCGAAACGCAGATCATCGAGGGTCAACGCCAGAACCTCGCCGGGTCGATCGATGTTCGCGATCTCGATCCTGACCTGGCGGTCGAATGCAAGATCGTCCCCGGTGCGCATCGCGATCCGGATCTCCCGGAGCGTCGATTGACGGACATCCTCCGGCAGGCGGGCGATCCGCTCTTGAAGGACTTCGGGACTCGTACCCGGGTCATTCTCGACGAGCGACGTGTATCCGGGAGCCACGATCATCCGCTGGCTCACCTCGCCGCCGAGCGGGCGCCACTCTAGCCCGTCGTAGTCATGAGCCACCGGGGCCTGCATCCCGACCGTCTCGGTCGTACAGCCGGTCAGCAGGACCAGCAACGTGACGACCAGGGCGGGAATCCAGCGCCGTGTGACGGCTAATGAGACCCGGGTTTCAGCAGCCGGGTCGTGTTGACGACAAGTTGCGGCCAATCCTCACCTCAATAGAAGAACGGAAGATACCAGAAGAGAAAGTAGGCGGCTGAGAGCGCGACCGAAAGCGCCCCGATCTGGACCGCCGCCATGTCGCCGCCAAGCCGCCGGACACCGGCGACCACCAGTGTGACGAGCGGCGGAAAGACCCCGAGCAGCATCCGCCCGTGTGGATGGGCCAGCCCGGAGTCGTTCGCGATCCAGAGCGCGGCGATCATCCCGCCGAAGAGAACGGCACACAGGATCAGCTTGTCCCGGTGTTGCGCTGTTGATTGCCATCCATCCCGGCCAATGAACAACCCGATCGCCCCGGACACCGAGACCAGCAGGAGGACGAGGCCGGTAATCAAGCGCAGCGATCCGCCGTCATAGGCGCCCCAGTAGCTCGACCAGCTATTCAGCCAGAGCTCGCCAACGAAGTCGGCGACTCCGAGGGACTGAGACCGACCGACGATGTCGACGAAAGCATTCGCGCTATTGATAACGTCATACTGCGAATAGGTCCAGGCGCCCCAGATCAGAAATCCAACGACTCCCGGTCCGATAGCCAGCAGGAAAATGCTAGCAGTGAGCTGGCGCCGCCGGAGCAGGATGGCCAGCGCTGCCAGCGTGACAAGGAGCAGAATGGAGCCTTGCCCTTTGGTCAGCACCGCCGCCGCGCCGATCAAGCCGAGGAAGAGCGCCTGATCCGTCCGCCGATCCTCGAGCAGCCGCGACGCCATCAGCGTTCCTGCAGCGATCATCAAACCGGCCAGCAGATCGTTGTTCACCCTGCCCGAGGCGGCGGCAACGGAGGGAATCGCAACGACCGAGAGAGCTATCGCACCCCAGACGGCGGGATCGGCATCCGGAAGCCAGTCGCGGGCATACCCCCAGCTGATGCCGGCCATCGCGAACAAGAGGAAGATCCCGAAGAGGCGCGCGGCGTAGAGCTCCCGCCATGCATCGTCGCCGCTCAGCAACGTCAGCGGTGAGACAAGCGCATGATAAAGCGGCGGATGATAGGCCTCGTAGCTCCAGCTCTCCAGCCCGAATTCGTTCTGCTCCACCGTCGGCGGTCTGCCGATGCGGAGTTGCGACCAGCGTTCCGTCGCGACGGCGCTGTCGAGGATCCGCTGCTGGACCGGGTCGTCGATCTCCGGCAACGTCTGGTCATCGATCAGATAGAGGGCGTAGCTGAGGTGCTGCTCTTCGTCGAAGAGGTCCCAGGTCGGTACGGTGATGATATACAGGATCGAATGGAGGATCGCGAAGATGAAGACCCCGGCGAAGATCGCCCGGCCGCGTCGGTTGAGATCTGTTACCGGATCACGCACGTTGCCGCCGCCTCAATGGTTCGATCAGCTTCCAGGCCATCCAGAGAGAGACGGCGGTGAGAATCGAGCGGAACGCCCCGAAGAATTGCCGCGGCTCGATTCTCGCGGCGATCGCCTCATATGGATCCGGCAGACTCGCCACGCGATCGCCGATCGTCGGCCGGAGGAGCTCCCAGGTCGTCCAGGAGCCCCACTGCATGAAGTAGACCCCTAGCAGGACGACCTGCAGGGCGTGGTAGGCAATCAGCGTCCGATTCGTCGCGATCGTCAGGGCCAGGAACGGAACGAGCCAGATCGACCAGTGGGGATGGAAGAAGGTCAGGCCGAACAGCAGCAGGAACGAGCCGGCTGCGACGGTCGGATATTCATCCGGTGAGATGTCCCGTTCAATGAACCAGAAAAGCGCCAGCATGTAGACCAGCGGGAAGAAGAAGATGAAGTCGTCGAACCGCAACCGCACGCCGGCATCCAGCCAGTTCTGAAAATGCTGGTGGGTATCGATGATCTCCAGCGTCGGGCTTTCGCCGGTCCCGATGATGCCGAATAGCTCGACAGCCGCCCAGAGCCCGGCCAGAACGCCGACGGCAACAGCAAGCTGCTTGCGGTTCTTCCTGAACGCCAGCAAGTAATACGGAACGAGCACGACCGGAAAGAAGCGCATCAACGTAGCGATGCCGAGCAGCACCAGACCGACGAGCCGTCCGGAGTCGGTCGCGCGGCGGGCAGCGAGGAGCGAGAGCAGCACGAGCAGTATCGCGATGACGTCGTGGCGCCCGAACACCGCCGTGGCATAGATCACTAGCGGGTTGAGGAGCCAGAACGCCGCCACGGCGAATCTCCGCCCCGGCACGACGAGACGGGTCAGTACCCAGGCGGTCGCCAGGTCGGCGACGACGTAGGGCAGCTTCATCAGGAACACCGCCCGGTGGACGTGGTCATACTCGATGAAACGGCGGTAGTCGGCCATGCTTGCGCCGACCCCGGCCTCGGACGCCGTCGGCGACCAGATCCCGGCGCTGTCCGGCAGCAGCGGCCTGATCATCAATAACCACACGTTATGGAGCGACTGGATGAGGATCTGGGCCGTCCAGCCGAACCACTCGCCGTCATAGGCTGCCTCAGCCGCCCGGGAATAGATCTGATAGGCGTCCATATGGAGGGTCAACGGCATGACGATAAGGCGGATAACGATCGCGATGGTCCAGAGAAGCAACCAGCGCCGCTCGCGCGCGAAATCCCGAACCATTTCAGGCAAACCGCTCGTCAATGCGCCGGGCGACCCGCACCAGTGCTAGCGACAGCGGGAGCGCCGACACGAGCAGAACGCGCTGAACGATCGCGAGAGTCAGCAGCGTCGCGGTCGTCGCCCCGGTGACAGCCGTTAACGCGACGATCACTGCCTCGCGAACGCCGACGCCGCCGGGAACCGGCGCCAGCATCCCGGCCAGACCCGGGACGGTCGCGATTGCCAGCACATCGACGATGACAATATTGATTCCGTGGGCCCAGAACAGGAGTCCGACGACGATGACCTGCAGCACCCAGTACAGAAAGGTCAGGCCTCCCACCTCTGAGCGGTTCACCCGCCTACCGAGCTGGCGCGCCGACTCGATCAGCTGCTCGATGTGCCGCATCAGCCGGAACCGCCGTGCCACGAAAATACCGACAAAAAGCACCGCAACGAGTGCCGCGACGAGCAGGAAAGCCGCCGTGCCGCTTAGCGACGGGATCGCGTCCCGGAAAGCCGATGGGCCGATGATGAGGATCGCCAGCGCTGACGTGATCGCCATCAGGCCGAGGTCCAGGCTGTGCTCGAACCCGATCGAAAGCGCCGAGGCGTGATAGGGAACTGATCTCGTCTGGTTGGCGAGGACCGCCTTCGCCGAGGCGCCGACAAAGCCAGGACTCGCATAGTTCAAGAGCGCGGAGCTGACTGTGATGTCGCTGACCTCACCGATTGACAGCGGCACATCCAGCGACCGCATGACGACCTGCCACCGCCAGGCATGGACCAACGGCAACGCCATCCCGACGATGACAACGAGGACGAGCGGCAGAGGTCTTGCGTCCCGGAGACCCTGCCAGGCATCGGCCATGACCCCGGTCGCCCAGAGAACGACGATCGCGATGAGCAACCCTGCCCAGAATGCCAGCGCCGTCGGATTCCCCAGCAACCGCCTCATCGACGCGCGCCAGCCCGATCCAGGATCTCGCCGGCGATCTCGGTCAGGCGCTCGCCAGAGGCCGTCCGCTCCCAGGCCTCACGCCCCGCTTTTCCGATGCGGTGACGAAGCACGACATCGTCGGCAAGCTCGCCAATCGCCGACGCCAGCGCGTCCGGATCATCCGGAGGCACGAGCATGGCGGACTCCCGATGAGCGAGCATCCGGCGGACTGCGGGACTATCCCCGGTCACGACCGGTATCCCGCAAGCCAGCGCCTGATGGACTTTGTTCGGAATGACTCTCGCCGCCTTCCCTCCACCATCGAACACCCCCAACGCCACGTCGGCGGCGCGCAACCGCTCCCCTAATTCGCTATAGGGTAGCCAATCCGTCCAGTCTACGTTTCCGAGCGCCAGATCGTCAGCCAGCCTTCGGGCCGCGCCATATTGCTGGCCGGTGCCGATCAACTCGACGCGCAGACCAGGATGCGTCGACTCGAGGATGCCAGCAGCCCGAAGGATCGTCTCGACGCCATGCAGCGGGATGAACTTGCCATAGAAGAGCACGTCGAGCGCGCCGGAATCGTTTCCACCGTTTGACTTGCCTGGAAAAAAGATCGATTCGTCCACGCCGACCGGCAGGACGATGACCTTGCCGGGGCTCAAATTCGCCCGTCTGACGATGTACTCGCGATTCTCGGGAGTATCAACGATCACGATGTCAGCTAGCCGCAGCGACCAGCGATCCAGATACTCGATCAGCGAGGCGACCGGCGTTCCGGCAGCCACCAGACCTCGATCCTCGATGATCGTGTCTCCAAGAGTCACCAAAGGATTAAAGATGACCGGTCGCTGAAGAAGGCGGGAAATCGGAGCGAGAAGCAGCATATCGAGCTGCCCGAAATAGCCGACGACGAGTGCCCGGCACCGGAGCAGCCTGAGCGCAACATCGATGGAGCGAGGGATCGCGCCGGCGAGCACTCGGAGACCGGCGGCGATAAAGCCTGTCTCGCTACTTCGGGGCTGAGCGTCGCTGCTTCGGGGCTTCGGCCACTCAACGCGAACGCCCGCGGCCTGGAAAGCCCGAACGACGTCGACATTTCTGGAGTAATCCGGGTCATAGCTGGCGACGTAACAGATCGACCGACGCAACGGGATCACCGGCGCATCGACGAGACGATTGGTGCGCGACCGTACATGGCCGTCCAACTCGCGGATACGATGAACCAATGGCTCTTCATCTCAGGTCGGTGAATCGCCATGCAATTTCATCTATCGTTGCCTCCACGGTCATTAGCTCGATGTCCGGCCACGGCACGCTCGTCCAGTCCTGGATCTGACGCAGCCGCTCCGCTTGTTGATCGAAGCATACGACTCCGTATCGTCCCGAATCGCGATCCCGGGGAAACGGCCACAAGATGGCGTCCACCCTTAACGACCAGCTAGCGAAATCACGGCATACTTCACTGCGGAAACATACATAGGGCGCGCCGGCCTGAACGAACCCGGACACGGCCGGCCACAACGCAAGGGGTCGCATTGAAGAAAGTGGAACCAGCCGAGCTGGCGATATCCGATTACGAGCGCGTCGTCGGTCCGCAAGCGATTGAGGAATTGCGCGACCTGGCGGAGTCACTGCGCGGCAAAAGAGTCATCCATATCAACGCGACGCCGGTTGGTGGTGGAGTGGCCGAGATTCTGAAGTCCGAGATCCCGCTCCTGCGCTCGCTCGGTATCGACGCCGAATGGTGGGCGCTGGAAGCGACTGACGAGTTCTTTGCGATCACGAAGAGGATGCACAACGGCCTCCAGAGCGCCGATGTCGGATTTTCCGAAGCGGACTGGAAGATCTATCACGATCAACAGGAGGTCAACGCCCGGGATCTTCCCGAGGCCGACCTCGTCGTCGTCCACGATCCCCAGCCGATGGCGATAGCCGGATTCAGTAGCGGAAAAGCCGATGCCTGGATCTGGCGCCTGCACGTTGACTCCTCGCGGCCGAACGCCGAACTCTGGAGCCATCTCAGCCCCCAGCTCGAACCGTACGCGCTGGCGGTCTTTACCCTCGACCAGTTCGCGCCGCCGGATGTTCGGCCCGAGATGCGCCGGTTCGTCGCGCCGGCAATCGATCCCCTCACGAGCAAGAACCGGCCGATTCCGATTTCGAAAGCGCTGGAACGAGTCGACTCGATCGGGATCAACACCAATCGCCCGCTGCTTTCACAGGTCGCGCGGCTCGATATCTGGAAGGACCCGTGGGGGGTCATCGACGCCTACCGGCTAGTGAAGCAGGACATTCCGCGCGTCCAGCTCGCGCTGCTCGGCGTCATCGCTGCTCAGGACGATCCGGAGGCGTACGGCGTTTTTGCGGAAGTCAACGAGTACGCCGACGGAGATCCTGATATCCACATCTTTGTCGATCCGTCGATCATCGGCGAGCAGGAAGTCGCCGCCGTCCAGACCGTCTCGCAGGTAGTCTTCCAGAAAAGCATCCAGGAGGGATTCGGCCTCTCGGTGACGGAAGCGCTCTGGAAAGCCACGCCGGTGATCGGCGGGCGCGCCGGCGGCATCCCGCTCCAGATTCAACCCGGTATCGGCGGCCATCTCGTCGAGGGAGCGGAGGAAGCCGCCGGGCGGACAATAGATCTCCTAGTCGATCCACCCGAAGCCAGAGAGCTGGGCGTCAACGGCCGCGTCCACGTCCGGGACAACTTCCTGATCACCCGGTTGATCCGCGACGAGCTGAACCTCTATCGTGAAGCGCTCGGCATCCAGTCGTGACCCGGCAACTTATGGACCGCAGACTCTGGTCACCAGGATTTAGGCCAG
This sequence comes from Thermomicrobiales bacterium, assembly GCA_041390865.1. Lineage (GTDB taxonomy): Bacteria > Chloroflexota > Chloroflexia > Thermomicrobiales > CFX8 > JAUIIK01. The sequence continues at coordinate 392,148 of JAWKPC010000003.1, forward strand.
CATAGTCCGGGCAATCACGTGCAGGGAATGCCTGAACAAAGGCGAGCAGGGCGCAGTTCTCGATGACAATACGAGAGCCGGAAACGGAGAGAACGAGATGATAAAGCGGGTCGGCGTGGTAACGGTGCATGTCTACGACCAGGACGCCGCGATCGATTTCTACACCAACAAGCTCGGTATGACGCTCGTCACCGACAACGATATGGGCGACGGCACGCGCTGGGTCGTCGTCAAGCCCAGCGACGGCGAGACGACGATCACGCTCTACAAGTTACCGGACCACGAACCGGGGCAGTTCCCGATCGGTTCGCACCACCCGATCGTGCTCGTCGTCGACGATCTGGAGCGTACCTACGAAGAACTCGTGGAGCGAGGCGTCGAGTTCAGCCATCCACCGTTCGATTCAGGCTCGGACGCAAAATCGGCGATGTTCCTTGACGCCGACAAGAACGAACTGATCCTGACGGACGCGCGAAGCTAGGATGGGCGATCCGCTGATCACCGACATCGACATCATCGGCGGCGTCGGAAACGATCTGGTCCAGTCACTCACACCAGCAATCCACCGGCTGATCTGAACGGCTGGTTGCATCTATACTGCCGCCGGTAGGAGTTCGCGAGACGCATGCCGGGAGAGATTGTGACCACACCGCAAGTCGTTGCCATTCATGACGATGTCGTGCCGATCAAGTCATCCATCCGCAACGCATTCATCGACTTCAGACAGATGACGGCGTCCGTCGTCGCGATCGTCACCAACGTCGAGCGCAACGGCAAACCCGTCGTCGGCTACGGCTTTAACTCGAACGGCCGCTACGCGCCGGCCGGTCTGCTCAGGGAGCGCTTCATTCCTCGCCTGCTCGACGCCGACCCGGCAAGCATTGTCGATGAGCCGGGAACGAATCTCGATCCCGCACGCGCCTGGGACGTCATGATGACGGGAGAGAAGCCCGGCGGGCATGGAGAGCGCTCGGTGGCGGTCGGCGTGCTCGACATGGCACTCTGGGACGCTGCCGCCAAGATCGAGGAGCGGCCGCTCTACGAGCTGCTCGCCGAGCGGTATGGCGATGGCAAGCCTGTAGAACGAGTCTGGGTCTACGCGGCGGGCGGATACTACGAGCCCGGCAAGGGCCTGCCCGAGCTTCAACGAGAAATGCGGGGCTACCTGGATCTCGGCTACACCACGGTCAAGATCAAGATTGGCGGCGCTTCTCTGGACGAGGACATCCGCCGCCTCGAAGCCGTCCTCGAGCTGGTCGACGAAGGCAGCCAGCTGGCGGTCGACGCCAATGGCCGCTTCGATCTCGATGAAGCCCTCGCCTATGCCGAAGCCCTGGAACCCTATGGATTGCGCTGGTACGAGGAAGCGGGAGATCCGCTCGACTTCGAGTTGCAGGCGAAGCTCTCCCCGGTCTACGACCCGCCAATGGCCACCGGCGAGAATCTCTTCTCGCTCCCGGACGCCCGGAACCTCATCCGCTACGCCGGTATGCGGCCCGACCGGGACGTTCTCCAGTTCGATCCGGCCCTGTCATATGGGCTGGTGGAGTATCTGAGGATTCTCGACATGCTCGACGACCATGGCTGGCCGCGTAGCCGGTGCGTGCCGCATGGCGGCCACCAGTTCGCGCTGAACATCGCCGCCGGTCTCGGGCTGGGCGGCAACGAATCTTACCCGGACGTCTTCCAGCCATTCGGCGGCTTTGCCGATGCCGAGAGGGTCGTCGACGGTCACGTATCGCTGCCCAGTGTCCCCGGCATCGGCTTCGAGGCGAAAGCGAATCTCTGGGCCGTGATGGAGCCGCTCGGCAGCTGATTCGCGGGATTCCGAACGACAGAACTCAGTCGAAGATCACTTCCCGATACAGAAACGGCTGAAGATCTCATCGAGCACGGCCTCGCTGACGTGCTCGCCGGTGATCTCCCCGACGGCATAGAGGGCAGTCCGTACATCGACGGCGATCAGGTCGAGAGGCACTTCCGCCGACCTGGCATCGATCGCCGAACGAATCGATGCTTCGGCGCGGCGAAGCGCGTCGAACTGTCGGCTCGTGACCAACGCCGGCTTCGTCGCCGATTCGGATTGACCGACAGCAACATCGTGGAGCAAGGTCACCAGGTCGCCGAGTCCATCCCGCGACACCGTCGAGATCGATAGCGTCGGTACGGTCTCCAATAACGCCACTCCGGCAGGATCGACCTGCCTGGGTCGATCGGATTTGTTCAGAACGCAAACGATTCCCGCTGGATCGAGCCGCTGCTCGACAAGCTCGATGACCTGAAGGTCCGCGTCGGTCAGCGGCTCGGATGCATCGAGCACGACGACCACCAGTGCGCTTGTCGACAGCGCGTGCCGCGAGCGTTCGACCCCGATGGCCTCGACCACGTCTGCCGTCTCGGTAATCCCGGCCGTGTCGAGCAGCGTCGCCGGGATGCCGCCGAGATTGATCGTCTCGGAGACGACGTCGCGCGTCGTGCCGGCGATCTCGGTGACGATCGCCCGTTCCTGGCCGACCAGGGCATTGAGCAGGCTGGATTTGCCGACATTCGGTCGTCCGACAATCGCTATCTGCAGCCCCTCGCGATAGAGCAGGCCCGTCTGGGCCGAGTCAACCACCTCGCCGAGCACGCGCGCGACGCGGTCCAGCGCCTCGTCGACATCGAGCTCGGGGATCTCATCCTCCGGAAAATCCGCCGCGGCATCGAGAAATGCCATCGTCTCGACCAGGGCGTCCCGGGCCGGCTTCAGCCGTTCCGTCATCCGGCCACGCAATTCGGAGATCGCCAGATCCAACGAACGTCCGGTCTGGGCGGAGACGACGCCGGCAACCGCTTCGGCCTGGCTCAGGTCAATACGGCCATTCAGGAAGGCGCGTAGCGTGAACTCGCCGGGTTCGGCCAGCCTCGCCCCGGCCCCAAGGCAAAGACCGAGCACCGACCGCACCGGGACGTAACCGCCGTGGCTGTGGATCTCGACGACGTCCTCCCGGGTATAGCTCTTCGGAGACCGCATCCAGACGAACATGACCTCGTCGACGACGGAGCCATCCGACGGGTCGACGGCGGAGCCGTAGTACATCCGGTGGCTCTCGATACGCTCCGCGTTCGGAACGCTGAGTGACCTGCCCGATCTGAAGAATGAAAGCGCGAACGGAAGGGAGTCGGGACCGCTCAAGCGAACGATCCCGACTCCTGCTTCACCGGGAGCCGTGGCGATTGCGGCAATCGTGTCTAGGTACATCTGCTAGGTATCTGGATGTGAGACCGGGACATCGTCAGCGACCGGGTACGAACTCCCGATTGTTCACTTCGGTGAATGTAGATCCCTCGACAGGCTCGGGATGGCAGTATCCTGGTCATCGACTTCGTCTTTTCGGATTCCCTTCAGGGTCTGGAATCTTCGATCTCTACGAGCTCTTCGACGGCGGCGCTGCTGGGGATGGCCGAGATCCCCCGGCCTGCCACGGACAGCGCCGCCGCGGCTGAGGCGAACCGGAGGCTCCTGCTAAGCGGCTGCCCCTGACCTCGCATCAGAAAAAGAATAGCCGCGAAGACATCGCCGGCACCGGTCGTATCGATCCGCTCGCCCGGAAATCCTTCGATCTCCATCGTGCGGCCCCGATCGATCGCCGTCGCGCCCCTCCGGCCGCGGGTGACGACGGCAAGGCCGGTTCGGCTCACGGCTTCGAATGGCTCGCGCAGCATCGCCAGCTCTTCAGACGACGCCACCATCGAGTCGAATCGAGAAGCCAGCTCGTTCGAGAGCTTGAGCGGCTCGTGCCGCACGCGCGAAGGAAGCTTCGAGTCCCATCTGCGGATCCAGCCCTGCGGTGTCACGCCGAGATAGCCCGGCGCAAGCCTCGCCAGCCCTCTCGGATCCAGCTCCTGGGCTACGGGAGCGATATGCATGACTGGAGCCCCGCGCCAGTCTGGCGGCAGGCCGCTCAGATCAATCTCACCGCCCCAGGCATGCAGCGTCTGCACCCGGCGGTCGACGACTTCGGCATTGGTGAATGTCGTCGTGGCCCGGGAGGACTGGATGACGAGCTCGACTTCGTTCGATACGAGTTCGAGATCGCGCCGGACATCTCGCGGAAGGTGGGCGATATCGCCGCGGGTCAGCACCCCGACGCGGGCGCCGGAACGAGCAGCTGCAAGCGCTGCATAGGCCACCGAACCACCGAGCGCCGCACCCCAGGGCATGCGGTCGACGGTGAAGTGACCGATGGCGACAAAATCAGGCGTGCCGGGATTGCCCGCCGAGGTCATGGCTTCTCCAGTGCGATTGCGTTGACTAATTCGGCACGATGGTGACGCGCCGCATGGGTTCCTCGCCGCTCGACTCGGTCGAGACGTCCGGCTGGTTCTGGAGCGTCAAGTGAACGACGCGCCGCTCGTTCGGCGGCATCGGCTCGAGCGAGATCGGACGCCGGTTGCGCACCACCTGGCGGCCTACCCGTTCGGCAAGGCCGATCAGTGATTCTTCGCGCCGGATGCGGTATCCCTCGACATCGATGATTGCCCGGACCCAGTCGTCGGTCTGACGGTTCAGCAGCAGATTCACGAGATACTGAAATTGGCTCAGATTCTCGCCGCGCCGCCCGATGAGCAAGCCCAGATCGCGCCCCATGATATCGATGAACACCGTCGGAGGATCATCCGCGCCGACCGGCATCACCGACGGGTTGTCGACCGCCACGACATCGGCCTCGACCGCCATCCGGTCGAGCAGATCGACAACAATGTCCTTCACGAGTTGCTCGTACTCTTCGAGAACATCGTCCCCGACGGATTGCCGGGCTGCCGGTGATGATTCCTGCGGCACCGGCTGGGGTCGTCCGCCCGAGCCCTTGCGGGTCACTCGCAGGAGGACTTCGCCGTCACCATAGAAATCGTTCTCGATCTCGGCCAATACCTCGACCGTGACATCCTCGGCCTTGGCGCCTAGTTGCTCCAATGCAAGCCGTAGCGCCTCGTCACGGGATCGCGCCTGAATATCAACGCTCGCTCGTCGGTCCATAGTTTTCACTCAATCCCCTAGATCGCAGGCTTCGTGGATTCCACCCGAATCCCGGCACGGACGCCGCCTAGTCGGAAGACGTTGCGCGATCCGTTCGGCGACGCTTGCCTCGCCTGCGTACCTGCCCGCCGGATGCGGTAATTGTGACGACGCCTTCGGGCAGTTCTTCATCTTCGGTTTCGATGTCGTCCGGCTCATGCGCTTCGGGCTGAGTACTCGCCTGAAGCCGGGCCTTTTCTTCCTGGCGTTTCTGCAGCTCCTGGGTCTTACCTTGCATCCAGCCGAAGAAGCCGCCGATCTCGCCGGTTCCCTGGGTAGCAGCCGCGCCTGCCGGCTTCGGCTTCGGCCGGCCGAGACGCCGATCCTCCGGAAGCTCTGGAAGCCAGGGGAACCAGTCCTTGAGCGAGCCCCAGCCGGTGATGAACCACTGCTGAACAACAGAATACAGACTCTGGAAAGCCCAGTAAATGACGACGCCGGCCGGGAAATTCCAGCCAAAGAAGACGACCATCAGCGGCATAAAGTTCATCATGCTCTGCATCATTGCCTGCTGGGGATCCCGGACCTTGCCCTGATTGGCCGGCCGTGACATGCGCATCTGGATGAACTGGAAGACGCCCGCGAGAATCGCGATCGGCACGATCGGGAAGAAGATGAGCTCCCAGCGGTCGGGCGAGCCGAGATCCTGAATCCAGAGGAAGCCTTCGGCGAAGTGCCCCTGGCGCTCGTTGGATAGCTCGCGAATGGCGAAGTAGAGAGCGAAGAAGATCGGCATTTGCGCGATCATCGGGAGACAGCCGCTGGCGGGGTTTACCCCGTGCTCCGCGTACAGCTTGAGCGTCTCTTCGGAAATCTTCTGCCTGTCTTTTCCGTACCGTTTCTGAAGATCCTTGATCTTCGGTTGCAGTTCCTGCATCGCCATCGTGGAACGGACGGACTTGATCGTCAGGGGAAGCAGAATCGTCTTGGCGATGATCGTGAAGATGATGATAGCCAGGCCGGCGCTACCGGTGTAATCGGCAAGGCTCGTCAAGCACCATTCGATCAGGTCAACGAACTGATGCCATGGTCCGAGAATCACGTCGAACATGTCGGAAAGAAATCCTCTCGGAATTCGAATAGGTGGTCCTTGGGGACCGCATACAACCCGGAAGCCCTGAAGATATACAGTTCAGGAATCGGCTTCCGAAATAAGACACGATATCCTGACAAGGCAAAGTCACACTCGATGATACCCTAACGTCCGTCCGGGAATGAACCACTGCCGGCTGGATCAGTACCTAGCGGTGGCACATCCCCTACCAGTCCGGCTCTGTCCAGGACTGACTCGATCGCCTCGTCGACCTCCCGCTGTGTCGTTTCCGGTTTCACACGGTTCCTCGCAATGAAGACAATGTCGAAACCCTGCCGAAGTTTCGGGTGGATGTTCCGGACCGACTCCCGCATCAGCCGCTTGGCGCGGTTGCGGGCGACGGCGTTCCCGACTCTGCGGCCGACGGCGAAGCCGTACCGGTTGGACTCCCTGGCGTTCGGCATGACGACGGCAACAACGAGCCCACTCGCCCAGCTCTTGCCCTGGGAGCGGGCGCGTTCGAAGTCAATCGGGCTGCGTAGTCGGAATTCACGCGCGACCATATCGTCTGCCTCACACAGAGAAGAAGCCCACCGTACACTGGTGGGCTTCCATGGATTCAAGCTGAAATGGACGCTAGCGCTTGTTGGTCGGCTTGAACTCGGTGCTGACCGACAGTTTCGCTCGTCCCTTACGGCGACGTGAAGCGAGGACCTTGCGCCCACCCTTGGTCTGCATGCGGCTTCGGAAGCCATGCTTGCGCTTCCGAGGAATTCGTCGCGGCTGATATGTCCTCTTAGGCACGGAACCACCCTCTCTCATGCTGATTGCTGCCATGCCGGGCACCAGGAGATCCCCGGCCGGGCAAGACTACAAGCCTACGCAGACCGTCCCCCGCTGTCAAATCGTTACGGAACTCTTGCAGCATCCGCTGCGCCCCATCTAGCATGCCCCAACGACCAACGATGGGGAGGGGAACCAACATGAGAATCGCAAGGGGTGGCGTCATTCATGAGACGAACACGTTTTGCAAAGGACTGACGCCGGCGGAAGACTTCCGGCAGCTCGCAGGGCAGGAGATCATCGACGCCCATACCGGCGTACGCAGTTACCAGGGCGGGGTTATCGAGGCGGCCGGCCGCCACGGATACGACCTCGTGCCGATCTTCGTCGCCAACGCAACGCCCTCGGCGACGATTGCCCGGGACGCCTACGAATCGCTGCGCGACCGGGTACTCGACGGAATCCGCGACGAGGGCCCGTTCGACGCCGTCTGCCTGACCTTGCACGGCGCCGGCGTCGCCGAAGGCTACGACGACATCGAGGGCGATATCGTCAAAAGAACGCGCGAGATCGTCGGCGACGACACGCCGATCGTCGTGACACTCGATCTCCACGGCAACATGACCGAAGAGATGGTTCGCCACGCGGACCTGTGTCTCCCGTGCCACTATTACCCGCACATCGACATGTACGAGCGCGGTCAGGAGGCCATCGACACTCTGGCGCAGATGGTTGCCGGCGAGGTGCAGCCGACCTCCCACTTGACGGTCCTTCCGATGGTCATCGCGACGACGACTTCGAATTTGCCGCCGGTCAGCGAGATCAACGAGCTGTGTTTCGAGAAGGAACAGGAAGACGGCGTCCTCGACTGCGCGTTCTGTCACGGATTCGCGCCGGCGGACATTCCGCAGATCGGCATCACGATCCTCGCTACGACGGACGGCGATCCGGAGCGCGCACGGGCGGTGTCCCAGGCAATCGCAAAGGCAATCTGGGATCGGCGCGATGAATTCCCCCACACGCTTAGAAGCGCCGAGGAAGCGATCGAAGCCGCGTTGGCCACGGAAGGTCGGCCGGTGATCCTCAACGAAGCCTCGGACAATCCTGGAGGCGGCGGTCCCGGCGACGGAACGCATCTCCTGCGAGCGATGCTTTCGGCCGGGTTGAAGGACGCGACGTTCGGCCACATCTGGGACCCGGAGGTTGCGGCGCAGGCGCACGAAGCCGGCCCCGGCGCGACGATCGACGTCCGTCTCGGCGGCCGGACGGAGGAGCTGCATGGCGAACCGATCGAGGCGACGGCCTATGTCAAGTGCGTCACCGACGGCCGCTTCATCCAGCAGTCGCCGATGGGACAGGGCGCGAGGATCGACCTCGGCAAGATGGCGCGTCTCGAGATCGACGGCATCGACGTTCTCGTATCCTCTCGCCGCGCGCAGACGCTCGATCCGGAGGTCTTCCTGCTCCACGGAATCGACGTGATGCGCTACAAGATCGTCGCGATCAAATCAAGCGCCCACTTCCGGGCCGGATTCGAGCCGATCGCCCACGCGATCATCCAGGCTGACACGCCGGGTCTTAATTCGGTCGATCTTTCGGCCTTTACCTATAACCGGGTTAACATGCCGGTCTGGCCACTCGATCCGGACACCACCTGGGAACCGGCCTGATAGCTACGGGTGAGCCGGGATTCCGGCTCACCCGATTCATTCTTCCCTGGTCGATCCCGCCGCGAAGAAGACGAGGATCGTCAGGTCCTCGGTGATGCTGTGAAACCGATGTTCGGCGCCGGCCTCGACGTAGATGATCGATCCGGGCCGCGCCGGAACATCCTCGTCGCCGGCCATGAACCGGCCAGATCCGCTGATGACGTAGTACACCTCATCTTCATCGTGAGGTTGCTGCGGATCCGGCCGACCGGCGGGTAGCACGTAGATCCCGCAGTTAAGGTCCGGAACCCGCAAGAATTCGTGATAGAGATCCCCGCCTGCCCGCTGCGCCGCAAGGAGACGGTCAAGCTCGAACGATTCCATCGTCATCGATCCTACCTTCCGATCAAGCAGTGTCCACGCATGGGATATTGAGCAAAAAGGTACGGGCGGCCATAAATCGTTGGCCGCCCGTCAGGGGAGAGGAGGAGAAAAACGATCGATGAACGTGGTGTGAGCCGCGATCCGGGGGAGAGATGTTGGCTCCGTTCGCCGTTCTGTATATATCTTCGTCCAGCCTGTGCCAGAATGACATCACCCATAGGAGTGAACCAACCCCCTCTGTCTGGCTACCCGACGCTAGTACTCCCGGGACACACTCCTATTTCGGCGGAAGCGCCTCCAGCAGACGCTCGATATCGTCCTCGTTGTTGTAGAAGTACGGCGAAACCCGAACGCAGCCGCCTCTGAGCGACAGCGAGATCTTGCGGTCGTTCATCTCCTCAACGATCGACGCGTTCCGGTCGTGGTCGCCGGACGAGAACGTGACGATCTGCGAGCGATGCTCCGGACTCCGGTCGGAAACGATCTCGTAGCCGGACCCGGCGAGGCCCTCGACGAGATAATCCGCGAGCTTCGTCGTCTGTTCGGTCATCGCCGCCGGCGTCGCTTCGCGCAGCATCGTCAGCGATGCGCGCATCGCGGTCAACGACATGATGTTGAGGCCGCCCGTCTGGTAGCGGTCGGCCGTATCGCGGAAATTGAGCTGCCAGTTCTGGTCCTCGGCATCGGCGTCGACCGACAGCCGGCCGACGTAGGTCGGATAGATCCGATCGATCGAGCCTTTGTTGAAGACGACGACCGCATTGCCAAAGCTCGACAGCAGCCACTTGTAGCCATGCGCCGCGATAGCCGTCACGCCGGTCTCCTCGAGGTCGATCGGGTGGGCGCCGAGCGACTGGGTGCAATCGACAAAGAGTTCGATATCCCGGTCCCGGCAGAGCTGCCCGAGCGCCTTCAGATCGTTCCGGAAGCCGTCCTGCCATTCGATGTGGGACAACGCCACGGCGCGCGTGTTCTCATCCATCGCGGCCTCGAACAGCGCGATGTCGGTCCGTCCCTCGTCGTTCTGGTCGATGAAGCGAACCTCGACGCCCTTGCGCTGCAGGTTCAGGAATGGATAGACAACAGACGGAAACTCATGGCCGGGGATGAGCACGTTGTCCCCGGACTTCCAATCGAGGCCATTGCCGAGCAGATTCATGCCGTCCGCCAGCGAGCCGACGAAGGCGACGTTGCTGGCGCTGCCGCCGGCAAGCTCGGCGATGCCTTCCCGAACATCCTTGACGACAGTCGCGCCGTAGTCCTCCGCCACGTCCGGGGGGCTGCCCCAGTTGGCTGCGTACTGCTGGACGGCCTCGATCGTCCGGGTCGGAAACGGCCCGAGGGCGGCGTGGTTCAGATAGGACCAGGTCGAGGTTAGTGGAAATTCCTGCCGGTAGGCGGTGACGTCGACCGCTGTACTCATCTCTCCTCCAGATCATGGCATTCCTATTGGCGTCGGCGACCATACTAGCAGCGCATCCCGCACCGGGAAAGGCGGGCAGCCACGGCTCTGACGAGAATCGAATGCTGGCGTAGGATAGGCGGCAGGTTGGACCGCCGATGGAGGACTGAAGCTCGTGAAAAATCATGCACTCGAAGCACGCTGGCGACCGAGGCTCGTCCTGTTCGACCTCGACAACACCCTTTGCGATCACCGGACCTCGCTGCTCATCCGGCTCGACCATGCCTTCCGGCAGGCATTTCCGGACGAAGATCAGCGCGAGCGCCTCATCGCCGCGTCGGTCAAGATCGCGACCGACGGCACCGAGCACTTCGCCCGGCTGTTTGAAGAGGAAGGAGTAACCTCGCCCGAGATCCTTGATATGGCGCTCGATCGCTACCAGTCGGATCGGTTCCGGGGCCTCGAACTCTTCGAGGACACGCTCGACGCGATCGACGCGGTGAGCAAGAAGTACCAGGTTGCGATCATCACCAACGGTCCGACGGACATCCAGCAGCCGAAGATCGACCTCCTCGAGATCGAGCCGCTGTTCTCGTTCATTCTGATCTCGGAAGACACCGGCTTCTGGAAGCCGGATCCGAGAATCTTCGAGCTTGCACTGGCCCACGCCGGCGTGCCGGCCCACGAAGCGATCTATGTCGGCGATTCTCCCGACCATGACATCGCCGGCGCCAAAGCGGCGGGAATTCCCGCTGTCTGGATGAACCGGCTCGAAGAGAACTGGCCCGGCGGATCGCGCCCGGACTATGAAGTGAAGGACTTGCGGACGCTGCTCGATTGGCTTGACGTCTGACCCGTGGCCCCTCGGTCGTGACGATTCCAAAGTCCATCGTATTTCAGCCGCTGGACTGCGCGCGGTCGAGAGCGTCAGGGAAATGCCCGTCCGCTCGGTATAATCGTTGTGAAATAGGGGATTAGATTCCCGCAAATACCCGGCACGACATTACGACCGTGTATGACAGACATCACACAACCGTCGACATAACAGACACAGAGGGGCATGGATCGCAGATGATTCGCCGCATAAAGCTCGCTCATGAAATGGGATATTGCTGGGGCGTTCGACGCGCCCTCGACATCATCCAGGAGGCCGGCAGCCCGGCCGAGCCGGTCGCCACCATCGGCGACGTCATTCACAATCCGCAGGTCGTCGAGCGACTGCGCGCCGGCGGCGTCGATACCCGCCCGGCCATCTCGACCGCCGCGACTTCCGGCTTCAAGCGCGTCGCGATCACGGCCCACGGAGCGGGTCCGCACATGGCGAACGAAGCGACCGAGCATGGCGTCCAGCTCATCGACACAACCTGCCCGCTCGTCACCAAGGTGCAGCGCCTGGCGCAGAAGCTGGTCAAGCAGGGCTACTCGATCGTCGTCTACGGAGACTCCTACCATCCCGAGGTCAAGGGCATTATCGGCTGGTCCGGCACATCGCGTGCGTACCCGGCCAAGAAACTCGAGGACCTGCCCTGGAACGCTCCCCGCGGCTCTAAGGACCCCGATGCCGAGATGCCCCCGCGTAAGGTCGCGATCGTTTCCCAGACGACGAAGAACAGCGATGAATTCATGGAGTTCTGCAACAAGCTCTCGCACTGGGTGCTCCCCGAGGGCGGCGAGCTCCGCATCTGTAACACGATCTGCGAACCGACCTATACCCGCCAGAACGCACTGAAGGATCTCGCCCGCGAAGTCGATCTGATCCTGGCGATCGGCGGCAAGAAGTCGTCGAACACGGCTCGCCTTGCCGAAGTCGGGGAGCAGCTTGGCGTCTCCAGCCACCATATCGAACGGCCCGAGGACATCGAGTGGGACTGGCTCGACATCGATGGCGACATCGGGATCACCGCCGGCGCATCGACGCCGGACGATGTGATCCAGGAAGTCATCGACTACCTCGTCGAACGTGGATTTGAACCGCCGGAAGAAGGTCTCCGAGAGTATGACCCGGAAGCGACACCGTCGTTCTAGCGACGCGACGCGCGAGTCGATCCGCCAGACAGCGATCGCCGCTCGCCAGGCCGCGAAGCAGGGCAAGGAAATCGATCTCGACCCGGCAAGCGAGCTATTTTTCGCCTTCGCCGGTCCGCTGCTGCTGCAAGCCCGGAATGATCGAGAGTTCCAGGGCAGCGGCGGACATCGCCGAATTCGTCTGGTTCAGCTCTCATTTCGACGCGTCCCGGCAGGCGGAGATGCTCCAGCAATTCATCGCCGAGCGGGGCGTACCGGACGAAATGGTTCCCTGGCTCATCGAGGTCTTCGCCGAGCTTTCCGAGCGCAAGATGATCATGGCCGGTTAGCCGTGGCTCCCGGGCGGCCGATAGGACACGGGCCACCGTGCGTAATCTTATCGGCCGCCTTCTTGAACGTTCACCGTCCGAGCTCGACAGGATCGCCTCATTCTGGGGCGCGGATCTGACCGGGCGGGACCGCTACACGGACGTCGCATCGATCTACCGTGAAATCACCGATATCTGGGCAGCCAGGGATGTCTGGGAAGTCCTTCCCCTCACCCACCAACACATCGTCCTGGCGATGGCGCGCGGTCCGGACCGTCCGGTCGTTCCGGAGGAACTCGCGGGCCAGGTCGGTGCCCCGGAAGATGACATCGTCGAAGCTCTCCGGGATCTTTACCGGCAGGGCATCGTCGCAGTCGAGCAGGCAGCAAACGACGATGACTCTTCACCGCCCCGGCTCTACCTGCCGCGCGAGATTGGCAGCGTCTTCGAGCGGCTCGCCGAAGAGCAGTCCTCTCCGCCCGACCTCAGCCGATCGCTCGATGAATTGCTGGCGACCGTACCCTACGTCGATGTCGAAGAAGCGGCCAACCTCTGGGGGGCGAGGGTCATGCCAGGCGTTCACGCCCGGGCCGAGCTGATCAACATCATCCGTGGAAGGCTGGAGCGGCCGGACCAGGTCTCAGCCGGGATGGAACGGCTGCCGGAAATCGTCAGGCAGCTCTGGCGGCGGCTTCGAGACGCCGGGGGCTCTATCCCATATGACGCGGCCCGCGAAGCCACTGGATTGTCCACAACGGCCTTTAGAGGCGCGGTGCGGGATCTCGGATCGAGGCTCCTCGTCTGGCACGCCTATGGACCGTCCGACGATGGGCACGCCCGATACCTCCGAATCCCCGATGGCATCCTCCATCCGCAAGTCCCGGAGCCGGAGCCGACGCCGGAAATCGCCCGCTTCGAATCCGACGAGGTGTACGAGCCGGGTTGGATGTTCCCGCAGGCGGCCGCCTGGGATCTGCTCACGATCCTTCGCGACGCGACCCGCGATGCACCTCGTTCTTCCGCGCTGCTCGGCGGCGACCCGGCGATCCAGCGGCGCCTCGGCCGGCGGCTCTGGAGAGCGGACATGGAAACAGGCGGGCTGCCGACCGGCTATATGCCCTTCCTTGCCAGAGTCGGGGCATTGTTGGGAGTGCTTCAGGATTACGATGGGCGGACGATTCCCGGTCCGGAATCGGAAACCTGGCGCAATGCGGCATTTTCAACGGCGGCTCGCCGGATGGTCGCCGCCTGGACCAGCGCAGAGGAGTGGATTGAAGGCCGGGACCGCATCGACCTGGCTATGTACGGCGCCTCATGGCCGGCGTTTCGCGGCACGCTGCTCCGAGCGATCGCCGATATTGGCGACGATGCTTGGAACGACGAGGAGTCGTTCGTCGAGTACCTGATCGCGACCGAACCGGATCTTCTCCGTCAAGCCCAGGTCGGCTCAACTCCCTCATCCCAACTCCCGATGCGAGTCGGCAACCGGCAGCGGCCGTCCGACCGTCGAGCTGATGTGCTGCGGCTCGTGATAGCCACGACGATCGAGACCGCCTGCGTCTGGCTCGGGATCGTCGAGCGGTCCCAACACATCGAGGGCCGCCGGGCCGTTTTCCGGGTGACACCGTTCGGGCGATGGGTCGGTGGGCGCGGACCGGAGCCTTCAGCGCAACACCTCGGACCGTCGCCGCTCGCCGTCGGCGCGAACCTCCAGATCCTGCTCTACCGTCCGACCCCGCGGCGCGTATGGGCGCTCAGCGCCTTCGCCGAGGCGCGTGCACTAGACCGCGTCTCGACCTACCTTTTGACATCGAGCGCGGTGATCCGCGCGCTGGCATCGAACGTCGAGATCGCGGACATCGTCAACTTCCTGGAACGCCAGAGCGGCCAACAACTCCCGCAGACGGTTCGTTACACGCTCGAAGAGTGGGATAGCGGCTACCACCGCGTCTGGATGCAACGGGCGGTCATCCTCACCCCGGAAGACACTGAGGATCGGGACAGGATCATCGACGTATTGGACGAAGTCGGACTCTCAGCACAATCTCTGCCGGACGGCACGATAGCCCTCGTCCATGATGTCAGCGACGCCACCGAGCGCATCTTTGACCAGGCAATGCGCGTGCTGCGCGACCGTGGATTCGCTCCCCTGGCCCGCGCACCAGAACGGCGCGGCTCCTAGTCCAGCCGAAGCGGCCTCGGCCGATTGAAGCGCTCCACGATACGCCCATCGTCGAGCTTCGACACGGACCGTTCTGCCCTGGAGCCCGCACGAACCAGCATGTCGAGCATCGCCCGATTTGCCACCAGATGAGCCCGGGCCACCATCTCGAGGTGGTCGCCGGTCGCCGTCTCGTCGTTGACTTCGGTTACCCACGAGAGGACGGTCGTCCGGGGATAGCGAGTGTTGAAGCCGCGTCCTTCGGGGTCGACCGGGGTCTCGCCGAAGTGCCAGAGCATGTCGTCATGAAACTCGCCCGGAAATCGCTGCGGCTCACGCTCCTGTCCCCAGCGCCGGTAGCTCGCGCCGATCTGCCGGTTCAGATCTCCTATGTCCGTCTCCCGGACCGCCGCCGAGACCACATCGCGCAGCCGCAGGGCCGCAGCTTCATGCTCCGGGTAGTCGGGATCGTCGACGTGTCGGACGATACCGTAGATCAACGCCTGGGGAATCCAGTAAGAAACCCGAAAGCGCGGCGGCGAGCCGAAGCCGGCGAAGGGTTGGACCCACTCGTGAGACGGCACACCGTGATTGTCGACGATCGCATCCGGCAGCCAACGGTTCCAGAGGACAGGCCGTACGCGCGCCTCGCCAAACTGGCTATCCGGAGCGTGAAAATCCTCGCCGAACTCGTGTCCGAGCGCATTGTAGCGGGCGGGATGATGCTTCCATGTTTCGGTCCCTGACGTCGCTGCGAGCCGGGCATGAAGGGCCGCACCGTCCGCATTCTCGTAGGGAATGGCGACGATGTTGAGATGCTCGATCAGTTCCGCCCACTCCGCGTCCGTTCCGACGAGGTGGGCCAACTGGAGTGCCGAGTTGGTGCTCGAGATCTCGTTCGCATGGTGCCTGGCGACGATCAACGCCGTTGGTTTGAGGATCGAGAGCTTCACCGGCGACCAGACCCGTCCAGGCGAGGCCGAGTGCAGCGAAAGCGCCGGGATTGGACGCCCCTGATAGCTTTCGCCCTCGATCCAGGCAGCCACGGTATCCGGCCCGGCAACCCGGCCGCACCACTCGATGACCTGGTCTCCATGAATGTTCCGGTCCATCGGCGGCGGCTCCGGCTCGTCGTCGCCAGAGATCATTTCAGGTAGCGGAAGCCGGATCCGGACGCGCCTGTTGGCGACCAGAAGATCGGCGGCAAATGACCGCGCGCGGCTTTCGTATTTGACAAGCCGGTTCACGATCGACTGCTCGACGTCTGGAGGCAAGTGCCCGGCATCGATTTCGATACCGGCAACGAGTTCGCCCTGATCGATGGACAGATTGGCTACCCGTACCGGCGCAGGTAGAGGCGCCGGTTCTGGCGCCTCGCGCAGTCGGACGACCGCGTGCGGTGCGACGCCCGGCTGAACGTGAACGAATGGCACGACTGCGCCGGGTGCGCTCGTTTTGTCGCCGGTCGTCTGCAACCCGAGCTCTTCGATCGTATCGAGCGTGTTGAAGTAGATGTCCTCATGGAGGGCTTCCGCAGCCGAGTCGTTCTCTTCCCGGATTCCCAGCCGGCTATTCGGGGCGCTGAGATGGACGTCCACTTCCAGGGCACCGAAGAATGGCTGCAAATCGGCGCTGAATCCGCCCTTCTCGTTGATCCCGGCAACGACCCGCTTCAGCACGTCGCCCTGCCAGAACGCCCAGAACCGGTCGAGATCCGTGTCCACCCGCGTTTCGATACATTCGCCGTCGACTTTAGCGATGAACCCGCCGGTCGTCACGGCCACGTGATCGCTGCCCTCGACGTTCGGCATGAACGGCATCGAGTAGGACAGGAGATCGCATTCCCAGCTTCCGATCTCGTCGCCGTTGGCGTCAAATGCGTGCGCTCGATAGATCGGCGAGCCGGTCGAGCCGTCTTCGACGAAGCTGATCGCGTCAAGCGGTATGCCCAACCGTTGAGCTGCGATCTCGTCGCCCGGGAAGAGTTCTTGAAGCCAGCGGATCGATAGATCGAGATGCCGGGCCGTGCCAGAGGCTTCGAAGCGCTGGTAGCGCACCTCCAGCCGCTCGACTGGCTGTCCTTCCAACTCCTTCAATACAACGTCCATGAGCCAGGAAAGACCGGCTTTGAACGCAGAGAGTACGCGGACGGACGAATTTCCAGGCCGCTTGGACGTCAGGCGGTCCGAAACAGATTGCTCGAGGCGACGCCTGACCGCTTCCGGTTCGCAGGCGAACACGACGAGATCGACGTCCGATTCCGGCTGCACCTTCGGAAGCAAGTCGCGATCGATCGCCGTCAGGAGGCGCTCGACCTCCGGCTCGGCCGACCACTGGAGTTCCCAGAGCACGCGGGACTCCTGCGTTCCCACGTCTCTGGCCGGGCTTAGCGACCGTGAAATCGCCTCGACTCCGGCCCTGGCGCCGGCAGTGTCAGGCTCGCCAAATGCCGGCCAGCTCCGGGCGATTTCGTCGATCAATCGCGGCAGGCTCTCGCCGTCACCTTCGGCAGCCCAGCCTCCATTCTCCTGCCTCAAGACGGCGGGACCATCGTTCAAGACAATCGACAGCGACGCCCGGCGATCCGCAACGACCGGGAATGTCACACCCCCCGATTCGAGACCGATCCTGACTGCCAGGTTGCAGAGTGCCGCGCCGAGAGCCGGCGGAATCTCGTCGGGGAGCGTCATCCCGAACGACGTGGCGTCCGGTAAGCGATCGTCGTCAAGGTCTTCGAGCAGGCCTCTGGCAGTGAAAAGATCCAGAAAATCGGTCGAACGCGGCGGCGCATTGCCGTTGATATCCTCCCGGTGTTGCGCCGGTTCCGGCTGGCTTCCAAGTGATTCGATGTCTTCGAGGTTCCGCAGCCCGACCGGGTCAATGGTCGTCTCGGCGTCGGGCGCGATGAAAAGCGGAAGCGGCAGCGCCTGGGCGTTCAGCCCGATCCGGGCGGCCAGATCAATCAGACTGGACCAGAACTGCATCGGGTCCGTAGCGTCGTCCGGCAACGCGACGAACCGCACGTTTGCATCATCGATGTAGCCGTCGCCATTCCGATCGATCAGGTAATTGTCGAGATCTGTCATGGAATTTCCGTTCGCGAAAATAGATCGTCCCGCATTGTAGGGGCTGAAACCCGGCGTTCGCGAGGCGAATCAGCCTATATAATGGCAAACACAGGTGAACGAACACCTGATACCGCCCGGACACACCGCCAAAGGGGGCAGCGTGCAGTCACCGTTCGATCCACGAGAACACCTTCGACAGCTGGAAGACGGGCGGGACTACCTTGACCTGAAATGGCGGCTGGTCTGGCTGCGCGCTCGGGAGCCCGAGTCATCAGTCGAGACCCAGGTCGTTCCGACGACCGAAGACGAGGTGGTCTGCCGGGCGACGATTTCCCTGCGGTCCGGGGCCTCGGCAACGGCACATGGCAGCGCCAACCGTTCCGACGACGAGATGGCCGTTGAAACGGCCGAGAACCGTGCCCTGGCGCGGGCGCTGGCTTCCCTTGGCTTCGGGGCAGAATATCTCGATGACGACGATATCACCATCACCCCGATCCCGAGCCCGCCGGTCAATTTGATGACGGCCCGGGCGCTGATGGACCGCCAGCCGGAGACCTACGACACCAACTTCGACACGGACGATGACGACGATTCCGAATCCTTTCCGGAAGATACTGAACCACCGGCCCCGCCGCCGGATCCGGAGACTCTTCCCGACCTGCGCCCGGCGTCAACCGTCGAGGATGACGAGCCGCCTGCTTCGGAGGACATCTCCTGGACGAAGTTCTGGGCATGGGCCAAGCCGCGGGGTTATGGCAGCGCCCTGGAGCTTGGCGAATTGCTCGATGTCGACGTGCTGTCGCACACGCCGGGCGAGATCCGGCGCATGATCAAGCGATATGAGCTCGAGCACCCGCCAGGCGGACAGGAATAGCCCCGGTTCACCGATATTCGCCCGTACAATTGGATAGAGCGAGTTCGACCATCGCGCCGAGGAGAGCAAATGTCCGCAGCCGCCCGACCACCGGTCTCGGTGGACAGTGTCATCGTCATCGACTACGGAGGGCAGACCGCGCAGCTGATCGCCCGCCGTGTCCGCGAGGCGCACGTCTATTGCGAGCTCATTCCCCACGACACCGACGCCTCAATTCTCGACGAGCTGCAACCACGCGGGATCATCCTCTCCGGGGCCCGAACAGCGTCTATGAGCCAGCTTGCTCCCGGCCTGCCGGACTGGGTGCTTGAGAGCGGCTTGCGGTGCTCGGCATCTGCTACGGCATGCGGCTGATTGCCCAGGGCAAAGGCGGCGCGTCGCTCATGCAAGCGAGCGCGAGTACAGTCCAGCCGCATCACCGCCGTCAGCTTGGCCACCCGCTGTTCGCGGGCTTCCAAACGAATTCGATGTCTGGATGAGCCACGGCGACCGGATCGAGGAGCTTCCAGGAAGGATTCGAGCTTGCTGGCTGTCAGCGACAATTCGCCGAGCGCCGCAATGGGAGAGCCGATTCGATCGACTGGCGTGCAGTTTCACCCGGAAGTGGAAGTCCACACCCCGCTGGGGCGGGACATCCTCCGGAATTTCTCTTCGATATTTGCGGCTGCAGCGGCAACTGGACGCCGGATTCGTTCATCGATTCAGCGATCGCGTCGATTCGCGAGCAGTCGGCGAGGATCAGGTTCTCCTGGCCCTCTCCGGCGGCGTCGATTCCTCGGTCGTCGCGGCGCTGGTTCACCAGGCCATCCGGCGACTCAGCTCTACGCCTGTCTTCGTCAACAACGGTCTCTTTCTTGCGTGAGAGGCCGAAACGGTCCAGGGTATTCGGCCGCCGCTTCCACATGAACCTCGTCACATCGAACGCCACGGATCGCTTTCTCGGCCGGCTCGAAGGCGTCAGCGATCCCGAGGAGAAGCGCAAGATCATCGGCGACGAGTTCATCCGCGTTTTTCGAGCGTGCCGCCGTCGAGCAGTCAAGCCGGCAAGCCGTTTGCCTTCCCTAGCCCGGGGAACGCTCTACCCCGACGTCATCCAGTCAAGCCAACGCCGAGACGAAGGCTGCCCATAAGATCAAGACCGCACCACAACTTGTCGGCGGGTTGCCCGAAGATCTCGCCTTCGAGCTGATCGAGCCGCTCGGATGCTGTTCAAAGACGAGGTCCGCGAGGTCGGAAGCCACCTCGGCCTGCCGGACGAGATCGTCCACCGTCGGCAGCCGTTCCCCGGGCCGGGACTCGCCGTCCGATGCCTGGAGCGACATCACCGCCGAAGCTCACCGCGCTCCGCCGAGGCCGACGCGATCGTCCGCCAGGAGATCGAAGCGGCGGGGCTCAGTTCCGATATCTGGCAGTACTTCGCGGTGCTCTGCCAGTCGATCGACCACGGCGTCATGGGCGATGGCCGGACCTGTCGCGAGCCTGCGTATCCGGGCGATCACCGGTGAGGACTAATGACCGCCGACTGGGCCGCCTTCCCTACGGGTCTAGCCCGCATGTCGACGCGGTCCACCAACGAGGTCGCCGGGATTAATCGCGTCGTCTACGACATCTCGTCCAAGCCGCCATCAACGATCGAATGGGAGTAGCGCTGGGGGGCCAGCGTGCCGGCGAGAAATTCCGGGACAAACAGGACCACCTCGGCAATTTGCCGGACCTGGATAAATACACGATCTCCGAGGTTACAGCGTTACCAGGACGGAAATGCCTTGACGGTTCGCTGGTTCATCAACGTCGTCAACAGCGTGCGAGACCAGCACCGAGCCAGCACCAAAGGTTGAGCACGTTCTCCTACGAGGACGGTGACGGATGCTGACCCTCACCACGCGAACTTCAACGCACCAACGGGATCGGCGGACGAGCCTTCCCGTCCGAATCCCATGGCCAGTCAATTCTGCTGCTACCGTACCGGTAGCGTCGATACGCTGCCGGATGAAGGATCTCGATCCTTGCGGATGGCGTGATTGTTCGTGTCGGCGGTGCGTAGAGCCTATCGTTCGGGAAGATGCGAGACCGTGCGGTTCGAAGAACGCCCGCCGCGATTTCGGCCGGACCGTCTGCATGGCGGGATCGCCAGGTTCGGCGAGCACCACTTATCCGGCCCTCAGCGGGATCAATCACCTTGATCTTGTTGTTGTAAGTATCTGAAACATAGATCAGACCGGTCTCGGGGTCGGCAACAACGCCGGTTGCGTGCTGGAGCAAGGCCTCTTCAAATGTCCCGTCGAGATCACCCCAGTCGAAGAGATCCTTGCCGACGAGGGTACTGACTTCGCCTTCAGGCGAAGTCGCGGACGTCCGGATCGAGCTCGTCTCGGCATCGGCGAAGATCAGGCGATCCTGATAACGCCCGATGCCGCTCGGCTGGGCGAGCCAGGCACGCGGCACGAGATCGTCGCGTTTGCCTTCGTGTCCGGTGCCGGCAAATCTCCGGATCTCAGCGCCACCCGGATCCATCATCCAGAGCTGGTGATTTCCGGCCATCGACACGTAGAGGGTCTCACCGGCAACGGCGATCCCAGGGGCGACCGGAGTGCCGTCTCCCTGGCGACGCCACCCGGACCGCCACGAGCGAGCTATCTCCCCGGTTCCGGCAATCGTCGTCACTGCAGCTGAGGAAAGATCGGCCGGAGCGGATCAGTGGTCCCGGTGTCCGCGACCAAGACACGGTCTGTTGTACTTCCAGCCCGTGCGGAGCATCGAACGACGCCGTGGAGAACGGCCCATCCTCGAAACCGGCAACACCCTTGCCGATG
The DNA here is from genome assembly GCA_041390865.1 of Thermomicrobiales bacterium. GTDB lineage: Bacteria > Chloroflexota > Chloroflexia > Thermomicrobiales > CFX8 > JAUIIK01. The sequence goes on from JAWKPC010000003.1 coordinate 413,707, forward strand.
ATCTCGACCACCCGGCCCGCGAGATTCGCCACGACGATTCGATGATGACCGGTGTCTGCGATATAGAGTCGATCATCCGCAATCTGAATAGCCGTCGGATAGTCCAGGAACGATGAGACCGGCACCGGTTCCGCGGCGAGATCGAACGGCCCTTCGCTCAGATCGCCGGCCGCGATCGCCTCGTCGATCATTGTCGACACGGCGCCGAGCATGGCCTCGGGATCGAACTCGCCTTCGTGCTTCCCGATGACCCGGCCGTCCGGACCGACGAACATCAGCGTCGGCCAGGCCCGCACGGCATATTCGTTCCAGATTCTCATCAAGTGATCGTTGACGACTGGATGGTCGATCTGGAGACGACGGACGGCGTCCTGGAGATGGACGTCCCTGCCTTCCGCCGTGTATTTCGCGCTATGAACGCCGATGACAACGAGCTGATCGGGAAAGTGATGTTCGAGTTCCCGCAACTGCGGGATGACATGTTGGCAGTTGATTCAGCCGTAGGTCCAGAAATCGAGGATAACGAGCTTCCCCCGCAGGTCAGCCAGGGCCAGCGGCCGCGTCACGTTGAACCAGGTCAGGTCCTCGGGAAACTCCGGAGCGCGAACGGTGCCCGGATACATGCTCGCCACGTGTTACCTCCAGATGCTCTTCAGGAATCATCAGATGCGTTGAATTGATCCGGAATCGCGTCCAGCATGACCTCATAGCGGCGTCTGTGCCGGATGCTGTAATCGCGCAGGAATCTGGCCGTATCGATCGATTTCCACTGTCCGGCCCGGGGTTCATGCCGCTCACCGTAATGGATACGTACCGGCAGAATGGCGCCGAATCTTCCCTCGACAACGGCGGCGGCGATGAGATCCAGATCCCGCTCGCCGGGGACGTCGTCAATCTCGAAGTCGGGCGGGGACAGATCCGGCTCGCCCTCCAGCCAGATATAGAGGCTGCCGCCCGTGCCGGACATTAGTCCTCTGTCGGCTCGCCGGACTCGATCGGGAGATCTTCGCGGTTGCCCCACTCGGCCCACGAGCCATCATATACAGCCACATTGTCCCAGCCCGCCATCATCAAGGCGATCGCGGCGTGTGCGGCCCGGACGCCGCCCTGGCAGTAGGTCACGACAGCTGCATCCTCGGGAATACCGAGGCTGGAGGCACGGGACTTCAGATCGCCTGTGCTCAGGAATCGGCGGTCGCCGTCCCAGTTCAGATTGTCGTTCCAGAGGCCGTGAACGACGTTCGGTATCCGGCCTCCCCGGGCAGCCCGCGCTTCCTCGCCGGTATATTCGGTCCATCGGCGAACGTCCAGGACAACGGATTCTGCGGATTCGGATGCTTCCAGCGTCTGCTGGGCGTCAGCCACCAGTTCCGGCCGGAATTCGCTCGGACGCATCGTGAAGTTGCCGGCCGCGGGAGCCTCGGGAACATCCGACGTCTGGGCGCGTCCTTCCTGAACCCAGGAGGTCCAGCCGCCGTCAAGGATGCGGACCTGATCGCCGTGGCCGTACCGGGCAAGAACCAGCCAGAGCCGTGCCGCGAAGTGACCGCCCTCGTGGTCATAACCAACGATGCGGGTATCGTCCGAGACGCCGAGACGCTGCATCGTCGCGGCCACTTTCTCGGGCGGCGCGATCATCCCATCGACATCGTGATCGAGGTCGGTGAGGTCGGTCGACCAGTCCAGGTACTGAGCGCCCGGGATGTGACCATC
>JAWKPC010000004.1:0-368528 GCA_041390865.1 Thermomicrobiales bacterium
CGTCGGCAACAATGGCCTGACATTTGGACCGGATGGCAACATGTACGTCGTGGATAGCCTGTACCCAGGACTCTACGTGTTCGACGTCGATCTCCTGCAATAGCAGGAGGCAGGGCAGGTGTCTCGCGCGGGACACCTGCCCTCTCTGTCCCAACTCGGCTAAGATGCGCACTGCGAAGCGAGCTAGAGGATAGAAAGAGCGCTGCCGGTATGGTCGAGTTCGACACTGACTTCCCGAGAATCTCCGACGAGCATCTGAAGCAGTTCGTCATCGATGTCTTCACCAGCTACGGGATGCGAGATTGGGACGCAGAGATTTCCGCCGAGATCCTGGTGGAATCCGATCTCCGGGGCATCGACTCGCATGGCGTGCCGCGCATGGCGTTTTATGTCGACCGGCTACGCCAGGGCGGCTTCAACCTGGAAGCCGAGCTCGAAGTCGTCAAGGAGTCGGCCGGAGGCATCCGGTTCGACGCCAACAACGGCTTCGGGCCGCCGATGGCGTACCGGGCGATGGAGCGCTGTATCGAGAAGGCGAAGGAATCCGGCGTCTGCCTGGCGACCGTCGGACACTCGAACCACTACGGCATCGCCGGGTACTACGCGACGATGGCGCTCGAGAAGCCCGGCATGGCCGGCATCTCGATGACCAACGCGACACCGCTCCTCGTGCCGACCCACGGCAAGACGGCGCTGCTCTCGACCGCTCCGATCGCGGCCGCATTCCCGGCTGGGGAGGAAGACCCGTTCGTCCTCGACGGCGCGACGACCGCCGTCGCCTGGGGCAAGGTCGAGATCGCACGGCGCAACAAGAAAGAGATCCCGGCCGGCTGGGCGGTCGACGAAGAAGGCCGAACCGTCACCGATCCGTTCGATGCCCGGGCGCTGATGCCGCTCGGCGGTGAGCGGGACACCAGTGGACAGAAAGGCTACGGACTGTCGCTGATGGTCGAGTTCCTCTGCTCCCAGCTTTCGGCGTCGCTCTGGTCGCGCGACGTAACCGGCTCGCGTGTCGACAAGATCGTCCCGTCCGACACCAGCCATGCCTTCCTGGCGATCGACATCGCCTCGTTCCGCGACCTCGACGAGTACAACGACAGCGCCGACGAGATGCTCCACAGCTTGCGCGAATCGGCGCCGGCTGAAGGCCAGACCCGCGTCGTCGTCCCCGGCGATCCGGAGCGCGAGGCCTACGAGGACCGCATCGAACGCGGCATCCCGGTCCACCCCGAGGTCGTCGAAACCCTCCGGGAGCTCGGCTCCGACGCCGGGGTCGAGGTGCCGTTCTAGGGGGTATCCTTGTGGCGAATCCACGGAAACTGGAGTCGCCATGCGCGTTCGGAACCGCATCGAGATAGACGACGACAAGCTGGCGGAGATCTGCCGCCGCTACCGGGTGCGCGAACTCGCCTTGTTCGGCTCGGTTCTGCGTGATGACTTCCGAGAGTCGAGCGACATCGACGTGCTCGTCGAGTTCGAGTCTGACGCCCGGATCGGGTTCTTCGAACTTTCACGATTGCAGCGAGAACTCGCAACGATCATCGGTCGCGACGTGGACATCGTGCCCAAAGCTGGACTTAATCCGGTCATCCGCAAACCGGTCATCGATGCTGCCCAGATCATCTATGCGATCTGATGAACTCTATATCAGAGATATATCGGAGGCCTGCCGCGATATTCGAGCATTTCTCAGCGAGTACGACTTCGCCCGGTTCTCCACGGATCGGGTTATGCAGCGGGCCATTCTGCAAGCCTTGACCGAGATCGGTGAAGCGGCAAACCAGGTCTCGCCGGAGTTGAAAGGGCGATATCCGGAGATCCCGTGGGACGACGCGCGTGCATTCCGGAATTTCGCGGTTCATCGGTACTTCGCGGTCGTCTGGAGCATTGTCTGGAATACGGCGACCCACAACATCGTTGAACTTCATCCTCAGATCGAGGAACTCATCGCGGCGGAATTCGAAGACAACTAACCACTAAGACCTCCTCTCTATTGGGCAATCATGGCTGTCAAGCCATCGCTCAGCCGATGTGAGTGTCTGCCAGCCTCCCGCGTACAATCTCCAGGATCAATGGCCTACAGGACGGAGAGAAAAGTGGCAATGTACCGCAGTGATGTCGTTGGAAGCTTGTTGCGCCCGGATTACCTGAAGCAGGCACGCCGGCAACTCGAAGCCGGGGAGATCAGCGACGCAGCGTTCAAGAAGATAGAAGACCGGGCGGTCGATGAAGCGGTCGCGCTGCAGATCGACGCCGGGGTCGACGTCATCACCGACGGCGAGATGCGGCGCTATGCGTTCTTCGGTCACCTGATCGACGCCGTCGAGGGCTTCGACAAGCTCGGAGGATGGGCGAGTCCATTTCACGACGATGAGGGCAACGAGATCGTCTTCCCACGGCCGGTCGTGACCTCGAAGCTGAAACCGCGGCGGCATCTCTGCAGCGAGGAGTTCAGCTATCTCCGGGCCCGCGCCGGCGACCACCCGACGAAGGTAACGCTGATCAGCGCCCAGCAGGCCGCGGCCGCTTACGATCCCGAGAAGTCGAAGGGCGCCTACGCGACGATCGAGGCCTACCTGGCCGATATCGTCGATATTCTCCGGGCCGAGGTCGCCGAGCTCATCCGGCTCGGCTGCACGTACATCCAGATCGACGCGCCGCAGTACGCCGCCTTGCTCGACCCGGAAATCCGCGAAGGCTATCGACAGCGCGGGAATGACCCCGACGCACTGCTCGACCGCTGCATCGAGCTGGATAACGCGGTGATCGGCGAACATCCGGGCATCGACTTCGGCATCCACCTCTGCCGCGGCAACAACCAGAGCAAGTTCTACGCGTCGGGCGGATACGACCCGATCGCTGAACAGGTGTTCCAGCGGACGCATTTCAGCCACTTCCTGCTCGAATACGACGACGCCCGGTCCGGCGGCTTCGAACCGCTCCAGCACGTCCCGGATGACCGCGTCGTCGTGCTCGGTCTCGTGACGACGAAGAAGCCGGCGGTCGAGAGCAAGGACGTCCTCAAGCAGCGCATCGACGAAGCGAGCAACTACGTCCCCCTCGACCGGCTGGCGCTCAGCCCGCAATGCGGATTCGCCTCGACCGAGGAAGGCAACGATCTGACCGCTGCCCAGCAGGCCGCCAAACTACGCCTCGTCGCCGAGACGGCACGGGAGGTCTGGGGAGCATGAACTCAGACCCCGTCATCTCCACCCGCAAACGCGACCGGGCCCAAATCCCGGTGGGGATGAGCTTCACCCCTCGATTGCCCGGGATAGGGAGCGGACATGGTGAATGAAGATCTGAAACAACGAGCGCTCGCGGCGATCGACCGGGAAGCGACACGGTTGGCCGGGGTAGGCTGGGACATCTTCCAGCACCCGGAGCTCGGGTTCAAGGAGCGGCGGACGGCCGGAATCGTTGCCAGCGAATTTGCCCGGCTCGGGCTCGGCTTTCATGAGGAACTGGCACTGACCGGCGTCAAAGCGACGGTCCAGGGTCAGGCAGGCTCCGGACCGAACATCGCCGTCATCGGCGAGCTGGACTCGGTGCTCGTCGCCGACCACGAGTTCGCCAACCCGGAGACCGGCGCGGCCCACTGCTGCGGCCACAATGCCCAGATTACGACGATGCTCGGCGTCGCCAACGGCTTGCTCAAGTCGGGAGTCCTCGACGAACTGGCCGGACGGGTGACCTTCATCGCCGTACCGGCCGAGGAGTTCGTCGAGATCTCCTACCGCGATAGCCTGCGCCGTCAGGGCAAGTTGGAGTTCCTGGGTGGCAAGGCGGAGTTCATCAAGCTCGGCGCATTCGACGACGTCGACATGGCGATGATGGTCCATGGCGCGAGCATCGACCGGATGGACGCCGTCGCCGGGATGAGCGCCTCGAACAACGGCTTCGTCGGCAAGCAGGCCCGCTTCGTCGGCAAGGCTGCCCACGCCGGCGGCGCGCCGCACGACGGCATCAACGCCCTCTACGCCGCCAACATCGCCCTCTCGGCGATCAACGCCCAGCGGGAGACCTTCAAGGACGACGACACCGTCCGGATCCACCCGATCCTGACTCGCGGCGGCGACCTGGTGAACGTCATCCCGAACGACGTCCGCTTCGAGACGATGGTGCGCGGCAAAACGGCCGAGGCGATCGACGACGCGGCGATGAAGGTGGACCGCGCCCTCAAGGCCGGCGCGATGGCGCTCGGAGCCGAGGTCGAGATCACGACCCTCCCGGGCTACATGCCGCTGGTCAACAACCCGGACATGGCGACGCTCTTCAAGGACAATTTCCTGACGATGTACGGCGAGGATGAGTGGGAGCAGAGCGGCCACCGTACCGGCTCGACTGACATGGGCGACGTCTCCTACATCATGCCGGCCTTGCACCCCTACGTGAACGGTTTCTCCGGCACCGGCCACGGCAGCAACTGGGCGATCAACGACAAGTACCAGGCCTACGTCCTGCCCGCGAAACTAATGGCGATGACCGTCATCGACCTGCTGGCCGGTGGAGCTCAGGGCGCCAAGTCGATCCTCGACGGCTACGAGCCGGTCATGACCAAGGACGAATACCTCGCCTTCATGCGCTCCAACTCCCGCGAGGAGACGTTTAAGGGCGAGTAGTCGTTTCAGCGTACGATTTATGATTCTCTCATTTCTCCAATGCAGGTACATCCCATGCGTCAGTGCAGGATGTACCTGCACTCCGGTCTAGAGGTCTGATAGGAACCGCAATCTACCGCTCTACAGCCTTCGTGCCCGGTCGAAATATGCGTTTGCTCCAATGATCTCAGGAACGTAGCGCAAGAGATTGCGCTTTGGTCAAGCGTTCGGTCAGCCAGTCCGGCCGACTCCCCTGTCGTTTACGCTGATTCTCATATCGCTGGAGTACTCTAACTTCATCCATGAACTGCTTGTCTTTTCGGTAGACGATGGCTAACTGCTCGTAGTACCAGGGCGCAACCGGATAACCGGTTACATCCGATTCCTGCTCAACTGCGTCAATCAGACGATTGAGCAACTCAATGGCCTCACCATGTTTGCCGTCGCGCTTCAGTTGCTTTACATCCTCAACATGCTCGGTATAATGCCGGCCATCAACTTGGCCAGTATCCGACTTGTTTGTCGGCAAATGATCGTGCCTACTCCCATCTGTCAGCCCTGGTGAATCCGTGCGAGACTCGATGATCTCAAAGCGTGAGGGGGCATCTAGCGGAGGATCGCCAACGAGCAAACGGTTCAGCGTGAGTGCGGCAATATCGATATCGGCTTCAAATTGAAAGACGGGATTTCGCCCTGCGTCCTTTACCAGCTCGATTCCGTCGGTATAGAGCGTAAAGTCCAGAACGCGATTCAGTCGCACATTCATGTTTCGATTCTGCCCTAAGAAGATGACGCGCTTATTCGTGATGTAAAGCTGGCCGCTATCGATTGGCTTCAATACTTCTTCCGTCACGCGCTCGACATTCATGGCACCTGTTCGCCAGTACACACCTTTTGCAATTCTGATACGAGCAGATGGGCCACCGTATCGGATCGTTCGAGTCTGGGTTCTTCGCTCCCACCACTCGGTCGGCGCAGTGAAGTAACAAATTTCAGCTCGTTGGAGGTTTATGTTGACTGGCACCGGATTAAGTGCTCCATACTGGAGATCCCAGTAGAGTCGGAATCGGTCCCAGCGCTGCTGCTGCTCGGCCGTCAGATTCAGATCGAGACCAAGGCCGGACATAGCTATACGGATCTCAGCTTCTTCATTCGGAGAAAGCAGACCATCTTCAACTACTTGATTGAGATAAGGATCGAACCACCCCATCTGCTTCTTCTTGCCCGATTGCCCGCACTACCGAATCACTCAATTGAAGATGAACCTGTAGTGCGCCCAGATCGTCTACTTCCTCTGGAGTTAGACGCCGATCTTCGACGTGCTCCTTGACAGTGTCTCGATACACGCCCTCCTTAACCTGCTGATGAATTGCGGTGGCGGTCCCACTGTCTAATCTGAGCAGGACCTGAAGATGATTCGCTCGTTGACGTTCCTGCTCATCGAAGGTCCCGTCCGCATAGCAATAGACTAGGTAGGCCTCGAGCATCTGCGATCGTTCTTCATGGAAATCACGACTGAAATCGACGCGATATGATGCTTCAATCTTCTGGACGTCGCCCGGAGCAACACGCTCCAGACCATCGGCGAACCGGTTCCTCAATTCAATGACGGCGTTGTCCTGACGTGGTCGTCGCAAAAGGCGATCTTGAAGGCGCGAATCGTGGAGTGGTTGGCGCTGGAACGGAAATTCAGGACTTGACACAGCAACATCCTCCCGATTCTTCGACTGACCCGTCGTTTGTGGCTGGTATCTTCGCGCACAAGCGAGATTTGTGCAACATTGTCTTCTGCCCCGACTCTAGTCAGCGACCTGGCAGATCCCGAATCGAAACCTCGCCCTCACGCGCTCTAACTCCCGCAAGAAGACGGATAGACGAGACAATCGCTTGGCGCCGCGGACCTCACAGGCAGTACGGTCGAATGACTCACTAACGATTGGGGCGCTTGGCCCCGATTCAGGGGCCGTTTCGCCGGGCGCGCCAGACGAGGAATCCACCCAGGCCGCAGAGGATGCCGCCGAGTCCGAGCCCGGCAGCCCGCACGGTCGAAAATCCTTGGCCGCTCGTTTCTTCCGTCTTCTGAACCGTCTCGGTCAACTCCAGCACCAGACCGGCTCCGGCCGACGAGACCTGGGGATTCGGCTGCCCGTCCGACGCCACATCCTCGACATCCGGGCTGGCGGCAGGATCGGCCGGCACCGGGGTGGCGGTCGCGGTCAGCGTTGGAACGGGCGTGCCCGTTCCGGGCGGACGGGGCGTCGGCGTCACGGTCGCGCTTGCCGAGCCGGACAGCTCGTCGGGTTCGGGAGTCGCCGTTACCGTGCGCGTCACTGTCCGGGTGGCGGTGGGCGTCCGGGTGGCCGTCGGGCGCGGGGTGCCGGTCGGTGTCGCCGTCGGGATGGGCGTCGCCGTCGCCGTAGCGGTCGGTGTACCGGTCGAAGTCGGGCGCGGTGTGGCGGTCTCTGTCGCGGTCGGAACGGCGGTTGGCGTGCGTGTTGCCGTCGCCGTTGCTGTCGCCGTCGGGGTGGACGTCGAAGTCGGCCGGGGAGTCGCGGTTGAGGTTGCCGTCGGCATGGGCGTCGCGGTCGCGGTCGGTCGCGGGGTCGATGTGGAGGTCGCAGTCGGCGTCACCGTCGGCGGCGAGGTGGAGGTCGGGACCGGCGTCCGGGTGGCCGTCGGTACGGGTGTTGCTGTCGGATCCGGCGTCCGGGTCGCGGTCGCGGTGGGCGTCGGGGGAGCGGCAACATTGATCGTCAATATCGGACCGCTTGCCGATACGCTGAGCGTCTGCTGGTCCACCGTCTGGCACTGGACCGAGCTCCAGGTACGGATCGAGAACTGGGACGGCCCGCTGGCGCTTGGAGCTACCGTGATCGTCGCAACGACGTTGAAGCTGTTCTGCTGCTCGTTGGTCGGCACATCGAGGTTGTAATTGATCGAAGCCGGACTGGCCGCGCCGGTGATCTGCTCGTACTGGTGGGAAATCCCGTTCTCGGCGCTGACCTGCCAGACCTCGAACGTCGTCACCTGCAGGCTCATCAGAAAGCCCACCGTCTGGCCCGGCTCGACCGTCAGCGTCGTCGGGCTCTGGGGAGTCAGCGAAGCGACGCAGGTCCCGACCGTCCCGGCCTCGGCCACCGGCGCGATGCCGCCAGTATCCGACGCGACGGCAATGCCGCTCACGATCAGGATCAATGCGATGACTCGAACGCGCCAATTCATTGGAAGCGTCATGCGTTCAGGTGCTCTCGTTCGTTTCGTCCCGACACTCAACAGCCTATCACCGGATGACCGGCCCCTCAACAATTCCGACCCCGGCAGCGCAGGCGACGCACCCGCCCGGCGGCTGCCCACGCAAAGCGGGCTGAAGTCGTCCAGCGAACCATGAGCGCTGCTCCCTGTGCATCCCCGCGCCTGCCTGTAAGACCGGCGAGCGGCGAACTTCTTACGCAATTGGAAGAAGACGGAGTCCGAACGCGACGCCCGCCTCGCTGCCGAAGAGGCGGCACTGTGGGTCCAGACCAGAAGGGAACTAGAATCTCGGGGCGGACGGTCGACCGGAACATGAGAAGGAGCGTTACCTGATCGAGCAGGAGACCGCCGGGGCGAAGACTTCCGTCTCGCTGCCCATCATCCTGGCACTGGTGGTGGGAGGCATGGCGGCAACGACCAACACGAGCGTCACCGGCCTGCTGCTAACCTCGATCGCCGAGGATCTCGGGCACTCGGTCGCCCTGCTCGGCGGCCTGAAATCGCTCTCGGCAAGCGTCGCGTTCATCACCGCCTTCCCCCTCAGCCGGGTCGCCGACCAGTTCCCGCGCAAATACCTGATCCTGGTCGGCCTGAGCTGTATGCTGATCGCAGCCCTCTTCGCGCTGTCCGCGACGACGATCTACCTCTTCATCGGCTACTACATCTTCACCGGCGCGGCCGACGTCATTCTCTTTGCGATGCTCCTGGCCGCCGCGAGCGATTATGTCGACGGGGCCGGACTCGACCGGGTCAACGGCTTCGTTATCGGCGCATTCGGGATACCGGGACTCGTCATCGTCCCGCTGGCCGGGATCATCTCGGACAGCTACGGCTGGCGTCCTGCCTATCTGATCAACCTCAGCATCGCCTCGCTCGGTATCCTGCTCATCCTGCTGCTCCTTCCCAGGGTGCCGCCGACCGGGACGAAGCCGCAGTCGACGCTGGGCCATCTCCGGATGCTGGCGAGGAAACCCGGCCTGACAATGATCTTGCTCGGCAATATCATGCGCTTCACCCTGCTGACCGTCCTGATCATCTACGCCGCCGCGTTCCTGATCGAGCGCTTCGATCTCTCCGACGGCCAGGCCGGGTTCTATTTCGGCCTTGGAGCCGGCGTGTTCCTCGTCTCGGCCTTCGCCAGCGGCCTGCTGATAGCAAGGCTCGGCTTGCGGAGGCTGATGCTTCCCGGCGGGCTGCTCCTGTCCGGCGGGCTACTGGTGGCCTTCCTTCCGGGGATGCCCGGCCTCGTGACCGGCGCGGCGCTGATGCTCAGCGGGGCGATCCTCAGCATTCAGGAGAACGGCGCCCTTGGCGTCATCCTCCGGGTCGCACCGAACGATCGCGGGGCGGCGACGTCGCTGAACGAGATCGGGGCGGCGATCTCGGGCATCATCGGCTCGGCGGTCGGTGGGCTGATCGTCCAAACCACCGGCTACGGCGGCCTCGGGACATTTCTGGCCGTGGTCGGGCTGGCCGCGTTCTATTTCACCCGGCTGTCGTTCCAGGCCGCCGGGAGAGAGTCCGCGTAAGGGAATCACTGAAGTACACTTGAAGAGCATTTCCGCGAAAGGAAGGTGAGATCCATGAGTGGATTGATCGACAAGATCAAGGCTATGCTGACACCCGATCGCGCAAACCAGGCGGCCGATCAGGTCGAGAAGCATGTGACTGATGACCGGGTCGACCAGGCCGTGCGCCGCGCCCCCGGTGGCCAGCATGTTGCCGGCAAAGTGCCGGAGAACGTCGGCGAACAGGCTGCCGACAAGATCCGGGAAGCCGGCGGGGCCACCGACGACAAGAAAGGCAACTAACCGTGAGCGGGTTGATCGGGAAACTCAAGGGAATGTTTACACCCTCGGTCGCCGATAGCGTGTCCGACGCTATCGAAGAGCACGTCACCTCGGAACGCGTCGACGATGTGCTGAACAAAGTCCCGGGCGGCGACAAAGTTCGCGGACACGTCCCTGAAGATGTCGGCCAGCAGATCGGCGGCGCCGTGCGCGGCTTCGCCGGCCCCGACGACGAAAACCCGAAACCTGACAACAGCTAGCCAACCGCGCCCCGACCACGCTCGATGTAGCCCTCTCCCGTCATCGGGAGAGGGCTTTCCATCATGCCGTAGGAGCATGACTTCCGGACCGGAATACCGGGGGAATACGGTCCAAGGCCTTCGAACCTGCCTGGAAAAGTCGTGCTGCGCTGTCGATGCAAACGTCGGACAACTTGATAGAAAGCCAGAGGGGGACGGGCAACGACCAGTTGGACAACCCGCTCGGGATCGACATCGACAGCAGCGGCAACGTCTACGTCGCTGACGAGGGAAATCTCCGGGTACAGATATTCAGTCCATCGCCGTAGCTGCTAGCCAGCCGGAAACGCAACAAGAGGGGGCGCCGACATGTCGGCGCCCCCTCTTAGTCGGATTTAGATAGCCTTCTGGTCTCGCAGATCCTGAATCCGGTCCTCGCTGTAGCCCAGCAGGTCGCTGAGAATCACGGCGCTATCTTCGCCAAGCCGCGGGCCGCGATGGTCCTCAACTTGCGCGACATCGCCATCAACCTTGATCGCCGTCGCCGTCTGCTTGAGCGGGCCAAAATCGGGGTGGTCCACTTCGAGGATCATCTGGCGTGCCCGGACCTGCTCGTCCTCCAGCGCCTGCTGGATATCGTTGACCGGCGCGCAGGGCACCTTGCCGCGCAGCACACTCAACCAGTCGTCGGTCGAGCGGTTCCTGAACCGGCTCGCAAGCTCCTCGCCGAGCTCATTTCGATGCTCGAGCCGCCCGGAAAAGCCCTGGAAGCGCGGATCGTCGATCAAGTCGTGCGCGTCTATTGCCGCCGCCAGATCGAGCCAGAACTTCTCTTTGGCGCAGAAGACGACGATCCAGCCATCGGCCGTCTCGAAGACCTGAGACGGAACGATGCTCGGGTGAGCCGAAGCCGACAGCCGCTCCGGCTCGTATTCACGGTTGAGGGTCCAGATGGCGACGTAGTTCAGCATCGAGACAGCGGTGTCAAGCAGGCTGACGTCGACGTCGCAACCGACACCGGTCTCCCGGGCCCGAATGATGCCCGACAGCATCCCGGTCATTGCCGCAAGTCCGGCAGAGAAATCGACAACGGAAAAGGCGCTCTTCGCCGGCGGCGATCCGGGCTCGCCGGTCAGGCTCATCCAGCCGGCATAGGCCTGCATCAGATAATCGTAGGCCGGCTCGGCCTTGCGCGGCCCGGTCAGGCCGTAGCCGGTCAGGGCGCAGCAGACGATCTTCGGATTCACGCCCCTGAGATGCTGGTAGGTCAGCCCGAGCGCCTCCGGCTGATCGCCGCGCAAGCTGGAGAAGACAGCATCTGACACCTTCACCAGATCCTCGAAGATCTTCCGGCCGTCCGGGTGTTTCAGGTCCAGCGTCAGGCTGCGCTTGTTCCGGTTGAAGGATTGGAAATAGAGACTGTCCTGGTCGCCGGTGTAGGGCGGGACCGACCGGGAGATGTCGCCCCCCGCATGCGGGTTCTCGATCTTGATTACTTCAGCGCCGAGATCGGCCAGATGCAGCGTACCGAATGGTCCGGCCCCGAACTGCTCGACAGCCAGTATCCGCATCCCTTTGAGCAGATCTTTCATTCAGCAACCCCGCACCAATCCACCAGCAAATTCGCAATCGTTTTTGTCGCGGTCATGAGCTCGGTAATCGAGATGTACTCATCGGTATGGTGGGCAACCCGCACGTCGCCGGCGCCATACATCACGCAATCCATCCCGCCGAGCAGGGTAAACAGCCGCATATCGGCGCCATAGGGGACGCCCTCGATGACCGGCTCTTCGCCGGTTACCGCCTGATGGGCGTCGATGACCGCCCGCGAGATCGGCGCGTCGACCGGCGTCTCGGCCGGCGCGAACTGGCCGCCGAACCAATCGACCGTCGGCGGGTGATCCCGAAGCCAGGCGTCCTCCCGGGCGACGCCGCGGATCCGGTCCTCGACCGCCCGGCGAAACTCGTCGACGTCTTCGCCGGGCACGAGCCCGAGCCGCCCTTCGGCGACCAGTGACTCGGCAACCGTCGACGCCCAGGTGCCGGCCCGGACGACCCCGATGCTGAACGGGGCCTTGTTCGTTAGGTGCGCGTAGAGGGGATGGTCGAGGGTGCGGTTGCGCTCCGCCTCCCAGGCCAGCAGATCCTGAAAGATCGGGATAAACTTCTCGATCGCCGACACGCCCTCGTCCCGCACCGCGCCGTGGGCCGACTTGCCCGGCACGGTCAGCCTCATCACCAGCGATCCTCCCTGCGCCGGAACCAGCGCCAGCCTCGTCGGCTCGGTGATCAGCGCCGCGTCGGCCCGATGGCCTCGCAGGATCGTCGAGAGCGCTCCGACGCCGCCGTCTTCCTCACCGACGGTCGTATTGACCGTCACCGTTCCGGCCAGACGCAGGCCGAGCGCGGCAAGTGCGTCCAGTGCGATCAGATAGCTGACGAGGCCGCCCTTCATGTCGCACGATCCCCGCCCGTAGAGCCGGTCGCCATCGACATGGCCGGAGAGCGGCGGGTAGGTCCAGAGCGCGGCATCGCCGTAGTCCACGGTGTCGACGTGAGCGTTCAGGAGAATCGAGCGTCCGTCACCCTCGCCCTTCAACGTACCCGCCAGATTGGGGCGGCCCGCGAAACGCGTCTCGTCCCCGACGTGCCAGCGGTACGGAGCGATCTCCTCCACCGTCATCTCCCAGCGATCGACCTCCAGACCTCGCCGCTGCATTTCCGGCTCGATGGCGTCCTGGACGCCACCTTCGTCGCCAGTGATCGACGGGACGGCAACCAGCCGCTGCAGCAGCCCGATGGCTTCGTCACGCCTGCTCTCGATCTGCCTGTCCAGGTCCCTCGTCAATTGTTCTCTGTCCATAACCGCCAACCCGGTAGAACCTACGCTATCGTTTCGCGCATCGTACACTGCCCGGAAGGGGCGCGTGCCATCCCCACGGTTTCGACCTACTACCAGAAACACGAGTACGCACGTTCATCCCCAAATTTCAGGAGCGACCATGAAACAGCGAGATCCAGTATTGAAGACACTCTCCAGCGACGAGGCGCAGGATCAGTTTCGGCGACTTGTTCGGGAAGTCGGTACAGGCACCCTCGAGCCGTAATCAAAAGAAGGCGGACGAGTCATTGCTGCGCTCGTTTCGATTGCTGATCTACAGCAGATCGAACGCAACGAGGACTTCGAGATTTTCGAAGAAATCAGCCAGGCATATGCGGACGAGTCGATCGAAGATATCGAACGTCAAATAGCCAGAGCATTGCGACAGACCCGGCAGGAACGAGCGGAGGATTCTCTTGATGAGTCCAGTGGCCGGTGATCTCAGTTGTCTGGACACAAACGTGATACTGTCAGGCATCCTGGGTTACGCCCGACCTTCAAGCACCCCAGGTGAGATGCTGCGACGGTGGCGTCGGGACGACTTCACACTCATCGTGACGGACCTGCTGCTGCAGGAACGCCAGAACACACTTGCACGACCGTATTTTGTGGACCATCTCACCACCGACCAGCGCGCACAGGCGCTGGCGGTGGTACGAAGGCATGGAGTCCCTGTCGAAATCACCAGGCGAGTCCAGGGCGTAGCCCCGGACCCTGATGATGATCATATTCTGGAGGCTGGCTGGAATGCAGGGCAGACTACATCGTGACCGGCGACCGTCCACGTCAGCTACTGGAAACATTTCACGGAATTCAGATCGTCACACCGCGCCTGTTCCTAGATGCACTACAGTCGCTGGAACAAGCGGGCGCACATGAGGGCAACAATTCGAAGTCATGTAGTACGGACTGACGAGAATTCAATCTCATCGGCGCGTCGCTTCGACAGTACGGACTGGCCTATGACACGACCATTACCAAGTCCCTTGTTTCGGAATCGGTTGGATTGAAGTCCGCGAAAGAGTTCGACGTAGACTGGCCTAGCCAATTTCGCTGTCTAACAGCGGCTACTTGGCGATCGCCATGCCGCCGAGCTGGGGGACGATCTCTTCCGGGGCCTCGGCGCCCTGGAGGACGAGCACGACCGCCACGGCGGGCGGGTCCATCTCGTCGATCGATTCCTGAGGTTCCGGGATGTAGCGGCCGTCTTCCCAGTCGCCGTCACCAAGGGATTCGCAGAGCCAGGTCCGCGACGCGATCGCGTTCGAGCCAAGACGACGGCGGGTACGCTCCTGATAGCGATCGATGCCGCCATCTTCTTCGAGCACGTAGATCTCCGTCATCTTCCGGCCCCGGTGGCGCAGCCGCTTCAGGATGTTTGTGGCGGTTTTCTCTTCGATGGTCTCGGCGTCGGCGCCACGGTCAGTCTTAAGGTAGTAGTTCACATTTCCTCCACAGAATCGGCAGAACGCTGCTGCGTTCGTGGCTCCAAATATACTACGGCAATCCGGCCATTCAGAAACCTCACGATGATTCCGCCGCCCGCGGACCGGACAGGTTAAGATGCTCGCCGGTGGAAATCGCCCCGTGGGAAAGTTGAGGGAATAAACCATGTTCTTCGAGCTGCGACAGTATCACGTACGGCCGGGCCAGCAGGCCGCCTGGGTAGCGTTCATGGAGGAAGAGATCATCCCGTTTCAGGTCAAAAAGGGGATGGTCGTCATCGGGAGCTTCGTCGGCGAGCAGGATGACTCGATCTACTACTGGATCCGGCGCTTCGAGAGCGAAGAAGAGCGGGAGAAGCTCTACGCCGCCGTCTACGAGAGCGATACTTGGAAAAACGACATCGCCCCGAAGATCCCGGAGATGCTCGACCGCGAGAAGGCGGTCATCACCCGCCTGACCGCCACATCGCGATCGGTCATCCAGTAGAGGCCGGTACTACCGACCGCCGCGCCGCTGTCTGCTCCTCCTGAAGCCAGCGGGCGGCGTCCTTCGCGTGATAAGTGATGATCTGACCGGCGCCGGCTCGCTTGATTGCCGTCAGTGTTTCCAACGCGACCCGGCGCTCGTCGATCCAGCCGGCCCGTCCGGCCGCTTTGACCATCGAATACTCGCCGCTGACGTTATAGGCGAAGATCGGCACATCGAACCGCTGCCGCGCGCCGGCGATGACGTCGAGATAGGGCAGCGCTGGCTTGACCATGATCGCGTCCGCTCCCTCGGCGATGTCGGCCTCGATCTCGGCGTAGGCCTCGCGGGCATTTCCCGGGTCCATCTGATGGCTGCGCCGGTCGCCGAACGACGGCACCGACTCGGCTGCATCCCTGAATGGCCCGTAAAAGGCGGACGCGTACTTGGCGGCATAGGAGACGATCGGCGTCTCGATAAACCCGCTCTCATCAAGCGCCCGGCGCATCGCGGCAACGCGCCCATCCATCATGTCGGACGGCGCGACGATATCCACTCCCGCCTCGGCCTGGGCGACGGCGACACGGGCAAGTAGCTCGATCGTCTCGTCATTCAGGATATGCTCGCCGTCCAGGAGGCCGCAATGTCCGTGATCCGTGTATTCGCAGAGGCAGACGTCGCCGACGACGATGAAGTCGGGATCGTGGTCCTTGATCGTCCGTATTGCTCGCTGGATGATCCCGTCGCTGTTGTAGGCATCCGTCCCTTCCGGATCTTTGTGCTCCGGAATGCCGAAGAGGATCGTCGCGCCGACACCGAGCTCCCGCAGTTCGTCGATCTCGGCGCGCAGGTTGTCTACTGAAAGCTGGTAGACATCCGGCATGGAGCCGACTTCGGCGCGCACGTCGACGCCATGAGTGACGAAGAGCGGGTAAATGAAATCGGACGGGGAAAGCTGGGTTTCGCGAACCATGCGCCGCAAGCCGGGCGACTGCCTCAAACGCCGGAACCGTCGAAAACCATTGCTGTCTGTCATGCGGCTATCCCTCCTGTTGCCTCCGCTGCTGGAACTCTAGCAGCGACCTGATGATTCCATCCATCGACGCGTCGGCCGCGACGGTCACATCCAGTGCCCCGGCGGCGCGTGCGGCAGCGGCGGTCGTTTCGCCGATACAGATCATGGGAACAGCTTGCAGCCAGACGGCATCCGCCGCACCCAGCGCGTTCCGGACGGCCGACGGTGACGTGAACGTCGCGACGTCCAGGCTGGACTGATCGGGTAACGCTATCCGATCCGGAGCGACCGTGTCGTAGACCGCGAGCTGGACAACCCCGGCACCCGCCTCGCGCAATCGCTGCGGGAGATCGGGCCGCGCAACCCGCGAAGCCGGGAATAGCACGATGGTCTCGAACACCCCGGCGGCCACCAGATCATCGGCAAGCCCGGCGGCGGACCCGGACGACGCGACAAGCTCCGCCCGGCCACCCAGCTTCTCGAGCGCTGCCCCGGTAGCCTGACCGACGACGGCAATCCGCGTCTGGCCAAACGCCTCCTCCGGATCAAGGCGAAGCTCATCCAGGCGATACCCGACCGCACGGACCGCATTCGCGCTTGTCAGCACGAGCCAATCGAAGCGGCCCAGCCCGAGCAATGCCAGATCGAGTCCGGGCGGATGACGAAAGACGATCTGGATAGCCGGGCAGATGATGGGAAATGCACCGAGATCGGACAGGCGGCGGGCAAACTCCTCACTGGCTTGACGTTCCCGAGTCACGAGAATGCGGAGTCCGGCCAGCGATTGCCCGGACATGGTCAGCGCCTGGCCCGCATACGCCGGGCGGCATCCGTCGCCAGGCCGTTGATCTCCTCCGGGCTCGCCGTCAGGCAATCGAACTGGACATCGCTGAGGTCCTCGCTTGCCACCATCAACCGGAGCGTCACAACCTCATCCTCAAGGGTGCCGTGAGCGCCGATCGGCATCGTGCAACCGCCGCCGAACTCGCGCAGGAAGGCCCGCTCGGCTCCGGTCGTCGTCGCTGTCTCAACATCGGTCAGGACATCGAAGATCTGGAGCGTCGTCTCGTCATCCTGCCTGCACTCGACGCCGAGGGCTGCCTGTCCGGGCGCCGGGGTAAATCGATCCAGGTCAAGCGTCTGGGTGATCGTCTGCTGGTAGCCCATGCGCCTGACACCCGCGGCTGCCAGCACCGCACCGTCGTATCGCTCGGGACTGCCCTCCATAACTTTGGAGACACGGGTATCGACGTTGCCTCGCAGTTCGATGATTTCGAGGTCCTGCCGGGCATGACGGAGCTGGGCCATACGGCGGCGGCTGCTCGTGCCGACGCGCGACCCGGCCGGCAGCTCGTCAAGGGCCTGTCCATGGGGTGAGATGAACACGTCACGCGGATCGTCGCGTTCCAGGACGGCGGCCAGAACCAGCCCGTCCGGCAGTATAGAAGGTAGATCCTTGAGACTGTGGACGGCGCAATCGATCCGGCCGTCCAGCAAAGCGGCCTGTAACTCCTTGGCGAAGATGCCCTGGCCGCCGATAACCGTCAGCGGAGTCTGCTTGTCACGGTCGCCGAGCGTACTGATGATGACGATCTCGCAGTCGAGTGACGGAAAGGTCGCTTCCAATCGCTGCTTGATCCGGCCCGCCTGAATCTGTGCGAGGGCGCTGCCGCGCGTGCCGATGCGAAACGGTTGGTCCTGCTGTACGCTCGATGGGTCCAAAAAGCTCTCCATTCAGTCGATCAGATGAGCATGGTAAGCCTACTCCCCGCAGCGCCGTCGCTAAAGGGGCTGTTGACGGGTTCTTCCGGGACGGGTACAATCGTCAGTCGGTTAGGACGCCGGGTGCGTCCGATTTTTGCGTGCTCTGGCGGGGTTTCGAGAGCCCATCCCCGTCCCTAATGGAGGTCCACATGTACGCGGTTGTCAATTCAGGGGGCACACACCATCGCGTCGAGGTGGGCGATGTGCTCGAAATCCAGAAGCTCGATGCCGAAGTCGGCGATACCGTCGAGCTTGACGAAGTCATCATGGTTTCGGCCGAATCGGGTGTATCGATCGGCACGCCGACGGTCGACGGCGCCAAGGTCGTTGCGACGGTTACCGAGCAGACCCGCGGCCCGAAGCTGACCGTCTTCAAGTACAAGCCCAAGAAGCGGTACCGCCGGAAGACCGGCCACCGCCAGTCTTTGACTCGCATCAAGATCGAGTCAATCGAAGCCTGATCGTCTGGACGATCGTTCCAATCCGGGAATAATCAGGCAACGTCGGCGTTATAGAAGGAAGAGGAAGGCGAGCAAATCCCATGGCACATAAAAAAGGCGGCGGCAGCACGCGCAACGGGCGTGACAGCAATAGTAAGCGCCTCGGAGTAAAGCTATTTGACGGCAACGCAGTCCGGGCCGGCGGCATTATCGTCCGCCAGCGCGGCACACGCATTTTCGCCGGCAACAACGTCGGCATGGGCAAGGACCACACCCTCTTTTCGAAGATCGATGGTCTGGTCAAGTTCGAACCGATCGGCCGGGCGAAGCGGCGCGTCAGCGTCTATCCGTACGAAGGCGCTGCAGCGGCAGCCGGCGACTAGAGCCTTCCCGCGCAATCGCCACCGACGAGTTATAGGAGCTTGTTAGAGCATGAAGACTGAGATACATCCCAACTACGTTGACGCGAAAGTCACTTGTATGTCCTGCGGGACCGAGTGGGAAACGCGCTCAACCAAGCCCGAGATCAGGATCGAGCTGTGCAGCAACTGCCACCCGTTCTATACCGGGCAGCAGCGTATCGTTGACACGGCTGGTCAGGTCGAGCGGTTCATGAACCGGCTCGAACGGGCCGAGGACAATCCGCGCCGCAAGAAAGCCGAACGCCGCCGCCAGCGCATGGAGCAGCGGCAGCGGATGCGCAGCCAGGAGGAACAGCTTCTGGTCGTTGGCGGGTCCGAAGAATCGGCCGAAGCGGCCGTTGAGGCCCTGGATGCGGCGCAGCCCGCCCCGGAAGCTGAAGCTACGGAACCGGCTGACTCGAAAGAGAACAGCTAACCCGATAGTGTGAATTGAATAGCTCATTCGAGCCATATGGGAGCGACAGTGTATTGCACTACGCTCCCATTGTTGTTCCGAACGGTGCTTCCGATAATGGGAATGTGCACGACGGCCATAAGGGGTATCCGTCGAAGCGCGAGACCAACACTGCCATTCCCGATTGAGGAGGCCATCCATGAAGACACTGGCAAATCCAACCCGAGCAGTCCTGACGCGTGAGGATCTCCTGGCCGAGGGGTTCACCACGAAGCAGATCGAGGCACTCGAGGCGCTGAAGTCGATTTGTCCTTATGTTGAGTTCTTCGATTCTCGTAAAGAGATCGAACGCTTGCGCTTCATGAAGTGGATGATCACCCGGAAATCCGCGATCCTGTCATAGACACCACCACTCTGCTGCAGCGGGGATGCCGACGGACCGGAACCGTGATATCATCTCCGGCCATGTTCCCTGTTAGCAGATAGCCCAGTCAGAAACAAGACTGAGCGATTCCAATGTTCCAAGAAGGTAACCAATGGCAGAACCAATCCCGATCACAAAAGAGGGACTTGAGCGACTCAAGTCCGAGCTCGATCAGCTCGTCACTGTACGGCGACCCGAGATCATCAAGGCCATCGCCGCAGCCCGTGAAGAAGGCGACCTGCGCGAGAATGCAGGCTACGACGCCGCCCGCCACGATCAGGCGATGACCGAACGCCGCATTCGCGAGATTGAAGACCGCATCCGCCGAGCCCAGATCATCGATCCATCGAAAGCCAGCTCGGTCCAGGTCGGCACGACTGTCAAGATCGAGATCGATGGCGAGGAAGAGGAATACACGATCGTCGGCGCGGTTGAGGCGAAGCCTGCCCAAGGGCAAGATCTCGAACGAGTCACCAATCGGCAAGGCGTTGCTTGGCCGGAAGAAGGGCGACGTCGTCGACATCCGTACACCGACGACCGTGCTCCAGGCCCGCGTCGTCTCCGTCAATGGATCGAAATAGTCTCGATCTCCTGACCAGAATCGAGTCCCACGCTCGCGAGCAGTGCCGGAATCACGACCGGGCACATGACGCATCCCATCTCATGCGGGTCGAGGCGAACGCCCGCAAGCTGCTCGAGCGTGAGTGTGCGACGGCTGGGGACATAGATGAATTCGTCGTGCTGGCGGCATGCTGGCTGCACGACGTCGTTCAGTACCCGAAGGGCAGTGCCGGACCCGGAGAATCTGCGCGCGAATCCGCTCGCCGCGCCAGGGAATACCTGACGAGCCTTGGCGTCGGCGAAAGCCGCAGCAACCACGTCGCGGCAGCGGTGCGGACCCATAGCTTCTCCGGCGGCGAGAAGCCGGAATCGATGGAGGCAGCGATCGTCCAGGACGCGGACCGGCTCGACGCCCTCGGCGCGATCGGCATTGCCCGTCTCTGGATCGTTGCCGCCGAACTCGGGTCAGACTTCTACCATCCCGATGATCCGATGGCCGAGAACAGACCGCTGGAAGACGCGAGATATGCGCTCGATCACTTCGCGTCGAAGCTCCTGAAGCTACCGGATCTGATGAACCACCCCTTCGGGACGCGATCTCGCCAGGGGCCGCGCCGCCTTCCTGATCGAGTACCGCAACCAGCTTCTCAGCGAGATCTCGTTCAGGGAGCAATAGCCCGACAGATCAGGGCCCCATAACGCCGCCCTCCATGCGGGGCGGGGCAGGATGCCGGTCCTTCTGCCACGCGAATCTCCAATACCCGAGGTAGATCCTTCCACTCCGCTGTCGCTCCGGTCAGAATGACGTGATTGGGGTTTCTTGAACTTCCGATTGAGACAGGGCAAGCGAACATCACACATCTACATGTGAACGACAACTGATACGGAGTCACGTCGGGGACTTCCCGAACTTCCTGTCCAACGCAGCGCGTACGTACCGCGGCAATGCATCGCATTGCGGGTACAGGGTACCGGAAACATTCATCCCGACCTCGTGTGACACACCTCCAGGCACCGTTGCATCGCATGGATCTAAACCAGGTCGGTCCCAGCAGGTGCCTGCCCCCGCTCGCATTGCTACCCGCTTGGCATTCCGACGCAGGAGGAATCTATGATCACCAGTCTGGTGCTGCAGGGAGGTCAAACCGCTGCTACGCCGAAGCCGCAGCCAATCGCTCCCCGCGAAACTGCACAATCGCATGCGTTTGGAGAGAAGACGAGGAGGTCGGGGGCGACAGCAGAAAGGTAGGGCAACGGGATAGCCCGCAACGCGATGTGCGATCAGGGTTCGAACTTCTTCGGCGCGATGATCTCTCGGCGGCCCTGGTCAGACCTGCTCAGATCGCCGGTCTTCCGGTAGCTCTCGAAGATCGCGATGATCTCCTTCGCCGACTCCTCGATCGACTTGCCGGTGATATCGATAATCGGCCAGGGGTAGCCGCGACGAACGATGCGGCGGAAGTGGGCTAGCTCGTCGCGGATCTTGTCCGGGTCGGCGTACTCACCGTCGGTCAGCTGCTCCAGCGACTCGAGCCTGGCTTTCCGAATCCGCTCCAGATGGGCGGCGTCGATCGTGAGCGCCACGATCTTTTGTTGCTCGATCGAATCGAGCATCTCGGGCGGTTCGACGCCGAGAATGATCGGGACATTGGCGACTCGCCAGCCGCGCATCGAGAGATAGATCGAGAGCGGCGTCTTCGACGTCCGCGAGACGCCAACAAGCACGCAATCCGCCTGGTCGAGATCGTTGATCGCCTGACCGTCGTCGTGCTGGACGGTGAACTGGATCGCATCGATACGCTCGAAGTACTCGTCGCTCGGCTCGTGGGCGACGCCGGGCTGGAAGATCGGACGCCGCCCGACTTCCTGGGTGATGTAGCCAATCAGCGGCCCGATCAGATCGACATGGGGGATGAGCCGCAAACGGCACTCTCGCACCAGCAAGTTCCGGAGATCCTGGACGACGATCGTGTGAACGACGATCGCCTCGCTGCTCGATGCTTCCCGCACCACCCGCAGGACCTGCTCCCGGGTCCGGATGCCGGGGCGTCGGAGGACTCTGAATCCGACGCCGGGGAACTGCACCGTCGCGGCGTTGACCGCGGCATCGGCGGTGGCGCCGCCGCCGTCCGATACAACGAACAGGGTGGCGGAGCGACCAGGCACACCCTTCCGCTGGGGCCTCCCGGACTGTGTACCAGCCATTAACTGCCGCCTCCGGATTCTTCCTACTGCCCTACAGCCGGCAATTCGGTCCAGATAGAGCGTAGCCTGATGCAAGCTCTATCTATTGTTTCAAACGTCGGGGTTGATTCATCCACCGGGAATCGAACCTGTTATCTCCGGGTTGTACACTACCATCGAACCAGCGTTGACACGTATTGAGCGATCAGATCAGGAGTATCGGACGACCTTGGCCCGGGTACGGCAATGGTGAAATCAGGAAAACTCACCACCAGCGAGAAGCCCGTTCCCGCCGGCGCTGGATCCGACCAGCGGTCTGTCGATCTCAAACGGCCGCTTGATGACGCTGCCTCGCGGCGCGGCGCCGGTTTCAGGCTGACGGCTGAAGGTCTTGCCTACCTGACGATTGCCGTCCTCGCCGTCCTGACCCGATTCTGGGACCTTGGCTCACGAGCCATGAACCACGACGAGAGCCTCCATACCTACTACTCCTGGCTGTATTTTGACAATTACCACTACGTCCACGACCCGCTGATGCACGGTCCGGCGCTCTTCCATCTCAATGCGCTGGCCTACTTCCTGTTCGGCGACAACGACGTCACTGCCCGGATCATGCCGGCCATTTTCGGCGCGATCGTCCTGATGCCGGCATTGCTGCACCAGGCCGAAACTCTGGGGGCGCTGGGGCGCGATAGCAGCCTCGGGGATCCTCCTCTTCTCGCCGTCGATTCTCTATTACTCGCGCTTCATCCGTCACGACGTCTGCACGCTATTTTGCGACGTTCGCGATCGTCATCACCCGCCCTGAAGAGATACCTGGACAAGCCGGAACGCCGCTGGATCATCGTCGCCGCGATCTCGACGTTCTTCCTGTTCACGACGAAGGGGAAGTGGTTCATCGTCGCCTTTATCGTCGTCACGTTTCTTGCGGTCGTCGTCACCTGGCAGATTCACCGGGCAATGTTCGGCGTCCTGGTGGGATCGGTCATCGCCCTGGGCGTCGTCCTTCTGGGGCTGCGGTCCATGGGAGTCGAACCGCTGCCCGGCATCCCCTGGGAAGATCCGAGCGACCGGAACATCAGCGCATTCGCGACCGACTTCGCGCCCAGCATCCATACGTTCTGGCTGCGCTCGGAGTCATCGGACTCGCGATCGTCGCGGCGCTGATTGTCGCGGACCGGCTGCGGACCGAAGGTGGACGCTGGCTCGACGACGTCATCGGCAGGACGCCGGATCCGCACGACGGCGCACTCTCCTGTACTTGCCTGGCGCTCCGCGATTACCGAGGGGCTTGCCGACATCGGCGCTGGGCTGACGCTCTTCGTACTGCTCTACACCAGCATGTTCACCAACTTCGGAGGCCTCGGCAGCGCATTCGGCGCGCTTGGCTACTGGCTTGGCCAGCAGGATGTCCAGCGCGGCGCGCAGCGTAGTTCACTACCTGCTCCTACTGCCGCAATACGAGTTCGTCGCCGTAACCGTCTTCCCGATTGCGGGACTCCTGACCGCCTGGGGGCTGGTTACCCGGATGCAGGGCGGCGACTATTTCCTGGAAGACCGGTCGGGAGGCGTCTCTACTGCGCGCCTTCTTCCTCTACTGGGCGGTGGTGATGCTGGAGGCGTGCTGTCCTGGGCCGGCGAGAAGATGCCCTGGCTCGAAGCGTGCATATCGCCCTGCCGATGATCCTGCTCGCCGCATCCTATACCGGCGAGGCGGTCGAGTACGTCGAAGCCCAGGCTTGAGGGCAGGCTGCCCAGCCGCTCCGCGCACGCTGGCGGTCGCGGCGGGGATTCGGTTCTGACCGCGAGCTGGTTCCTGCTGGGCCTGGGCCAGTGCAGGTCCCTGGGAATTCCGCGAAGACCTCAACAACTTACGTCCGTACCCTCCGGCCGTTCGCGGCGGACAACCCATGGGTCCTCTATTTGCCGCTGGCCGCGCTGGTTGCGTTGCTCGGCTACGGCCTCTACCGGCTCGGTCCAAAGCGCTGGCAACCGCCGGGGCAGCGATCGTCGCGGTGATGATCGCCGGGCAAGCCCATGTCAGCTACCGTTTCACCTACACCGAAGGCGACGTAGCGATCGACATGCTGATGTACAGCCAGGCGTCCCCGGATGTCGAACGCGTCATGGATGACCTGGGCGAATTCAGCCGCCAGATGACCGGCGATCGGGATATCACGGTCATGTACGACTCCGGTTTCCCATCCTGGCCCTTCCAGTGGTATCTCCGGGACTATCCGAACCGCCGGTTCTACGGCTTGCCCACGATCGACAGCCCCGAACGCCGAGGTCATTCTGATCTCGCAGGACACCTGGCCGGACAACCTCGACATGCTGTCTGGATACACTTATCAGGACTACACGATGCGCTGGTTCTTCCCGGAGAACCCGACCTACCGGCGCTTCGCTATCGCCCCCGAGCTCAACGATGAGGGAGCCGCCAGAACTACCAGACCGACGAATATCCTCCCTACTGGGCCGAGTGACGTCGCCGAGAGCGTCTTCGATTCTTCCTGGTCTCTCCGCGATCACGGCAGCAGGCCAAGATGTTCCGGCTCGTGGCGTATCGTGAGCTCTGGGACCAAATTTCAGTCGGACTTTTTGATTTCAGAATGTATGTGCAAAATGATCTGGTCGAGATCTGGGACGAGGCGCGCTACTAGGAGGCGGTCGTAGCCGGCTCGTCTCACCCCGCGCGTTCTCCATATCAGTTCAGTAGTGTCGTGGAGCGACTGTGGACTCGGATTTACAGCGGGCCGACGGAACAGTCAGAAAATCGAAGAACCTACACGCACTATGAGCCGGCTGGCTCATTCCTCGACCCGGAAAGCTTGTCGGTACCGTTGACCTCCACGGCGATCGTCGCCGCCATCGCCATCCTCTCAGCTGCCCTGATCCGGTTGCCGGAGCTGGCGAGATGGGCGCTCAGCCCCGAGGAGGGCAGCGTTGCCCTGGCGGCGCGCAATCTCGTTCGCGGCGCGGTCCAGACGACATGCTCGGCAAACCCTTCGTCATCGAGTGGGTCGCTGTTCATGTTCCTCGGCGACACGAACACGTCCATCGGCTGGGGTCGGAATCGCCGTCGCCGGGATCATCAGGATCGCCGGCGTCCTGGCGTTGGGCGCGCGCCTCGGGGCACTGCCCGCCGCCGCTGCCGCGCTGTTGCTCGCCCTTTCGCCAACCCTGATCGCGGCGTCGAGATCGATGGACGGCGGAGTCCTGATCGTGACCCTCAGCGTCCTGCTGTTCGCAGCGGCCATGTACGCCTCGCGCAGCCATAGCCTCGTCTATGCCGTGCTGGCGGGCATGCTGCTGGCGATGCTCCTGCTTGCCGGGCCACTCGGGTTACCGGCGGCAGTGATTGCCATCGTCGGGATTTTCCTGGCAGCCGGGATTGTCAAGCACGCTCCGGATTGCCCGACAGAACGTCGAACCGCGGCAGGGTTCGCCGCCGCGCGTTCGTGCTTCTTCTCGTCCGCACTCCTGACCCAGCCATCGAGCATCATCGAAGCCCCGCTGGAATCGCTTTCCATCCTCTGGGACGATCATCTCGACGATCGGAGACGGCATCCAGCTACCGCTCTGGAATCTACTCATCAATGAGCCGTTGCTCATCGTCCTGGCCCATAGCCGGCTTCTCTGGCGGCGCGATTCCGACGTCGTGCGCGGAGTCGCAGCATGGTGGGTCGTTTCGTTTATTGTCGTCGGTGTTCTCGGCAACACCGGGGCCGGTGGCGACGGGTTGACCGTGCTGCCAGCAGGATATGTGGCTGGATTCGGCGCCGTCGAGCTGTTCGCTGTCTGCGAGGCGTTCTTCGCCATCCCCGCCTGGAGCGGCAGCCTTTCGCCGGCGCGCTGGTCGTTCTGATGTTCGCCTTTATCAGCATCGTCGGATTGGCATCGCCAGACGACGGCCGATCGACATCCGAGATCGTCGTCCGATTCCTGCTCATCGCGATCGTGGCGCTGGTGCCAGCAGGCTCCCTGATCGTCAAAGCCGGCGAGCGCCTGTCCGGTGTTCGCATCGCCCTAGTCCTGGCGACGGCGGCGGCGGTCATCGCCGGGATAACGATGCGGTCGGCGGTCCTGACGGCGACGGAATGGCCCGGCGCGCCGGGCAACCTGCTCTCGGTCCAGGCCATGGGCGATGACATACCGGTCGTCGTCGACCGCGTTCACCGGATCTCCCGCGATCTGACCCGTACCGAGCGGGATGCCCGGATGCCGGTCGGAGGCGTCGGGCTCCGGATCGCGCTCGATCAGGAGATCGAACAGCCGTTTGCCTGGTACTTCCGCGAGTATCCGAACCTGACGATCTTCGATCCCGCCACCGAATCACCTCCGGCTGATACCCAGATCGCGATCCTGGCCGGATCTCGAGATCCGGCACAGGTAACGCCGGGGCTTCCTGGAGCGACGTACGTGTTTCAGGTACGACGAGCCCAGCTACATCCCCGACCCGGACTGGGGCAGCCTGGCCAGCGATGTCTTCCAACTCGACGGGTGGCGGCATTTCTTCTCATTTCTCTGAACCGCGAGCCGGCACAGCCGGTGCCGGCCGGCAATTTCCAGCTTCAGGCCATTCCCCTGATCGCCGACCGGTTCGCGGTCTCGACCGGACCATACGGCACTCGACGACCAGGCCGGGATCGGCACCGCAGGTAGCCAGTTCAACCAGCCGCGCGGGATAGCGGTTGACGACAGGGGCGGCATCTACGTCGTCGATGGAGGCAACACGCGCATCCAGCGCTTCGACACGGTCGGCTCGTTCGATGGAACTGCCATCGGCGAAGGGGCAGCTCGCCCCGTTCCCGGGCGGCGCCGGCAGTTGCTGGAGGAGTCGCGATCGACGAATCCGGGAACATCTACGTCGCGGACACCTGGAACCACCAGATCAAGGTCTTCACGCCGTCCGGCGAGCCTGTGCGCTCCTGGGGCAGCTTCTTCGACGCGCAGGATGACCCCGAGCTGACGGCCAGCCAGCCGGGGCAGTTCTATGGCCCGCGCGACATCGCAATTCATGATGGAGAAGGTCACGTCACCGATACCGGCAACGAACGAGGTCGCAGAGTCTTCACCCTCGAAGGCGAGTTCGTCGGATGTTCACCGGCCAGTTCGGCTCCGACATCCGGGCAGTTGATCGAACCGGTCGGCATCGCTGTCGCGGACGATGGGACGGTCTTCGTCGCTGACTCGCACAACGCCAGGCTCTCCCGCTTCAGTTCGGAAGGCGAGCCGCTCGATCCATGGCCGGTCGAAGCATGGGCCGGCCAGCAGTTCTTCGAGCCCTACGTCACCGCTGGACCGGACGGCAGGATCTTCGCCAGCGACCCGGCCGGTGGGCAGATCATCGTCTTCGACGCAACCGGCCAGCAGCTCGATCCCATCGACGATCCGTCGCTGCTGCGCCCGTACGACATGGCGATCACCAGCGACGGACTCCAGATGCTCATCACCGACGGCCTCACCAACTCCGTGATCAGGCTCAGCCTGTCGCCCGTGGGATAGCTACGGTTCCGGCTGCCATCGGGGCGCCGTGCCGCCAGCGTGAATCAGAGCGGGTTCGGTACCGTCCGGATTCATGACGACGATTCCGCCTGCGGCAGCGACGGCCAGGCTGCCGCCGCCCGGGGACCAGGCAGGCATACGGCCGAAGTGAGCGATCAGCGTCGTATCTCCCGACGACACTTCGTATTGCACTAACTCGGTCTCCTCTGAGAATCGCGCAGCATGACGCCAGTAAACGATGACACCGCCATCCGGAGACCAGGCCGGGTCGTCGGGATCGGACCGCTCCCCTCCCGCGACCGGAACCGGCTCCCGATTTTCGAGATCCAGATACCACAAGAAACTCCCGCCGAAGTCGGAACTACCGCCCGGTTGCCGTTCGTAGACAAGCGCGTTGTCCGACGGCGACCAGACCGGCTGGCCATCGCCCGCCGATTCAACCAACGGGGCGAGCTCTGACCCATCCGGCCGAACGATGTAGATCGTGCTGTCGAGCGGACCAGGCATCGCTTCTCCATTGACATTGCTGAAGGCGATCCACTGGCCGTCGGGCGACCAGTCCGGACTCTGGGAGATACTGAAATCCGTCTCGGGCGCGATGTTCGTGATTTGACGCTCGTTCGACCCATCCGGCTCCACGACGAAGATCTTCGATTCGCTGCTGAAGCTTCCGATCGGCCCGTACATATCCGGAAGCAGCCGGGCGAACGCGATCTGGCTCCCGGCTGGAGACCAGCTCGGCGCCGAATCGAACGGACCGTCGGTAATCTGGGTCCGCCCCGTGCCGTCCGCGTTCATGACGTAGATCATCCCCGGCTGGGCCAGGCGCATATCTTCTGACCCGACGAACGCGATCCGCGTCCCGTCCGGCGACCATTCCGCGTCCGACGCATACAGATCGAGGTCTTCCGTCAGGTTCGCCGGATTTGTTCCGTCGGCATTGATCGAATAGAGATCCCCGGCTTGCTCGAACAGAACGAGCCCGTCGCGGGTTGAACGGCCATACCGCCACTCGTAGTAGTGCTGGCCGACGTTTCCGGCCTCGACCCGCCAGCCAGCCGGGTTATCGGGGGTGTAGGTCAGGCAGCGGCGCTCGAAACACTGGAGGAGAACGAGCCGTTCGGTCCCGGCTACGCTGACGTCAGCCCAGTACGGCTCGGTGATGGGCCGGCCGGTGGCATAGAACGGGTTCGGAAACAGCGGTCCCTCGACGTACTGATCGCTCTGCCAGATCGTGCCCGACGAGTTCATGAATGCCCAGAACGGCGACGCGACGTTATGTCCCGTAACGTCATCGAAGTAGGCAACTTCTACGCCGGTGGATTCGAGAGCGGAATCGGTCGCGACCGCTCCTTCCCAGTCGAGCCGCTCCACAATCAGGGCACCGCTCCGATCCTCGACCGGTTCCAACAGCGTCTGGAAGGTCGCGTAGCTGGGTCCGTTGCGGAGATTCTGATCGCCGGCAACCGGGGATTCCGACGGAAACCGGGGGACGAAGCTGTCATCGCCAGTTTGCATCTCGCCGGTAATCAGCTCGACGACGAGCAATCCGTTCGTGACATACCAGATCGATCCGGGATCAGCGTCAGGATTGGTGATCTCCATCCGGCTCTTGTCGAAATACTGGACCGTCCGCTGACCGTCGGGTCCCTCCGCATATTGTTCGCTCATCACGTCGGAAACGGCTGGTCCCCACATCCAGGTCCGGGCGACCTCGCCTTCGGACACCGGCAGGTCCGTGCGATTCCAGGTATCCTGAAACTCATCGTTCATCGATACCGGCATCCCGGCTAGCACGACCGGAACGGCAAGCTGACCGGCGATCATCCCGATCATGAAGAGGACCGCCAACGGCCTCTGGCGTCTGAAATCCACGATATTGTCCCTTTGTAAGAGCCCGATACACCATCCGGACAATACCGCATCGCGTCCAGTAGCGCTGCCACATGTCCCCATCGAGCCGCCTGCGCTAGGATGCGACGAACGTCAGTCCAATACCGAAGAGCCGGGAGTAGCCCATGTCCACCGATATCAATCCGTACTCCGGTGCAGCCGAGTTCCTGTCCGCGCTGGAATCGGGCAGGGTCAGCTCCCGGGAGCTTGTCGAGCTGCATATCGAGCGCATCGAACGTCACAACCCGGCGATCAACGTCATCGTAACCAGAAACTACGACGATGCCCGCCAGGCCGCCCGGGAAGCCGACGCGGCCCGGAGCCAGGGCCGCGACCTGCCGCTAACCGGTCTCCCGATCACGATCAAGGACCAGATCGACGTCCAGGGATTGCGAACGACCGGCGGCAACCCGGACCGGGCCGATCACCAGGCAGAGACCGACGCGCCGAACGTCGCCAGGCTGAAAGCCGCGGGAGCGATCATCCTCGCCAAGACCAACGTGCCGAACACCGGCGACTGGCAGGCCAGCAACCCGCTCTTCGGGCGGACGAACAATCCCTGGAATCTCGAACTGACGTCAGGCGGCAGCACCGGCGGCGCGGCGGCGGTCGCGACGGCGATGAGCCCGCTCGAGCTAGGCAGCGATATCGGAGGCTCGATTCGGATTCCAGCTGCCTTCTGCGGCGTCTACGGCCATAAGCCCAGCGAAACGGCGATGCCGAAGGGCAACCTTCCGAATCCCGCCGTTCCATTGACCGTACAGGGGCCGCTCGCACGAAACACCGCCGACCTGGAGCTTGCCCTGAACATCATGGCCGGTCCGGTCGAAGGGGAAGACATCGCCTGGCGGCTGGCGATCCCGCAGGCGCGAGGTACCGAGCTATCCGATTTCCGGGTCGCCATGCTGCCGCGGCTTGACTGGCTGCCCTGCGACGATGACACGATGGCGGCCCAGCAGCGGCTCGCCGGACAGCTCAGCGGCGCAGGCGCGACCGTGAAGGAGGCCATTCCGGCGGGACTGGGCGACTTCCACGACTACTATCACACCTATCTGTCGTTGCTCAACGCGCTGGTGGCTCGCGGGCTGCCGGAGCACGTCCGGGAACGAGCCGTCGCGCGGCTCAAGGAGTACGGCGACGAGGTGAGCCTGGCAAAAGCGCGCGGGATGGAAGCGACGATCGGCGACTACATCGGCTGGATCGAGCAGCGGGAGCGGTATCGGCGTCTCTATCGCGACTTCTTCCGAGACTGGGATGTCCTGATCAGCCCGGTCACGATCTGCCCGGCCTATCCGCATACCGACGAGCGCTGGCTGGACCGCAAGCTCGACGTCAACGGCGAGCCGGTACACTACGACCTTCTCTCAGCCTACCCCTCGCTGGCGACCCTGACCGGCCACCCGGCGACGAATTTCCCGGTCGGATTCGGCGAAGGGAATTCTCGTCTCGGGTTGCAGGCAATCGGGCCCTATCTCGAAGATCGGACCTCGATCCGGTTCGCCAGCCTTGTCGCGCGGGAGTTCGGCGGTTTCGTCGCCCCATGGGATTATGTCGATTAAGGGACTCGCGTGCCGGTCTCGCGATGCTACGTGACACCCTGCATCGCGCGTGTTCACCAGGACACACTGAGTCCGCACCGATGATGTCCATCCTCGAGTAGCCGCTTCCGGGTGTCTCAGGCCAGCCGCCGACGTAGCGCATGGGGAACGGCGCGAGCGGTGCTCGAGATGCCCTGTGATTCTCGATTTTTCTGGACTATCTTTCAGTATCCACGGGTCGTTCCCACCATTTCAACGGACTGGAGAGAGGCAATGACGGAATCTGCGCTTGAACACTGGTCTGACGCCGAAGCTTACCGGCGCTACGTCGGTCGCTGGAGTGCCGTCGCGGCCGAGGAATTCGTCGGCTGGCTCGAAGTACCGGAGGATCGGGCATGGCTGGACGTCGGTAGCGGGGCCGGCGACGTAACGCTGGCGATCCTTTCCGGAGCCAGCCCCGCAAGCGTCCAGGCGGTCGATCTATCGGCCGGATACGTCGCGTATGCCCGTCAGCGAGTCTCGGACCAGCGCGCGAGCTTCGCCATCGATGACGCGCAAAGTCTGGAGACAAAGCCGGACAGCTCGTTCGACGCCGTCGTATCCGGTCTCGCGTTGAACTTTGTCAGGGAACCGGAGAGCGCCGTGAAATCAATGGCACGTGTTGCCCGGACCGGAGGATGTGTCGCGGCGTATGTCTGGGACTACGCGGACCAGATGCAGCTCATGCGCTACTTCTGGGATGCAGTTCTCGAGCTCTTCCCGGAGTCATCGACGGTTGACGAGGCGGCTCGATTTCCGTTCTGTAACCCTGACGGACTGACCCGAATGTGGGAATCGGCCGGGTTGACGGATATTGAAACCCGGGCGATCGACGTGCCGACAGTCTTCCGCGACTTCGAAGACTTCTGGACGCCTTTTCTCGGCGGCCAGGGTTCAGCCCCAACCTTCGCGATGTCGTTGACCGAAACCGACCGCTCGGCGCTCGGCAGCCTGATCGGGTCGCGATTGCCCTATCATGATGATGGATCGATCCACCTAATTGCCAGAGCATGGGCCGTGCGGGGCACGGTCCGCTCAGCCTGACGGGCGATATCGCACACCTGGAAAGGAATCTTGAAGATGGAGCAAGCCACCGGACGTCCATGCAAGCTGGGAGTCATACTGCCGGAAGCCGAACACGACATGGGCGGAGAGACGCCTCGCTGGCGCGATTACAGCGCGATGGCCAGGCTGGCCGAAGACATGGGCTTCGACTCCGTCTGGTTCGTCGATCACTTGCTCTATCGAGGCGATGCAACCGCCGTCGAGCAGCAGGGTGTCTGGGAGTGCTGGTCGATACTGGCGGCGCTTGCCGCCGTCACCGAGCGAGTCGAGCTGGGACCGCTGGTAACGCCGACCTCATTCCGCAATCCGGCGCTGTTCGCGAAGATGGTCGACACCGTCGAGGAGATCTCCGGCGGCAGGATCATCCTCGGCCTCGGCGCCGGCTGGCACGAGGACGAGTACGACGCGTTCGGCTTTCCGTTCGATCACCGCGTCGCTCGCTTCGAGGAAGCGTTCACGATCATTCGCGGTCTCCTGCGCGATGGCGCGATTGACTTCGAGGGCACCTACTACTCGGCACGCGAGTGCGAACTGAGACCGCGTGGCCCCCGCCCTGAAGGTCCGCCGCTGATGATCGGATCTCGCGGCCCCCGGATGCTCCGGGCGACGCTTCCCCATGTCGAGATCTGGAACGCCTGGTTGTCGGGAGGGCGGAGCAATCCCGATCAGATCCCGGCGATGCGCGAGCAGATCGACGCTGCCTGCCGGGAAGTAGGCCGCGATCCCGCGACGCTGGAGCGGACGGTCTCAATCATGGTCGATCAGACCGGAACCCGAGAGATCGGCGCGAGCATGAAGCCGGATAGCGCCGAACCGCTCTCGGGATCACCCGAAGAGATCGCCGCTGGAATCCGGGCGTTTGCCGAAGAAGGAATCAGCCACATCCAGCTCTATTTCGTCCCGAATACGATCGAGAGCATCGAGCGCTTCGGCAGCGTGCTGGAACTGCTCGATCAGTAGAGCATCGCCACGACGAGGTGAGCGGACCGGGTCAGGATATCCGGCTCGTCGATGATCGGGGCATAGCGAGCCAGACGCTCGAACTGATTGGTGAGCAGCAGCACGCCGACGACGATCAGGAAGACGCCCGAAACCGCCGAGACGATCCCGAGATGTTGGTTCATCTTCCGAAGCAATGGGGTAATCCAGCCGAAGGCGAGCGCCGTGATGATGAACGGGATGCCCAGGCCGAGGGCGTAGAAGAAGAACAGGAAGCCCGCTCTGGCGCCCTGGGTCGCCGCGATCGCGAAGATGCCCGAGAGTATCGCGCCGACGCATGGACTCCATCCGGCGGCGAAGAATACCCCGAGCAGGAACGACGAGCCGAGCCGTCCCCGAGGCAGCCTGTCTTCTGCCGACACCTTCGCCTGCCGTTCGAGAAACGGGATCTTGATGATCCCGATCGTGTGAACGCCGAGGATGATGACGGCGATGCCGCCGAACCAGCGGATGTAATCTAGCCCGGCCTGCCAGCGCTCGAGAAACTGTCCGACCGCGATGCCGAAGACAGTGAACAGCATCGCGAATCCGAGGACAAACGCAACGGCGTGCATCAGCAGCTGGCGGCGCGGCGGGGTCGATGATCCACTGACGATCGTGCCGGTTAGATACCCGAGATATCCGGGAACCAATGGCATCACGCAGGGGGAGATGAACGAGAGGACCCCGCCGACGACGGCGATGAGTGCGGCAACGACGAGCGGCGCTTCGGTAATGGACATCGTTAAACCTCGAAATCAGAACCATACGAGCCATGCATCCCCGGCGGAACGCGGAATCGGCCCGTCCCGCGACACGGCGGGACCTTCACAAGTATTCCAGTACGAAACGGGAAGGCGAGC
This sequence comes from Thermomicrobiales bacterium, assembly GCA_041390865.1. Classification (GTDB taxonomy): domain Bacteria; phylum Chloroflexota; class Chloroflexia; order Thermomicrobiales; family CFX8; genus JAUIIK01. Next base: position 33,763 of record JAWKPC010000004.1, read on the forward strand.
CGTCTCCGGATCGCCGTGGCTACCGGCCGAAATCAGGCGCCAACGGCCTGCTTGATCAGATCCAGCGCCTGTCCGTCGGTGACCTTGCCGACGCCCCGCCCGCCGAGCGAGCCGTCCGGGTTAATGAACGCCCAGGATGGGTAGGCGCGCATTCCGTAGGCGTCCCATGTATCGCGGTCGCTATCCTCGGCGACCAGGTAGTTGATGCCCACTTCCTGGATCGTATCCCCGAGCGGCCCGAGGACCGTCTGGCGGCTAACGCCGATCACGGTCAGGCCGTCCGGGCCGTACATCTCATGCCATTCATTCAGGGCCGGAACCTCCGACCGGCAGGTCGTTCAGTAGTCGGCCCAGAAGACCAGCAAAACCGGCTCGCCTCGCAATGCAGCGAGAGTCGTCGCGCTTCCGTTGTACCAGTTGTCGATCGTACCGATCTCCGGCGCAAAGTCGACCTCCGCGCCGCCAGTACCGACGACGGCGTTGTCTGATGAATCTTCACCGGCCTCGTCGTCGGAATCCGTTCCGCCGCAGGCGGCCAGCACCGGCAACAGCGCGATGATGAGCGCCAGAAAAAGCGTCCATCGGGAAGATCTCGTAATCACCAAAACCATCGCCTTTCAAAGCCTGGAGCGGTGTTCAGGAAACGCTCGCCAGTTGCCCTTCAATCAGATCAACCGCCGCGTCGACCGTGACCTTGCCGACCTGGCGGTGAACCAGCTCCCCTTCCGGGCTGATGACCGCCCAGGATGGATAGGCGCGGATACCGTAGGCATCCCAGGTATCCCGGTCCTCATCGACCGCCACCGGATAGGTGATCCCGAGCTCGGCGATGGTGTCGTCCATCGGGCCGCGCGTCAGACCCTGGCTAACGGCGACGATCTTGAGTCCACGGGCGCCGTAGTCCGCCTGCCACTCGATCAGGGTCGGAACCTCCGACCGGCATACCGGTCAGAAATCGGCCCAGAACACGAGGAGAACCGGCGAGCCGCGCAGTTCCGCAAGGGTCAACGGCGGGCTGTTGTGCCACGAATCGATCGAGCCGAGCCCCGGCGCGGGATCTTCCGGCTCATCGACCGGCACGGGCGTTGCCGTCGGATCAGGGACGGCTGCGGCGGATTCCTCCGCCGTCGGCTCGCTATTCACGGTCGGGGCCGGCGTATTTCCCGGATCACTCGCCGGTTGCTCGTCAACCGATGAATCGGCCGCTGTCGGAACCGATGACGGGGTCTCGATCGTTGCAGTGGGCTGGGCTCCGATCTGGTTGGAGTCGCTATCGTCATTGCTGCCGTCGGTGCCGCAGGCTGCCAGCGCTAGCGTCAAGACGAATAACGCCGGGAACAGGCGGACGAGACTGTTACGGGTGGTCAGCACTGGACTCCTCATCTGCTCCGGCCCGGTCGTCAACATACAATCTAGAGGCGTCCCGACGGCTGAACCGTGGGCGAGATTACCTATCAATGTGATGTATCGTACGGATCAAAGGTTACGGAATCCCAACGAGCACACCCGTTCGTCCGGCCCCGATACACGTTGACTGAACCCGATAAGGAACAGCCCGATGTCTGATCTCGTCCAATACGAACGCCGGCACGATGCAGTCTGGCTGACGATGAACCGGCCCCAGGTGCGAAACGCGCTGTCCCGGGAGCACATCACGGCAATCCGCTCGGCGATGGAGCGAGCGGCGAACGACGAAGGAGCCCGGGCGATCGTCCTGGCCGGAGCCGATCCGGTCTTCTGCGCCGGAGCAGACATCAACCAGTACCGCGAGGTTTCCGACCGCAACCAGGTCATGAAAGACGGCGCGCTGCTACGAGACCTGCTCGATTACATGATGCGCTGTCCATTGCCGATCGTCGCCCGCGTCCAGCGAGCCGCCTTCGGCGGCGCGATGGGACTCATCTCGGCCAGCGACGTCGCGATCGCCGCCGAAGGCACTCGATTTTCGCTCTCCGAAGCTCGTCTCGGAATCGTTCCGGCGGTCATTTCCGAGGCGGTGCTGGCAGCGCTGGGACCGCGCAACGCCCGCCAGCTCATGTTGCGCTCGGAGCCGTTCGGGACCGACGAGGCGCTCAAGATCGGCCTCATCCAGGAGGTGGTAGCCGGCGACGAGCTGGACGGCGCCGTCGAAGAAGTGATCGACCAGTTCCGTGCCGGCGCTCCCGGTGCGCTGGCCCGGATCAAGACGTTGCTCTATACGCTCACCCAGTCGAACGTCGGTCCCGAAGGCAAGCGCTCGATGATTCTCGAACTGGCCGCCGACCGGAGAGAGAGCGACGAGGGCCAGGAAGGTCTCCGGTCATTCATCGAGAAGCGCAAGCCCGCCTGGGCCGAGCCCGAACAAGAGCCTGGAACATGAAACCGCCGGTCCTGGCGATTGCCAATCGCGCCGAGATCGCCGTCCGCATCGCCCGTACGGCTCGAAGGCTCGGCTGGAAACCGGTGGTCCTTCTTGGTGAGCCGGATTGGGATGGCTTCGCCGCCCGGGAGATCGGCAGCGTCGTCAGGCTGGAAAGCGGCGGGGAGTTCGACGCCGGGGCGGTCGTCAACGCTGCCCGGCAAGCCGGAGCTGTGGCGCTCCATCCCGGCTACGGCTTCCTGAGCGAACGGCCGGAGCTCTCGCGGCGCTGCGCGGAAGCCGGAATCACCTTCGTCGGCCCCTCTCCCGACACCCTCCAGAAGGCGGGCGACAAGATCGCCACCCGCGAGATCGCCGGACGCTGCGGCGTCCCGGTCCTGACCGGTAGCCCGGCGCTGAATCTCGACGACACCGGTCACTGGCTGGAGATGGCGGGCGACATCGGTTATCCGGTTATCGCCAAGGTCGCCGGTGCTGGCGGTGGGCGCGGACTCCGGGTAGCCCGGAATAGCGACGGGCTGCCGGGTGCGGTCCAGTCAGCGGTCAACGAAGCCGGTGGTTCTGGGGCTGACGCCGAGATCTTCCTCGAGCATTACCTCGAAGGAGCAAGGCACGTCGAAGTCCAGGTAGCCGGAGACGGACGCCGGGCGGTCGTCCTCGGAGACCGCGACTGTTCCCTCCAGCGCCGCCACCAGAAGGTCGTTGAAGAGGGACCGGCTCCGGGATTGTCCGACGATCTCCGGTCGGCGATCCACGAGGCAGCCTGGACGCTTGCCGAAGGGATCGAGCTGCTGAACCTGGCGACGGTCGAGTTTCTGGTCGGGAACGATGGTCGCTTCTTCTTCATGGAGATCAACCCGCGCCTGCAGGTCGAGCACACCGTGACCGAGGAGGTAACCGGATTCGACCTCGTCGCACTCCAGATCGAGCTTGCCGCCGGAGGAGATCTGCCCGAACCCGTCCCGGCACAGGGCCACGCGATTCAGGCCCGGCTCTACGCGGAAGATCCATTCCAGCAATTTCTACCGTCGCCGGGGCACATTCTCCAGCTGAGCTTCCCGGCAGCGCACGACATCCCCGATGCAACGCTGCGCGTCGACGCCGGCTACGCGGCCGGAGACGACGTGCCCGGCAGCTACGATCCGATGATCGCCAAGGTGATCGTCCATGCCGCCGACCGCGACGCCGCAGTCAGGGGACTGACCGGCGCACTGCGCGCGACCGAAATCGCCGGGGTATCGACGAATCGTCCCTGGCTGATCGCGGCGCTTGCCGAAGGTTCGATGTTTCGGACGAACAATCACGACCTGACCACGGCCGGGGAGGTGGAGATCGAGCTGGGTGAACCGGACGAAGCAACATTGCGAGAGGTTGCGCGGGCCCTGCAACCGGTATCGAAGGCGCCTTCATCAGCCTGGGAGAGCGCCGGGCCGTTCCGGATCGTCGCGCCGGCGACGATGACGTTTCATGGCGACGACTCCGGCGGCTGGCAACGAACTGTGGCGATCAGCCCTGACGAGAGCAACGACTCGACCGCAGCCTCGCTTGTCGTTCCCCTCAACGATGGCTGGGAGGTCGTCACGCCGGCCGGCCGATGGATGGTCCGTCCCGGTCCACGACTGACACGTGGAGCGGCGGCCGCAGCCGGCGACGGCGAGGTTCGGGCGCCGATGCCGGGCAAGCTGCTCCAGATTCCGGTAGAGACCGGCCAGGAAGTTGCGGAAGGCGAGGTCGTCGCCGTCCTGGAAGCGATGAAGATCGAGATGAGCCTCGCAGCCCCGTTCGACGGCACCGTAGCGGCAGTCAACGCCAGCCCCGGCGAGCTCGTCAGCCTGAGACAGGTCGTCGTCACGATCCAGCCCCTGGAGCCAAATAGCAATGGAGATTCCAGATGAGCCAGTTCCTGCGTTCATTGCCCGAACGGGTCACGGTGTTCGAGGTTGGTCCCCGGGACGGCCTCCAGAACGAGCAGATCGAGATACCGGCTGCCGACAAGATCCGCTTCATCGACGACCTGACCGACGCCGGGCTGCAATGGATCGAGGCAACCTCGTTCGTCCATCCGAAGGCTGTTCCGCAGCTCGCCGATGCCGGCGAGGTCATGGCAGGGATCGACCGCAAGGGCGGCGTGCGCTATCCGGTGCTCGTGCCCAACGAACGGGGCATGGACCGGGCGCTGGAGTCGGGCGTCGACGCGATCTGCGTCTTCACCGCTGCCTCGGAGGAATTCAGCAAGGCGAATGTCCGGGCGACGATCGACGAGACCTTCGAGCGGTTCGAACCGGTCGTCGAAACCGCGAAGGCGCAAGGAGTCTGGGTACGGGGCTACGTCTCGATGGCCTTCCACTGCCCCTATGAAGGACACATCGCGCCGGAAAAGGCAGTGGAGGTGTCGGCTCGACTGCTCGATCTCGGCGTCGATGAGGTAGCAATCTCCGACACCGTTGGCCGGGCGACGCCCCGGGATATGGATGCCGTCCTCGCGCTCGCGATCGATCAGCTACCGGTCGAAAAGCTGGCGCTGCACCTCCACGACACCTTCGACCTCGCCCTGCCGAACGTCATGCTCGGCCTCGAAGCTGGTATCACCGTCTTCGATGGCGCGGCAGGAGGTCTCGGCGGCTGTCCCTTCGCTCCCGGCGCTCCGGGCAATCTCGCAACCGAGAAGCTGCTGCGGCTCCTCCACGGGCTCGGCATCGAAACCGGCGTCGACGAAGCGAAAGTCGCTAGTGCCGCCGAGCGCATCCGCGCCGTGGCGAGACCGATCGAGCGGTAGGGTCGTCTCGAGCTTCCGGCAGGCCAGGGATGACACACCAACGGCGACCGCACTTCTGTCATCGGGCCGTTTAACCGTTGAAGCCACTTGCCAGCAGGATCAAGAGACCAATACCGACCAGGACCCGATAGACGACGAAGACGGTGACGGGGCGACGCTGGAGGAAGCGGAGCAATCCAGCAATGGCGACATAGCCGGTCAGTGCTGCGGTAACGATCCCGATGACGAAGACATCGACTCCAACGTCACCCAGACCTCCTGTCGCGATCTCAAGGAGCTGCTTCGCGCCGGCCCCGGCGATGAGCGGCACGCCCAGCAAGAAGGAGAATCGCGCCGCGTCCGCCCGGCTGAGGCCCACGAACAAACCGGCCGTTATCGTGGTGCCGGAGCGTGATGCGCCGGGTATCAGCGCCAGCGTCTGGGCAAAGCCGATCGTGATTGCCTGGCGAAAGGTCACGTCCCGGTCGGAGTGAATTTTCATACTTCCCCGGCGGTCGGCGAGTTCGAGCACCAGACCGACGACAAGTAGGACGACCGCGATCACGGCGATCGCCGTCCGCGAGACCGGGTCGCCATGGAACGCCTCGTCGATCGCTCCTTCGGCCAGCAGCCCGACGATGGCGGCCGGCAGCGTGGCGATGACGATGAAGATCCCGAGCCGGGCCATTGGATCGACCGGCAAATGCCCGCGCGCAATCTCCCGCCGCTCGGCGATCAACCCGCGCGGAATCATGACTAACTCCTGGCGGAAGTAGGCCAGAATCGCCGTCAGGGTCCCGAGATGCAGGGCAACGTCGAACGCAAGCCCGAATGGTTCCCAACCGAATAACCAGGGAAAGATGATCAAATGAGCGGACGACGAGATAGGAAGAAATTCGGTGAGCCCCTGAACGACCCCGAGAAGAATCGCCCGTAAGATATCCACGATTAGCTCGCCGCCTTTTCAGCCTCGCGCATAGCGCCCCAGGAGAGACTCTCGCGCCACCAGAAGATAGCCCCGAGCAGCGTGACCGGAAGATAGAGCGCTGCATGAACGACAACGGCATACGACAGCGCCAGCTCCCGCTCGAAGCCCAGCGGCCCGGCGACGACCAGTATGACGCCATACTCGAACGCCCCGACGTAACCGGGAGACGATGGGACGAGCGTCGCCAGGTTCGCGACGGCCGTCACCATCAGAATCCCGAATGGCGAAATGTGCATCCCGAATGCTTCGGCAACGACGAGGTACATCGACGCCTCGAACAACCAGGCGCAGATCGACGCCAGGGCGACGCCCACCACTTCGTTCCGGCGGCGGAGAATACTGAGCCCCTCGATGAACGCCTGGACCATCGGCTCGACCCGCTCGCCGATGCTGTCCGGCAGACGCGTGATGACCGCCCCGAGCAACCGGTCCCGCTGGGCCGGTGCGAAGACAAACGCGAGGATAGCGACCGTCATCAACGCGAAGAGCCCGACCGCCAGATTGAAGACCGTTCGCAGATCGCTTGTAAGTGCAATCGATAGCGACGCGATGGCGAAGAAGAGCAGCATCGTCAACCCGTCGAAGACTCGCTCGACGGCGATCGTCGCCAGCGATGCACTCTTCCGGACCTGATGCCGGGTCGACAGCGCATAGGCCCGTACGAGTTCGCCGGCTCGCAATGGCAGGACGTTGTTCGCCATGTAGCCGATCACGACGACGGGGAAAAGCTGGACCGGACTGATCTTCGAAACGCCGCGCAAAAGGTAATCCCAGCGGGCGGCGCGAACGCCGACACCGAGGAAATAGAGACCTACGGCGGGGATGAGCCAGACGTATTCAGCCGACCGGATGGAATCCCAGATAAGCTCGAAATCCTGGCCGCGCAGGGCGAGGAAGACAAAGACGACACTAATAAGAAGACCGAGCCAGACGCGCCACGAGCGCATGGAAAGCATCACTCCAAGGAAGTTGAACGATTCGTGACCGCGGGACGTATCGGGGAAGCAGGCCTCCCGCCAACACCAGCCGCGAAGGATACCACCAGAATAATGACGCTCCGGCAGTGAAGGGAACGCGGACAGGTCCGGCATCAACCGGAATCGCGCTCCCGCTCCTGCTCCGTCCTCCCGGCCCCTTAATCCCTCAGAGTCGAAAAGCTAGCGCGCAAGCGAACAGTATCAGCCTGACTTCGGCCAGTTTTTCGAGCATCGGTTCGGTAGCCGGCGTTCCAAGGAAGGCCTTGCGCTCGAGGGGTCTCGTCGCCGCAGCGCTGCCGAACGGGATGGCGGCTCCGATACCGCCAGACGACACATGCCCCGCACGCTCGCTCTAGCGCCGGTGGATTCCTCGGTCGCCGAGCCTCCTTCGAGATGCCAGTAAGAGAATGAGGGGCATCCGACCAGGTGGATCATCTTTCGCCAAACGCCGGGAGATGCTAGTCTGCTCTCGTCGGGTTAGACCGGCCATCCATATATGAGGAAAGGACCGATCATGGTACGTAGCCAGATGATGGGCGCGCGCATCCGGCGCAAAGAAGATCCCCGCTTGATCACCGGCAGTTCGATGTACGTTGGAGATCTCCAGCTTGCCGGTATGCTCCACGCCAGCTTCTTGCGGTCGCCGTACGCTCATGCACGCATCACGTCGATCGACACGTCAGCCGCAAAGGAGATGCCCGGCGTTCACGGCATCTACACCAACGAGGACATGGTCAAGCTGGCCGAGCCGCTCGGCGGCACCGGATCCAGCGGAGACGCCGATATCGAGGTCGACGCCGGCATCCCGATACCGGCCGTCCAGACGCTCGCCCAGGACAAGGTCCGCTGGGTCGGCGAGCCGATCGCCGTCGTCCTGGCGGACAACGAACAGCTCGGACGCGATGCCGCCGAGGCAATCCGGGTCGACTACGACGTCCTGCCGGCCGTGGTCGACATCGAGAAGGCCACTGAAGACGACGCGGCGCTGGTCTGGGACGAGGTCGCGAACAACGTCGGTATGGCGCACCAGCGTTCTGCTGGAGACGTCGACGGCGCCTTCAGCAACGCCGACGTCACGATCTCCGAGCGCATCCTCTCCCAGCGGCTTGTCCCGCTGGCGATGGAGGGGCGGGCCTGCGCCGCAGCGCCCGATCCGCTCACCGGCGGCCTGACCGTCTGGGTCTCGACCCAGGCTCCGCACGGCTGGCGAAATGAGGCCGCGCCGAAGCTCGGGCTGACCCAGTCGACCCTGCGCGTCATCGCCCCGGAAGTCGGCGGAGGATTCGGCAGCAAGTTCGGCGTCTACCACGAAGAATTGACCGTCGCGGCGCTGGCGAAGCACCTCCGGCGTCCGGTGCGGTGGATCGAGACCCGTAGCGAGAACTTCCTCGTCACCAATCACGGCCGCGCCCAGATCGCCGACATCGAGCTGGCGGCGACGAACGACGGTAAGATCACCGGATTGAAGCTCAAGGTCATCCAGGATGGCGGCTCCTACCCGAAGGGGCTGGATCTCGCCTACCTGACGGCGACAATGGCCGTCGGCTGCTACGACATCCCGGCCGTCGATCTCGACATCAGCGCCGTCTATACCAACACGACGCCGATCGGCGCTTACCGTGGCGCCGGCCGGCCGGAAGCTGCCTATTACATCGAGCGGGCGGTCGATATTCTCGCCCAGAAGCTGGACATGGACCCGGCCGAGCTGCGCCGCAAGAACTTCATCGATCCCGGCGCATTCCCGGTCACGACGGCGACAGGCGAGAAGTACGACACCGGCGAGTATGCCAAGGCTCTCGACAAAGCACTCGAGGTCGCTGGATACAGCGATCTGAGAAAGATGCAGGAAGAGGCGCGAGCCGAAGGCCGCATCGTCGGCATCGGCATGGCCAGCTATGTGGAGATCTGCGGCTTCGGCCCCTGGGAATCGAGCATCGTCAAGGTCGAACCGAGCGGCGCGGTCAGTGTCTACACCGGCATCTCCCCGCACGGCCAGGGGCAGGAAACGACGTTCGCGCAGATCGTCGCGGACCGGGTCGGAGCAGACTTTGACGACGTTGTCGTGCACCATGGCGACACGGACAACACTGCCCAGGGCAACGGCACCGGCGGCAGCCGCGGCCTCGTCGTCGGCGGCGGCGCATTGATGCTCTCGCTCGACAAGATCCGCGACAAGGCAGACAGGATCGCCGGCCACCTGCTGGAGGTCGATGCCGAGGACGTCGTCATGGAAGACGGCCACTACCACACGACCGGCGCGCCCGAACCGTTCGTCACCTTGTCGGATATCGCCGGAGCAGCCTACAGCGGCAATGTGCCCAGCGGCATGGAAGCTGGACTTGAAACGGTCGACTACTTCAGCCCCGAAGACGAGACGTTCCCGTTCGGCACCCATCTGGCCGTTGTCGAGATCGACAAGGACACCGGGTATGTCAATCTGACGAAGTACGTCTCGATCGACGACTGCGGGAACGTCGTCAGCCCGATGCTGCTCGAAGGCCAGGTCCACGGCGGGCTAGCCCAGGGTATCGCCCAGGCGCTGGTCGAAGAAGCGGTCTACGACGAAAGCGGGCAGCTGATCACGGCAACGCTGATGGACTACGCCATCCCGAAGGCCAAGCTCTTCCCGATGTTCGAGCTCGACCGCACGGTGACGACATCGCCGCTGAACCCGCTCGGAGCAAAGGGAATCGGTGAAGCCGCGACGATCGGCTCGACGCCGGCCGTCGCCAACGCCGTCGTCGACGCCCTGGCTCCGCACGGCATCACCCACCTGGATCTCCCCTTCAGCGCCCAGAAAGTCTGGAAAGCCCTCAACGGCTAGAACGGGCGGGTCGCCCTCTCCCGAAAACACATAGGGAGAGGGCGCAGTCCGGATCTCGCGACAGGCATCGGCAGAATCTCCCCTGAGTCTTCCCATCACCGATCCAAACAGTGATATGATCACCTTGCAGTCAAAACTAGCGCTCTGGCCAAATTGTCACAGCCGGGTCGCACCATGTTCCGAGAGGAGTGAAGGATGGGGATTCGATCGTGGAGCGACGGGGGGTTCCGGCTCCTGGCGCTGCTGGCAGCGTTTGCCGTCGCCGCCGGAGGCTATGTCGCCGCATTCGGCCTTCCCGGCGCCGGGGCCGCTCCGGTTGTTTCGTACACCGGCTGCGTCAGCCGCTACACGGGCCAGATGCGCGTGCTCGTTTCTGGAGGCAGCTGCAGTTCCTCCGAGGTACCGATCTCGTTCGGAGAAGCCGGTCCTCCGGGACCGCCCGGTCCACAGGGACCGCCTGGACCTGCCGGAACACTCGAAGCCGCGATCCAGACCAGCTATACCGGTTCATCCACGATCATTCCTGATACCGGCACATCGATTCCATTCGATACGACGAATGCGGCGGTCGGCTCGAACATCACTCATCCAACGAGCACGACGTTCGTCGTCGCGGAATCGGGCGTCTACAAGGTCGAGTTCATTCTTCAAGGCAGCGTTCAGGGTTCGACCGCCCAGGTTCGGGTGAACGGCCTGCCGAGCGGACCGCTCTTCCAGCTGCCAACAGCTGTCGCTGCCATCGGGAACGAACAGCAGCTCATCGGCGAGAACCTCTTGACGCTGGCCGCAGGCGACGTCATCGACATCTTCGCGGTTGGGCCTGCCCCTCCGGCGTCGACGTACACCGCCGGTAGCACGATCATCCTCACCCAGCTGACGTCTCTGCCTCCCACGTAGGTCCCGAAGTCGCTGGAGTCCCGCTCATTCCTGGCTAATCCCGGTTGAATCGGCGGGACTTTGGCGGTCTGGCGTATCATTCGGTTAGATGTCGATACTCCATCCCGAGGTGCCGCTATGGCCACAGTCCAGACGATGTCAATCGAAGAATTCGCCGAGATCTCGGAGCCGGGACGGTTCGACCTGATCCGAGGAGAGTTGGTGAATATGCCGCCCGCAGGAGGTATACACGGCGAGGTTGCTTTCGAGATAGGACGGCTGATCGGGAACTTCGTCGTTGAGCACAAACTCGGACGCTGTTACGCGGCCGAAACGGGCTTCGTTCTCAACGAGGAAGACGCAACGGTGCTTGCTCCGGATGTCGCGTTTCTGGAAGCCTCACACGTGCCTCCGCGCGATGAACGTCATCGGTTCGTGCCGGCAGTGCCGGACCTCGTCGTCGAGGTCGTTTCACCCTCTGATCGCATTATTGACGTTAACGACAAAGTCACAACCTATCTGGATGCCGGCGTTCGATTGGCCTGGGTCGTAGAACCTGTCCGACAGCGTGTTACCGTCTATACATCTGATCGGCGGGCTCGCCTGCTGATCGAAGGCGAATCGCTCGACGGTGGCGACGTGCTGCCGGGCTTCCAGCTGCCACTGGCAGACATCTTCCGCTAATACCAGCACGCTTTTCACTACTCCAAACCAGATCTGTACCTGCAGTCTGGATCGCCGATCGTCGTCCAGTGCCGCTCGTTCTCTTAGGATCGGTGTACGGATCGGGAAACCTCGGAACTGGATTCGAGCCACACTCAAGGGCCAACCGGCTGGTGGAATACCCTTCGAATCACCTGAACCGGGTTTCCATGCAATCGACAGGGAGCCTCGACCATGTCCACTACGGGAACGTCAGCGACCGCCGACGCAATCTCCCGGGCAAGTCACCCGCTGCTTGCGGGTGAACCCGATTACGAACCGCTGACGGATCTGATTGGTGACGCTCCGTACGTCCTGCTCGGAGAAGCGTCCCACGGGACAGACGAGTTCTACCGGGAAAGAGCGGAGATCACGAAACGCCTGGTCGAGTCCGGACGGGTGCAAGCCATCGCCGTCGAAGCCGACTGGCCCGACGCCTACCGGGTCAACTGCTATGTCCAGCATGCGAGCGACGATACCAATGCCGATGAGGCGCTTGCCGATTTCCAGCGCTTCCCAACCTGGATGTGGCGCAATGAGATCGTCCGGGACTTCGTGGAATGGCTGCGGAACCACAATGCAAGTCTTCGAGACGGCGAGCGCAAAGTCGGGTTTTACGGGCTTGACCTCTACAGCCTGAGCCGGTCGGCTGAAGCTGTCATCACGTACCTCGACGATGTCGATCCGGCCGCCGCGCAACGCGCCCGCAAGCGCTACGGATGCTTCGAGTACTTCGCGAACAACGACCAGGCTTATGGCTACTCGGCATCAACCGGAGTCTCCGAACCCTGCGAGGATGAGGTCGTCGAACAACTGCTCGATCTCCAGTCGCGGACCGCCGCGATTGTCGCGGCAGATGGACACCTGGCCGAGGACCGCGCCTTCTATGCCGAGCAGAACGCCCGGCTGGTCATCGACGCCGAACGCTACTACCGCTCGATGTTCCAGCGAAACATTTCATCCTGGAACCTGCGAGACATTCACATGGCTGACACGCTCGACGCCCTGGAACAACACCTGACGCGATACCTCGGCCGGGTCGGGATCGCCGTCTGGGCGCACAACTCGCATCTCGGCGACGCGCGGGCCACCGGCATGGGAGCCTCCGGCGAATTGAACCTCGGACAGCTCGTGCGCCAGCGACACGGAGACCAGGTCAGGCTGATCGGTTTCACCACGCACCGCGGCTGGGTCACGGCGGCGTCGAATTGGGACGAGCCTCCGGAGTTCAAGCAAGTCCGCCCGGCGCTGCCCGAGAGCTACGAAGCCCTCTTCCACGAGACCGGTATCGAGCGATTCTTCCTCCCGTTGAATGATGGGACGGATATCTCCGAAGCTCTCCGCGAGCGCAGGCTCGAACGGGCGATCGGCGTCATCTATCGGCCAGAAACGGAGCGCTGGAGCCACTATTTCGATGCATCTTTGCCGGATCAGTTCGATGCCGTCCTTCACTTCGATGAATCCCATGCGGTACGGCCCCTTGAACATTCCGCCGGTTGGCCGGACCCGGACCTGCCCGAGACGTATCCTTTCACGGTCTAGGATGAGTCCCTGCAATATCGGAGCGGCGGACGCGGCGAAAGTTGATCGGGCGGACATCGGATGACGATCACAAACGAGGTGGTTCTGGCCGTTGACGTCGGTTCGAGCTGGTGCAAGGCTGCCTACTTCGACGGTTCCGGAAACGCTGTCTCGACCGGCGAAACATGGGTACGCGATCGACAGCCATTCGGGCATGACGCAGAAGCGCTCGAGCGTGTCTGGCAAGGTGTGGTCGGCGCCGTTCGAGAGGCAAACGCCGGGCTTGGCGACCGGCAGACGGTCGCGCTCGGCATCGCCGCACGCAAAGCCCCGGGTATCTGGCTGGACGAAGCCGGTGCTGTGGTCGGGCTGCCGGCCGGCGTCGCCGCTTCCATCGGCCGCCAACCTATTCGTGCATGCTATGCGTCATCGGTTTGGGGTGACGACGACCCGTTCGCCTACGGCTACGGAATCGATCTCATCGGCAACACCCGCTGGCTTCGGGACAATCGTCCACAGCATTTCGCCCGGGTTTGCCGGGCCGGAAATCTTCACAGCTGGCTCGTCTACCGGCTCACCGGCCAATGGGCAACCAGCCACGCCGGAGGGCCGGTACAGCAACGATGGCCGGAGGCAGTGCGAGAACTGTCGGGCCTGTCGCCGGACGCCTATCCGGCGGTGTTCGATGACAGCCAGGTGATTGGCACGATCGCCCCCGAACCGGCAGGCGAACTCGGGCTTCCCGAAACAACGCGGGTCATTACCGGCACCCACGATGGAGCGGCGGCAAACATCGGCGCCGGCGCGCTCGGTCCCGGCGACGCCTGCCTGACCTACGGGACGAACGGGGTGATGCGGGTCGTGACTGGAGAGCGTATCCCAGGGCGATTCGGATACACCGTCACCAGCGGCCGCTGGGCACTTGTCCGGGACCTGCCCAACCTCGCCCCGCTCCTCGACGGCGTCGTCTCCGCCACAATCAATCATACCGGCCCGGTAACGCCAGATACGCACCGGGAACTCACGAAAATGGCCGCAGAGTACCGGCCGGTTCGCATGGGCCCGCCTTAAACTGTTTCCCGACAGCGAAGGTGTGAGCGTGGACGAAGCCCGCTCGGCGCACGATGATCCAGCCGTAATCTACCGGGCGGCGCTGGAGGCAATCGGGCTCGGTTCCGGCCTCGAAGGGTACGCCAGAATCGGAGCGATGCCGACCTCCTACTCCGCCACCGGTGGGGCAGCCGGCAACCAGCTACTCATCAATACCAGCGCCTGCCTGGGCGAGCCGTCACGCTGACCGATGGAGAGCCGGCTCGCGGTTGGCAGCGCGAGCCTCGATCGGAGCGGGCTGGCACCGAGATCTGCCTGAGGCTGCAAACTCGATGATTCCGGCAGGATGCGCCGTGCGGGCGACGGAGCGAGGAGACTGCAGCCATCGGCGCATCTCAGCCGGGATCAGGCTGCCGCGCGGACCGCTCGGCGACGGCGTTCGCGGCGTTCACTCCTGATCCTCCACCCTCACAGACACGGGTTTGCTACATGCTCACCAATCCTGGATACCGTTGTTACGGCATCCTCGATAGTCTAAGGGTTGACCGGCATTCGAAGGAGGCGAAATCATGTCATTTCTCGCGCTGATCCTCCTGAACCTGGTGCCAGCCAGTGCTGGCCGGTTTGACGATGCTCGGCATCGCCATCGGCATCACGACGGTCGTCGCTCTCGGCGTCATCACCGAGGAGTCAAAGAGTCGGCCGGCGAGATCCTGCGCGTTGGAGGAGCCGATTTCATCGTCGCCCAGGGAACCGCGATCTCGCATTCAGCAATGTGTCGGAGGATGAGTGGAGCCAGATCGACGCGCTGCCCGATGTCGAATGGACGTCCGGCGCGTCATCGACATCGAGCGCGTCGCCAGCAACCCCTACTTCGTCGTGCTCGGAATCCGGCGGATGCGCTAGCACAGCCCGCCCCTGATGAGGCCGGCTGCTAGCCGCGGACGCGCCGGATGAAATGCTTGGCGTCGACGCCGCTGCCTCCCTGTCCGCGTCCGTCGGTGACCAGGTAGATCGCGGATCGTCCGTTCACGGTTGTCGGCATCACCGGACTGGCGACACCTGATCGATGGCGGTGCGGAAGCGCCGCTCATCGCGGTTCAGGAGATGACCCGCAGGCCCGGGCAGGTCACGATGGTCTATGTCAAGACGCGGGCGGGCGTCGACTGCCGACTCCGGGAAAGATCGAAGCAACGTTTCCCCAACTGGTGACGGTCGGCGAAGTATCGGAATACGGTGAGGTCGACCAGGGCATCCAAATCATAGACGCCGTTACCATCGCGATCTCGCGCTGGCGATCATCATCGGCGCGGTCGGCGTCATGAACACGATGATCATGTCCGTTCGAACACCCGCGAGTTCGGCATCCTGCGCGCCGTCGGCTGGAGCAGCCGGCGAATCCTGCGGATGGTATTGAGCGAATCCTGCTCCTCTGCCTGATTGCGCGGTGATCGGGAGTGCGCTCGGATATCTCGCGGTTCTGGGGGTGACACAAATCGCGACGGTCCAGAACCTTCCCGGCCGAAGTACAGTATCGCCCTGCGCGCATTCCTGGTTGCGATCGCAGTCGCGATCACCGGAGCCATCTATCCGGCGATCGGGCCATCCGGTTGACGCCAATGGAAGCGTTGCGCCATGAGTAAGCCAGTTGCCATCGACGTCAGGAACGTCGTCGTCCTTCGACGAGGGCGCATCCGGCTGCGCGGCGCGGATCTAACCGTCGGGCAAGGTGAATTCGTCGCGCTGATGGGACCGTCCGGCTGCGGCAAGTCGACGCTGCTGCACATCATCGCGGCACTGGATAGCCCAGACGAAGGCAGCGTCGTCGCCGGGCAGGATCTGGCGGAGAAACAGAACCTGATTCCGGGCCCGTGACATCCGGACTTGTCTTCCAGATGCACAACCTTGCTCGGCTCTGACCGCCGATGGAACGTCCAGTGCCATGTTCGAGGCCGGCTTCAGCAGCCGCGAGCGCCGTGCCAGAGCGCGGAGATCCTCGACCTCGTCGGGCTCGGCGGCGCTACCAGAACCGCCCGGCCCAGCTTTCCGGCGAGCGGCAGCGGGTTGCCGTGGCCCGGGCGCTCGCGAACGAGCCGCCGATCCTGCTTGCCGACGAACCGACCGGCAGCCTCGATTCCAGGGCCGGCGCACAGATCCTCGATCTGCTCGACGGTTGCGACAGGAGCGTAATCTGACGATCCTCATGGTGACTCATGACGAACACGTCGCCGAGCAGCCGACCGGATCAGGTGGTGAGGCCGGGCCTGGTTCCTGGATTCATCTCTTTGCCCACCATCGACCACCAGACTGTAAGGACGATCCATACGGCATCTTCCCGGTCAACCAGAGGGTATAGTCACCAATGCTCCACGATATCTCCGCTCGGGATACCAGGCGGCGAGACACTGCAGCACGTTCTCGCAGGCACAACGAAAGAGGAGCGCGGTAGAAGCCGCGCTCCTCTCCACACCGGCAGGTTCCGACCGGATCGTGGTGTTAGTTCCCCGGCGAGGACACGATCTCGAATGTTTCCGGGTCTTCTTCACCCTCGACCTCGATCATCCCTGCAGCCCCTTTCCCGAGGCGTCCCAGGCTGTGATCGACCATCACATAGGTGCCTGGCACTTCGCAGGTGAACTCGACTACTGTCGCGCCGCCGGCCGGAACGAGCGTCGTCTGAACGTTCGCATGCCAGTCGCTCGAACCCTCCGGCATCACGCGATCGAAAATCTCACCGATGACGTGGTAGCTCGACGTGATGTTCGGGCCGCCGACGCCGAAGAATATCCGCACGCTGTCCCCGACCTCGGCCTTGAAGGCCCGTTCGCCGGCGATTGAGCCGACCGAGCCGTTGAAGACAACGTAGTCCGGCCGCTCGTCAAGCATCTTGTCCATCGAGAAGGTCCGCAGCCCGAGCTCGTTGCGCGCGCCCTCAAAGTAGAGATCACCCTGCATGACGTAGAACTCGTGGTCGACCTCCGGGAATCCACCCTCCGGCTCGACGACGATCAGGCCGTACATGCCAGCGGAAATGTGATGCGGAATCGGCGCAACGGCGCAGTGGTAGACGAAGACGCCAGGGTGCCGGGCCTTGAAACGGATCGTTGCCGATTCTCCGGGCGCGACGACCGTCGCCTTGGCGCCCCCGCCCGGTCCGGTAACAGCATGGAGGTCGATATTGTGGGTCATGCGGCTGTTGGCCGAGTTCTTCAGGGTCAGCTCGACGGTGTCGTCGACCCGGCATCGGATCATCGTGCCGGGCACGGTGCCGTCAAAGGTCCAGAACTCGTAGGCGACGCCCTCGTCGACCTTTCCGATAATCTCGCGAGCTTCGAGCTCGACCTTGACGAGCTCCGGGCCGCGGTCTCCGACCGGCGGGGCAACCACCGGGTTGGGAAGCGCTTCCGCGTCATATGGCGCGCCGGAAGCGGCCGTCCCGGACCCGGAAGTATGTTCATCGTCTTGCTCGGTCGCAACTGCTGCCGCCGGAGCGCCAACGGTGAACGTGCCGCGCATGCCGGCCTCAGCGTGGCCGGGCACCAGGCAGAGCATCTCGTACTGACCGGCGGCGTCCGGCGTAAACTCGATGACCATGCGGTCACCGGCACCAGCGGCCGCATACGGAGTCTTGCCGTCATGCGATTCGGATAGCAGGTTGTGAGCCCGCTCGGACATCATTTCCGCTTCGTGAGTCGTTTTGAAGCCATCGCACGTCATATCCGGAAATGCGATGTCGTGCTCCATCGCGCCGTCGTTGACGAACGTCAACCGAACGGTCTTCCCCTGTTCGACCGAGACTTCGCTGGGCCGGAAGCCGAGATCGAAGGCCGTGACTGTAATCTCCTCGACACCTGCGGATTGCGCCACGTCGTCGCTCTCGGCGGCCAGAGCGTCTTCGGCGAGTCCGGCGCCATCATCGTCAGCACCCATGCAGGCCGTCAAGATCGCGCCGGCCGAAGGCAGAGCCAGGCCAAGCACGCCGGCTCGCTTGAGCAACGAGCGCCGGCCCATCTTTGCGCTGGTGATCCGTTCGAGATTATTGCCACTGGTTGTCATCGTGTCCTCCTGCGAAACGTCCGTAAACATCATTACGCTCATCATTCAGTTGTCTCCAGTATCGGTTTCAGTCCTGAGGAAGTTCTGAGGGACACCTGACGAGGTGCTGAGCGGTGCAATGGGCGATTTCTTGCACGGATCGAGGGATGGCGGGGCGTACAATCAACGAGGACGTTAGCGGCAGACCAATGAAGGAATGGGTATGGACCGGATCCTGGTAATTGATGACGATCGGGCGGTCACCGATGCGCTTCAGCGCGGTCTCGGTCTCGAAGGATTTACGGTCGATGCCGCGAACTCCGGTGAAGAAGGTCTCGCGATCTATCGCGATCGAGATCCCCAGCTGATCATCCTCGACGTCATGATGCCCGGCCTCAACGGGCTGGAGGTTCTCCAGCGGCTCCGGCAGGTCGACGCCCAGCTGCCGATCCTGATGCTCACCGCGCGCGACGCTCCGGGCGACGAAGCACTCGGGCTGGAGCACGGAGCCGATGATTACGTGGTCAAACCGTTCAACTGGGATGTGCTAATCGCTCGCGTCAAGGCGCTGATGCGCCGCTCTCATTCCCAGCCGGATGCGGTTCTCCGGCTTGACGATCTCTCGTTGAGCGAGGCCACCCGCATGGCATCGCGCGGCAGCCGGGAAATTTCGCTCACGCCGACCGAGTACGATCTCCTGCGCGAGTTTCTCCTCCACCAGAATCGCGTGCTCCCGCGTGACTTTCTGATGGAGCGAGT
Source organism: Thermomicrobiales bacterium (assembly GCA_041390865.1). GTDB lineage: Bacteria > Chloroflexota > Chloroflexia > Thermomicrobiales > CFX8 > JAUIIK01. Next base: position 52,609 of record JAWKPC010000004.1, read on the forward strand.
ATGGGGCTATGAGCCGGTTGGCGGCACGAACGTCCTCGAAACCTATGTCAAACAACTGCGCCAGAAACTCGAAGCGGGTGGCGAACCAAGACTCATTCACACGGCACATGGTGTCGGCTACACCCTCCGGGAGCCCTGACCATGCCGCTTCGCGTTCGACTGACGATCTGGTTCGGGATTCTGACCGGCGCCGTCGCCATCCTCGTCGCCCTGATTACCTATATGGGACATGTCCGGGCTCACTATGAAGACGTCGACCGGAGGCTGGCTGATGTCGGTCAGACCTATGTTGCGGCATCCGAAGCCGGCAGCGCCGAGAGCCTCGGCATCGGTCATCCCGCTCTCGCCGTCCGCCTGTACGATCCATCGGGCGGTATCGTGGGCGCATCCGAAGACGCGGGGCTCATCCCACCGCTCGAACCACGGTCGATCATCGCCGATCCGGCAGGACCGGCTTACGACTGGATCACGACGCTGCTGCCCTTCTCTCTGATCGATATCGAGCGGGCCGACGGCGCCTTCGGAATCGTCCACGACACGGGTGGCGATCGCTGGCGCCTCTACGTCGCGCCGCTTGACCAAGATGAAGGATACGTCGTCACCGGCGCAAACCTCGACCGGCTGGACAACTCGCTTACGCTGTTCCGCACGCTGGTCGTCGTTCTGCTTACGATCGGTGGAATCGTGACAGTGGGCGGTGGATGGATCCTGGCGGGAATGGCACTCAAACCGGTGGCGAACGTGACCTCGACCGCAGCAGCGATTTCCCACGAGAGGGCGTTCGACCGCCGGGTGGATGTCGAAAGTTCGGATGAGATCGGACGGCTTGCCGCAACGTTTAACGAGATGCTCGACAATCTCGAAGAGACCTATCGGCGCGAACTGCGCTTCGTCGGTGATGCTTCCCACGAGCTCCGCGCGCCGCTGACAGCCATCCAGGCCGACCTGCAGCTCCTTCAGAATCACCCCGACATGACCGGCGAGATGCGCGGGCAGATCGTCACGTCGGCGACCGGGGAGATCCGGCGGCTGACACTCCTGGTCAATGATCTGCTGGCATTGGCGCGCGCCGACGCCGGTCTCGGGCTGGATCTCGAGCGGATCGAGCTGGACCGGGTGCTGCTTGACGCGATGAACGAAGCACGCGGGCTCGCCGGAGGGCGAGAGATGGAGATTACCGAACTCACTCCGGTGATGGTCGACGGCCACCGGGACCGCCTGATCCAGCTCCTGATCATCTTGCTGGACAATGCGATCAAGTACACGCCGGAAGGAGGCAGGATCTCGGCCGCTCTGCGGGAAACGCCGCGCGGGACCGAGATATCGGTGTCGGATGACGGCGTCGGCATTCCCGAGGAGGACTTGCCCCACATCTTCGAACGGCTCTACCGGGCCGATCCTGCCCGATCCCGCGATCCGGGCGGAACCGGCCTCGGTCTCAGCATCGCCCGCTGGATCGCCGACCAGCACAGCGCCGAGATCGAAGTCGAAAGCACTGTCGATGTCGGGACGACCGTGGCCGTTATCTTCCCGCACTCCGATAGCGACGACAGATGACCGGGACTACTCCAGCTTAGAACGAGAGGGCGGCTCGATGAGCCGCCCTCTCGTCGGGTTCTCTTGTGGCCGAACGCTACATCAACCCCGCCGGCACGGGATCAGGAAGGCGACGTAAATTCGTCGCTGCGGATGAATTCGAGCGTTCGAGCGACGGCTCGCCGCACGGTCTCCGCGCCCTTCTCCTCGGTGCCGAGGGTCCCGTCTCCGACGACGCCGGTGTCGGTTGCGTCGCCGTACTTGCGCGGCCGAATGAAGTCAGGAAACGCATTGGCGCTCTTCGGCTCGGTGCGGACAGCTCGGTCCATCTTGACGTGCTCTCCAGCTAGGTGGAGCATCACGCTGGTCCCGAACTCGGAGGCGTGGCCGTGCGGCAGGAAATCGGCCTCGACCATGTCTTCCACCAGCGGCTGGATGAACCGCCACCAGTCGATCTGGGCGACGCGGACGCCGTGCTGCTCTTCAAGCTGGGTCGCCAGTTCGGAGAGGTAGGCAACGTTGCCGGCGTGGCCGTTGATGAAGAGGATACGCTTGCAGCCCCAACCGATGTAGCTCTCGGCGAGGTCGCGCGCGTACTCGACCAGCGATGACGGCCGGACATTGAGCGTTCCGGGAAAGTCCATCAGCGCCTTCGAATAGCCGATCGGGATGAGCGGAGCGACGAAGGCTTTCTCTTCGGACGCGACCCGTTCTGCCAGCGCCATCGTCGAGATGCCGTCGGCGCCCATCGGCAGGTGGGGGCCGTAGACCTCGACCGCCCCGAAGGGCATCAGCACCAGGTCGGTCTCTTTGCGGAGCGCATCGAAATCGACCCAGTTCATAAAACGTGTATCAACCATTGTCTTTGTTTCCTCACCTCATGTTTGTGTATTCAGCCGCGTAGAGTATCCGGCGCGTGCCGCGCTCTACAACGCAATCCCTGTTCTCCAGGACCTGATCCCTTATCCCTCTTCCTTCATCCCTACTGCCGCAAACGCGGATCGAGCGAATCCCGCAGGCCGTCGCCGAGGGTATTGAAGCTGAGGATTGCGATCGAGATGATCAGCGAGGGCCAGAAGACAAACCAGGCATTTTGCTGGAGATAGCCACGGGCCGCGCCGATCATGTTGCCCCAGGAGGGATTCGGCGGCGGCGTGCCCAGACCGAGGAACGACAGGCCCGATTCGAGCAGAATCGCGAAGCCGAGGCTGAGCGATATCTGGACGAAGATCGGCGCGAGAATATTCGGAAGGATGTATCTTCCGAGGATTCGCGTGTTTCCCGCTCCCAGAACCCGGGCTGCCTCGACGTACTCCAGCCCTTTCACCTGTACGACCGAACCGAAGGCGATCCGGGCAAAGCGAGTCATATAGAGCAGCCCGATGACCAGAATCAGGTTCCGGGTGCTGGGCCCGAGAAATGCGACGACCGAGATCGCCAGCAGGATCGGCGGAAACACGAGGAGGACGTCGACGCTGCGCATCGTTATGAACTCCCAGATCCCGCCGAAGTAGCCCCCGATCAGGCCGAATCCCACGCCGAGGATCGTCGCGACGGTAACCGACAGGATTGCGACGGTCATCGACGTTCGCGAGCCGACAATAATCCGGCTCAGGAGATCGCGGCCATTCTCATCGGTTCCGAGCCATGCTTCGCTGCTCGGGCCCTCCAGACGTATCTGGGCGTTAATCTCCAGCGGATCTTTCGGCGCCAACCAGGGCGCGAACAACGCCATCACCAGCAGCAGCAGAATCGCCGCTCCGGGAATCGTCACCCGCGGATTCTGTAGCAGGATGCGCCAGGTTGGCGTTCTCGGCCTGATGCTGCGTGTGAGCTGGCTTAATCCCTCGCTCTGCGCGCCTTCGGCCTCGACCGCGGTCTCGTCCGACACAGTCGGCGACGTGACCTGTTCTCCACTACTCATACTTGATCCTCGGATCGATCCAGGCGTAAATCAGGTCGGTCAGCAGGTTAAGAAGGATGAATGTCACCGCAATAACCAGAATCACCGCCTGAACAATCGGATAATCGCGGCGATTGATGCCGTCGATCAGATAGGTACTGACTCCCGGCCAGTTGAAGATGTATTCGACCAGCACCGAGCTCCCGAGCAGCGTGCCCATTTGGAGGCCGATGATCGTGACGACCGGGATCAACGCGTTGCGCAGCGCGTGGGTAAACAGCACGCTGCGTTCGCCCAGACCTCTCGACCGCGCCGAGCGGACATAGTCCTCGCCGAGCACTTCGAGAACGGACGAGCGGGTCATCCGGATGATCGTCGCCGAAGACAGCACACCAAGAGTGAACGCGGGCAACGCGAGACGCTTGAGATGTTCGACTGGATCCTCCTGGAACGGGACGTATCCCGACGCGGGCAGGATATCCGTCTTGACACTGAGCAGGAGCACGAGCAACGGGCCGACGACGAAAACCGGCACGGACAGCCCGAGAATCGCGAACGACGTCGCCAGGACATCAGGCAGCGAATTCCGGCTGCGGGCAGCGATGACGCCCAGCGGGATACCGACGAGGACAGAGATAAGCACCGCCGCTCCACCGAGCTCGAAGGTCCGGGGGATACGGAGTTGCAAATCGGTCCGTATCGGCCGGCCCGATATCAGCGATTCGCCGAGGTCGCCGCGAACGACACCGCTAAGCCAGTCGGCGTACTGTTCGTAGATTGGCCTGTTGAGGCCAAGATCGTCGCGGATCGCCTCAACGCGGTCTTCCGTCGCCCGTTCTTCGCCGAGAATGACGTACGCCGGATCGCCTGGTATGAACTGGATGAACACAGCCACCAGTGACGCGACGACGAATATCATGATGGCGGCCTGTATCAGGCGACGGACTACATATCGTCCCATGAATGCTCCATACAGATCGAGACGGCGGGCGAGAGATACTCCCGCCCGCCGTCATCTGATGCTTAGCCGCAGTCGACCTTGGTCTGCTCCAGGGTGCGCGCGGACTGGAATCCGAGGCCGCCCGGGAAGTGGCTGTAACCGAGCACGTCGGCCCGCGTTACCTCAGCCTGGACACGATAGGTTAGGAAGTTGTACGGCGAAAGCTCGGCGATGCGAGCCTGCACCTGGTCGTAGACTGGCTTTCGCTCTTCCTGCTCGACCAGCGAGCGGCCCTCGGCGAGGAGCTCGTCAACCTGGTCATCCTGGAAGGCGATGTTCTTCGCGGCAGCCGCCTGGCTGTCGAAGTACTGGGTTAGCGTGGTGTCAGGATCGACGCCACCGGTACCCAGGCCATGGATCCGGAATTGGAAGTCGCCCTGGGCGTACCGCTCGACGACGGTCGGCCAGTCGAAGAGCTCCAGGTCACAGTTGATGCCGATGTCGCTGAGGTTCTGCTGAACGATCTCGGCCGTTCCCTGATGCATGCCGTACTGTGACGTCGACATCAGCGTGCAATCGAATCCGTCCGGATAGCCGGCCTCGGCGAGGAGTTCCTTCGCCCGGTCGGGATCGTAGGTGAACATGCCGTCGAGTTCCTCGGCATGGCCCCAGAGCTCCGGCGGCACGAGACCACCAGTGATTTCCGAGCCCTCGCCGAAGAAGACGATGTCGATGATCGACTGCTTGTCGAACGCGAAGTTCAGCGCATAGCGCACGGCAGGATCGTTGAACGGTTCCTTTTCCGTGTGATACATGACGCACATGAACGCCGCTGCATCTCCGGCCTGGAGCGTCAGGTTGTCGTCGTTGCGGATCGTCTCGTAGTCCTTCCACGGGACGTACTCCGCGAGCGAGACTTCGCCGCCAAGCGCGGCAGCCATACGCGTCGTCTCATCGGCGTAGGGGATGAAGTCGATCTGATCGAGATAGGGCAGGCCGTCGCGATAGTACTCCGGATTCTTGACGACGACGACGCGGACGCCCGGCTCCCGCGAATCCAGCATGAACGGACCGGTACCGATCGACTCGGTATTCGATCGCCGCCTCCTTCAAGGAGGGCCGACGAAACGATCGCAGTCGAAACGAATGCGAGGTAGCTGAGCAGCGGAGCGCTCGGCCCGGACATGTTCAGGACAACGGTCGTATCGTCGGGGGCGTCAATCGTCTCGATCGGGGATAGCTCGGCGAATGCCGATGCGCCGGTGCCTCATCCTGGATTCGCTCGTAGGAAGCCTTGACGTCGGCGCTGGTGAACGGCTCGCCATTATGAAAGCGTGACGCCTTCTCGAGCTGGAAGGTATAGGTCAGGCCATCGTCGGAGATCTCGAAGCTCTCGGCCAGATCCGGCCTGGATCTCGCCGCCAATCCAGAAGCGGGTCAGGCCGGTGTAGATCTGCATCTTGACGTTGGCCGCCGCCGAGCCGGTGTCGATGTGCGGGTCCATGTTGGGCGGGTCGAGTGACAGCGCGTAAGTGAGCGTGCCGCCGACGGCGCAGGACTCGTGGGCTGCGCTGTCTTCGCCGGTCGGTCTGCCCTCGGTGGCGGTCGCTTCAGTCTTCTGCCGCTGCCGTCGCCCTCGGTTGCTGCGGCTTCATCTTCGCCGCCGGCCATCTCACCTTCGGTGGCGGTCGCTTCGTCTTCGCCGCCGGCCGCCTCTTCGGTTGCCGTCGGCTCGTCGGTGGTACCACCGCTGCTGGTGTCATCATCATCGTCGTCATCGTCATCGCCACATGCAGCCAGCAGCCCTGACGACAGCGTCAGCGCCGACGCGCCGGCGACCATCTGCAGCAACCGGCGGCGCGAGACCGACGGGATATTTCGAGCAGCGATGAAACGCTTGTTTCCTCGGCTGGATCGTTCGGTACGTTTCTGAGTCATATGGTTTCTTTCCTCCTCTAGCGTGCGAGCGCTCCCCGCGCCACGCACAGAGCTCAAATTTCCGTGGATATGCGGCTAGTCCGCCAGGGACAGCCTCGCTCGCGGTACGCATCGGGCTGGCGGTTCGCAAGCGACGGCAGTTGCCCCGCAGCTGCTCGAGACGCGACCGAAATCGAGATCCGCAGTGACAACGCCTCTTGTCCGGCGAGTCCGCCAGACGGTGCCCCAGGGATCGACGACAAGCGCTATGGCCATAGCAGCGAGCGTCGTTCGCCTGTGCGAGCCCATCTGGCCCGGCGCCACGACGAAGGCCTGGTTCTCGATCGCGCGCGCCTTCAACAACGTGTGCCAGTGATCCTTGCCGGTGAACATCGTGAAGGCCGCCGGAACGAAGAGCACCCGGCGCCTCGCAGGGCGAGCAGCCGGCACAGCTCCGGGAAACGCAGGTCGTAACAGATCGAGAGCCCGGACTGTGGCCGTCGACCTGCGCGGTGACGATCTCGTCGCCCGGCAGGATCGTTTCCGATTCGTTCGCGCTGACGTTGCCGGTCAGGTCGATATCGAACAGGTGGATCTTGCGGTACTTCGGCGACGATCTCACCGTTCGGGCCGAACAGAACCGACGTGTTGCAGTACTTGTCCGGCGGCCCCGCCGCGCTCTGGCGGATCGAGCCGCTCAGCAGGTAGATTCCGTGCTCTTTCGCCTTGGCGGAGAAGCGCTCGGTGATCGGCCCGGGGATCGTCTCTGCCGCTGTGCCTGCCCGCTCTCCCAGGTAATTGACGTATTCAGGCAACGCGACGATCCGGCGCCGGTCGCCGCGGCTTGCCGATCAACTCCTCGGCGCGCCTGATATTGGCCTCTTGTCGCCTGCTATTGATCTGCACGACTGCTACGCGCATCGTATCCATGCTTGATTCCTTCCACCTGAGTCTCGCGCCGGATATTTTGTTACCCGTCTGCCGGCGCACGCGACGGTCTGTTCGTTTGCCTGTTACATTCCGCTTCCCAGCACTTGCTGCATGCGCGATCGGAAAATGTCGATGTGATCCAGCAATGCCTGCCGAACGCCCTCGGGATCTCGACGTTCAAGCTGTTCGATGATCCGGTGGTGATGGTCGTACGTCTGGGTCAGATCACCGGCGTGCTTGAACGAAAGATGCCAGTACCGCAACGTCGCCGTGTTGATGTCGTCGACGATGCGGGCCAGGTAGGTGTTGTCACTCATAAGCGCCAGGCGGGTGTGAAACGCACGGTCCGATTGAATCGAAGCGAGGAGGTCTCCGGCACGATACGTTTCCGTCACATCATCGATCAATCCTCGAAGGGTTCCGATGTCTTCCGGCGTCACGCGCCCAGCCGCCGACGCCGCGACCGCGGGCTCCACCACCTCACGAGCACTGATGAGCTCCTGAAGGTCGGAGATCGAGAGATCGGTCACCCAGCTCCCCTTGCGGGGCGCTATCGAAACAAGTCCCTCATGGGCCAGGCGCTGAATCGCCTCCCGCAAGGGCGTCCGTCCGGTTTCCAGCAACTCCATCAGATGCCGCTCGTCGAGCATCTCACCCGGAGCGAGATCGCTGGTGAGAATCAGTTCCTTCAGCTTCCCGTAGGCCTCATCCGCTTTGCGCGGTTTCGTCGTCCGCGAGCCGTTCCGGTTCGCGGGATAGCCCGGGCGTTGCCAGCGATTGGACGATAGACGCTGCAACGACGCTTTCTGATTCTCCAGAGATGCCATACTGGGAAAAGTACCCTCCGTTCCCTCGTAGAATACTTCTAATATATCAGAGATATACGGATGGAATCATCAAACGGGTCTGCGACCACCGCGTAACAGGAGATGGAATGACTGTCAGTATCGGGGTTGATACCGGGGGAACGTTCACCGACGTATGCGTCATCGATGACGCCGGACGCCTCACCATCCACAAGCTGCCTTCGACGCCGGCGGACCCGAGCATCGCTATTCTCGACGGCGCCCGTCAGGGCCTTGAAAACGCCCGGATAGAGCCGGGCAGCGTCGGCTACTTCGGGCATGGCACCACCGTCGCAACAAACACGATTCTCGAAGGCAGAGGCGCCCGAACCGGCGTCATCACGACGGAAGGATTCCGGGACCTGCTCGATATCGGACGTCAGGAGCGCCCGGATCTCTACGACCTTCAGGTCGAGAAGCCGCCGGTCCTCGTTCGCAGGCGGGACCGGCTCGAAGTCCCGGAGCGCCTGCTCTACGACGGAACGGTCGAAAAGGCACTGGACGAACGCGCCGTTGCCGAAGCGATCGAGTTGCTCAAGGAACGCGGCGTCGAAGCGATCGCCGTCTGCTTCCTCTATAGCTACCTATATCCGCAGCACGAGCAGCGCGTGCTCGAGATGATCCGGGAGATGGCGCCGGAGATCTATCCGAGCACCTCTCATCAGGTACTGGCCGAGTTCCGTGAATACGAGCGGCTCTCGACGACGGTCATCAACGCCTACGTCGGGCCCGTCATGGCCGGGTACATCAGCCGCCTGCGAGACCGGGTCCGAGATCTCGGGGTCCTCACCGAACCCTTTATCACCCAGTCGAACGGCGGGCTGATCTCGCTCGACGAAGCCCGTCAGCTACCGGTTCGCACCGTCCTGTCCGGCCCGGCGGCCGGTGTCGCCGGAGCGGGCCGGGTTGCGGAAGCTGCCGGCCTCGACAACGTCATCACGTTCGATATGGGCGGTACCAGCACCGATGTCTCGCTGATCTCCGAAGGCGCCGTTCAGATCGGGATCGACTCGAAAGTCGCCGGCTACCCGATTCGCGCGCCGATGATCGATATCAATACGGTAGGCGCGGGCGGCGGGTCGATCGCCTGGATCGACTCCGGCGGCCACCTGAAGGTCGGGCCGCGGAGCGCGGGAGCCGAGCCCGGGCCGGCAGGGTACGGACGCGGCGGCACCGAAGCGACCGTCACCGACGCCAATCTGGCGCTCGGCATCCTGAACCGCGAGCACCTGCTCGGCGGCCGGATGCCGGTCGATGCCGGGGCGGCGGACCGGGCCGTTGAGCGGCTTGCTTCGGAATTGGGGCTTGAATCGATGGCCGTTGCCGAGGGCATCCTCTCGATCGTCAACGTCAATATGGGACGCGCCATCCGGGTTATCTCGATCGAACGGGGCTACGACCCGCGCGATTTCACCCTGATCGCCTTCGGCGGCGCGGGACCGCTCCACGCAACCAGACTGGCACGAGAACTCGAGATCCCCCGCGTGCTCGTCCCGACCGTCCCGGGAGCCCTCTGCGCGCTGGGGCTGCTCCTTTCGGATCTTCGGGCCGATTTTTCCCGGACGCTCACCCGGCCAGCCCTGCCGGAGGCGCTGGACGACATCCAGCAGGGATTCCGGGAGATCGAAGCCGAGGCGTCGGCCTGGCTCGACCGGGAAGGCGTCGAAGAAGCGGACCGGCGATTGCGACGGATCGCCGACATGCGCTACATCGGCCAGAACTACGAGCTGGCGATCGACGTGCCCGACGGCGACCTTACCCCGTCGACGCTGGAGCGAATTCTCGACGCTTTCCATGCCGAGCATGACCGTTCCTACGGTTTCAGCGCTCCCGGCGAGCCCGCCCAGATCGTCACCGTCCGCGTCGAAGCCCGGGGCCTGATCCCGACGCCGGAGTTTCCCGAGATCGAACGCGGCTCGGGCGTTCCGGAACCGGCCACCAGCCGAGCTATCCATCTCGCACCGGCAGGAGGGCGCATCAAGGTACCGGTCTATCAGCGAGAATCGCTGCTAGCCGGCCAGCGCTTCGACGGCCCGGCTGTGATCGAGCAGATGGACTCGACGACGTTCGTGCTCGATGGCCAGTCGGTGACCGTTGACCGTTACGGTAATCTGATGATCCAGGAAGAACGGAGCTAGCATATGGCAGTGACCGAAACCGAACGCGCGCTCGATCCGATCACGGTCGAGGTCATCGGCTCGGCCTTCAGCTCTCTGGTAGAGGAGATGGGCACTAGCCTGATCCGCGCCTCCTACTCGACCAACATCAAGGAGCGCCGCGATTGCTCGACGATCGTCTTCGACGCCCGGGGCCGGACGCTGGCCCAGGCCGAACACATCCCTATCCACCTCGGGTCGCTGATGGGACTGGTCGAAGAGATCCTGCGGCGCTACGACCTGGACGAGATCGACCCGGGCGACATGTTCATCGGCAACGACGCTTACACCGGCGGCGGCACCCACCTGCCGGACATCGTCGTTCTCTCGCCCGTCTTCTTCGACGGAGAGATCGTAGGCTTCGTCAGCAACCTCTCCCACCACGCCGACTTCGTTGATCGCGGCCACGCTCACATCTACCAGGAGGGTCTGCGGATTCCGCCGGTCAAGATCTTCGACCGCGGCGAGCTGCGGGAAGACATTCTCGAGTTCATCCTGCTCAACTGCCAGGTGCCGAGGGAACGGCTCGGCGACCTCCGGGCTCAGTTCGCGGCCAACCGGCTCGGCGTCCGCAGGATGCAGCGGCTGTGCGAGCGCTACGGGGCCGGGACGGTGAAGCTCGCCGGGGACGCATTGCTCGACTACGCCGAGCGACAAACGCGGGCCGGCATCGCAAAGATCCCCGACGGCACCTATCGCTTCACCGATACGTTCGACTGCGAGGGGCTGGGCAAGCAAGAGTTGGAGTTTCAGGTCGCGATCACCGTAGACGGCGACGAGATCCATCTCGACTTCACCGGCAACCCTCCCCAGGTCCGCGCCGGACTGAACATGGTCTGGACGGCGCTGCTGGCGACCTGCTACTACGCCGTCAAGATCGTCGTCGATCCGGCGATCCTGCCGAACGCCGGGATGTACCGGCCGATCCATGTCACCGCCGAGCAGGACAGCATCCTCAACTGCTCCGAACCTGCCGCCATTAACGGTCGCACCCAGACCTGCCAGCGAGTCGTCGATCTGATTCTCGGCGCGCTGGCCCAGGCCGTTCCCGGCCGGGTCATCGCCGCCTGCACCGGCTCGAACTCATCGATCACCTTTTCCGGCGTCGACCCTCGAACCGGCGAGTACTACTCCTACCTCGAGACGATCGGCGGCGGATTCGGCGCCCGGGCGACCAAGGATGGTATGGATGGCGTCCAGACCCACGTCACCAACACGAGCAACCTGCCGGTCGAGAGCCTCGAACAGGAATATCCGATCATAGTCGAGCGCTACGAGCTCGCGTCCGGGACCGGTGGGTCAGGCCGCCATCGCGGCGGAATGGCTATCCGGCGCTCGGTCCGGGTCCAGGGCCATCAGGCGGCCTTCGGCGGTTCGACCAGCCGGCGACTCAGCTCGCCCTGGGGACTCGAAGGCGGGTTGCCGGGTGCACGCGCCCTGATCTCGCTCGACCGCCCCGACGGCACGCACTACGAGGACACGGACATACCGACCCTGCTCGACGACGGCGACGTCATCACAATCCAGACGGCAGGCTCCGGCGGCTACGGCCCACCCTCCGAGCGCCCGGAAGAGCAGGTCCGCCTTGATGTCGAGGACCAGATCACGACAGATGGGCAAGCCCGCGAGGATTACGACCTGCGGGATTGAGCGCTGCCGGCTCCTCGACTGCGGAACCTATCCGGGCACCACTCCCGTTGCCCAACGTCCACCTGCTGTTTCGAAATCCCTGATCGTTCGGGCGGGACTTCCCCTCACCGTATTCGTAAGGGTGGGGCTAGCCTCCACCCGCGTACGTTCGCGTCGAATCAGGGTGGGGACCAGCCCCACCCCTACGGTGCTGAGAGTATTTTTTCTCCCGGTAGCTTCAGGATTGATGACCTAGCTGGAGCGTTGTGCGTGTCCGGTCAACGGGAGCACAAACTCGCCTGGCGTACGGGAACGATGACCTGCATCGCCCGGTGATGTGCACTCCCCGCCCTACGTACGTAGATCAACGGATATCTGTGGTCCGTACCCCGATTACGTACTTCTCACAATGGCAAGAGTTCCGTATCTCCCTACCATAAGAACAGACGCACAAATTGATTGGCTCGGTGGCCCGGCTCAAAGCCCGGCGCCTCCTTGCCATCGTTCCGGAAAGGATCTGGACATGACTGCTCAGGCCACCAGACCGACGACACTCCAGGAACAGGCCCGGGAGTTGAAGACCGCCTATCCAGAACTCTACGCCCACCTCAACCGGCGTGAGGCGAATCTCCGGCGTGCCCTTGGACGCATTCCAAGCCCGGCAGACATCGAGCTCAGCGCAGCCTGGAACCACCAGCGCTATGTCGACAAGACGATGCGCGATCTTGGCGCCGGCCTCGACGAACTGGCCGCCGGATAATCCACCGCCCTGAAATCACCGAGGAGACCCGAACATGGCGATTGAATTGCCTTCCACCCGCATGAACACGCTGGCAGCGGCGTGGAGCGCTTTCCTTCCACTGACCGAGACCGATTGGCGAGAGGCGCGCAAAGCACCTGATGCATGCGACTTTATGACCGGCGACCCACAGGAAGGTCCGCTGGCCGGCTACGTCGAGACTCTCCAGCAGAACCTGATTCCCGAGCGACACGACTGGTTTGGCTATCACCAGGGTAATCCCGAGGCCGCTGAGGCTGCGGCCAAGTCTTTGCGCGAGTGGTGCGGAGTGCCGTTTGAGCCACAGGATATCGCCCTCACCAACGGAGGCTTCGGGGCACTGGCCGCCAGCATCCGGGCCGCGACCGACCCCGGCGACGAGATCATCTTCAATCTGCCGCCCTGGTTCGCGTATGAAGCGATGGTCCGCGACGCCGGCGCAGTTCCGGTGACAGTGCATATCGATCGAGAGACATTCGACCTCGATCTCGCAGCAATCGCCGACGCCATCACGCCCCGGACTCGCGCGGTCATCGTCAATACGCCGCACAACCCCACCGGGAAGATCTACCCGCCGGAAACGCTGGAGCGCCTCGCCCTGCTCCTCGATGAGGCATCTACGCGGTATGGCCGGGCCATCTACATCATCAGCGACGAGCCCTACAACCGGATCGTCTTCGACGGTAAGCGCAGCTACACCCCAGCCGAGTTCTATCCACGGACATTTCTCTGCTACAGCTACGGAAAAGTGCTGCTGGCTCCGGGGGAACGGATCGGCTACGCAGCCCTTCCCCCGACAATGCCCGAGCGGAAGCAGATGCGCATGGCGCTGACACTTGCGCAGGCATCGAGCGGCTACCTGATTCCAAACACGGTCATGATGTACGCCCTGCCGGAACTGGAGCGGATGTCGCTCGATGTCGAGCATCTGCAACAGAAGCGCGATCTCCTGGTCGACGAACTGCGTGCCATTGGTTATTCAGTCCACCGGCCCGAAGCCACGTTCTACCTCACGCCAGAGTCGCCGATTGACGACGACTGGTCCTTCGCGCGGATGCTCGCCGAAGAGCACGTCTACACGATGCCAGGGTCGATGTTCTCGTTGCCCGGATACTTCCGACTCTCACTTACTGCCAACGACCAGATGATCGAGCGTTCGATCCCGCGTTTCAAGGCGGCGTTCGAACGTGCCCACCAGGAGCAGTCCGCGACGCAGCTTCAAGCGGCTGCCGGAACTGACGACTAGCGACGCCCCGCTCGCTGTCACGCCGACGCGCAAACAGCAGGGATGGGGCTAGCCACCTTCTTGAACGGAGACGGCAACGATGCCGAACACATCATCAGGGCATCAGGAAATCCAGATTCGACCGCAGATCATCACATTGACGCTGTCTGCTGCGGCCATGCTGGGCATGCTCAACGGATTCGCGCTCGGTCCGTTCATGCCGGACATCTCGGACGACGTCGGAGTCTCGATCCCGCTGCTCGGCCAGGTTGCGACGGCGACGTTTGTCGGGGCAATGGCCATCTGCCTGTTCGCCGGCCCGCTGGCCGATCTCTACGGCAAGCGCCGGATCATCACCGTCGGGCTGTTGACACTGGCGGTCAGCGCGGCAGGAACCGCACTGGCACCCGACTTCGGCTGGCTGCTCGCGGCGCGGATGGTCTCGGCCGTTAGTGCCGGCACGCTGGCTGGAACCACGCTGGCTATGGCCGGCACGATGTTCGACGGCGACGACCGGCGCCGGGCGCTGGCGTGGATCGCATCCGGCGTCGCTGTCGGCGGGGTGATCGGTATCCCGGTGCTGACGCTGATCGCGGCGCTGTCTTCCTGGAGGATGAGCTTCGGCGTCGTTGCCGTGGCGGGACTTCTCGGCGTCTTCGCCATGCGCCGCATGATCCCCGACGACGCGATACCCGGCAGCCGGCTGCAACTCCGCAACATCCTCTCTTCCTACCGGCCCCTCATCGGCGACCGGCCGATGCTGTCGCTATACGGATCGACCACGCTCAGGGCAATCGGCTGGGTCGGCACATTGACCTATATCGGCGCCTACTTCGCCGACGAGCTCGGCCTGTCAACGGCACAGATCGGCTGGGCGTACATGGTCGGCGGCGGCGGGTATTTCGTAGGCACCAAGATCGCCGGTTCCCGGTTCCAGAACATCAACCTGCGAACCCTGTACGGGATATCGACGCTCCTGATGGGCATCTTCCTCGGCCTATCGATTTCGCTACCGGCCGGCGCAATCCCGAGCATCTGTCTGGTCGCGATAGCCGGCATCACCGGCGGCGTTGGCTGGGTCGGGCTCGTGACGCTGATCTCAACGAGCTCTCCGGCCGGACAAGGCACGACGATGTCGCTCAATGCCGCAATGTTCCAGATCGGATCAGCCCTCGGCGGGCTGTTCGGCGGGCTGCTGCTGGCCGTCGGCGGCTACGCCACCCTCGGCCTCGGCCTGATGGCCTTCGCCTTCCTCGCTGCCTCACTGGTCTGGCGGCCTTCCCCGATGGCGATTCCTGCGCGGCCGAAGACGGCAACGGCCGTCGATTGATGTCAGCCCGCTCTGCTGCGAGGAAAGGAGGTGTCAAGCGTAAACAAGGTCCGGAACACGTCCCATTAGATAGGAGAAGCATTTCTCGTGAAAGTCACGATCATTCCCCAGTACCGCCTCAAACCGGGAGGGCTTGAGGCAGCCCGCAAGCTGTTCGCCGAAGGCAAGGACCTCATCCTCAAACACGGCGCGAGCAATGTCCGCATCAGGCGATGGGTAATTGGCGGCGACATCGCAGGTATCTACCAGGCATCGATCGATTTCGACTCGATGGAAGCTTTCGGAGACTACTGGTCATCAACGGCTGGAGATCCCGACTTCGGGGATTTCCTGAGCCGGCTCCGAGCCTCTGACTCTCCGCTGGAGCCGATCGGCACCCTGCAGGCAAGCCACATCGCCCATTACGGCGCGGAGGAGACCGGAGATGTCGCCCTTGTCCGTCTGTGGAAGGTCGAACCCGGGCGGCTCGAAGAGTTCCTGGGGCTGGTGCAGGAGGTCATCGCAGCAAGCAACGAACCTGGGATGAGCGTGCTCGTCCAGCGCATCACCGTCGGCGGCAATCTCTCGGGTCAGATCGTCACCATCGGGTTCGTCGAGAGCATGTCCAAGCTCGGCGCTTACATGGATCGCCTCGAAAACGACGCCGAGCTGCAGCGTCTCCAGGCGCAGGTGTTCGGCCCCGGCGGCCCCGCCCAGCTTGAGGCAATGGCTATCAGCACCGGGCTCAACGTGTAGGCAACCGAAAAGAGGGAAGTGGGAAACGGGAATCGGAAGCCCCGCATCCCGAACTGAAGGGAATGGCACCGTGCTGTACATCGTTCGCGGCCGGATGAAGGAGTCGACAACCGGGGCGGATATCGGGCCGATCAACAAGACACTTGATACCGAACTGATTCCCGCGCTTGAACGTGTCCAGGGAGTCAATTCCGCCGAAGCCTACAACAGCATCACCGGCGAGATCGTCGTCATCATCGATATCGAAAACGCCGGCACCGTCGACAGGATTCTGGGCGACGCGTCCGTCGGGTCGTCGGTCGGCAAGTGGCTCGAGCTGGCGACGCGGACCGGAGGAGAGATCCTCTACGACCGCCCGGCCTGGCAAGGCCTCTACGGCAACAACTAGCGATACCTGTCTCCCAAAGGAGGGTAAGAACCAATGACTATCCGACGCGTCGATTTCGCCCAGGTAAAAGCCGGCAGGCTGCAGGAGTATGTTGAGGTTTTCGACGACATGAAGCAGGCAATGTCCGCCGTCACGACTCCGATGGTGCGGCTGATGCTCATCAATCACGGCGAAAACGGTCCTGCCAATCTGACGACTGGCCACTGCTACTCCGTCACCGATTTTGAATCGGCAGCCAAGTATGGCGAGTTCATGAACGCTGCACGGGAGGATGAGGGGATCCAGAAGGTCTGGAGACACATCCATAGCGCCGACTCGCCGGTCGTACATCGCGGGTCCGGCTTGCTCCATCAAATTGACGCGGGAGGTGCGCCGGCACCAGGCCAGGACGGATCGGTCTCGTTCGTGCGTGCCTGGAAGATCGCTCCCGGCATGATGGAGGTTGCGAGGGCAGCCGGTGCCGTCATGAACAAGCATGCTGAAGATAACGGCGGCCACTATCAGGTCATGCGACCGATGGTTGCCCCATCGTCCGGGCCGAATGTGATCGTCTCATTCACCTTCCCCGACTGGGCTGGCCTCGGAGCCTTGCTCGACGAGATCAACGACAACCCGGAGATCCAGAAGGTCGCCGAATCGTTCCGGAGCGCAACCCCGCCCGGCGTGATCCTCGGCGCTGGTATCGCCACGAGGATCGCTTCATAGCCGTCGCCTGCAATCAGTGAAGGATGGAACTCAACTATGACCGTCAGACGAATCGATTCCGGACAGGTTCAACCCGGCCGATTTGATGAGTATTTCAAGCTGGTGCGAAATTTCGCCGATGCGATCGAAGGGTATGGAGTCTCTCCGCTCACGCTCGTTCGTGTCAGTTCCGGCGGTGCGAATACCGGCGGATTCGCAATGTTCGCTGACTGGGATTCGATGGAAGCCTACGGCGACTTCATCGACAGGTCGGTTCAGGACGAAGCGGTCCAGAAGGCATACGGAGCGTTCTACGCCGGGGACTCGCCGGTGGCCATGGGGCCATCAAATCTTCTGGCACGTCTCGCAACCTTTGGAGCCGAAGAGCCGGTGGGCCAGCCTGGTGTCGCGGCGATTGTCCGGGTCTGGTCGACTCCGCCTGGCAAACAGTCGGTCGTCGTCGACGCAATCAAGAACGTTGCCGGCCTCTACAGCCACACGAACGCCCATTTCGGCATCGGAGAAATCTACGCCGGAGGACCCGACAGCGGAAATGTTATGACCGCCATCGTCTTCCCGAACATGCGGGAACTCGGCGCCTATGTCGATGACATGCGGCAGAACGATGAGATCGCCGAGATGATCCAGCAGAACGTTGCCAGCGACGCACCAATCCAGGTGTTGAGAGCGAGCATCGTTCGATCTGTCGCGTACTGAAGAAGGGTGGGGAGATGACCATACTCAGAATCGACGCCTGGCAGGTACGCCCTGGTTCCCAGGCTGAGGTTGTCGAGTTCGCTACCAGGATGAAAGCCCAGATCGAGCGATGCGGCGGCAAGTCGCCCCGGCTGATGCGGGTGATTGTCGGCGGACCATCGACCGGCCTGACCTACGGGGAGTTCCAGGCCGCAACCCTCGAAGAGCACGGCCGGATAATCGGCAAGCTCACCGACGACGACGTCATGCAGCAACTCAGCCGCTTCTACCGCAGCGATGGCCCGGTCATCGCTCATGAGGCGGCTCAGGCCGAGGTCATCGCCGAGCTCGGGAAGCGAACCGCGAGTATCCCCGGCTGCGTCGAGATCATCCAGAACTTCAAGATCGCGAACGATCGCATTGGCGACTACCTCGAACTCGCCGGCGAGCTTGCGGCGATAACCGATGGGTACGATGCCCGGCTTCGCGTCCTCCACGGTCTGACCGGCAGCGTCACCGGCCAGATCGGTCAGGTCGTCGAGTTCGCCGACATGGCCGCGTTCGGTCGCTATGCCGCCGATGTGTGGCCTCAGCCCGCGTTTCAGGATCTGGTCGGCAAGGTGCGGTCCGTTGCCAGGCATCTGGATGGCAGCTTGCATGCGGAAGTCGCCACATGAGTTCGATACACCGCCCGGCAACAGGAGGGAGTCTACGTGAGAGAGCGAAGTCAGGCGTTACCACGGGATGACATGAAGGTCGGCGTGGTACTTCCTCACTGGTCGCACGGCATGGGCGGCGAAACCCCGAGGCCGGCCGATGTCCTGAACCTGGCGAGGACCGCCGAGGATGCCGGACTGGATTCCGTCTGGCTGGTCGACCACTTCTACAGCGAAAACTACATCGACATGGCCTACCACGGAATCGAGATGCCCGACGATCTCAGAGGCGTGAAGTCCGGCGCATGGGAGTGCTGGTCCCTGCTTCCGGCGCTGGCGACAGCCACGCAGCGGGTTGAGATCGGCACGCTCGTCACCAACACCGGCTACCGCAATCCGGCGCTGCTCGCGAAGATGGCCGACACCGTCGACGACCTTTCCGACGGCCGGCTCATCGTTGGACTCGGCGCCGGCGACTTTCCATCCGAACACGAAGCATACGGCTACCCCTTCGAAGGCCGGGTCGGACGATTCGAAGAAGCGCTGCAGATCATCAGGCCGATGCTGCGCGGCGAATGCGTCACGTTCGACGGTGAACACTACCGCTCGCTCGAAGCCGCGCTCCTGCCCTGGTCGGTCCGAGAAACCGGACCACCGATCCTGATCGGCCTGCTCCACGGCGGACCCCGGATGAAGCGCCTCGTCGTTGAGCACGCCGATCAGTGGAACTGCTGGCTCGCCTTCTGGAATAGCCACCCCGAGGCGTACTGCGAACCGCACGAAGCGATGCTCCGCGCCTGCGACCGGTTCGATCGCGACCCGGATACGCTCGAACGCAACGTGACCATCGCGGCCGGAAGACCTGAAGGCGAATGGGGTGCGGCCTTTGGCGAGGGTCCGCTCCGCGTCGAGCCGGAACGGCTCGCTGCCTGCATGCGCGAGTACAGGGACCGCTACGACGTCCGGCATATCACGGTCTGGCTCGACCAGAAAACAGAATCAGGAATCGAGTGGCTGGCTCGCGCGGCCGAGCTGGCCCGGTAACAGCTCCGGGAGGAATGGAAGGAACAGATTCAGCATGAGCGTATCGTCACTCGTCACCTATCAGGTCAAACCCGGCAGGATGGACGATTTCCTCGCTGGCATACGCGAGCCCGGGAGGTCATCGAGGGCTGGCGGTCAACCTGCAGTCAGTCCACGCATTTCCGCGCCGCCGTCGCCGGGCGAACACCGGCCAGGTTCATCGAGTTCATCTATGGCGACATGTCCGACTGAGAAACATACGTTCGGGAGATGGAACGATCCTGATTTCAACGCCATGCTCTCCCGTGCATTGAGACCCAACTCGCCTGCCGAGCTGATCGGCCAGGGAGCTTCCAGGCCGAGATCGGACCGTCCGCCGGATCAGGCACCGCTCAGTCATCCATGCCGCCGTCGGCACAGCGAAACCCGGCAGAATGAATGACTACCTCAGCCTCATCGATGACATCAACGGAAAGGTTCTCGAACACGGCGCCGAGCGGGTTCGTCACCTGATGATGACGGCTGCGGGGGCCGTTGACTGGATACATCGTCGCCCTGACCGAGTACCGGGACATGGCGGCGCTGGGTAATCTGGGCAAGCGAAACCAACGACCCAACCTATGGCCCCGCTCATCCGAGTCGATCATCGGCCCCGACGGACCGATTGTGCCGCAAAGCCAGGCAATCCTGACCAGGCTGCCGCTCAAGAGGGCTACCTGTTGATTCACGTCAGGCTGCTGGCGTTTGCCTCGCCCTACCCTCCTGTGCGGTAGCGCCGGCGGCCCTCTCCCCGGAACAGGCTGGTGAAAGGACCCGTGCAAGTGACCAGTAATCAGGCCGATGCTGTGAGCGGCTCCGGCATGTCGAATGTCGATGGCTCGGAAGACCCGCAGGCGCGTGTCAACTATCTGGATGCAGTCACCGAGCAGCTGCTGGAAGAAGGTCGACAGCTATTCTGCTCGGTCTCCAGAGCGACCGGGTACTCGATGTTGGCTGCGGCATGGCGACGACGTCGTGCGGATGGCCAGATCGTCGGTCGCCTGGTCAGGCCGTCGGGATCGATGTCAGCGAGACGATGATCGAGCGCGCCCGCGAGCGATCTGAAGGCCGCAACCTGCGAGCCGAGTTCATCCAGGCCAGCGCTTATGACCTCCTTTTCCCTGAACGACAGCTTCGACGCCTGCCGCTGCGAGCGCGTGCTCCAGCATCTCGACGATCCGCTGCGGTCGATAGCGGATGGTCCGCGTGACGAGACCGGGCGGGCGCATCCTCCTTATGGACCCCGACTTCGGCGGCGAGCTGTTCGACACATCACACCCGGAGATCCTCGAGCGCATCCGGGATTTCGAGCAGCGCCAGCGCCGCACCGAGCCGGGAAGCGGCTGGCGAGGGCGGCAGCTCTGGGGGCTGGCACGGGCTGGGTTAACAGACATCCAGGTCGACGGCGGGCTCCTGATCATCACCTCCTACGCGGCGGCCAATGCGCTCGCCGGGATCGAGATCGGGGTCGGACGCCGCCGTCCGCTCCGGCTCCGTCAGCCGTCCAGGAAGCCGACGCCTACCTTGGCGATCTGAAGCAACGAGATGCAAGCAACCGTTTTCTGCAGCAACGCCGGCTTGCCATCGTCGGGACCGTACCGCACCAGAATGGAAAGCGGGAAGATGACGCAATCGATGCCGGCGACAGACGAGCTGGCCTACAGCGCGATCGACCGCACTGAAGCCGCCGAACGCGAGCGGCTGATCCGGCTGCTGGACACCCAGAACGAGTGGGAGGATATCCAATCCGGCAAGCGGATCGTCCTCGATCAGCTGGACATTCAACCCGGCTGGACGGTCCTCGACGCTGGCTCCGGAACCGGCTACGACCTGCTGCAACTGGGGGAACTGGTCGGTCCGGCTGGCCGGGCAGTCGGTATCGACGCCAGCAAGCAACTGCTTGACATCGCCCGCCAGCGGCTGGATGGGACCGGCCTACCGGTGGAACTCCTGCACGCCGACATCCGCGACCTGCCGTTCGAAGATGACACGTTCGACGCCGTTCGCTCCGAACGGGTCATCCAGCATGTCGACGACATCCCGGCGGCGATCGACGAGCTGATCCGGGTCACGAAGCCCGGCGGCCGGATCGTCATCTTCGACACCGACGTCAGCACGTTCTCCGTCAGCATCGGTCTTCCCGACGAGTTGGAAGCGCGGTTGCACGAGTTCTGGCGAGGCGGACCGGACGTCCGGAACATTCGCCATGTGCCGTTCTTGATGGAGCAGCGCGGACTCGCGTCAACTTCGGTCACCCCCCAGCTCGGCTTCCACGACGGTGCCAGCTGGTCTTCGTTCCTCGAGCTCCAGGGCGATCAGCATCCTGCCCTTCTTGCAGCGCGGGAGCAAGGGATTATCGACTCCAGGGAGTACGAGCAATACGTGGCCGCACAGGATAGAGCGATCGCTAACGGCACATTCCTCACCTGGGCCGTCATGCTCGTCGTTGCCGGCAGCAAGCCCAGCGAACCACCATCTTCGAATTGACCCGAGACCGTGATTGGAACCGAAACTACCATGCACGTTCAAGACGCACACAAGACCAAGATCGACGGAAATGAAATGGCGAACGTCGACGGATCAGACGACCCGAGGGCGAGAGTCGACTACCTCGACCAGGTGACAAAGCTGGCTGGCGACTACAAGCGCGTCACCTATCAGATGATCGATCTGAAGCCTGGTGACGCTGTGCTCGATGTCGGTTGCGGAGCCGGTGACGATGTTCGGGCGATGGCTGAGTTCATCGGTCCCGCGGGCAGGGCCGTCGGCATCGATCTGAGCCAGACGATGATCGACGAAGCCCGGAAGCGTTCTGGAGGGCAGCGATCTGCCGGTTGAGTTCATTCAGTGCAGCGCCTATGAGTTGCCCTTCGATGACGACACCTTTGACGCCGCCCGAGTTGACCGGGTACTCCAGCACGTTGACGATCCTGTTCAGGTGCTGAGCGAGATGGTCAGGGTCGTGAAGCCGGCCGGCCGAATCGCCGCTTCCGACCCCGACTTCAGCACTCGCCGGGTAACGACCTCATACCCGAATCTGGAATGGCGCATCGAAACCTGGTGGCAGGAGTGGAGGGACAGAATGCCAGGCAGCGGCTCACGCGGCCGCTACCTCTACGAGCACTTTCTCGACGCGGGAATTGTCGACGTGGAGATCCAATCGGCCGCTCCTGTCGGAAACGACCTCACGAATGCCGACGGGATGATGGGCGTTATCGTGAACGCGCGCCGTGCTGCCGAGGCCGGGGCAATAACCCCGGAGGAACTGGAGATGTGGGAGCGCGACCTCCAGGACCGTGCCGAACGTGGCCGGTTCCTGATGACCTTCGTCGGCTTTCTCGTACACGGTCGCGTGCAGCATTCAGTACAACCGGAGTAATCAACATGGGCGCAAGAAACGACAGTGAATCCTGGAGAATCGTCCTGTTCACCGCTGGACCCAATTTCATCCCTCTCATCGAGGAATGGCTAGGCTCGCGAGGGCACAGGCTCGTCGGCCTGGTTGGGGCACCCGGGCCGCGAAGTCGCCGAACTGACGACTATCTCGGGGTCGCGCAACACGCCCGTCCCGGTCTGGACGTGGTCATCTCGAACTATCCGAACCGATGGGCGAACATGATACGTCCAATACGACCGGACCTCATCGTCTGTGCCGGCTTCAACTGGAAGATCCCGGAAGATGTTCTAGCCATCCCTCGGTTGGGTACGATCAACGGCCATGACTCGCTGCTGCCGAAGTACCGGGGACGCAATGCCAGTGGATGGGCGCTGCGCAACGATGATCCCGAGTACGGTACAACAGTCCACTACATGTCATCCGAATTCGATACGGGACCGATTCTCTCGCAACGCCGCGTCCCGATCACCGATGATGACTACAACTCAGCGACATTGATACCGAGGTTCGTCCAAGCTGCTCGCTCGGCGTTCATAGAAGCGCTCGACAGAGTTGCGGACGGCGATCCGGGAACCCCGCAAGATGAATCGAAGGCAATCCACTCCGGCGGTGCGTTCGAGCCCGAATGGCGAGAGATTGACTGGTCGGACACAGCGCGACAGAACTTCGTCAAGGTCCGGAGTTGGTACGGTGCCCGTGACGTGCCACTCGGAGCATTTGGCGAAATCGAAGGCCGACGGAGCCTGATCACTGCTACAAAGCTCACCTATCAGCAATCCAATCACGCAGCGCCGGGCACCGTTTTGAATCGGCGCGATGATGGCACCTTGCTCGTGCAATGCGGCGACGGCCCGTTGGAGATTCTGGAGTACGAAGCGATTGACGAGAGGACAGACGGATGACGATCGAGACCGGACAACGAGACAGGACACGCGAACCCACGGTGGCAACGACCAGACTCCCACGCTACACCCCCTGGCAAGGCATCTCGGTCACGCCGATCTCCGGCGATGAGCACGGCCTGGACGGCTTCTCGCTGATTCTGGCCGAAACAAAGCCCGGCGGCGGAGTGCCGGCTCACAGCCACCCCTACCAGGAGGTCTTCATCGTCAGGGAAGGGCTCGGGCGCTGGATCGTCGGCGAAAAGTCCTACATAGCCGGGCCGGGCGACATCGTCATCGCGCCGGCTAACCTGCAGCATATGTTCGTCAACGACGGAACGGAAGTGATGCGGCACACTTCGATCCAGCTCACGGGTACGCTCGGCGATGCGCTTCATCGACATCCGATGGCGAATGCCCTGAACATGACCGCCGAGATCGACGGCTGATGAACCTTCCGGCGATGCGTCGCATCGTCAGAAGATCAGCGATAGCCAGCGAATCGACCAAAGACGTACTACGCTGGAACGATACCGGTACGTCACACCAGGGCACGCATTCATGAAATCGACGGCAGCGGACAACGGACGACGGAGCATCGAGATCAACGTCATGGCCGCCCTCTGTACGGCGGCGGTGGTTGGCATCCTGAACAGCGCCCAGCTCGGCCCGTTTATCCCAGACATCGCCGATGATCTGCATCGCTCGGTCCCCGTGATCGGTCAGGCGGCAGCGGTGTTCCTGGTCGTCGCAGCCGTTAGCGGGCTGGTCGTCGGACCGCTCGCCGACCACTACGGCCACCGGCGAACACTGCTGCTCGGCCTCGTGCTGTCAGCCATCAGCGCCGCGGGCGGCGGGCTTGCCCCGAACTACGGCGCTCTCCTTGCCACGCGCGTAGTCGGCGGTCTCGGGATGGCGGCGACCATCGGCGTCGTCTTCGCGATGGTCAGCACCCGCTACGCCGGGGAGAACCGTCTCAAGGCGCTGAGCATCATCAGCGGATCGATCGCGCTGACCGGCATCATAGGTATCCCGGTCCTGACCGGGATCAGCGCGCTGCTGACCTGGCGAGCCGCCTGGGAATTCGTCGCGGTGCTGGGAGCCGCCGCCATCGCGCTGCTGCTGGCATTTTGCCCGGCCGATCCCGATCATCCGGCCGAACGGATCACCCCGCGAGAAATCATTTCCTCTTACATCCCCTTGCTGCGTTCACGGGAGATGCTAGCGCTCTTCGGAGGCTCAGCTGCCCAGGGATTGCTCTTCATGGCGGCGCTCACCTACCAGGGCGCCTACTTCATCGATGAGATGGGATTGAGCGTCCAGCGATTCGGCCTGATCGCGGCGGTTGGAGGGACAGCCTTCGCGGCCGGGAGCTTCGTAGCCGGCAAGCTCGGACGATTCGATCTTCGCGTGCTCTTCAGCCTGTCAATGGCCCTGTCTGGCGCCATCCTGGCTCCGGCGTTCAGCGATCAGACCGGAGCGGTCACTGCCACAATGTTTATCGCCGCAGGCTTTCTTCTAGCCGGTGTCAGCGTCGTGACGATCCTCGGTCTCCTGGCGACAAGTACTCCGTCGGGACAAGCGACGACCCTGGTGATCAATGAGTCGGTCTTTAGCATCGGCGCGGCCGGAGGAGCGGCCGTTGGCGGCCTGGCGATTGGCCTCGGCGGCTACGAGTCTCTCTCGTTCATTCTGCCCGTCTTCGGAATCACCGGCGGTCTGCTTGTGTGGCGGCCGCGCAGGTTCGGTGCCGCGATCGCGCGTCCCGAGTGAACCCCCGGACGCTCTACATGTGAGGAGTTGAATCCATGACAAGCGAACAGAACCGGGCGCTGCATGAGCGCTACATCGATGAGATGAATCGGGAGAACTTCGATTTCCTTGACGAGTATCTCGCGCCGAACTATGTCATGCACGGAGCCGGGGTCGAGATCGAAGGGCCTGAGGCATTCAAACACTATGTCAAGACGATGACCGGCGCATTCTCCAACCTCGAACGCCGCGCCGAGGATACGTTCGCAACCGGCGACCGTATCGTCACCCGCTGGTCCGGCTCGGCGAAACATACCGGCGAATTCGCCGGTATCCCGCCCACAAACCGCGAGGTTAAGATCACCGGCATCATCATCAGCCGGGTTGAAGGGGGCAGGGTTGTCGAGGAGTGGGAGGAGATCGACCGGCTGGGACTGCTCCAACAGATCGGCGCTGTGCCCGGCTAGCGCCGAACGATGTCCGCGCCTTCCGGTGATTCGACCGGAGCCGGTTCCGTCGGGTCGTTCCACTCCCAGCTGTGGTCGAGCGCCAGCAGGCCAGTCTGGGCGTGGTCGGTCGGCAGGATGTCGACGAGGCTTTCGGTGCGGTCGATCAGCTGGCCAGACGGATCGTGGAGACTACCGACGAGCCGCAGCTGGCCTGCCCGGACCGGCAGCCGATCGATCTTCAGGCGAGCCATCCGCGTGTCAGGGGCATCATCCTCATCACGGCGGATCGCGTGCTCCGGCAACGGCAGCTCGGCGGGCAACGCAACCGAGGTCGACCAGAGCGTCGTCCCACCGATGCGGTCGAGGTCGATCTGGAGCATCAGTCCTGACGTATTTCGACCGGCCGGGACCCGGATCAATACCTCGATGTGTTGCTCCTGGCCGCCGGCAATCTGCTGGGTCATGATGCGGTACTCATCCAGCGCGCGGATACGCAGCAAGCGGAATGGTTGCTCGCCGGTCTGAAGCATTTGCTGATAGTGATCAACGACATCGTCAGCGGCTCCAATGTCCGTCAGCTGGCCGTCGACCAGCAAGGCCGCCCGGTCACAGAAATCACGGACGACGTCGGCATCGTGCGACACGAACAGGATCGTCGTTCCACGGGCCTTGAGGTTATCGAGCGCCCGGAAACACTTCTGCTGGAAGGCGGAGTCGCCGACTGCCAGAACCTCGTCGATGACCAGGATCGACGGGTCCATGTTGACGGCGATGCCGAAGCCCAACCGCGCGAACATCCCGGACGAGAAATGCTTCACTGGCATATCGACGAAGCGCTGGAGCTCAGCGAACTCGACGATCTCCTCATACTTGCGCTGCATGTCCTTGCGGGAGAATCCGTAGAGGCTGCCGTTGAGGAAGATGTTGTCGCGGCCGGAAAGCTCCGGGTGGAAACCGGCGCCGAGCTCGAGCATCGCGTAGGTCCGGCCGTTCACTTTGACCGAGCCTTCGGTCGGCTGGAGAATGCGCGTCACCAGCTTGAGCAGCGTCGACTTCCCAGCGCCATTCCGGCCAACCAGGCCGAACGTTTCCCCCTGCCGGATGCCGAATGTGACATTCCGCAAGGCCCAGAACTCCTCGGCTTCACCGCGGGTCTTGAAGAGCCCGATGAACCAGTCCTGAAACGACGAGCGGCGTTCGTGATGGAGCGTGAAGCGCCGGGAGACGTCCTGAAATTCGATCGCGTAGTTGTTCCTGGCCATTAGAGGTGCTCTCCGAGGTGCGGGCTGACCCGGTTGAACAGCAGCACGCCCAGTCCAACCAGCAGGAGACTCTGGATTAGCGTCCGGGCCATGAAGAGCGGGTCGGGAACGCCGCCGTAGTAGAGGATCGTGTGCAGTTCGGCAATGACTGACGCCATCGGGTTTAGCCAGTACATCATCTGCTCGTAATCCGGCGCCACATCCTCAACCCGGTAGAAGATCGGCGTCAGGAAGAACCATGCCGTCAGACCGACTTCGACGAGCACGATCGTGTCGCGAAAATAGACGTACATCGCGGCCAGCAAGAGCGTCAGTCCGACCAGGAAGATCGCCTGAACCGTCCAGATGATCGGGATGTAAAGGAGCCAGGGAGTGAAGCGCATCCGCTCGATCCCCATAAAGAGGAATATGACCGGAAACGCGAGCAGGTAGTGGGCCATGTTCGCGAAGACGATCGACGCGGGCAGAATACTGCGCGGAAAATAGACCTTGTTGATCAGCGAGGAGTTCTCGATCAATGACTTGGTGCCGGCCGAGACACTTGCAGCGGTCCAGTTCCAGGCCAGGAGACCGGTCATCACGAAGACCGGGAAATGCTCGATCGTCTGTCCCAGGAGCTGGGTGAACACGACGGTGAAGACCAGCGTCATCAAGAGAGGATTGAGCAGCGACCAGACGAAACCGAGGACCGAGTTCTTGTAACGAACCTTGAGGTCCTTGGTGACGAGGTTATAGATCAGGCTGCGATATTGAACGACCTCGACGGCCTGGGCAACCATGATCTCGTACTCCCCGCCAGCTTCTCTGCAACACTCGGCGCCCGCCGGCCGGAGTGCCAGCGGACACTAGAGTATGGACTAGCGGAGCAAACGAAACCAACCGGGGCCGATCAGGCAGCGTCGATGCGCAATCGATCGGTGAGTCTGACAGCTTCTTCAACGTGGCCGCGCAGGTCGGCTTCCTCGGGTTCCCTGCAGATCATCCCGAAGACCTCGTCGCCGAACGGCTCGACGACGCTGACCGCACCGCGTCCCTTGGTCAGGCAAACGATGCCGAAGCGTTCGGTCGGCCGCGCCTCGCGGAATGCATCGAGAAGCGCCAGACTGTCGCCAGTGCCAATCAACGCGTCCAGCATGATGAGGTCAGGCCGCAGGCTCAGGTTCAACTCGAGGGCTTCTTCGACATCGCCGGCAATGCAGACTTCGGCCAGTCCGGGCAGAATGCCCATCGCTTTCTCTATGAAGACCGGATCATCATCCACCAGCAGAATGCGCCGGTGGGGATACTCTGCTTCCAAGTGATTCCTCCATCCCGCCAGGTCGGCGGCGCGCCGATACCCGTCGGTCTACTGTATTGCTAGTATCTGCCGGTCAGGCACAAGCGCCAACGGCCCGATAGTCTCAGGATGCATAGGGACGTCTTCTTGGATTTCCAACTCAGGGTGCAGGCGATCAGGACAAAAAGCACATGGCCGGGCATGTCCGCTCGGCTGCCGCGAAATGCTTATCTCATGCGAACCAATCGTGAGGAACTGATCATCGCAGGTCGCGCATCGCCGGACGGAAGAGCAGCGTGCCAATCCCCATCGCAATGACGGCCGCACCGAAGAGGCCGATCGCGAGTGGTACCGAGGTGATCTCCGCGAGCGTCCCGATCACCAGGAAGCCGAGCGTCCGCAGGGCATTGATCATCGACTGGGCGGCGATGACGCGCCCTCGATAGCGATCTTCGGCAAAAGTCTGAACCAGCGTATCGTTCTGGACGATGTAGAGCGTCTGGAAGAGTCCGGTCAGAAAGAGCGCCGGGACGATCACGAGATAGGACGCGGTGAAGGCGAGCGCCACCAGTCCGGCTCCCCAACCGACCATACCGGTCCAGATGACCAGTCCTCGCGGCACCCGGCCGGCGACCATCGCTCCGCTGAATGTCCCGAGCAACGAGCCGACGCCACCGATCCCGTAGAGCAGCCCCAGAGTTCCCGCGTTTCCACCCAGGATGTCGAGCGCCAGCGAGGGCAGGAGCGCGATGTAGGCCATCCCGAATCCGAAAGGGACGATATCGTTGACCAGCGCGGCCCGGAGCATCCGGTTGTCCCGGATATAGGAAAACACCTCTCGCAGGTCGTTGAAGAACTTCGCGAATCCCCGAAGCGCGATCGTGCCATCAGCTGGCGGATCCTCCGTCGCGGCAACCGCTACCGGAATGCTGAGAATGATGAAGATCGCCGGCAGATAGAGGATCGACCCTCCGGCCAGGACCGCGCCGACGCCGAGGGCGCTGATCGCCAGACCGGTGATCGCCGGCGCGGCGATGCGCGAGGTATTCATCAACATCGAATTCGATGCGATCGCACTCTGCAACGCGCGGCGCGGGATGAGCATCGGGACCAGCGCGGCGCTGGCGGGAAAAGCGAACGACATCGCGATCCCCATCACAACGACGAGCACGCCGATGGCCGGGACCGTCAGGAGGCCTGCGAATTCGAGCGCCGCCAGGATGGCGAACCCGATAGCCTGGACGGTGAAGATCGTCGCCAGAATCCGCCGCCGCTCGAACGTATCGACGATCACTCCGACAACCGGTGCGAGGACAAGCGAGGGAGCCATCTGCATGAACGAGAACAGGCCGAGGAGGAAGTTGCTCTCAGTTTCCTCGAAGACGATGAACCCGAAGATCGTCATCTGGAGCGCCCGCCCGGCGCTGGAAAGCGCGCTTGCGCCGTAGTAGCGGCGGAATGGGCGAGAGCGGAGGGCTTCGAACGCGCCCGGTCGGGGCTCCTCAGCTACCATGCGGCGCGTCGAGCCTGCGTCGTATCTCGTAGAGAAGAATTCCCGCCGCGACAGCGACGTTCAGCGAGGTTGCCGATCCGGACATCGGGATCCGTAGCAAACCGTCGCAGCGGTCGACCGTGGCTTCCGCCAGCCCCTCGGCCTCGTTTCCGAGCAGGAGCACGACGGGAACCGGGATAGCCGCTTCGGCCAGCACGGGATCGGCTTTCGCCGATGATCCGTAGACCGCCACACTGTTGGACTGGGCCCAGTAGAACAGCTCGTTGAGCGTCGGGGCCGTGTGGACCGGGACCTTGAAGACGGAACCGAGGCTGGCCCGGAGGGTCGACGGATGCCCGGGATCGGTCCCGCTGTGGACGATCACGCCTGCCGCGCCGAGGGCATCAGCCGTCCGGATGATCGTCCCGAGATTCCCTGGATCCCGTACGTCGTCGGTCGCGATGTAGATACCAGTGGCAATGGGATCGATAAAGCGCAGATCTTCCGGCCGCCAGCGAATGGTTGCCGCCAGCCCGACCGGATTATCCCGGCTGGATATGCGCTCGAACTCGGCGGGGCTGAGCTGGACGACATCGGCGCCGCGCTGCCCGGCGACGTCGATGATTTGCCAGGCGCGCTCGCTTCGGAGTCGGCTGGGGTCGACGAGTATCGCTTCGAATTCGCATCCGGCTTCGACCGCGTCGAGCACCTGACGGATACCCTCGACGAAGACGACGCCCTCATCCTGGCGTGTCTTCCGGTCGTTCAATGCCCGCACTCTGCGAGGCCAGTTGCGACGGCCGCCTGTGGTCATCCCGCCCCCCTTCGAACCCGGTGATGCTAGCATCATCAAACGGACGGATGGCTAATCATGCATATCGATCACTCGCTCGAAAGCGAGCGCATTTCGGACCGGTGGCTCGATGATCACACCGACCTTCTCCGGCCCGGCACGACCGTACTCGAACTGGGCTGCGGCAATGGGGATGACTGCGTCGATCTCGTCCGATACGGCGTTCAGGTCATCGCCTTTGATCAGTCACTCGTCGGGCTCCGGAAGACGCGGCAGCGATCCCCGGGCGTCCGTATCGTGCGGGGCGACATGCGAGAACGGCTTCCCTTTCGCGACGAGCGATTTGACGCGGTCATCGCCAGCCTCTCGATCCACTACTTCGACTGGAAGACGAGCGAGGGAATCATCCGCGAGCTCCGGCGTGTCCTCCGGCCGGACGGCTGGTTCATCTGCCGGGTCAACCGGGTTGGCGACGTCAATTTCAGCTACGGCGAGGGAACGGAGATCGAACCCGAATTCTATGAAGTCCGTCCTGGCCACAGAAAGCGCTTTTTTACCGAAGATTCCTTTCGCCGGCTGCTGGAAACGGGATTCCGGGTTGATAGCATTGTCCCGCGAGTGAGCACCCGCTGGAGAAAGGACAAACAGACCCTCGTGGCTAGAGCGCAGCGTACGACATGACTATCTACCAGCAGATCGATCGCCAGCTCATGCAGCGGATGGGTCCGGAGCCTGCTCACGAGCTCGCTCTGAAGGGACTATCGCTCGCCGCTGGCGCGCCGGGCGGGCTGGCGGCATTGAGCCAGTACGCGCCCGAGCCGGACGAGCGATTGCGGACGCGACTCTGGGACCTTCCATTCGTGAACCCGCTCGGCGTCGCCGCCGGTCTGGATAAGAATGCGGTGGCCGTCCGGTCGCTGCTGGCGATCGGCTTCGGACACGTCGAGGTGGGAACCGTCACCCTCCAGCCACAGGTGGGCAACGACAAACCGAGACTCTGGCGCGTGCCGGAGGAGAACGCGGTAGTCAACGCGCTCGGATTTCCGAGCCAGGGGGCAGCGACCGTGCGCGGCAGGCTTCATGCGGATCGGCCACAGGGCATCGTCGGCGTCAATATCGGGAAGAACCGGGACATCCCGGCCGAGCAGGCACCGGAAGCGTATGCGGCCCTTACCCTCGCCATGGGCGATGTCGCGTCCTACATCACGGTCAACGTCTCGTCTCCAAACACCCCTGGACTACGCTCGCTCCAGATGTCGGACGAGCTCGAAAACCTGCTCAAGGCTGTCAAGGCTGCCAACGAGCAGCTCGCGACGGCCCGGAAGCAGCTGCCGAAACCGATCCTGGTCAAGGTCGCGCCCGATCTCTCCCGCGAGGAGATCGAGGCGGTCGCCTGGTCAGCCGTTTCGGCCGGCGCGGACGGCATCATCGCCACCAATACGACGACCAGCCGGGACGGCATTCCCGGAAAATACGCGGACCTTCCCGGCGGATTGAGCGGCCCCCCGCTCCGGGAGCGAGCCAATGCCGTCGTCAGAACGCTTTATGAAGCTGTCGGCGACCAGCTGCCGATCATCGGGGTTGGTGGGGTTTCCAATGCTGGCGACGTCATCGAACGGATGCGAGCCGGCGCATCGTTGGTCCAGCTCTATACGGCGTTCATTTACGCCGGGCTAGCGCTCCCCGGCACGATCCTCCGCGATCTGTCGGCCTTCATTGAACGCGAGAACCTGCGCAGCATCGGGGAAATCGTCGGCCAGGGCTAGCGGAGTCCAGGACGACTTCTGGTAATCTTTTGCCGGTAAACTCATCGACATCTAAGCTGCTTTTGATGGTGCTCACGGAGGCTCACTTGACAAAACGTGTTGCTGACCCGGAGAGATTCCGAGGCTTTCTTCTCGTTGCGCTGATTAGCGCGCTTGGTCTGGTGGCCAGCAGCGGTTTGAGCCGTGAGGCCTCGGCCCAGCCGTATGTGCCGGAGCTCGAGGCATTGTGCGTCAACCCCTACACCGGCGTCGTCTCGGCCCCGCTCAATCCCGACGGCGGCACCACCTGCACCGGCAACCAGTACCCGCTGCTCATCCCCGACAGCTTCCCGATCACCCTCTCGATCAACCCCTGGACCGGCGCTATCCACTACACCCCCTACGCCGCTCCCGGTCCCTACACGATCCAGCTCCCCGACGACGGCATCGTCCCGCTCTGTTTCAACCCCTACACCGGCCAGCTCCGCCATACCTGGTCCGCCAGCTGTCCCGGCGGTATGCGCTCCGTCCTCATCGTCGGCGAGATCGCTCCCGACGCCGTCGACGACGGGCCCTTCACGACGCCGGTCAACGTCACCCTCAACGAACCGGCCCCGGGACTACTCGCCAACGATGATCCGGGCTTCCCTGAGGCGACCGTCGTGTCCTTTGGATTCGGTAGCCCACCGGCCACCGCCGCCGGAACGACGCTCGTCGACGGGCTGGCTGGCGGTGATCTGACGGTCAACGCCGACGGCTCCTTCAGCCTTGCCAATCCGACGTCGTTCGGCATCTACAGCTTCCAGTACCGTATCGAGAACAGTGCAGGCTTCGATGACGCCACCGTCACGATCGTGGTCCAACAGATACCCGACGCAATCGATGACAGCTACACGACCCCGCCGTTGACGACACTGACCGTAACGGCCTCGGGCATCGAAGGACTGCTGGCCAACGACGACAAAGGGTTCCCGGCTGGGGAGGTCGCCAGCTTCGGCGGCGGCAGCCTCGGCGGCGACCCGTCGACCTACACCGCCGATGGCCTGACCCCGGTGGCCCTGGCCGGCGGACAGCTGACAGTTGACAACGACGGCAGCTTCGAACTGGCCAACCCGACCCAGACCGGCAGCTTCACGTTCCTGTACCGGCTGGAAAACGCGGCCGGCAGCGACGACGCGACCGTCACGATCCAGATCGATCAGGCGCCAGCGGTGGTCGGCACGACTCCCCTCGACAAGGCGACGAACGTCGCCGTCGACACGGATCTGACGATCACGTTCAGTGAAGCAGTGACCCCGACCGGCGACTGGTTCAGCATCGTTTGCGGCGAGAGTGGAACCTACACCCCAAGTGGCACGGGCGGGACGGCGGTGACGGTCAGCGGTGGGCCGACGGTCTATACCCTCGACCCGGCCAGCGCCTTCACCACTGGCGAACAATGCGACGTGACCGTCCTCGGGGCCCAGATCAGCGACGACGATAGTATCGACCCGCCGGATGCTATGGACAGCGACTACCTGTTCAGCTTCACGACCGACCTGCCGCCGACAGTGGCATCGACCAGCCCGGTCGATGAGGCAACCGACGTGGCGGTGGGCAGCGACATTACCGTCACCTTCAGCGAGCCGGTGAGCCTCGGCACCTGGTACGCGATCAGTTGCACCGTCAGCGGCAGCCACACCGCCGGGGTCACCGGCGGACCGACCGTCTACACGATCGACCCGGACACGAACTTCGTCCTCTCCGAGGAATGCACCGTTACCCTTGAGGCGGACCAGATCAGCGATATCGACGGCGGCGACCCGCCGGATACGCTCGACGGCAACGAGAACGGGGTCAGCGAGGGATCGACGACTGATGACTACGTCTTCAGCTTCACGACCCCCGATGGACCACCTCAGATGGGCAGCTCGGTGCCGGGGCAAGGCGACGTCAGCGTCGCCGCCGGGAGTAACCTGACGATCACCTTCACGGAGCCGGTCGAGGTGACCGGCGACTGGATAACGATCACCTGCGGTACTGAGACCTTCAACCCGACCGGAAGCAACGGCGCGACGACGATCTCGGTCAACAGCTCCGGCGACCCGGTCTACAGCCTCGATCCAGCGGCCGACCTGCCCGGCGGCGAAACCTGTACCGTGACGATCACGGCCGACGATGTCAGCGACGATGACGCGGTCGATCCGCCCGACACGCTCGACGGCAACGAGAACAGCACGAGCGAGGGTTCGCCGACTGACGACTACAGCATCAGCTTCGGGGTCGCGCCGGTGGCGGTTGACGACAGTTACGGATCGACCGGCAACGTCGGGATCGTCGTCGATGCGGCGAACGGGGTGATTCTGGGAACGGGAGCCGACGAGGGCACGGGTTTGAGCGTCAGTGAGGTTCAGGGGAGTGCCGCGAATGTGGGCAACGGGGCGGCGACGACCCAGGGCGGAAGCGTGACGCTGGATTCCGACGGCAGCTTCAGCTATGACCCGCCGGCCGGTTACAGCGGCGACGATACGTTCAGCTACCGGGTCAGCGGGCCGAGCGGGACGTCGAACACAGCGACGGTGACGGTGTCGGTATCGAGCGATCTGATCTGGTTCATCGACAGCAGCTCGACCGGGTCGAACCAGGGCACGCTGGCGAATCCCTTCACGAGCATCGCCAGCTTCATGAGCAATGCGACCGACAGTGCCGGGGAGACGATCTTCATCGCGACCGGCAGCGGCTACACGAGCGGGATCACCTTGCTGGACAGCCAGAAACTCGTCGGCCAGGCGGCGGGGGCGAGTCTCGAAAGCATCAGCGGGATCACGTTCGCGCCCTTCAGCCGGACCTTGCCCTCGACCGGAGGGACGGCGCCGGCCCTGGCGACGAGCAGCGGCAACGCCGTCGATCTGGCGACGGCCAACACCGTCCGCGGCCTGGACATCGGCAACACGGCCGGGACCGGCTTGAACGGCGCCGAGGTCGGGACGCTCGTCGTCCGCGAGGTCGGCATCTCCGGCACCGGCGGCGGGGTCGATCTTCGCTCGACGACCGGCGCGGCGATCGATGTCGTGCTGGACAACCTCTCGGCATCGAGCAGCGCCGACGAGGGCGTTCTCCTCGATGGCGTGAGCGGCTCGTTCAGTGTGACGGCGACAACCGGAGCCCTAAACATCAGCAACGCGACGGCAGTGGATATCGACGGCGCGTCGAGCGTGAACCGGGTCAATCTCAATCTGACCTTTGCAAGCATCACGGCCAGCGGCGGGTCGAACGGCATGGCCTTCAATGATGCGAGCGGAAGTTTCACGGTCAGCGGCATCGTCGACGTTGACAACACGACCGGTGACGGCATCGCAATTGATGATAGCCCGGCGACCTTTGACTTCC
This sequence comes from Thermomicrobiales bacterium, assembly GCA_041390865.1. Lineage (GTDB taxonomy): Bacteria > Chloroflexota > Chloroflexia > Thermomicrobiales > CFX8 > JAUIIK01. The sequence goes on from JAWKPC010000004.1 coordinate 88,435, forward strand.
AGGGCACGACCAGTATCGACAACACCGGGATCAATGGAATCGATCTGACCGGATTCAGCAACGGCCAGATCACGTTCTCCAGCATCGATCTCGACACCATCGGGAGTGTTGGGCTCAGGATCCAGAACAATAACAACCCCGTGTCGATCAACGGAGGCAGCATCGGAGCGACGAATGATCCGGGCGGCAACGCCGTCGATATCGATGGCGGCAACGCTAATGTGACCGTCGCGGCGAGTGTGACGAAGACCACTGGAGGAGAGGCCGTCGACGTGACCAGCAAGCTGGGCGGGATCACGACCTTCTCCGGTGCGATCGCCTGCAACGGCACCTGTACCGGGATCAACGTCAGCAACAACGGTGGCGGTGAGGAGCACTTCACCGCCACCGTGACGGTCAACACCGGCATCCAGACGGGCGTCAACCTCGTCGGCAACGCCGGGAGCCACCTGGTTCGCTTTAGCGGCGGACTTGACATTGACACCACCAGTGGCACCGGCTTCAACGCGACCGGTGGTCGCGTTGAGGTTCTGGCGACAGCCGTGGTGAACACAGTGGACAGCGGAACCGGCACAGCCGTGAACATCAGCGGAGCGACAATCGGCAGCCTCGGTGTCACCTTCCGCAGCGTCAGTGCTAATGGGGCGGTCAATGGCCTGGTGCTCAATAACACCGGCTCGCAAGGTGGCTTCACGGTGACCGGTGACGGAAGTGGAACGAAGAACGGGTCTGGGAGGAACGATCCAGGAAACGTCAGGCGACGGCATCAGCCTGACAAACACAAGGGGCGTTTCTTGACTCAGTTGAATATCACGAACACAGCGCAGGAAGACGACGGCATATCGGGAGATGATCACGGGATCGACATCAATTCAGTGACGAATTTCACGTATCAGGATGCGATTATCGATGGCTTCGGATCGTCGGGAGTAAGCACCGACGATCAAGACAGCATTCGTATCGCCAATCTTTGGCACTTCCTTGATCGAAGATGTGCAATTTATCGACATCAACGAGCAGGGTATCGCATACATCAACACCACCACCGATGATGGAGCGCGTGATGTGCTCACGGTGCGACGTGGAGAACTTCGACAACCACCTCAGTTTTCACGGTGAGAGTGGATTGTTTGCTGAGTCTCAGGATGCGTCTGTCATGGGATTGGTCGTGGATGACAGCACATTCGATGTGAACGCGAATGGGGCCTCTCGGGGTGCTTGCAAATAGTGTAGGAACCAGCAACTTCTCGATTACCTTGCAGGCGAGCACCTTCCAACGCCCTGAATGCGTTTGGGGCCGGCACGATTCAGATCATCAACGCATCCGACAGTACCAGCGACGTCATGATCACCGGCAACGACATCAATGACGCCGGTCTGATCGGGATTCTCGTGAACAACGACGACAATGCAACGAGCACGGTAACCATCAGCGGAAATTCGATCGAGGGTGACGGCACACAGTCACAGAATGGCTATGGCATCCAGGCGCGTCAGGATGAAGACGGTACATATACGCTGTTGATCGACAACAATACGTTCGCCGGACTTGGCCTCGATCACATACGCGTGAACGCCCGGGACACGACGGACGGATCGGGGTTGCTCAACGCCACTATCACGAACAACACGTCGGATCGATGCGCCGATCGATATCGCAGGCGGGTATCAATGTGATCGCGGCCGATTCCAACACGATCTGTGTCGACGTACGTGCGAATAATGTCATGGGGAGCGGAAATTTCTCAGGGTTTGATGATGACATCATCCTCAATGAAGGCAGCTCTGCCAAACTCGATGTTGAACAGACGAGTGCGGCGAACGTCACGGTAGAAAATAACGGAGCTTCCGTCTACGTGGCTGGAACACCGAACTTCGGCGCAAGCAACTGTCCGTCGCCGTAGCCATCCGCACTGTCCTAATCGTGACGTGGGAAGATTGCCCCTCATGCCATTGGCATCTTGAGTAACACGAGCCCATCCATCCACGTGCATTCACACCTGGATGGGCATCCCTATCATTCCTACCGTGGCCCTATTCCGTTAGCTAATGGAGCCCGGTATTGCCACAGGACCTCCGAAGTTCTATGAACGCTGCCTCCCCTAACTAATCTGTTGCAGCCGCTTCCTCGATCATCCGGAAGAGATCGTCATAGGTCTCGATACCGGTGACGATCTCGCCGTTCAACAGGATCGTCGGCGTCCCGTTGACGCCAAACGCGGTCGCCGCTTCACGGTCCGCGATGACCGCGTCCTGATAGATATTGCTGTCCATACAGGCGGTGAAACCGTCCATGTCGAGATCGAGATACTGGGCAATCAGATCGAACGTCGGGCGGGTCAGGCCCGGAACGTTCGGATTGTCGACGTTGTAGAAGACCAGATCGTGATATTCCCAGAACATGCCCTGGTCCTCGGCGCATCGGACCGCCTCGGCCGCGAGCACCGATCCCTCACCCAGAAACGCATAGTCCCGGAACTCGAAGGTCGCCTGACCGGTTGCAACAAACTGCTGTTCGATAACTGGTTCGACCACACGGGCGAACTGACGGCAGCCCGGTCACTGGAAGTCCCCGTATTCGACGATGCTCACCGGCGCGTCGGGGTTGCCGAGCACCCGCCCGTCACGAGGAATCGACTCATCACGCTCGGGCGGAATGACCAGTGCCGATTCGGGAGGCAGCTCCGTGGTCGGCGTCGCCGGGAGCTGATCGGCCGGCGCCAGCGTCGGCGTCACCAGCGGAGTCGGCGAGGGATCCTCCGACGGGTCGGTAGCCTCGGCGTCAGCTTCATCCGTGGTCGTCGCCGTCGATGTCGCTGCCGCACCGTCTCCAACTGTCGCATCATCATCGTCGTCATCGTCGCCACACGCGACGACGAGCAACGAGCCGAGCGCCAGAATCAGGAACAGGAACGAAAGACGTCGTATCAAGAATGAACTCTCCAGTCAGTCTGCTAGCGCGAGATAGTCCGGCCGCGCCGGCCGTAGTTCGAATCCGCCAGCCAGGGGTTCTCGCCACTGAACCGTGCGACGGTGAATGGAGACAGATCAGCCGTCTGGGGTTCGCCGTTAACGATCCACTCGGCGAGGCAACGCCCGATCGCCGGGGCAGTCTTGAAGGAACTGCCCGAGTCGCCGACCATGACGTAGAGGCCGTCGACTGCTTCGGGCTGATCGATAATCGGCCGGTGATCCGGGCTCATCGAATAGAGGCCCGCCCAACCACCGCGCATGATCGCGTCTCGATAGATCGGGAACCGGTTGCTCAATGCGTTGCGCGCCACTTCGATATAGGCGTTGTCGATCGTCTGATCGAAATCATTCGCGTCCCCACGAAGCGATCCCGACTCGGCACCTATAAGCGTCAGACCACCAAGATCGGCACGCATCCAGGCATCGTTGATCGCGTCGATCACCACCGGCTGGTGGCCGCGGAAACCGATCGGCTGCCGGAATAGCGCCACTTTGCTGCGCTGGGGGAAAAGCCCGAGATCGAGGCCGAGCGGATCCAGCAACTGTCCAGCACCGATCCCGGGCGCGGCCACGACCGTTCCGGTATCGATCCGGCCGTCGGTCGTCTGGACACCGGTGACCTTGCCGTCCTGAACGACGATCGACGTCACCGAGCATTGGGTCTTGATCTCGGCTCCCAGGGCAATCGCCGCCTGGGCGAATGCGTAGGTCGTCGCGTTGGGATCGGCCCAGCCGCTTTCCGGCTCGTAGGCCGCGGCGCCGATATCCTCCACATACATCTCGGGGAACAGTTCCTGGAGATCATCGTTCGAGATGATGCTGGTGTTGATCCCGATCTCCTGCTGATCGCTGACGTTCTTCGCCAGATCATCTTCATAACCCGGTGCGACCACCTCGACGAAACCCGGCTGCTGCCAGCCGCAATCGCCGCCGACCTCGTCAGACCAGTTCTGAAAGATCTTCCGGCTTTCGAATGCCAGCTTCGACTCGTACGGGTTCGTGTAGTGCATTCTGACGAGCGCCCCGGACTTCCCGGAAGCTCCCGAGCCAAGCTGACCGCGCTCGACGAGGACAACCTTGCCGGCTCCAAGCCGGGCCAGGTTAAATGCCGTGCTCGCGCCGTTGACTCCACCGCCGATTACAACAACATCTGCTGTTGCCATTCGCCCTCCTCCATATTGAACGGATCATACCCAAGTGCCGGGAGGCTCCCCAAACATCCTCCTTAACGCCGGAGCGCCGGTTTGTAGACCGGCGCTCCGGGAAGGGTTGTGGAACGGGAGAGGCAAGGGGTCCTCAGCCCGGTGGGATGTCTAGTCGGCAGCCGCCGCCATCGCCTCGTTGTCCTCGGCGGATTCATAGATATTGTCGCCACGATGCAGCCGGATCGCCGTCTTCGCCGTCTGGAGCATCGCCCGCGAGGTCGGTGCCTTCGCTGCAAGATAGCGAGCGATCGCCACCATGACCCGATTCGCGGCCTCGGGTTGGAAATCGCGCAACTCGTTGAATAGCTGCGTCCCGGCTTCGAGCATCTGGTACGAGTGGAACTCGCCATCCTCACGCAGCAGGACATGGCCAAGCGTTGCGATCAGCGGTTTGGGGTTATGGCCCTGGGTGAGGTAGCGCCAGACGACGATTGCGGATTCGTCGACCCGCTGCTCTATGTCGGTCAGCTCCAACAGCTTGTCCAGCAAGTCGTCTGCGCCGGTCGGCTCGCGTTCGATGTTGCGGTTCTCCGGCAATCGTGCCGACGGCATGTTCAGGAAACGGTCGAGATAGATACTCATCGCGCCGTGGAAGACCCCGCGAATCAACTCGGTCGAAGGCGCGCGCTGCATCATCTGATGGACGGCGTTGTTATAGGTAAAGGTATGGAGGACGGTGATCCAGTCGGCGAACTCGTTCGATGTGTGAAAACGGGCGATGCGTAGCGCCGAGGCATAGCTGAGCGTGAGCGTCAGATCCGTCAGCGGCGCGCCGTTCGCGATCGCATCACGAACCGCAGTGACGCTGGCCTCGGGATCGTCACCGAGCAAGACATCCGCCAGATTCTGCATCCCGTCGAACCAGTCGTCATCTCTCGGGGTATCGAGGGCCTCGTCAATATCCGCGAACGCCTCGTCCACAAGCTCGACGAGATCGATCGGGTAGCGCCAGGAATTCAACTCTTCCGATCGAGTGGCGTCGGTCAATGATGGGATGATGCTCGGAAGGACCCGATCGGCGTTGTCCCAGCCGATCGAATCAAGCATCTCGCAGGCCTTGTTCACGAAATCGAAGCTATGACCGCCATCGAGGAAGAAATGATCGGTCGCGGCCGCAGCCATCATATCGGCTATCCGGGTTGAATCCAGCCCGGCGTGAATCGCCGTCAAGATCGCCCGCTCGGCCCCATCGCGGTCCCTGACTTCGACGAAATAGCGGAACCAGGTCTTCAGCCGCTCGGCGGGAACGTCGTGGGTCGGCAATTCGTCGAGCTGGAAGTGCGGCGGCTGCCCGGCACAGTCGCGGGCGACGTTGACCATACCGTGGTAGAGCGCCAGGACCTGATCGTCGGACTTGAGGTGCGGCAGCATGTTGTTCATCGCCGAGAGGATCGTCAGTCCGGAGCGCCAACCCTGGTCTCTATAGCGAGATCCGAAGACCGCGCCGACTTCGACGACTTCCTTCGGATCGACGCCGCTTTCGAGCAGCGCCAGGACCGACTTTACCGAAAGGAGATTCAGATTCTGCTCCAGGCCGTCGCTCAGCCTGCCAAGCCAGCGCGCTTTCCAGTCCGTTGTTGGCGGGATGATGTTCACATAGACGATGCCGTCTTCGACCTTCGACTCATAGACCTGGACGTCATTGGCGAAGGGATCGAAGGTTCCGCCGCTTTCGAGGTCGAAACGCGCGTGATGCCAGTGGCAGGTGAGGATGCCGTCGCGGACGGTGCCCTTGTCCAGCGGAAATCCCATGTGCGGGCAGCGGTTGTCGACGGCGTACGGTTCGCCGTCACTGATGAACACGGCGATGCCGTGCCGGCCTCCCGAGACGACCGTTGGGCTCTTCATCCCCTCAAGTGGACCTACCTCGACGTATTTCTCACAGGTGCTGCTCTGAGTGTTGCTGGTCGCGGTCATCGGTAGGCTCCCTGATCCTTTCCGGCTCCTGGCAATTCACAATGATCCCATCCTAGGAGCCTGCCGCATCAGCGCCCATCGGAAGAATGTCGTAAACGCGGTTCAGAACCGCATCCTGAAGCCGGACATAGACTGGCAGCCCAGGTGAGAGCGTAGCCCTGCCTGGACTAAGATCATCGGAGAACACTCGAATCAATGCGCAACAAGGAGTATCGATGGCATCGACAATGACAACCGGCGTTGAAGAACGACTCGGCGGCGACATCCTTTTCCAGCGCGATGGCAGCGTTGCCTGGCTCACCTTCAACCGGCCGGACGCCCGCAACGCGCTGACCTTCGATATGTGGGAGGAGCTGGCCAGAGTCTGCGAAGAGCTGGCCGATGATCCCGACTTCCGGGTCCTGGTGCTTACCGGCGCCGGGGACCGGGCATTCGTCGCCGGGACCGACATCAACCAGTTCAAGGAGTTCACCGACCGGCAGCACGCGATCGAATACGAGCAGCGCATCAGCATGGTGACGGATACGCTCGAGCGCTTTCCGCGGCCGACGATCGCCGCAATTCGCGGCTACGCGGTCGGCGGTGGCGCGCAGATCGCCCTCGCCTGCGACCTTCGCGTCTGCACGCCTGACGCCAAATTCGGCGTGCCGATCGCCCGGACGCTCGGAAACACCCTGGCGGCCAGCGGAGTGGCGCGGATGATCGACCTGCTCGGCCCGGCGCGCGCCAAGGAGATCATCTTCACGGCCCGGATGATCGACGCGGAGACGGCCCACGCAGCCGGACTGGTCAACGACATCTTCGAGCCGGAGACATTCGTGGAGAGCGTCCAGGAACTGGCCAACACGATCGCCGGTCACGCGCCGCTGACGATCCAGACCTTCAAGGAAACGGTACGCCGGATCCTCGACGAACGCGGTCCCGAACGCTATGAGGATCTGATCCTCAAGGCGTATATGAGCGAGGACTTTATGGAAGGCGTCCACGCGTTCCTCGACAAGCGCAAGCCCGAATGGAAGGGCCGCTAAGCAAATGCTAGGATCTGCTTAGCAGAATCCTGGTATCGACATGAGGATCAGCAAGTGACCAGCACCGTCAAAGTCAGCAGCCGCAACCAGATCGTGATCCCCGCAGAGGCGCGCAAGGAGCTGGGAATAAAGCCGGGAGACGAGCTTATCGCGTCAGTACGAGACGGCTTGATCATCCTCATTCCCAAACCTGATGACATCGTCGCGCATCTGCGCGGTCTCCATAAGGAGATTTGGGAAGACGTAGACACCGACGAATACATCAATCAGGAACGCGATGCGTGGCAGGACTAGCTGATGTGCTCCAACAGTATGCGGTTCTGGGAATAGACACGTCGCCGTTTATCTACGTCGTGGAAGATCATCCCCAGTTTGGAGATGCGTCGCAGCTGGTGCTCGATCGTTTGACCAGTGGAATGTCACGCGGGGTAACATCGGTCGTTACGCTCATGGAACTTACGGTGAAGCCTCTGCGGGACCAACAGACCGAGGTTGCATACATGTATGCCGGATTGCTCGACTCACTCGAGAACCTGGAGATCCGCGCAATCCGCGCCCGGGATGCCTGGCGTGCCGGAAGCTTGCGCGCTTCGAATACGCTGAGACCAGCAGACGCCTTGCAGCTCGCCACCTGTATCGGGGCAGGCGCGGAAGTCTTTGTGACGAATGACCGCAGGTTTCGCCAGATCAATGAAATCGACGTGTTGATTCTCGCCGACTACACATAGAGAGATCGATTGGAGAGATTGATGTCGGACACCACAGACGGCACGATGCCGCTATCCGGAGTACGCGTGCTGGATCTCGGCCGCCACCTGGCTGGGCCGACGGCCGGAATGTGGCTCGGGGACCTCGGCGCGGATGTGATCAAGGTCGAGTGGCCGCCGCATGGCGATCACGGACGGAGCGCCGGACCGCCCTTCTTTAATGACGAAAGCGCCTTCTTCATTTCGGCCAACCGGAACAAGCGCTCGATCGTCGTCGACTGCAAAGTTCCGGAGGGTCAGGAGATCTTCCGCAAGCTAGCCGCCGATGCCGACGTCGTCATCGAAAATTTCCGTCCAGGGGTCATGGAAGCCCTCAATATCGGCTACGACCGCATCTCGGAAACGAATCCCGGCATCATCTATCTCTCGATTTCAGGGTTCGGTGCCGACGGCCCGGTGGCCAGCCGGCCGGGCCTGGATCAGATCATCCAGGGCTTCTCCGGCCTGATGAGCGTCACCGGCTTCGAGGGCGGACCGCCGGTCCGGGTTGGCATCCCGATCGCCGACCTGCTGACCGGCCTCTTCGGCGCCTATGGCGTCCTTGCCGCCCTCCAGGCCCGCGAGCGCACCGGCAAAGGCCAGCGAGTTGAGACGTCCCTCCTTGAAAGCATGGTCGGCATGCTCGCTTTCCAGGCTACCCGCTATCTCAACGGAGCAGGAGTCCCGCCGCCTGCCGGAAATCACCACCCGATCAACGCCCCGTACGGCGTCTTCCGGGCCAGCGACGGCTACATCACGATTGGCGCGGCGGGCGAGAAACGCTGGCCGCAGATGTGCCAGATCATCGACGCGCCGGAGTTCCTGGAAGACGAGCGATTCAAGGACAACGGAGGCCGCTACGAGAACCGGGAGTTGCTGGCAGACATGATCAGCGAAAAGCTCCAGGCGAAGACAGTCGACGAGTGGGTCGAGATCTTCAACGACGCGAGCATCCCGTCCGGTCCGATCTACGACATGGAGCAGGCGCTGGAGCACCCGCAGATCAAGCATCGCGAGATGGTCGTCAACGTCGAGCACCCGACGATGGGCATCGCCCGGCTCCTCGGCCTTCCGGTGAAATTTTCGGACACCCCGGGACAGGTCTTCGCGCCGCCATTGCTCGGCCAGCACACGGGGGACGTCCTCGCCGATCTCGGTATCGAGGAGTCGGAGATGCAGCACCTCGAAGAATCAGGCGTGATCGCACGCATAAAGCAGCCGTCCACACCGAGATAGGACGCACGGTTAACGCAGCCTCGATTGCCGAGAACCTGGAGATGAGAGCTTTCTGAAAGCGCGTAGTGACCGGCCTGAAATCCTCGACTCATCGTCGTCGGTCTCCCGGGCAGATCTGACCGGCAATCTGCACGATATTCGACGCGCAAACAAGTTCTTCGGCGGTACGATGCCCGTTGTAAATGTCGTGTCGCGCCTGACCCGGCATCTCGAGCGTTGCGCCCTGCTCGACCTCGCTACCGGTTCGGCGGACATCCCGCTCGCCCTGGTGGAGCGCGCCGAGCAAACCGGCCTGGATCTCCAGATCGTGGCGACAGATCTACAGCCGGAGATACTCGCCGTCGCGCAAGCCGCCGAACGGCCGGGTAGGCTCCGGATCGAGCAAGCGGATGCCCGATCACTGCCATACGAGCCGGACGCCTTCGACATCGCGACCCTCTCGCTCGCGCTCCACCACTTCCATCCCGGCGAAGCGGTCGAGGTGCTGTCGGAGATGCGCCGGGTCGCGGGATATGCGCTCGTCGTCAGCGATCTCGAGCGTTCGTGGCCGGGCTATGCCGGCGCCTGGTTGTTCGGGAATCTCACGACGAGAAATCGGCTGACCCGGCATGATGCCCCCCTCTCGGTCCGGCGCGCCTATACGCCATCTGAGGCAGTCAGCCTCGCTCATGCGGCCGGATGGCGGGACGTCCGTATAACGTCGGTGTTTCCATTCCGCTACATCATGGTGGGTCGTCCGTGAGAAGATAGACAAGGTGGATGACCGGCGAACCCATGGTCCGGTTTGTGGTCGCTCGACCGAGATCAACGTTTCCCCGGACAGGACAAGGTTGAAGTGTGACCGACATAGATGTCGCGGTCGTCGGTGCAGGGCCGGCGGGCACCAGTACTGCCATTCTCCTTGCCGAGCGGGGCCACAGTGTCGTGCTGATCGATCGATCGCGGTTTCCGCGAGCGAAAGCGTGCGCTGAATTCGTCAATCCGGGTGCATTGGAGATACTCGACCGGCTCGGTTTACTCGGGCGCGCTCGCGCGGCGGGAGCCAGGGAGTTCCGCGGCATGAAGCTTGTTTCCCCCGGCGGCCATACCGTCCCGATGGACTTTCAGGCCGATGCGGGAAAGAGCGCGCTGGGACTGTCCCGCTACGTTCTGGACCATCTAGCGGTCGAGCGTTGCCGCGAGCTAGGTATCACGGTCCTGGAGGGATCACGCCTGCGGTCGATCCTCCAGGACGGCGATCGCGTCAACGGCGTCGAGGTCAGCATCAATCCCGATCAGACGCAGCGGATTACAAGCCGCGTTGTCGTCGGCGCTGATGGCCATCACTCGACGGTCAGTCGAACCCTTGGCCTGGATCTGCCGGTCCGCTGGCCGAAACGCATTGGTCTCGCCGCCCACTACGCGGGATTTCCGCTCTTTGGTGGCCTGGGAGAGATGCATGTAGGCCAGGCCGGTTACTGCGGTGTCGCGCCACAAGAAGACGGAATCGTCAATGTGGCGATGGTCATCGACGTCCGTCGCTTCGAGCAACGTCATGGCTCGGTGGATGACTTCTTCGAGACAGAACTGCGCAGCTACCCCGGATTGCGTGAGCGAGTGGAGTCCAGCGATCGCCGGACGAAGGTGCGCGGCGTCGGACCTCTCGCCCGCCGGGTGCGGCACGTTGCGGGAGATGGATACCTGCTCGTCGGGGACGCCGCTGGCTTCTTCGATCCATTCACCGGCGAGGGAATCATCGATGCGCTCCACGGAGGCGTGCTGGCGGCGGGGGCCATATCCGCCGCGCTGGAGCAGGACGACACATCCGTGACCGGCCTCGAGCCATACGCTCAGGCCCGACGTAATGCATTCAAGGACAAGCGACGTGCGGCATGGCTCGTCCAGGCTTTCGTGCGATCACCGCGCCTGATGGACTACGCTATAGAACGCATTGGAAAGCGCCCGGACACCGCTTCCACATTGACTGAAGTGTTTGGAGACTACCGAGAGGCGGCGGCCGTGCTGTCTCCCCGGGTCCTGTTGGCTGCCTTGCGGCCATAGCATTCGGCCACGATCCAGACACGTAAATCACGATGGAGAACTGGAATGGACCGCAGCGACGAAATCATTATTGACGGTGACCTTCAGACCATCTTCAAACTGGGATCCGAGATCGAGAACTGGCCAGATTTGCTGCCGCACTATCGCTCGGTGACGATCCTGCAGGAACGCGGCAACCGCTACATGGCCGAGATGAAAGCCAGCCGGAGCGGCATCCCGGTATCCTGGGCCTGCCTCCAGGAGCGCGACCCTTCGATCCCGCGCATCTTCTTCCGCCATATCGGAGGATTCACCAAGGGCATGGAAGTCTTCTGGACCTTCGACGAACGTGAGGATGGAACGGTCGCGGTTCGTATCTCCCACGATTTCCGTAAAGGTTGGCCCGTGGATGCGTTCGACCGCTTCGTGTCCGATACCATCGTCGGTGATTTCTTCGTCGGCAACATCGCCGGCAAGACCCTGAACACGATCAAGATGATCGCTGAGGACGAACGCCAACGATCCAGGCAAGAGCAGGATTCGTGTGCGAAAGCTGCGGGAACCGCTTCGTGACCGGAAACCGCCGGGTCGTCGTCACCGGGCTGGGCGCGATCACCCCGATCGGCCACGGCGCGGATGGTCTCTGGTCGGGCGTACGCCGGGGTGAGTCAGCCGTTCGTCGGGTAACCCGCTTCGACGCCAGCATGTTTCAATCGCAGGTTGCGGCTGAGATCGACGATTTCGATCCCGGGGAGTTCATCGAACCGCGCCGCCTCAGACGGCTGGACCGATTCTCGCAGCTCTCGGTTGCCGCGAGCATGCAGGCTACGGCCGATTCTGGTCTCTGCCTGGATCGCTGTCCAGAGCGGGTCGGCGTCAATCTCGGGACAGCCCTTGGCGGCATCGCATTTGGCGAGCAAGAGCATGAGAAGTTCGTTGAAAACGGCCCGCGAGCAGCAAGCGTCATGACGGCGCTCGCCGTGTTCAGTGGAGCTGGCGCGTCCAACATCGCGATGGACCTTGGCCTGCATGGTCCGGCGATGGGCAACGCGAACTCCTGCACGTCGGGCACAATCGCGATCGGCGAGGCATTCCGGCTGCTGCGCGACGATCCGCATGCAAGCCTCGATGTCGTGCTGGCCGGGGGCGCAGAAGCGCCGCTTGCGCCACTATCATTCGGCGCGTTTTCCATGATCAAGGCGATGTCGACCGCGAACGACGTGCCCGAGCACGCCAGCCGACCGTTCGATCGATTACGCGATGGTTTCGTTATGGCGGAAGGCAGCGCTGTCCTGATGCTCGAAGACCGCGAGCATGCCCGGGCTCGTGGAGCCCGCATCTATGCCGAAGTGCTCGGATACGCCCACACAAACGACGCCTATCACATGACGGCCCCGCGCCCGGATGCGGCGCAATCAACCCGAGCGATCCAGCTTGCGATGACTGATGCCGGAATCCAGCCGCAGCATGTCGACTACGTCAACGCGCACGCATCGGCAACGCCGCTCAATGACTCGACCGAAGTGCGGGCCATTCGGCACGCCCTGGGACGGCGCGCGGAAGAAGTGCCGGTGACGGGCACGAAGGGGCTCCACGGTCACGCACTCGGAGCAAGCGGGGCAATCGAAGCGGCGATCGCCTGCCTCGCCATCGATCGCGGCTGGGTTCCCGGCACGGCGAATCTCCGGGAAGCAGACCCCGAATGCGATCTGCAGCATTTCCCCCAGGGCGGCCTGGACATGCAGCCAGGAATCGTGCTGAGCAACTCCTTCGGTTTCGGTGGGATCAACGCCTGCCTGGTGCTCGCTCACCCTGACTGGCTTGACTAGCCGGGCACAACGATGAACCGTCGCAGCACCGGCTTGGTATGACAGTTCTCAGTGCAATCGGAACGCGGCAATGGGGCAAGAGACGCACTAGGCCGGTCGAGCAATATGGACTACGCTTCCTGCTGCCGGTGATCACGAATGAGGTGGCGAATGTCTGCTGATCGTTTTCCGGAAATCGAACCGTATGACAGCGGGATGCTGGATGTCGGCGACGGGCACGAGATCTACTGGGAGTGCTGCGGGAACCCCGGCGGCAAGCCGGGCCTGTACCTCCACGGAGGACCGGGATCGGGTTTCTCGCCCGGTCAGCGCCGTTTGTTCGACCCGGATCTCTATCGCATCGTGCTCTTCGATCAGCGCGGATCCGGGAAGAGCCGTCCGCTGGCCAGCGATCCGGACGCCGATCTGAGCGTCAACACGACCCACCACCTGATCGCGGACATCGAGAAGCTCCGCGAGCACCTCGGCATCAATGTCTGGTCGGTCATCATGGGGCTCTCCTGGGGCACAACCCTGGCGCTGGCGTACGCTCAGGCCCATACCGAAAGAGTGAAAGCGTTGATCCTGGGATTCGTGACGACGACATCCCGGGACGAGGTCAAATGGATCACCGAGGATGTCGGCAGAATCTTCCCCGAGGAGTGGGACAATTTTGTACGCGCCATACCGGAGCGGCTGCGCCATCTTCGCCCGGTCGACGCCTATGCCGAGATGCTGTTCGACCCCGATCCCGAGGTCAGAGATCAGGCAGCGATCGACTGGTGCACCTGGGAAGACGCTCACGTCTCGTTCACTCCGGGCGCCGGTCCGAGCCTGCGCTACGAAGATCCAGAGTTCCGCCTCCGGTTTGCACGGCTCGTCACCCACTATTGGAGGAACGACGCATTTCTCGACGAGGACCAACTGATCCGCAACGCGGCCCTGCTCAACGGCATCCCGGGCGTCCTGATCCACGGACGCTACGATGTCAGCGGCCCGCTCGTAACGGCCTGGAAGCTCCACCAGAACTGGAGCCCTACCGAGCTGCATGTCCTTGATGACGCAGGCCACGGCGGCGGCGACACCTTCTACAGCATCGTCAAGGATGCCTTGACGCGCTTCGCTGCGCGCTGATTCGCGCCGAACCTGGAGCGACCGTTCTCGTCGGCCGCCAGTTCATTGGAACCGAAGCTGTGCACCTCGCCTGCGATCGGCTATAGAGCCAGGCTATCTTCAAGCGCAACTGATCATGGCTTTTGAAGGCCCATGCTGCGAACGTCAGCAGATTCTCCCAACACGAATCGTGATGGTCTGCTGCGCCTGATTGCCATCGCTGTCAGTCGCAGTCAACGTCACCTCGTGAAACACCGAATTCTCACACGGCGTCGGCGGCGGGCCACTCAGGGGCACTTCGATCGTGCTGCCTGTTCCGAGGAACCCGTCGATATCCGACGACCACGAGAGATTCTCGTCTGGCAAGGTCCCATCTTCGGGGTCGGTTCCCTGTCCCACGAAGGTGATCGGCGTATCCGGGCCGTAGAATGCGCCCTGCGGATCCGGTTCGAGAATAATCGCTGAGGGAACGCCGGCACCTGCCTGTACGACGACCGTGACGGAGTCTTCGCCCGTTGCTCCGAGACTGTCTGTGGCGGTCAATGTGATAACGTGCTCACCCTGAGAGAGCGATGCCGTGATCTCACCGCCAGTTCCAAGTTCGCCATCGATACTCGATGACCAGCTGAGGTTCCCGTCAGGAATAGTTTCATCCCAGTCGAACGCCGAGCCGCTGAACTGGATCGTCTGATCGGCATAGAAGACCGCATCATCCTCCGGCAGGGTAATCGTTGCGGACGGAGCCTGATTGATGATCGTAACGGTCAGTGATGTCGTTGCCGTCGCGCCGAACGGATCCGTGGCCGTCACCGTCATCACGTGGTCGCCCGGCGTGAGTTCGGGACGATCGCAGAGGAACAACGTCTGTGTCACATAACCCGAAACATCTTGACAGACGAAGCCGTCGATATCTGAGGTTATCTCGACAACCGTCTCGCCGACGAATCGCGGCAGAAAGGCGCCGGGCTCGGGATCGACCACTTCCACCTGGAAGTATGAAGAAGAAGATTTCCAGGACGTCGACGCGCCGTCTTCTGGCTGGACTACTGTGACACTGGGGGGTTGGTTCCCACGCACCGCTTCGACGGCACGATACGCATCGACATAGCCGGTCGTCACCTTTGGATCAGGGCTCGGATTGGCCGTATCCTGCAAGATGTCCTGTATCGCCTCAACCCTGCCGGTTCCGGCAGCGGGAATCACTCCGGGTTCGGTCGCATTTTCATCCAGCGCATTCATGAGGGCGATGATGCCGGCCAGAAACGGCGTCGCTGCGCTGGTGCCGCCGAACCGGTAGAGCTCATCGCACATGACATTACTCGAGCCAGGGTCACAGGTATCGTTGCTGTCCATGGCAAGCGAGGCGGGCGATGTGGTGGAGAGCAGGTCGGTCGGGGCCCACATGTCCACATTATTGCCGTAGTTGGAATAGCCCTTCGCCTGCTTGTCTCGCTCGACTGCTCCGACACAAATCACGTGATCGAGTTCGCAAGGGATCGTCGCGGACCATCCTGTCTCAGAACCGGGATTGTCAAGATTCAACCCGCTGTTGCCCGATGAGGCAACGACAATACCCCCGAACGTGACGGCGGTGTCGACGGTACGTTGCATGTAATCGTGGAAGTCCTCGATCCCGCCGGCCTCGGAGATACCGCAGGCTGTGTAGCAGCTCCCGGAGATACTGATCGTCACGACGGAGGCCCGTTTGCTGCCGCCACCGAAGAATTGCGACGAACGGATGGCATCGGCGAGGTTGTACATACCCTCGACGGCGCCATACCAGGTCCAGTCCACCTTGATGAGAATCGGCACGACGACCGGACCACCGCTGCCGGCAGTACCGAAGCTATTGCGAGGGACTGCCCCCATCACTCCGTAGGATCCCGTACCATGCCACGGACATGTACTTCCGCCGCTGCATGACGTGCGATTCTCTCCACCAGCTGTGCCGTCCGAATCGACGAAGTCAGCTTGTATGGGCTTCGAGCCGTAGTAGAAGTAGTCCTGATTCCCGTCAAGTGGAACGCCGGTATCTTCATCGAGTGCGAAACCGCTATCGATGACCGCCACGTAGGTTGGGTTCCACTCGGATGAGCCTCCATCCGGTCCTGCGGAAGGAGGAACACCCTGGTACGACAGATAGTCCCAGGCATGCGTCACGCCAACCGAAAGCCCCTGATCGCCCGCCTGATTCAGGTCGTCGTCCTCATTCATCCAGGGCCAGGATTCGGCGTCCAGGTTGCCGCCGCCTGTTTGAGGATGCTCGGAAACAGCATCACCGCGCATCACGATGTTTGGACCAATAGGCTTGTCTCGCTCACGCGCAAGGATGGCGATGAGCCGCGCAGCGTTTTCTGAGGAGAAGCGAAACTCACCCTCAATCCCGGCTGCGACCATGTTCTCGTCAAGGTCGTCTAACCCGGACAGTTCGGGGTCGACCTGAATGAGATACAGGCCGCTAGACTCCGGTTCGTAGTCCTCTGGCGAAATTCCCTCGATCGGCTGAGACACCCCGGAGCGGAGGACGGTGCCGTTATAGCGGGTAAGAAAGTCATCGAGTTCCTGCTGGTTCCGGAATGCCATCGTGACTTCGTTTTCCGCAAAGTCATCACGATTGCCATCTGGTCCAACCATTGTTCCGACGGTTCGCGCCGGACCACCATCGAGTCCGGGCAGTTCGTCGTTGCCGTAGGAGATCGTCTCGTCAATCTCGTACTTGAACGCACTCTCTTCGTCGTCGTCGCCCGTGTCCTCGTCCGTTTCGTAGCGCCAGGCGTAGTAGTGCTGGCCGACGTTGCCGGCCTCAACGAGAAAGCCCTCGGGATTGCCTGGCGTGTACGTCAGGCAGCGGCGCTCGAAACATTGCCACAAGACATCGCGCTCAGTTCCTGCGACCGGGACGCGCGACCAGTAGGCTTCCGTGATCGGATAACCAGTTGCATAGAAGGGATCGATAAAGAGGAGATCCTCGATGTATTGTCCGTCCTCGTAGACCGTGCCGGTCGCGTTCATGAAGGTCCAGAAGACAGAAGCGACCGAATGATCGATCGTTGGCACCTGCACGCGTTCAGCGGCGGTGACATTCTGCTGTGCTAGGGATGGATCATCACTGATCATTCCTTCGCCATCAATGCGCTGTGTGATCGTTGATCCAATCGGGAGGGGGGATCGGGATCTCAGTTCATATCGGTCGATGTCGGCATAGGTCGGACTGAGGCCCGTTTCATCGCTCGGGTCACCCGTGACGTTGACGGCAGCGGGGGGACGGTCGACGAACGACGCATCGCCCACCTGCATATTGCCTTCAACCATTTCGACAACGAGGAGACCATTGGTCACGAACCACGGATAGACGACCGTTGCGTCGGGATTCGTGATCTCCATGCGGGATTTGTCATAGTACTGGACGGCGCGCATGTTTCCCGGTGATTCGGCGTATTCTTCTTCGATGATGTCGCTGTTCGCCTCGGGACCCCACATCCAGGTTCGGCTCACGGCCCCGCCGGCAACCGGCTGATCAGTGCGTGCCCACGTGCGCTCGAAATACTCGTTGCCCGGTGCGAACGCTGCCACGCTACCCAGGCTATAGAAGCTCAGAACCTGAGCAAGAACGAGAATAGTTCCGGCGATCGCGCGTCGTCTCATGAATCCTCCAGAGTTGAGAGCGTTGTCTCAGGCTAGCACACTGCCGGAAACATTCATCCGCAAACGCAGATATTCCTCCTCAGCCCAGTACCTTCAACCCGTCGCTTGATGACCGGACGTCCTGTATTCGAATCGCTGTTTCATGGACGTACACCGGAGCAACGGGGAAACCTGCGTCTGGTGCAAGCGACGTCTATGCCGCGGGTGGATAGATTGAGCCGTTGGTCGGCCAGAACAGATGGGAGTGTGACAGCCACGACAAATCGGGGCCGCGCCACCGAGGACGCCCCAGCTACCCGGCTGGTCCGGCAGCATCATCGCGGCGATACCCAGATAGACATAGGCGATTCCGAGGAGCATCCCGAGCGTGGTCCCAGCCCGGCCGCCGGGTCGACGCCAGCAGTCCAGCCGTGAGGAGCACCATCATGACGATCATGCCCTCGGGCCGGCAGTTCCCGCCTACCGATGTGGCGTTTCTGCGATCGACGGGGCCGACGATCGGCGACGCCCTGCGCCGGGCGCGTCAGGGAGCGCGTCTTCCGGGAAGCCCCGACGAGTTGGATGTCCCGCTATTGAGCGGAGTGGTCATACTCGATAGCCGGGGGCAGTGCTTGCCGTCGCCGCGGGTGCGCGAAGGAACGGCTGTTCCAGTTTCGTCCTCGCGCCTTCGCGTCGCGGACCGGTACGGATCGAAGTCACCGAAGGCGGGGATGATGACGCGCTGGTCGTCATGATCTCACCAGGGCGGGCGACTCAGACCCGCCGACTCCCCCTGTCCTGGGACCTGACCCTCGCGGAACAGCGAATCCACCAACCTGACGCGGTCGACCTGGTCCGGCAGGTTATTCTGCTTCGCCCCTGCCGGTGACCCAGTCGTAGCGGGGGTCGTCATCGATCACCGGGCCGGTCGGGCGGCTACCGATGCCGGCCCCGCCGTCGACGGACCAGACGGCCCCGGTCACGTATCCGGCGGCGTCGGAGCTGAGGAACATCACGATCGCAGAGACTTCCTCCGGCTCGCCCGGACGCGCCAGAGGAAGAGCCGGGATGCGCTTGCCGAGCCCTTCGGCCATGTTTGGCGGCAGCGGCTTCGGCTGGGTGTCGATCAACCCCGGGCTCACGACATTGACGAGGATGTTGTGGGGAGACAGCTCGATGGCGGCGACGCGGGAAAACGATTCGGTCGCGGCGCGGCTGGATGCGTAGGCTCCCGCGCCCGCCGATCCACGAGTGGTGACGCCGGAAGAGAAGTTGATGATCCGGCCACCATTTCCGGCATCGATCATCGCCCTCGCGGCAGCGCGGGTCATCAGGAAGGTGCCCCGGGTGTTGACGGAGTAGACCGTGTCCCAGACCTCCGGACGTTCGTCGAAGATCGAGGCATGGGGAGCTACGGCGGCGTTGTTGACGCAGACATCCAGCTTGCCGAACCGCTCGACGGCCGCTTCAACGATGCTTCCGGCTCCCTCCTCGGTGCTGACGTCGGCAACCAGGGACGCGACGCGATCGAGATCGAGGCCATCGCACGTCTCATGCAACCCGTCTGGATCGCGGTCGGCGGCGAGGACCGAGGCCCCGGCGTCAGCGAACTGCCGGGCCATTACCCGCCCGATACCCCGGGCGGCTCCGGTCACAATAACGACTCGCCCGCCAAAATCAAACGAAACGCTCAT
Organism: Thermomicrobiales bacterium; assembly: GCA_041390865.1. GTDB lineage: Bacteria > Chloroflexota > Chloroflexia > Thermomicrobiales > CFX8 > JAUIIK01. The sequence goes on from JAWKPC010000004.1 coordinate 107,798, forward strand.
CGCACTGCTCCCTGCAACAACCTAGTGTTTACCGAACTCCCTGCTAACGCGTCCCTGTTCCTATTCCAGCGCCGTGACCGTGATCTCGACCTGGGCGCCTGCCGGAAGAGAGGTGACGCCAACGGTGGTGCGGCCGGGAGGGTTCTCGGTGAAATACTCGGCATAGACGTCGTTCATCTCACCGAACTTACTGAGATCGGTCATGTAGACACTCGTCGCTACGGCACGGTTCATGCCGGAACCGGCAGCTTCGAGGATGTTCTTGACGTTCTCGAGCGTCTGGCGGGTCTCGGCGGCGATACCGCCGGGAACGATCTCGTTCGTCTTCGGATCAATGCCTTTCTCGCCGGCGACGTAGATCATGCCGTTGGCGCGGATCGCCTGCGAATAGGGGCCGATCGGCTTGGCTGCCTTGTCGGTTTCGATGACTTCCAGCTCGGAGCGGGTTTCAACCATCTTCTCAGCTACCTTTCTTGAATCTCGGTTCGGTTGCAGGCGATTGTAGCGCGGCGGATCACCGACCAGATCCCGCGTATCGGACAATAAGAGCTCGGCGTCATCGCTTGCCGTCACCTGTACCGTGAGATTCCGCAACGTGGCTTCTCCGTAGCGCACAAGCTGGCTGATCGTCGCGCCCGCCTTGATCCCGAAGATCCTCCAGTAATCCGCATGGGGAGGATTCCTCGCCTCGAGCTGGCCGACCAGATCCGCCAGCGAGCGCAGCGAGCCGTCAGGCAGGTAGGGGTCGATGCCAAGCCGTTCGATCGTCTGGGTCGTCAGATCCGACGGCCGCAGCAGGGCGTTCATCGATTCTCGAAGCGCCTGACCGCCGCGCGTGCTGCGTACGTTCGCGTGGCTGAAAACCGCAATCGCCGCAGCCATCTCTTCGAGCGCCCAGGGATACTCGCGCTCCGCACCGTCTGACATCGTTGTTACTCTACCCACCCGTTCCGGGTATCATCGCAAGGCTGAAGACTATCGGAAGGAGTCGCCGTAAGTGAGCCGCCAGTACCCGCCATCCGATCCACGCTATGACGACCTGCCGCCCGAGGAGGACGACATCCGTATCTCCCGCCGCGCGGTCATCATCGGTGCAGCCGGAGTCGCGGGGATGGCCGCAACGGCCATCGTCGCAATCCTACTCCGAGATGGCGACGATGATGGCGGTGATGGCGCGGCCATCGTGACGCCGACGCCCGACTCGACGCCGATACCCACGACGACACTCCCGCCAACCGACACACCGGAACCCCCGACGCCAACCCCGACCGGGACGCCGGAACCGACGCCGACGCAAGAGCCATCGCCGACTCCGGAGCCATCCCCGTCCCCAACACCCGAGCCGACGGCATCGGCAACGCCGACCGAACCGGCTCCGACCGCCACCGCGACGGTAGCCCCGACGGCGACGCGGCCGCAACCAACCCCGACGCCCCCACCGGAGCCCGGCTGGACGGAGCTGACTCCTCAAGGCGAGCCGCCTGCCGCGCGCCGGGATCATTCACTCGTGGCCGACCGGACCGGCGAGAGAATCTATCTCTTTGGCGGCAGGGCCGGATCGCAGCCGCTCCAGGATCTCTGGGTCTTCGACATCCCGGCAAATCGCTGGATCCTCGCCGAGCCGACCGGAAATCCCCCACCGGCCAGATTCGGACACAACGCGGTCTTTGACGATCAACAGCAGTTCGTCGTGATTTTCGGCGGTCAGGCGGGTTCGACTTTTTTCAACGACGTCTGGATCTACGATCCGGTTCGCAACGCCTGGACCGAGTTGGATCCCGGCGACGGAGACGGCACCCCGCTCAACCGCTACGGCGCGGGCGGCGCCCTTCAGCCCGACGGCAACGGGTTCTACATCTCGCATGGATTCACCAGCGACGGGCGATTCGACGATACGTGGCTCTACGATCTCCAGTCCGGCCAGTGGACGGACGTCACGCCCGATGCAGGACAGCGCCCGTCGCCTCGTTGTCTGATGCGGATGGCATCGGACCCGGACCGCGAGCGGCTGCTGCTCTTCGGCGGCCAGTCAAACACAGCCGCATATCTCGGGGACTTCTGGGCGTTCGACACCGCGACGACCAGCTGGACCGAGCTGGAACCGGAGTCTGGCAGCCCTTCGCCCCGCAATCTCTACTCGCTCGTCCGGAATACCGAAAGCGGTGACCTCTTCCTGTTCGGAGGCGCGTCGGCCTCCGGGATGCTGAACGATCTCTGGAGCTATCGGGTCGAGTCAGGCGAGTGGGAAGGTCAGGAGTTCGCCGACGGCGTCCCGATTCCAGCCCGCGACAGCCACGATGCCGTCTGGCTGGACGATGCGGGCGCGATGCTGGTCTTCGGAGGACGGGGAGATGCGGGACTGCTCAACGATCTCTGGATCTTTGTTCCATAAGCTCGGGCCAGTCATCTTCGACGCCGGGCACAACATCGTCCTGGGGTAGCGCCCCGAAGAGCCCGACCCGGCCGCTCTCGGCATAGCGGTCCATCAGCCCGAGCGATTCCAGAGCCAGCTGGACGGTCGGATGGTGCAGCGCTCGCGGATGCCTGTCCCGCCAACCGGCCCGGACGAAGACATCGAGCACGTGACCGCGCACACCGGCGAGCAGCACAGTCACCCCACCGGCCCGGTAACTCCGCACAAGATCTTCCAGCAGATCGGCGGCGACGGCGTCAATGTCCGCGACGCCGCTGAAATCGAGAATCACCCACTCCAGCTGCTCCCGATCGGTCGTCGCGCTCTCGATACGCCTGCTCAACTCCTCGATGTTCGCAAAATAGAGCGGCGCGGCGATCTGGAGGATCAGCGTGTTGGGATAGACGATCGCTTCCGGGTACCGGCTGATGTTCCGGAAATGCCCCTCGAGTTCGACGTAGCCGACTTCGGCCGCGTGCGGATCGGTGCTGCGCCAGATGAAGACGACCAATGAGAAGAGCAACCCAACGATCACTCCCCATTCGACGCCGATGATCACCGTGGCGATGAAGGTCACGGCGACGGTCAGCCCGTCGAGCCGCCGGACGTCGAAGTAGTGGCGCGCCTCGCGGATATTGATCAGTCCGGACACGGCAACGATGATCGTGGCCGCCAGCACGGCGTTCGGCAGGTAGTAAAAGAGCGGTGTAAGCACAAGCAGCGTCAGGAATATCAGCCCGGCGGCGACCATCCCCGAGACCTGGGTCCGGGCGCCCGCCTGGTAGTTGACGGCTGTGCGGGCGAAGCTGCCGGTCACGGGAAATCCGGAGAAGAAAGACCCGGCGATGTTCGAGAGCCCAAGGGCATACAGCTCCTGGTTCGCGTCGACGCTGTCTTTCTCCCGGGCGGCAATGGTCCGGGCGATCGAGATCGATTGGACGTAGCCGATGAACGTGATCGTCATCGCCCCGGGAGCCAGGGTGAGCAAGGAGTCGCTATCCAGCGTCGGCATCGATGGTTGGGGAAGTCCTCTCGGAATGTCGCCGACGACGCTGACCCCGTCCGCGTCGAGCCCGAGTATCCAGACGAGCAGCGTCCCGCCGATGACCAGGATCAACGGCGCCGGAAAGCGCGCGGCGATGAGGAGAAGGTGGGTGGGCAGGCGCGGCACAAGATGGCGGTAGCCAAGGAGGACGGCGAGGCTCACGATTCCGATTGCCGCCGTCTCCCAGTGGATATTCCGGATCTCCCGTCCGACCTCGATTGCCGACTCGATCGCCGAGCCACGCGACGAGATATCGATCCCGAGCAGATTCTCGAGCTGGGTGAGCGAGATGACGATCGCCGCCGCCGAGGTAAACCCGCTGAGAACCGCCTGCGAGAAGAAGCGGGCGATGAACCCGGCCCGGATCAGACCCAGCCCGAACTGCATAACGCCGACGATCAGCATCAGCAGCAACGTCAGGCCGATATAGTCGCTGGTCCCGGGATCGGAGAGCGCGGACACGGCGGAGAAGGTCAGGAGTGAGATGATCGCCGCCGGGCCGACATTGACGTGCCGGGATGAACCGAACAGCGCGTAGATCAGCGCCGGCACGGTGGCGGCGTAGAGGCCGCTGCTGGCCGGCAAGCCCGCCAGCAGCGCGAAGGCCATGCTCTGAGGTATGAGCATGATTGTGAGCATGAAACCCGCGCTCAGGTCGGCGCTCAGATCCCCCCGCTGATAGGTGCGCATCCACTGGAATGCAGGCACGAGGCGTTCCAGGCCGTTTGTTAGGGTAGAAATCCGCGAACCAGCGCTAGGCTCTGAAGACACAGCTCACTTCACACATCCTGGCGGATCGTTGCTCTTGCCGTTCGGCGTACGTCGACACGATGAGCGGGGCCCGAAAGCCCCTGCAGTAACAGGGTACTCCTCTATCCCGCTCACGGCTATCGCAGGACCGATTGAACCCGGCTTTCCGCCGTTCCAGCTACAGATTCCTGCTCTGGATTCTCGCGCCACTCGACACCGGCCGCGTCAAGCGCGTGCTGGACGGACAGATGCCACATGTCGCGGCCGACCGTTTCGCCCCAGCCGGCTCGCAGCATCAGGTCGCGCACCGGTCCTTTGACTCCAGCAAAGAGGAAGTGCCGCCCCGACTCGCGATACTGTTCCATCAGCCCTTCGAGCGTCTCGATCGCAACCGCGTCGATGTCATTGACCGACCAGAAATCGAGAATGATGGAGCGGACCTCGGGACGGGCGTGCAGCGCTTCCCGGATGCGGTCTTCGAGAAAACCGCTATTGGCGAAATACAGCGACTCGTCAATCCTCAAGATGACCGCTTCGGGGTAGGTCCGGGCGTCCGGATAGCGCAAGACGTTGCGGAAGACGTTCTCCTCCGGTAGATAGCCCATCTCGGCGGTGTGAGGGTGGGCCGAGCGCCAGATGAAGACCAAGAGAGAGAATGCAACCCCGATCAGGATGCCGAGCTCGACGCCGATCGTCAGCGTCGCGGCGAACGTCACCAGCAGCATCGCGGCGTCTGTCCGCCGGATGCGATAGAGGTGCAGCAGCTCTTTCAGGTCGACCAGGCCGGCGACGGCGACGACGACGACCGCCCCCAGCACGGCGCGCGGCAGGTAGTAAAAGAGGTCAGTGAAGAGCAGCAGGGTCACGAGGATCAATCCGGCGGTGACGATCGACGCCAACCCGGTTCGGGCACCTGCCTGATAGTTGACCGCCGAGCGGGAGAATCCTCCGGTGACCGGATAGCCGCCGAAGAAGGCTGCGCCGATGTTCGCGATGCCCAGCGCGCGCAGCTCCTGATTCGGTCCGACCCGTTGCTTCTCCCGCGCGGCAATGGATTGGGCGACGGCAATCGACTCCATATAACCGACAAACGCAACGGTGAGCGCCACCGGCAGGAGGGTTCGAACCGCCGAGAGGCTGAAATCCGGCGCGCTCAGACCTGGCAACCCGGACGGCACGTCTCCGACGATGCTGACGCCATGACCGTCGAGACCGAAGGCAAAGACAACGAGAGTCGACAGCACGACGACCACCAGCGCGCCGGGAATCCTCCGGTTCCAGCGCCGGAGGAAGACGAGCATCCCGATACTCGCGGCTCCGATTGCCAGGGTCAGCGGATGAATGTCAGTCAGATGGCGTCCCGCATCCGCCAGCAGGAGAAAGACATTCTCATGCCGTTCGAGGTCGGCGCCGGTGATGTTCTTCAGCTGGCTCAACCCGATGATGATCGCAGCAGCCGAGGTGAACCCGCTGATCACGGCATGAGACAGGAACTTCACGACTGCTCCGCCGCGAATCAGCCCGAGTCCCAGCTGAATGACACCCGACCATCAACGCCAGAAGCAGGGCATATCCGGCGAAGCTGGGCGAGCCCGGCTCGACCAGCTGGCTGATGCCGGAGAGCGTCAGCAGGAAACGATCGCGACCGGCCCGACAGCCAGTTGCCGGGACGATCCGAACAGCGCGTAGAGCAGCAGTGGAATCGTCGAGGCATAGAGCCCAACGACCGGAGGCAGCCCGGCCAGGGCGGCGTAGGCCATGCCCTGCGGGATCAGCATCACCGCGACGACGACCCCGGCCGTGAGATCGCCGCCGAGATCCGGCCGGCGGTAGGAGCGAAGCCAGTCAAGTGCGGGAATGTACTGCGAGAGCAGGCTTCGGTGCGTTGGAGCGGTCGTCTGTCCAGTCATTCCAGGCCGTTCCCAGCTATGGGCCAGCTATAGGCGGGCAGATATTCGCACCCGCCGGACAGCCGGCCTATCGGTTCTGAGTTCGAAGAGATTCCGGACGATGAGGCGGTTACCTCACCGTCCAGGACTGCAATAAGAGGCTAGTCTGCGGTCACCGCTTCACGCTGTGCAGCGCCGCGCTCGACCGGCTTTCGGACTCGTTCCAGTCGCTGAAACTACCCATGTAGTTCACGATATTGGTCCGGCCCAGCTTCTGAAGCAAGCTCGATGCAATCATTGACGAGCGGACTCCGGTCTGGCAATGGACGATCAGCGGCTTGTCGGATGGAATGCTGTCGAGCTCGCGGGGGATGTACCCCATCGGCACGCTGATTGCGCCCGGAATGTGGCTCTCGAGGAACTCCGAAGTCCCGCGAACGTCGAGGACATTCGCCGAGCCGGCGGCAACCGCCGCTTCGACATCCTCGATCGTCACCTGAGAGACGGACTGCAGCTCGTGATGGTCCGCGGCATCGACCCACTCGTCGACGATGTCGGGAGTCCAAAATCCGGCGACGTCGTCCAGCCCGATGCGGCGCAGGTCCCGGACCGTCGATTCGAGGTCGCGTTCATCGACGATCAACGCGAACGGCTTGTCATATGGCAGGAGCCAGCCCGCCCAGGTCAGGTAGGACTTCGAGAACGGGATGTTGAGCGTGCCGGGAATGTGGCCGCCTGCGAACGCGAGTTGGGAGCGCATGTCGACGACCGGTGTGTCGCCGGCGATGTAATCGTTGATCGACTCCGGAGCGAGCGGTCGCGGCATGGCCCTGTCAGCGACGAGTGCCGGCCCTTCCTTGTTGACGCGCTTCATTTCCTTGAAATAGAAGGGAGGTTCCGGTTGACCGTCGAGCACGGTCGAGACGAAGTCATCCTCGGTTTCAGCAGTCAGCGCCCAGTTGAAGAGCTTTTCATAGCCGACCGTCGACTGGGGAACGGCTCCAAGCGCCTTGCCGCAGGCGCTGCCTGCGCCGTGTCCCGGCCAGACCTGGAGATAGTCCGGCAGATCCTTGAACCGCTGGAGCGATCGATAGAGCGTCTGGGCGCCGGCCCGCATCGTGCCCTTGAAGCCGGCTGCGGTTTCAAGCAGGTCCGGGCGGCCAACATCGCCGACGAAGACAAAGTCGCCGGTGAAGATACCCATCGGCTCGTTCGCGCCTGCCGTATCGGTCAGGATGAAGGAGATGTGTTCCGGCGTGTGGCCCGGGGTGTGCATGACCTGCAGCTTGATGTTGCCAACCCAGAACTCATCGCCGTCATAAACCGGCTGAGCGCCAGCCTCTTCGGCGAACTGATACTTCCAGCTGTCATCACCCTCGTCGGAGAGATAGAGCTTCGCGCCGGTGACGGCGGCCAGCTCCCGAGAGCCGGAAACGTAGTCAGCGTGAATATGCGTCTCGGTCACGGCGGTGATCGCCATGCCCTCGGCATGGGCCAGGTGCAGGTAGTCGTCGATGCTCCGGCCGGGATCGATCACGAGCGCCTCGCCGGTCGCCTGGCAGCCGACGAAATAGCTTGCCTGGGCCAGCTTCTCTTCGTACAGAAGTCGCAATAACATAGTGCCTCCTCATTGTGGGAACGTTCTTGCGGCACGCAACCACGACCCGTGCCACGGACGCCGTCGAAACTAGCCAGACGATCTACTTGCCTGCATCGGCATAATCCATATTGTCGGCTCTACGGCCCAGTCTCGTCAATTGGCGGTAGCCTGCTGGCGCCGTCGTAATCGTAGATGCGCTCAACTGTGAAATGGTTACATGGCAGATGAACGTGCTTCGATGAGGGGAATCCCGGAACATGTCGAACATCGAGAAACCATGGGATATCGACCTGACCGTCTATGAGGACGATCGGGAGCTCCTCGACGGCCTCCGCAGCGGCGATTCGCTGGCCTGTACCTGTTTCATGAAATGGTACGCCCCGGCGATGACCCGCCTGGCATTGAGAATGGTCGGCGACCCCGATGAAGCCGAAGGCGTCGTCCAGGACAGTTTCATCGCCGCCTGTTCCAAGATGGGTAGCTTCCGCGCCGAAAGTTCGCTGAAGACGTGGCTTCATCGCATCGTCGTCAACACGGCATTGATGCGGCTCCGGAAGCGCAGGCCGGACCGGCTGAGTCCCGACCTGGAGGACGAGTACAGGTACCTGCCGGAGCTACTGATCAATAACGAGGATGAGCCGCTTGAAAACGTCCTCGCCGGCGAGCTGGAAGATGAATTGAACCGGGCGATCATGGGCCTGCCGGAGAGTCTCCGGACGACGCTGGTCCTCCGGGAGCATGAAGGACTGTCGACGCGCGAGACCGCCGAGACGCTCGGCATTAGCGAGTCGGCTGTCAAGGTTCGTCTCCACCGGGCCCGAACAGCTCTGCGCGAGCATATCGACCAGGAAGTCTAAGCGCGGAACTCGCCGGCAAGGTCCTCTCTGCTTCAGATACCGGGGCAGAGGAGGCTATGTAACCTCCATCTCCATCCCTGCATCCAAACGATGTACAGCCACACCGCGTACCCCGGTGTGTGCCAGTCGTATCCAGAACAACGAAGAGATGGAGAGTTAAGACCATTGGAGAGTACCAAACTGCTGCCGCCCGTCATTGACGCCGCGACCGCCGACGGAATCATCACGGAGCGGCCCGACATCCGGCTGATCGACGTCCGCACGCCCGCAGAATTCGAGAGCGTCCACATCCCCGGAAGCTACAACGTGCCGCTCGACACCCTTTCCGAGCACCGGCGGGATATCGGCGACGCGCTGTCCGGGCCGGCGATCCTCGTCTGCCGTAGCGGCGCGCGTGCACGCCAGGCGGAGCTGGTGTTGCGTAATTCCGGGATGACCCATCTGCACGTTCTCGACGGCGGGATCATGGCCTGGGAATCCCAGGGGAAACCGGTCACCCGGGGAACCCAGAAATGGGGGCTGGAACGCCAGGTCCGCGGCCTGGCCGGAGGACTGGTTTTCGCCGGCGCCGTCGGCGGGCTGGTGCTGCATCCGCTCGTTGGACTGCTGGCGATCGGCGTCGGCAGCGGGCTGATGTACTCGGCGGTCACGGACAGCTGCATGATGGCCACGCTCCTGAGCAAGCTGCCGTACAACCGCGACGCATCCTGCGACATCACCGAGATCATCGGCCGGCTTCAAAGCGAAAATGTCGTACCGCTCGAAACCCGCTGATCCAGGACGAGAAGCCGCCGGATTTTCTACCGGGGAATCTACCGTTTGCTAGTGCGGGATATACCGCGCGGCATGGTTCGATTAGAGTGTGGATCAGGCTCGGCGAGCCATGAAGATGGCTTCTTTCCGGTGAACCGGCGGACATTTCTCCCGCCATCGTATTTCCGAGAAACGCCGGGCGACGGATACGCTCGACATACAAGAAGGGAACAGAACCCGAATGGCTGACAAAGATGTCAAGGAACTCATCGACGGTCTCAACGCGGACCTCGCGGGCGAACTCGCCGCCGTCATCCAGTACACAACCTATTCGGCGGTCGCCAGCGGCATGAACCGGCCGCAGCTCGTCGAATTCTTCCAGAGCGAGGTTACGGACGAGCTCGGCCATGCCCAGTATCTCGCCGACAAGATTACGGCGCTCGGCGGAACCCCGACGACGAAGCCCGATGCCGTTGAAATCGGCAGCTCCAACAAGGATCTCCTCGAAGGGGTCCTGGAAGCCGAGACCAGAGCTATCGCGAACTACACCGAGCGGCTGTCGCAGGCCGACAAGGTTGGTGACATCGGACTGAAGGTCCAGCTCGAAGACATCATCAGCGACGAGACCACCCATCGCGAAGCCACTCTAATGATTCTCAAGGAATTCAGTTCCTGATCGAATCCCGGCCAGAACGACCCGGCGTCCCCGAGCCCGGTTGATAGATCCGCCCGACTCAGAAACCCGCCTGGAACCAGGCGGGTTTCTTCCTGCGATCGGACTGCTTACAACCGATAGTATTGTCGCGGCGCAGGTATAGTTACGCCGTTGCGCCAGGCCAGCGGAGAGGGTTGGTTGTTGATGCCGGATCACGGTATCCAGGTCATAACATTCGACGCTGACGGAACGATCTGGGATGTCCAGACCACCATGCGGCAAGCTCTCGCCGCCTCTCTCGCGGACCTGCAAGAGCGCTTCCCCGACGAGGCCGGCAATTTGAGCGTCAACGATCTCATCGACCACCGCCAGGAAGCAGAAGCGGCCTTCAGCGGTCAGTCCATGACGATGGAAAGCCTGCGATTCGCGGGTTTCGTCCGAACGCTCGATGCGATCGGCATCCGCGACGAGTCCGCCGCCCGTGACCTCGCCCGGACCTACCTCGAACGGCGCTTCGCCAATGCCCGGGTCTTCGACGACGCCCCGCCAACGCTCGACATTCTCCAGCAGCACTTCAAACTGGGCCTGCTGACGTCCGGCAACAGCTATCCTGACAGGCTCGGTCTCGGCGACCGTTTCGACTTCACAGTCATCGCCCAGGAGCACGGCGTCCGCAAGCTCGATCCGGCCTTCTATGAACTGGCCGTCCAGATGGCCGGGACCGATCCGGCGAGGATCCTCCACGTCGGAGATAGCCTAGACAACGACGTCCGGCCTGCCCGGCGCGCCGGAATGCAGGTCGTCTGGCTCAATCGCAAGGGCATCGATCCTCCCTCCGGGCGCCAGGCAGTCGCCACACTCTACTCGCTCCGCGAGCTCCCGGCCTTCCTCAGTATCCCCGGCGCCTGATTCGCGCCGGCAACCGGGCCTGCCAGCATGACGCCATCCCCACAGAAGGCCCGTCGATCTCTCTGGGCGCTCGTCGGAGCGGACTCGCTCTCACGCCTCGGCGACATCATCACCCTGACGGCGATTCCCTGGTTCGTCCTGGAAACGACCGGCAGCGCCTCGAAGACCGGCCTGACCGTCTTTGCCGGAGCGCTGGCCGTCGTCATCTCGCTCTTCTTCGGTGGGGCAGTTGTCGACCGCATCGGATACCGTAGCGCCAGCATCGTCGGGGACCTCGCCAGCGGCGCGACGGTCGCGCTGATCGCGACCCTGCATCTGACAGTCGGGCTGCCGTTCTGGCTGCTCGTTTCGCTCGTCTTCACCGGCACGCTCCTGGACCTTCCGGCCCAGGTCGCACGCTACAGCGTCCTTCCCGACGCGGCAGACCTGGCAGGCATCCCGTTCGAACGAGCAAACGCCATGCTCGAAGCCGGCATCACCGGCGGGGCGTTGCTCGGCCCGGCTCTCGCCGGCATCCTGATCGCAACGCTCGGAGCCGCCAACGTCCTCTGGTTCGACGTTGGAACGTTTCTCTTCTCCGCCCTGCTCGTCGCAACCGGACTACCAGGAACACTGAAACGTGATGAAGACGGTGCTTCAACATCGGGCGTGCTCCATGCACTGGCCGAGGGGCTCAGGTTCGTCCGCAACGAACCGGTCCTGCTGCCGTTGATCCTGTTTCTGGCGGCGATGAACCTGGCGGTCGGGCCAGTCGAGTCGCTGCTGCTTCCGGTCTATGCCAGCGAAGTGTTCGATTCGGCGGTGATGCTCGGGATCATGGCGGCGGCGCTGGCGGCCGGCTCGCTCGGCGGTAACCTCGTTGCGGGATCGATCGGCCACCGGCTGCCGCGGCGGGAAGTGCTCCTGCTGGGATTCCTGGCCATTCCACTGGGACTGCTGGCGCTGGCGCCGCTCCCTCCGGCGGTGGTCGTCCTACCCGTGCTCGCCGTCGTCGGCTTCGGCCTGAGCCTGACGAACATGGTGGAGTACGCGGTCTATTTCGAGCGCATCCCCGGCTCGATGCGCGCCCGACTGCTCGGCATCACCGGGGCTATCGGCTGGCTCAGCGTTCCGGCCGGCCGGATCATCTTCGGCTTCATGATCGAGCGGCTCTCACTCGGCGCCGCGCTCTGGTCGCTGGGACTGGTCACGCTGCCGATTCCATTCACCGTCCTGCTGGTGCGGAGTCTCCGGTCTGGACTGAACACACGGTCGATGCCTGCCTCTCCTGCTGAATGACCAGACGCTCACAAGCATCGAAACCCGATCGAGGTATCTTCTGATCCCCATAGCCATGTCGCCAGGAGCCTCGTTTCGATCGTCGCCGGCGGCGTCGTTGCCGCGGCCCGGTCCCCGTTGACGTGAGCACCCGGCGCGATCGACGGTCTACTCCAGAATATGCGCGGCGCCAGGCAGTCACGACAGGGGAGGCTCGAAAATCAGCGGTGGGGTTAGCCCCACCATCCCGCCAGCCTGTCGTGGAGGAGCGACGGGATGTGCGGCCAGGGGCTGGCCTGCTACTCACGCAGATAGGCCAGCACGGCCAGCACCCGGCGATGCTGGCTGCTCGAATCATCGAGGTTGAGCTTGCTGAAGATGTTACTGATGTGCTTCTCGACCGTGCCTGCGCCGATGAAGAGTTGATCGGCGATCGCCGCGTTCGACTGCCCCTCGGCCATCAGCGAAAGGACCTCGCGTTCGCGGGGCGTCAGATCGCCCAGCCGGTCATCGCGTCGGCGGCGGCTGAAGAGCTGGGAGACCACTTCCGGATCCAGGACCGTGCCGCCGCCGGCTACCTGCTCCAGTGCGGCCAGGAAATCTGAGACGTCGGCCACCCGGTCCTTCAAGAGGTAGCCGACGCCCTGCGCGCCGGTCTCGAGCAGTTCGCCCGCATATTGCTCTTCAACGTATTGGGAGAGAATCAGGATCGGGCTATCCGGCACTTTACCGCGGACCTCGATTGCCGCCCGGAGGCCTTCGTCGCTGAACGAAGGCGGCATCCGGACATCCACAATAGAAACGTCGGGCCGGTGCTGAACGATCGCGTCGATCAGATCCGGCCCGGTTTCAACGATCGCGACGACTTCATGACCGGCATGGTCGAGTAATCGCGCGATACCTTCTCGAAGCAGTACGGCGTCTTCGGCTATGACGACCCGCAAGGCAGTTCGACGTGCACGAGTGTTCCCCTTCCGGGCGGACTCTCCACGACGACGCGGCCTTCGAGCGCTACGGCCCGGTCTCGCATCCCGGCCAAACCACCGTTACGGTTCATGTCGGCTCCACCAACGCCGTCGTCCTCAATGTCTACTAATAGTAGATCACCGAAGCGGCGGATGGTCACCGTGGCGGCGCTTGCCTGGCTGTGGCGGGCAACATTCGTCAGCGCTTCCGCGATGATGAAGTAGGCGGCCGACTCGACGCGGGCCGGGACCCGGTCATCGAGCGAGATGTTCAGATCGACCGGCACCGGAGACCGGGCCGCCAGGGCCGAGACGGCCGGACGCAGGCCACGGTCGGTCAGCACCGCCGGGTGAATCCCACGGGCCAGATCGCGAATCTCCTGCATCGCCCGTTTCGACTCCTCGTGCGCTACATCGATCAGCGACTTCGCTTCCTCCGGGTCGGACTCCATCATCTCCCGGGCCAGCCCGAGATCCATCGATAGCTTCACCAACCGCTGCTGTGCGCCGTCATGCAGATCCCGTTCGATCCGCCGGAGATCGACGACCGCCGAATCGAGCGCCCGCGACCGGCTGACGGTCAGCTCATCGACGCGCGCTTCCAGCTCGGCCTCGCGGTCACTGCCGAGCAGATGTCGAGCGAGCCAGGCATGCCCCCGACCAATGCCGATAAAGATGTAGGGCATCGCGAACAGGACGAGACAACCGACGACGAACATCATCCCGGCACCGGTCAGAGCCGAGTCGAACAGCGACCAGCCCGAATCCACCTCCCAGCCGCCGAACAGTGCCCAGATCGGCGCCGTGACACTCGCAGCCGCCATCGAGACGATGGTGATCCCGATGATGAACTCGGCCAGACCGATCGGGAAAAGCAGGAAGAGATAGAGCAGGTCCTGCCAGATATAGCGATCCTGCAGGCGCACCTTCAGCTTCTCCCAGAAGCTGCCATCAACAGGCACCGGCTTGTAGGGATCGCGAATCGTCACGCCGAGCAGCCCGTGCACGCGCCGCCGCTCGAACTTCGCGCCGTACATCCAGGCAAACAGCGAACCGATGAGAATGGGGATGCCGACCAGCGTCACAGCCATGCTGACCCCGGTCGAAAGCAGCGTCACCAGCACGACGAACCAGAAGAGCCCGATCACGAAGCTGGTGAACATAAAGATGAGCGCCAGCCAGGGTTCGGACGATATGAGGGCGCGGAGCGGGTTCCTGTAGGGAAACTGACGTCCGACGCCGTCGTCGGCTATGGATACCTCAGCCATTGAGTCTGATCCTTTCCGTTATCAGCGCCGCGAACCTCGTTGTCCGCGGCGAACCTCCGTCATCATGTCTCTATCTTGGAGCAGAAACACGAATCTGACTATGCGGAAGGCAGGAAATCGGATGGTGGGGTTATCCCCCACAGCGGCAAGATCGTGCCGAATCGATTGAACAAATGGACAGGATGACGGATTGCGACGACGCCGGCGCCAGCCTGATTCCGAATTCCCTGTTGCGGGACTGTAACTGCCCGGTCGGGACTGCGATGCCTTTGTTGCAAGGCCGGACGTAGCATGCGGATGAAGCTGGCGTGATGCTGGCCTGCCTGACGGTGCGATGAGCGAAAGAACCGGCGATGATCGATCTGCAGGGAGTTACCAAGCAATACGGCGAAGAACCACTGCTCGTTACGGCGCTCGACGCGATCACCCTGCATATCGACGAAGGGGAATTCGTCGTCGTGCTCGGCCCGTCCGGCAGCGGCAAAACGACGCTCCTGAACATCATCGGCGCGTTGGAAACGCCCAGTAGCGGAACGGTCGTCGTAGCCGGCAGGGATATCAGCAAAGCCTCGCGAGGAGATCTGTTCAGCTATCGGCGCAGCACCGTCAGCTTCATCTTCCAGGCCTTCAATCTGTTCCCCGGACTCACTGCGGAGGAGAATGTGCGCTTCGGCATCGACGCCGCCGGCAGGCGGAACGGCCGGTCGCCGCAATTCGTTCTGGAGCAGGTCGGATTGGGCGACAAAGGCTCCCGCTTCCCGCACGAACTTTCCGGCGGCGAGCAACAACGGGTTGCGATCGCCCGGGCACTGGCGACCGGCAACCCCGTCCTGCTGGCGGACGAGCCCACCGGCGAGCTCGACTTCCACACCGGCGCCCAGATCCTCCAGCTTCTCCAGGAACAGGCACGAGATGGCCGGGCGGTCATCGTCGTGACCCATAACCGGGAGATCTCACGGATGGCCGATCGCGTCATTGAACTGAGCAGCGGCCGCGTCGCTAGTGATGGACCGCCGGTTGGCGGCCGAGCCGCGGCCACCGAACTGCGCTGGTAACGATCATGTCCTCGGCAGGTTTCCAACTCCGCTGGTCCTGGCGCGATTTGCGCTCTCGCTGGGTACAGATCGCCGTTATCGCGCTGATCATCGCCCTCGGTACCGGCGGCTATGCCGGTCTGATCAGCAGCGTCGAGTGGCGCGAGGAGTCCGCAACAGCCAGCTTCGACGCACTCAATATGTACGATCTGCGCGTGAAACTGGCGTCCGGCAGCTACGTGCCCGAGGGAAGCCTGACGGCCACGCTCGCCACCCTGGAGGATGCAAACTTCATTGAAGCCAGCAATGAACGCTTCATCTCGCTGATCCAATCGCAGGTGGTCAGTGGCGATGACACGATCATCGGCGTTGGTCCACTGGTGGGAGTGGATGTTTCGGACGGCGGGCCGCAAGTCGCCGGCATATCGATCAGCATGGGCAGAGGGCTCACGACAGCCGATAGCGGCCAGGACGTCGTTCTCGTTTCGGAAGGTTTCGCGTCGTACAACGACCTCCCGGATAGCGGCCAGTTGATGATCTCCGGCAACCGCGAGTTGACCTATGTAGGACAAGCTCTTTCCCCAGAGTACTTCTCAGTGCTCGGCGGTCTGGAATCGGGCAGCTTCGTCACCCAGTCATCCTTCACGCCGCTCTACACGTCACTCGCCACCGCACAGAACATCACCGGCCGCGAGGGCATGGTGAACGATCTGGTCCTCACCCTCGAGCCGGGAGCGGATCGGGAATCGATCGCGAACCGGCTCGAGGCCGCGCTCGAACGCGATATGCCTCAGACCGGGTTCCAGATCATGAGCACGGAAGACGACCCCTCCTACCAGGTCATCTTCGACGACATCAACGGTGACCGGCAGATGCTGACAGTCTTCGCTCTGCTGATCTTCCTCGGCGCGGTCGGGGCGTCGTTCAACCTGACGAGCCGCTTCATCGAAGCTCAGCGTCGGGAGATCGGAATCGCGATGGCGCTCGGCGTGCCCCGCCGGCAGATCGCGCTCCGGCCCCTGCTGGTCGGGGCGGAGATCGCGCTGCTGGGGGTCATCTTCGGCATTGCCGTCGGACTGATCCTCGGGGCGCAGATGCAGCAGCTCATCGAAGAGTTCCAGCCGCTTCCCGTCCGGATCACCGACTTCCAGACCACGATCTTCGCCCAGGCGGCGGTGATCGGTTTCGTCGCCCCCTTCCTGGCGACGGCAGTGCCGGTTGTGCGGGCGGTCCGCGTGCCGCCAATCCAGGCAATCCGTACCGGACATCTGGCGAGCCGTGGCGGAGGACTGGCGCCGGTCATCGTCCGGCTGCCGATTCCCGGCAGTATCTTCAGCCAGATCCCCTTCCGCAACGTGCTCCGGGCACCGCGACGCAGCCTGCTGACTGTGCTCGGCATTGCCGCGGCGATCACCGTCATGGTCGCGTTGATCGGAACGCTGGACGTCTTCTTCGACGCCATCGAACGCAGCGACGAGGCAACTATTGCCGGGAAACCCGACCGGACCGTCATCACCCTCGCCGGATTTCAGGAGATCGACTCGCCGGCGGTCGAGGCGATCGCATCGAGCCCGAGTGTCGGTGCAGCCACGCCGAGCCTGCAACTTGGCGGCTACTTGATCGGCGATGATGATCAGATCGAGGTACTGACCGAGATCCTCGACGTTGACAACGACGTATGGACGCCAACGCTCGAAGAAGGCACGCTCGCGCCGGACAGCCCCGGCATCATCATCAGCCGCAAGGCAGCCGATGATCTGGGCGTCGGGATCGGTGACACGATTACCCTGCGCCATCCGCAACGCACCGGGCCGTCCTCTTTCACGATCGTCGATACGCGGCTCCCGATCACCGGTATCCACACCAACCCGTTCCGCACGCTCGTCTACCTGGATATGGAGCAGGCCGATCTCTACGGCCTGGACGGCGTCGCCAACGTGATGCATGTCTTGCCCGCCCCGGGCGCGACGGCAGATCAGGTCAGGCAGGAGATGTTCGCGCTCGACACTGTCACGCTCGCCCAGTCGGTCGGAGACATCAGCGAGTCGGTCCGAGATCTCTTTGAATCGTTCACGAGTATCTTGCAGACATTCGAAGGCATCGCGCTGCTGCTGGCGCTGCTGATCGCGTTCAACGCAGCCAGCATCAACCTCGACGAGAGAGCGCGGGACTACGCGACGATGTTCGCCTTCGGAATTCCCGTCCGCACGGTCATACGCATGACGATGGTGGAGAGCGGCGTTCTGGGGATCGTCGGGACGCTGTTCGGCGTCCTCGGCGGCTTCGTCGTTATCGGCTGGGTCGTGAACGTCACCGCCGCCGAAACGCTCGAGGACTTTGGCCTCGAGATCGTCTTCGAGCCACAGACCATGGCGCTCGCGGCGGCTCTCGGAATCCTTGCCGTCGCGGCCGCCCCGCTCCTGACGCTTCGCAAGCTCCGCCGGATGGATATTCCGAGCACGCTGCGGGTGATGGAGTAGGTGGGGAACTGGGGATTAGAAGAGCCTGAGAGCCCCCTACACTCCCAGGTCCAACGTCCTCTGCTCCGGCACACCTTCGAGCGACAGCAACTGGCGCTTGAGCGGCAGCCCGCCGCCAAAGCCGGTCAAGGAGCCGTCGGACCCGATAACCCGATGGCAGGGCACGATGATCGGGATGGGATTCGCCCCATTGGCCGCGCCCACCGCACGCACGGCATCCGGCCGGCCGATCCGACGCGCGATCTCCCCGTAGGTCGTCGTCTCGCCCCAGGGAATGGCGAAGACGGCGTTCCAGACATCCCGCTGAAACGCGGTTCCGCGCTGGTCGAGCGGCATATCGAATACTTTCCGCTCGCCGGCGAGGTATTCCCGGACCTGCCGGACCGGCACGGCGTTCTCTTCATCGCCCGCCTTGATCCGGCTGCCCGGAGCCAGACGGGCAATGACACGGTCCCGATCCTCGATCGCGTTGGGAAACAGAAGCGTCAGCAGCCCCTGGCTCGAGCTGGCAAAGCCGAGGTCGCCGTAGGGCGTGGGGAGCGTGCTCCACCAGATCGTTTCGGTCATCACCTTCTCCATTCAATGACGCTTTGGAATGATACCGCCCGGCCCCCGTGAAGGTGCCTGGATCGCTCGACGTGGTAGCATCGACGGTTGGTCATTGTCCATTCGCTGTGGGGTCGGATGGACAGCAGAACCGATCGATAGTAGAGAGACTGCCTGTAGTTTGGCGCGCCTGAAACAGCTCGACATCAACGGGTTCAAGAGTTTCGCCAACCCGACCACGTTTATCTTCGACCGTGGCGTGACCGCCATCATCGGACCGAACGGATCGGGCAAGTCGAATATCTCCGAAGCATTGCGCTGGGTCCTCGGCGAGCAGCAGTACACGAACCTGCGCAGCAAGAGAACCGAGGACGTTATCTTCGCCGGCTCGGACCGCCGGGGACGGCTCGGCATGGCCGAGGTCTCGCTGACGATCGACAACAGCTCCGGGCTGCTCCCGATCGAGTTCAGCGAAGTGAACGTCACCCGCCGGGCCCATCGCTCGGGAGAGAACCAGTACCTGATCAACGGCAACCGCGTCCGGCTCAAGGATCTCCAGCAACTGACCGCCCCGCTCGGACAGGCGCACACGATCGTCGGTCAGGGCCTCGTCGACGCCGTCCTCAGCCAGCGTCCGGAAGACCGGCGCGGGCTATTCGAGCACCGCAGGCATCACCGGGCTTCGGATGCAGACCGTCTCGGCGGAGCGCGGTCTCCAGGAAGCCGAGGAGAACAGCGCAACGGCTGGGCGACATCATCAGCGAGCTGGAACCGCGAGTCCGTTCGCTGGCCCGACGCGCCAGACAGGCGGAGCAGTACGAGACCGTTCGCGCGGAGTTGAACGGCCTCCAGCGCGGCTACTACGGCGCGCTCTGGCTCGAAGCCCGGGCGCGCCTGCGCCGGGCCGAGGACGGCCACCGGTCGGCGGTTGCGAATGCAGAATCGGCTGAGAAACAACACGCCGCGTCGATCCAACGGCTGAGAGAATCCCGGAACGGTGAACGAAAGCTGACCGCCGAGCGGGCCAGCAGCAGCCGATCAGGTCGCGAGGCTCGAACAGGAACTCTCCGCCACCCGACACCGGCTGGACCTGATTCAGGCCGAGGCGCGGGCGACCCGCGAACGCGCCGAAGACCGGACGCTGGCTCAACAGCGTTTCGATACCGAGCAGGCGGAGCGGGAGTCGGCGCTCGATGACGTCGATACGCTGCTCGCCGGACTCCGGGTCGACCTGGATCAGCTTCGCGCCGAGCACGACCGCCAGGCAGCCGAACACGCCGACGCCCGGGAGCGTCGAACCCGGCTCGAAGAACAGATCCAGAAAATCGACCGCTCCCGCCGCCGGCTGGCGGAGGATCTGCATCGGATCAGCACGGAACTGGCCGGACAATCCGAACGCCGGGCGATCCTCAGCAGATCGATCGACTCGCTGGAATCGCGCATTTCCGGCCACCGGGAGCAGATAGCCCGCCTCGAACGTGACATCGCCCGCCTGACGACGGAGGTTGGGGAAGCGCACCAGCAGGTCGACGCCGCCCGGAACCACCGCGACGAGGCGGAGCGAACGCTCGACCGGATCGAGCGGGAGCTGCGCAACGAACATGGCGGAATCGAAGAGATGAACCGGCAGCTAGACCGCCTCCGAAGCCGCCACGAGCTGCTGGAGCGCATCTGGGCCGAAGGCGAAGGGCTCTATGCCGGGGTGCGAGCCGTCATCCGTGCCGCCCATCAGCAAGATCTGGACATGCCCGGGCTGATCGGGACCGTCGCGACGGCGATCGAAGTGCCGGCCAGAGTCGAAACTGCCATCGAGGTCGCCCTCGGCGGCCACCTTCAGGACATCATCGTCCGGACCTGGGACGACGCCGCAGCCGGTATCGCGTTCCTGAAGTCGTCCGGGGCGGGGCGAGCCCGCTTCCAGCCGCTCGAATCGATCCGCCGCTACCGCCCGCGGCGCCTCGATACCCGGCCTGACGGGCTGGTCGACCGCGCCGCCGCGCTGATCGAATTTGACGATGAGATCGCTCCAGTGATCGACCAGATCCTCGGCCGGACGTTGATCGCCGAGGATCTCGACGCCGCTCACGCGATTTCCCGTGAGCTGGATGGCTGGACGATCGTCACCTTGCAAGGAGAGCTGGTCGCTCCTTCCGGTAGCGTCACCGGCGGGTCCCGGATGCGGGGCTCGGGGTTGCTGGCGCAGGAGCGGGAACGGCGAGAGCTCCTCGCGGATCGCCGGAGTCGAACGCGATCTTGACGCGAAGCGCGAATCGATCCGGACGCTGCAGAGCCGCCAGGAGCGCGAGGTTGCGCGTCATAGAAGCTGGACAGCGAGTTTTCCGGCGCTCGAAACCGGGAGAGAGAAGCCCAGGAACAACGGAATGCCCTCCAGCGAGAACTCGAATCCGAGCGCGGCGCGCTGGAACGCCAGGAGCGTGAAATCGACGTCCTTCGGGTTGACCTGGAACGGATCGCATCGGAATCCGGCCCGCTCGGCAAGCAACGCGATAATGCGGCCTCCGAGATCGAGCGTCTCGACGCCCGAACGCGGCGGGCTTGTGCAATCTCTCGACGCGCTGCCCAGCGCGAGCGACGAACCGCTCCGGGCGATGTCGAACGAGATCGCGACCATTCAGGAGCGGCTCCGGTCGACCGAACGGGAGCGCGCCGGTCTCGAAGCCCAGATCAACCGCGCCGCTGCCGAGAACAACGACCGGTCACTGGAGATTGCCCGGATCACCGCCCGTCAGGATGAGCTGGTTGCCGAGCAAAAGGTCCTTCAGGATGCACTTGACAACCTCATCGGGAAGCTCGATACCGCGCAGGCCGAGATTCCTCCGATCGACGAGCAGCTGGAGGCGATCCAAGCAGGCATCGACGAGGCCGAACAGGAAGAAGGGCGGAAAGCCAGAGCCCTCCGCGACGCCGAACGCGCCCTCGACCAGGCATCGCTCGACGTCGCCCGGGCCGAGGACGGCGTCGCGCTCATCCGGAATCGGATTCTCGACGACCTCGAAATCGACAACCCCGAATTGCTGGCCGGCGACGCGTCTGCAGCAACCGAGCAGGCCGAGCAGGACATCAGACGGCTCCGCGAGCGACTGCGGCGGATGGGATCGGTCGGAGATGACGTCATCGAGGAGCACCGGGAAGAATCCGAACGGCTCGACTACCTGACCAGCCAGCTCGGCGACGTCGAAGGCGCGGCCGAGTCCCTGCGGCATGTGCTCGGGGATCTTCGCCGGCAGATGGGATCGCGCTTTAGCGACACGTTCGACGACGTAGCAAAGGAGTTCGAGGCGACGTTCACCCGCCTGTTCGACGGCGGGACAGCCCGGCTGAGCCACGAAAGCGAAGGCTCCGAACCCGGCGGCATCGATATCGTCGTCCGGCCGCCAGGAAAGCGGCTCCAGGGACTCAACCAGCTCTCCGGCGGGGAGCGGGCCCTGACCGCAGTCGCGCTGCTGATCGCGATCCAGCGAGTCAACCCCAGCCCGTTCTGCCTGCTCGACGAGGTCGACGCCGCGCTGGACGAATCCAACGTCATCCGCTTCCGCCAGGAGTTGCGGGATCTCGCCAGAGACACCCAATACATCATCATTACTCACAACAGGGGGACAATCGAGGGCGCCGACACGCTCTACGGCATCACTATGGGCGAGGATAGCGTCTCACGCGTCCTCTCGCTCCGCCTCGATCAGGCGATTCGCGCCATCGAGGACGATCAGCTGCTCGAGATGGAATCGGTCATCTAGGTTCCGGTCAATC
Source organism: Thermomicrobiales bacterium (assembly GCA_041390865.1). Taxonomy (GTDB): domain Bacteria; phylum Chloroflexota; class Chloroflexia; order Thermomicrobiales; family CFX8; genus JAUIIK01. The sequence continues at coordinate 129,987 of JAWKPC010000004.1, forward strand.
CAGCTCAATCGAAGCAGCCCAGAAATTGTGGACTGCCTCTGCCGAGCCTGGCTGCTGCAATGCACCAGTGACGATGACCTGGTCGCCGTTACCGATCTCCTCGACGCTAACCGCCGGCCGTGCAGGCTGTCCATCTTCAACCATCAGGTCGTACCAGACCACCACGGAGTTTTCGCCATGCTCGAGCGTGAAGCAGGGGCAGAGAAGCTCGCCGAGATCATCGACCGTCCCGTAGACCCGAATCTCTTCGTCATAGACCGGGTTGTCGAGCAATTCCGTTACGGTCAGAACTCCTTCCGGAGGCCGGGCTCATCATGGCCGATGAGTTCAGCCACAATCCAGAAAAGGACGCAGGCGCCGATGATCACTCCGCCGAAGCTGAAAACCGAGCGCTCGCCTCGCAATAGGATGGCAAAGAGCGAGGCAACGCCAGCGGCAAGCGCGGCCGTCCCGGCAAGCAAAATTGGCACGGTCAGACGCAGGTTGCTGAAGAAGGTGTCGCCACCGCGCTCACCCCATGCGACCAGCGCAAAGAAGATCATCATGAAGGCGAAGAACGCCAGATCCAGTGCGAGGGACCAGGACCCCATACTCGTCTTCGGAAGCGCCAGGAACCGCCGCTCCGGATTGGTATGACCTACGCGGATCGTCATGACCGCCCCTATCCAGCGACCGCTGAAACGTCACGGCATTAAGGCGAACAAGCCAGTCATGGCGGTCGCATGATCAGGTTAGGGAAGAAAGCGCAACGAAGGCACAACAGCGAGCGTCAATCCGCAACATTCGAGTGTCAATCCGGGCATGCGGTTTACAAGACGGACGTCAGCCGAGAACGGCGAAGGTCAGCAATCCGATCCCGATCCAGAGGCCGATCGCGATAGCGATGCCGGTGACGACGGCCCCTTCAGCCGTCCGAAGCTGGCTGGCGAGATTCAGCACAACGTCCATAGCCGTCGTTGGTACGGGCTCTGCCTCATCGCTCTCCGGTTCCGGCTCGGGCTTCGCCTCGAGCTGCTCGCGCAGCTCATCCCGCTCGACGATCAGCATATCCCGCTGCTCCCGAAACTGACGGCACTGGATCTCGAGCCGGCCGACCTCTTCCGATTGATGACGCATCTGCATCAGCAGCGGCCCTAGCCACTCGTCGCGGATCGCTTCGAGCTGCTGGCGCGTCAGGTCCGGAGTGGATTGCTCCACGTTGGGGAGATTCGTCGTGTCCTGGAGGTAGTCGGATTCAAGCATCGCGAACTCTCGTTTTCTCTTCCGGAAGGCGTCGTCAACATAGAGCGCAGTTCCTGAACGATGGCTGGTCGGACAATAGCCCGGATAGCGGAGCGTTCGTACACTACGTCCGTATAGTATATCGACTAGGAGTCACGGCTTGCAGCCGGCATCCCGCTGCTCGAACGGGTGGCTGGTTGGAGTGGAATGACTAAGAGTCCGCGACGCCAGCGTCGACGGGATCGATGGCGTGATAGGGATCATCCTCCGCCAGGACGGCGAAGACAACGCGCCGGTGAACGTAGGTAGCAGAACGCCGGTCGAACACGCCGCCGCATGTGATCAGTACCAGTTCCTGTTCGGATGAAGGGCCGAAGATGTCCTCAACGGGAGCGGCATCGGCCCGGTATGTGGCGGCCCCACGGACGATATAGTGCTGCTCGGACAAACCGTCGCCGACGATGATCTCATCACCTGGCTGGAGCTCATCGAGTCTGAAGAACACCGCCGGTCCCCATGGCGAGTCGACATGAGCGGCGAAGACCGCCCGCCCGATCTGCCCCGGTCGTGCGCCGGGAGACCACCAGCCAACATCGTCGTAATTGCCTGGCGCCTCCATCGCGCCGTCCGGAGTCGTACCGACCGGAATGACGTCGGTGAAGACATCGATCTTCGGGATGTGGATGGCAACCGGGTCTATCCCGGCGGGAGCAGGAGTTGGAGTCGGAGCGGGTTCGCCAGCCTCGGCGGGCGTCGGTACGCTCGTCAAGGTAGGTTCTGGAGACTTCCGTGCGCCGGGGTTACGACCCTGCGTCAGGTCACCATCGGACGATGGGAGCCAGGAATCCCCCTCTTGCTTGTAGCCCTTCTGAACGAGCTGCTTCCCTTCCTCCTCGGCGCGCTCGGGCATCTTCGGGATGCTGAGTTCCTGCACGGTGGATGTCGTCTCCAGAGCCGGGGGCACGGTACCGATCGAGTCCAGCACCGCATCATCACTGGCGGAACTCGGGCTGGGTCTGGTGAGCAGGTTGATTCCGGCAAAGGCAAAGCCCGCGGCGCCCACAAGAATGAGCGCCGCGGCCAGAACATACGATCGTTGGAAGTCTCGCAATATTCGTTCGATTACTTAGGCTGTGCGCCGCGACCAGGCAAAGACGCCACCACCGACTGCCAACAGGAAGGCGCTCGCTGCACCGATAATCCACATCAGCGTCGAATCGGAGCCGTCAGCCGTGCCGCCGGCACCTGTGCCAGGCATCGTCGGCACGTCACCGCCACCGGTTCCGGTTGCCGTCGCCTGAGCACCTGGAGCCTGGGTTGCAGTGCTCGGCTGGGTAGCAGTTCCCTCGGCGCCTATCGTTGCAGACGCTTCAGGACTTGCCGTTCCCGTCGCTCCAGCTGCCTCGGTCGGCGTTCCTTCTGCCGCCTCGGTCGGCGTCGCTTCGCCACCCGTCTCGAACGTCTGATCCACAACCGGAACGATCATTGCGGTGTTATCAGGATCCGGCATCGCGTAAGCGGAGTAGACAGTACCCGCCTCGAGCTGGACTCCAGCCGCCTCCGTTACAACGTCCTCGGCGCCCGTAGCCGTAACCTGCAGGTCGTAGGTGCCCGCTTCAACAGGCATGTATTCGGTCGCTTGCATGAACTCGACGTTCTCGAATAGCACGGGACCATCGGTCACACCGACATCGACGGCCGGGGCACCCGGCACGGTGTGGACAACCTTAATGTGGGCCATACCCTCATCGGGCTGCGAGATGTCGTCGGTAACGACCATCGGCTGGATGTCCGAGAGTGCGCCGACGGCGACAATCGAATACGAGGTTCCGGATTCAACCGTTGCCGTTGTGTCGATCACTGCGTCGGCGGCTTCACCGCCGGCCGGCACGACCTGGAACTGATGCTCGCCCGCTGAAAGTTCCGCATAGTCAGTCGCGTTGCTGAACTCGAGTCCCTCAAAGGCAGCTTCTCCGTCGACGAGCACGTCGACCGCCGGTGCGTCCGGCGAAGCATGAACGACACGGACCATCGCCGAGTCGCCCTCCTGTGCTGAAATACCCCCCACCAGGACAACGGCGAGCGCACCTACGAGTGCGACAATGGATATAAGGCGGAGTTTGGTAAGACCGCTCTTCAATAATTGAGGCATCCTTTTCCCTTCCATAAAAGTGAAGCGTTTACGAGACGGTCCGATACGCTGAATACTCGGGATCTGGCAGTTGGCCATGATTCCATGTTTCGCGAGAATTTCAGCGGCGACCGTGAAATTAAATATAGAGTTGAGCTTTATATCGCGTCAACAGCCGCTAAACGGTCGATCCGCGATTGGAAGATACATTCCAGTACACATTTACGCGCGAGCCGGGCGTACCCACGATCCGGCTACACCCGTGTATGCGCCCGATGATCGGCCAGTCTGAGGACGGAAAAGAAGGGCGGCGCTCGGGATCCCGAGCGCCGCCCAATTATCCACCGCCAACGCTTGCGCTGGCGTGCAACTAGCTTGCTAGACCGACCGGCGCGACCATGCGAGGGCACTGCCTCCGGCGATCAGGAGCAACAGCGCGCCACCGCCGATGACCCACATCAGCGTGTCACTGCTGTCACCCGCAGTCCCGCCGGCGCCGGTATTCGGCATCGTGGGAACATCGCCGCCACCCGTGCCGGCAGGCGTCGACGTCGGGGCCGGAGCCGCTTCCGTCGGCGTCGGCTCAGCAGCAGCGGTCTGCTCGAAGGTCTGGTCAACAAATGGAACGACCGTCAGCGTGCCGTCTCCCAGCTGCCCCATGGCATAGGCTGAGTAAACGGTTCCTGCTTCGAGAGCCAGACCCGGCACTTCGAGCGCAACGTCTTCAGTGCCCGTCGGGCGCACTGCGAGATCGTATGTTCCCGCGTCAACAGGCAGGTAGTCGCTCGCAGCCTGGAATTCGAGATTCTCGAAGAGTACCGGGCCGTCGGCGACGGCAACATCAACCGCCGGTGCGTCAGGGGACGCGTGGACAACCTTGATGTGAGCCATATCCATCGCAGGTTCGGTGATGTCGTCCACGACGATGAGCGGAGCAATGTTCTCGAGCGTGCCCACCGCGACGACCGAGTACCAGGTTCCGGCTTCGATCGTTGCCGTGGCATCGATAACGGCATCTTCAGCTGCGCCGCCGGCCGGAACGACCTGGAACTGGTAGTCGCCTGCGGACAACTCCAGATAGTCGGTGCCGCTCATGAACTCGAGTCCCTCGACAGCCCGTTCACCGTTCACCAGTACATCGACCGCCGGTGCATCGGGGGACGCGTGGATAACTCGCACACGTGCCGATGAATCCTCCTGCGCTGCAGCCCCGCCGATCAGGGTAATACCGAGCGCGCTTACCAGAGCCAGGACGGTCAGCAGCCGAAACCGCGTGAACCGCCCTTTCATCAAACTGGACATGCCTGTTTCCTCTCAACGGCTTGTCAAAGATCATCTTGCTCACGGCTGCCGGGTCAGTGCCTTCGTTCGTTTCCTCTTGCATTCACCGGTACCACTCCGAGCACATGGATATAAATCTATAGTTTAACTTTATGTTTGTCAATAGCATTCGCGACATCATCCCCTGCGAGGTGATCCAGCCGCACCATGAATTGACAGATCCGGCCCAAAAGATTAACGTATCCATGATGATTAATGTATTTCACCGGGGGTTTGTGATGACGACGATCGCATCCGAAGCTATCGAAGCGTTCACCGCGCTGGCGGACCCGACGCGCAGCCGCATCATCGAGCTGCTGGCCATTCAGGACCGTTGTGTCTGTCACCTGATAGACGACCTCGAACTGGGCCAGAGCATCATCTCCCACCACGTCGGCATCCTCCGCAGATCCGGGCTCATCACGAGCTATCCGCACCCGCGCGACCGGCGCTGGATGTACTACCGGTTGGACCGCTCGCGGATCGCGCAACTCGGCGACTCGCTCCTGAGCTTGTCGAGCCCTGACGGCTACAATCCGGACCGGCTCCCCTGCCCGATAGATCTCGTGGATGACAGCGAGTGATCAACGCAACACTGCTGCGCCGGGCGCTGGCAGAGGCGGTCGGCGCGTTTGGCCTCGTCTTCGCCGGGACTGGCGCGATCATGATCGACGCCGAATCCGGCGGGATGATCGGCCACCTCGGCATCGGCCTGACCTTCGGCCTGATCATCATGGTGATGATCTACGCGACCGGGCACATATCCGGCGCCCACTTCAACCCGGCCGTCACGATCGCCTTCGCCGCCGCGCGCCACTTCCCTCTGTCGAACGTTCCCGTCTACATCCTCGCCCAGCTGGCCGGTGCTGTCGCGGCATCAGCGCTTCTTCGGGCCATGTTCGGCGGGATCGCGGATCTCGGGGCGACTTTTCCGGCCGGTAGCGACAGCCAGTCGTTCATCCTCGAAACCGTCCTCACCTTCTTTCTGATGTTCGTGATCATCGCCGTCGCGACCGACGTCCGGGCGGTCGGTCAGGCGGCGGCTATCGCGATTGGAGGAACGGTCGGCCTGGAGGCGATCTTCGCCGGCCCGATCTCCGGCGCTTCGATGAACCCGGCCCGCTCGCTTGCGCCGGCGCTCCTCTCCGGCACCTGGGAGAGCCAGTGGCTCTATATCGCCGCACCGGTGCTCGGAGCACTGGCCGGCGCGTTCGTTTACGTCGTCATTCGAGCCGTACCGCAGGAGGAAACAGCGTGACAGAAGACAAGAAGATCCGGGTGCTCTTTCTCTGCACCCACAATTCGGCTCGCTCCCAGATGGCCGAAGCGCTGCTGCGCCACCACGGCGGCGGCGATGTCGAGGTCCATTCCGCCGGCAGCGAACCAGGCCAGGTGCACCCGCTCGCCGTCCGGGCGATGGCCGAGAGCGGCGTCAATATCTCGGGAGCGGAATCGAAGCATCTCGACCAGTTCATTGGCCAGAACTTCGACTACGTCATCACCGTTTGCGACCGCGCCAACGAAACCTGCCCGGTCTTTCCCGGCGACCCGAAGCGTATCCACTGGTCCTTCGACGATCCGTCGGCCGCAGCCGGCCTGGAAGAAGAACGGTTCCAGGCATTCCGGGACGTCCGCAACCTCCTCAACATGCGTTTGCAGAACTGGCTGCTGGCAGTGAACCGGTAGTTAGGGAGTTTGTAGGTTGTAGTGGGTAGGTTGTAGGTAGGCACCGGAATTTGCCGCCGTCCACTATCGGTCCGTGCTTCGCGCCCAAAGGGATGGGGACCATCCTCGACATCCCGAAACCGGCTATGATGCTCTCCCGTAGCCGCAGGACGCGGTCTCACAAACTAATGACGAATCTGGGGAGAGGTCTACAGACATGAGCAGTATCGTGCCCGGCAGCCACCTGAGGGTGGCGATTCCGTTTGATGCCGAGAGCTTTAATGAGATCTGGCGCAACTACACCGGCGCTGGAGGCTACTTCGTCGCGAACAACATCTACAGCCGGCTCGTGGTCCAGGACGTGTTCGGCAACAAGGGCGTCGGGCCGGATCTGGCCGAGCGCTGGGACGTCAGCGACGACGGGATCACCTATACGATCCATCTCAATCCGTCCGCGAAGTGGGAAGATGGCGTGCCGCTGACCGCCGAAGACGTCGCCTACACCTACCGAACCGTGCTCGACAACGCATACCACGGCCTGACCTGGATCCAGGACATCGACGAGATCCGGGCGCTCGACGATCACACGCTGGAGATCAAGCTGAAGCAGCCCAACGCCGGCTTCCTCGGCCTGCTCGGCTCCTTCGTCTTCTCCCACATCATTGCCAAGCATCTCTATGAAGGCACTGACTGGGAGACGAACCCGCACAACTGGGAGCCGATCGGCAGCGGCCCGTTCAAATTCGATAAGTGGATCAAAGGCGACCGCATCGAGCTGGTTGGCAACCCGGACTACTGGGGCGAGGGACCCTACCTCGAGCGATTGACCTACTACGTCATGTCGAAGGAGGATGCTGAGAAGGGGATCGAAAACGGCGACATCCATTTCTCGATCTACGGCATCCCGGCCGCCGATATCGACCAGTGGAGGGCCAAGCCCGGCGTCGACGTCCTCGCCGAATCCGGCAACTCGATCGGTTTCATGGCCTTCAACTGGACCCAAGATCGCTTCCAGGACCGGCGCGTCCGCGAGGCATTCGCCCGAGCCGTCAACCGCCCGGCTATCGCCGAGGCGATCTACCCGCCGCTGAAAACGCCCCAGCACTATTACCTCGAGAAGATCGACTGGGCATTCAACCCGGACGCGAAGGCCCCCGACTACGATCTCGACACGGCCGCCGAGCTCCTGGACGACGCAGGCTACACGGCTGACGAGAACGGCAAACGGATGAGCTTGCGGATCGCCGCCCGGGCGCTCTACCCGCACTACACCATCGCCGCCGAAACGATCGCGAAGGAACTGGCCAAACTCGGCATTGAGGCAACGGTCGAGACGCTGACGCCTGTCGAGTGGGTCGAGCAGGTCCAGAAGGCCGGCGACTTCGACCTTGCGATGGAAGCCGGCGACATCGGCCCCGACCCCGACCAGCTCTCCAGCTTCCTCGCCTCGGACGGGCCGCGCAACATCATGCGTTACAAGAACGACGTCGTCGACGAGTGCCTGAAGGCGGGTAAATCCGTCTTCGACACCGAAGAGCGCGGCAAGCACTACAAGCGTCTGCAATCCGCCCTGGCGGCCGACATCGCCCGAGTCCCGCTGATCCAGTACGGCGAATACCTGCCCTACCGTACCGAGTTCACCGGCTGGTCCTGGTCCGACGGCGTCCGCGGCACCGTCCCCTTCTGGTATGCCGGGAAGATCCGGCCTTCGGGCAAGTAAGTTTGTAGGCTGTAGTAGGTAGTTTGTAGGCGATCCGGTGATGACTTGCTCCCCTCTCCCCGTGAAGCAGTGGGAGAGGGGCTGGGGGTGAGGGAAATTGTCCGGCCAGGCATGGCAACGCGTAATCGACTCCGGCGTCCTCGACGAGCCGCCTGCCGCGTGCGTCGAGCAGCCTCCGGAAGGGCTGCTCGATGGCATCCGGCTGTTCAACGCGGGCGAGTACTACGAGTGCCATGAGTCGCTGGAGACGATCTGGCTCGATGAACGGGGACCGATCCGCTACCTCTATCAGGGCATCCTCCAGATCGGCGTCGGATTCCACCACCTGGGCAATGAGAACTTCCGTGGAGCCCGACTGCTACTCGAGAACGGCATCGCCAAGATCGACTGCTTCCAGCCCACCTGCATGACGGTCGACACCGTCCGGCTGCGGGACGAATCGCAAGCCTGCCTGGTTCACCTGCTCGAACTCGGCGCGGACTGCATCGACGAGTTCAACTGGGGAATGGTCCCGCAGGTCCATCTTGTGGGATGAACGAAACTGGACTCGCAGGCTAGTGCCTCTGTAGTGCCGCTGGCGCGTCTTTCTCGTGTTACCAACCGATCCCTTGAAAAGCGACCGGTCCCCAATACAAGACGCGCCAGCGGCGCGTCTCTACGGTGTCCAACGGTATCCGTATGCCGTTCGCGCTAGAACACACCCCGGTTCTTCCGGGATAGGCGCTGCTGGTTGCGATCCTCGGCGGCCATGATGTCGATTGCGGAGAGCAATTCGTCGCCATGGAGTCGGATCGCGAGTTCCCGCTGCTCCTGGATCAGCGGGGCTGCGCCGGCTCCATCATGCTGGCCGCCGTCGACGAGGAAGTAGGAGCCGGTCACGTGCGACGCCTCGTCGCTTGCGAGGAAGACGGCCATTGATCCGACATCCTCTGGACGGCCGATCCGGCCGAGCGGCATCGCCCGGTTGAACTGCTCCCGCACCTCGCCTTCCCCGGTAATGTCGGAGATCAGGGGCGTCTCGACCCAGCCGGGACCGATGCTGTTGACCGTGATGCCGAATGCCGCGAGGTCGAAGGCCCAGCAGCGGGTCGCGTGGCGGACGGCTGCCTTGGTCGCCTGGTAATTCGACCATCGAGCGCCGGCGACCTCGGCCGCCAGCGACGAGATCGTGATCACCCGCCCGCCGTTGCCGAGCCGGACCATTTCCCGGCCACAGGCCTGGACGGTGTAGAAGACGCCGGTCAGGTTGACGTCGAGCCCGTCCTGCCAGTCTTGAGCGGTCAGCGTCAGGACGGATGCCAATCGCAGGATTCCCGCGTTCGCGACGCAGATATCGAGCCTCCCGAACTCGCGGACCGCCGCGTCAGCTAGCGCCTGGACCGACTCCTGCTCGCGGACGTCAGCACGTCGGGCGAGGGCCTTGCGTCCGAGATCCCGGACCATCCCCGCCGTCTCCTCGGCGCGGTCCGTCAGCAGATCGGATACGACAATACCGGCGCCGGCTCGGGCTAGCGAAAGGGCGATGCCCCGCCCGATACCACTGCCCGCCCCGGTGATGACGGCAACTTTCCCGGTTAGCTCGAACACGGCATCCTCCGCTTCATTTCGATCTGGATGAAATGGATCGTAGCCCCATGCCTTACGTTCAGGCAATCAATAGAACAAAGGAGAGCGACTTGGAGCCTTCCTTGGGGTTCAACACCTCGTTGACCGGATCGTCGAATGGCCTCCCGCTGCCCGGAGCAACCCGGGAATGTCAGAATTGATCGGAGCAGGAGGCGGGAAGCACCTGGAGAACCTGTCAATCTCGACGGGACCGGATCTTCGACGGCCAGGCAACAATGCCCGGGCGGCTGTCACGTAGTGGTGTGTAGCCACCCGCGCATTGGACCTTGCCGCAGCTGATTCCTTCTCCGAACATACATTCAAGAGTAGGCACACGGAGTAGCTGAATGCCGAGTCAACCATCGAAAGAACTAGACACGTTTCCGAATCCGAACCCGGACCGGGACTATACGATCGAGATCATCACGCCAGAATTCACCTGCGTCTGCCCGATGACCGGGCAGCCGGACTTCGCCGAGATCACCCTGCGCTACATCCCGGATCAGACCTGCGTCGAGCTGAAGTCGCTCAAGCTGTACTTCTGGTCGTACCGAGACGAGGGAGCCTTCCACGAGGCCGTTACGAACAAGATCCTCGACGACATCGTCGCTGCGACCTCGCCGAGGGAAGCCGAGGTCACCGGCAAGTTCAACGTCCGGGGCGGGCTTTACACGACGATCACCGCGACCTACCGGGCGCCGGGGCGTGAAGGCGCGTAGCATCGAGCTGATCACGTCGCCGGCCGCGATGATGCTTGTCGTGGCATTTCTCTGGGGAGCGGGTTTCACGTCGAGCAAAGCGGCGGTGTCAGACGTGCCGCCGCTCGTCACCGGCACGATGCGCTATCTCCTGACGTCGCTGGTCCTCGTGCCGCTGTACCTGCGCGGACGGACGTCGCAAGGCGAGCCAGTGATGCCGCCACGGTCGATCCTGTTGCCGATGGCGGCATTGGCGCTGACTGCCGTCGTCGGCTACAACGTCCTCTACTTCATCGGCCTGACGCTGGCCCCTTCGTCCGACGCCATCCTGCTGATCCCGACGACGAACCCGATCTGGACGATGCTCTTCGCGTCGGTGCTCATTGCGGAGCGGCCGCCGAGAAGAATTTTGATGGGGGTCGGCATCGCCGTCTCCGGGATGTCGCTTATACTGGCCGGCGGCTACCAGGGAGATATCTCCGGCGACCGGCTGCTCGGCAGCGGCCTGTTCATCGTGGCGTCGATCATCTTCGGATTCAGCCACGTCATGACCCGTATCGTCACCCGGCGGATCAACGCCCTCGAAGCGATGACCGTCTCCGGGGTGGCCGGTGGCCTGGTTCTGGCCGTGGCAGCTCTGGCCGAAGGCGGCTACGGGGAGCTTGCCGGCGCGCCGGCGATGTACTGGTTCAACATCGGCGTCGTCGCGTTCGGCACGACGGCATTCGGCTATGTCCTGTTCTATCGCAGCATCAGCCAGGTCGGTCCCGGTATCGCCAGCTTCTTCATCAATCTCGTTCCCATCTTCGGCCTGGTCCTGTCGGCGCTCTTCCTGTCGGAGATTCCAACCCTGCTGCAGGTCGCCGGCGCGTCGGTCGTCGTTGCGGCAGTCGTCTGGGCAACTAGACCGCGCCGGAATCGCAAACCGTCGCCAGCCGCGGCCCGGACATGACGTCCAAACGAGATCCCGGAGACTTCGCAACCGGCCTGATCGACGGCCGGAGATCGCCCGCGGAGCTTGACCTGCTCTCCGCCCGGGACCGGAATGCCGTGATCGACCAACTCCTGACCAGCGCCGCCGGGCGAAGATGGCTCCGCAACTCGGAGCTTCTCGATGCCAACCTCGCTCATCAGCTGCTCGAATACGGCGACGACTTCCGGCAGTCGCGGCGAGATTCGTCGCTCGACCCGGTCATCGGGGCCGCCGAGCCGGAACAACTCGTTGCCAGGGCCGGCGCCGTCGCTGCCGGATCGGCCGCGCCGGTCCTCTGGACACGGCTGGCACCGTTGCCGGAGGCGCTATCGGATGCAGTGGACGCGGTGCTGGCCAGCGAGGACAGCCAGGCAATCGAAGCCACGGCGACCCATCTCCTGCTCGATCCGGCAAACCCGTACCGGATCGACGCCGGGCAACGCGAGCGGATTGCCGCCGCGATCCTCGAGACGGATGTCGATAGCGCCCGCGGCGTCGCGGCCGAGTTCCTGTCGTCGACGGACCCCGAACGACTCGCCTCCGATATCAACCGGCTGGCTCGCGATGTCTCCGTCCGGGTGCGCGGTTTCAGCTGGCTGGCGGCCTTCCGCGTCGACCGGGATCGGGCGATGGACCGGGCAGCGGAGCTGCTCGGCGACGAATCGCTCGACGTCGATGTCCGGCGTAGCGCGCTGAACACGGCCGGCGAGGTGATGTCGACGGACCGGGTGATCGAACTGCTCGCCTACTTTGTCATCCACCCCTCGGAAGCCCTGGCACTCGACGCGGCAAACTTGCTGCACCGCCATCACCGGCATCCCGACATCGCCATCGCGGCTGCCGGGAGCCCGCACGAGGCCGTGAGGGAGATCGCCAACCGGCTGATGGATCCCTACCGCGGTTCCCCGGCGGCCGGAGGTTCGCGGCCGGGCGATCCGTTGCGGACCGATCCGCTGCTGAAGATCATGCGGCAGATCGAAGACGAGAAAACCAGGGAGTAGCTCTCCAGCGTATTCCTAGCTGGGAGGGACACGCCCTGACCAGCTATTCGATCTACACGCGAAAACCTTGCAATCGGACAGGCTGACAGCGAATACTCTTGGGTTGCAGGAAGGAGTTCATCTATGACCGATACCGCGTTCTCACGCCCGCCGCTCGATCGACTGAATGACATCGGGGCCCGCCACGATCTGGCGGAGCAGTTCCCGGAGCACCTTCGCACCAGATTCACCGAGGTGGAGTTGATGTGCCCGAAGTGCCGGTCCGAGTGGAGCCCGGGCGTCGCGATGCTGATCAATGCCAAAACCGACCCGGCCGCGACCGAGGGCATCCTGCGCGGCACGATGCACCGCTCCCGCTGCCCAGCCTGTAAGGGCTACGTCCATGACATCATGCACATCTGGGACTACTACGATCCCGACAACGACCAGATCGTCCAGGTGCGGATGGACTGGGAGTACAAGGCCGGTGGCGGCGAAGAGGTCTATTTCAAGCGCCTCGAAGACCTGGTGATGAAATATCAGAACGACGACGTCAAGGTCGATGTCGTCTTCGGGATGCAGGAGCTGATCGACAAGTATCTCGGTGGCGAGGAAGCGGTCGAAGCCGCGATGCGCCGCCGCGACAAAGAGGTCGAGCTCAAGCTCTACCCCGGCAACATCCGCGCCGATAACGAGGCCGAGTACTTCGACGAAGCCGAAACCGGGACCGCCTAGTTAGACCAGACGTTCCGGCCTCAGGATCGGCTAAATGGCGGCTGGATCGCAGTATGGGAAGCCACAACGAAGCCATCGAGCGGGCCCGGACGGTTCTGCTCGACGGCCTTTCTTCGCCCGATCAGAACATCCGCGACATGGTGGTGTATGCGGCACTGCCTCGCCTTGGCACGCACGCCGCGGACCGGCTTCTGCCTCTGCTGGAGAGTCCAGAAAACTCGATAGTAGCCCTCGTGCTCGAAGTGCTATTGCTTGTTGAGGACTCACGGGCCACGCGAATCGCCGAGAGACTACTCGAGAGCGCAGACACGTCCGTCCGCTGGAATGCCATCGATTACTTGGGAGAATGTGGGGATGCTGAATCGGTTGCTCAGCTGGTGTCGATAGCAGAGTCAACTCCAACAGGCAGATTGGATTTGTGGATGCTAGCAGGAGCACTGGGCAATCTGGGAGACCGAGCAGCGATTCCACAGCTCCTGCGAATCCTGTCCGAACCCGATCACCACACTGTAGCGGCAGCAGCCCAAGCACTTGGATTGATCGGTTCAAGTGAGGCACTACCTGCCTTGATCAGACTTCTCGAGTCGGACGCCGACTGGGAGCCGCGAAGCGCGGCGGCCGGGGCAATCGGAATGATCGGCGACCAGACGGCGATCGCACCGCTGTTGAAAGCAGCGACAAACCAGCATGAAGATCACAAGGTGCGCACGGACGCGGCGGTAGGTCTGATCAGACTAGATCACGACGCCGAACCGGCTGTTTTGGTTCAGATGCTCGACTCTCCGAATGAAGACATACGCGAGTGGGCCACCACATGGTGCCACTGGTTGGCCTACGCGCCAGCAACCAGCAAGCTCATCGAGTTCGTTGAAGACCAGAGTGAAAAACCGGACATCCGGCTGCGGGCCATTTACGCTCTCGGTCAGATTGGCGGCGAGGACGCGGTCTCGAGCCTGATCGCTCGACTTCACGATCCCCAGGAAAGTCGCCACTGGCGTGCCTACGCAGCAGGAAGCCTTGGAGATGTCGGAACGCCGGCTGCAATTCAGGCCCTGATCACGGCACTGCCCAATGATGACCAATACGTGATGTGCGGAGGTGCCGCAGTCTTCGGGCTGAGGTGAACTCAGGAGAACAGCTGACCGCATCGCCACTACCCGTGAGAGCGCTCGGGTTCGCCTTCTTGAGGAGCCGGTACTCACGATCCAGATCACGAAGTCCCGGTAGCCCTCGCAAACATCGGATATCGGAGAGGTGCTCTGCGCTGCCAACAGGCATGTCACTGTCCGGTTGAAACCAATCCCAACGACATTGCACTGGAGCGCAGTTCAAGCGCTTGAGTGAGCGGGAACATGGCGCGATCATTCCCGAACTTGCTGAGTTGCTCGATAACACCAGTGAGTACGACCGCGTCTTCCGCTGCTGCCATCATCCGCCTCACTTCCTGACCTCGCTACTGCTTCAGGAGGCATCTCATACCCGTGTGGTTACATGAACTGAAACTAGATCCCTCCACTTCGCAAAGCCTCCGGTCGGGATGACATTGAGAGGGGCGGTCGTCCCGCTACTTCAACCGACGGGCCGCTACTCGGATACCAAGTCAGTCATGTAACGAAACTGACACACAAACCGACGTACGTACGCAGATTTGTTGATGCCTTATTGAGGCGTTCAATGGTATACTATTAGATGAGAATGATTCCTATCTAGGATTCATTCCTACTAGATTAGTCGGGATTCTATCGTCAGGAACATCACGTGTCACAAACAGCTGCAGCTCACGGTCCGGGGACGGGAAGCCCGCCATCCGGTACCGTAAACCCGCCGGAACGAGAGAGCCTGTTCGACCGCTACAGCCTGATGGCGGCAGCGGTCATCACCGGCCTGTCGCTTGTTCTCGGTTGGACCCTCGGACGGCTCGACCTGATCAGCAATGATGTCGAGGTCGCGTTCTACATCGTCGCCTACGTTTCCGGCGGGACCTTCGCCACGATCGAGGCAATCAAGGCGCTGATCGACTGGTCGGTCGAGATCGACCTGCTGATGGTGACGGCCGCGCTCGGCGCGGCGATCATCGGCCACTGGACCGAGGGAGCGATTCTGCTCTTCCTCTTCTCGCTCGGCAACGCCCTCGAGCACTACGCCATGGGCCGGACCAAGCGGGCCGTTCAGGCATTGATGGAACTCTCTCCCGAGGACGCCGTCGTCGTCCGCGACGGCCAGGAACAACGCGTCCACATCAGCGAGCTCCAGATCGGCGATCTCGTGCTCGTCCGACCGGGCGAACGCATCCCGGCTGACGGCGTCATTGCCAGCGGTGAATCGGCCATCGATCAGGCGGCGATCACCGGCGAATCGATGCCGGTCGTCAAGAGTCATGGAGAGGACGTCTTCACCGGCACGATCAACGGCCACGGCGCCCTCCAGGTCACCGTCACCCGGCTGGCCCACGAGAGCACGCTGGCGAAGATCATCAAAATCGTCCAGGAAGCCCAGGAAGACAAGTCCCGCACCCAGCGCTTCACCGACCGCTTCGAGGGTACGTACGCCGTCGGCGTCATCGCCGCATCGCTGCTCTATCTCGGCGCACTCGTGTCGATCGGCGGCATGGATTTCAACGACGCCTTCTACCGCTCGATGATTTTGCTGGTCGTCGCGTCGCCCTGCGCCCTCGTCATCTCGACCCCGGCATCGACCCTTTCGGCCCTGGCGAACGCCGCCCGGAACGGCATCCTGGTCAAAGGGGCGGCGCAGCTCGAAGACATCGGCACCGTCAGCGCCATCGCCTTCGACAAGACTGGCACCCTGACCGTCGGCAAGCCGCGGGTCACGGACATCGTCCCGGCCGACGGTATCGGAACCGCCGAGCTCCTGACCGTCGCTGCATCCGCCGAACGCATGTCGGAACATCCCCTGGCTGACGCTATCGTCAACCACGCCCGCTCCCAGGGGATCGACTTGCGGGATTCGGGCGACCTCCAGGCGATCACCGGCAAGGGCATCTCCACGACCGTCGACGGCGCACCAGTCATTATCGGAACCCATGCTCTCATGCAAGATCATGACGTGGTCGAGTCGCCGGTTTTGGCGAAGTCGGCCAGCAGTTTGGCCCAACAGGCAAAGACAGCGATGTATGTCGCCCGGGCCGGGAACGACGGCCGCTACCAGCTGCTCGGCATCGTCGCCGTCGCCGACACCGTTCGACCCCAGGCCGCGAGCGTCATCCGCCGGCTGCACGAGATCGGCGTCAAGCGAACGCTGATCCTGACCGGCGACAACGAGCGCTCGGCGCGAGCTATTGCGGACCAGCTCGGCGTCGATGACGTCCGGGCCGACCTCCTCCCGGCCGAGAAGCTGGAGGTCATCGAGCAGCTGAAACGCGAGCACGGGGCGGTCGTCATGGTCGGCGACGGCGTCAACGACGCGCCGGCCCTGGCCCGATCCTCGATCGGCGTCGCGATGGGCGCCGCCGGCAGCGATGTCGCGCTGGAAACGGCCGACGTCGTCCTGATGGCGGACGATCTCGAAAAGTTGCCCTATGTCATCGAGCTGAGCCGGAAGACCCGGAGCATCATCCGCCAGAATCTGACGTTCGCGCTCGGCGTCATCAGCGTCCTGGTGATCGGCACCGTGCTCGGGGTAACGACCTTGCCGCTCGGCGTCGTCGGCCACGAAGGCAGCACGATCGTCGTCGTCATGAACGGCCTACGTTTGCTCCGTGGCGTCGGAACGACCAAAACATCGCTGCCCTTCCCCAACCAGTTGGGCTCCCCAGTCCCGGCCGGAGACTAACCACCTTCCGCACACCCCTATTTCCCCGTTTGAGACGCGCTGAAGGGCGCGTCTCATTCGTCTCCTGATCCGCCCTCGCTGGCCTTCGCAGCCGCCACACTCGGGGCTGCTGTCCTCGTCTACACTATCCGGGTCCGGAATGGACAGGAAGGAATGAGACGATGGACGAAGCGGCAGTCTACCTGCAGCAGATCAGAACGATGTCGGATTTCCTCGTCAAGCAGATCGACGAGGTTCCGGCGGACAAATTTCACGAGCGGCCCGGGCCGCACCTGAACACCGTTGGCTGGAACGTCTTCCATTTGCTGCGCATCTGGGATCTGGACCTGAACTGGATCGCCAGGGGACAGTCGCCGCAGGAGGACGCCTGGCATCGAGGCGGATTCTCCGAGAAGGCAGCCTACGAGCCGCTTGGCAAGGGTGGCCGCGAGCTGGGCCTCGGGTTCGGCTACACCGACGCCGACGTCGATGAGCTGGCGATGCCTGCCGATGTACTGAAGGAATATCACCAGATGCTGCTCGGCGAGACAGCCGGGTACCTGGAGTCGGCAGACGCGGCGGAGCTGCACCGGGAAATCGAACGGGAGGGCCAGCAGACCGAGACACCGGCGGCGCGCATCCAGCACACGATCGGTCATTGCTGGAATCACATCGGGGAAATGCGCTATGCCAAAGGCATGCTCGGGATGAGCGATCCGTCCTATCCCGGCCGATAGGGATCGAACGACGAGAAATCGAAAGCGACAAGTCACCAGGAAGGGACAACGTTGAACGAAGCCGTAGCGTACAGAGAGATGATCCAGGGAGCGTCGGACGCGATCGCATCGCGTGTCGCGGAGGTCCCTGCCGACAAGCTGCATGCCCGCCCGGGCGACGGCCTCAACCCGGTCGGCTGGAACTACTGGCACGCCCTGCGCGTCTGGGATCTGGACCTCAACTGGCTGATCAAAGGCCAGGACACCGCCGAAGACGCCTGGCATCGCGGGAACTTCAGCGAGAAATCCGGCTACAACCCGGACGGCATCGGTCTGCGCGGCACCGGGATCGGTCTCGGCTATTCCGACGAAGAGGTTGATGCCCTGAATGTTATCAGCGCCGACGTCCTCAAGGAGTACCACGAGATGCTCCTGGCGGAGACGATGGCCTATCTCGATGGCGCCGACGACGCCGAGATCCGTCGCGAGTTCCCAGGGCTCGCCGGTCGCGGAGACACCAGCGTCGCGGTTCGGCTCCAGCACCTCGTCACCCACACCTGGGGGCACATCGGCGAGCTGAGCTACGCCAAGGGCATGCTCGGCATGACCGACGGAACGTATCCCGGGCAGTCGTGAGATTGTAGGTTGTAGTTTGTGGGAAGGCGGGGAATTCCCTCACCCCCCGACCCCCTCTCCCAATTCTGGGAGAGGGGAGCCGATCCACGCGAATAAGCATTAGTGCTTGCTCTTCCTCCCTCACCCCGCGTAGCAGTGGGAGAGGGGCCAGGGGTGAGAGAACTCTTAGAAAGGCCCAACGATGAACGAGCTCGAGGTCTACCGGTCGATGATCCAGCAGGCTGGTGATCTGCTGACGAGAACGGTTGATGAGATCGATGAAGAGAATTTCGGGAAGCGGCCAGGCGAGCATCTGAATCCGGCCAGCTTCATCTACTTCCACGTCCTGCGCCACTGGGACCGCGATGTCAACGTGCTCAGCCGCGGCCAGGCGCCGGATGCCGATCTGTGGCACCGGGAGGGCATCGGCGACGCGCTGGAGTACCATCCGGACGGGATCGGACTGCGCGGACTCGGGACCGGCATCGGGTATAGCGATGACGAAGTCGACGCCGTGCCAACCGACCGGCAGACGCTCGCCCGTTACCAGCAACTGCTGCACGACGAGACGATGGCCTATCTCGACGAGCTGGACGAATCCGAGATCCAGACGAGATGACCAGCGAGTACCTACCGGGCGTCAACTTCGACATCGCCGCCCGTCTCCAACACCTGGTACTCCACACCTCGTACCACACCGGAGATATCTCCTATGTCAAGGGAGCGCTCGGGCAACCCGATCCGACCTATGGAGGGAACAGATAGTAGTGACGAGGCAAGAGGGAAGAAGGAAACAGCCGGGATGGACCAGAAAGAGACATTGAGAGCGTTGGTGCGGGAGGCGACGCAGGATCTGCGGGATACGGTTGCTGATATCCCGCAGGAGCTATTCGAGCGGCGGCCTGGACCCGGGCTGAATCCAGCGAACTTCATCTACTTTCACGTCCTTCGCGCCTGGGACCTGGACACCAATGTTCTCTGCAGGGGCCAGGAACGGGATGGCGACGCCTGGCATCGGGGCGGCTTCGGCGACGAACTGAACTACGAACCGCTCGGCCACGGCGCCGGGGGTTCCGGGATCGGCTTCGGCTACGACGACGATGAGGTCAACGGCACGCCGAAGGATCACGAAGCCCTCATGCGCTACCACCAGATCCTGGAGGACGAGACCTACGCCTATTTTGACGCTGTCAGTCTCGACGAACTGAACCGGGAGCGGTCCAGCGAACACTCACGGGAGAACCCGTACCGGCCCGAACGCTGGATTCGCCACATGATCTCCCATACCAACATGCACATCGGGGACATCCAGTACGTCAAGGGTATGCTCGGGATGTGACGGTGGAAGGTTTGACCTGGTGAACAAGCAGGAAATCCTGGCGGCGGCGCGGGATGGCTATACCGAATGGCTCGCCGTCGTCAAGCGGGTGCCGGAAGACAAGATGACCGAACCGGGCGCCGCCGGACACTGGACGGTCAAGGACGTCATCGCCCATATCGCCTCGGGCCATCGCTGGCTGGCCGCCCAGCTGGACGCAGCCGCCCACCGCCAGCTTCCGACAGCGGCGGAGTGCTTCGGCCAGGACGATCCGCCACCGCCGGACGTCGGCATCGCCGACAACCAGGACCGCAATGACTGGAATTACCAGCGATACCGCGACTGGTCGCTCGACGCAGTTCTCCAGGAAGCCCGGTTCACATACGACTGGCTCTTACAGCAGATCGAGGCGCTTCCCGATCCCGCGTTCGACGCGATCTACACGATCGCCGAATACGACAACATCAATCATGTCCGCCCCGCCGCGGAGGACGACGAATTCCGATTCCCGCTCTGGCGGCTGCTCTACAACGGAACGGCCGAGCATTACCCCGCCCACATCCGGGATCTGAACGACTGGCTCGATCGGGAATCGGACCGTTGAGGAGCGATCCGCCGATCGATGTCGCCGGGAGGGCCAGCCGGGAGCTTTGACGCTACACTCATGGAGCAGCAATAGTCGCCCGTGTCCGGGAACATGAAAAGCGTCACATCCGGCCGGCGATCCGCCCTTCCGGGAGGCTCGAATAGCAGAGCGGTTGCAGGTGAGTACCTTTGGCAGAATGCAGTCGACGAAGGCACTCTGGCACAGCGGCGAACCGTTCGGGCGTGACGCGCTCACGAGAGCTTTTCCGCCGTTCAATCTACAGGGAGTACAGATGACCGAAATAGGTGCCTACCGGCGCATGATCCACGGAGCATCGAACAACCTCCGCGATGCCGTCGCGAGCGTCAGCGACGAGGATTTCGGAAAGCGCCCGGTTGAGGGCGCGAACCCGGTCAACTTCATCTACTTCCACGTCCTGCGGCACTGGGATCGCGACATCAACATCTACATTCAACAACAGGATCCGGCAGCCGACGCCTGGCATCGCCACGGCATGAGCGAAGCGCTTGACTACGAGCCGGTCGGAAAAGGCAGCGAGGGTATTGGTACGGGATACGGCTATTCCGACGCGGAAGTCGACGGCCTGCCGACCGATCCCAAGGACCTCCGGCGGTATCAAGACATCCTCGAACGAGAGACGGAAGACCTGCTCGATAGACTCGATCCAGAGACACTCGACGATCCGATGGAGCTCGAAGGCCGCGCTTACAGCATCGGCCAGCGGTTGCGTCACCTCGTCGCGCATACCTACCTCCATCTGGGCGATATCGAATACGCCAAGGGACTTCTCGGCGCACCCGCCGGCGACTTTCCAACCCTCGAGTAGATTGGCAGTTATGTCCACCTCATCCCGTCCGGCGGCATTTCGGGAAGACTGGTACGAAGCGAACCTCGAACGGGTCGCCGATCTGCGCTCGCGCCTGGACCGCGTCGCCGAAGGCGGCGGCCCGCGCCGCAGGGAGCGCGACCGCGAACGCGGCAAGCTCCCGGTCCGGGAACGCATCGACAGGGTCATCGACGCGGGAACACCATTCCTGGAGCTCTCGCCCCTGGCCGCCGAGGGCATGTATGACGACGAGGTTCCTGCAGCAGGAATCATCACCGGCATCGGCCGGGTCGATGGCCAGCCGATCATGATCGTCGCCAACGATCCGACGGTCAAGGCCGGGACCTACTACCCGCAGACGGTCAAGAAGCACCTCAGAGCCCAGACGATCGCCTACGAAAACCGGCTTCCCTGCCTCTATCTCGTCGATTCCGGCGGCGCATTCCTGCCGCTGCAGAGCGAAGTCTTTCCCGACCGCGAGCACTTCGGCCGGATCTTCCACAACCAGGCAAACCTCTCTGCGGCCGGAATCCGCCAGATCGCGGCCGTCCTCGGCTCCTGCACCGCCGGCGGCGCCTACGTTCCGGCGATGTCGGACGAGTCGATCATCGTCCGCGGCAACGGCACGATCTTCCTCGGCGGGCCGCCGCTGGTCAAAGCGGCGACCGGAGAAGAGATTAGCGCCGAAGAGCTTGGCGGGGCCGACGTCCACGGTCGGATCAGCGGCGTCGTCGACTACATCGCCGATAGCGAGGAGGAAGCCCTCCGACTCGCTCGGCGTCTGCTCCAGGTTCGTGGCACGACAGCCCCGGAGCTGCCCTGGGAGCGGCGCGAGACCCGCGATCCGGAAGGAGATCCGGAACATCTCCTCGGTCTGATGCCGCCCGATCCCCGGATGCCCTCCGATCCCCGGCCAATCCTCCAGCACATCCTCGACGGCGGCGTGCTCGACGAGTTCAAAGAGGAGTACGCCGAGACGATCGTTTGCGGCTACGGGCATCTGTTCGGCATACCGGTCGGCGTTCTGGCAAACAACGGCGTCCTGTTCAGCGACTCGGCTCGCAAGGCGACGCACTTCATCATGCTCTGCACCCAGCAGAAGATCCCGCTGCTGTTCGTCCAGAACATCACCGGCTTCCTCGTTGGACGCGAAGCCGAATACGGCGGCATCGCCCGGGACGGCGCGAAGATGGTCGCCGCCGTCGCGACGGCGAAAGTCCCGAAGATCACCCTGATCACCGGCGCCAGCTATGGCGCCGGCAACTACGCCATGTCCGGCCGGGGTTACGATCCGCGC
This sequence comes from Thermomicrobiales bacterium, assembly GCA_041390865.1. Lineage (GTDB taxonomy): Bacteria > Chloroflexota > Chloroflexia > Thermomicrobiales > CFX8 > JAUIIK01. Next base: position 152,185 of record JAWKPC010000004.1, read on the forward strand.
TTCCTCTTCACCTGGCCGACCTCGCGGACCGCCGTCATGGGCGGCGAGCAGGCAGCCGGCGTCCTGACAACTATCCGCAGCCGCGGACAGGAACTCTCGGCCGAAGAAGAAGCGGAAATGAAGCAGGAGATCCTGAGCCGCTACGAGCGGGAGACCGAGCCCTACTTCAGCACCGCCCGCCTCTGGGACGACGGCGTCATCGACCCGCGCGACACCCGCACCGTCCTCGGGCTGGCCCTGGAAACCTGCCTCAACGCGCAGATCGAGGAGACGAAGCTTGGAGTGCTGCGGGTATAGGGAGCGGACCTCACCCACAACCCCCTCTCCCACTGCTTCGCGGGGAGAGGGGGCTCCGATCGGGCGCGAGTCGCGCTGGCTGGATTTCTCCCCTCTCCCCCGCTGGAGCGTAGCGGAAGCGTGTGGGAGAGGGGCCGGGGGTGAGGGAATACGCCGCCATCCTCGCCAGCACCGACGAGACTGCCTGGTGCTGACACGTCCCGCCGTGGCTACGGAGAAGCGTCAGACCAGCACATAGCCCTGGTCTTTGACAATATCGAGCAGGTCCAGGATCTCGGAGGTCGAGCGAAGTTTGGTCAGGCCGTGAGCCAGGTTACCGGACGTGTCGGATCCGGCCTCGTTGGTGGTTGCGACCACCGCATCGGAGGCGACGAGGCTGGCGATGCTCCGGTCGGCCAGCTCGTAGCAGGTCTGGCGAATGCCGTAGTCATACATCGTTCCGGCAATGATGACCGAATGAATCGCGCGCTCCACCAGATGAAACGTGAACCCGGAACTGCTGAGCGCGCCCCAACCTTCCTTCACGTAGATGTGGTCGTGGTCGGCAGGCTGCCAGCGGTCGGGGAATCTCCAGTCAGGCCCGTCAACCTCCCAGGTCCATCCCATCGCTTCCTGCAGCGCAGTGTGGGTCGGGTTCGGAGAAAGCGCCATGCATGCGTAGACAACTTCGATCCCGGCACGACGGCAGGATTCCGCAAGCACCGGGAAGTTGCCGGAAACGAGATCCAGCGTCTCGAAGTACTCGTCGAACTCGCGGTCCAGCGCCTCGTCTCGGGCCTTGCGGGCCAGCCAACCGTCAACTCCGTCCGCAAACGGGCTGTGAACGTCCTGGAGGATCAGGCAGGTGTGTGCCGGTTCCAACCGGATCGCTGGAACGTCATTCGTCAGACGTGTGAGTGGATGCCGCACGATGCTCTCCCATCAGGTCTAAGAGTACAAAGGCCTGCCGACCCTTGAAGATTCGATAGAGATAGTAAAGCGATGGAAAGAGAATCAGCGACCCGACCGCCAGCGCCCCGAGCATGAGCTGCAAGGTGATGTCCGGCGCGGCGGCCTCGTGGTAGCGCACATCGTCAACGACGAGATACGGACTCATTGACGCGCCCCATCCGAGCAGAATGAAGGTTACCTGCAGGACGGCTAGCGTCCGGGCGAGGAAATAGCGCCGAGTCAGCAGCGCACCGATCGTACCGACTGCAGCGATCGCCGTACCGATCTGGAGAGGCCAGGTCCACCAGGAGTTCAACAGCTCTTCCCGGATATGCTCGGCGTGATCGCCCGAGAGCAGGACCACGAGTAAGGCGAACGCTCCGAGAGCGATCGCCGAAAGCAACGCGCGGCGTCGAAAGTCCTCCTGAAGATCCGGTTGGCCGACCGTCTCGACAGTGAGAAAGATCGCGGCGATATAGGCGAAGAGGACCAGCGTGAAACCACCGACGGCGAACGGATAGACGCCGAGCCAGGAGTTGAACCATCCGCTGGTGATCAAGCCATCCTCGATATCGATATCCCCGGAGGACAGGCCGGCGATGATCGTCCCGAGCATGATCGGGGTGATCGTGCTCGAGATCGCGAAGACTCTGCCCCATCGATGCTGAACTCTGTCGTCGGGCCGGTCATAGGCGCGAAACACGAACGATGCGCCGCGCAGGACGATACCGACCAGCATGATCGTCACCGGAACGTGCAGCGCGGTCATGATCGCCGAGAAGGCCGGTGGGAAGCCGGTGAACAGAATCACGACGACGAGTATCAGCCAGACATGATTCGCTTCCCAGATCGGGGCGATCGCCTGCTCGATAACCCGCCGCTGTCTCGCAGCGTGCGGGCCCCGCGCAAGGAGATCCCAGATGCCCGCCCCGAAGTCGGCGCCGCCCAGGACGGCATAGCCGATCAGGGAGATCAGCATCACGGCAGCGGCGGTCAGCTCAAGCGTTGGCATGCTGTCGCTCGCCGCTCAATTGTCCGGCTGATTCCTCCTCGCGCGGCTCGATCACGACCTGGCGGTAGAGCAGCCAGGCGGTCGCGATCGAGAGGAGAACGTAGAGCACCGTGAAGCTGATGAACGGGACATAGAGATTGGGAACCTGAGTCACGGCGTCCTCGGTTCGGAGGATCTCGTAGATGACCCACGGCTGGCGTCCGACCTCGGTCACGACCCAGCCTGCTTCGACGGCAACGAATCCCAGCGGACCGCAAGCCATGATCGCCCACTGGAACCACGGATGGGTCGGCAATCTTCGACGGCGCCAGTACTGCCAGGCGCCCCACAATCCGACGCCCATCAACGTGAATCCGATCCCGACCATGATCTGGAAGGCCAGGTGAACGATCGTGACCGGCGGTTGCTCATCCTCGGGAATCTGATCCAGGCCAGTCACCTCGGCGTTCGGGTCGTGATGGGCCAGCAAGCTCAGGCCGTAAGGTATCTCGATACCGAGGCGCGTCGTACGGCTGCGTTCGTCGGGAATCCCGCCGATCGTCAGCGCTGCCCCTTCCGTCGTCTCCCAGTGCGCTTCGAGCGCCGCGAGCTTGGCGGGCTGGTGCTCGGCGACGAAGCGGGCGCTGATATCGCCGCTCAATGGCTGGATGACTGCAGTGACGACGCCGACGGCGAGCGCGATGCCGATCGCCTTGCGGTGAAAGTCGCTGTCCGGATTGCGCCGCAGCAACGCAGTATGAATCGCCGCTACCGCGAACGCCGTCGCCAGGAATGCGGCAATGGTCATGTGCAGCGTCTGGTGAAACGCGGCCGGGTTGAACATGGCGGCGACCGGATCGATATTGACTGGCTCGCCGTCGACGAGATCGAAGCCAGTCGGCTGATTCATCCAGGCATTGGCCATCACGACGAAAATGCCGGAGAGCGTTCCGCTCAACGCGACCATCCAGCCGGCGAACCAGTGGGCCTTTCGGCCAACCCGATCCCAGCCGTAGAGATAGATCCCGAGGAAGATTGCTTCGGTGAAGAACGCAAACCCTTCGAGCGAGAACGGCATGCCGATCAGCGAACCGGACCACTCCATGAAGCGCGGCCAGAGCAGGCCGAGTTCGAAGGAGAGAACGGTGCCGGATACGGCGCCGACGGCGAAGAGAATCGCCGTCCCTTTGGCCCAGCGGCGGGCAAGCTTGTAGTAGGCCTCGTTGCCGGTGCGCAGCCAGAGCCCCTCGGCGATGACCATCAGGAGCGGCATCGCAATACCGATCGAGGCAAAGATGATGTGGAAACCCAGCGACATAGCCATCTGGGAGCGGGCGGCGAGCAGGTCGCTCATGCCTGACCTTCCGGGGCGGATAGATCGGGATCTACCCACACAAACAAGCCGGATAAATCCTGTGAACGGTATCACAATGCCGGGCGCGCCCGATCTGCACTGAGTATATTTCCGCTGTACGATTGTCACCACATCACAAGCTCAGCAGGAAACGTCACGGCGGGGAAGATCTCAGTGCAACCGGACCTGAACAGCTACAAGCAACAGCAGCGGCAGAACTGGGGATCCTCGATCGGGCTCCACAGGCTCTCGGGCCACTTCCTGCCAGCTTCCCGGCGATTGATCGACTGGCTGGAAATCAGCGCCGACGACACCGTCCTGGATATCGCGACCGGCACCGGCAGGACCGCTGTCCTCGCCCGGGCCACCGGCGCGACCGTCGAGGGACAGGATCTCTCGCCGGTCCTGATCGGCGAAGCCGAGCACTTCGCCCTTGCCAGCGGCTTTCCCGACATTAGCCTGACCGAATCGGATGCCGAGGACCTGCCTTATCCGCCGGAGAACTTTACCGTCGTCGTCTCGACCTTCGGCGCGATCCACGCTCCCCGCCCTGACATCGTTAGCGCCGAGATCAACCGCGTCCTGGTCTATGGAGGCAGGCTCGGCCTGGCAGCCTGGACGTACGATTCGGAGATCTACCAGCTTGCCAGGCTGGTACCGGGATCGGACACCAGCGTGCGCGGTGCAGTGAATCCCAGCGAGTGGGGCCGCCGGGAACGCATTCGCGAGTTCATTAGCCAGCGATTCTTCCCGACCCTCGAATTCGAAGATGGGACGCTGGAGATCAGCTACCCGACCGTCGACGCGGCATGGCGAGACTGGTCACGGAACTACGGACCGATCCGGGCCGCCTACCAGGCGATACCGCTCCGGAACCGGGATGCTGTCGATCAGGCGGCCCGGGAATACTTTTCCCGCTGGGCGGACGGGTCCGGCGCGGTGACCTGGCCGGTGTCCTACCTGTTGATCAAAACGACAAAGGTCAGCCTCAGCCAGCGGATGGGCTAGCAAGCAGCAGCCAGCCATCTTCTCAACGCTGGGCCGAAGATATGCTTCCTGCCCCGACAAGACGGCCCGCACCGAAAGCAGGACGACGGTGATCGAACGCTCCCACGCCTTCATCGTTCCGGTCCTGATCGTGGCGTTGCTGACCGTTGGCGGTGCGTTGCTTCTCCAGGCATTCGCGGATGGTGACCGGGAGATCCTCGTCTATATGTTCATCATCTCGGTCGTCAGCGCGACTGTCACGCTCCCCATCCGGGGAATCCCGAAAAGCCCTTCCGGCTGGCTTATCCCGATCGCGATCGCATTCGGACCGGCGTATCTCCTCGCCATCTACATCGCGGTGGTTTTATCAACATCTCCCGGCATGCTCGTCGCAGCCTGATACTGATTCCCGGAGAAATCGACGTGATGGAACACTGTTGACGGCAACAAACAGCCTGATCGTGTATAGGCGTGATGAATCGTGCCCTTCATGCATCAAGTTAGGCGTTCATCGGCGGCAGTGGACCGCTGCCACTCCGGTAGAGACATGCCGCCGGCGCGTCTCGCTTGCGACACCATCGTGTTTCCGGGAATGCGACTGGTGCTGGTACGGAGACGCGCCGGCGGCACGTCTCTACTGGACCGACGACGTGTGATTCCCGGGCAGATCGGCCGGGATGCTGGTCGCAGGAAGCAGCCGCTACTCTCTGCAACGTCCCTTAACTTGATGCATGAAGCGCGTGGTTCATCGCGTCCATACGAGTCTCCTGTGGAAACCGTATAAGTGAAGCCGATGAAGTCCCATCCGTGGCGGTGTCGACGGTCGTCCGTGGCGACGCATTGTGGCGGAGCACGACGGCTCGCGGCTCCTCAGGCCGCAAGGAGAATACCCGGATGCCTGGTGGCATCCGGGTTTGTGATTCTCTACTGAACGGGCTACTCGAAACTGGCGTCGGCCGGGAGGTCCGGGTGAGCATCCTCCAGCGGGAGGTCGATCGTCGTGTCTTCCGCCGCAGCCGAATCGGGCAGCGAGAGCTCGATGTCATCGGCCAGCAACGTCGTGTTGACGACCTGGTCCATGTTCTCGACCCAGATGAAGGTCATGTCCTTCTGGACCTTTTCCGGGATCTTGATCATATCCGCTCGTTCTCCGACGGTGCGATTACCGTACGAATCCGTTTCGATGGGCGGCGAGCGTCTTCTCCTTGAGTCCACCGATCGGTAGGACCCGGCCGCGAAGGGTGATCTCACCGGTCATCGCGATGCTGTGGTCGACCGGCCGCCGTGCGATCGCCGAGATCAGTGCCGTGGCCATCGTGATGCCCGCCGAGGGGCCATCCTTCGGCGTCGCGCCCTCGGGAAGATGGATGTGATGTCGATCTTCTCCTGGAAATCAGGAGCGATTCCAAGCTGCTCGGCGCGCGAGCGAGCGTAGGAGAGGGCTGCCTGGGCCGACTCCCGCATGACGTCGCCTGCCTGGCCGGTGATCGTCAGCTTGCCGGAGCCCGGCATCGTTGCGACCTCGACCGGAATGATCTCGCCGCCGATGCTGGTCTTGCCGAGCCCGATGGCGACACCGATCATCGCCTCTCCGAACTGCTGATCGTATCCGTAGCGCTTAGGTCCGAGGAAATCCTCGAGGCGCTTCTGGGTCAGCCGGATCACCTTCGCGTCCTCATCTTCGTCGCGCCGGTCGTCCCGGACGATCTCGTGCGCCGCCTTGCGGCACAGCGTCGCGATCTGGCGTTCAAGATTCCGGACGCCCGCCTCGCGCGTATGACCGCGCAGGATCTCGGTCCACATCCGGTCGGAAATCTGCAGGCTGTCCTCGGGAAGTCCGTGCGCTTCGAGCTGTTTCGGCAGGAGATGATTGCGGGCGATCACCGATCTTCTCATCCTCGGTATAGCCACCGATTTCGATGACTTCAAGCCGGTCGAGCAGCGGCAGCGGGATACCGGACAGCTGGTTGGAGGTCGTCAGGAAGAGGACGTCAGACAGATCGTACGGCATGTCGAGAAAATGATCGACGAAGAAGGCGTTCTGCTCCGGATCGAGCACCTCGAGCAGGGCCGAGGCCAGGTCGCCCCGGTAATCGGACGAGAGCTTGTCGATTTCGTCCAGCAGCACCACCGGGTTGGTCGTGCCGGCGTTCTTCAATGCACTGATGATCCGTCCGGGATAGGCGCCGATGTACGTCCGGCGGTGACCGCGGATCTCCGCCTCGTCCCGCACGCCGCCCAGGCTCACCCGGACGAATTCGCGTCCCATCGCCCGGGCGACTGACTGGCCCAGGCTCGTCTTGCCGACGCCGGGAGGACCGACAAGGCAGAGGATCGCGTTGCCGCCGGACGCATCCGGCAGGTTCTGGGTCAGCGAGCGGACAGCGAGGAATTCGATCACTCGCTCTTTTGACGTGCTCCAGTCCAAATGGTCGGCGTTCAGCACGGATTCGGCGTGTTCGAGGTCGTAATTGTCCTCGCTCTTCTCATGCCACGGCATCGAGAGAACGGTATCGATGTAGTTGCGAACGATCGTGGCCTCGGCCGAGACGGCCGGCATCCGCTCGAGCCGGGTGATCTCGCGCATGCGACCTTCTGCTCCGCCTCCTCGGGCAGGCCTTTTCCTCGACCTGCTTCCGGAGCGACTCGATCTCGTTGCCGCCTCGCCGGACAGCTCGTCGTGAATGACCTTGAGCTGTTCGCGCAGATAGTATTCACGCTGGTTCTTGTCGATCTGCGACCGGACCCGTTCCTTGATCTTCTGCTCCAGCTCCGACATCTCGACGTCGGTCGAGAGCTGGATCGAAAGCTTTTCGAGGCGGTCGATCGGGTTCGGGTTTTCGAGGTATTCCTGTCGCCGGGCCGCATCGGTAATGAGTTGTGTGGTCACGAGGTCGGCCAGGTGGCTGGGATCGTTGGTCTGGAGGATCATCTCCATGACTTCGGGGTTGAGCTTGTTCTTGGTCTCGCTGTAGCGCTGGATCAGATCATGAACGACGCCGGCGAGGATCGCGCCCTCGTTCTCGCTGACAACCTCCTCGACGACCGGCTCGGCTTCGACCCAGTAGAACGGCCGCGAGTTATCGAAGCTGAGAATCGAGACGCGCGCCAAGCCTTCGAGGATGACCTGAATGTTGCTGCCCTGCTGCCGCTCGACCGAGATGATCTCGACCAGAGTGCCGACCCGATGGAGATCGTCAGGCCGTGGATCGTCAATTTCGGAATCTTTGTGGGTCGTGACGACGATGCGTCGGTCGCGGGTCAACGCCTCTTCGACTGCCTGGATCGATCTTGCCCGTCCGACGAGCATCGTAACGACATTGCGAGGAAATATGACAACGTTCTTCAGTGGGAGTAGTGGAATCGGCGCTGAGTACATCTCGTACCGGCTCATATGTGTGTAACCAACCTTGCTAAATATCCCGGCCTCTGCCGGTTGCAATCCCCGGTGTAGCCGTCCCTCGCCAACTACCAAGTATAAGGCGTGATCCGATCCGATGCGTGGATGAAACGCGAATCAACGCCAGTTCGAGCGAGATCGTTCAACTTCCTTCATATGCGTTCGTTCGCGGGTTTTCGACGCCTACCCTCTGCTAGAACGAACCAATCCGGGCCCGGTTGCGCTCCATCGATCCGGGCACGGACCGCAGCGACGTGCTCCTGCACCCGAACCAGCATTGCACTAAAGCGCGGATAACTCCACCAGACGATGACGAACGAGGCAAGCGCTCCGGTCCAGGTACGGGAGATCGCGGTGGCGGGCAACATGCCGAGGGTGCTGATTGCGACGTCGATCAACATCGGCGCGACACCGGCCACGAGCCAGGTCGTTGGAAGCGGCCGATGGATGAAGCGAGCCCGGAGATAGAGCAGCCCGGCGAACCCGAATCCGAGGTGCATCGACAGATCCCGTTCCTCGAATGCCATCGGATAGCCATTGATGAAGAAGGTGTGGTCCGGCCGCTGTGGACAGATCAGCGAATAGGCCGAGTAGATACTGCCGGCAACGCCGCTCCAGGAACTGGCCGCGATCAACGGCGTGATGATCGCGACAACGCCGATCAGCCCATTGATGATCGTTACCGTGATCAGCACATACGGCAACACGGCCATCGCGACCGGCAACCATCCGGGCAGTTCCGGGACTGGACGATGGGCGCGCCAGATCTGGTCAAGCAGTTCCTCGACCTCGGCGTCTGTATGCTCCGGAGTGCTGTGGGGAATCGTCACCATCATCCTCGATCGACGAATCGTCCGCCTGTCTTCAATCGAGTCTAGGCTCGTTGGAAAAGCCGCTCCATGACACCGAGGTACTTGATTTCCGGTGGCATCCCGCGACCGCCTGCCGTGCGCGAACCGGGAGCCCCGGCTAGCTGCCCGACCCGTCTTCCGACCTTACCCAGGGAGCCTTGCCGCCATGCTTCTCCTCGAGCCTGACGTGCTCGATGACCATCCCTCGGTCGACTGCCATGACCATGTCGTAGACGGTCAAGGCAGCGACGGATGCGGCAGTCAATGCCTCCATCTCGACACCGGTCCGGTCGCGGGTTTCGACCCGCACGGTTATGTCGACCGCCGAGGATTCGCGGTTCGGAGCGAGATCGACGTTGACCGACGTCAGGCTGAGCGGGTGGCACATCGGCACAAGCTCCGAGGTCTTTTTCGACGCCATGATCGCCGCGACCTGGGCGACGCCGAGAACATCGCCCTTGCTCGCCGTGCCAGAGATGATGATCTCGAGCGTTTCGGGCTCCATCGTGATCCTGGCGCTCGCGATCGCGATCCGATGTGTCTCCGATTTGTCGCCGACATCGACCATTCTGGCCCGGCCAGCCTCGTCAAAATGCGTGAGTTCGTTCATCTCGCTGCTTTCCGATGCAATCAATGCGAAACCCTCCTGGGTCGATAGTACCGGAACGTGCGACTACTTCTCACGGCGCTGGTCAGTACCCTCTGGGGGATGTGCGGCAGCGGCACCAGTTCGACAATGAGAGTGGAAGCAGGCGCGAGACATTCGACTCATACAAGGAAGCGAACCATCGATATGGCCGCAGCGAGCACCCAGCATCTCCGAACCGAGCCATCTCCGTACATCCCCGATCGATCGAAGCGACGGCTTTCCCAGACACTCTTTGCCTTCTTCCAGAACGTCGCGATGCCCGACGACGGGAACCGGACCGGGGTACGCCCGGCAGCCGTCACGGAACTGAGCCGCCAGGACGTCGTCGCGGCGCTCGACCTCCGGCGTCAGTATTTCACGCTGCCCGCAGATCTGAAGCTGGTCCCGGACCGTGTCACCCAGACGGCGACGATCCGCGCCGCCGGTTTCGCCGACAGCCGCTCTGTCTCGGTCGGTGTCGACATCGCAAGCTGGTCCCGCCCCTGTGCTCCAAACCTCGATGAGATCGGTTGGAGGCGAGTCTTCACCTGGATCGTCGGGACGGACACGAACCTCACCAATGTCTCGATCCTCGAACCGCCGGTTCACCGACATGGCAGGCTGATCGGCAGCTACAGCTACGATGCGGACGGCATCCCTGGCTACGGCGTCCTCCAGGTTGCCGCGCCGGCCGATGGATCGTGGAAGATCTGCGATTGCTGGGGTGACGCAACCGAAGCCGACAGAGTCGACGATCTCGTCAGCAGGATCGGCCCGTGCTAGACCGTAGGCCGACAGCCGGCCAACACAATGAACAATGCGAACGCGCGAGCGATAACGCCGCAATAGCCTCCGGCTCAGCGGTCTAGCGTCGTCTCGTTGGCTATCCTCGGGAGGACCAGCCCTTGCCCAGGCTGCCATCGTCCGGCAGAGCATCAGTAGCGGGTATCTGCCCGGGTAAGCCTCGCGGGTCTCTTAATACCTGCCTCACTCGCCACGGAACACTAGCTCCCGGCCGGTGATTTGCCGTCGAGAAGCCGGAGCTCCTGCCCTTTGACGATCGCCTGGGTGCGGTTGCTGACGGAAAGCTTGCCGTAGATGTTGTGGGTATGGCGCTTGACCGTACCAACGCTGACGAAGAGACGGTCGGCGATCTCCTGGTTCGTGATCCCGGCTCCAAGCAGCGCCAGAACCTCCAGTTCGCGGTCGGTCAATGGCTCGTCCAACGCCTGTGGCAACGGGCGATATCCAGCCTGGCCGCCAAGGGCGTCGTCGAGATACGAGGGCCAGACAAGGCCGTCCGCTTCCAGCCGCGAACGAACTGCCGGTAACATCGAGAGAACTCGGGGATGGCTCTCGAGGAGCATCCGCCAGGCTCGCTGCCCCAACACCCATTCAGCCGCCTGCGTCGCAAGCTCCAGCCCATCCTCCCCCCGGCCCGTAGCGTCCAGGATGCCAGCGAGGATCAAGCGAGCCTCGGACAGACGGGGCAAGCGACTCGCCTGATCCAGCGTTCGGATGAGAGGAGTGAGAATTTCCACCGCCTCGTCATGGCGTTGCTGCGTGGTGAGAATCCATGCGCCGGTAATCCCAGCCCGCTCGTCGAGATAGGGATGAACCGGTGGCTCCCCCTGATGGGCAAGCGGATTCCAGCGAGCCGCTTGCTCGACATCACCCATCATGAGGTAGATGTGTGCCCGCAGGCCACGGACGAGCCACTGGAGCCGCTCGTTGAGGAGGTAGCGCTGGGCACGTCGGACTGCCTCCTCCATCGCTTCCATTGCGCTTCCAGCCGCCGCGCCGGCAAGATCGATCATCGCCGTCGTGTGGAGCGCCCACATCTGGGGGATGACGTCCTCCCCATCGCCGCTGGCGACGATGATCTCGAACGCCGACTCGCTTAGCTTCCGCGCTTCTCCAAGCTCCCCCCGGCAACGCAGAACATCCGCCAGAGCGGTCCTGGCCGCGCCGACCATCGCCATTCGCACGAGCCCGTACTCATGCTCGCGCGCGATCGCCTGACGTGCCTGCGTTTCAGCGCGCTCGAAGTCACCGAGATCCCACCAGGCAGCCGCCAGCTGGCTCATGGAGTTCAGTTCGACGATCCGGTCAGTGCCATCGACGGTGAGATCCAGCGCATCTTGCAGCACCCCGGTTGCCTGCTCCGTTTCGCCGGAAATACGCAGCGAGCTCCCGAGGTGCAGCATTGGAATGCAGGCGTCCGGAGCATCGAGCCCCGGCCCATCCCGAAAGAGGTCGAGCGCGATCCGGGAGAGCCGGATCGTCTCCGGCATATCGCCGATGAACCGGCTATAGGTCGCGAGAGCCACAGCCTGTTCCAGCCGCACGGCTTCCAGCTCGTCCGGGTCGCTGATGTCTTCCAGATGAATCAGGTCCAGCCAGTGGGCGGCCCGCTGCAAATCGCGGCTGAACATCGCCACCCAGGCATGCTGGATCACGAGCTGCGGGCGGTGCAGCACCATCGCTTCCGGCATCGCCTCCAGCCAGCGGGAGATCGTAGAGATCCGGCCACGCCGGACAAGCAGGGGACCGACCTCTTCGATCAGATTGCCCAGCTGTTGGAAATCGTCCGCCGCCATCGCGTGCTCGGCGGCCTCGAACCGGTGGCCATTGGCATAGAACCACTCAGCCGCGCGCCTCTGCGCCTCTCGCCACCCGTCCGGATCGCGTTCGCGAAAGCGCGCCGACAGAAAGTCGCCGAACAGATGATGGTAGCGATACCAGGAGCGCTGATTGTCGAGCGGCAGGGTGAAGAGGTTTGCAGTCACGAGGAAATCGAGCATCTCCTGACCGTTGCCGGTCAGCGATTCGACAAGTGGGGCGGACATACGCCCGAGCATCGACGTCAGGTCGAGAAATCGCTGGACCTCTTCCGGTTGCTGGCCGACGACCTCCGCCGCGAGATAGTCGAACACGTACCGGTGCTCTCCGCTGAACGAATCGAGCACGGCGCCCGGGTCGGCGGCATCACGTGCCGACAGTGCCGCGAGGAGCAACCCGGCAATCCAGCCTTCCGTACGCTCCTCCAGCGCCGCGACCTGCCCGGCATCGAGCGTCAGTCCCATCACGCCGTTCAGAAACGTGGTCGCCTCCTCGATTGTGAACCGCATCTCATCACGGCGGAACTCATTCACCTCCCGACGAGACCGCAGGAGCGACAGCGGCAGCGGCGGGGTATCCCGGGTCGTCATGATGATATGGAGCATCGGAGGCTGGTGGTTCAGCAGGTAGGAGACGACCTCGTGAACGTCGTGGTTGGTGATCACATGGTAATCGTCGAGGACCAGGACGACCTGCTCCGACAAGCCGCTGAGCGCATTGATCAGGTCCACGAGCGCGATCGCAGGGTCGCTCCCGAGCGCCGTCTGCAACAGGTTGATCAGACCGGGGCCAAAGTCGGGCTCGACCGTTCGAATCGCCGCGACCATGTAGGTCAGAAATCGGCCCGGATCGTTGTCGCCAGCGTCGAGGCCGAGCCAGGCGACCTTCCGACTCAATCCGGTGCTGCTCAGCCATTCGGTCACCAGTGTCGTCTTGCCTGACCCCGGTGGCGCGGAGAGGAGCGTGAGCTTGCCCGACAGGCCTGCTTCAAGGCGATCGGTCAACCGGGAGCGGTAGACGATCTCGGCATGCGAGGGAGGGATCGAGAGTTTCGTGGCAAGGATCGGCAAATTTGAAGCATCAAGCGCCGTAGGCGTAGCCGAATCCGCCACCACTACTCTCCCAACATTCTGGACGCAAGTACCGGAGTGACCGTCAGCCGTCTCTAGTACAGGATCTGAAGTTCCTGTCCCCGGACAATGGCCTGTGTCCGGCTGTTCACGTCGAGCTTGCCATAGATGTTGTGGGTATGGCGCTTCACCGTGCCGACGCTGACGAACAGCCGATCGGCAATCTCTTGATTGGACAGCCCTTCGGCAAGCAGCTCCAAGACCTCGATCTCCCGGCTCGTTAAAGGTTCGGCCAACGGCGAGGCCGGCGCCTTCTCCTCGGCAGCCGGCCGGTCCTCGGCGGACGCCTCGACGGTGGCTTCGATTATCCGGTCGAGATATGCCAGAGACCATCCGGCCCCGCTCGGCCGGTTCCGCTTGAGATCCTGAAGCAATGGGGCGAGATCAGCGCCTTCGTCGGCAAACACGCGGCAGTAGCCATCGGGCTCGCCCAGGTGCAGCGCCTCGCCGAGCGGCTGTTGCGCTTTTTCCCGGTCGCCTGCTCCAGCCAGCGCCAGAGCCGCCAGGACGTCGAGCTCGATAATCCGTCGCCGCAAACTCTCGCTCCGGGCGAGTTCCTTCGCCCGCTCGATCAGATCTATCGCTTCATCGAACCGGCCGCGGGCAATATCGATGCGCGCGAGTGTCTGATAGGCGATTTCGCGGGTAAAGTGCAGCGGAGAAGCTGCGGGAGGAGCCTCTTCAGCCCACCGGACGCATTCGTCTTCACGGCCCAACGCGAGCGCGATGCGAATCCGGCAGGCATCAGCCCGCTCGAACTCCCAGCCCGTCAGGCGCGCCCCGCTCGCCTGCTGCATCGACTTTTCAGCGATTTCGAGCGCCTCAACCAGGCGTCCCTGAGCGAAACGCAGACGCATCAGGATGATCAATCCGTACAGCTTCGTCCCGAACTGCTCGCGGTCATCGAGCCGGTCAAGAACGTCGAGTGCCGCCGTGATGATCTCATCCGATTCATCGAGCCGGTTCCACTCACGGAGAATCTCCGCCAGCCCGAGGTGCGAGGCGATGGCGAACCCGAGACTGGTCAGTCCGAGTTTGGCTTCGTATTCGAGCGCCTCCCGGAAAGAGTCATGCGCCAAACGCAGATCGCCGAGGGTCATCCAGGCGATGGCCCGCTGACTCGACGCGACCAGCCAGGCCGGGGCATTGCCGACATCCTGGCTTAGCTTGACGCCCTGGGTCAGCAGATCGACAGCCTTCTCAAGATCGCCGCGCATCCGGTAGGCGGTGCCGAGGTGGACGATGACCATGCTGCGGCTGAACACGTCATCGGCGGGAATGATCGGCAGCGCTTCCTCACCACGCTCCACTGCGGCGTTGATGTTGCCGGTCAGCACCGCGAGCGAGACGCGAATCGCTGACAGGTCCGACTGCTGGCGCGACGTCAACCCATCGGCATGCGCCTCGATCCGTTCGAGCTGCCGGGTAACTTCGGCAAAAGAACGTTCCATCAGAAGCGTCCAGAGCCTCAGGATTCCGAGGTCGATGCGATTCTCGATAATGGATTCGGGGAGCTGTGAGAACCAGCGGCGGAGCGTCGCCAGGCGGCCAACCTTTACCGTCCGCATGCCGGTTTCCACGACATAGTTCACCGCACGCTCGAAGTCTTCGGCAATCAGGGCATGTTCGATCGCCTGGTGCCATAGATTCTGGCCGGCATAGGCGTCGGCGGCCCGCAGGTGACAGGCACGCCAAGCCTCCGGCTCTTCCCGCCGGAAACGGCTGGACAGAAACTCGCCGAAGAGATGGTGGTAGCGATACCAGTTGCGCCGCTGATCAAGGCGAACGACGAAGAGATTGACCTCTTCGAGCCTGGTCAGCGTCTCGCGGCCGTTATCGCCGCCGGTGACCGCATCACAAAGCTCCGCTGACAATTGATCGAGCACCGACGTATCGAGCAAGAAACGCTGCAGCTCCGGAGTCTGGCGGTTGAGCACCTCTTCAGCCAGGTAGTCGAAGACGAAATGATGGGCTCCCCCGAACGAGGCAATGAGATCCCCTGCGTCGTTGACTTCATCAACCGAGAGCGCCGCCAGCAGGAGACCGGCGATCCAGCCCTCGGTGCGCCGTTCGAGTTCTTCGACCTGCTCTGCCGTCAGATCAAGCCCCATGATGTCGTTCAGGAACGCGGCGGCTTCTTCCTGGGTAAATCGAAGCTGGTCGACGCCGATCTCGGTCAGTTCACGGCGAGCGCGAAGCAGCGGAAGAGACAGCGGAGGATCGGCCCGGGCCGTGATGATGATGTGGACGGTGGCAGGCAGGTGCTCGACCAGGTAGGCAACGGCATCGTGGATCTCCGGCTCGACGATTTCGTGGTAATCATCCAGAACGAGGACGACCTGCTCGGCGCAGTGTTCGAGATCGTTGAGCAGAATCGTGACCGGCACATGCCAATCCACCCGCTGCATGTTCTCGAGCATGACCAGCGCGTCGTTCCCGACATCGGGGCCGAGCACCTTGAAGCCATGGATCAGGTAGGTGAGGAAACGGGCAAGATCATTGTCTCCGGCGTCGAGTGAAACCCAGCCAAGCATCCCCCGGTCGGACACCGATCGGTACCAGTTGACGACCGCCGTCGTCTTGCCGAATCCCGGAGGAGCCGAGATTACGATGAGCCGGCCGACCAGGCCATCCGTCAACCGCTGATCGAGGCTCGGGCGGGAGATCGTATCCGACCGCGCCGGCGGGGCGAGAAGCTTCGTTGCCAGGACCGGGAACTGCGGCGATCGCTGACGTGGTTCTGTTGATGCGACCATGAGACTCTCGCGGGATCTTTCTGCTGCGTTGAACGTCCCAAACAAAGATGATACGCCGAATGAAAGCGCAAGTGCTAACACAGGATGCAACATTCTAAACCTGACTACAATGGAGGTTGGAAGATCGTCGTTCCCATCCCAACGAGGAGGCACCCGTGGCGTCCGGTTCATCAGCACCCGCAGGAGAAATCGCAAGTGATCTCTCGAAACTCCGGAGCTTCGTCGATCGGGAGATCGCGCCACGGAGCTCGGCATGGGACGAGCAGGAACACCTCGAGCGCGAGCACGTCGATAGGCTGGCGGAGGCCGGGCTCCTGGCGATGACCGTCCGGCCTGACGCGGGCGGGGGTGGATTGTCAACGCTTCATGCGGCCCGGGCGATCGCGGAAGTCGCCCGTGGATGCGGGGTCAGTGCCCGCATCGTCGTCGACAGCAACTTCGGCGCCGTCCAGATCCTCGACAAGTTCGCGCCGGAAGCGATCGGCCAGCGCTATCTCCCACAGGTCAGGAGGGGCGAGAAGCTCATCGCCATCGCGATCACCGAGCCGGAGGCTGGTTCGGCCGCCAACGAGCTCACGACAAGGGCGGAGCGAGACGGCGACGAGATCGTGCTGCACGGGACGAAGCGCTGGATCACCGGCGCTGGAGAACGGGAACTCTATCTGGTCTTTGCCCGTTTTGACGACGTTGAAGGCTCGGCCGGCGTTGGCGCGGTCCTGGTGGAATCAGACACGCCCGGCCTGCGCATCGGGGACCGGGAGCCGACGATGGGGCTACGCGGGCTGCGCGAGGGCGAGCTGCACTTCGAAGGCTGCCGGGTTCCAGCCGAAAACGTCATCGTCGAGCGCGGCGGTTTCGGGAAGCTCATGGCGGCCTACAACGGCCAGCGGGTCGGAGCGTCGGCGGTCGCGCTTGGTCTGGCGAAAGGCGCGATGGATATCGCCGTCGACTACGCGAAGCAGCGCCGACAGTTTGGCCGGCCGATCGCGGAGTATCAAGCGATCCAGATCCTCTTGGCCGACATGGCGATCCAGCACGATGCCGCGACGATGCTCGTCGAACGTGCAGCCGGGACCGAGGACCGCTATGGCTTCCCGGAACGCTACGAGACGAGCGTCGCCAAGACGTTCGCATCCG
Source organism: Thermomicrobiales bacterium (assembly GCA_041390865.1). Taxonomy (GTDB): domain Bacteria; phylum Chloroflexota; class Chloroflexia; order Thermomicrobiales; family CFX8; genus JAUIIK01. Next base: position 169,268 of record JAWKPC010000004.1, read on the forward strand.
AAGCCGGCATCTTCATTACCAACAGCGCCATCCAGGTGCTCGGCGGAAACGGCTATTCACGCCACTATCGCGTCGAGCGCATGGCCCGCGACGCCCGCATGTTCACCATCGGCGGAGGAACGACCCAGATGCAGCGCCTGGCGATCGCCTCGAAACTCCTGGAGGAGTAGAGCCGCTTCGATCTCGCTCGGCCATGGACACGAAGCGCTACATCGATCGCCAGGTCGATATCTCGAACCACCTCCAAACATAGAGCTGTACCGGCGGCGCGGCCCTGTCGAGTCGGTCGCACTTTCGGAGAATGAGGACATACCAATCACATATCCGGGCTTGACAATCGGGCGTTGATCACCTAGTCTAAACACATGTTTCATACGAATGTTTCATCCCCGATCCCCGTCGCCGTTTTCCGGGGTGCAACCAACAATGAAGTGACCAATGAGAATTGACAACTCCCGACAAAATTCCCGCCGAAATAGATGAGTCGGTTTCATCTTCGACAGCCGAGCTGATCATCGAAGCGGCAATCCGCATTCTCGGACGAGATGGCTACCAGAAGCTGACGGCGCGAAACGTGGCCAGCGAGGCAGGCACGAATCTCGCGCTCATCAACTACTACTTCGGAGGGAAGCAAGGCCTCCTGCTCGCAATCTACGACGCGCTCGAACGCCAGCGCTTCGAACGTCAGGCCAGCATGTACGACGATCCGGGCGAACCTCTAAGCGCCAAGTGGAAACGTGCCATCGACTTCTACCGACAGGATTTAGACGAGGGATTCGTCCGCATTCACCACGAGCTGCTGATCCAGGGCTTCTCCGATCCTGTGCTAGCCGAGCGGGCAAGGATGCGGATACGGACCTGGAACGAGATGCTGACCCAAGTCGCCGAAGAGCAACTCGCCGAACTCGGACTGGAGGTCCCGCCCTCGATGCTCGTCTCGGTGTTTGCCGCATTCTGGTACGGGATGGAGGAAATGCACCTCATCGGAATCGACGAGACGGAAACGCCGTTCTTCGAAATCCTCCAGCAAATCGGCACCTGGATCGAAGACAAGGAACAGGAATCAGCAAACAGGGAATAGTGATAGACAGGAAAAACATCGATGCGCGCCCTCGAACCCAGAACCAGCGGATATGCCATCAATCCGAAGGATGGAGTACGCAGCTACTACGAAGTCTTCGGACCAGAGGGCGCATCGCGCACGATCCTCTTCTTCCCGACCTGGTCGCTGATCCACAGCCGCTGCTGGAAGATGCAGGTGCCCTACTTCGCCCGGCGCGGATTCCAGGTCGTAACGTTCGACGGGCGCGGGAACGGCAAGTCAGACAGGCCGGAGAGCGGCTACACCACGGACCAGTTCGTCGGCGACGGTCTGGCTGTCCTCGACGCGGTCGGTGTCCAGCGGACCATGCTGGTGACACTCTCGGCAGGCAGCAGACCGAGCGTCCAGCTGGCTGCCGAGCACTCCGAGCGAATCAGTCACCTCGTCCTGATCGGACCGGCGATCCGGCTGCAAGGAGGCGCCCGGATCGACCTCAACCCGTTCTTGAGCGAACCCCCGGACCGCGACGGCTGGAACAAATACAACGCTGTCCACTGGAGCGAAGATTACCGGGACTTCGTTGAGTGGTTCACCGATGAGATCTTTACCGAACTGCACTCGACCAAGCCATACGATGATTTCGTCGGTTGGGCGATGGAGACGACCCCGGACATCCTGATCGCCACCACGGTCGAGAGCCTGACGCCGCGCATCCTGGAATCCTGCCAATCAATTCGCTGTCCGACACTGATCATCCACGGCACCGACGATCATGTCATTCCAATAGAGAACAGTCGGGATCTTCAGGCGAAAATCCCAGATTCTGAACTCTTCGTTCTCGAAGGGGGCGGGCACGCGCCGAACGTTCGCGACCCGGTCAAGATCAACGAGATCATCCACACGTTCCTCGGCCGGGATCGGCCGAAGGAGCGAAGCTGGCGACGAGCGATGGTTCGGGCGGAAAAGCGAGCACTGCTCATCAGCAGTCCGATTGGCCTCGGGCACGTCCAGCGCGATCTCGCCATCGCGAGGGAACTGCGAGATCTCGTCCCGGACCTCCAGATCGACTGGCTTGCCCAGCATCCGGTGACGACTGTCCTCGAAGCGCACGGCGAGCGCATCCACCCGCTCAGCAATCAACTTTCCGGCGAGTCGCCTCATATCGAAGTCGAGATGGAAGGCGAGCATGAGCTTAACGTCTTTCAGGCACTCCGCAACATGGATGAGATCCTGCTGAACAACTTTCAGGTCTTCCGGGACGCGGCGAGCGAGGGCAACTACGATGTCTGGATCGGCGATGAGGCATGGGAGGTCGATTACTATCTCCACGAAAATCCCCAACTCAAGACGGCGCCCTTCGTCTGGATGACCGACTTCGTCGGTTATCTCCCGATGGAGAACGGACGGGAATCATTTCTCACCGCCGACTACAACGCAGAGATGATCGAGCATGTCGCGCGCTATCCGCGAGTTCGCGACGTCTCCCTCTACATCGGCAATTCCGATGACATCGTGCCGGACTGCTTCGGCCCGGGACTACCGAGGATTCGAGACTGGGTCGGCGAGAACTTCGACCACAACGGCTACATCCGCTATTTCGACCCCGCAAACCTCGGGGAACGTGCGGAGCTGCGCGAGCGGTTCGGCTTCGCGCCGGATGAGAAGGTGGCGGTTGCGGCGGTCGGCGGGACGAGCGTCGGCACCTCGCTGCTACGCAAGATCATCGACGCCTACCCTGTCGCCCGCGAGTCGCTGCCGGGTCTGCGCCTGGTCGTGGTCTGCGGACCGCGCATCGACCCGGCGACGATGCCGCAGGTACCGGGCGTCGAGTATCGCGGCTACGTCCACAACCTGTTTGCGATGCTCTCCGCAGCTGATGCAGGGCTGGTTCAGGGTGGGCTCTCGACGACCATGGAACTGGTAGCGACGGGCCGGCCATTCATCTATTTCCCGCTGACGCACCATTTCGAGCAGAACCGGCACGTCCCCCATCGTCTCGAGAATTACGGCGTCCCCGACTGGGCGCGGCTCCCGTACGGCGACATTGACGACCGTTCCATCGCCGAACGCCTGACCCGGCTCATGCAGAACCCTCCATGCTACAAGCCGGTGGAAGGTGGCGGAGCCCGCCGAGCCGCCGAAAAGATCGCCGCACTCCTCTAGCTCCAGATCATCATGAAACTCACGACCCATCCTGAAAGGAGCACTAATGGGACCTAGAGAACGAATCGCAGAAATCGAACGCAACCCGCAATTGCCTGATAGCGAGATGGAGCGCTTCCGGGGCTATGCCGTCATGGGATTACCGTTCCACTCCGGCCACATTCTGGGGCTGCGCCGATGGCCGGCATCATCGATCGGTCCGGAATACACCTCGATATGGCATCGCGATCCGAACGACCGCTGGACCTTCTACACCGATGTGCCGCCGCAGATCTCCTGCAACCGCTATTTCGGTTCGGAGGTCGACGCCGTCCATGAGTGCGGAATCGACATCGAATGGACCGGACCACGGAGCTTCCGGGTAGCGACCGGTCGTGGAGAGATCGATTGGCACCTCACTCTCGACGCGACGCGTCTCTCCCGCTTGTTCACGGCGATCTGCAGTAACCTGCCGGAAGGGCTCTGGAGTCAGGAGTTCATGCTCCGAAGCATGGGAACGGTGGGTGGACGTCTGCTTCGTGCAGGCGAGATGAACCTCACCGGCACGGCGCCAAACCGGCAGGAGTTCAAGGCAAATCCGCTGCACATCTGGACGATCCCGGAGAGCGCCGCAGTCGTAAGCGGTGTCGATCTGGGGCCGGTTGGACCAATCCCGGAGCAGACGAAGCTGGGCGACTTCTGGTTCCCGCAGCGCGGCCTGTTCGCCATCGCTCAATCCTTCGTGGAGAAGTTTGACCCGGTGCGGCACCGCGACAGGATCGTCAAGACCGAATCAGGAATCGGCGTCGAGCAGGGAGAACCGGCGCCAACGGGCGTCTAGTCAGCCGGGCGATGCCGCCTTATCCGGAACCAACCTGAAAGGAGGTGGTCAGGAAGAGCAGACGAGTAGAAAGAAGAAGCCCCGAGGGCGCGGCCACGCTCTCGAGGCTGGAGACAGAACGGATCGGGTCCCGTCTCGAAAGACTCCGTCACGGCATATGTAGCCCAAGGCCGACCGCTTAGCTGCGGCGGCGCGTGAATGGAAGTCTCGGAACGCAAGTATACGACCCCCTGCGTTCCCGCAGCCGCAAGGCGCGCGGTTCCCTCCCTGCATCTGTCACACGCAACTTCTCTAACCCGCCATCCCCTGACAGCGCTCTGCTCGGCTACGGCCGTGAACCGGGCGGATAGTCAGCGGCTGCGCCCCGGGCGATCGGCCTGGATGCGCCTGACGGGTAGCAATATCGCGACTTCACACGTGTACATACCGGAAAGGAAACCAACAGTGGCAATTCAGACAACACCACGAATTCTGAACCAGGAGGTCTTCACCCCTCTGGCAGAGCAACTGCGCGGAAACCTCGTGCTCCCGGGTGATCCGGAGTATGACGAGGCATGCGTGCTCTACAACTCGATGATCGAGAAGCACCCGGCTGCGGTTGCCCGCTGCCATGACGCCGCAGACGTCATCGGTGCCCTGCGGTTCGCCCGCGAGCAAGGACTGACCGTTGCGGTGCGCGGCGGCGCTCACAACGTTGCAGGCAAGGGTTCAGCCGACGATGCCATCGTCATCGATCTCTCGGAGATCAACGACGTGCATGTCGACCCGAGGGTCCGTACCGCGAGAGTCGGCGGCGGCGCCGTCTGGGGCGACGTCGATCACGCGACGCACGCATTCGGGCTGGCGACACCGTCCGGGATCATCTCGACAACCGGCGTCGGCGGGCTGACACTCGGCGGTGGCTTCGGCCATCTCACGCGCCACTACGGACTGACGATCGACAACCTGCTCGAAGCAGACATGGTCCTGGCCGACGGCTCGTTCGTCACCGTCAACGAGACCGAGAGCCCGGATCTCTTCTGGGCGATCCGTGGTGGGGGCGGCAACTTCGGCATCGTCACGTCGTTCACGTTCCGGCTACACGAGGTCGGCGACGTCTACGGCGGGCCGATCTTCTATCCGGCCGAGAAGGCGACGGAGATGATGGAGTTCTACCGGGAGTGGATGAACGACGCTCCCCGGGAAACCAGCGCCTTCTTCGGCTACCATCAGGGCGCGCCGGCACCGTTCATTCCCGAGGAACTGCACTTCATCCCGGCCGCGCTCTTCATGATCTGCCACAGCGGCGACGTCGCAAAGGGCGAAGAGGCTGCCCGGCCGTTCCGCGAGCTAGCCGAGCCGGCTCTCGATCTAGCCGGACCGCTCCCCTACCCGGCGATCCAGACCATGTTCGACGATCTCTATCACGAGAATCTCTGCCACTACTGGAAGTCGGACATCATCAACGAACTCCCGGACGAGGCGATCGAGATCCACGCAAAGCGGGTACCGGAGGTGCCAGATCCCTGGTCCGGAGCGCATATATATCCACTGAACGGCGCCGTCCATGACCGTGACCCGGAGGACACCGCATGGCCATTCCGGGACGCGTTCGGGACGCACAACCTACTCGATATCAACCCGGATCCGGCGGTGGTCGAAGAGCGCATCCCGGATCTGCGCCAGTACCATGAAGAGTTGCGGTCCTACTCCGACCCGGGCGGTTATGTGAACTTCATGGCCGATCAGGAGGGGGATGCGCGCGTTCGCGCCGCTTATCGTGGAAACTACGACCGCCTGGTCGAGATCAAGCGGAAGTACGACCCGGACAATGTCTTCCACTGCAACCAGAACATCAAGCCATAGCGACGCCAGGCTCGGCGGACGAAGATCTGACAAGCGGATTCAGGCCAGCTCATGGCAAGAAGTCGAGGCAATGAGCTATCAAGCTCGGTCCGGGCCGACTCACGCTGAAACCGCGACGCGCCGGAGGAATTCCTCCGGCGCGTTCTTCGATGGATGCTATTGGTGGACGCTAGCGACGGGGTTCGCGCGGGCGCGCTTCGTTGATCGTCAACGTGCGGCCATCGAGTTCCGAGCCATTCAGCTCGGTCACAGCCTTGAGCGCCGCGCTGGCGTCTTCGAGCTCGACAAAACCGAAACCGCGCGAGCGGCCAGTGTCGCGGTCGGTGATGATCCTGACCGAATTCACCGGACCGTAATCCGAGAAGAACTGTCGGAGGGTGTTTTCGTCCGTGTCAAAACTCAGGTTACCAACATACAGGTTCATAGGGACTCCCAATCGGATGCAGAGCGGAGGAACAGGGACATCCCGTATCCAGCTGTGCAAGTCATCTACCACCTACGCTCCGCAACTCGGAGCGTATCGATATGTAAGTATGACAAAATGGTGATTGGATGCGCTACAGGCAACTGATATGATTACGTTTAGCAGGCAGGGACGCGCATCGCATTGCGCGCCGGTACGCCAAAGCATCCCCCAGTTTTCCGTAGCAGGGAGCGCAGCGAGCCGTACTGACCGGTTTCGCCGGTTTTCCGCTGCGTCGAGAAATATCACGTATCGCTACGGTCCGTTAGGAACAGTTACTTCGTGTCTACAGCTATTCAAGACAGGGCGACCACCGAGTCGTCAACTTCGACCTTTGCTTCGTACCACCTGAACCCGAAAACGCTCGACTCCCTTCAGCGTATGGGAATCGAGACGCCGACCCCGATCCAGGCAGCGGCCGTACCGCTCCTGATGCGTGGCCGCGACGTCATCGGGCAGGCGCGCACCGGTTCGGGCAAGACGCTTGCCTTCATGCTTCCGGCACTGGAGCAGATCGACCGCCGTCTCAATGACGTGCAGGTCATGGTGCTGACGCCAACCCGCGAGCTGGCGGTTCAGATCGCCGATGTCACCGACAAGATCGGCAAGCCGCAGGGCATCAGCTCGGTCACAATCGTCGGTGGGCGGTCGGACAAGCCGCAGAAGGCGGAGATTCGCCGCGGCGTGCAGGTACTGATCGGCACCCCGGGACGGGTGCTCGACCTGCTCAACCAGGGAGCCCTCCAGCTCCACCAGCTCCGGTTCCTCGTCCTCGACGAAGCCGACAATCTGCTCGATGCAGGTTTCGGCCCGGATGTCGCCCGGATCATCAAGTTCACCAACCGCAACCGGCAGACGGCGCTCTTTTCCGCGACGATGCCGGACTGGGTCGAGAACGCGGCCCGTCGCTACCTGACCAACCCGGAACGGGTGACGATGGACGACGGCGAACGCAGCGACACCCAGATCGACCATTACGCCGTCGAGATCGGCAGCCAGAACAAGCACGACGTGCTCCGCGAGCTGCTTGACGGCCGTGGTGAAGGCTCGACGATCGTCTTCGGGCGCACCAAGCACGGCGTCCGGAAGCTGGCCCGCAAGCTCGAACGCGACGGCTATCCGGTCGGCGCGATCCAGGGCAACCTGTCGCAGAATGCTCGCGACCGCGTCATGGCTGATTTCCGCGCCGGCGGGATCGACATTCTCGTCGCGACGAACGTCGCCGCCCGGGGACTCGACATCACCGACGTCAATCTCGTCATCAACGTCGAGCTTCCGGAATCGACCGAGCTTCTGACCCATCGTATCGGCCGGACCGGCCGGATGGACCGGGAAGGGCTAGCAATCACGCTGATCGGCTCCGGCGACGGCGCGAAGTGGCGCAAGCTCAAGCGCACCCTGGAAACCGACATCACCCACGCCCGCTGGAACGGATCGGCGGATCTCCTTCAGGCGGAGCCGCGCACTGACAGCACAACCAACGGCAGAAACGGGAACGGCAGCAAGCCGAACAACCCGCAATCGTCGAACGATTCCCGCGCATCGAGCAAGGGCAACGACCGCAAGATGTACGACATCGTCTGTTCGTCATGCGGCGAGACCGGAGAGGTTCCGTTCCAGCCGGACCCGAGCCGCCCAGTCTTCTGCTCCGACTGCTTCAATCCGCGCAAGCGGCGCGCCAGCTAGGGCGAGCCGCCGGCGGACTTGATACCTGACCGAAAACTCGCGGGCGGGTTCCGGATCGATCCGGAACCCGCCTGTTGATTTAAGTGTCAACCCGCGCGCCGTGACTCTCAGCGATGATGATCGCCTGAGCGATGTCGATCCGGGCGTCTTTCAGCTTGACCATGCTCAGATCGACGCCGTCGAGCCTTGCGCCCCGTAGGTCAGCCTTCGTCAGGTCCGCGTTCCAGAGCACCGCCCGGCTGAGATCCGCGTCACGGAGATCGCTTCCGGCCAGATCGCACTCCGCCAGATCCGCTTCGACAAACCAGACGCCGTGCAGATCGAGCGACGCCAGCTCCTGGGCCCGCAGGCTGGTGAATGACCAGTCGCCCCCCTGTATCTTCGTCGCCGTCATGTCGGCGCCTGCGAAGGATGAGCCGACGAGCTTGCAACCCTCGAACGTCGCGCCAAAGAGGTTGGCGTTCCCGAGCTGGCAATTGAGAAACGCCGAGTTGGAGTGGCGGGAGCTGTTGAGTTTCGCATTCGACAGGTCGCATCCTTCAAAGACACAGCCCCGGCTTACCGCTTCACCAAAATTGGCAAAACGGAACGAACAATTGACGAACCGGCAATTCACGATTTCGGCGTGGGCGTAATCGCCGCCGCTGAAATCCTCGTCGATGTACTCGGTCTCCTGGAAATTCATGGCACCCCGCAATTTCGCGATCACGATGGGACGATGATCGCACACCGCGGGTGGCAGTGCCCGCCCCCATTGCTGGTTTCGCTCCCACACCACCGATTGCCGGATCGAAGGCGAATAGCTACGATGAGCCAGGCATGCGGGCCTCGGCCACAATCGAGACAGACACCAACCGGGGGTGCCGTGAACGCTGACGCTCGATCTTCCGCACAACTCTTCGTACCTGGCCGCCGGAGCGAATCCGAGATGCTCGGCGGCCACCTCACCGACCTGCGCGACGGGCGCGGCAGCACCGTGCTGATCAGCGGCGAGGCAGGCATCGGCAAGACAACGATCGTCGAAGCGCTGTCGATCGCGGCGGCGGAGGCTGGCGTCGTCGTTCTGGCCGGTATCTCATACGACATGGAGGTGCCGCCGCCCTACGGACTGTGGCAGGAGCTATTCCGGAATGCCCGGCACCACGGCGACCTCCTGACGCCGCCGGCCGGCATGATCGACCAGGCGAAGCTGGAAACAACGAGCGGCGCCCGCGAACTCTGGGACCTGACTGCTCGCGCGATCCTCGATATTGCCGACGACCAACCGGTTCTCCTCATCCTTGAAGATCTGCATTGGGCCGATCAGTCGAGTATCGAACTCCTGCGCTACCTCGCCCGCATGGTCGCTAATGCGCCGGTTTTTGTTGTTATTACGTACCGGGATGTCGACCTCACCCCGGCCTATCCGCTCTACCACCTGCTGCCCCATCTCGTCCGGGAGGTTCGCCCGACGCGGCTGCCGCTCAGGCCACTCAGCTCCGACGACATTGGCGCGATCGTCCAGGAGCGCTACCCATCGCTCGACTGTGAATCAGCCGAGCGATTGACGTTCTATCTCAATGACTACGCCGAGGGGAATCCCCTCTTCATCGAAGAACTGCTCGGGCTGCTCGAAGAGACGAATGTCCTCCGGCAAGAGAACGGAGACTGGCGGCTAGAGGAGTTGCCATCCTTCGTCGTCCCGCCGCTTATCCGCCAGATCATCGAAGGCCGGCTCGATCAGCTCAGCCCGGCAGCCAGAAAGGCGCTGGAGCTTGCGTCGGTGATCGGCATCGAGGTTCCGCTCGATGTCTGGCAATCGGTCAGTAGCATGCACGAGGACGCCGATCTTGACGCGCTGGAGGAAGTGCTCCGATCGCAGGCGCTGCAGGAAACGTCCCGGGTCGAGATCGTCCGCTTTCGGCACGCGCTCGTGCGTGACGCGATCTACTCGAGCACGAACCCGCTCCAGCGCCGCAAGTGGCATGCGCTGATCGGGGGGATCCTCGCCCGGCGTCCGGATGTTGATCCGGGCACGGTTGCTCACCACTTCCTGCAGGCAAGCGATCCGCGAGCCGCTGACTGGCTGATCGAGTCCGCCCAGCGAGCCGGGCGAGCGTTTGCCTTCCAGGCGGCGATCGACGGCTACGAGCGAGCACTGGGCATCCTCGATGGCGATCCGGACGGGCTCAGCGACCGGGTGTTCGTGCTCTGCGCGCTGGCTGAAGCGCACCGATTCACGAACACCAGCCGGGCGCTGGGCTATATCCGGCAAGCGGTCGATCTCCTCGACCAGCCCGATGACCCGGGCGCGGCAGTACTGGCCCGCTGGGTGCAGGCACGCATCCGCGGCTTCGACGACGAGAACGCGCTCGGCGATCTGATCGCGGCCGCGACGGCGTTCGAGCAGCTTCCGGAAAGCGAGCAGCAGCGGATTACGAACTCTCCGCTCGGCTATGTCGTCAGCCGGGCAACGCTGGCCCAGGATCTCGCGAACTACGGCATGTTCGGCGCAGCCCTCGAGCAGGCGGAGCGATTCATCGAAGATCATCCCAGACCGGCATCACGCGCCCGCTACATCGAGTTCGGTAACGCTCACTTCGGAATCGGGATCGCCTGCGCGGCGCTCGGAGAACCGGATCGAGCCCGCGCCGCGTTCGAGACCTCCCGGCAGTATTTCCGCGAGTCCGGGAACTTCCAGATGATCTCCAACTGCTGCTACTGGGAACTCAGCAGCGTGTTGAAGGTCTACTACCCGGACCGGCCCGATGAACGGCACCGCCTCCAACTGGAAGAGGTCCAGTCCAACCTGAACTCGGAATTCGTCGAGACCGAAACCGGCGAGCGCCAGGATTCAACCTCCGAAACACTGATCCTCGACGGCGAATGGGGCCGCTGCTGGCGGAGCGCCAACCTCCGGCTTGGCATCCCGGCGTCGCGCGTGCCGAGCGCCCGCAAGCTGGCGGAGATCGAGTGGCTGCGCGGGAACACGGCCAGAGCCTGGGATCACATCAGAACGGTCCTGCCGGCCGGCCCCGAGGAACCGCCCGGCAGGCGATTCTTCCTCCACCGGCTCGAGCTCCAGCGCATCGCCGCCGAGCTCGCGATGGACAGCGGCGATCTCGATCTCGCTCGCCGCTGGATCGATGCCTTCGATCGCTGGATAGAGTGGAGCGGCCGCTCGATCGGCAAGGCGGAGACTCTGCTGCTGCGGGCCCGATTGCACGAACAGCAAGACGAACCGGAGATGGCAGCCGGGCACGCGCAGGAGGCGATCCAGGCAGCCGAGACTCCGCCACAGCCACTCGTTCGCCTCCATGGGCTGCGACTGCTCGGAGAGATTGACCTCGAAGCAGGCAACGTCGACGGCGCACGAAGACATCTGGAAGAGGCTCTAGCCATCGCCGAAGTGTGCGGCGCGCCGTATGAGGTCGCGAGAACCAGCGTTTCGCTGGCTGGCGCATTGATAGACGAAGCGTCCGAAAGAGAACGGGCAAGCCTGCTGCTGGACACCGCACGTTCAACGGCCCAGGGACTCGGCGCTCGGCCTCTCCTCGAACGCATTGACGCCGTCGAAGCCCGATCCCAAGCGCAAGCGTCCAGTGCCGATGAGCTTCCTTTGGGTCTGACGGCGCGCCAGCTGGAGGTCCTCCGCCTGCTGGCGCGCGGGATGACCGACGCCGAGATCGCAGACGAGCTGTTCATCAGCCCCCGGACCGTCCACGGCCACCTCAACACGATCTACGGAAAGCTCGAGGTCGACTAGCGAACGGCAGCGGTCGCCCGCGCCTATGCCGAAGGTGTGATCCTCCCCTGAGACCGCTACCCGGCGATCCAGCCAGCCATGTGCTCGGCGAGCATTGCCGCCGGGAGGTTCGTGTTGGCGCGCATGATGACCGGGAAGATCGATGCGTCGCAGATCGACAGGCCATCCAGACCATGCACGTTGCCTCGCGGATCGACGACCGAATCGCCATCGCCTGACGGCCCCATCCGGCAGCTGCACGACGGGTGATAGTAGATTCCGACGGTCTCCTCACCCCAGCGCCGCAGATCATCGACAGACACCAGGTCGGCGCCGGGAGTCGACTCCCTCTCGATCAGGCCCCGCCGGTGCATATCGCCGGCAATCTTGCGGGCCAGTTCCACCCCGTCAAGGAGCACGCCCAGATCGTGGCCGTCCGGATCCGTCAGGTAACCGTGGTCGATGACCGGCCAGTCATTCGGGTCGGTCGAAGCAAGGGTCAGGCGGCCGGATGAACGGGGAATGATGCAAGAAACCTCGATGACGGCCTGCCTGCCGCCGAGCACCGGATTCTCCCCGCTGACGGCGTACAGATGCAGATCGAACGCCTCCTGACAGAGGCTGCTTCTCGCTTTGAGTAGCGCCTGCTCGTCAGGGAGCCAGTTGACCGTGCCGAAGATCTCCATCTGGCCGGACAGCTTCGAGGACGGCTCGAGGTTGACATGGACGACCGGGTGGTCGGTAAGATGCCGCCCCACAGCCGGTAGATCGTGCAGAACGTCGATCCCGAGGTCCTCGAGATCCGCAGCCGGCCCGACGCCCGACCGGAGGAGGATCGCCGGCGAGCCATAGGCGCCGGCGGAGAGGACGATCCTTCCCGCCTCGAATCGCTCGGTCTGACCGTCGACGACCGCTTCGACGGCGACGGCACGGCGACCGTCGAAGATGACCCGGTCGACCAGCGCATTCCCGACGACGGTGAGATTTCCCTGGCCGCGGACCGGGTCGAGGTAAGCGATGGCGGTGTTCCATCGGATTCCGTTGAAGATATTGACCGGGGCAGGGGCAACGCCTTCGACATCGTCGGGATCGTTCAGGTCCTCGACACGCGGTATGCCGGCCGACACCGCACCATCGATGAAAGCCGCCTGGAACGGCGTCACCTCCTGGTCGCGGGGTATCCGGACCCTCAGGGCCTCCTTCGCCCGCTCGAAGGCGGGGGCGACATCGCTCCAGCCCCAGCCTTCGTTGCCGAGCTCGGCCCAGTCGTCGTAGTCGCGGCGGTGACCGAGCAGGGCGATGCAGCCGTTGTGGGACGAGCAGCCGCCGATGACTCTCGCGCGATAGTAGGGATGAGGGTCAGCCTGCGACGGGTGATTCATGCCGGAATAGCCCCAGTCATGCGTATCGGGGATCGTGCTGGCATCGAGTAGATCCGCCGGCCATTCGCCGGCATCGAACGCGCCATAGTCCGGCCCCGCCTCCAGCAGCAGCACCTGACGGTTGGCGTCGCGCGCGAGCAGGCCGGCCAGCGCCGCTCCGGACGTGCCGCCTCCGACGACGAGAACATCAGCCGAGCGTGTCATGGTCTCCCCTTCTCCCCTATCTAGCCTGCGGTTCGCCCGTAGCCGGGTCTTGCTCCATCTCCGCCAGGATGCGCCTGATGAACGGGCCCTTGCCATCGTTATAGGCGATGTTGTGAGCGATATCGACCGTCCCGCCCCGGATCGCTGCCAGCGATTGGCGCTTCGACTCCACGTACTCGTCGATCAAGGCAGGGTCAGAGGCAACCCGATCGCGAAAATAGATCAATTCCCGCGCTTCGGGATCATTTTCGGCCACGATGTGGACGTGCAGTTTGTAGCTCGTGCCATCGTAGTCGTAGCTGCCGACCCGGAGCGGCCGTTCCTCCGGGAAAGGGTCCGCACCGGCCTGACGCTGGAAACCCAGACCATCAACCGCGTCCCGCGCGGCGGACAACCTTCCAGGCCGATACAGCAGCAGTAAATCGATGATGCCCTTACCGGCACAACCGGGAATCGCCGAGCTGCCCACGTGCTCCAACCGTGCGTCGGGCATCCGTCCTTCAATCAACGCCGCGACGTCGGACGCGACAGCCGGCGACCGGGGATCGTAGGGGCGGAAGACCGCCGACAGATCCTCGTAGTCGAGATACTCGTAGATGCCGATCGGCCGCCGCTGGTCCAGGTCACCCATGAATGCTCTTCTCCTCAACGAGCGGGACGAATCGGGCCAAGATAGCACGCCGGCAGGCTACGCTTCCGGATAACTGACACGCCGGCACAGTCTCGGAGGGAGAAGGGGAATCGATGGAGGGAAACATGCTGATCAGAAACGTGAACCAGCTCGGCGGTCGGAATGGTCGATCTGGCGATCGCGGACGGCAAGATCGAGGAGATCGGCCCGAACCTGAGGGTGGACGGGCGAGATAGCGAGGTGATCGACGCCGGAGGGCGCTCATCTTCCCGGGTTTCGTCGACGCCCATGCTCACCTTGAGCAAGAGCTTGCTCGGGCTCGGCTGGTACCGGAATGAGGTCGGCCCGGGCCTCTCGGACAAGATCGACAACGAGCGCCGGATGCGCGTCGAACGTAACATCGATTTCCACCAGCAGTCCAGCCGGCAGGCACGGCGGAGTATCGCCGCCGGGACGACGCACATACGTACCTTCGTCGACATCGACACCGACGTCGGGCTGAAGTGCTTCGAGGGCGTCCTGCAAACGCGCGAGGATCTGCAAGATGCGCTGGATATCCAGATTGTCGCCTTTCCCCAGAGCGGAATGCTGATCCGGCCGGGAACGGTCGAACTGATGGAGGAGGCGATGCGGAGCGGGGCCGAAGTCGTCGGCGGACTCGACCCATCGACGATCGACCGCGACCCGAAGGGACACCTGGACACAATCTTCGATATGGCCGAGCGATACGATGCGGATATCGACATTCATCTCCACGAACCGGGAGACCTGGGCGCGTTCTCGGTCGAGCTGATCGCGGAGCGGACGAAGGCGCTCGGCTGGCAGGGCAGGGTGGTCATCAGTCACGCGCTCTGTCTCGGCGGGATCGACGAGAGCTACCTGGACCAGCTGATCGAGCTCCTGCTCGAGCATGACATCGCGGTTATGAGCCACGGCCCATCGGGTCTCCGTCCGGTCCCGGCCGTAAAGCGCCTCTACGAGGCTGGCGTCAGGATGTGCACCGGCAATGACGGTATCCGGGATTCCTGGGGGCCGCTCAACATGCCGGACATGCTCCTCCGCTCCTTTCTGATCGCCTATCGCAACAACCTGCGGCGCGATGACGAGATCGAGATGGTGATCGACATTGCCACCCGCAGCAGCGCTCAGGTAATCGGCAGCGAAGGCTACGGGCTGGAACCGGACTGCAGCGCCGACTTCGTGCTCGTGGACGGCGAGACGCATGTCGAGGCTGTCATCGAGCGGCCGGATCGGTGGCTGGTCGTGAAACGGGGCCGGATAGTGGCGCGTGACGGCGAATGCCTGGTGTAATAGAACATACGATCTAGCGGTCTGTGACACATGATTTGACAAGCATGTTGGTCAATCCCAGGAAGCCCTACCGTATCAACGTTGTCATTTCGACCCGGGTACCCGCGGAACGCGGGTGTGAGAAATCTCAGCGCAGCATGTCCCTGGGGTTCGACTGAGATTTCTCGCTCCGCTCGAAATGACACGGTTGTTGCTTATTGAGCTTCCCATGATGCAGCCGGGCACCCCGCCGCTTCATGTGTCACAGACTACTAACCTGACAATGAGAGGCGATCAAATTGGCGAAGCCGGTTCAGGAACTCCCGGTGATGACATTCGCGACGGCATCGGCATTCGAAAACTGGCTGGCCGAGAACTTCGAGGAACCGGCCGGCCTCTGGGTCAAAGTGGCCAAGAAGGCAAGCGGGATCGCATCGGTCACGCATCCGGAGGCGCTGGACATCGCCCTCTGCTTCGGCTGGATCGACGGCCAGCGGCGGGCGTTCGACGACGACTATTTCCTCCAGAAGTTCACCCCGCGCCGCCCCCGCAGCAAGTGGTCGAAGATCAACCGGGACAAGGTCCTGCAGCTGATCGAGGATGGCAGGATGCGGCCATCCGGCATGGCCCAGATCGAAGCGGCCAGAGCCGACGGGCGCTGGCAGGATGCCTACGCATCGCAGAGCAGGATGACCGTGCCGGAGGATCTCCAGGTACGCTTGGACGAGCAACCGGACGCGTCGCGATTCTTCGATTCGCTCGACAGCCGCAACCGCTACGCTATCCTCTATCGCATCCAGGACGCCAAACGAGCGGAGACGCGCGTTCGCCGGATCGAACAGTTCATGGAGATGCTGATGAACGGCGAGAAAATCTACTGACGCATCGAACGACCTGGCAATCTAAGCCGACCGAACGTGACGACCGACGAACGTTGTGATAGAACGTCCGATCGATCGGCTACTCATCTAAGCGAGAGGCAGCATCATGTCGAAAACCGCACCTGAAATACCGATCGTCGAGACGGCCACGGTCGAAGAGCTGGAGTCCTGGCTGGAAGCCCACCACGATGAAATCGGCAGTGTCTGGGTCAAAGTCGCGAAGTCAGGCACCGACCTCGACTGGATCGCCTTCGACGATGCGCTCAATGCCGCGCTCTGCTTCGGCCTGGTCAACGGGGTGCGCCGCGAGGTCGACCGCAGCTTCTTTCTCCAGAAGTTCGTCCCGCGCCAGGCGGATACCCGCTGGACATGGACCGAGTGCGACAAGGCAGAGTGGCTGACCGAGCAGGGGCGAATGCGGCCGGCCGGTGCGGCCCAGGTCGAAGCCGCGAAGGTTGATGGCCGTTGGGACCAGGCCTATGCGAGTTTCCAGCCGGTCAAGCCGCCGGACCAGTTCCTGGCGCGACTGGCGAGCTATCCCGAAGCGCGGGAGTTCTTCAACGGGCTCGACGACCGCAACCGGAATGCGATTCTCGCAAGCATGCGCACGACATTCGATCCCGAAGCCGACCGGCTCCGGATCGACAAAGTCGTCGAGCAGCTCCGGAACCACGAGAAACCATACTGAACACCGAACTACCGGTTCGCTTCAGGCTCCCCCGCGCCTCATTCGCGCGGTGCACGCATCCCCGGGCTTACGAGGTCATGCCGGGCGACCCATCAACCAGACGGCGCGGCGTCCTCCCGGCCTACAGATCTTTGACGTAGGCCCGGTACTCCTCTCTCAGGCGCGGATCGTCGCCGAGAAAGGCGTGCTTGGACATGTCGGCCGAGTAGCGGCTGGCCAGCGGCGTTCTTCCCAGAGCCTCCGCCAGGGCACGGATGTGATGCGGCCTGGCTCCACAGCAGACGCCCAGATAATCAACACCGACCGCCTGAGCTTGCCTGCCGAATTCAGCGATCTCGTAGCGAGTACAAAGGAACGGATCGATCCCGGTCGAGCGGCGTTGCACGCGGGGCGGCGCTGCACTAGACTGTCGCGGCATTCATCGAAGAGGGAGAGGGGACCGGGTGGCCATTACCGGCGGCCAGGCGATCATCGACACATTGCGGGCAGCCGGGGTGACGACCGTCTTCGGCATTCCCGGCGTCCACAACCTCTCGATGTACGACGCGCTCTATCGGGCCGACGACATCGAGCACATCGTTTGCCGCCACGAGCAGGGAGCAGGCTTCGCCGCCGACGCCTATGCACGCGTCTCCGGCAAAACCGGCGTGTTCATCACGACGACTGGCCCGGGCGCGACCAACGCCTTCACCGCCCTCGGCGAAGCCTGGACCGACAGCTCGCCGGTGCTCCACCTGGCATCGCAGCTCGATAGAAACCTGATCGACCGCAACCGGGGCGTCGTCCATGAGCTGGTCGACCAGCAGGGCACGTTCCGCCATATTACCCGGATGGCCGAATCAGTCCGCAACATCCATCAGGTCTCGCCGATGGTGGCCAGAGCCCTGGAGAGCACGCAAACGATGCGGCCCCGGCCAAGCTACCTGGATTTTCCGGCGGACATGCTGAACGAAGAAGCCGACATCGAGATCGAGCAGGCAGCCGCGCCGGCGCGCATCGAGGCGAACGCCTCCGACATCCAGCGAGCTGTCGAGACGCTCGCCCGGGCGGAGCGGCCGGTCATCATCGCCGGCGGCGGCGTTCATCGATCCGGTTCGAATACGGCCCTGCTCGAGCTCGCCGAAGCCCTGGGAGCGCCGGTATTCGAGACCGCCAACGGGCGCGGGGCGATCCCGTCGAGCCATCCACTATCGGTTGGCGGCTGGTGGCACGGCGCGCCAGACCTGCACGCGATGCTGGCCGAAGCGGACGCGACGCTCGTCGTCGGCAGCAGGCTCGGGCAGACGGACACCTCCGGCTGGACGGCACCGCTGCGACATCTGATCCACATCGACGCCGACGGCGACTGGATCGACCTGAACTACCCGGCCGAGATCGGACTGGTCGGCGACGAGGGCGCCGTCCTCGGTCAGCTGCTCGAAGATCTCGAAGGGGCGTCTCCGGCGAAGGCCGGGATCTGGCAGGAACGCGTCGGCGCAGCCCGACGCCAGGTCGAGGAGCAGATGCGGCTCGAGTACCCGACCGAGATGGGTGTCCTCGATGCCGTGGCAAACGCGAGCGAGGGGAACGCGATCGTCACGAACGACAGCCTGATCCAGTACTGGACGTCGCGCCAGCTACCGGTCGAGCGGCCGCGTTCATATCTCTACCCGGCCGTCTACGGCACGCTCGGCAGCGCCCTGCCGTTTGCGATCGGCGCAGCAGTTGCCGCCCCCGATCGCCCGGTCATTTCGATCAGCGGCGACGGCGCATTCATGTTTACCTGCCAGGAGCTTGCCACCGCCGTCCAGTACGGCGTCAACATCACCTGCATCATCTGCAACGACCAGGGGTACAACGCGATGCGCCGCTTCCAGCGCCTGCGCTATGGTGACTACACCTACGCAACCGACCTCGCGACTCCAGACTTCGCCGCCATGGCCGAGAGTTTCGGGGCCCGCGGCATCAAGCTGGAGTCGACCGGAGAACTGGAATCGGCTCTGCGGGACGCGATCGAGTCAGCGGGTCCGGCGGTCATCGACATGCCGCTGGCACTGGATATCCCGTGGATGTAGCAC
Source organism: Thermomicrobiales bacterium (assembly GCA_041390865.1). Classification (GTDB taxonomy): domain Bacteria; phylum Chloroflexota; class Chloroflexia; order Thermomicrobiales; family CFX8; genus JAUIIK01. The sequence goes on from JAWKPC010000004.1 coordinate 188,144, forward strand.
AAAGGAAAGAGCAACAGAGGATCTGGATGAAGAGGCGTGATTCGTCACGTCACGGTATCGGATAGGACATCCCGGCAGCGGGATAGCGTACAAGATGGGCGTGATGCGTCACGCCTCTATGTGGAGAGGTGAATCACAGATGGCCGAGAAATTCGTCGTCGTTCGACCGTTCTTCCAGTACACCGAGGGTGAAGACACCACGGCAATCGAGCAGCAGGAGCTCGATGCCGCGAATGCCGAGTTGCGCGTGCTGCCATTCGGCACGACAGAAGAACGAAAAGCGGCGCTCGAGGAGGCCGACGGATTCCTGACCTCCAATCTCGTCACGGCCGAGATGATCCCCTGGATGCCGAAGGTCCGCGCAATCGTCACCACGAGCCACGGCTACAACGGCATCGACCTCGACGCCTGCACCGAAGCAGGCATCCCGGTCAGCAACTCCCGCTACAACGAGCGCGAGGTCGCGACGCACGCCATCGGCCTGATGCTCGCCGTGACCCGCAAGATCGCGACGTTGCACAACCAGATGGCCGGCGGCGAGTGGGGCCGCGGCTGGCAGGGCTCGATGCCGCCGCTCTATGGCGAAACGATGGGCATTCTCGGTCTCGGTAAGATCGGGCGCCAGACGGCGAAGCGAGCCGCGGCTTTCGATCTGCACGTCATCGCCCACGACCCCTACGTCGATCCGTCGATTGCCGATCTGCTGAACGTCGAGCTGGTCGATTTCGACGAGCTGTTCGAGCGCAGCGACTACCTCTCGGTCCACGTCCCGCAGAACGAGGAGACGACCGGCATCGTCAACGAACGGGCGCTCTCGCTGATGAAGCGCAACGCCGTCCTGATCAACACCTGCCGCGGACCGGTCGTCGATGAGGAGTCGCTCTACAACGTCTTGTCGTCCGGCCGGATCCGGGGGGCCGGGCTCGATGTCTTCGAGGTCGAGCCGACGCCGAGCGACAACCCGATTCTGAAGCTCGACAATGTCGTCCTGACGCCCCATATCGCCGGCTTCTCGAACCAGTCGGTCCTGACGGCTCGCCGTGGCGCGTCGCACAAGATGGCCCAGATGCTGAACGGGTATTACCCGAACCCGCTCCTCAACCCGGACGTTCGCACGCACACGCGCGTCCCGTACAAAGACTTCCACGGCAACGCCTATCGGGGGTAGTCCGTCGAGCGTTCCGGGCCAGCGCATGGGTGGGAGCATCTCATTGCTCCCACCCCTGCGCGTTTTGTATGCCCAGCATGTCCGACGTCAATACGGCGTAGGTAGCCCGGCGGTCAGGCAAGGAATCGCCTCCCTCGCCGCTGATCTGTGTCCTGTCGGCGTACCGTTCCCTGTACAAAGATCTATGAGCGGCCGGTCGGGGCCGGGCTACACTCGAAAGACTTGATGAACCTTCCCAGACCCCGCACCCGGGCCTCGTCAGGAAAGGGAGATCCATTCGCCGCGCACCGTGGTACAAGAACTCGGTCATCTATGCGCTCGATGTCGAGGTCTTCATGGATGCCAACGGCGACGGCTTCGGCGACTTTGTGGGGTTGACCGACCGTCTGGACTATCTGGCGTCCCTCGGAGTGACCTGCCTCTGGCTCCTCCCCTTCTATCCATCGCCCGACCGAGACAACGGCTACGACATCTCGGACTACTACAACGTCAACCCGCGCAGCGGCACCCTCGGCGATATCGCCTTCTTCTTCCGCGAAGCGGAGTCGCGAGGCATCAGAGTCATTCTCGATCTCGTGATCCAGCACACCTCCGAGGAGCATCCGTGGTTCCGGAGCGCCAGGAACGGCTCCGGACTCTCCCTACCGGGACTACTACATCTGGCGAGACGAACCACCAGCCAGGGAACAGCGCAGCCAGATCGTCCACACCGACAGCGAGAAGGATCGATCGCCCTGGACCTACGATGAGACGTCCGGCGCCTACTATCTCCACCACTTCTACGACTTCGAACCGGATCTCAATGTGCAGAATCCGGCCGTGCAGCGTGAGATCGAGAAGATCATCAGTTTCTGGCTCCAGCTTGGAGCATCCGGTTTCCGGATCGACGCCGCCCCGTACATCGGGAGTCAGGATGCCTCTCACCGGGATCGCGACGAGACTCACAAAATCCTGCGGGAAATGCGTGATGTGACCAGCGCCCTGCGCGGCGACTCCGTCCTGATCGGCGAGGTTGACGCTGAGCCCGACCGGCTTGACCGATACTTCGGCGACGGGCATGAACTCCAGATGCTCTTCAACTTCGTCTCGAATAACTACCTGTTCCTTGCGCTGGCGGAGCGAAGCGCCGAACCGCTCAGGCGGGCCTTCGAACAGCTGCCCTCCGTGCCCTGGAGCTGCCAGTGGGTGCACTGGGTACGCAACTACGACGAACTGGATCTGGAGCGGCTGTCCGGGAAGAGCGCAAGAAGGTTCTCGAACAGTTCGCTCCCGACCCCGACATGCGTATCTATGGACGGGGATTCGACGACGGCTTCCTCCGATGGTCTCAGGAGATAGGCGGCGTATGGAGCTGGCGTACAGCCTGATGTTCTCGCTCCCGGAACACCGTGCATCTTCATGGGTGAAGAGATCGGCATGGGCGAGGATCTGGAGTTGCCGGGCCGGACAACGGTTCGCACGCCAATGCAGTGGTCCAACGAGCGGAATGGCGGGTTCTCAACCGCGCCGGAAGAAGCGCTTGCCGCTCCCGTCATCAACGAGGGCCCGTTTGCATACGACAAGATCAACGTCGCCCGGCAGCGCCAGGATCCCGCATCATTTCTCAACTGGTTCGAGCGTTTGATCTGGATCAGACGGGAGACGCCAGAGATCGGAGCGGGCGAGCATCGCTTCCTCGACACCGACTGCAACAACGACATCCTGGCCCAGAACTACCGTTGGACGGATAGTGGCGTCATCGTCCTTCACAATCTTTCTCCGGAACATCGCTCCGTCACCGTGCAACTGGACGAACCGCTGAACGAGAATGCTCAGGACATTCTGAGCGATAGCGACTATCCGGAACCCGATCCTGACCGGAATCGATTTGAACTCCGGCCGTTCGGCTACCGCTGGATACGCCAGGCTGGAGCGCTCCGATAGCGCATCCAGGCGTCCGCTGGACAACAGGCAATTGACACGAGAGCGCCCCTGAGAGGAACAGCACATGACCACGCCGTTTGGCCGGCATCGCTGGGCTATCGCTGAAGGCTACATCCCGGAAACCAGCACCGGTCCACCGGGGACGATGACAAGCCATGAGACGGCCTGCATCCTGAATGCTTCCGACCAGGACGCGCAGGTTGCAATCACCGTCTACTTCGCGGACCGCGATCCGGCCGGTCCCTTCCGGTTAACGGTCCCGGCCCGGCGCACCCGGCATGTACGCTTCAACGACCTGGAAGATCCCGAGCCGATTCCGAGAGGGACCGACTACGCCAGCATCATCGAGTCCGACGTCCCGGTCGTCGTCCAGCACACGCGGCTGGATTCGCGACAGTCCGAGAACGCGCTCCTGACAACGATCGCCTTCCCGGACACGACCTGACAGCCAATCCGCAGCGGCTAGAACCGGATCTGGCCTGATAAAGAGATCGCCGGCGCTCGGGATCTCGCCCGGCGTCAAATCCGACTGGAGGGTACGCAGTTGCAGCATCGCTGGTGGAAAGAAAGCGTCATCTACCAGATCTATCCCCGCAGTTTCATGGATAGCAACGGCGACGGGATCGGCGACCTGCCGGGCATCATCTCGAAGCTGGACTACCTCCAGGAGCTCGGGATCGACATCGTCTGGCTATCGCCGGTCTACAAGTCCCCCAACGACGACATGGGCTACGACATCAGCGACTACCGGGAGATCATGGACGAATTCGGGACGCTCGCCGACTGGGAGGAACTGGTCGACGGTCTCCACAAGCGCGGCATCAAGCTGGTGATGGATCTCGTCGTCAACCACACGTCCGACGAGCATCCGTGGTTCGAGCAGTCGCGGCTGTCCAGGAGCAATCCCTACCGCGATTACTACATCTGGAGACCGGGCGAAGACGGCCGCGCGCCGAATAACTGGCGAGCCATGTTCGGCGGATCGGTCTGGCAGTACGACGAGCTCACCGGCGAGTACTACCTTCACCTCTTCTCCAAGAAACAGCCGGACCTCAACTGGGAGAACCCGAGCGTCAGGGAAGACGTCTACGACATGATGCGCTGGTGGCTCGACAAGGGTGTCGATGGATTCCGGATGGACGTCATCACGATGATCTCGAAGGTGCCGGGCTTGCCGAACGCACCGGTCACCCGGGAAGGTCCATACCAGCCGGGCGAGCGGTTCTTCATCCACGGCCCGCGTCTGCTCGAGTTCCTCCAGGAAATGCGCGAGCAGGTGCTGGATAACTACACGACGCTGACCGTCGGCGAAGCGGTCGCGGCGACGCCGTCCCAGGCCGTCGAGCTCACCAATCCCGAAACCGGTCCGCTCGACATGATCTTCCACTTCGAGCACATGGTGCTCGATCATGATCCTCGCGGACCTGCAGGCTGGGGCTGGCGGCCCTGGGAGCTCGAAGAACTGAAAGAGGTGACGACCCGATGGCAGGAGGATCTGGAAGGACGCGGCTGGAATAGCCAGTACTTCTCCAACCACGACCAGCCGCGCCAGGTTTCGCGCTTCGGTGACGACGGCCGGTATCGGGTCGAATCGGCCAAGATGCTCGCGACCTTCCTCCACCTGCTGCACGGCACGCCCTACATCTACCAGGGCGAGGAAATCGGAATGACGAACGTCGCCTTTCCATCCATCGAGGACTACCGGGATATCTCGACCCGCAACCACTACCGCGAACTGATCGAGATCGCCGGTCTCGACCGGGAGTCAGCTCTCGATCTGGTTCACAAGCGCAGCCGGGACAATGCTCGAACGCCGATGCAATGGGATGACGGCAAGCATGCCGGTTTTTCAGACGGCACGCCCTGGATCCAGGTCAACCCCAACTACCGGGATATCAACGTCGAGCAGGCCCTGGCGGATCCGGATTCGATCTTCTACTACTACCGGGAGTTGATCCGGCTGAGAAAGAACAATCCGGTTGTCGTCGACGGCCGCTACGACATCCTTCTGGCCGATCACCCCGAGATCTTCGCCTTCACCCGGACGCTGGAGAACGATCGCCTCGTGGTCATCCTGAACTTCAGCGGCTCGTCATCGGTGTTTTCCCTCCCCGGGAATCTGCCGGCTTCCGACCCCGAGCTGCTGATCGCGAACTATCCGGTCGAGGCAGGCGGAGACATCCGGCAGATCGAGCTACGTCCCTATGAGGCCCGCGTCTACCAGCTGACCCGAACCGCGTGACCCCCTGATGCTCGCGCTCCGGTGATTTACCCTGATACATCAGCTTAACGAGGCTGTAATACCCCGATTCCGCTTGTTGTGACGTCTGTAACGGCAGACGCCGTATCTTGAAGTGGGACAGCATGGCTGTCCGCTCTCGTTCAGTGCGGGGCGGGAGGGAGAAGGAACCGTCAAGGCCCGACTGGGGGAACTGAGAGACTTCAACTCGGCTTCGGGGGATCGAACAATGACATTCATCGATCAATTGCAGCCCACCGCGAATGCCGCGCCGGCAAGCGTCGAGAAGGTGCCTGCGACGACAGCCAGAAACCCGGCCAGCCCTGACGCAGGCCGGGCGTCCCGCGTCCGAGACAGCCGGGGTTCCGAACCAGCCGGCAAGGAAGTGGCCGCACGCAAGCAACAAGGCATCGATCGATGGCTCGTTCGCGGGAGCATCGTCATGGCCGCTCTCGCGGTCCTGATGACGGTCGACGCACTCATTCGCAACCGCAGCGCGTTCGATTACCGGGTGATTCGGGCCGTTCAGGAGATCGAGGGACCGTACTTCCGACCGATTCTGCTCTTTGTCAGCGATCTGACCGGATCATTCTGGGCAATCACGCTCTGGGCGTCGCTGCTGCTGTATCTCGCCGTCGCGCTGCGGTCCTGGCTCCCGGCGTTGACCGTCGCGCTGATCCCCCTGGGAGGCGTCGTCAACTGGGTCATCGGGCACATCGTCAACCGTCCGAAACCGGAGCCGGAACAACTCATCAGGTCAATGGGGCCGATCGATGCGACTGCATTCCCGAGCGGCCAGGTTGCCGGGGCGGTGATGTTCTACGGCGTCATCTTCCTGCTTGCGAGAAACATCCGCTTCGCGCCGCTCCGCGTCCCGATCCAGGCCGCAGCGGTCACCATCGTCCTGCTCGCCGGTCCGGCCAGAATCTGGTTCGGCGTCCACTGGGTCTCCGACGTTGCGGCCGCTTACGCCCTCGGCTTCTCGATCCTCCTGGCGCTGGTCTTGTTCTATCGCCGCTTGACTACCGCGGCCGGGGATTTACCCTTCATCCATGCCGTTCCGATTCCGGTCGATGAATCGATCCCACGGGCGCACGCCCTCACGAGCACGATCCTGTTCCAGGACGACGTCGTGACGAAGATCTACGCGCCGGGCTTCCTGCCGAGAGCCGTCTACTGGCTGTCGTTCCAGGCCGAGTTCCCTTATATCCGGAACAGGCTGGCGCTGGACGCCGCCGTCCTTCGCCGGAATCTCGCCGGCAAGCTGACCGAGTACTGGTTCGGCAGCAACCGGGTCGCGCGCGCCTACGGAGTTGTCGAGATCGACGGCCGGCTCGGGCTTGCCAGCGAGCGCATCGAAACCGGCGGCGAGCAGGACAGCGACGCCGAACTGAGGTTTCTCTACGACCTCTGCAACCGGTTCGACGAGGCGGGGCTTCCGACCTGGCAGATCGATCCCCGGCAACCGCGCGGCAAGGACAACGTCCTCCACGGCGCTGACGGCCGGTTCTACATCGTCGACCTCGAATCCGGCCTCGTCTCTCCGCTGGCGTCGCCGCGCGCCTGGTGGAGAGCGATCGAGCGCGCCGAGTTCCCGATGTTCGATACGGTCTACTTCGACATTACCCGCGACTACATCGAGCGATCCGCTCCCGACATGCGTGAGCGGATGGGCGACGCGTGGTACGCAGAGCTCGTCGCTCTGGTCGAGAGTGCCGACGAGGCCAACGAGCGCTGGCACGCCGCCGAGCCCCGCATCTGGAGCCGGCTGCTGCGCTGGATCGAATCCGGGTTCGGCATCGGCCGGTACTTCCGGCGCGTTCGCCATGCGACATCTTCGAACCGGGAGCGGGCCGAAGGGCTGCTCTATGCGATGGTCGACACCTGGGAATCGGAAGGCCGGATCAAGGAATTCGAAGCGGCCGAGATTCGCCGGACGCTGTCCGAGCCGCAGATCCACAGGGTCATTCCCCACTTCGCCATTCACCTGACGATCGGAATCGCGATGCGCTTCCCGGTCGGCAGCATCCTCCGGGCGACCTACACGATACTCAATCTTCTGGCGGCAACGATCAGCCTCCTTGCCCGTAAGATCGACCGGGCCGAATGGCGCCGCCGTTTCTCGATCCACTCACCTCTGGTGATCATCGTCGCCGCGATGCCGGGAATCGGCACCTTCGCCTACCTCCTCTCCGGGCCGATCCGCTCCCACCACATGCTGTTGCGGATGGCCGCCGATACGATGCTCCTGAAGGTGCCATGGCGTCTCTACGAAAGAATCGGCTGGCGGTCGCTGGTGGCGCGGCCAGAAGGCTGGGCAAGTGCGACCGCTCCTTCGACGCCATCGATGTCGTTCGGGGTGCGAACGCGCAAGCTCGCCCTGGCCCTATCGGTGATCGGCGGGGTGCTCGTGATCAGCCACCTGCTGCTCGAACTCATGATTCACGTCTTCGAGCCGAAGGCACGCTGGATCGCCGACCTGGCCGCAGCTCTCGGAGTCGACACGCCTGACACCGTTCCCAGCTGGTACGCCCTCCTGCTGCTGGGCGCGGCCGGTTGCCTGTCGATCTTCATCGCGATCATGCTCTGGACGCGCAATCGCCGGGCGATTGTCCACTGGGGAGCCCTGGCGCTGATCGCGCTCGGGCTGTCCTTCGAGGAGCATGTGACCTACCAACCGTCGGCAGCGAAGGTGGTGCGGATGCTGGTTTCCGGCGATACCGGGTTCTCGGATTGGCCGCTGACCCTGCTCTGGATACCCGGAATCGCCGTCGCCACGATCCTGGGATACCACTTCGTCGTGGCCTTGCCCATGCAGCTTCGAGGACTGATCATCATCGGCATCTTGATGTTCGTGGGCGGCGCGGCCGGCCTCGAAACAGTAGGAGACATCTATGGCTGGATCTTCAACGACGGCGACATGAAGTACAAACTGATCACGTCGGCGGAAGAACTGGCCGAGATATTCGGGACCATTCTCGTTTTCTACGTCCTGCTCGAGTATGCCCGATCGAGCATCGGGGCCAATCGCTCCCGACCGGCTGCGGAGGTGCCGCGATGATTGCCGCAAGCGGACGACCTACAGCCCCGAACACCGGCATCGATGTCGCGTCGAGCAGTCGGCGAAACGATTCCTCCATCTCCGTCCACCGATCGCTGCTGATTCGAATACTCGGTGCCCTGGCGCTGCTCTTCCTCGTCACCGACCTGGCGGTCCAGACGATCGACGCCGAGTGGCACCCGGACGCGTTCATCTGGCCGCACATCGTTCGGTTCGTCGACCTGAACCGCGAAGTCTCGCTGCCGACCTGGTTCTCGGTGAGCATGCTGAGCAGCGCGGCCCTCCTGGCCGGGATCATCGCAACCGCCGCCTGGTCTGCCGGCGACCGCTACCGGCGACACTGGGCCGCACTGGCGATACTCTTTGCCGGCTTCTCAATTGACGAGGGCGCGCAGATCCATGATTCCCAGGGGAGCACGCCGCTGCGGGAGATCGTCGGGACGGACGGGCTCTTTTACTACGCCTGGGTGATTCCAGCAGGTATCTCCGCCCTCATCGCGGCGATAGTATTTGCCAGATTCATTCTGGCGCTACCTCCCACAACCAGAAGGCTCTTCATCCTCTCAGCAGTGACGTTCGTGGTCGGAGCGATCGGCTTCGAAATGGTCAGCGGCTGGTTTACCGAGAACTATCCGGATGCCCAGCTCGGCTACGCGACGCTGACGTCGCTCGAGGAGTTCTTCGAGATGTCCGGCGCCATTCTCCTGATCGCCGGCTTGCTCGACTACGCGAGTCAACGGCTCGGGCAGACCATCCTGATCTGGACGACAGAGCCGTCTGACCGTACTCGCCCAACCGCTCCCGGCATGTCCCCTGAACGCGGCGGCTGAGAGCCCCGGTGGCGGATATCCCGCAGTCTCCCCTTCCTGTGATGGTCGCACGGCACGCAGACGGGGCGCGATGCAGGGTCCGGAACGCAAGAAAAACGGCGCGCCCGCGAAGGCAATGATCGTCGAGGGGCTCCGGAAGAGCTACGGACAGATCGATGCCGGCAGCGAGATCGATTGTTCGGTGGCCGGAGGCGAGATATTCGGCCTGCTCGGACACAACGTCGCCGGCAAGACGACGACGATCCGCGTGCTCACCGGTGGAGAAGAAGGCATCGAGGCGATTATGCTCATCGCTTCGCATCCGGACATCACCGTTGCCAGGGCGCTGCTGGGCGTCATCTACATCGCCGTCAGTGTGCCGATCCTGCTGATGGCCGGCCAGTTCAACGCCTGGGCCGGGGCCTATCTGCTGCCGGTCATCGCCCCGGCGTTCGTGTGGTATCCCGCTTCCGGACGCCGTCGATCCGATTCTGTTCTTCCATCCTGTCGGTCAGGCGATTCGGCTGATGGTCAACGGGGTGAACGGCGAGCAGCTGTTCTCGAATCCTCCTCTCTGGCTCGTCATCCTGGCCCGGGGTCGCCAGGTACGGACTCCTCAGATAGCGTCTCTCCCGCCAGAACGCATAGCGAGCCATAGGCTGCAATTGCCCGGCTCCGTGCTACCGTGTCACCCATGACATCGACCTGCAGAAACCCGAAGGGAACGACACATGCCACTCGTTATCGGAGCAGTCGCTCCACATGGATTCCCGATCATCCCGGAGCTCAGCGAAGACGCCGACGGGGCACTGGCGACGCGCGAAGCGATGCTGACGATGGGGCAGCGCTTCAAAGACGCCGATCTCGACGCGATCTTCATCACCGGCCCGCACGGCATACGGGTCAACGGCGCGATCTCGCTCGCCGACGTGGCCAGCGCAGCCGGGACGCTGCGCTGGGGAGACGAGCAGGTCGAGATGAATTTCCCGGTCGACCTCGAACTGACGGACGCGATCTACGAAGCGGCGACAGCGAGAGACATCCCGGTCGCCGGCGTCGGCTATGGCGGCTCGAATCGCAACCAGAGCGTCCTGCCGGCCGACTGGGGCATCATGACCCCGCTCTGGTTCGCCGGCCATGACACGAACGTCGTCGGCGGCGGCTATGTCCTGGCCGGATTGCTCGGCGGCGTGCCGGATGAGCCGACCGGCCCGGCGGCGATCATCGCCAATCCGTCGCGGATGATCCCGCGTTCGCACAACGTCGAGTTCGGGAAGGTCGTCGCCGAGGTCGCCCAGGCCAGCGACAAGCGCGTCGGCTTCATCGCCAGCTGCGACTGGGCCCACCGGCACGACCCGGACGGACCGAACGGGTTCCACGAGGACGCGCCGAAGATGGACGCCGAGGTCAGCGAAGCGATCAAACGAAACGACATTCTCAGCCTGATCGACCTCGACGACGAATACATCGGGAATGCGGCGATCGACGGGTTGTGGCAATTGCTGATGCTCGGCGGCGCGCAGCAGGTCGTCCCGATGGACGTCGACTTCCTCAGCTACGAGGCTCCCACCTACTATGGGATGATCGTCGCGACATTCAGCCCATCGTAGGGAGACTGGCCGCTCACCGGCGGGGCTCCTCCCCATCTGGTAAACGGCACCTACCCTGAGAGCGGCAGCAGACGAGCCTGGTTTCTACAATCGGGCTCGTCTGCGGATTCGGACGGCACGCTTCAGGAACACCACAGCACCCGAACGCGCCATGCCAACCACGGATGTTGCCGTCGACCGGCCGTTCATCTTCGCGATCGTCGACCGCGAAACCAGTGAGATCCTCTTCCCGGGCAGGGTTGCCGACCTGACGAGCTGACTCACGGGAGCGGTCAGGCAGGTCAGCTGCGACTTACGATCTCGATCATGATCTCCGACAGCTTCTCCGGCTCGGACAGCATCGGCCAGTGGCCGGTCTCGAGCTCGTAGAATGTCCAGTCGGGCGCCGAGATCGGTTCCAGCATCGGCTCGCCGGACGCGATCCCGGATTTGAGCCACTCGACCGAGAAATCGCCCAGGCTGCACGCGACCAGTGAACGGGTATATTCGCCGTCGAATTCGTGCGCCAGCGACAGCGGCTGGCGGTAGGTTCCGATCGGCTGCGGCGTACCCCGCCTGGTCATGAGATCGAGCGCCGCGTCGTCCAACCCGGCGATACTGGCGATATTGCCGAGATCCTCGATCGATGGGAACGGGAGCTTCCAGCCATCACCGTACTCGTTTGCAACCTGCTCGGTCGCCGCGCGCCCCTCGTCGCCGAACAGATTGAAGAGCGCCATACCGTCGCTCAGCGGCGCGCAATCCACGTAGACCAGCCCTGCCAACCGGTCCGGAGCCCGATCCGCAACACCCTCGACGACGATACCCGAGTAGCTGTGCCCGACGAGGACGACGTCGTCGAGGCCCTCATAGCTCAACACGTTGATTATGTCGGTGATGTGCGTATCGAGGTCGACGTCCGGGCCGCCCAGGTGCACCCGCTCGCCGAGCCCGGTGAGGGTCGGCGTGTAGACGTCGTATCCCTCCGCCCTCAGGCGCGCAGCAACATCCCGCCAGATCCAGCCGCCCGTCCATGCCCCGTGCACGAATACGATAGTCGCCAATGCTCTCTCCTGTTCATCTCCCGCGCCATTGCGGGAGCAACGAGTCATCATTGACCGCGAGCCGCGCCCGGAGACACGCGTTATTCCACTCTGGGGAGTCCAGCCGGCTCGATGCGATCATATGTTCTTATTCTAGTTCGGCAAGGAAGCCGGGTCTAGCCTCAAAGTCTTTGGCCGACCGTATGTTGAACTGCGATGGAACTGTGGGGACTAATGGCCACATAGGAGCGTGATTCATCACGACCACGGCGACCTGCCGTCTACGTATGCGGACTGAAACTGCCGGGCATGGTGAACCACGCCTCTGCCGGTACCATGCTGATCACCAGGAAAGAGTAGAAACCGGATCCCATCACCGCAAACGCAGATCCTTCATGGCAAGCACGTCCCATACTCGCCGTCTGCACTCGCGCGCCGGCAACGCATTAGTAGACCAGCCGGAGCCCCTTCAGGCCGCGGAGGATCGGGTTGTGCCGCCATTGGATGTCGTCGTCGGCCAGTTCGAGGGTCGGGTAGCGGTTGATGAGTGTCCCGATCGCGATCTGCCCCTGAGCGCGGGCAAGTGGAGCGCCGAGGCAGAAATGGATGCCGTGGCCGAATCCGATATGCCGGTTGGGCCGCCGGCCGATGTCGAGACGGTCGGGGTCCGGGAACTGTTCCGGGTCACGATTCGCCCCGCCCAACACGAACTCGATATGGTCGCCCGCCTCGATCCGGTGGCCATCGATCTCGAGCGGTTCGGCCGCAAAGCGGGTCGTGAGCTGCACCGGCCCCTCATAGCGGAGCAGTTCCTCGATCGCCGTCCGCATCATGCCGGGGTTCTCCCGCAGGCGCTCCAGCTCAGCCGGATGGCGCAGGAGATTCAGGATGCCGTTGCCGATCAGATTCGTCGTTGTCTCGTTGCCGGCGAATAGCAGCAGAAAGACCGTTGAGATCATCTCCTGCTCGGTCAACCGGTTGCCTTCTTCCTCAGCCTGGATCAGACCGGTAAGCAGGTCGTCTTGCGGATTATCGCGCCGCTCCCGAACCAGATTGCGAAGGTAGCCGGAAAGCTCGATCGCGGCCTGATTAGCGCGGTTTCGGACATCTTCGTCCGGCTGCCAGCTCCCGAGCCATTCGCCGTACTCGTTCGCCCAGTGGGTGAACTTTGCCTGATCCGAGGTCGGAACCCCAACCAGCTCGGCGATCGCCAGACCCGGAAGGGGATTCGCGAGGACGTCGATCAGATCACGGCTCGCCTCGCCCGATGGGCTCGAGCAGTTGATCGACGAGCTCGACGATATGCTCCCGCAGCCCTTCGATGCGCCGGGCAGAGAACGCTTGCGCGACGAGGCTGCGGAGACGGGTGTGGGCATCCGGATCGAGGAAGAGGATCATGTCGCGGTTCACGTCGATCAACGCCTGGTACCCGGCGCGCTCCTCTTCCGGCAGCCCCTCGAACTGCCCTCGGACGGCAGACATCCGTTTGTCGGGCAAGACTGCGGCGACGTCCCGGTATCGGCTGAGCGTCCAGGTCTTGCCGCCGTTGTGGAATATCGGCGCGTCCTCCCGGAGGCGATGGTAGTAGGGGTAGGGATTCGGCATCGCTTCCGGAGTCCAGAACTCGTAGCCGGTCATGGTCGACATGGGGAGATCCTCTGCTGCATGGTCTATTGGTCCGGTGATCTGCCGACAGTGTAATACATGCGCCACTCGTTCAAGAACTCCAGGCATGAACAAACGAAACGCCCGGCCCTCTCGCTGGAGGGCGGGGCGTTTCCGTCTTCAATCGCAGGTTCTACTGATACGGGTGCCGGCAACCTTCCTCGTCGGGCAGCAGCGGCCGGACATGGAGGATGTACTGCTCGCCATCGCTCGTCCAGCGGGTGATCGTCGTCGCATCGCCCAGCAGCGACATGACGTCGGCGAATTCCTGCCCCTCTAGGGCGAAGCATCGGGCCATGTCGAGCAGGTTATACGGCTCGCCGAGTTCGGCAAGCGGCGCCTCCAGCGGCCACTCGATCTCGTTCGGCTGAACGTCCTCTTCAGCGGGGCGGACATCAGCCGGCTGGGAGACGATCTGGAGACGGTCGACCGGGTACTCGTCGGTGGCATCCTGGAAGACATCTTCCGGCAACCAGCCGCGCAGGTTGGACAACTTCCCTACGAACTCGTCAAAGCGTGCCCGGAACTCGACCTCCTCATCGGAGACCATGTCACCGACATCGAACATCCCCGGCGCGTAGACCGACACGACATGCGTCTCGCCCTTCGCGTTGATCGTCAGGACACCGGTATGAGCGTCGGCCACGGAGCGGGTGAGTCCGTCCCAGGTTTGCTCGCCCTGAAGGAGACCGGCCGAGTCAGCCTCGGACAGCAGCATCTGGACGCCTTCCTCGGTCAGCTTCTCGACCGCAAGGGCAGGCAAGGCTGGCGGCGGGTAGATCGCGATCTGCGCCCCTTCGGAGATCATCCGTCCTGCACCGTAGAGCGAATGGACCGGCATGCTGGTAACCAGCCACTCGAGCGGCACGAATCCGCCGGTCAGCTCGTATCGCAGGACCAGATCATCCTCGCCGGTCGGATAGTCGATATCCCCACCGGTCTGCGGATCATTACCCGGCTCGAAGGAGCTCTCGCAGCCTTCCTCGCCGGGCAGCAGCGGCCGGTTGATCAGGTAGGCAGCCTCTTCGAGGTGCTCCCAGCGCGTCAGAATATTGGCCTCCCGAAGGGCTTCGAGCATCCGGTCGAGATCGTCGCCTTCGAGTACGGCACAACGGGCATCGTGCCCCGGCAGGTTGAATGGTTCGCCCAGCGTTGACGGCGCCTCGTCGAGCGGCCAGGTCAGCGTCTGCGGCTCCATCTCGAAATCGTAGCCGGCCTCGTCCCAGGAATAGGTGACGATTTGCAGCCTCTCGGGGCTATAGCGCGTCTCCTGCTCGGCGATGTGATCGGTCGGGAAGCCGGTCGGCGCGCCGGTCAGATAATTGAGCAGTTCGCGGAGTTGTCGCCGCGCCTCGGCTTCCTCCGCCGGTAGAGCGCTCTCATCGGTATCGAATTCAAGGGCATAGGCGGAGACGCGCACCGGATCCTGCCCCGACAGCCGGACAGTGAACACCGTATGAGCCGCGTCGGCGAGGATCGATGAGCTGGAATCAAACTCCTTGTCCCCATCTTCGAAGAGGCCGGTCTCGAGCACCTTCTCACCGACGGCCTGCATCCCGGCGCCCGACAGGGCCGTCACCAGCAGATTCGGCGCGGCCGGCTGGGGGAAGATCTCGGGAATCGGGCCCGGGTAGATCAGACGGCCATCATCATAGAGGGCCGTGAGCGGCGTCCGGCGGACGAGATCCTCAACGGCGAGGAATCCGCCTTCGTAGGCGACCTTGATGACCGGCTCATCGCCTTCGGCGGCAAAGATGGGCTCGGCTGCCGGCGTCGCCGTTGGCTGCGGCTCCGGGGTTGCTGTCGGATCATCGGAGCTCGCGCCACCATTCCCGGCAGGATCGTCGTCGGCTTCACCGCAAGCAGCCAGAATGGCTGTGGCGGCAAAAGCGGACCCTACCGCGAGTACCCTGCGACGGCTTAGCTTTACATCGTTCAACATCGAACAGTCCTCTCTTCGTTGATTGCATTCGATCCCGGCACCCGGCTCTCGCGGTGCTCATTTCGTAGACGACAGAGAGTCCGGGATTGTTCCATCGAGGAGGAATCGGGATCCTGGCGCAACAGGTTGGTGTCCTGGTGATGATTCGTCCCATGCTAATCAGGCCGCCGGCAATTCAATTTATGATTGTCCGGGGCGCTCCAGAGCGCCGGTCTTGCTGCCCGGACCGCTGAGAGTAGGACCATCGTCACTGTGACGAACAGGACCAGCAGACTAGGCTACAGTGATGGACGTTTGGCTCTTGATGGAAACGCTTAAGGTGAGTAAATCGTGCTGACGGGGGACGTTTTGGGGGAGGTCCGCTCGGCGCTGAACCAGGCGCTGGATCGTGAATCGCGACTGGAACAAGTCGTCGAAACGCTTCCGGAGGCGATCTATATAACTTCGGTCGAAGGAACGATCCAGACCTGGAATCCTGCGTCCGAAGCCATGTTCGGCTACCGGGCGGACGAGATCCTCGGGCTGCATGTCTCGCTGCTGGGACCATCGGGCAACGGCAAGCGCATACGCACGATCCTCGCGACCATCGTGGCCGGCGGTCAGATCGCTCCCTTCGAATCGGTTCACCTGATCAGCAATGGCAGCGAGATCGCTACCCTCGACGCAGCGTCGGCAATCCACGACGTCGCGGGCAACGTCACCGCCGTCGTCTGGAGCAGCCGCAACATCGATGAGGTCAAGCGCCTCGAACGAATCGTCTGGGAAGAGAAAGAGCGCACCGAAGCCGCCTTCGATCTTGTCTCCGACGCTGTCTTCATGACCGACGAGAGCGGCCACATCACCTATCTCAACGCCTCCGCGAAGCAGATCACCGGCTGGTCGATCGCCGAGGCGCACGGCAAATCGATCGATGTCGTCGCGCCGCTCGAGCACGAAGAAAGCCGGGAACCGGTCGGCTCACCGGCCCGAACCGTGTTGCGTAGCGGCGAGGCGGTCGAAGCGGGATTCCACAACGTCGTCATCCGGCGGGACGGCGTGGCGTTTCCGGTCGAAGACGCGGCCGCGCCCATCGTCGCCCGCGACGGCTCGACTGCCGGAGCGGTGCTCGTGCTTCGCCCGGTCGGCCGCAAGACGCCGCTAGCGGCAGCGACAAACTACACCGTCATCGAGGACCCCGCGACCGGCGAACTGGGCCGGCGCGAATTGGAGCACCGTCTGGAGCAGGCGCTCCTGACAGCCGGAAGAGACAACACCTGTCACGCGCTCCTCACCCTCAAGGTTCAACGGTACGACGATTTCGTCAACCGCTACGGTCAGGTCGCGGGCACCGAACTTCTCCGCCAGATCGCGATCATGCTTCGCACCCAGATCCGGGACATGGACCCGCTCGCCA
Source organism: Thermomicrobiales bacterium (assembly GCA_041390865.1). Taxonomy (GTDB): domain Bacteria; phylum Chloroflexota; class Chloroflexia; order Thermomicrobiales; family CFX8; genus JAUIIK01. The sequence goes on from JAWKPC010000004.1 coordinate 204,976, forward strand.
GGATCCAGCGCGGAGAGTACGCGGTACTCCTCCAGCATTGCCCGCTGGAACAGGGAGAGCGCATCGCCCAGCAAGCGCGGCGCATCCTCCGCAACTTCCCGTTCCAATGGGAGGGCACGACCCACGAGATCGTCGTCCAGTTCGGCGTCATTCCGGTCACCTCCGATAGCGGCAATGTGGCCCGGATCCTTCAGATCGCCGATGTCGCCTGCCAGATGGCGGACACCGACGGCATCGATCTCGTTCACGTCCTTGACGTCGGTGACATCAACCGCGCCATGTCCAGCCGGCGCTGGGACCGCACCCGCCAGGTCGAACGAGCGTTCGATGAGGATCGATTCCGGCTCTACGGCCAGTCGATCCGCCCTCTAGTGCGGGACGGCGGCTATGGAGAGCAGGTCGAACTGCTGGTTCACATGCTGGACGACATCGGAGATATTGTCGGTCCGAACATCTTTCTACCGGCAGCGGAGCGGCTGCATCTCTCGGAGAAGATCGACCGATGGGTTGTCCAGCGGGTCTTCGAGATGCTCGACGGCCGGCACCGCTCGGACATCGCGAGCTGGACGATCAACCTCTCGGAGGCGACAATCCTCGATCCGCACTTCCCGGCCTTCGTCAGGGAGCAGCTCCAGAACACCAGCACCCCGGCCCAGTCGATCTGTTTCGAGATCGACGAATCTATCGCGACCGAGCATATCGGCGCGACGCGGAAGCTCGTCGAGTCTCTCCGGGCGCTCGGTTATGCATTTTCCCTGAGCGGCTTCGGAGGCAGCCCGAACTCCTACGCCTACCTGCGGAACCTTCCGGTCGACTACCTCAAGATCGACGGAATGCTCGTCCGCAATGTTGACGAAGATTCGATCGACCGGGCGATCATCGACGGTATCGTGAATGTCGCGCGGGTACTCGGGATTAGAACGATCGCCAGCATGGTCGAAGACGAGGAATCTCTGGACATGCTCCGCATCCTCGGCGTCGATTACGTCCAGGGTTTCGCCGTCGCCGAGCCGCTCCCGATTCCGATCATCCCGGGAACCTAGACTCCACCGACAGCTTTCCCTCTCGGAACCCATTGCCGATGTCAATACATCTGAAGACGGTGCCGCTGCCATCTACTTGACAGGCTCGCCGGCCAGCGCCGTGGGACGATCGTCGTTGCGACACGGTCCCGACCCCGAACCGTGCCGTTCCGAATGGTTTCGGGCAGATCGTGGAGGTCTGCGCATTGCCGGCTCGACGGCCTGGATCGCCGGCTTCAGCCTGAATCCAAGCCGTCGCAAGACCCTGCGGCACAACCCGTTTCATATCGGACTATGATGGGGACGATTTACAAAGGAAAGGGATTGTCGATGACTCGACTCAAACCAGGGTTCATCCTGGTGTTCGTACCGTTGTTGCTCATTGCCGCCGGGGTGCTCCGGGCAACGGCAGTGGAGCCAGGCAACGAGTATTTCGAGGGGACCTGGGCGCGAACCGACCTGCCGGTATCCAACGGCGTTGAAAACCGAACGTGGATGTGGGGGCCGGAAGCCTACAGCACGCTCGGCGTCGAATCGTACGTCCAATCACCGAACGGACAGCGGGAAGTCCAGTACTTCGAAAAGGCCCGGATGGAGATCACCCAACCCGGCGATGACTCGAACAGTGTCTGGTACGTCACGAACGGTCTGCTCGTCGTCGAACTGATGACCGGCCGTTTGCAGCTCGGCGACAATACGTTCGAGCAGCGCAGCCCGGCCGTCGTCAACGTCGCCGGCGATGCAGATGATCCGAACGGCCCGACCTACGCCGGTATGGCCCCGTTGCGCAGCGCGCCCCCGCTTGGCCTGGGAACCACGATCACCCAGCGCGTGAGCCGCTCCGGCAACGTGACGACGGACAGCAGCCTGTCCGCCTACGGCGTCACCGTCGGCCGCATCGACGAGGTCACCAACCACGCAATCGCTAGCCCGTTCTGGACGTTCATGAACTCCAGCGGGACGGTCTACAGTAGCGGTCAGTATGTGACCGACGCCCTATTCGAGAACGCCTACTTCGCGACCGGCCGGCCGATCATCGAGCCGTACTGGGCCCTGGTTCGAGTCGGCGGCGTTGAACGAGAGGTGCTGACCCAGTGCTTCGAGCGCCGGTGCCTGACCTACACGCCCGACAACCAGCCGGGTTGGCAGGTCGAGGCCGGCAACGTCGGCATTCATTACTACAACTGGCGATATGGCTCCGACAACGGTTCGCCTACCGCAACGGCGACCGGCAGCCCAACAGTGACGAGCGAGCCCAGCGCAAGCCCGTCAGCTTCGACGACGCCGAGTGCAAGCCCCACGATCACCGTGACGGAAACCGTCACTGCTACCGAAACCGTCACCGTCGAACCGAGCCCATCGGCCACGGTCGAGCCCGAGGGACCGTTCGACCCGATCGAGACCTGTGGCGGGCCGTTCGTGCCGAATGTTCCCGAGGGCATCGCCGTGGCTCCGGACGGCAGCGTCTATGTCGCCGACACCGGCAACCATCAGATCTACAAGCTCTCGTCCAGTGGCGATAGCCTGATGTACTGGGGAGGCTGGGGCTCGGAGAACGGCTACTTCGCCTATCCGAAGGGCGTCGAGGTCGATTCCTCCGGCAACGTCTATGTCGCCGACTATGGCAACGACCGGGTTCAGGTCTTCAGCTCCAGCGGCGTCTACCTGCGAAGCTGGGGCACGAGCGGTTCGGGACCGGGGCAGTTCGACGGGCCGTCCGACATCGCGATCTACGGCGACTACGCCTACATCACGGATTCCCACAACGATCGAGTTCAGGAATTCTCGCTGCAAGGCCAATACGTGGATTCCTGGGGCAGTTCAGGAAGCGGCCAGGGACAGTTCGACGGCCCGCTCGGTATCGAGACCTCGTCGACGGGAGAGGCGATCTACGTCGTCGATTCCGGGAACAGCCGCATTCAACGCTTCGACACGAACTACGCATACGCCGGAGAGATCGGCACCAACGGGGCGGGCGCAGGCCAGTTCCTCTGGCCTTCCGGCCTCGCCGTCGACCCGGTAACGGACGATGTCTACGTCAGCGACCGGACGCGGAACGATGTCCAGGTCTTCAACGTGTCCGGCAGCTACCTCCAGACGTTCGGCGCAACAGGCACCGGTCCCGGCCAGTTCCTGAACCCTGCAGCCATCGGCGTCGGTGATGGCGCCAGCATCTGGGTCGCGGACACCGGCAACATGCGCGCTCAGCACTGGGCCGAAGATGGGCCGGGCATCGCCTACCAGACATCCTGGCAAGAAGCGTCGACCGGAGGCTTCAGCATGCCGGAGGATGTCGCCGTCGACGCAAACAGCTACAGCTACGTCGTCGACAGCGCCAGCCATCGGGTCACCAGATTCGTCGCGGACTGCGACTATGACCGCTACTGGGGCGGCTACGGCAACGGCAATGGCGAGTACGACACACCGGTTGCCGTCAGGGTGAGCCCGGACAACCTGATCTACGTCGTCGATCAGGGCAACGACCGGATTCAGGCCACATCGAACATCGGCTCGTATGTCCGCGAATGGGGCGAATACGGCAGCGGTCCCGGCCAGTTCGACATGCCGACGGATCTGGCGTTCGGCCCGGACGGCGACGTCTACGTCGTCGATTCCGGGAACGATCGTATCCAGGTCTTCTCGAATGTCGGTGTCTATCTCGGGAGCTGGGGGACGACCGGCGCCGGCCCGGGCCAGTTCGACGATCCGCGGGACATCGTCGTCTGGAACAACCAGGTCTACGTGACCGACTACGGAAACGAGCGGGTCCAGATCTTCGATCTGAACGGCAGCTACGTCGGGCAGTTTGTCCCTCCATCGACCTATGAATGGCCGAAGCTGGTGGATATCGCCATCGATCCGGATGGCTACATCTACATCCAGAACGATCTCTGGTACTACGTCTACAGCTCCGGCGGCGCGTACCTGGACCGGTATCGGGCGCAGGATCAGTACGGTAACTACGTCGGCAACAATGGCCTGACATTTGGACCGGATGGCAACATGTACGTCGTGGACAGCCTGTACCCAGGACTCTACGTGTTCGACGTCGATCTCCTGCAATAGCAGGAGGCAGGGCAGAGTGTCTCGCGCGGGACACCTGCCCTCTCTGTTTAACTCGGCTAAGATGCGCACTGCGAAGCGAGCTAGAGGATAGAAAGAGCGCTGCCGGTATGGTCGAGTTCGACACTGACTTCCCGAGAATCTCCGACGAGCATCTGAAGCAGTTCGTCATCGATATCTTCACCAGCTACAGGATCACGGGTAGGACGCAGAGATTTCCGCCGAGATCTGGTGGAATCCGATCTCCGAAGGCATCGACTCGCATGGCGTGCCGCGCATGGCGTTTTATGTCGACCGGCTACGCCAGGGCGGCTTCAACCTGGAAGCGGCTCGAGTCGTCCGAGTCGGCCGGGAGGCATCCGGTTCGACGCCAACAACGGCTTTCGAGGCCGCCGATGTCGTACCGGGCGATGGGCGCTGTATCGAAGGCGAAGGAATCCGGCGTCTGCCTGGCGACCGTCGGACACTCGAACCACTACGGCATCGCCGGGTACTACGCGACGATGGCGCTCGAGAAGCCGGCATGGCCGGCATCTCGATGACCAACGCGACGCTTTCTCGTGCCGACCCACGGCAAGACGGCGCTGCTCTCGACCGCTCCGATCGCGGCCCGCATTCCCGGCTGGGGAGAAGACCCGTTCGTCCTCGACGGCGCGACGACCGCCGTCGCCTGGGGCAAGGTCGAGATCGCACGGCGCAACAAGAAGAGATCCCGAGGCGGTCGACGAAGAAGGCCGAACCGTCACCGATCCGTTCGATGCCCGGGCGCTGATGCCGCTCGGCGGTGAGCAGGACACCAGTGTAGAAAGGCTACGGACTGTCGCTGATGGTCGAGTTCCTCTGCTCCCAGCTTTCGGCGTCGCTCTGGTCGCGCGACGTAACCGGCTCGCGTGTCGACAAGATCGTCCCGTCCGACACCAGCCATGCCTTCCTGGCGATCGACATCGCCTCGTTCCGCGACCTCGACGGAAGGTACAACGACAGCGCCGACGAGATGCTCCACAGCTTGCGCGAAGATCCAGGCGCCGGCCGAAGGCCAGACCCGCGTCGTCGTCCCCGGCGATCCCGAGCGAGAGGCCACAAGACCGCATCGGAAGAACGCGGCATCCCGGTCCACCCCGAGGTCGTCGAGACCCTCCGGGAAGCTCGGCTCCGACGCCGGGGTCGAGGTGCCGTTCTAGGAGTATCCTTGTAGCGAATCCACGGAAACTGGAGTCGCCATGCGCGTTCGGAACCGCATCGAGATGAACGACGACAGAAGCTGGCGGAGATCTGCCGACGCTACCGCGTGCGCGAGCTTGCCTTGTTCGGCTCGGTTCTGCGTGATGACTTCGAGAGTCGAGCGACATCGACGTGCTCGTCGAGTTCGAGTCTGACGCCCGGATCGGGTTCTTCGAACTTTCACGATTGCAGCGAGAACTCGCAACGATCATCGGTCGCGACGTGGACATCGTGCCCAAAGCTGGACTTAATCCGGTCATCCGCAAACCGGTCATCGATGCTGCCCAGATCATCTATGCGATCTGATGAACTCTATATCAGAGATATATCGGAGGCCTGCCGCGATATTCGAGCATTTCTCAGCGAGTACGACTTCGCCCGGTTCTCCACGGATCGGGTTATGCAGCGGGCCATTCTGCAAGAAGCCTTGACCGAGATCGGTGAAGCGGCAAACCAGGTCTCGCCGGAGTTGAAGACGATATCCGGAGTCCGTGGGACGACGTACGTGCATTCGGAATTTCGCGGTTCATCGGTACTTCGCGGTCGTCTGGAGCATTGTCTACGGCGACCCACAACATCGTTGAACTTCATCCTCAGATCGAGGAACTCATCGCGGCGGAATTCACGAGACAACTAACCACTAAGACCTCCTCTCTATTGGGCAATCGTGGCTGTCAAGCCATCGCTCAGCCGATGTGAGTGTCTGCCAGCCTCCGCGTACAATCTCAGGATCAATGGCCTACAGGACGGAGAAAAATGGCAATGTACCGCAGTGATGTCGTTGGAAGCTTGTTGCGCCCGGTTACCTGAAGCAGGCACGCCGGCAACTCGAAGCCGGGGAGATCAGCGACGCAGCGTTCAAGAGAAGATAGAAGACCGGGCGGTCGATGAAGCGGTCGCGCTGCAGATCGACGCCGGTCGACGTCATCACCGACGGCGAGGCCGGCTTTATACGTTCTTCGGTCACCTGATCGACGCCGTCGAGGGCTTCGACAAGCTCGGAGGAATAGGCGATTCCATTTCACGACGATGAGGCAACGAGATCGATAACCACGGCCGATCGTGACCTCGAAGCTGAAACCGCGGCGGCATCTCTGCAGCGGGGAGTTCAGCTATCTCCGAAGCTGCGCCCGGCGACCACCCGACGAAGGTAACGCTGATCAGCGCCCAGCAGGCCGCGGCCTATTACGATCCCGAAGTCGAAGGAGGCGCCTACGCGACGATCGAGGCCTACCTGGCCGATATCGTCGATATTCTCCGGGCCGGGTCGCCGGATCTCATCCGGCTCGGCTGCACGTACATCCAGATCGACGCGCCGCAGTACGCCGCCTTGCTCGACCCGGAGATCCGTGAAGGCTATCGACAGCGCGGGAATGACCCCGACGCACTGCTCGACCGCTGCATCGAGCTGGATAACGCGGTGATCGGCGAACATCCGGGCATCGACTTCGGCATCCACCTCTGCCGCGGCAGCAGCCGGCAAGTTCTACGCGTCGGGCGGATACGACCCATTCGCTGGGCCAGATGTTCCAGCGGACGCATTTCAGCCACTTCCTGCTCGAATACGACGACGCCCGGTCCGGCTTCGAACCGCTCCAGCACGTCCCGGATGACCGCGTCGTCGTGCTCCGGTCTCGTGACGACGAAGAAGCCGGCGGTCGAGGGCAAGGACGATCCTCAAGCAGCGCATCGACGAAGCGAGCAACTACGTCCCCCTCGACCGGCCTGGCGCGCTCAGCCCGCAATGCGGATTCGCCTCGACCGAGGAAGGCAACGATCTGACCGCTGCCCAGCAGGCCGCCAAACTACGCCTCGTCGCCGAGACGGCACGGGAGGTCTGGGAGCATGAACTCAGACCCCGTCATCACCACCCGCAAACGCGACCGGGACCAAATCCTGGTGGGGATGAGCTTCACCCTCGTTTGCCCGGGATAGGAGCGGACACGGTGAATGAAGATCTGAAACAACGAGCGCTTGCGGCGATCGACCGGGAAGCGGCACGGTTGGCCGGGTGAGCAGGACATCTTCCAGCACCCGAGAAGCTCGGGTTCAAGGAGCGGCGGACGGCCGGAATCGTGCCAGCGAATTTCGCGGCTCGGGCTCGGCTTTCATGAGGAACTGGCATGACCGGCGTCCAAAGCGACGGTCCAGGGTCAGGCAGGCTCCGGACCGGAACATCGCGATTATCGGCGAGTTGGACTCGGTGCTCGTCGCAGACCACCCCGATGCCGGACCCAGACACTGGCGCAGCCCATTCTTGCGGGCACAACGCCCAGATCACCGCGATGCTTGGCGTCGCCACCGGGTTGGTCGCGTCCGGCGTACTCGACCATCTGGCCGGCTCGGTCACCTTCTTCGCCGTGCCAGCCGAAAGTATGTCGAACTGGAGGAACGGCTCTCCCTCCGGGATCAGGGAAAGACCGAATTCCTCGGCGGAAAGAGCGAACTGGTACGGCTCGGTGAGTTCGACGACGTCGACATGGCGATGATGGTCCACGCCGGGGTCTTCGATGACGGCACGATCTGCAGCCTGAATACGTCGTCAAACGGATTCGTCGGCAAACGCGCCAGGTTCATCGGAAAAGCCGCACATGCCGGTGGGGCGCCGCACAACGGGATCAACGCCCTGTACGCCGCGAATCTCGCGCTGGAGTCGATCAATGCCCAACGAGAGACGTTCGAGGACGGAGAGAGCGTCCGGATTCATCCGATTCTCACCCGCGGCGGCGATCTGGTGAACGTCATCCCGAACGACGTCCGGCTGGAGACGATGATTCGCGGCCGGGCGCTGGATGCGATCGTCGATGCCGACCGGAAAGTCGATCGGGCACTGAAGGCCGGGGCGCTGGCGATGGGAGCGCAGGTCGAGATCACCAGCCTTCCAGGCTACCTGCCGCTCCGCAACGATTCGGGGCTCGCATCCGTGTTCCGGGAGAACTTCGTCGAGCACTTCGCGGCGACAGCCTGGAAAGAGGCAGGGCATGGATCGTGGTCGACCGATCTCGGAGACCTCTCGGCGATCATGCCAGTCGTCGAACCGAACATGGCCGGTTTCGCCGGGACGGTTCACGGCAGCGACTGGCGGATCATCGACGACGAACTGGCCTACTTCTGGCCCGCCAAGCTGATGGCCGCGTCGGTTATCGACCTGCTCGCGGGCGGCGCGAGTCGAGCTGAAGCGATCATCCGGGACTACGACGCTGCGATGACCCGCGACGAATACCTCGCGTTCATGCGGCAGGCAAGCCGGATGGAGACGTTCTCCGGGATCCATCGCTAACCTTGCCGGATCCGCACCTCAGCGTCGCATCGTCGTAGACTGGTGCCGGATTGAATCGAACGCTCCAGGGAGACCGAAACTGAGTCTGACACCGGGCCGGCGCTGCTACTTCTGCGGTCAACCACTGCGGGACGACGGCGTATTCTGTGTTTCCTGCGGCCGGCGACAGATCGGCCCTGTCACGAAAGCCGCGGCGTCGGCGCCATCACCATCGAATCGGAAGATCCTCCTGGGAATCTCCGGCCTGGCCGGCGCGTCGGTCTTCGGTTGCATGGTGCTCTGCGTCGGGCTCTTGCTCGTGGCGAGCGTACCGAATCCGGTTGCCCTCGCGATTGCGAGCTTTGCCGCGATCGTGCCGGCAACCGTCTACAGCTTTATGGTGCTACTGCTCGATCGCTTCGAATCCGAACCCTGGTACACCCTTCTGGGAGCGTTTATCTGGGGGGCAGTCGTCGCCGTCGTCTTCAGCGTGATCTTCGGGTCGATCGCCGGCGGGATCGTCATCGTCGCCTGGGGAGAGGAAGCGGCGAATCTCTTCGGATTGGTCATCGGCGCGCCGCTGTTTGAAGAGAGCACCAAAGGCGCCGCCCTCCTCGTTCTCCTGCTGGCATTCCGGCATGAACTCGACAGCATGCTCGATGGAATCATCTATGGAGCGCTCGTCGGCCTGGGATTTGCGATGACCGAGAACATCCTGTATTTTGGCAGCTTCTTCCTTGATGGAGGATTGGCCGGGCTTATCGTGGGATTCTTTATTCGGGCCGGGATCGGGGGTTTCTCCCACGCAATATTCACCGCCTGCACCGGCGCCGGGATTGGCTGGGCGCGAAGCCAGTACGGGAAAGGCGCCTGGCGATTCGTCGTCCCGTTCGCAGGATTGGGTCTGGCGATGTTCCTGCACGGCTCGTGGAATGGCTCGGCAGTTATCGGGGGCTATCTCGATGCCAGCCCGGGCGCCCTCCTCTTGATGATCGGTTTCCTGTTCTTCGGCCTGGTCGTCCCACCGTTCATCACCATCCTGATCATCGCCTACTTGAGCTGGAAGCGGCAGCTGCAGATTCTCCGCGTCCAATTGGCCGACGAGGTGAACCAGGGCACGATCACAGCCGAGGAATACACGATGCTGACCGATCCCGGTTTGCGCCGGCGCAAGCACTGGGGCACGCTCTTTTCGCGAGGGGTCCGCAGATGGCTTCAGCAACATCGATTCTCGAGGTTGACGAGCCAGCTGGCCCTACAGAAGCATCACGCATCCCAGGGTGAACTCGAGCCGCGCGGTCTGATGAAGCACAGCGACGCGGAGCTGCGGGCCGACATAGCTTCCGCACGCACCGCCTTGCTGGCTGCCTAGCCAGATAGAACGTAGAGAGCGTCGTTGTGCCCCACATTCCCCGGCAGATATGGACAGTTCAGGGACGCACGTCCGGCGGACGGGGCCGAGCCAGATGGTAGTGCGAAGCCGCATCCGCGCCTTTGGATTGGTGGCGATCATCATCCTGATCGGCATCGTGTCAGCCTGCACCGCATCCGACGAGCGCTTCGCAACCGAGACGGCGGGTTCGAGCGACGCTGCCCTCTCGACCGCGACGCTTACCCCGTCCGGCGACCCGCTGATGATCGGCGGAGATCCGGTGCTGCGCGTGTATGTCCCGGAACTCGAAGGCCCGGCCCGGTACGCTCTCACGGCGGGTTGGCTCTACCGCCGGGATGGCCACGATTGGATCGCGACGAACGCCGCGACGGACGACCGCTGGATTCTCGTCGATCCATCGCGGCCGGACCGACTGTTCCGGGGCGACCATCCGGCATGCTCGGAGGATGCCGATAGCAAACCGATTACCTTCAGCAAGAGCATTGACGGTGGAGACACCTGGCGAGCCATCCCCGGCGGCGACAACATTCGCCCGCTGATCGTTGATCCGACGCTGGGCGACGTGATCTACGGCTCCGACTGCGGGTTGGCGATATCGACCGATGCAGGAGAGAACTGGCGGGCCTACTACCGATCGCGCGGACACACCGTCGTCGACGCCGTCGTCGTCGGCGAGCGGTTGCTGGTGCTCGAGATATCGGAATCCGGGCGAGGCCGAGTACGGAAGATCAATGTCACCGTCCCGGAGGATCCCGAGCTCGACACGATTCTCTTCGAGACGGGCCACGTCTTCGACCTCGACGCCAAACCCGAGCGAATCGTCGTTGCCGGGATGGAGGGCATCTCCGTCTCGGTCGACAATGGCGAGACCTGGACGACGTCTCGATCGGGCATTGAGGATGTCACCCTTGAATCGATCGACGATCTGCCTCCCCAACCGGCAGGGGAGACCCAGCCCGCCTTCGGCGTCCTGGCAGTGCGGTTCGATCCGATCAACTCGCGCCGCATATTCGCCGGTACCGTAAGAGGGCTCTATATCTCGCAGGATGCCGGACTCACCTGGGACAGCTATTCGAAGATCCAGCTCGATACCCGGGTGCTGGATATCCAGTTCGCGGCGGGCGGAAACGATGTTTACGTCACGACCCCCGATGGAGTCACCATCGTCCCGAATCCCTAGTCAGGCCCGATGCTACAATCAGCCCGAAGGGGAAGGGGATGCCTCAGGCATGACGATTCGATTCATTCTGGAAGTCCCACGTGCTGACGCTCCCGGGGCGCTCGCGGTCATCGACCGCGTCCCCGATGCCGAGATCATCGTGGCGCACAACGTCGAAGGACTCGCCGCGGCGGAAGCAACCGGCGACATCTCGGTGATCGCATCAACGCTTGACGTCATCGACGAGCTCTACACCTGGTACGACGGCCTGGAAGCGAATCCTCCTGTCTTCATCAACGTCGCCGACGGGGAACGATATCGCCTGAGCGCCTACGACCGGCCGTCTCTCCGGCACGCGCTGGAAGGGCATCTCGGGGCTGACGCCGCTCCGCCACCCGCCCCGCCGGTTCAGTACGCCGCGAGCCGGGCCGGAAATCTTGTGTACGAAGTGCCGTTCGGAGGAAGCATGTCAGACGGTCCCGCGCTAGTTGCCGCCGAGAGCCCGATTACGCTGGAGCGCTTCGATCACGTCGCGCTGCGAGTTCCGGACCTCGCCCGGGCCGAGCGTTTCTACCACACGTTCTTCGGGATGGATGTCGCCTATCGGGCGTGGCGGCAGGATGATCGATGGGAACAGGTTGACGAGACCTTCGATTGGTCGACGAGCATCAACGAGGGACCGCATCCGGAAATCGTACGGCTCGAAAACGGGCCGGTCGCGATCGTCTTGATCGATGCCGGACTGGCACAACCGCTCTATGAGAACCGCATCGACCACATCAGCGTCATCGTTTCCCCGGAAGTGCTCGCCCAGATTCGGGGCAAGGCACTGTTCCAGTCGTTCACCGTCCGGGAGGACGGCCAGCGCGCGTTCCGATTCGTCGATCCTTTCGGTCTGGTCTGGCAACTGATCTCCGAGCAAGGCGCGGCGATCGAAGCAGGCCGTCATGGCGCTTGATAACTATCGCGATCTCATCGACGAGCTGGTGGGATTCCCGGTCGAGCTTCGTGCCGCGGTCGAGTCAGCTGGACAAGCCCCGGAAGGTGAGTGGAGCGCCGAAGAGATCGTCGCCCATCTAACGGCGGGAGACGAGTTCTGGCTGGCGCGCCTGAACCTGCTCCTGACACAGCGCGAACCATTCCTCCCCGAGTTCGGGACGGCTGCCGACGACCGCATGGCCGAGCTCCTGGAGCAAACGGTTGAGGAGAATCTCGATCACTTCAGCGACGTTCGGGGGCAGATCGTCTCGATGCTGATGAGCATGACGCTCGGGGACTGGGATCGAACGGGCACGCACGAAACGCAAGGTGAACGCAGCATCGTCGATACCGTTGAAGCCATCGCCGATCACGACGCCGACCATCTCGCACAGCTGAAGAGCTATTCGTAGTTTGTGATGCATGGCCTGACAAGCATGTTGGCCAATCCCAGGAAACCCAATAGCATCCAGATTGTCATTTCGACCCGGGTTCCCGCGGTAAGCGGGTGGGAGAAATCTCAATGCAGCATGTCCCTGGGGTTCGACTGAGATTTCTCGCTCCGCTTGAAATGACAACCTTGTTGCGTATCGGGTCCCGATGATGCATCGAAGCGTCACATCATGAGGCACAGACCACTAGATTTCAGGAAGTTCTCCTCTGATGCTGGATCAACTCCAGGACCTCGATCCGATCATCCAGGCTGGATTGGCCGGAGGGTTTACCTGGGCAATAACGGCGGCCGGGGCCGCCATCGTCCTGTTCGTCAGGCAACCGGGCACAAGATTCCTCGATACGATGCTTGGATTTGCGGCCGGGGTCATGCTGGCCGCAAGCGTCTGGTCGCTGCTCATCCCGGCCATCGAGCGATCTGAAGAGGGATCTCTCCCGGCCTGGCTCCCGGCAGGGGCAGGGCTGGCGGTCGGTGCCGGAAGCCTCTGGATCATCGATCAGATTCTCCCGCACATCCATCCACTCCAGCGCAACGCAACGGCAGAGGGGATGTCGTCCGCCTGGCGGCAGACGACGCTCCTGATCATGGCGATCACGATCCACAACATCCCCGAGGGTCTGGCGGTCGGGGTAGCGTTCGGCGCGTTGCAGGACGTTGACTCCGGCTCGGAGATGACGACCGCCTTCGGAGCAGCCGTCGCCCTGGCGATAGGCATCGGACTCCAGAACTTCCCGGAAGGCATATCGGTGTCGCTACCACTGCGCGGCCAGGGCTTCTCGCGGGCACGCTCGCTCTGGTACGGCCAGCTTTCGGCGGCGGTGGAACCGGTCGCCGCCATCGTCGGCGCGCTGGCTATCGTACTGATCAGCCCGATTCTGCCCTGGGCGCTGGCTTTTGCGGCCGGAGCGATGGTCTTTGTCGTTGTCGAGGAGTTGATTCCGCAGTCGCACTCGCGCGGCAACGGCGACCTGGCCACCCTCGGCACAGTCTTCGGCTTCATCGTCATGATGACCCTGGACGTAGCACTGGGATGATTGGTCCAGCGTCGATTCCGGCATCATGCCGCTCGCTGGAGAAGAGCGTAGGAAGCAGCAGGACGGAAATATGCTCCGCCCTGCTGTGAGGCACCGTCTGCGACGGGAGCATCGAGCTGACTTCCCCGACCGGGGCTATGCCAGGCCGACTACATCCACCAGGAACGAATGCGGCTTCCCGGCACGGTTGACGTCCAACGCCAGCTTCCGCCGATGCCGGCGGCAATCAGGCTGTCGATCAGCACGTTGGCGCTCTCCACCTGAACCGCACCAACCGAGATGAGGACGTCACCAGGGAGCAACCCAGCAGCGTCGGCAGGGCTCTCCGGCTGGACGTCGGTCAGGATCAGACCGGCGTTGATCTGCTGGGCAGTGATGCCGATATGGGGCCGGGGATCCACCTGCCGCGCGAGAAACCGGCGGACGACGTGAACCGGGATCGAGAGCCCGAGTCCCGGCCCGGCCACCATGGCGTTGATACCGATCAGTCTCCCGGATGCGTCGAGCAGCGGACCGCCGGAGTTGCCACGGTTGAGCGTTACGTTACTGGCGATGAGCTCGCGCGGATCGTCCTTCGACGGCGGCCGGCTGATGACGCCGATCGTGACGACATCCTGCAGCCCGAGCGGATGGCCGACGGTCAGGACAAGCTGGCCGGGACGGAGCGTCTGTGAATCGCCGGATTCGAGCGCGGGCAGCACGCCGGCGTCGATCTTAATAGCGGCAAGATCCAGTGAATCGTCCCGCGCGACGACCGGCCCTTCGAAGCGCGTGCCATCGCCCTGTCGCACGACCGCGGATCTTCTCCGGACGACGTGGGCGTTGGTGACGATGATGCCCCGCGGGCCAATGACCACGCCGGCGCCGGAGCCGCGGCCGCCGTCGTCGACCTGAACGACGCTCGGAAGAACTTGTTCCGCGATTGATACCGCCGCGTCACCGGTGAATGGCAGGGGTATTGAAGCTGTCATGACGTCCCGACCTTACCGCTCGCCCGGCGTGACGGTCAGATCGATAGCTTCGCCCGCCCGGAGGAGATGAATCGCAAGCTGCTGCCCGATGCTGTCCGGGCCGAGCTGCTCGTGGACCTGCCGGGGATCGCTGACCTGCTCGCACCCGAAGCGCACGATCGTGTCGCCGAGCATCAAGCCGCCCTGCTCGGACGGGCTTTCAGGCTCGATGCCAACGACGAGCAAGCCCGACTCCTGCTCCGCTCCGAGCTTCGACCGCAGGCTGGCCGGAATACGCACCGGCTGAAGGGCGACGCCGAGATAGCCCCGCGAGATCCGCCCCTTCTCGACGAGCACGCCGACGATCCGGTCCAGCTCGGCATGCGGGATTGTGACCGGCAAACCGCGGCTCAGGGCCGACGTGTTGAGCCCGACAATCTCGCCGGCCGCATTGACCAGCGGGCCACCCGAGAAACCGGGGTACATCGTCAAATCCGGCCGGACTGCGCCTTCAATCCGCGTTCCACCGCGAGCGCGAAGGGTGCTCCCGGCAACGCTGACCGCCCCGAATGCGACCTGCGGTGTCTCTCCATACGGCCACCCGAGCGCGAGCACGATCTGCCCCGGTTTCGAAGGGGTCGTGGCCTTCGTCGCGGCTGGCAGGTCATCGTCAACGTCGACCCGAAGGGCCGCGATGTCGCTGCCCGGGTCCCGGCCAACCAACGTCGCCTCGACTTCCCTACCATCGGGCAGAACGACGGATATCTCGTCATCCCGCTCGACGACGTGGTTGGACGTCACGATCAGGCCATCGTTCGACCAGACGATGCCGGTCGCAGGCATGCGCCGGCGGGCCTTGACCGTGACGATCGAAGCGGAGACGGTTTCGACGGCGTCGGCGAGCGCGTTCGAGAGTTCGACGAGAGCGTTTGATTCCTGAGACATCGATGATGCTCCTTTCAGTGTGTCAATCCTCGCCGATGTGCGACCGGGCCGGCACCGGGCGGGTGGGCAGGCAACCACCTGTCCATATGGTCAGGTGGCGAGGCGGCCGAGCGAGCTGTCCTGCTCGTCGAAGAACTGGAAACGACGCGCCAGGCCGTCGATAATCCGGTTCCACGCTTGGCGACCGCCTTCGGCCGTCGCCGGTGATGGATCGCCAAGCGCGCCGGTGCTGGTCATCTCGTCGAACAGAAAGACTTCGCCGCCCCGCCGGTAGCGTTCCATGAGTTGATGTGTGACCGGCGCCTCCATCCAGCCAGTCCGAACGAGCTCTTCGCGTTCGGCCAGACAGAGCGCCGTTTCCATGACTGCTGCATGGCCGCCATCCGCCCCGGGAAAGATCTCATCTGAGATCGGGCCCCACTCGTCGGAAACGCCGATGACCCGAAGGGTGACCTCGATGCCGGATCGGTGGGTCTCAGCCTTCAGATCCCAGAGTGCCCCGGGAACCGCCCAGTGGCCGCCGCAGCCGGTGACGACGACAATCCGGCGAAATCCGCTATCGATCACACTTCCAACGATCTGCTTGACAACCTGGATGTAGACCTCATTCGTTAGGCTTATCGTCCCGGCCATGCCGAAGTGTTCCGAAGCCGGACCAAACGGCAACGGCGGCAACACCAGGACTTCAACACCCAGATCCTCCGCCACACGGGCGGCATCGACCGTCGCACGCTCGACCTGATAGGTGTCGGTGTCGACCGGCAAGTGATGGGCATGCTGCTCGGTGCAGCCCAGCGGCACGACGACCAGCGCGTTCCGTCCGGCCGCCGCTTCGATCTCGTCCCGGGTCATCTCTCCCCAGCGCATCGCAATCTCCTTCGATAACCATCTCGATCTGAGTAGTTCTACTCGCAATGGCAGCCGGGGGACGGCGCCGTTTTGAGCAATTCCGCCGATGGAGAACACCAGTCCACCCCCTAGACTGCAAGAAACCGAACACAGGGCCGTACTTCCAACGATGCAAGTGCGGTTGACGACAGGACAATTCAAGATGCCGAATAGGAATGGACGGGGAGGGCCGGCTGGAGAAAGACCAATAGCCCGCCTTTTCGACTACCTCAACGACTCCACCTGGTCCCGGCGGCGGGGAGCACGCGACGTCATGGATTTCATGCTGGGGAACTCTCAGGAGATGCCGCTGCCGGACGTGACGTCAGCGTTGAAATACTGGAGCGACCCGCTGACGAAGGACTGGTACGGCTACCGGGCCAGCGAAGCGAACGCCCGGGAGATCTCTGCCAACTCGCTCCGCCAGCGCACGGGGGTGCCATTCGAGCCGGAAGATATCGCGATGACGAACGGCGCGTTCGGCGCGCTGGCCGTCGGATTGAGGCTTGTAACGGATCCGGGAGACGAAGTGATCGTCCCCCGGCCGGCCTGGAGCTTTTACGAACCGCTGCTGCGAGATGCCGGGGTCGTATCGATTCACGTGAATGTTTGCCCGGAGACGTTCGACCTCGACGTAGCAGGGATCTCGCGGGCGGTCACGCCCCGGACCCGGGCGGTCGTCATCAACTCGCCGCACTCGCCGACCGGCAGGATCTATACACGAGAATCTCTCCAGCAGCTTGCAGAGATCCTCGAAGAAGCATCACGCCGCAACGGCCGGCGCATCTTTCTCATATCGGACGAAGTATTCGCCCGGATCGTGTTCGATGGCCTGCGGGCGATCAGCCCGGCCGAGATCTACGACCACACGCTCGTCGTCTACTCCTGGAGCAAGCAACTCCTCGCTCCCGGCCACCGGATCGGCTATCTGGCGATCCATCCACGGATGCCGGAGCGGCAGGAACTTCGCGAAGATCTCTTCATGACCCAGATCGCCGGCGGATACGTCTTCCCGAGCGCCGTCCTCCAGCATTCACTCGGTGATCTCGAAGCGGTAACGATCGACCTGGAGCATCTCCAGCGCAAGCGCGACCGGATGGTCGAAGTGCTGACCAGCGCAGGATATGATGTGCAGCCACCGGACGGCACGTTCTATCTCCTGGTCCGCGCGCCGATTGCGAATGACCGCCGATTCGCGGACATGCTCGCCGCGCGCGATGTCTTCGTGTTGCCGGGAGACCTGTTCGAATACCCCGGCTATTTCCGAGTCTCGCTGACTGCCAGTGACGACATGATCGAGCGCAGCCTGTCCCACTTCGAAGCGGTCTACCGGCAATGCCTCCTCGCGGAGAAAGTGGCTAGCGTATAGCCGGCAGCGACACGGGAAAAAGCCCGCGATTAACTGCCGCCGCGGCCTCCCGGCAGGTTCATGGTTTCCGAGATCCAGCCTAATACCGCCAGGCGTAGTAGTGCTGACCGATGTTCCCCATCTCGACCTGCCACTCGGGCGCGTTGTCCGGCGTGTAGGTCAGGCAGCGCCGCTCGAAACACTGCATCAACACCAACCGGTCCGTCCCGCCGACCAGCACGTTCGCCCAGTACGGCTCGGTGATTGGCCGTCCCGTCGCGAAGAAGGCATTCTCGAACAGTGGTGCGGTAACGAACTGGCCGTTCTGATAGACCGTTCCCGACGAATTCATGAACGTCCAGAATGGTCCGGCGATGCTGTGGTTGGTCACATCATCGACAAACCCGACCGTAATCCCCTCATTCGCCAGGGCGGGATCGTTCGTAACCTGGCCCGCCCGATTCACTCGCTGCGTTACCGCAGCGCCAACCGGCTGGGAAACAGCACCCAGGAGTGGGGTGAAGGTCGCGTAGGTCGGTCCGTTCGGGTCATTGGCATCACCCGCGACATTGACATTTGCCGGGGCACGATCGTCGAACCGATTGTTGCCAAGTTGCATCCGTCCAGTAATCAACTCGGTTGCCAGCAGGCCATTGGTGACGTACCAGATGCTGTTGGGATCGACTGTCGGATCGGTAATTTCCATCCGGGATTTGTCGTAGTACTGAACCTGGCGCATCCCGTTCGGAGCTTCATCGTAGGCTTCCATGATGACCTGCGAGTTAGGCTGCGGCCCCCACATCCAGGTCCGAGTTGCCTGACCGTCGGTTACCGGCTTGTCCGTTCGCTCCCATGTTTTCTGGAATGCCTGGACATCACCCGCCGGCGGTGGTCCCTCGTTGCCCGCGACATTGAACGCGCATCCCAGCTGCCGGCAAACAGCCGTGTAATCATCGATGATCGACTGGGTTATTCGCAGACTCCCATTGATCGTCGCGGTGTCAAAGGATTCGATGGCGACAATCAACTGGTCAGCGCCGCGCCAGACGGCTGAACCACTTTGCCCCTGAAACGAATCGATTTCATGCTCCAAGACGGTATCCGTCACGCGAGTGAACGCCGGCTCATTACCGGTCCACATCGTTCCTTCCGGCTTATCTCCGGGATACCCGGCGGTCGTTGGATTGAAATCTGGCGCGCCGAGGGCAGTGTCATCCAGTGCGGCAATCGTCATCGTACCGACGGTGCTGCCCAGCGCGTCGTCCGCCAGAACGATCAATGCATAGTCCCACTGGCCGCCTGCGTTGATATCGCCGGCAGCGTCTATCCATCCCTGTGGAACCCAGAGACTGTCGGCATTGACGGTCCCGAACGGAGCCAGATCAACGTTCTGACCCGGGGTTACCATCACCAGCCCGGGAAAGCCATTGAATTCCGGTAGCCAGACGCAATGCGCGGCGGTCAGAATCACCCGCAAGCCAATGAACGTACCCGTGCAGCCGAAACCTTCGCCCGTATCGGGATCACCTGCGAATATACTCACAATCTTCTTGTAAGGATCTCGGGTCGTGTCGGTGATCTGAACACGGGAATCATCTCCAATGACTACCTGTGGATCGCGACCACTATCGCGATCGAGATAGGTCAATCGACCCGGCAACTCTCCAGGTGGTATCGCCGCTATTTCGTGGATGATGCCCCGATCACCAGCGGCGTCGTTTGACTGCCCCGGGGCGGCCACGGCCGGCAAACTGCTCAGGAGAAGCAACCAGCTAAGGATTACGGGAACAAGCAAACCGTTCGGGCGTGAATTCGCCCTCATAGACCCCACCCTTCTTTCCCAATGGAACACCTCTGTGACACAACCAGCACCATCGCAGCGGCTTCCTCCGCGTGAAGCCGCAACGGGAACACGAGTAACGTCCGAGCGGCCCTTCTTCCGACCGGAGTTGTCTCTTCTGTCGCTGGCAGTACGACGATAACGCCACCTTAGCATCGATCTACTCGGGATAAACCGGTTCACGGCGCAAAATCGCTGTTTCGCGCTGAAATCGAGCCAACTCTTCAGTTCAAATGTTCCAGCATGGGTAATCCCCACCAGTGTTGTGGGTAGTCTGAACGGCAGATAACGGGCAATTCCGCTGATTCCCGCTTGGCCTGTGTTGCCTATAGTGCGTTCATAAGCAAAGAACGCCCGCGCAACGGAGCGAGGGCACACGCCGAAGGAGGCACCACGATGGCAAAGACGACACAGGACAACCGGGTCTGGCTCAGCGATATTCATACCCTCTGGCAGGGATGGATCCCGAAGCACCCGCAGCACAAGCGCTTCGCACCTCTGCCCCGGACGGTGACCAACCGGCGAGGCTAAGCAGCCGGCCCGACATGCAGCACAACTCCGGGGCTCCGCGAATATTCGCGGAGCCCCGGTCATGAGCAAGCTCCTCATCGCCGGTTCGAGCTACTCAGGACGCGCTATCCTCCGCAGCCACCAGCTCCCGGGCTATTTACTTCGTTGACGGAGTTCAGCGAATGTCAACAGCTGATAGGAATTCTGACTCCGCCGCGTCCAGGCACGTATCCATCGGTGTCCCGGCCGGCGGTATCGGCGGCTGGGGACCACCCGGCGGATTCGCCGGAGGCTGTTCTACCGGAGGTTGCCGCCCGGGCGGGTTTCCGCCATCAGCCTGATTGCGCCACGCAAAGTAGTGCTGGCCGATGTTGCCCATCTCGACTCCGCCACTCCGGCGCGTTGTCCGGGGGTATAGTCAGCAGCGCCGCTCGAACACTGCATCAATACCAACCGGTCCGTCCCGCCGACCAGCACGTTCGCCCAGTACGGCTCGGTGATTGGCCGTCCCGTCGCGAAGAAGGCATTCTCGAACAGTGGTGCGGTAACGAACTGGCCGTTCTGATAGATCGTTCCCGACGAATCTACAACGTCCAGAATGGTCCGGCGATGCTGTGGTTGGTCACATCATCGACAAACCCGACTGCAATCCCTCATTCGCCAGGGCGGGATCGTTCGTAACCTGGCCTGCCCGATTCTACTTCCGCTACTGCGTGTTACCGCAGCGCCAACCGGCTGGGAAACAGCACCCAGGAGTAAGTGAAGGTCGCGTAGGTCGGTCCGTTCGGGTCATTGGCATCACCCGCGACATTGACATTTGCTGGCACGATCGTCGAACCGATTGTTGCCAAGTTGCATCCGTCCAGTAATCAATCTCGGTTGCCAGCAGGCCATTGGTGACGTACCAGATGCTGTTGGGATCGACTGTCGGATCGGTAATTTCCATCCGGGATTTGTCGTAGTACTGAACCTGGCGCATCCCGTTCGAGCTTCATCGTATTTCCATGATGACCTGCGAGTTAGGCTGCGGCCCCCACATCCAGGTCCGGTTGCCTGACCGTTTGGCTACCGGCTTGTCCGTTCGCCCTATGTTTTCTGGAATGCCTGGACATCACCTGCCGGCGGTAGTCCCTCGTTGCCCGCGACATTGAACGCGCATCCCAGCTGCCGGCAAACAGCCGTGTAATCATCGATGATCGACTGGGTTATTCGCAGACTCCCATTGATCGTCGCGGTGTCAAAGGATTCGATGGCGACAATCAACTGGTCAGCGCCGCGCCAGACGGCTGAACCACTTTGCCCCTGAAACGAATCGATCGGCGCGCTCCAAGACAGCATCCGTCACGCGAGGAACGCCGGCCATTACCGGTCCACATCGTTCCTTCCGGCTTATCTCCGGGATACCCGGCGGTCGTTGGATTGAAATCTGGCGCGCCGAGGGCAGTGTCATCCAGTGCGGTAATCGTCATCGTACCGACGGTGCTGCCCAGCGCGTCGTCCGCCAGAACGATCAATGCATAGTCCCACGGGCCGCCTGCGTTGATATCGCCGGCAGCGTCTATCCATCCCCGTGGAACCCAGAGACTGTCGGCATTGACGGTCCCGAACGGAGCCAGATCAACGTTCTGACCCGGGGTTACCATCACCAGCCCGGGGAAAGCCATTGAATTCGGTAGCCAGACGTGCAATGCGCGGCGGTCAGAATCACCCGCAAGCCAATGAACGTACCCGTGCAGCTGAAACCTTCGCCCGTATCGGATCACCTGCGAATATACTCACAATCTTCTTGTAAGGATCCCGGGTCGTGCCGGTGATCTGAACACGGGAATCATCTCCACGACTACCTGTGGATCGCGACCACTATCGCGATCGAGATAGGTCAATCGACCCGGCAACTCTCCAGGTGGTATCGCCGCTATTTCGTGGATGATGCCCCTGATCACCAGCGGCGTCGTTTGACTGCCCGGGCAGCCACGGCCGGCAAACTGCTCAGGAGAAGCAACCAGCTAAGGATTACGGGAACAAGCAAACCGTTTGGGGTGAATTCGCCCTCATAGACCCCACCCTTCTTTCCCAATGGAACACCTCTGTGACACAACCAGCACCATCGCAGCGGCTTCCCTCCGCGTGAAGCCGCAACGGAACACGAGTAACGTCCGAGCGGCCCTTCTTCCGACCGGAGTTGTCTCTTCTGTCGCTGGCAGTACCGACGACAACGCCACCTTAGCATCGATCTACTCGGATAAACCGGTTCACGGCGCAAAACCGCTGTCGCGCTGAACGGAGCCAACTCTCTTCAGTTCAAATGTTCCAGCATGGGTAATCCCCACCAGTGTTGTGGGTAGTCTGAACGGCAGATAACGGCAATTCCGCTGATTCCCGCTTGGCCTGTGTTGCCTATAGTGCGTTCATGTTAAAGAACCGCCCGCGCAACGGGAGCGAGGCACACGCCGAAGGAGGCACCACGATGGCAAAGACGACACAGGACAACCGGGTCTGGCTCGCTGATATTCACACCCTCTGGCAGGGATGGATCCTGAAGCACCCGCAGCACAAGCGCTTCGCCCTGCTGCCCCGGACGGTGACCAACCGGCGAGGCTAAGCAGCCGGCCCGACATGTAGCATACTGGGGCTCCGCGAATATTCGCGGAGCTCCGGTCATGAGCAAGCTCCTCATCGCCGGTTCGAGCTGATCAGGACGCGCTATCCTCCGCAGCCACCAGCTCCGGGCTATTTGCTTCGTTGACGGAGTTCAGCGAATGTCAACAGAAAACGACCCTGCCATGCGAAACCGCATGAAGCCGCCCGCTTAGAAGGCGACGACGTGGTAGATTGCGCCGGACTCCAGGCTTGCGACGTAGATCTGCCCTGCTCGTCCTCACCGAACGATGAAAAGAGCGCGCCGTTGCGCTGGAAGAAGAGCTGCGTTTCGATCCCGTCGTCTCCCCGACGTAACCCCCAGAATCTCCCGCTGCAGTAGTCAGCGTAGACGTAGGTGCCGGTCAGGGCGGGGCTCAACTCGCCGCGATAGACGTAGCCGCCGGTCACGGCGCAATTGCCCCCGGCGTGGTCGTACTCGGCAATCGGCCGTACCAGCCCCTCGACGGTGCAGGAATCACTTTCATAGCAGTGAGAACCCTCGATGATCGGCCAACCATAGTTCTCGCCTCCGGTGGAACCCGCGGGCTGGAAGCTGATCTCTTCCCATTGTCCCTGCCCGACATCCGCGATGTAGAGGTCGCCCGTCTGCCGGTCGAACGAGTATCGCCAGGGGTTGCGCAGCCCGATAGCCCAGAGCTCGTTCCGGGCGTCCGGGTCGTCGATAAACGGGTTGTCAGCCGGGACGCCATACGGATCGGCGCCGTCGATGTCGATTCTCAGCATCGCGCCGAGCAGCGTTCCGGAGTTCTGGGCATTGTTGAATGCATCCCCGGCCGCGCCGCCGTCTCCCAGCCCGATCCAGAGATAGCCGTCGGGCCCGAACGCCAGATGACCGCCGTTGTGGTTGCTGGCCGGCTGCTCGACGAACAGGATCATCTTCTCCGACGCCGGATCGGCAACATTCGGGTCGTTGGTCAGGCCAAACTCCGAGATGACGGTGTTACCGTCGTTGTTCGTGTAGTTGACGAAGAAGCGGCCATTGTTCGGGAACTCGGGATGAAAGGCTAGCCCGAGCAACCCCCGTTCAGTGCCGTCCGTACCGACCTGACCGGTGATATCGAGGAACGGTCTATCGAGCAGTTCTCCATCCAGAACAACCCGGATCCGGCCCGGCTGCTCGAGGATAAAGAGGCGTCCGGAATCGTCGCCCGCGTTGGCAATACCGTCCGGCTGATCGAGCCCGTCGACGACGAGCTCAAGGCCGACCGTCAACTGGTCGAGCGGCACCGGTTCCGATGGAACGGTCGCCGTCGCGGTGGCGGGCGGGGGCGGCAGCGGCGTCACGGTGACGGTGGGAACGTCTGGCGACGGCGGCGGCGAGGTTTCGGTCGCGTCACTTGACTGCTGCGGAGTCTCCGACGGGGTGGCGGTCAGATCCTGGGCAGCCGTTGGCGTCGGGGCTTCACTTTTGGACGTCGCGCTCGGCGATCGCGTCCCGACGATCGGCGCCGTCGGGACAGGAGTCGGCGTCGCCGGTTCATCGTCATCTCCGACAACGCAAGCGACGATCATGATCGAGATGAGCCCGGCCATCAACAACGTGCGAACTACCATGCCGTACTTTTTATCCCATCGCTGTACATCGCCCCGCCCTGACGGCAGCGCCTGTTTAGGATACGTCAGGAACCCGGGAATGGTTGGACGTGATAGCCTCTTGTGCGTCAGGGAAAGGGACAGGCATGGCATACGATCACGGGCTGCGAGTTGAAGTCGAAGAGGGGCGCTGCATCGGCGTCGCCAGTTGCGAGGTATGCGCGCCGACCGTCTTCAGGTTGAATCACTTCAGAATCGCCGAGGTGCTCGATCCATCATCCGCCAGCCGGGAGAAGATCCTCGAAGCAGCCATGGATTGCCCGGTCGACGCGATCATCGTCGAAACCGAGGACGGCAGGCAGATCTGGCCCCGATAGCCCCGGACCGCGTGAATCCCCTAACCAATGCCAGACTCAGGAGCTTCGAGGGCTCGCGCCGGATGGCAGGTCGATCGTGAACAGCCAGCTCCCGTCGTTCTGGCGCCGCACGACTTCGATGCTGCGGCCGCGATGCTCGAACGGCTCGCCATCTGCGCTCGTGCCGGTGAAGGTCCAGTCCGCCCGCAGGATGGCGAGATCGCCATTCTCGACGACGTCGATCTCGTAACAGTCGAGCGCGCAGTCCGTAGCGACGAGTTCCTGGAGCGCAGCCCGGATCTCCTCGCGGCCCCGGGCTTCCTCTCCACTGGCATCAACGTAGACGGCATCGGGCTCGTACATCGCCAGCGCGCCATCGACGTCACCGGCACTCAGCGCCTCGGCGAAGAGACGATCAACATCGGCTGGCTCTCGGGCGGACATGGCTACCTCGTTTCAAGCAGCCGCACTAGCCGGACCACTCGACGCCTTCGTCGAGCGGCCAGACCGGACGGCGAATCTGCTGGTAGTTGAGATTCTCCAGGTTCGAGGTCGCCCAACCGGGAGGATCGGAACGGATGATCTCAACCGAGATCGGCTCGAAGCCGGCCCGGAAGTGATTGTGCGACTTCAACGCCACGATCTTCAGCCGCGACACCTCGATACCGTGCAAGCGGAAGACCTCGTCATCGAGCGTCTGCTGGCTCTCGGAGCCGACGATGACGTCAAGCCCATCGATGACGAGCCGGGCCATCTTGCCGTAGTTTCGCTGGCTGCCGCGTCCCATCGGCGACTGGGCGATGAACCGGCCATCGGTGCAGCACTTCACATAGGCGGAGACTTCGACCGGCGCGCCGAGCATGTCCGGATCGGTCTTGCCGCCGATGCTCACGTCGATCGTCGCGCCCGGTCCGGCCTGATGGGCCTGTGCAGCAGTCTCCGGATCGTAAATGAAGCCGAAGGCCGCGTCGGTGACTCCCGCCTCGAGCAGGGCACGGAGGAGGTGCGTGCTGTCGCCGGGAGCGCCGCTGCCCGGGTTGTCCGAGACCTCGGCGATCACAACCGGCCCCCCCTCGATCGCCAGCGCCTGCTCGATCGCTTCGGCAGGTTCCGGGAGATTCGAGCGAAACTGTTCCCGCATCTCCCAGATCCGGCCGGCGACGTCGGTGGCCGCCTGCCTGGCAAGATCCGGATCGCCATCGGCAACAGCGATGACGCTAGTCGACATGATCGGGATGTCGGTGTGCGGGTAGCCATGAATAAACGTGATGTCGAGCAGGCCGCGCTTTTCCCATTCCCAGCAGAGCTCGTTGATCTCCTTCGCCGGGCCGTGGAAGGTCGTCGTCCCGGGCATGATCATCGGCAGGATCGTCAGCGCCATAACCGGCGAAACCTCGCCCCGGAAGGTCTTCACCGCCAGCTCGACGGCTTCATACCCCCGTTCATAGCTGTCGATGTGCGGGTACTCGTGGACGGTGAGCAAGGCTGTCGCACTCTCGACCATCAGGTTGGTCGCGTGGCAGTGGAGGTCGAGAGTGGCGATCAACGGCATATCCGGGCCGATCTGGTCCCGCACGGCGGCCAGGATCGTTCCTTCGATGTCGTCGACGCCGTCGGCCGAGCCCGCTCCATGTAATGAAAGACAGACGGCATCGAACTCGCCGGCATTCTTCAGGCCGTCCAGAAGATTCCCGAGCATCGTATCGAAGGCGGCGCGCTCGATCGTTCCCGATGGATGGGCCTGAGCCGCGAACGTGGGAACGATCTCGACATCGTTGTCGGTCCCGGACGCAATCATGCCGCCGAGGTAGTCCCGCACGCCGGTGTGATCCCGAAGGATCTCGTCACCAACGCCCCAGCCCTGGCGCTGGAATTCGGTGATCGGCGTCGGCGGTCCGAACATTCGATTGGTTTCATGGCTGATCTGGCCAATGGCGATACGCATAGATAACTCCTATTCGAGCCCTCGATCACAGGCACCGGATCGGTGGCGGGTTACCGGAACTGACAGCTAGCTGGTCCAGTCGACGTCATCATCGAGCGGCCATATCGGGCGATTGATCCGCTGGTAGTTGAAATTCTCCAGATTCGACGTCGTCCAACCGGGAGAGTCACAGCGAATGACCTCGGCCGCAATCGGCTCGAAATAGGCCCGGAAGTGATTCTGCGACTTGATCGCGGCGATCTTGAGCCGGGAGACTTCGATGCCGTGCAGCCGGAAGAGCTCGTCGTCGATCGTCTGATGGCTTTCCGAACCGACGATCACGTCGACGCCGTTCACCACCAGCCGCGCCATCTTGCCGAGATCGCGGATGCTGCCCTGACCCATCGTCGACTGGGTAATATAGCGGCCATCCGTGCAGCTCTTGACATAGGCGGACGCTTCGACCGGCGCGCCGAGCATATCCGGGTCGGTCTTTCCGCCAATACGGACGTCGATCGTCGCTCCCGGCCCGGCTTCATGCGCCTGCCGGGCGGTTTCGGGGTCGTAGACGAAGCCGAACGCGGCGTCGGCCGGGGCTGCATCGAGCAGGGCGCGCAGCAAATGCGTGCTGTCGCCCGGAGAGCCGCCGCCGGGGTTGTCCGACACCTCGGCGATGACGACCGGGCCACCTTCAACGGCAAGCGCCTGTGCAACGGCCTCTTCCGCGTTCGGAAGGCCCGATCGGAACTGCTCCCGCATCGACCAGATCCGGGCGGCAACGTCCTCCGCCGCCTGCCGGGCAAGCCCTTCGTCGCCATCGGCGACGGCGATGACACTGGTCGAGATGATCGGCACATCAGTGTGGGGATAACCATGAAGGAAGGTGATGTCGAGCAGCCCCCGGTCTTCCCATTCCCAGCACAGCTCGTTGATCTCGCGCGCCGGACCGTGGAAGCTGGTTGTCGGGCTGATCGTCATCGGCAGGATCGTCAGTGCCATAACCGGGGAGACTTCGCCCCGGACGGTCTTCGCCGCCAGCTCGACGGCTTCGTAGCCGCGCTCGTAGCTATCGACGTGCGGGTACTCGTGGACGGTCAGCAGGGCCGTAGCGTTGGCGATCATCGTCTCGGTCGCATGGCAATGCAGGTCGAGCGTCGCGACCAGCGGAACATCCGGGCCGATGCCCTCGCGAACGGCGCTCAAAATCGCGCCTTCGATGTCATCGATGCCCTCGGCGGAGCCCGCTCCGTGGAGCGAGAGGCAGACGGCATCGACGTCACCGGCGGCGTCGAGCCCGTCGAGCAGATTCCCGAGCATCGTATCGAAAGCGTTGCGCTCGATCGTGCCGGATGGATGGGCCTGGGCCGCGAACGTCGGGACGATCTCGATATCGTTATCGGCTCCGGCGGCGATCATGCCGCCCAGATAATCTCGCACGCCGGTATGGTCGTCGAGAATCTCCTGGCCGGTCCCCCAACCCTGACGCTGAAACTCCGAGACCGGAGTCGGCGGCCCGAACATCGTGTTCGTCTCATGGCTGATCTGTCCTATAGCAATGCGCACCGGTGTTCCCTCTCCATCGCTGTGCGGCTTCGAACGGGCCTATCCTAGCCCGGATGAAGGGGTCGTGCTCGAGCTCTGGTGCGATATCGCGGAACGGCGAACAGCCTTCGGCAATCGGCATGCGACGTCGAATCCGTCTTCGCGATCGCCACGCACCTGCGGCACTGGCACTGGCGCTGGCACTCCAATCCTTGAGCGTAGCGCCTAACGCGTACTCAACGAGCAACGTGAGAACATCCCGAACAGGCCCCGGAATCCGGAATCAACGGCTTTTCCGATTCCCGCGCCAAGAACCGCCTCAGTACATCTCCGGGTGCATACGTACGCTACCGAACAGAGGATGACGGCGTTGACAGATCGTGATATGCTGGGTGTACGTACACGCTGACAGCGATGTACCTGCACTGTTCGAACGAGCCGAGAGGTCCGGTTTCATGCTGCTGTTTCGACCCGGGGCGCGTGAGCCTCGAACATATTCACTCGATGAGGCCGCGGAGTTCCTCGAATTCGACCGGAAGGCAGTCGTCTACTGGTTGCGAATGGGACATCTCTCGGGCCGTCAGGACAAGCGCACCGGCGAGTGGCGTATCCAGCCACAAGCGCTGATCGAGTTTCTCCGCGAGGCGCAGGAGCCGATGCCGACCTGCATCAGGGCACGCGAGGAAGTCGTTCCAACCACGGAACGGTCGGCAATCAGCGCATGAGCCCGACAATCGCCGGGCCAGTACCTAGATAACCTGTTTCCCGCGCTAGCCGGGCCCCCACCCCGGTTACCGCTGCTCTCCCTCTCCGGGATGGGGGCGTGCAGAATTCCCCACAATTGGCACGCCCCGTTCCGGCCCTCCACCTCGCGGCTGAAACGACAGCAAGATGAGGCTGCCGGTTGCGACGATTCCGGCCATCACGAACGATAGGCCGGCGAAGAGACCCAGCGCATCATACCCCTGGATCCCGAGCATAAGACCGCCGATTGCCACCCCCAGGGCGGATCCCAGGTTCGTCACCGAGGCTTGCATCGCCATCGTCGTCGCGGCCCCGGCGTTTGACTCGTAGCTCAGGACAGTCACGAACATGATGTTCAAGATCCCGGCGACGAGCAAGGAGATGACGATTGCCCCGACCGCGACAACCGGCCCGCTGTCCAGGCCGAACACCGCCCACATCGCCCCACCGCTGAGCAACCCGAGCCCGAGGGTCGTGCCCTTCACCCGGAAGTCGAACAGGCTCGTGCCGCCGATCACGCTGCCGACGGTGTAGGATCCGCCCGACACGGCCAGCAGCAGACCGACTCTACCGGTCGACGTTCCGAATTCGTCGACGAAATAGGACCCGATGTAGGTGACGGCGCCGATCGTACCCATGCCGACGCCGATGATTCCCAGAAAGACCGCGACCATCCGGAGGTCGCGGACCAGCGGGCGGTAAGCGTCATAGATCGAGCGCAATCCCGGCCAGGAAGCGGCGGTATCGCGATTCGGGTCGGAGAGCAGGCGCGCCAGCGAGACCGCCAGCAATGTCCCCGCGATCGCAATCGAGAACATCGCGCCACGCCAGCCACTCGCCCCTTCGATGGCGGTCAACAACGGTATACCCAGGACGGCCGAGACCGAAAAAGCTGCAGCGACGAAGCTCAGCGCGCGCTGACGGCTCTCGTAGCCGTGTGACTCACCGGTAAGGGCGAAGGCTGTACCGACGGTTGCGGCAGCTCCGAGCCCTGCCAGCACTCTGGCGGCCAGCAGAATCTCGAATGTCGTCGCCAGGCCGGCGCCGGCAGCGCTCAACACGATCAACACCAGGCCGCTGATGAGGACCGGTTTGAAGCCGAAGAGGTCGGCAAGCGGACCGGCGGCCAGACCGGCGATGGCCGCGACGAAGAGCGGCACGGTAGCCGCCTGACCGATGACCGGCACCGTCGTGCCGAGATCGTCGGCCATGATCGGCAGGCTGGCTGGACGCCGTGGTTGCCGAGCGCCGTCAGAAACGCCACCAGGCCTACCAGGGTGACGACGGCTGCGTTGATCCGGGGACTACCACAACGGGGCGCGGCCCCGCCTAATCCGGTCAGTTCCCGGGCAAGTCAATCCCGCGCGGCACCGTTCTCAACGGCATGACAGAGCCGGCCTCAGGGCCGGTCACGGGCCACCAGATTCCTCGATCGCGGCCCTACGGGACGGTGGACCAGTAGAGGGAATTGAAGAGCAGGCGATACGTGCCTCGCGCCTGGCACGGAACTGCGGCCGGAACCCGAAGAGAATCACCCGGCCGCTGCCGACCTGGACCTCCACCAGCGCGGCACGGCCGCGGATGTGCTCGGAGCCAAGCATCCAACCCGCCAGCAACTGGTTGGACAGCGGATAACGCCCGACTACTCCTTGGCGCTGCCGCCGTTCGACTCACATCGAACGCCGGCGAGCTGACGAACATCGCCGCCGCCTCGCGGTCGTACCTGTAGGCCACCGGACGGTGGGATCGAGAATTAGCTGCAGCAGAGAGCCCGGATTATAGAAATCCTCAGCCTGGACGCTCTCCAGCGCACGTTCGTGACCGGCAGATAGAGATACTTGATCGCCAGCTCACAGGCCGAATCCAACGTTACCAGCGTTCCCCCACGGTGGACGAACTGGCGCAGCCGGGCTGGCCCCGATCTCTGCCGATGCCGCCCGCGTAGTCGGCGGGGTATTTCCGCTGGCGCTGTTGCCGTCAAGAATGTCCCGGGCCGACTGCTGGGGCAGCACGATGACGTCGAACTGGTCGGAGAGCTCGCCCTGGCGGATGTCCTGGCTCCGGACCGTCTCGAAGTTGAACTCGTACTGTTCGAGGATGAATTCCGTCCAGCCCTCGTCGATCCCGTTCGGGCGATAGGAGCGATAGAGCCCGCCCGCGGAGCGCGGATCGATGGGACCGGTCCCGGAGACTCGCCAGCGATATCGCGTCGACCGAAACATGACGCTCTGGCGATCTCGTCGACTTCCATCGCGCCGATACCGGTCACGATGAAGGCGCCAGGCGACGTCCCGGTTTCTTCAAGCGTTCCGGTATAGCGAGAGACGACGGCGCCGGCTTCGATCATCCGGTTGATCGCAAGCGTGCTCGCGTTGACCCGGGGATCGAGGATGAACGCGTTATCGCTGCCCCGAACCCTGCCGGAAGGCAGTTCGACCTTTCGACCTGCTGTATGTCGGCTTCGAACGGGGTTTCGATCTCGACCGCCTCCACGCCCATCTGGAGCGGCAGCGAGTGAGCGGTGATGTCATACGGCGGCTTCGGCGGGCCACCGGAGCAGAGACGAAGACTGGGGTAGTCCTGCCGCTCAAGTAGCGTCTTGGCGGTAACTCCCGAAGGGCTGCCCGGTGAAAATGACATGAGAACCGGCGGCGTACTCGACGCCGTCGGCGGTGAATGGCTCCGCGGCCTGGCGTACTTCGACGTCACCGCGCCGGAGCACCTGGAGCATTTCGCCAACCGTTCTCATCCGGCTGGCCGGACGGGATCACGAAGGCGTGCGGATCGTCGAGCTCGACCGTGTCGCGAGCGATGCGATAGGAAATTGCCGACCCAGCGATCCCGGTAGGATGCCGCGTTGTTCAGCACCGCCATCGTCGCAATATGGTTGTACTCGACGATGTCGCGCAGCGACCAGGTGCCGCCCTCCAGGCAACGGGATGGTTCCAACTGGTCATGAGCGGATCGAACCCGCGTGCTTTCCTTGAGATCGGACGGCTTCAGCTCGATCGGCGTCGCGATCTTGACGCTCGCCGCCTCGGAGAGAATCCGCACCCCGCCGTGATAGTGCTGGTAGGCCCCCGTGACGGCGAGAAGGCGTCGAAGATACCGTTCGTGGCGACGTCGCCTGCTCCGCCGCCGTCAGATCGGCCGCCATCGCCTGCCCCATCAGCGCTTACCTGCTGCTGGAGCAGCGGGTGGACGTTGGGGTCGTAGGGATCGATGAATGGAGGCAAGACGTAGCGGGGACCGTCGGACATCATCTGATGCTGGTCGAAGACGATATGGGGCCGCCAGACGTTCTGGATCTTGTCGATCGCCAGCTGGTTCTCGACCCTGGGCCGCATGAACCAGTCGCGGTTGTTGTCGTGGCCGGTATAGGGATGATAGAGCGTCGGCGGTGCCGGAGCCCTCATAGGGGGTGCGTCGAGCGTCTCCTCGTACCAGTCGGCGACCAGTTCCATGCCATCAGGTGGATTGAGCGAGGGCACCAGCAGCAAAATGGTTTCACCAGGATGCGCTCGGCCTCGGGATCGTCCCGGGTCGCCAGGTCGTAGACCAGCTCCGGTGTCATCTGGACGGCGCCACCTCGGTCGCGGGATCGAGCAGGTGACGAGCACGATCGTTCGCCCTCGTCGATGATCTCCGCATCGGATTCGTCGAGATCGCGGGGATCGACCAGACGTTGCTGACTTCCTGGTAAAGGCTCGAGATTCGCGAGGTTGTCCGGTGACGTGATGGTCAGCAGGAGGAAGGCCAGCCATCGGTGGCCCGGCCGATCTGTTCGTACTGAACCCTGTCACTCGCGGCGGCGACATCCTGGAAGTAGTCGAGCATGTCCTGCCAGCGGACGACTCCGATCGCTTCCCATCTGAAATCCGAAACGCTCTTCGGGAGTCTGGATCTCCCGCACAGGCCAGCCTTTCCGTCGCCGATCGATTGCCCGTCAGATGGTAAACGATTTCGGCTATTTCAACAGCGGTTCGTCCGGGCATATCGTGCGTAGGTGAACGCCGCAGAGCGATTATGCGGCCCCCCGGTGCGGGGCCGGGAGCCTGTCAGTGTGCTGACCCCCTCAGGGGAGAGGGTCGAGGTGGAACGGAGTAGGGTCTACCTATGATTGGTGTTGTCAACGATCAGCACGTTGGTGTCCGCGCCTGTAACGCCGGAGAAGTTGACCAACGGGTGCCTTCGTGATCTTGGTGTCTTCCGGATTGATGGCAGTTCGATCCGTGCTGACGACCGTGACGCTGCCACCTCCACTGTAATGGATGTGAGCCCGTTCAACGCGATCTCGATCTCTTCGGATCGTTGCATCCCAGTCCAATGGACCGGTTGTATTGAGATAGAGCCGTTGTGATAGGTCAGGGTGAATGTGCTGTTCACTTACCCGCACATCGAGTGGAAAGCGTCTGGACTACTCCCGACCCCTTGCGTCGTCGTACCAGACGAGTAGAACAGATAGAAGCTGCCGTTACCAGAGACCGGTACTACTCACCGTGATTTCCGGCACATCCCAGGCAGCATACTGCCCCATGAACTCGATGCTCAGGGTGTTACCAGGATTGAATCCCAACGCGAAGTCAGTTCCCGTCACGCTAACATCAGCCGGCTCGACGTCTGATAGCGCTTCAAGAGCACTCTCGCTTTCGGGCTGCCGTTGCATTGGCAGGAATTTCGCTGTCGTCTGACCGTCAAAGGTAATCGTGAATGCCACCGGTCACTTCATAGTTGAAGCTGCACTGAGTGACCGTCTGTACTTCATTGACACCTGGATGTACCAGTGATCGCAGCCGCACCGTGCCCGGCAGATCGACATTGTTGACGATATTCAGCACGTTGAAATCGATCGTGACGATCTCACAGCTTGCCGAGACGGAGCCGGTGCCATCAGCGCAGACGACGTAGTCGCCTTCGAAGAGATCAGAACCTGACCTTGCCCTCGACATCAACCGGCTGTGACCTTCGCCGTCACCTCTGGGCCATAGGTTGCGGGATTGTTCACGTCAGGTTCCAGGAGGCGCTTCAAAGAGCACGGTACCACCCGGCATGACGTTGTCTAGACCCGGGCTAGCACCAGCCGAACCGTCTATAAGCGTGTACTCCTCACCTCCGGAGACGGAGATGATTGACGATCAAAATCGGATCGGTGATGTCCTGCGCTTCCGAGTGCGCTGATGAACTCGGACGCGAATTGGCGTCGATTCGTCCTCAGGTGTATTGAAGACATCAGCAGCTGTGGTCCAGAGTTCGCCACCTGGATCCAGCGCCGTAACACTCACGTTGCCAACTCCGATTGAAGGCAGCGCTTCGAGCAGGTCCTCAATCGGTGCGGACATGCTTGCTGGAGTAGACGCGCTGATCGTTGGCGTCTGATCTCCCCGGAATTCGGAGCCGAATGCTGTTGATGAACGGCGTCGGTACAACCTGCTCGAGATGCCTGATCTCGTTCTGCGAAGCAGCAGGCGGGATGACATCACATTCGCTGTCGTTCAGATTCCCCTCGACACATGCGTATTTCGTCAGTCATCACGCAGGTCGATGAAGAAGATCGGTGTGCCGAATGCAACAGCCCTCCGGGGTGGTCACATGGTAGAGGCGGCCCGTATAGGGGTTATAGCAGGCGAAGAACGATGATGTTCCGTCGATAACGACGTACTGGCTATTCCCAAAACATTGATCAAGCGAGATCATCCGAGATGATCCCGGAATAGAGTGAATAGCAGTAGTCAAACGGAAGTGATGTCGAAATCTGAATCAGCTGTTCAGACGCCAGTATTAGCTGGGGCTGAACACCGCCCGGAACTGACGCGTCCAGTTCGAAAGACAAAAGATAGTCGGTACCGAGTTCGGCTTGTTGAGTGACTCGAGGTGCATCCTCAGCGTCCGCCCCGCCTGACTCAGCCGCCACCGCGCCGGTGAA
Source organism: Thermomicrobiales bacterium (assembly GCA_041390865.1). Classification (GTDB taxonomy): domain Bacteria; phylum Chloroflexota; class Chloroflexia; order Thermomicrobiales; family CFX8; genus JAUIIK01. The sequence continues at coordinate 239,723 of JAWKPC010000004.1, forward strand.
GATGCTGGTTGCAACCAGCATCAATATAGCCAGCGTAGCCACGAGTGATCTCGTACGACGTCGCACCATGTTATTCACACGATCCCTTCATAGAACACAGTCAATGGCCTGGCCCCGCCTCGGCCAGAAACAACGTTATCCGTGCACGAAAACTCCGTATAGAACAAAGACGCACTTCTTTGGTACAAAACGAACCTCAGGCCAGCAATTAGTACTAACCGCATGTTTTGAACCCAGATGGAGCGAGATACCCGGCATCCAAGGATGGGCGGTGGGTCGCAGCCGGGGACGCGAGTGTGCTACCTTCCGCGCGGCAGGTTTTCAATGGTTAGCTAAAGAAGCCGAGGTACAACGAAGTGAAGCTTTACGACACGCTAAGCGCCGAAAAGCGCGAATTCGAACCGGCCGACGGCCGGACAGTACGCAGCTGTATGTCTGCGGAGTCACCCCCTACGACGTCGGTCACATCGGCCACTGCACACGTATCTGACCTTCAGATGTCCTCAACCGCTACAGCTGTACCTGGGTTGGCGAGTGAAGTACGTCCAGAACGTGACCGACATCGACGACGACATCGTGCGCAAGTCTAAAGAAGTCGGGCATCGAACTGGGACCACAGCTGGGAGACCGCTTCACCCGGCATTTCGTCGAGGACTTCTCTGGCGCTGAACGTGCTCTGGCCGCAGGTACCCGGCGCGAGCCAGCGATGAAGTCGACATGATCGTCGAGATCAATGAGAACGATCGCGGACGGCTTCGCCGAAGTCGACGGTAACGTCTACTTCCGCACCGAAGCGGATGACGACTACGGGGTGCTCGGCAAGTACACCAACGAGGAGATGATCGCGTTCTCACGCGAGCGCGGCGCGGACCCTGATGACCCCAAAAAGGAAAACCCGCTCGATTTCATTCTCTGGCAGGCGTGGCAGCCCGGCGAGCCGTTCTGGGAAAGCCCCTGGGGTCGAGGCCGCCCCGGCTGGCACATCGAATGCACCGCGATGTCGATGCGCTATCTCGGCGAGACGATCGATATCCACGGCGGCGGCAGCGACCTGATCTACCCCCACCACGAGTGCGAGATCGCCCAGGCCCAGCACTCTCTCCGGCACCAAGCTCTCACCCGCTTCTGGATGCATATCGGCATGGTCGGCTATCAGGGCGAGAAGATGAGCAAGTCGCTCGGCAACCTGGTCCTCGCCAGGGACGTGCTCCAGTATCACACTCCCGACGCGCTCCGGCTCTACCTGCATAGCCACCACTACCGGACCCCCTGGGAGTACATCGATGGTGGCCCGGCGGAATCTCGAAGGGCTGGCCAGCCTGCTCAAGGAAGCCCTGATTCTCGCCAATCCGGGCGGTGACGACGCGGTCGATCCGGCCTCAGACATCGAGCGAATGCGCGCAGCCCTCGACGACGACCTGAATACGCCTGAGGCGGTCGAAGTTCTCCGCTGGTTTATACGTCCACCCGGATCGTCCGCAGCCGGCAATAGCGAGATCGCCGAAGCGCAGGTTGAGTTGCGGACCCTAGCCCGGCTCTTTGGGCGTCATGGCCTATGGTGGTGGAGCGAGTTTTGCAGTTTGTAGTGCGTAGTTTGTAGTGAGCAGCCTGGAAACGAGCGGCTCCCGGATTTCCTACGAACTACAACCTACAACCTGCAAACTCTAAAGGGGACCATGCTCCTCGCAAATCGACATCGGTAACTGAACATCAAGTTTGCATTCACGATGGCGAGAGCTGGCGAAGTTCTGGCCGATCGAGACGGTCCGGAATCGGATGCCGGACGAGTACGCCGTACTGATACGGGTCGCCTTCGCCGATGCGGCATCGCGCTGGCCGACATCGACCGGGGACGATCATGAGGGCGTCGTCCCGCACTGACTCATGGCCTGATGGAGATGCTCGAGCGCCAGATCGGGCATCCACCGTTGCTGCTCCAGAGAGACCTCGACACCGGGTCAGGATCGCAAACTGATCAGCCGGACTCGGTCGGGACCGATCTGATCGCCAATGCCGTCGCCGGGTTTCACCGTTTCCGGAGCAACTGCATCGTCGTCAACTTCGGTACGGCGACGACGCTGACGGCGGTCGCCGGAGGACCGGAGGGCGTAGGCGAATTCCGCGGCGTCGCGATCGCGGCGGGTCTGGCGGTAACCGCCAACGCCCTGGTAGGGGGAGCCGCCCAGCTCTCGCACGTCGAGCTGGCCGCGCCGCCGTCGGTCATCGGAGCCAACACCCGCCACGCGATGCAGTCCGGCCTCGTCCTCGGGCACGTCGCAATGATCGAGGGGTTGATCGACCGGATGCGGGTCATCCTGTCCGGCGCGCGGGTTATCGCGACCGGCGGTCTGGCCCAGATACTTGCCCCACACACCGACCACTTCGACGCCGTCGATCCAATGCTCACCCTCGAAGGACTGCGCATCGTTTCCGAGCGCAACAAATAAACCCTGCCCGGAAACCGAATGTACCGAAAGGTACATTGATCGCACGGAGCGACAGCCGTATTCTCTGGACGCTCCCGGCGGTGGTCGCCGGGACAGGCGGCCGGATGGAGGCCGCAGCCACAATGATGTGGCGACACGAGCCCCGGGTGGGCTGGAAGGGTTACACCATGACGGTGTCTGTTACTGCTGCTCCACACGTCGCTTCTGCGACGGAAGCTCCGCGTTATGCGTTCTTCGGCTGCAACGCCAAGATCCTGGCCAGCGGTGAGGAAACCGCCGGTACCTATGCGCTGGCGGAGATGGTCTTTCCGGCCGGATCCGGAACGCCGCCGCACATCCATTACAACGAAGACGAAGCCTTCTATGTCCTCGAAGGCGAAGTCAGCATCTGGTGCGGCGACGAATCCTACGTCGCCAGGACCGGAGACTTCGCCTTCCTGCCGCGCAACGTACGCCACAACTACGCCAACACCGGTTCCGGCGATGCGCGCATGCTCGTCCTGACCAACCCGGCCGGATTCGAGCAGTTCGTCGCCGAAGCGGGAGCGCCGACCGAAAGCGTCGAGATTCCCGAGATGCCTCCGGTCGAAGAGCTCGGGCGGATCATGTCCGATGTCGCGCCGAAGTACGGCATCGTCCTGGCCGAGTAACACAGCTTTCTGCGGCAGAGATACCCGACGATTGGAGCATCCAATGATCAGTACGGCCCCGCTGAAAACCTGCGCGTCTCCCTATGAGAGCTTCTCGCTGATGGGCGTCCGGATCACGCCAAAGGTGATCGGCAGCGAGACCGCTGGACAGTTCTCGATGGTCGAAGCGGTCGTCGCGCCGGGAGCCGGGGATACCGCGAACATCACCCGAAGCCGGACAAAGGTCTTCTACGTCGCTTCGGGCGAGTTCGAATTCCTGCTTGGAACCATCACGAAGCGGTTGTCCGCCGGCGATACTATCTTCATTCCAGCAGGCGCTATTCACAGATTCCAGAATGTCGGCACTGTTCCGGGAACCCTGTTCACGACATTCACGCCGGCGGGATACGAAACCTTCCTGCGCGAATTGAGCGATCTCTTCCAGGGCGAAGATGTGCGCCCGGAAGACGTCGCGGCGTTGGCTCAGGAGTACGGCGTCGAGGCAGTCGACTAGCAGACTACCGGTCCCGCCCCGGCCTCAACGGCATTGGGCGGGACCGGCTTCCCTATCTGATTACGTAGTCATCGTAGGTGGCTAGCTCATCGGGGCCGGGTGGCTCGAACATCCCATGCCACTCCTCCAGTTCGTCGAGCGACACGAGAAAGGCATTGTCCGGCTGTTCGCTGTTCCGCTTCATCACCCGTTTCACCAGCTCCTCGTACTGAACATCGAGATAGTGGAGTTCGACGGCTGCGCCGAGCTCCCGGGCGCGGTCCCGGAGTCCTGCCCGTTCGGCTCGTTCCCAAGTGCCCCACTCGAGGATGACATCGACGCCGAGCGTCAGAAGACGTTCCGCGACGTCCCACTGGATAGACTGCACCGGCTCTCGAAGCCGATCTCGTTCCTCGTCAGTGAAGTCCGGCGGCAGGATCGTCCAGATCCACTCGTCCGGGCAGAGCCGGACGGCGGAACGCTCGCGTTCCATCTTCTTCGCGACCGTCGTCTTGCCGGCGCTCGGCAGGCCGCAGATGATAAACAGCGTTGCCATGCGGCGGCCCCTCCTCCTGTCCTATACAACGCAAGGCGTTCACCGGCCCGGCGTTCCAGCCACGAAACGCCTCACATGAACGAACGCTAGAGATCCAGCAATTCGACGACCCTGCCGATGACGATCTCGGCGATGCGGGACTTCGAGGTGAGGTCGATCTCGGTCTGCCCGCCCTCCCGGTCCAGCATGATGACCCGGTTGGTATCGGCCCGGAATCCGGCGTCGGAGGCGGAGACATCGTTGGCGACGATCAGATCCATGCCCTTGCGCCGGAGCTTCGAGGCGGCGTTCTCGAGCAGATCGTCGGTCTCGGCGGCGAAGCCAACGACGACCAACGGCCGCCCGGTCGATTCCCGCAACGCCTTGATCTCCATCAGGATATCCGGATTGCGAGCCAGCTCGACGGTCATCCCGACGTTGGGGTCGTCAGACTTCTTGATCTTCCGGTCGGCGGCCGTCGCAGGCCGGTAGTCGGAGACGGCGGCGGACATGATCAGTCCATCCGGCGACGACGGGCCGATTCTCCGGCTGACGGCGTCGAGCAGATCCCGGGCGCTGTCGACGTCTACCCGCTCGACGCCAACCGGCGCGGCGAGATCGCGAGCCATCGTAACCAGGGTGACGCTCGCGCCGAGATCGAGAGCGGCCTGGGCGATGGCATGGCCCTGGCGCCCACTCGAATGATTGGTGATGAAGCGCACCGGATCGAGCGCCTCCCGCGTTGCACCGGCGGTGACGATCAGGTGCCGGCCGGAAAGCACGCCGTCCCGTCCGAGCGCCAGGCGCAGATGGCCGATCAGCGCCGGAGTCTCGGGCAACCGTCCCCGGCCGGTCAATCCGGAAGCGAAGCGTCCCGTCTCCGGCTCGATCAGGTAGGCGCCGCGGGCCTGGAGGATTTCCAGATTCGCCCGGGTCGCCGGATGCTCGTACATCCCGCCGTCCATCGCCGGGGCAACGACGACCGGACAACGCGCCGCCAGACAGGTGACGCCGATCAGGTCGTCGCTCCGGCCGTGAGCCAGACGGGCCAGCGTGTCGGCGGTCGCCGGGGCGATCATCACGATATCGGCCGCTTCCGCCAGCCCGACATGGGCGATGTGGGTCGGCAGTCCTCCGGGAGCACCCGCCTGCGAATCGGGGGCCTCCCACATACTGGTATAGACGCCCCGGCCGGTGACAGCCTGGAAGGTCAGCGGCGTGACGAACCTGCGGGCCGCGTCGGTCATCACGACGTCGACGATCGCTCCGGCCTGGGTCAGCTTGCTGGCGAGGTCGACCGCTTTGTAGACGGCGATGCTGCCGGTAACACCGAGCGCGATGCGCTTGCCGTCGAGGATCGGGATACTGGTTGATGCCATTCGGTTATTCTTTCAATCCGAGGAGCGATTCCGGCTCGCCCCTAGCCTAGCCGTGAGTTCGGAGGCTGAAAAGACGACCGGAACGATTACCGGCCTATATCCTTGTTACGTGGGAGCCCGAACACGCGCTATCGAGGAGTCTCTGCTCTTGAACCGGACACTCAGACTGTTTCACGTCGCACTCGTCCTCACCATCCTTGCCGGAGCCATGGCCTCACTCCAATCCACGGCAGCGGCGCAAACAGAATCCGCCGGGGCAATGTACTTCAGTGAAACCGGCTTCTGGGTCGATCCCGAATTCGCCGAGTTCTGGCAGGAGCGCGGCGGCCTGATGACCTTCGGTTACCCGATCTCGCGCGTCTTCTACGAGAACGGGCGGCATCGCCAGTACTTCGAACGCGCCATCTTCGAGCATCACGAGGACAAGCCCTACCCGCTCAACGTCCTGCCGGTCCGGCTCGGCGCGTCGATCACCCTGGATGAGCGCCAGCGCGGCGATGCGCCGTTTACCTACCAGGCAGGCAATAAGCCGGTGCTGGACGATACGCTCTACTTCCCGGAGACGGGCCACTATCTCTCCGGCATCTTCAGGGACTACTGGGAAGAGAATGGCGGCATCGTCACCTTCGGCTACCCCCTCTCGGAACCGTTTCAGGAAGCCGATATCTACACCGGCGAGCTTCAGGAGGTCCAGTACTTCGAGCGCGCCCGGATGGAATACCATCCCGAATTCCCGGACAAGTATCAGATTCTGCTCGGCCACCTGGGCATCCAGGCGCTGGAAGACCACCGGGTGCCGGAGCTGGCCACGACGCCGCAACAGCCGACGATAACCGCCCGCAACGCGGCCCCGATCGGCCCGACAGCCCTCTATCCGGAGAACAAGGTGGCCTGCGGATTCAACATGTCATTCTGGTCGCATGCCGATCAGGACCAGCAGAACCGGGAACATCTCAAGCTACTGGCCGATAGCGGCTGTACCTGGGTCCGCTTCCAGTTCACCTGGGATGGGCTTCAGCCTGAGGCTGATTCGGATGTCGAGTTCTACGTCTGGCCCTACGTTCACATCGTCAACATCGCCAGGGAGCGTGGCCTGAAGGTCTTGATCAACGTCGCTCACGCGCCGGACTGGGCGCGGCCCGACGACCCGAAGCTACCCGGCGATCCGGAGGCGTTCGGGGACTTCCTGCGAGAACTGGTGCCTTACTTCGATGGGGAGGTCGAGGCCTGGCAGATCTGGAACGAACCCAACCTGATCGATCATGACGGACGGATCATCGATCCCGCAGGCTATCTCGAGATGGTCCGCGAGGCGGCGCCGGCGATCCGGGAAGCGGATCCCGACACCAGGATCGTCTCGCCGGGCATGGCGCCGAACAGCATGATGTTCCCCGATCTCGCGCTCGACGACGACTGGTACTTCGAGACCCTGTTCGGGCTCAACGGCGGAGAAGCGGCGAACTACTTCGACGTCATCGCGATCCACGCCTATGGCGCCGGGAACTCGCCGGACACCTACTGGCCGAGCAACCCGGCCGACAACCCCGGCTGGGCGGACGCGCCCGAGTTCTACTTCCGCCATGCCGAGGAGTATCACCGCATCCTGGATGGGCTAGGGCTGGGCGAAAAACCAGTCTGGATCACCGAGATGGGCTGGCCGACACCCAATGAATCACAGGACTATGCCTACGGGGAATGGATGACCGAAGAGCTGCAGGCGGAGTATCTGGAACGGGCGTTCGAGATCGTCCGGACCGAGTGGCCCTGGGTCGAGATGGTCTTCGTCTGGCATCTGAACGCGGCGGCCTATGCAGGCGCCGACAGCAAATTCGCCGGCTTTTCCGTCACCGACGCCCAGGCCAATCCTCGCCCGGCTTACCTGGCCGTCCAGCAATTCGTTGATGAGGGTCATGCCGAGGACGTACGGTAACCTCGCCAACGGTTCGGCTGCACTCTTTGACAGAGAAATACTACTGTTTCAAACTCATCTGAATAATGGGACCCAGGCACGCGGTTCTGAGGCAGAAATCGCGAGGAATTCGTCTCGTGGTTGATCTTGTCGATGAGGCTGGAGAAGTTGAGTCCTGAGCCCCGGCAGCGCCCGAAGACCCGAATAACCGACCATCACCCGCCGCCGAAGAGTTCGTGCGACGGGTGATAGTCGTAGATCTCATCTGCCGCCGGCAGCCCACAGGTCGCAAGATTGCGCTCCTAGCCACCCGCTTCGGCATTGCGTTCGGATCTCATACGAAGTCGGATGAATGCTTCCTGTACCCTGTACCCGCAATGCGATGCATTGCCGTGGTACGTACGCACTATGTTGGACAGGAAATTCAGGTAGCCTCCGACATGATCTCGTATCAGACGCGCGACGCGCACTCGGGCTTGACAGCCCGGATGTCGACGCCCTGGGTATCAAACTCCGCGGCGCTCGAAGCTGAGGGCGCGTCGGAGAAAGTGTCGTAGCGCTCTTCGCTGAAGCGGATCTCATTGAATCCGGCGTTCCGGATGATCTCAGCCATCGCTGCCTCCGGCAGCGCGCCGGCAATTCAACCGGTCCACAGATCGATATTGTTCCTGGCCGATTCTGGCACCTCGCGGCCAACGATGATGTCGCTGATCTGGAGCCGCCCGCCAGGCTTGAGCACCCGGAAGGCCTCGGCGAAGACCTTCTGCTTGTCCGGGCTGAGGTTAATTACGCCGTTGGAGATGATCGCATCGACCGAGCCGTCATCCACCGGAAGGTTCTCGATATATCCCTCGCGGAATTCGAGGTTCTCCAGGCTTAGTTTGGCAGCGCTCTCGCGGGCCTTGTCGAGCATTGCCTGCGTCATATCGATGCCGATCACCCGCCCTTCCGGACCCACCTGTTTGGACGCCAGAATGCTGTCAAATCCCGCGCCGGAGCCCAGATCGAGCACCACTTCGCCGGGCCGCAAGTCTCCAAGCGCGAAGGGATTGCCAACGCCAGCGAAGCTTTCGACGGCAATATCGGGAAGCGTGTCTACCCGTGTTGCGGGGTAGCCAAGCCGGGCCGCAAGAAAGCGGCCAGTGTGGAAGTGAAAACCTTTTGTCGGGAAGGCTGCCACTTCTTCGTATTCGTGCTTGATGGCATTTCGCAGGACGTCCTGATCGACGGCCAGGCTGGTTGCCATGATGTTGCCTCCTTATCGGTCTGGTTAGTCTGAACGGTTGATCTGCACCGGGACCGGATTGCGAACAATGTCGAGCACCGGCGATGTACGCAGTACATGCGCTTCCAGCTCGGCGAGTTCGTCGTCGGTTGCCGAACTCTTCACCCGATAGGTAGCGCGAATATTCTTGAATCCGGGCCGCTGCTCATCGCTCAAGCCGAGGAACGCATGCAGATCGAGATCTCCGTGGAGATCGAAGGTCAGTTCCTCGATATCAATACCCCGCGCGGCGGCATTGTAGGCGTAGCCGACGGCGAGGCAGCCCGCCAACGCGCCAAGCACGCTCTCGACGGCGTTCGGGCTGGAGTCGGCGCCCAGCAGGACCTCAGGCTCGTCACCGACCATTACATGAGTGCGGGCGTGTTGCTGCTCCGATCCAGCACCGTAGAACGACGTGATCTCGGTGACGCAGCGCGCGCCGCCTTCCCAGCGACTACGGGTACGGAACTGGAACTGAGCCAGCTGGGGATCGTCTTTGATCAGCCCGATCGTCGCTCCGAGCTGTTCGAGGTCGACACCGTTGTTGACTGTGGCGGTTGTCATCATTCTTCCCTTTCGAACTAGATCTAGTAGTTGCTCGCTCGTATCTCCTCTCTTCCCACCTCCTTTCCGATCTACCTGGCTCCACGGGCGTCGTGAATTCACACTCCGGTACTTCCGTTTCTGGGCGGAAGATGTAGTGAGTTTGCAGCCCGAGAGCGTGCCGGTTGGACGCTTGTGCTTGATCCCGAGTACGGCCAGTTGCCTCATGGTTCTGGTCGTTAGTCCGGCCCAGCAATTGAAACGATCGTATCAAACATATGTTTAACATAGGGTGCAAGAGGTCTGATTGTCAAGTTCGGCGTGTTCCAGTTGTATTGATACGTGGATATCTCACGTCGAGGTGGAGAGTTGGATTAGACTACTCATACTGAAAGTTCAGTCAATGAACAGGGGACAGTATGTGGCGGCTTGCTCTTGTCTTCCTTCTTGGCCTTATTGCGATCGCCCCGGCGGCGGTTTCCGCCGACCACGACGACACCTGACACCCTGCACCAACTCCACCAGTTGGTCGGGGACAATTCGAGATTCAAGTTGCTACGTCCGACCTGCAAACCGCCGAAGGTCAGCGGCCGGTAGCGATGTTTCAGCTCCAGGCCGCCATTCATATCGACCCCGCTGGCGACGCCAGGGCACATGGAACATTGCTCCACCGTCGTGAAGCGACAGCGCGAACACTCGTATATCAACCAACCGCGAACGGAACAAGTGCCGCCTGTGCCGACACCGATGGGAACGGGCGAACGGAACTCCGTACGCTTCGTCTGGCATTTCGCCAGCAACGCGGTCAACAAGAGTTGCTGGTGTTGATTTCAGAATTGGTCTCTGCCGAAGAGTCTGGCCGCTATCCTGCGTCGGTACTAATCCAGGGCAGAGACGGCACAGTCATTGCGGAAGGTCGAGCGACGCTGAGGCTCCTTCTTTCCGACTAATGTCAACTCAGGAATGAATGTAGATTGAGAGTCGCGAACCAATCGCAACAACAACCATCAAACGCGAGGGCCCTTGGCGGTGGTGGGACGACTACTGGCACATCTCGGCAAGATCGATCGCACCACCCCCCGCCTCAATCGACGGGTCTCCAGGGCTCATGATCGTTGGCTGGCTCTATACTGCTCCTCAACCACAGGAGCGGAAAGGGAGCGACGGCAGATGACCATTACGATCAATCCGAGGCCGGATTCGAGCGTCACAGCCAGGCAGATCGAACAGCTACGGCGAATTCCACCGGCAACGATCGGCCATATGCTGGATTTCGGGTTCATGGCGAACGACCTGCGGCCGATCGGTGTCGGGCGGGGATTCACTCTCTGCGGTCCGGCCGTGACAGTGCGCACCTCGGCCCTGGACAGCGGCGTCGTTCATCATGCCGTCGACATCGCTGAGCCTGGCGACGTGCTGGTGATCGACCGCAACGGCGACGAGAAGCATGCCTGCTGGGGGGAATTGACCTCACTGGCGGCGAAGATACGCGGCCTGGCAGGAACGATCGTCGACGGCCCGGCGACGGATATCCCGGAGATCTGGGAGATGGAGTATCTGACGTTCTGCCGTGGCGTCGCGCCGATCACCAGCCGCTCGACCGGCGCATCGGGCGAGATCAACACGTCGATTCACTGCGGCGGCGTGCCGGTTTCCCCGGGCGACATCATCCTCGCCGACGACAACGGTATCCTCGTCATCCCAGCAGATCAGGTCGCGGAGATCATCGACCACTGCGGGCCACGAGTCGAGCATGAAGCCATGATTCGCCGCCGTCTGCTTGCGGGCGAGAAGCTCGGCGAGATCACCGGCGCAAGCGATCGGCTGAAGCAGCATCTTGGCGACTGAACGCCCGACCTCGTAGCCCGGCTGACCGCGCGGCAAGCAAACGACGGCTAGCGCAACCACGACAATTCATAACTCGACGTAGCCATTCGGAGAGACCCGGATGCTACTCCTCGCGAGCTGCCTCAGCTTCGTCAGCGGTGATCTTCAGATCGATCCGGCCATGGGCAATAGACTTGATCGCCTCGACCGGGACGACGACATCGTGGGTGAAGAAGAATCCAGAATCGACGATGAATGCCGAGGACACCCCCTCGTCGTCGTAAACGATCTCGTCGAGATGTCCGATGTGCTTGTCCGCACTGTCATAGACCTCGGACCCGTGACTCAGGACGACGGCATCCCTGGGAACGCTGCCGGGCGTTGTCACGATCTTCGGAGTATCGACATAGTGCAAATCGCTGATATAGATCGGCATATGCTGCTCGGCGACGAATGCCGGAAGATCATCAGCGTCGGAAGCAGTCATCTTGAGATAGACAACGTGGTCATCATCGATCCGGTCGACCAGCTCCCGATGCACGATGCGGTCATGCGTCAGTAGCACGCCTTCATGGACGACGAACTCGCGGACCATGAGCTTGTCGGTATCGAAGATGATGCGAGACACTGTCCCGATGTCTTCACCGTCACTGGTTTTGACATGACTGCCTAGATCGAGTTGCATCAATTTACCTCCCGTTCCACGACATTGAGTACTAACACGCATCATAGGGCCATCAGAGTTACATAGGAATCAGGATTGCCGTCGGCCTCGTGTCAATGTTGTAACAGTCCACAAACCCGACGATTCGTCGAGAGGTTGGAAAGCAGCGCACTAACCGCCGAGATCTCGTCCGGGCCGCTCGATCGAGCGCCTGGCTATCGGACTGGAGAGAACGATCGAGGTCACGTGATCGCCACAGGGCCGCAGCCGATCGAGGACAGCTTCGAGATGGCCGACGGATTCGACCAGCACGGTCATGACGAGATCGTCCGCTCCGGTCACATGGTGGCATTCAACGACTTCGGGAACCCCGACGACGGCCGCGAGCGCCCGCTCATAACTCAGGCGGTTGGCTTTGACGCGAATAACGGCGCGGATCGACAGCCCGATCGCCGCCGGGTCAATCCGTGCATGGTAACCAGCGATGATCCCGGCATCCTCCATCTTCCGCACCCGTTCCGCCACGGCCGGTGTCGAGAGATGGACGCGCCGGCCGAGTTCGGCGAACGAGATCCGGCCGTCGGCCTGGAGCTCGTCGAGAATCCGCCAACCGGTGTCGTCGAGGAGGTGGTCGAATCGATCCTTCAAGACGTTTCCACCTTGTCACCAGAGCGTTATGTCGAATCCACTGCGAATTCGGGGCCTGGCTAATAATGCGAATCAGATGTGACCGGGAAGCCGTCCAATTGACGGCAATCCCCGGAAAATGCCTTCAACTCCCCGTTTGCACATGGTAGTTCAGGTTCTATTGTTTTGGCAGCAATGCGATGTACAGAGTGGAAAGGTATGGAATCGAATGGACCAGAATGAACGAGCGCGACTGATTGACCAGTACAAACGTGGCTACGCGACGATCCTCGCGTCGATCGCGGATATGACGGACGAGGAGTGGGACGCCCGTGAGGCTCCTGGAGAGTGGAGCCCCCGCGAGGTGATCCACCACCTGGCCGACAGCGAGATGACGTCGGCGATCCGTATTCGCCGCCTGATCGTCGAAGACGCCCCGCTGATCCAGGGCTACGACCAGGAAGCCTTCACCGCCAGGCTCTACTACGACCGACCCATCGAGACGTCGTTGCTGGCGCTCGAAGGCGCCCGTGTTTCGACGTCGGCGCTCCTCGACTGCATGACCGAGGAAGACTGGCAGTCGGCCGGGACGCACAGCGAGTCCGGCGACTTCTCAGCCGATGACTGGTTGCGGGCATATGCGGTGCATTGCGATGAGCACGCGGATCAGATCATGCGGGCGCGGGCGGCCCTCACCCCCTAGCCCCCTCTCCCACAGCTCCGCTACGCTCCGCGGGGAGAGGGGGAAACGATCCAATACGAGGGAGGGTGCTCTCGAACATCGGCAACTCGCCGAATTGCCGGTATGGCGATCGGTTGGGATGACTTGTCGGAATAATCGGCGGCATAACAACAGGGAGCGGCTGCATCCCTGTTCCCTATTACCTAATCCCTCTTCCCAACGTCAGGGATAGAGCTCGAAGTAGGCGTCGTAGATGCGGCGGGCGACGGGGGCGGCGGATTGGGAGCCGGCGACGCCGTGCTCGATCAGGGCAGCGACGGTGATGCGGGGGCTCTCGCTCGGCGCAAATGAGCCGAAGGAACCGTGGTCGGCTTCGCCCTCGCGGCCGGTTTCGGCGGTACCGGTCTTGCCGGAGACGGAGTACGGAGCACCGGCGAACGCGGTCACGGCCGTGCCGTTGCTGGCGTGAATGACGTCGTACATCGCGTCCTTGATAATACCGAGCTGCTCCGGCGTCAGCGGCAGTTTCCCGGCTTCCGTCGGCTCGCCCTTGTAGACGACGTCGCCCTGCTGGGTCACGACGTCCATGATGACGTAGGGCTCGTAGAGCGTGCCGTCGTTCGTGATCGCGGCGTAGGCGCGCGTCAACTGGAGCGGCGTCGCGGCGAAGAAACCCTGGCCGATTGCGAAATTGACGGCATCTCCACGCGCCCAGGCATCGCCGAGTGTTTCCCGCTTCCATTCCGGATCCGGCACGACGCCCGGCACCTCATAGAGCGCATCGATACCGGTCAGCTGGCCGAAGCCGAACGAGCGGGCCATGTTCGGCAGGAGCATCTCGTCCTTCTCGTCGAGCTGCGCGCCGATCTGATAGAAAACCGTGTTGCAGGATCGGTAGATGCCGGTGTGGAGATCCATCTGCCCCTGGCCGCCCGGCACCCAGTCGGACCAGACCTGATCAGCGCCTTCCAGCGAGAAGGTAGCGGGACAATTGATCGGCGTGCCGGCCTCGTATCCGAGATGGACGATCGCGGCGGCGGCGGTCACGACCTTGAAGGTCGAGCCGGTCGGGTAGACCTCGGTCGTCGCCCGGTTCACCAACGGACGCTTCTCCGGATCGTTCAGCTCGGCCCACTGCTCGCTGCTCAGGCCGAGGATGAACTGGTTGGGGTCGAACGTCGGGCGGCTGGCCATCGCCAGGACCTGTCCGGTCCAGGGATCCATCACGACCGCCGAACCCGTCTCCTCTTCAAGTGCGGCATCCGTAGCGATCTGGAGGTCGATATCGACCGTGAGCACGACATCCTTGGCTGGTTCCGGCTGGACTTCGCCAATGATTCGAATCAGCGTCCCATCGCGCTGCCGCAGCGCCAGCGTGCCGCCCCGCTTTCCGGCCAGCCACTCTTCGGCGAAGGCTTCGACGCCGCCGCGCCCAATCAGGTCGCCTGCCTCGTAACCGCGCTTTGAAAGCTCGGGCAACTCTTCGGCGGTGATCTCACTGAGGTAGCCAGTGATGTGGGCCGCCGCGGCGCCGAGCGGATAGACCCGGGCGGGCCACTTCTGAACGACCACGCCACCGATCGCGCCAAGCTGGTCGATCAATCCCTGATCCATGTCGTCCGGATAGTCCTTGACCGGCATAAACCAGTTGGGCTGACCGCTCGCGTAGCGGGCTTTGATCGTTTCCTGGTCCATATCAAGCAGCTGAGAAAGCTGGGACAGCATCTCGGCTTCGTTGGTGATCTGGCTCGGGATAATTCCGACCCGGCTGATAAATCCGGTTTCCGCCAGAGGCCGGCCCTTGCGGTCGAGGATCCGGCCGCGCTCGGGGGCGTCGCCGACCCATTCGACGTAGCCGTCGCCAAGGCCAGCGAAGATCAGCGAAGGAGACCAGTCCACCCGGAACTCGTCGCCATCGCGACTGATCGGGATCTGGTTCTCGTCGGTAAACTCACCGATACGGGACGAATCAAATTCAGCCCGGATCGAGAAGATCCGGTCATCCTCCTGGCCGCTAACGACCTCGGCGTCGACGCTGATGATGCCGGCCTCGACGGCGATCGCCTCGTAGCGGGCGACGAAGTCTTCCTTGGTGATCTGTTCCTTCGCCGAGGCGGTGATCAACTCGTACATCTGGGCATAGGCGCCAGCGGACCAGGCATCGACGTAGATCTCGGCGACGCGCTTCGGGGCGGTCAACAGGCCGGGTGGAAGCGGCGTCGCTGTCGGTGATGGCTCGGGCGTTGGGGTGGCGACGCCTGGCGGCAGCGGAGCGGTCGGCAAGCCGCTGCCCGATTCCGCCTCGGTGGCTGTGGACGTTTCGGCAACGGCCGGCTCGGATGTCTCGGTGCCGACGACCGCGGCCGGCTCGCTGGTCGGCTCCCCATCGTCGTTCTCGCCATCGCTCAACGCCTGAGCGATGAGGACGGACCCGCCGATAATGATGACCAGGACGATGCCGATCAAGAGGAATTTGGGCCAGAGCCGATCCTGATTGCCGTACGGAGACCAGCTGGAGCTGCCGGACCACTCCGCCCGGCGGGCACGGCGTCGGCCCCCGACCTTCCGTCCGGTCGAGCTAGACGGAATATCCCGGGATCGAGCCGAGAATGGAGTTGATCGGCGCGAATCGCGACGTGACACTATGCCTTTGAAGTCCCTGCCGGTATAACGACGGCCTGTATGCGGAGATCATCCCAAGTGTACGTACTCAACTGGCCCATGCCAACCAGTCACAGGCTATGTTGCCACAGCCTTACCAAGGATCAGAAGTCCCAGCCCCCTTCGACGGTCACGCTTTCGTCTCGAACATTTCGCAGGACGAGTGGGACAGCAGGCCGAAGATCAAGCGTTGCGGCTGATTCGCTCGCGAATCTCCACTCCATCCCGACCCGAGATCCTGATCTGATCGTGCAGATGTTCCAATCGCCAAGCGCCTGCGACACCGGTGACGGGCAGTTCAATCCGGGACAAGAGACCAAAACAGCAACGAATTGTGGGTCATGAACCGGCTGCCGAACGGCAGACAGTTCCGCCGAGACCATGTACAGCGGTTCGACCGGCGACGCCGCACCGATCGTCCAACACGCCCCGGGCAGGAACGGTGGGGCGTACGACCAGGTCTGAAAGGGTAACCGGCCACCTGACGACGCATCGACCTCGAAGACCACGCCAAACGGGCTGTAGCCATTCTCGCGCCATCTCCAGCGCTCGGCAAAACCGATCTTGCCCAATCGCGCGAGCTCGTCCCGGTCGAGCGGGTACGCCAGTTCCAGCAGCACGTCGCCGAAGCGGTAGACGACGTTGGCGGTGCCCCCGCCCTGATGCGGTCCCCGGCGCAGCACCGGAAATCCCTGTTCCGCAGGAATCGAAGCCAGGTCCTCGCGATCAACGAGCACGAAGACGTGGTCGAGACGCGCCGCAACCATCGTGCCGCCCTTCGATCCGCGAAGAAGTTCGCCTCCGGAGCCGATATCTGCAAGGATAGCCCGGGACAGGATGAAAGGTACGGTCATCTCAGGTGCGTCATCAAACCATCGCGAGTTTCGCGGCCCTGATAATTCTGGCGCTGATTGCAGGAGGATCGCTCGCGATCGTCGCGCGCCAATCGGATGGAGAGGACCGGGCTGAGACCGACGCGTCGGGCGATGGGTTCGCAGGCTACACCCTGACCGGGACGATCGGCGGGCCGCTGATTCCGACGGCTCCGGTCGATGTCGCAGTAACCCGAGACGGCCGGATCTTCGTTGCGGACATCGGGCTCAATAGGGTCCTCGCCTTTACCCCGGGCGGCGATCTCGATACGTCATGGAGCGACGACGGCATGTCGGAACGTCTGGTCTTCCCGGCCGGCCTGGCGCTCGGGCCGGATGATTCCCTCTACGTCCTGCAACTCGGCAATGCGGAAGTCCATACGTTCGACAAAGACGGTAATCCCGGATCGACCTGGTCGATCGGCGACAACCAAGGTGTAGCCGCCGTCGGCGTCCCGACGGCAATCGGCATCGATGCGGGAGGAACGGTCTACGTACCCGATCAGCGAAGCCAGCTGATCCGCCGCTATTCATCAGAGGGCGACGAGCTGGATAGCTGGCCGCTGCCGCTCGAAGAACTGGACGCCAACGAGATCTGGCCCCGGGACATCATCAGCTGGGACGGCCGGATGCTCATGACCTATCAGAATATCGACGGCACCGACGGCGGCATGATCGCATTCAGCGCTGATGGGACAACCGAGATCGTCGATGACGCGTTGACCGAACAGCCGGACAGCGAGAGCTACGTCCCGGCAGGTCTCGCTGTCGACCAGAACGGTGATCTCGCCATCCTGTACCTATCCGATAACGAGGATGAGTCCCCGCTCATCGGCACGGCCGAGGCGGTCTGGCAACCTGCCGGCATACCGGCGATCGGAGCGATCAACGGCCTGATCTTGCCCGGGCTCGCCTGGGAATCGAATGGGCTTCTGCTGGTGTCCGATCCCGATCATCAGCGAATCCGGATCTTCAGAGCCAACGGATCCATCGCTGGAGATATCCAATCGACATCCGGCGATATCCGGTTCGCGGGGCTGGATGAGATCACGATCGGCCCGGACGGGACGATCTACGCCGCCGACCCGCTCCTCGGTAGGGTGACAGCCACCGATCCCAACGGCATTGCAGAGACGATCTTCCAGTTACCCGAAGACCCAGAAGTTCCATTCACGACCGGCTTCACGCGTCAGCGGATGAGAATGGCTGTCGACGGCGCCGGCGCGGTCTACGTGGTTGACGAGTTCACCGGCCGGATCACCAAATTCAGGCAGGATGGGGAAATTTTGACGGATGACTGGATCGCCGATGACGATCCCGATACGCCATACATCGCGATTATGCTCGCCGCTGGAGATGAAGACCGGCTCTATGCCGTCAGCATCGACACCCAGGACCAGATCGATGTGTTCACCTCCGAGGGGGAGAATCTCGGCGCGCTGGTCGAGACGTTCCAGGAAGGGGCGATCCAGGATATCGCTGTAGCTGGCGAGACGATTTATGCGGTCGAGCTGGGCGTCGGCACGTCCCCGATTCGCAGCTTTTCGACGGACGGCGGCGAGGCTGATGATCTGGCGAACCTGAGCAGCGGCGACGGAAACGCGAATCGTACGGGTTTCGCCATCGCACCTGAACCGGACGGTAGGTTGCTGGTTGCAGCCGTGAATGTCAAGAGCGGGCCGGGTTCGAGTATCAACTGCTGCGGATGGACCTGGACGGAGATCTGCACCGTCTCGGAACACTTGACGTGCCGTTCACGACCCTACCGGATATTGCCGTCGACAGAGATGGCACGTTGTACGTCGCGGCCCCGAACGATCAGGTAATTTATGTCTACGAACCGGCCTCCTGACCGGATCTGATCGGTCCCATGCCGTGTCACGCCGCCATCATCCTGGAGGAACGCTCTGCGGGATGCCCGCCGGACGTGAAGAATCCAGGCAGGCCGTTGGAGTTGATCGGCAGAGCGTCGTTGGTGCTTCTGGAATCTCCCGGGGAGTGCAGGCAGACCGACATCAAGAGCTGTCGGCATCCTTGACCGTTCTAATGTCGCCGGCTACCAGCATATCTCCAGGGACGCCTGTGTCATCGCCGGATAGTCGGGATCAGATCATCCGGAAGAGCACGACGCCGGCAACAACGAAGGCGGCTCCGATGATCTTCTGCAAGATGCGGTCCCGCTCGCCGAGAAAGAGAATCGCCGCGGCTACCGTGAGGATCGTTGCCGAACCGAAGACCGGACGCACGCTCGAAGCATCACCGATTTCCAGCGCCTTGTAGAGCAGAAAGAAATTGAGTCCGAGCAGCAAGCCGACGGCCGGAATTCGCAACTGTTGCAGGCTGATCTCCTGTCTGGCGCGCGTCCTCACGTCCGGCAGGAAGATGGTCAGCAGCATCGCGGCGATCAATGCCCGCGAGCCGGCATAGAGCGCCGGGGAGAGGCTCGTTTCGACAACTGTCTTGCCGATCAGCGACGACGCGCTGCCGATGAATACACCGGCCAGGATCATCATCAAGCCCTTCGACGGGCGAATCCCTTCCTGATCCCATGTCGCGAGGATCGTGCCGAGGACGACGAGCGTCGTTCCAATTATCTTTCCGATTGTCAGACGCTCATCCAGAACGAAGATACCCCCGGCGAAAACCCAGATCGCGCCAGTCTGCCTGGTTACGGATACCTTCGAGGCCTCCTCCAACTGTCGAGCCCAGGTGATCAACGTGCTCGCCAGCGCGTAGAAACAGCTTGCGATGCCGACCCAGACAACCGTCCCGACGGACAGGTCGGCTCGTAGCCCGGTGAGCGGCGCGAGCACGCCGAGGAGAAAGACCGCCATCGACGCGTTCAGCAATAGTGCGAACGTCTGGGCGTCACCGCGATCGGCAAGGAAGATGCGAATGAAGATCGAATAGGCTGAAAAGACGACAACAGCAAGGAGGGTGAAGGTAAACCAGCTCATGAACTCGAAATCACTTGGAATCTCGACCGGCGTCGAAACCACGATTCTCTACCGTTAACGGTAAGACGCGGTTCGGCAGCGTTGCATGTGAAACGGTTCACTATCAGGGCACAGTCGGGAACTGGATGGCTGGATGATCTGCTCTTCCGCGGTTGTTCCAGGTAGAGGCGTAGCTTCTGGAGCCCTCTCCACTCGATGTTGTCGGCAGATCTCGAACTGTGACGGGGCTGTCTTAACCCGATGGTACGTCGTCGTCCTGCGAGCCGTCGGCGGTCACAGCCGGAATGACGGTGATTGCATCCTCCAGGATCATCGTCCGGTCCGGCAACGTGCCGTCGGGCCAGTCAACATCGACGCGAAGCGACCAGAACCCCGGATCATCGAGTTGGATAAATCCCTGGTAGTGCCCGTAGCCGAGGAGCCCGAGTGTCAGGATCGTCGCCGGGGCTGCCATCTTCCCGGGCGGGGTCCAGGTTACCCGGATACTGTCCGGCGGCTGGAAACGCGCGCTCCCGGGGATGGATCGACCGATCGCCGGTGATCGGGTGAACGGCGAACGTTCGAGCGTACCATGCTTCCGGGGTTGGTATCGAACGGCTGATATTCAGCTGCGCGGCGGCCAGCGGCCGCTGGAAATGGTACTTCCCGGCACCCGGCCCTCGATCGCCGGCGAGCTGCCGTACGTCCGCTGAAGAGCGCCGGTGATCGATTCGAGCGAGATGCGATCGACGACCGGCATATCGAGGGCCGGGGCCAGCCGGTCGCGGTGTCGACGGGCGAGAGCGTTGTCTCTCCGCTCCCTGCGCTTCCGGCTTGCCTTGCGGACTCCGGGTGATAGAGCGTGCGGCTGTCGCTGCGCAGGAAGTTCCCGCAGTCCGGTTTCGGGCAACCAGTGATCGACGATCGTCCAGCTTGAGGCGTCGATCACCCAGGATGCCGGAAGCCTCCGAGCGTTCCTTCGGCATGATCCGACGGCCGTCCGAGATTCAGCCGGTTCGCCGATAATCTCGATTTTCTGATCTCGTCGTCCGGGATACGTACATCGGGATCGAGCGGCATCGATCCCCGCCAGCGCCTTGTCGAAAGGTTGAAGACCGCCATCTGAGGCTCGCCGGCGAGGGGGATGAAGAGCCAGCGGGCCAATGGGTGAGACAACCTGCTGGCAGCTGGGCAGCGGATCGGCGACCTGCTGGAACGGATCACACGCCGTTCGAGGCTGCCCCGCCCGAGATCGAAGACGATGGGACCGCGAGCTGATGGTAGTGCTGGGTGTGCTCGACCATGTCTCGGTTCCGGCAATCAACTGGTTCCCTGCAGATAGAAGAACTGGTTGTCAGGCTGGTCGAATAGACCGCTCACCGACCTTCTCACCGCCCGGGGACGCCATAGGATAGGAAACACCAGTAGGTCTGCGTAAGCCCTGCTCTTGGGCGGAGGTACATCGCTGGACGCACAACTGACTGCTCCGGAGCTGGCGCGCATGGAGCCGATGTCGGCGGCAAAGCCAGTGAGGTTCGTCGATTATTTCGCAATGCGCCGTCCTCCCGGCCTGGCACCACATCGATTCAGACCAGGATCGCGCACGGCGCCACGTAGCGACGCCGACGACGCTCAGATCGACCGCGACGCTCATCCGGAAATCGATCCAGTTCCCAGCGAGAACCTCGTCATCGGTCCTGACGGCAGCCAGATCTCCTCTGTGACAGACCGCCATCGAACGCCCCGGTGACGTGATCCAGGGCTGTGCGGTTCACCTCTCTGAACGCATAAACAGAGCAGAAACGACCCACGGCCATCATCCGGAGCAACGACAGGGACCCCGGCTCCGGCAGGTCCGCCTCAGCAGTGGAATATCGTCCAGACGGTTCCCTTCGCACCAGCCAGGTTCGATGATCAACTCACGGGCTGATAGACGACCTGTCGCTGATCAGCCATTTGGGCCGATTGTCGCCGCAAGCGAGGCCGAATGCCGCGCCCTGTGTCAGTTGAAACCCAGGCTAAAGCCCGAATCGAGTCACCGGAACCCGGTCACCGGGTGCCGTCCCGCGAGCGGTGAAAAACGCCGAGGGCGAGAACATATCGATGAGATGCAGCGCTGGATAACTCCAACCGAAACAGCGCTCCCGGCGCGCCCTGGTCAGCAAAAGGCGCCGGAGTGATCGCGCTGGATCTCCGGCCAGACTGAGCCAGCTGGGGCGCATCGATCGCGAGCAGACATTGCTACAAAGCCGTAAATCATCCGGCCCCGCCAAGCTCTCGACGGGCTGAGATCAGCGAGTTTGTGCGCTTCGCACGGATCAGCGGAGACCAGCTCGGAGGAGAGACGAGCGCATCGCCAAGCTGGTCGACCTGATAGCCCGCCGAAGAGACGACCGCCACGACTGCTCGCTGCGATCGCTGGAGACGCAAAAGCGCCTGCGCAGCTGTGCCCGGCAGATTGCGGTCGATGTCCGGCTTCGATCAGTGTTTCGCGCCGGGCGTTCGGGAGAGTCCCACGAAGCCGAGATTCGCTCGCGCCACTCCCGGACCAGTTCCCGAAGCGCCAGATGCTCGAAATCTCTCCAGCTTGCCGCTATCGAGCGTCGCTGACGCCGACCAGCGTCCGCTCGACCAGGTCTATTGACCAGGCGCTGCTCCCGGTCAGGAGATAGGCAACCCGAAGCATCGACGGCAGACGCAGTTAGCTCTCTACACGCCTCCGGATCGCCATCCCGGCATCGTTCGAGTAGGTCCTGACTATCCAGCGCTGATTGTCCTTGCTTTATGAGCAACGCCGCGTTCCTGGCGGCAGCCCGGCATTCCCCTGTCTTTCAACCACATCGAGAACCAGTCGAATGTGCAGGATCGTCATCTGAACGAGTGTCCGCGCAAACGGGCAACAAGCAAACTCAGATGGACGCCAATGTGGCGCTAAACGGTGAAGGCAGACGGCATTCAAGGCGCGTCACCTGTGATAGCGTTCGACAATATGATCCGGACCAATGATAGCGGTCGCGAACGTGCAACCAGAGACATCCCGCCACGAATCACGATCCTCCCTCCAGCAATCCTCGACGAGTACCTTGCGAGCCCAATCCCGACACAGGAGGCGATCGTTTCATGCTTAGCGTCAGCGCTCGTCCATGAATTCAGGCGGCGGCGATAGGCTTACGAACTCCTCGCTCAACCAATCTCGGTGAAGCGCAACGTCGTCCGGTCCTCGAGATAGGGTCCGATGGCCTGCAATCCGATCGGCAAGCCCCCCGCGGGTCTGGCCTGCAGGAAATGCCGTCCCGGGATGTCCCGATAGACTGCAAAGCCCTGGATAGGGGAACAGATTGATCGTGTTGACCGTCCCTCCATTGATCTCGAGGTAGCGGAACCCGTCGTCATCGTTCCACTCTGAATGTGTGAAGGCATTCGTCACGGTGCAAGGAGCCAACAGGACATCCCAGTCGTTGAAAAATCCACGCAACTCCGCCCGGAATGTCTCGCGCCGATCGAACCAGGAGAGATAGTCCCCAACCCGAGCGACCCAGCCATCCGCTGCGGCTGTCAGGAGCCGGTCCCCCGTCGATCGCAACCCACGCGCGATGCCAGCGGCCACGTCAGGAGGAACCTCTCCACTCGCCTGAGAAAAGAGTATGCGCAAATATGTCTCGCTGTACTCCGGGAATTCTCCGTTGAACGGGTCGACAACCTGAACGGCCGCTCCGGCACGGGCGAGTTTGTCCGCCCATTCCTCCAATGATGCGGCGATCTCGTCATCGAGCGGCAGCCAGTCGAAGCGCGGCATGATCGCGATCCGGAAGTCCGAGAGATTGCCAGCCCGGGCAGCCGGCAGATCGAGCCTCCAGGCGACATCTTCTCCCGGCAGCGGCCCGACCATCGCATCAAATAGAAGCTTGAGGTCAGCGGCCGATCGCGCGAGCGGCCCCTGGGTCGCCATCGCAAAAGCGGCATTGGGCAATCTACCGCTCGGGAAGTGACCACTCCGCGGCCCAGCGGTTTCACTCGTCTTGTGACCGAAGAGGCCGCAATATGCAGACGGAACCCGGATCGATCCGGCCTGATCGCCGCCAATCTCGAGCGGCGTCATGCCAGCCGCAAGCGCCGCGGCCGCTCCGCCGCTGGACCCGCCGGGAGTTCTGTTCAGATCCCAGGGGTTCGATGTCCGCCCGTACAGGGGATTGGCCGACTGGTGATCGGCCGCGTACGGCGGCATGTTCGTTTTGCCGACAATGATCCCACCACCGCGTTTGATGGCGGTCACGAACGGTGCATCCCAACTGGCGACGATGCCCGCCCGTTCAGGTATGCCTCCGCCGGTTGCCGGCAAGCCCTCGACGAAGAACGCGTCCTTGACAGTCATCGGCAGCCCCAGAAGCGGCGGATCACAGTGTCCGGTTCGCCCGGCATCCGCCTCCCGAGCCGAATCGAGCGCCCGGTCGAAGTCGCGGACGACGACCGCATTGATCGGACCGTCCAGCCGCTCGATTCGATCGATATGGAACCTCGTGAGCTCGACCGACGAGATCTCCCGCTCAGATAATGCCCGGAGCATCCCGGCCGCAGAGGAAAATGGATCGATGCTCACGGATGCCTCCCGGTTGGGAATTCGCGATCAACTCATGGGTAGAGGCATCATATCAACCGTTGTGGTATCTGCCGGAAAGAAGCAGGTGAATCAGGCTTTACGACGAGCTTCGCACGGTGGTGAAGCGGATGACGTTGTCCGGATAGTCCGCCTCGGGGGCCGGGTCCATGCTGGACCGGGGACGATCGTAGATCCGGGGAACGCTGGCGTCCGCATAGTCGTTGAGGCCGAACGCGGCAAAAACCGCCCGGCTGGGGGCCGAGAGGACACGGCTGTTCCCGCGAGATCTCAGGAGTCGTGGAGATTGCTCAGAGTGACCGAGCTTCTTCATTCCGGCTGATTCCGACTCGTTGAATACGTACACCATGTACGTACTATACAGACTGATGTGACAATAGGTCAATAGTCGTGCCCCATCGGGACCGATCATGTGTCCCGAGAGGCTCGATTGTACTGTAAAGAATAGGACAAAAGGGCTATGAAGGGATGGGTACAAAGGTCACAGTCCAGGTATCAGGCTCTCTGGATTGTCAAGCAGTCATATCAGGGGATGGCCGTGAATCATCCGGGCCATGACCGCGGCGGTAGGCCATGAAAGTACGGTTGAAGGTGATCACGACCGTTCCGTTCTGGTTGTAGCCTTCGGTTCGCGCCGTCACGATACCGAGATGGGGGCGGGATTGCGACTCGCGCTTGTCGAGAATCTCCGAACGGGAATAGAGGGTGTCGCCTTCAAAGACCGGGTTGGGCAGCCGGATCTCGTCCCATGCGAGGTTGGCAAAGACATTCTGGGTCAGGTCGGTAACGCTCTGGCCGGTAACGAGCGCCAGGGTAAACGCCGAGTTGACCAGCGGTTTGCCGAACTCCGTCTGGGCGGCGTAGTGGTGGTCGAAGTGGACGCGCGCCGTGTTCTGGGTCAAGAGCGTGAACCAGCTATTATCCGTCGTCGTCACTGTCCGGCCGAGCGGATGCTCGTAGACATCCCCGACCTCGAAATCCTCGTAGAAGCGTCCCTGCCAGCCCTGCTTGGTCGCCATGATCGATCCTCGTCTCCATCTATGCAGCAGTGTACGCCGCGATCTTCGAACCAGTCAGGATAGCGCAGAAATCCGGATCAGGAAGCAACAGACTCAGTTCCTAATCATCGGTGAAGAATACTGCTGCACAATTGCCATAAAGGATCAGCGATCATGAAGACGCCGAGCGCCCAGCGACTATCCATCCTAGAACGAACGCGGTAGACCGAGGACGTGTTCGGCGAGGTAGGAGAGAATCAGGTTGGTCGAGATCGGGGCCACCTGGTAGAGACGGGTCTCGCGGAATTTGCGCTCGACATCGTACTCCCTGGCAAAGCCATAGCCGCCGAAGGTCTGAAGCGCGACGTTGGCGGCCTCCCAGGACGCATCAGCCGCCAGCAATTTGGCCATGTTCGCTTCCGGGCCACACGGCTCCCCTGCGTCGAACAGCTCTGCGGCGCGCTCGACCATCAGCGATGCCGCTTCGACGTTCGCGTACGCCCGTGCCAGCGGAAACTGAATACCCTGGTTCTGGCCGATCGGCCGCTGGAAGACGACCCGCGTCCTGGCGTACTCGGACGCTTTCTCAACGAACCAGCGCCCGTCGCCGACGCACTCGGCCGCGATCAGGATGCGTTCGGTGTTGAGCCCATCGAGCAGATAGCGAAAGCCCATCCCCTCCTCACCGATCAGGCAGGAAGCGGGTACTTCCATGTTGTCGAAAAAAAGCTGGTTGGTGTCATTGTTAATCATGACGTCGATCGGCTGGATCTCGAAGGCTTCCGGGTCGAGCGTCTGCTGCTCGATCAGGAACAGCGAGAGGCCGTGGGTGCGCCGTTCCACCTGATCCAGCGGCGTCGTCCGGGCGAGCAGCAGCAGCAAATCCGAGTTGTTGGCCCGTGAGATGAAGATCTTCTGGCCGTTGACGATGTAGTAGTCGCCGTTGCGCACGGCTGTCGTTTGCAGGCGCGTCGTGTCCGTACCGGAGTTCGGTTCTGTGACGCCGAATGTCTGAAGCCTGAACTCTCCGCTTGCGATCTTCGGCAGATAGTATTGCCGCTGCTCCTCGGAGGCGTGGCGCAGCAGGGTGCTCATGTACATCTGTCCGTGGCACGGTCCCGCCGCGCCGCCCGAGTGATTCATCTCGCCGGCGATGACCGCCGCCTCGCTGACACCGAGCCCGAACCCGCCATATTCCTCGGGGATCAGGGCGCTGAGATACCCGAGCGAGATCATCTCATCGACGAATTCGCTCGGGTACTCCCCGGAGCTATCCTTCTTCCGCCAGTATTCCGGCGGATAGCGCTCGCAGACTTCACGGACCCAGCGGCGCAGCTCGGCATGCGTTGGTTTCGTCGCGGTCATCATTCACCTACTCTTGGGAAAAGGTAATGGGTGACAGCAAAAGACGGCCAGAGAAAGCGCCGCCCGGTTTTCCTACGACCAACCCACTACAACCTACAAACTCACAGCGCAGCTCGACGGAACTGATGGGAAACGCTGGCGCCAGTGTGGATACGGGCGATCGTCTCACCGATCAGGCCGGCGATCGAAAGAACGGTGATCTTGGGAATGCGCTTCTCGGCCGGGATCGCGATCGTGTTCGTCAGGACGACTTCCTTCAGGGGCGAGAGCGCAAGCCGCTCGATGGCCGGACCGCTCAGCACGCCGTGGGTCGCCAGCGCATAGACTGAATTGGCGCCGCGCTCGACGCAGACCTCGGCCGCCTGGCAGATCGAACCGGCCGTGTCAATCTCGTCATCGAAAAGGATGGCAGTGCAGTCACTGACGCTACCGATCAGGTTGAGGACTTCGCTCTCATCCTGGTTGCTGACGCGCCGCTTCTCGATAATCGCCAGCGGGGCGTCGAGCAACTCAGCGAGGTTGCGGGCCCGTTTGGTGTTGCCGAGGTCAGGCGAGACCACGACCGGATTCGGCACCTGCAATTCGGCCACATAGTCCGCCAGCTGGTACATCGCCGTCAACTCATCGACCGGGATGTCGAAGAATCCCTGGATCTGACCTGCGTGGAGATCGATCGTGAGCACTCGGTCGGCGCCCGATACACCGATCATGTCCGCCAGCAGCCGGGCAGTGATCGGGACGCGCGGCTGATCTTTCTTGTCCGTCCGTCCGTAGCCGAAGTACGGAATGACGGCGGTGATCCTTCCGGCCGACGCGCGCTTCAAGGTGTCGATCATGATCAACAACTCCATGATCGAGTCCGAGACGGGATTCGAGAACGACTGAACGACGAAGACGTCGTTCTCCCGAACGCTCTCGCCGATCCGGACGAAGATGTTGCCATTTGAAAATTTGAAGACGTCGGCGCGGCCGGGAGGTATGTCGACGTAGGCACAGATTTCCCGCGCCAGTTCCTGGTTCGAATTCCCTCCGAGAATCGTCATCTGGTCGTAATGTCCGGCCATGCGCGTGCCAGCCCCTCTCAGTGCGTTGTGATGTCGCGAGTGTTGATATCGTCTCGGTGGTCATCCATATCGGAATCCCTGTCGCATTCCGCCATGCGGCGGACCGCATCCCTGGCCGCCGCCTGCTCCGCGGCCCGCTTCGAGCGCCCTTCACCGACCCCGATGGCGATGCCTCGATGGCGGGCCTCAATCACGAATGTCCGCTCGTGATCCGGCCCTTCCTGGGAAATGACGACGTATTCCGGGAGCAATGTGTCCTCCTGCTGGAGGCGTTCCTGCAGCACGCCCTTGTAATTGGTGAGATCAGTCGTCGACAGCAGGCTGTCGATATCCCGATCGAGAAACCTGTCGATGAAGCTGCGTACTCGATCGAGGCCCTGATCGAGGTAGATGGCGCCAACTACCGATTCGAACGCGCCGGCGAGTATTCGCTGACTGACCATCCCGTCCTGGACCTCGCCACGGCCAACCCGTAGCAAGTCGCCAAGGGCGAGCTGCTCGGCCCAGCGGGCGAGCGTCTCCCGCCGAACCAGCGTTGCCCGGCTGACCGTCAGCCTGCCCTCGGGCATCTCCGGATAGCGTTGATAGAGATACTCCGCGACGATCAGGTCAAGAACGGCGTCGCCGAGAAATTCGAGACGCTCGTTCGACTCTTCCGGCCGCGGCTCGGACGCATCCAGCGGTTCGTTGAGTAGCGAGGAATGGATCAGCGCCAGTTGCAGCAACGCTGGATCCTGGAACGCAACCCCGAGCCTCTGCTCGGCTACGTCAACGCGATCCTGTCCCGGCTCAGTCACCGGCACCGAGGATACTGGCGAGGTTGACGCGGGCCTGGGCCGCGACGTCTTCAAGGGCATCCCAATCAACCGAGATAGTGTAGATATAGTGATTGTCATCGGTTTCTCGGGTCATAGATGACGCCAACCTCGTGCGAACCAGAAAATTCACCAGCGCGTCTGCCTGGCGGTTCTCCTCCTCATCGCGATCGTCGAGGGAAATGGCATCGCCGCCGGCGCGCATCGCCTGGTATGCCCGCCGCAGTCCGTTGTGAAATGGCCCGGTCATCCGCGCCATCCGGAGCTCTTCGACCCGGACGACCCGTTCCTTGTCCTCCGCAAGCTCTTCGGCGCGGTCGGACGCATCTGCTTCGAGATCGATCCGGATCTCATCCTGACGGGCGAGAAACTGGCTCAAGATATGATGCATCAATTTCTCGACATCGCTGGCCATTGCGCATTAATCCCTGCTGGACCCACCACCTGCCATGGATTATAGAGGCATGGGCCAGCGGCTGACAGGAACATATGTCTCGGAATAACGGGTCGGGTCAGTCTCCAGCGGCGCCGAACGAAGAAACGAGGCCAGGCTCGGCAAGGGGCTCACGCTCCACGGAGCCCAGGTGCCTGAACGCGTAACCACCAAGAAGGCCAATCGCAAAGCCGGCCAGGTGGGCCCAGTAGGCCACGGTCACAGGAGCAGAGGGAGTGGCATAGGACATCATTAATGCGGCGATCTGGATAACAACCCAGGCCAGCAGCACGCGGCGCAACGTCAGCGCGAACCAGCGGGACGAAGGAAACAGACGGATTTCGAAACCGTCCGATCCGGCAATAACGACGACTGCGCCGAACAATGCGGATCCGATCCCGCTGGCGCCGACGAGCGGTCGCGTCTCGTTGGGGAAGATCACCAACTGCGATACCGCTGCGATCAGCGCACCGGCTACGAACAACCCTACGATCCATCGGGAGCCGACGCGTTGCTCGACAACCGTACCGACGAGCAGAATCAGCAGCGCGTTCCAGAAGAAGTGCTGTCCGTTGGAATGAAGCACGGTGTAGCTCAGCATCCGGCCATAGCTGGATGGTTCCGTCCACGACCACGTCTCGGCACGCAGGCCCAGACTATTGAACAACAGGTGCAGTCGCGCCACGCCAGCGAACATCTCGACGCACATCATCACGGTCAGGAGCAACACAAGGGTTAGCGTGCCGTAGGCGCGCTTCCCGCGCTCAGCCACTGCTGACGAGGCGGGCCGAAACCAATCGATTGATCGCAGGCGTGCTGCGTGCTGACTCTGTACGAGCGCCATCGTGACGGATATACCCCGGAAGTACTAGCCAAAAGTCCACAGATACCAGTACGAAGGTACCATAGCGCCTTCGAAATGGAAGCCCAAAATGGTTCGGATTTGGCTGATCATTTCCACCAGGCAATCCAATAGCAGCTACGGCGGCGAGATGGCATTCCAGCCCCAGAGAAAGCGTACAAATGTTCTAGACCGTGCTAGACTCTGTACGTTCAATAGATCGACGCGGTGAACAGGGGGCGCACCAGTGCTGGAACTCTCGATCAAGCAAGCGCGGCGGCTGATGATCGGCGCGCAACAGCTCGACGGGCCGCCTCCGAAACGCCCGACCAAGAAACGCATGCTCGAGACGATCCGGCAACTCGGCGTTCTCCAGATTGACTCGATCAGCGTCGTCGAGCGCAGCCATCACCTGGTGCTCTGGAGCCGGCTCGGCAACCATCCAACTGAATGGCTCTACGAGCTGCACGGCGAGGATCGGGAACTTTTCGAATACTGGGCCCACGCCTGCGCTTACACGCCAATCGAGCTATTCGGCCCGTTCCGGCGGAGGATGCTCGATCACGAGCGTTTGCGAAGCAAGAGAGCCGAAG
Organism: Thermomicrobiales bacterium; assembly: GCA_041390865.1. Classification (GTDB taxonomy): domain Bacteria; phylum Chloroflexota; class Chloroflexia; order Thermomicrobiales; family CFX8; genus JAUIIK01. The sequence continues at coordinate 269,915 of JAWKPC010000004.1, forward strand.
AGTGGATCGCGGAGAACCAGGAAGTCCTCGACCGCGTCGTCGCATTCGTCCGGGAAAACGGTGCGGTGAGCACGCGCTCGTTTGATCCGCCGCCCGGCGCGAAGAAGGCGGAAGCCTGGGCCTGGTACGGCAACAAGCCGACCAACCTTGCCCTGGACATCCTCTGGACCGATGGCACGCTGATGATCGACCGGCGCGAGGGTTTCCAGCGTTTCTACGACCTCACGGAACGGGTCCACCCCGAATGGATCGACGAGGAGCATTTGCCGACGGAGCAGGAAGCGCTTGATCAGATTGCCGCACGCACGCTACAGGCGCTCGGCGTTGCGACTGCGGCATGGCTCCCGGACTATTTCCGCTCGAACTCGTCTTCGGGACTCGTTCCTCGTCGGCAGGCGGCGGAAGTGCGCGACAGACTGGTCGAGCTTGACCTGGCGGTTCCAGCGCGGGTGAAAGGGTTGGACGACGAGGTCATCGTCTGGAAGGAACTGCTCGACAAACGCATCCGACCGAGCCGGACGACATTGCTTTCACCATTTGACAGCCTGATCTGGGATCGCCGCCGGGCGGTGGAGCTATTCGATTACCAGGTCAAGTTCGAGGTTTACGTACCGCGCGCCAAGCGGCAGTACGGCTACTTCAACCTGGCGATCCTCCATCGCGACGAGCTGGTCGGCCAGCTGGACCCGAAGGTCCACCGCAAGGAGCGGCTCCTGACGATCAACAGCCTCCACCTCGAACCGCACTTCATCGGCCGGGACGACGACCGCTTCTACGCTTCGCTGGCAGAGACGCTACGCGATTTCATGGCGTTCAACGGGGCAGATGAGATCGAGGTGAAGTGGTCCGATCCGGAGGAAGCGGCGGGGCGGTTACAGACAGCCCTCACCCCCTAGCCCCCTCTCCCAGCACTGGGAGAGGGGGAGCCGATCTGACTTTCGGTTTGATTGCCTCTCTGAATTCTCCCCTCTCCCCGCCAGAGCGAAGCGGAGGCGTGTGGAGGCTGGGGTGAAGGTTCTTCGGCCGCTAGCTATGCGCTAGTCTCGCCGCATTCCCATGACGACCATGACCCAGTAGAGCAGGGACATGACGGCAGCAGCGAAGCCGGCGATGTAGGTCCAGGCGGCGGCGTTAAGGACCTTCTTGTTCTGGTCGTACTCTGTCCGGTCGACGAAGCCCATCGTTTCGAGCTCGCTCATCGCGCGGGACGACGCATTGAACTCGACTGGCAGCGTGATCAGCGCGAAGAGCGTGCCGGCCGCGAAAAGCGCAATCCCGACCCAGGCGAGCGTCGTCAGCTGAAGCAGGATGCCGGCAATCACGACGATGAAACCGAAATTCGAGCCGATGCTCGCGACGGGCACCAGAGCGCTACGCGCCTGGAGCGGCGCATATCCCTCGGCGTGCTGGAGGGCATGCCCCGCCTCGTGGGCGGCAATGCCCAGGGCCGCGACGGAACGCGAGCGGTAGACCGAATCCGAAAGCCGCAGCGTCCGGGACCGGGGATCGTAGTGGTCGGTCAGCTGCCCGGCGACCGGCTCGACCGGTACGTCGGATAGCCCGTGCGAATCGAGAATATACCGCGCGGTTTCGGCGCCGCTCAGCCGGCGCTGGTTCGGTACTTCCGAGAATTTCTGGAAGGTCCCCTGAACCTTCCGCTGCGCCCAGAGCATCAGGATGATGGTCGGCGCCATCATAATCAGATATAGAGGATCGAAGAACATGTCCGTTCCCCTTCTATGGTCTTTGCATGTTCATTGCCAGCCGGTCACGAGCGGAGTTGGTTCGCTGGCTGCATCTATCTGGCAGACCGATCGTCTACCTTCATCAATAATAACGCTGAAACAGCGGATTTCGTTCCCGAATGCGGCGTGAACGCACCCGGGAGATTGATGTGATATCCCAACTCTACTGTTATAGTATGCCCCAGTGGGCAATGCCCTGCGCTGCTCAGGCCCCGGTACGCTCGTTGGAAGGCCCGAACCGCTGGAAACGAGACTTTCACCCGCGTCGTTCGATGAACGGCTTGACAAAACCCTGCTCGATCTCTTGGCCGAACTTGAGGACGAGGCACTACCGCGAACCCGACAGGATCTCCCGATCTACGGGATCCTCCGCTATCACCTGGGCTATGCCGATGAATCATTCCAGCCAGCAACCTTCGATGCCGGCAAGCGCATCCGGCCAAGGATCTGCCTTCTTGCCTGTCAGGCCGCCGGCGGCGACGCGGAACAGGCGATGCCCGTCGCCGCCGCAATCGAGATGGTCCACAATTTCACGCTGATCCATGACGATATTCAGGACCACAGCGACCTGCGGCGCCATCGCCCCACAGTCTGGTCGCTCTGGGACACGGCTCAGGCGATCAACGCCGGAGATGCCCTCTTTGCCGCAGCCCATATGATGCTGATGCGAAGCAGCGACCTAGGGTTATCCCCCACGATCGTGCTCGCGCTGTCGAGTGAGCTGCACCGTACGACGCTCCGGATCGTCGAGGGGCAGGTACTCGATCTGGGATTCGAGCACCGCTCGGACGTTGCCCCTGACGAGTATCTGGCGATGATCGGTGGCAAATCGGCGGCGATCATGCGTTACTCCTGCTTTGCCGGCGCAACAGTTGCCGAAGCGGACCCGGAAGCCATCGAACATCTCGCCGCCTTCGGACAGGCTACCGGCATGGCGTTCCAGATCCGGGACGACCTGCTGGGCGTCTGGCAGACTTCGGACAAGACCGGCAAGCCGGCCGCCGACGACATCCGGCGCCGCAAGAAATCCCTGCCGGTGCTGCTGCTCCGGGACCGCCTCTCGGACCGCGACTGGGAACTGGTCACGCAGATGTATTCTCAGGACGAACTCGACCGGGACCAGGTCCAGCACGTGCTGGACCTGATGAAGCGCTACGAGATCCGGCCGCTGGTCCAGCAGGAGGTTCAGCACTGGCACGACGTCGCCGTTTCCCACCTGGAAGCCGCGATTCCCGATCCCGGGGCACGGTCGGAACTCTTCCAGCTCACCGAAGCCATGGTCGACCGCCGGGCGTAGCGGCCCTGGACCGGGACTGACGAGCAAGGTGGCGCCGCAATGCTCAACGCGGTGTCGTGATCTCATCATCCGGTACCGACCAGGTCAGCAATCCGCATGCAGATCCCCGTCGATTGAGATCGGGATTCCTCCACGCCGCAAAGCCTCCGGTCGGGATGGCACATAAGGATTTGCGTTTCAGGAGAGACGGGAAGATCTTCGGACGCTACTTCAATCGTCGCGCTCGCTGGCCGGCCAGGGGGCAACGCGGGTGGCGACGAAGATCGCGATTAGCGCACCGATCGCGAAGACGGTGAACACGACCTGGAACTGATCCAGGACCGGCTCCTCGCCGAGGTAGATCGCTGTCCAGGTGATACCGACGATGCCGCCCATAAACGCCGTCGTCGCCGCAACGCCGGCGGCCATGCCGCTGAAGTCGCGCGGGGAGGCTTCGATCGCCGCCGTCTGACCGGCAGGCAGGGCGAGGCCGTTGCCGCTGAAGACGAGCCCCATGCCCAGCGTGAACAACCAGGGATTCGAGGACAAGCCGACGATGGCCAGGGTCAGTACCAGCCCGACGACCATGATGCTCCGGCCGAGGATCATCGGGAATCGCCGGCCGAATCTATCTGCGAGACGCCCGCCGACCGGCGATGCAACCGCACCGCCAACCGTGCCGAGAGCAATCACGATGCCACTGATGACGGCCGACTGGTCGAGGTAAGCCTGGAGATAGATCGACGCCACGACCGTGAGCGGAAAGCCTGCCGAGTTCATGAACATGTCGCCGAACGCCGCAGCCCTGAACGACCGGGACAGATAGAGACGGACCTGGACGATCGGATCGGGCTGCCTCCACTCCCAGCGGACGAAGATGTAGACGATAGCGATAGCAGCGGCGTAGACGAACGGCAGGCCGATCGGCGGGAACAGGCCGTCGCGAAGCAAGGCCATCGGCAGAACGATCGAAATCACCGATGCTGCCAGCAGGAGGATACCCACCGGATCGAAGCGGCTCTGCCAGCGGACACTGGTTTCCGGACGCGTGTCGTTCGGGATGTAAAGCAGGAGCAGGATCAAGGCGCCGATGGAGAAGGGCAGGTTGGCGATGAAGATTGCCTGCCAGCCGAAGATCCCGGTCAACGCCCCGCCAATGAAAGGACCGCCGGCGATCGCGAACGAAATCGCCGCGCCGATGACGCCGTACGCTGACGCCCGTTGCGACTCCGGCAGGTTCACACGGATCAGCGCGTTGCCGGTCGGGAACGTCACGCTTCCGAACGTCGTCTGCAATGCCCGGAGCGCCACGAGCACCCAGAGCGAGGGAGCGAACGCGGCAGCGATCGTGATGATCGTGTAGCCGATCAGCGACCCGGCGAAGACCCGCCGGTAGCCCAGGATGTCGCCGAGCCGTCCGCCGACGGACTGAACCGACGACGAGGCGATCATCGGGACGATGATGACCCACGAGGTCGTCGCCAGGGAAATCGAAAAGTCGTCGGCGATATCCGGCAACGCGACGACCAGCATCGTGAAATTCCAGGGACCGGTCAGCGTCCCGAGCCCGACGGTCAGAAGCAACAACCAGGTTGGAACGGCAGGTTGCCCGGATTCGACGAATGGTCCATCCGGCGTTGTGGTCGACACGGCGGTGTCCGGGGCTTTAACCATGGAATGCGTCTCGTTTCGTGTCATGGACACGGCGACGCGCACCGTCAGCGGCGGTCAACGTGGTGTTCGGCTGAACCGGCGTCACCTGGGCAGCGCCGGGACGTCGCGGCCTTCGGAGGAGAGCGCGGAGAGCGTTGCCCTGACCAACCCGTACGGACCGGAGAGCATCATGTCGCCATATGGAACGGCCTGATAGTAGCCGAGCGGATCGGCAATATGCCGGTTGGGGCCGGTGATGGCGACGAACTGGAAGCCGCCCGCGTCGGGGAAGTCGGAGCTGAACGCCGCGCCATGGCCCCCCTGCTCCATCACGTCCGCATGGGTCAGTGTTCCGTCCTGCAGCTGGCGCACCAGTCCGGAAAGCCATTCGGGAGTAACCCCGCCGGTGTGGTGCTCGAATAGCCCGAACACCCGCGAGCCGCGAAATGCGATCGCGAAGGTGTGGAGATTCCCGACATTGATCAGCACCGCGCCATCATCCCCCAGCGCGTGCTCGGCAACGACCGGATCTCCAAGGATTCCGAGCACCGCGGCGGCGCCGGTATCCATGACAAATGCGCCGGGAACTTGCTCGGCGACGGTGCGCATCCGGATCATCGGTTCGGGCGGCTCCCGGAAAATCATGTTCAGCGCGTCGCCATCGTTTTCGATGAGGCCCCTCAAGTACTTCGATCGGTAGGCCCGACCGCGCTCTCCCGGGACGTAGCCGTGGTCCTGCACGGCGATCGAGAAGATTTCGGGGATGTCGATCTCGAACCGATCGAGGGTCTGGTGGATACCGTCCAGATCGATGTCCGAAAAATGGACCACTGTTGCGCCATCGGGTGGATCATCGACGATCTCGATCCCGAGCGATCTGACACGATCGAGGTTGTTGTGGAGAGTCCGGGCAGCTTCGGGTTGTGCGGACACCGGCAAACCCTCGGCAAGATGCAGCTCGACGGCGTTGCTGGACGCCCCGCCGCCCATGAGACAGCCGGCGAGGTGCAGCGGACGGCGCTCGGCTGTCGCCCGGGCGATTCGCCGCGCGACGACCTGCGTCTGAGAAGGCAGGACGAGCTTGACGCAGTTCTCGATCGTGCGGCTGCTGTCGTAGATCAGAATGTCCTGCGTGCCGCCTCCGACGTCAACCGCCAGAATGCGCACCGTCTCGGTCATGAACAATCCTTGTCAGGTTAACCAGCGCAACAATCGCGGTTCGTCACCCTGATAGGTTACATAGCGTCGCACGTCATCGCACGCCGGTCCATCATCCGGCGCCTGATCCAGCTCGATCAAGACGAGCTCGGGCCTGGTCCGGAATCGCACGCCGACGGTTGATTGGCCCAACCCGTCCGAAATCACAACGACGGTCCCCTGATGCCAAGCCTGTCCCCGAACGTAGGGCAACGGAGGTTGGGGCCGCAACCCTTTGAGCCGCCTGATCTGCTGGATGAATGGCAGCCGTCCCGACGGCAAGAGCCGGATCTGCCCGCCGTGGGTATGGCCGGAGAGCAGTAGCCGGGCCCGGCCAACCGGCAAGCTGAGCGCGCTCGTCGGCGAATGGGCTACCAGGAGCAACGCCGGTTCTCCATCGGGAATCTGTTCGAGCGCCCGAGAGATGTCGTCCCTGCGGGTGTGCGGATCGTCAACACCGGCTATCCATGCCTCGCGGCCCCGGAGCGGAATCGAGATCGCATCATTTTGTAGAACGCTCACGCCGGCGCCAGTCAGGTCGTCTACCAGCTGCGGGAGGTGCCAAGATCCTCCCCGGTAGTCATGGTTGCCGGTCACGGCTACGACCGGGATCGACGCGGGCCAGCTGCTGAACAGGTCCCCCGCCTCCATGTTTCCGCCCTCGTCGAAGAAGTCGCCGCCGAGAACGATGACGTCTGGATCGAACGCGATGGCTTTTTGCTTCGCCCGTTCGAGCGTTTCGAGGGACACTCGCTTGCCGCCCGCGTGGAAATCCGTCAGCAGCGCGATGCGTGCTCCGCGCCACTCGACCGGCAATCCGGGCAAGCCGATGCGCAGCCGGGTGATCCGGAGCCAGCTGGTGGCGATCCTGGTCATGTAGAGAGCGAGCAGTCCGGCTAACGCCAGCATCAGCAGCCCGAATTGTTTGCGCTTGTTCAGCCGCGGCCCCCTTTCCCAGCGGAAATAGTAACCCCTGGGCTCTGATCGCGTTCTTAGGATCGAGGGGATGGCGGTGGCGCCATGTTGAGAAGTCTCATGATAGGCTATTCAATCAGCATCACAGGATGCGGCACACTCGCCGGACGTCCGATTCGGAATGTGCGGGAAAGGTCATAATGTCCAGGGATAATCAACGTCGCAGGGGCCGCGAAGAGCGGGCGCAGAGCCGCCGAGCTCAACGCGTGATCGAAGCGCAACAGGCAAAACGCCGGCGCATGCTGATGATCGTCGGCGGCATCGTCGGCGGTGCCGTCGTCATCGCCGGCTTGCTCTTCCTGTTCAGCCGCGAGCCGGAGCCGGCAGCCGCGGACGAACCAGTCGTTTCCGCTCCGGCCCCGCAGATCGAAGTGCCGACCGAGGGTCGGACGAAGGGTAATCCCGACGCGCCGGTAACGGTCGTCGAGTACGGAGATTTCCAGTGACCAGGCTGCGGTCAGTTCGCCCGTGTGGTCGAACCTCAACTTGTTCGAGATTTTGTCTCGACCGGCCAGGTCTATTTTGAGTACCGGGATTACGCGTTCCTCGGTGAAGAATCGCGCGAAGCCGCCGAAGCGGCGATGTGTGCCGAAGACCAGGGACTGTTCTGGGAGATGCATGACGCGATCTTCTACAACCAGGTCAGCGAGAACGACGGTGCCTTCGCCCGGAAGCGTCTCGACCGTATCGCTGAAACGGTCGAGGGACTGGACATGGAAGCATGGTCCCAGTGCATGGATGATGATACGTACCAAGACGAGGTCGAGCAGAATACCGAAGACGCCCGACAGGCCGGCGTCCAGGGAACTCCGTCCTTCCTCGTCGACGGACAGCTGCTCTTCGGCGCGAGCTACGAAGAACTCAGCCAGCAGATTCAGCAGGCACTGGGAAGCTCGAGCGGGTCGTCACACAACCAACCAGGAGATCACCTGATGTCAGAGACACACGCCGGCCCTATGGACACGACCTACCAGGCTGACAACGACGCCCCGCGCGGGGCGTCGTTGTTGTCGCTATCCGGTTTGACGCTGCTGCTGAGCATCATCGGCGCCGGTATCGCCGGGTACCTGACCTACGTTCACTTCGACGAGAGCGTGCTCGTCTGCACCGCCAGCGGCGGCTGCCACACCGTCCAGCAGAGCGATTACGCGACGATCGGTCCCATCCCGATCGCGCTGCTCGGGCTGGGGATGTTCCTGGCACTGATCGCACTCTCGCTCGTGCGAATGCTGAACTGGAGCATCATGAGCGCCGACACGGCAACGATGATCTCCTGGGGCATGACTCTCTCGGCGATCCTCTACTACGCGTACCTCGTCTACGTCGAGATCTTTGTCCTGGAAGCCATCTGCCAGTGGTGCGTCGCGACGACGGCGATCACCGTGGTGATCTTCGCGATCGAGTCATTCCGGATCAAGGACGCGCTCTCGATTCCCGACGAAGACATGATTGACTGACGCGATGACGACGATCACCCCGGCCATGGAGGACTACCTCAAGATCATCTTCGGTCTTGAGGAGATCGGCGAGCGGATCACCACCCAGGCGATCGCCGAACAGATGAACGTCGCCGCCCCCTCGGTGACCGGGATGATCAAACGCCTCCACGATCTGAACCTCGTCGATCACGCGCCCTACCGGGGCGTCACGCTCACCGAGGCAGGGCGTAAAGTCGCCCTCGAAGTCGTCCGCCACCACCGGCTACTCGAACTCTATCTTGCCGATGCCCTCGGCTACTCATGGGACGAGGTCCACGACGAAGCAGATCGGATGGAGCACACGATTTCGGAGGAGTTCGAGGCTCGCATTGATGAGGCGCTCGGGTTTCCGACGCACGATCCTCACGGCGATCCGATCCCGACCCTCTCCGGAGACCTGCCGAAATCGAAGCACCGTCGCCTGAGCGATCTGGAAGACGGCCAGAAGGCGACGGTTGTTCGGATCTTCCACGACGATAGCGAGCGGCTTCGCTACCTCGGCCAGCTCGGCCTGTATCCGAATTCGACCCTCACGGTTATCGAGAAGATGCCGTTCAACGGCCCGCTCCGGATTCAGGTCGAGGACGAAGAGCATGTGATCGGGCTCGATCTCGCCTCCGACGTCTACATCGAGCTTGCGAGCCCGACCGACGGCCGCTAGTTGCCGGCCTTACCGATTTGTACGTACAATCCAAATCCACACGAGGACGATCTATCGAGACGGGGTGTTGTGGCGCTGGCCGTTCCTTCGACAACCGCGATCTGGCACGAACCACCAACACTATCGCCAGATGATCTGGCAATCACCGACTGGCCGCTCCTGAGCGCGATCCTCCACCGGCGCGGCATCCGAACGCCGGCTGACGTCAAGCGATTCCTCTATCCCGGCGAGCTTCCGTTCGGCGACCCGATGCTGCTGCCGGATATGCACCAGGCAGTGTCGATGATCCGCGACGCCCTCGAATCCGGTGAAACGATCGGGGTCTTCGGCGACTACGACGTCGACGGCATCAGCTCGACGGCAATGCTGACGAGGGCGTTACGCCGCATGGGAGGCAGTGTCGTCCCGCGCATTCCACATCGGGTCAATGATGGCTACGGGTTGAACAGCAAAGCGGTCCGGGCGTTCGCCAGTGACGGCTGCCGACTGCTGATTACCGTTGATTGCGGCTCGAGCAACGTCGCCGAGATTGATCTGGCACTGTCGCTCGGGATGAAGGTCATCGTCGTCGACCATCACCGCGTCCATCACGAGCTTCCGCGCGAGATCGCGTTCATCTCGCCCAAGCGAGACGTCAACGCCTATCCCGAAGCGGAGCTGGCGACCGCTGGCGTCGCCTACATGCTCGTCCGGGCGCTGCTTGGAGATGATGAGGCCGAGATGTACCTCCCCTACGCCGCACTGGCGACCGTCGCCGATGTCGTGCCATTGCGTGGAGAGAACAGAACGATCGTTGCCCGTGGCCTCGGGCTCCTGCAACGCTGGAGTCTGCCGGGATACAAGACTCTCTGCAAGATCGCCGGGATCGACCGGCGCGAGATCGACGCGTTCGACATCGGCTTCGTTATCGGCCCGCGGATCAACGCGGCCGGCCGGATGGATTCGCCCGATCTCGCGCTCGAGTGGTTCCTCGCCGACGATGTTGAATCGTCAACGCCCTATTCCCAGCAACTCGACCGGCTCAATCGGGAGCGCCAGGCAGATACGAAACGGGTAACCCAGGAGGCGGAACTCCAGATTCGGATGCATGACGACGGAGGCGGTCAACCGGCGCTGGTCGTCGACGGCAGGGACTGGAGCCCGGGCGTGATCGGAATCGTCGCCGGGCGTCTCGCCGAACGCTTCAACCGGCCGGCAATCGTCATCTCACGCGGTCCGCAGTTCAGCACCGGCTCGGCCCGGACTGCCGGAGAAGTCGATATCGTCGAAGCGATCCGCGCCTGCCGGGATCTGCTGGAGCGGTTCGGCGGCCATACCGCAGCGGCAGGCCTGACGATCGAGACGGCGAAGATCGACCGTTTCAGACAGGCATTGAGTAACGCCGTCCTCGACCAGCTTGATGGAGAGCTTCCGGTGCGCGAGCTTCACCTTGATGCGGAGGTGCCGCACGAAGATCTGAGCCTGGCGACGGTCGAAAAGCTGGACGTTCTGGAGCCTTGCGGGCATGGCAACGACAGGCCGCTGTTCCTCGTCCGGGGCCTCCGGCCGGACCGGATCAGGACGAGCCGGGACGGGAAGCACTTGTTGTTCAACGTGACGGACCGCTACGGGAAACAGCATCAAGCGACGTTTTTCAGTGCTGGAGAACGCTGCGGGGAACTCATGGCTTGCGGTATGATCGATGCAGCAGCCGATTTACGACGCAATACGTGGAACGGTCGGGTTAGCCTTCAGTTGAGGTTAACCGATTTTCGACCGGCATCCGGCTAGCGCCATGCTTGAATTCGGCTGCTGCTGAGGCCTGCCTCTAACTGCCCGATCTTTGCGGACGCCGGTGGTTAGGGGCAGGCTTCAGCACATCTTCAAATGATAGCGAATAACGCTCGCTTGTGCTTCACGAAACTGCAACCTCGCACGATAATCCTGATCATTCCGCCAAGGCATGTCGCGAATTGCCTGCCGGATTGGTCATCTCGACTGGATCGTGAAATGACATCCCTGAACCTGCGGCGATTCCGTATCACGCGCTGATTCCATTTCAGGTTGACGAAGGCGCGGGCAACTCGTCGATAGCATGCGGCTGGCCGGGTCCTACGAGTCGATTCTGCGACGCACATCGCCGCCCCTCGCAGCATGCAGGACACGTGTAGAGGCATGATTTAGACCGTTACTCGCCGAAAACAGTATGAAGCGGTTCCCGGAAAACGGATTCGGAAACGTCGCGGTTACCGGGGACTGCCCGTAGCAAGTCAACCCTGCGGCGTGCCGGATCCCGGTAGCCTCCATCGCATGAGCCAATCGGCGACAATGATGGTCTGGTAGGACCACCCCGAGGAAAGCGAGACGACAATGGCCGATGAGCGGATGCGATTTCGAGATCTGACCGGACGGGGCATTGGATCCCTGCCGACCGGACCACTGAACGCGATTACCGACGTTACCGGCGTCGAGGTCGGACAGGTCACCGTTTCCCATGGCGATCCACCGGGTTCGCCGGGAGAAGGGCCGGCCCGAACCGGCGTCACCGCTATCTGGCCCGGACATCGCGACATCTTCGAACGGCCGGTCCCGGCCGGCACCCACGTCCTGGCAGGCACCGGCGAGATCATCTGCATGACCGAGATCGACGAACTGGGCATGCTCGCATCGCCGATCCTCCTGACCAATTCGATGCAGATCGGAAGCGTCTACGACGCGACGGCACGCTACCTGATGGCCCGGAACCCGGAGATCGGAGGACGACCCATGTCACGATGCCGGTCGTCGGAGAGTGCGACGACTCGTTCCTGAACGACTCGCGCGGGATGCACGTCCAGCAGCAGCACGTCTTCGACGCGCTGGACTCGGCGACGGGCGGCCCTGTCGATGAAGGCGCCGTGGGCTCCGGCACCGGGATGATCTGCATGGGATTCAAGGGCGGTATCGGCACATCGTCGCGTGTCGTCGAGATCGGTAACGACGCCTACACCGTCGGGGTCCTGGTCATGACCAACTACGGCAGACGGCGGCGACTAACTATCGCGGGCCGCCACCTGGGACCGGAACTCACCGAGCTCACGCCGGAGATCGGCCCGGCCCCGCCGCCGGAGGGACGGCATGGCGAAGGCTCGGCGATCGTTGTCGCGGCAACGGACGCGCCATTGACCAGCCATCAACTGGCGAGGCTTGCCAAACGCGCCGCGTTCGGGCTGGTGCGCGTCGGTTCGGCGGGAGGCAACGGATCCGGCGAACTGGCGCTGGCATTCTCGACGGCCTACACCCTCGATGAGATGCCGAAGTACCGCGTCGATCTGCTGAACAATTTCGCGACCGATGAGCTGTTCGAAGCGACGGTCGATGCGTCCGAGGAAGCGATCGTCAACAGCCTCTGCATGGCAACGACCACAGTTGGACGCGACGGCAACACGGTTCATGCATTGCCGCTGGACCGGCTGGCGGAACTGCTCGATCTCGACCAGTCCTGAACCGCTTTGTTTGAACCCGTAGCCTATTGATGACAGCAGCTGTCACCAATAGGTTGCATAATCCCAATGCAACGGATACCTCTGAGTGCAAGGGGCGAGTGTGCGTGCCGACCGGTTGCTTTCGATCCTGCTGATGCTCCAGACGAACCGGCGCATGACGACGGAGGAACTCGCCGGCCGGCTGGAAGTATCCAGCCGCACGATCCACCGGGATATGGATGCGTTGAGTGGCGCTGGAGTACCCGTCGTTGGATTCCCCGGACGGGGAGGTGGATGGGAACTGCTGGAACCATACAGGACAGATCTCACCGGACTGACCCGCCGGGAAAGCCAGACGATGTTTCTGGACGCTCTGCCGCATCCGCTCTCGGATCTGGGGCTGGATCAGGCCGCGCGGTCGGCCCGGCTGAAGCTTCTGGCAGCGTTGACCCAGGACGCCAGGAACACAGTCGAACATACCCGCCAGCGGCTCTACATCGACCCGACCGGTTGGCGAGGACAGACCCGGGACACGCCGGGGCTGCTGTCGACGATCCAGGCGGCGGTCTGGTCCAACCAGCGCATCCGGATCACCTATCGGAGAGCCGATGGCACTGTCGTCGAGCGAGCCGTCAGCCCGCTCGGGCTCGTGGCCAAAGGCCAGGTCTGGTATCTCGTTGCGGCGACGAACGACGATTTCCGGACCTACCGCATCTCGCGAATGATCGACGTCGAAATCGACGACGCCCCCGCCGACCGGCCCCCGGATTTCGACCTGCGAGACTACTGGGAACAGTCGACCAGCGAGTTCCAGACGGCGCTACCCAGCTTCGAGGTCCAGATGGACGTCGCGGAGTCGCTGCTCAATCGTGTCCGGTTCGGACTCGGGTTCGCGCGGGTGGAAGAGATCGGCGAGCCGGGTGCGGATGGCTGGACACCGGTCCGGATCGATTTCGGCGTCGGGGATGAAGCTTGCGGTTTCGTCCTCCGCTACGGCACCGAGATTCGCAACGTCGACCCGCCGGGCGTTATGCACGACGCACTGGCCCGCGCACAAACCATGATCGAGCGATTCGGGGCGCCAGACGGCGGATCGAAGGCTAGCTGACGCTACTGCTTCTTCTGCTGTTGGACACCGTGGGGCGGACGCGGGAGCCGGGGCATGTGCTGCTCCACCCAGCGAGCAACGCGCAGCAATTTGACATCGGCTTCCGGATGCGTCCCGATAAGCTGGACGCCAATCGGCAGATAGTCGGGGTTGAATCCGATCGGGAGGGTGATCGACGGCAGGCCCAACAGCGTCGCCACCGCCTGAAGGCTGTGATTCCCGGTCGTGCTCAGATCCGGAGCAACGGACTGGCTGGTTGGGATCGCGATGGCATCGAACGGCGACCAGAGATCGACCGTTTCCTGACGAAGCTGCTCGCGCATTCGTTGCGCCCGGACATAGACGTCCGCCGGGAGGGCGAGGCCGGTCTCAACCATCGAACGCACCTTCGGCTGGTACTCGTCCGGATGCTTGAAGATCAGCTCCGCGTGAGCCGCTGCCGCTTCGGAGCGGGACACGATCGTGTGAATCGCGATGAAGTTATTGAACGAAATCGGGGCGACGGTGTGCTGAATGACGGCACCGTCGTTCGCCAGGGCTTCCAGGCCGTCAATGACGCCGTCCCGCATCCGCTCGCCGGCGTTCGCCAGCGCATCCGCCCAGATCGCCAGCCGGGGCGGGCCGATCGGCTCAACAGTCCCGGCGCGGGGCAGGCCCGGACGTGCCATGACGTCATAGGCCCTGGCGGCGTTGACAACCGTTCGGGAGTGAATCCCGATCGTGTCCAGGCTCGCGGCGAACGGAACGACGCCCTCCGTCGAGGTCCAGCCGAAGCCCGGCTTGAATCCGATGATCCCGCAGTAGGCGGACGGCCGCAAGACCGATCCCCCGGTCTGCGTCCCGAGCGCCAGATCGACATGGTGAGCCGAGACGGCGGCCGCGGACCCGGCGCTGGAACCGCCGGGCGTGCGCTCCAGATTCCACGGGTTCTTCGTTTTGGATGGATCAGAAGACGCGAACTGGGTTGTGACCGTCTTCCCGACGATGAGCGCCCCGGCACGACGGAGCCGCGCAACGACCGGGGCGTCCCGTTCAGCGGCGCAATCCTCGAACGGCGCGAATCCGGCGGCGGTCGGCAGCCCGCCTACATCGATAATGTCCTTGATGCCGACGGTCAACCCGGCGAGCGGCAGATCTTCGCCGGAAGCCAGGCGGCCGTCGATAAGCTGCGCCTGCTGCTGCACCGCATCCTCATCGATCCGTACCCAGGCCTGGACATCGCCATCGGTCTCCCGAATGCCGTCCAGGATGTCGGAAACGGTCGAGGCAACCCGGTCCATCAGGTCCTGACCTCCCCGTCGAGTGAAGCGAAGTCCCGTGGCCGCAGCCGCTTGAGACGGTCAATCGCCTCGGCTGCCGCGTCGATCTCCTCCCGGTTGGCGATCGCGCGTTCCTCGCCAAAGAGGAGCGTCGTGCGCAGCACGATCTGCCAGCGAACGCTGTCGCTCTCTTCCTTCACGCTCATGCGGCCGAGCCTCTCGGTAAAGCCGGCACCGCCCGTCGCATCGCTTCGGGAATCGCCGGCCCGGGCAGCTCCTGCGCGTGATAGGCAATCTCGCCGGGCACCGGCTGGATCAGGCTGTAGGCGCCATCGGATTGAAGCTCGTAGGCGTTGATGTTCGAGCGCAGCTGGTAGACCAGTAGATCATCGCGGATGTAGGCCATGAGCGCCGGATCCTCGATCGGGAACATGACCTCGACCCGGTAGTTGAGATTTCGCGGCATGATGTCGGCGCTGCCGGCGATGATATATTCGCCTCCATCCTCGCCGCCGTGACGGAAATAGTAGGCACGAACATGCTCGAGGAAGCGGCCGAGGATGCTGACGACCCGGATATTCTCGCTGACTCCAGGAATGCCCGGCCGTAGCGAGCAGAACCCCCGCACGAGCAGATCGATCTTTACGCCTGCCTGGGATGCCCGGTAGAGCTCCTGGATCATCGGGACGTCGATCAGTTGATTCATTTTCATCATGATGTGGCCGTTGGAGCCGTGTCTGGCCTCATTGCGAATCAGCTCGGTCATCCGGTCCCGTAGCGTAACCGGGGCAACCAGCAGTTTTCGATACCGCTGCTGCTCGGAATAGCCGGTGAGGAAGTTGAAGACGTCCGACACGTCGGCCGCGATATCCTCGTCGCAGGTCATGAAGCTGAGATCGGTATACATCCTCGCCGTGACCGGATTGTAGTTGCCGGTCCCGAGATGGACGTATCGCCGCAACCGCCCGCCTTCCCGGCGAACGACGAGCGTGATTTTGCAATGAGTCTTCATCCCGAACGACACGCCGTAAGCGACGTGGACGCCGGCGCTCTCCAGCGCCCTCGCCCAACGGATGTTGCTCTCCTCGTCGAACCTGGCTTTCAGCTCGACGAGAACGGCGACCTGCTTCTCATCGTCACGAGCTTCGAGCAACGCCTCGACGATCGGCGAGGCATTGCCGATCCGGTAGAGGGTCTGCTTGATCGCGACGACGTCCGGGTCGCTCGACGCCTGCCGGACGAGGTCGATGACCGGCGTGAACGAATCATAGGGATGGTGAAGCATGATGTCGCGACGCTGGAGCACATCGAAGATCGAGCCGGTCTCCTGATACCACTGGGGCATGCGCGGGGTAAAGCTCGGGAACTTGAGATCCGGACGGTCGATGCTGGTCAGCTCCATGAGATCCGACAGGCCGAGCGGACGGTCCATAACGAATGTGTCCGAGACGGGCGTGTCGAGCTGGTCGGCCAGCCAGTCCCGCCACTCCATCGGCATGGCCGGCTCGACCGTCAGGCGGACGACGAAACCGAAGAGCCGCTGCTCCAGCTCGGCTTCGACGGCCTGCATGATCGTCTCGGCGGTGCTGTCGCGCAGCTCGTAGTCGGCATCGCGGGTGAGACGGAACATGTAGACGTTCTTGATCTCTTTACCGGGGAAGAGCGAGTCGAGATTCGCCTCGATGACTTCCTCGAGGAGCACGAAGCGGAATCGCTCGACACCGTTCGGCACCGAATCATCGACTTGCGGCACCTCGACGAAACGCTCGATGATCGGAGGGATCTTCAACCGGGCGACGTGCTCGCCAAGCTCATCCTGGACAACGATCAGCATGTTCAGGCTCAGGCTGGAGATGTGCGGGAAGGGCCGCGCCTCGTCGACGCCCTGGGGAGTGAGGACGGGATAGATCTCGCGTTCGTAGTAGGCGCGCAGGGACGTTCGCTCGTTCTCATCGAGTTCCGCGTAGGGAACGAAGTCGATACCGGCTTCGGCGAGCTTCGGGCGGATGTCCTGATGCCAGGCCTCGCGTTGCTTGGCCGTCAGCTCGGAGACGGTCGTGCGGATGTCGGCGAGCACCCTGGTCAGAGACAGCCCGTCGGCCCCGGGGACGCTCGTCCCGGTCAGCCGCTGCTCGATCAGCCCGGCAACACGAACCATGAAGAATTCATCGAGGTTTGACGAGACGATCGCCAGGAACTTGACCCGCTCCAGCAGGGGAAAGTCGGGCCGCAACCCGAGGTCGAGCACGCGCCGCTGGAACTCGAGCAGACTCAGCTCCCGGTTCGAGTACAGCGCCGGGTCATCGAGGTCAATGGGCTCGGGCTCCGGCGGCTCGGAATCGGGCAGGGCTTCATCCGCATCGATGGTTGTCGCTCGTGCGTCATCTTCAGGCGCCTCAGCCACACTTCCTCATTTCGTTGTCGCAAGCGTGCACGTTTCGAGTCGGTGCTAACGCCTCCATGCTAACGATCCGGAACATTCGCCGCAATAGCACATTCGCGACATGACAAAGAGTCACCGAACGAACACGTCTGGTACGCTATGACACGGGGAAATTCACGACAGGGGGTCTGGGTGGAACAGAGCCTGATCACGATCGAGCCGCCTCATGCCGAGCTGGATTACATTCATGCAATGGGCAGGCTCATCGAGGAGCGATTCGACATGATGATGTCGTATCGCGATGGGACAATCGACGGCTCCGATCCGGAAGACCTTCATCAGATGCGAGTCTGGTCCCGAAGGCTCAGAGCGGCGATGGACGTCTCAACGAGCTGCTTTCCGCGTCGGTACAAGTTCTTCCATAGACGAGTCAAGCAGCTGACCGACGTCCTGGGAGACGTGCGCGACTTCGACGTCATGATCGAAGAGCTCTCGGACTACCGGGACGGCCGCCCCTCCGATGAACGGCCGGCGGTCAACGAGATGATCAAGGACCTGCGCAGCCGCCGTGAGGTGGGGCGAGCGAGCCTGATCGACTTCTTCACCCAGCTTGAACGGGAGCGCTTCGACGTGCGGTTCCGCGGCTTCATTGCGGAGCACACCTATGGCTAAAGCCACGAAGGTCAAGGGCCTCGGCAAGAAGGCGCCGGTCGTCGAGAATGCCGCCGAGATCATCTCGGTCCGGCTGGACGATATGTACCAGTTCGCCCCGTATGTCGAGGATCCCCGGAACATCAACGAGATCCACAATCTCCGGATCGCCGCCAAACGGCTGCGCTATACCCTCGAGATGTTCGAGTTCGCCTTTCCATCCGAGATCAAGGACCTGATCTCCGAGGTCAAGAAGGTCCAGTCGACGATCGGCGACATGCGCGATGCCGACATCATGGTCGAGACGGTGCTGGACATCCTCGCGGAACGCACCCGGGCACGTTCGGAGCGGCTACGGGACATCGCGATGTCGGCCGACCGCGGCACCATCGCCCAGCGCAAGCAGCGCATCGGCGAGGCGCTCTCGGCCGACAGTCCAGCGCGACGACATCGCCTACTACACGCTCGTCGCCCACAAAGCCGACATCAGCAACGAATCCTATGAGAAATTCCTCGTTGCCTGGCGCAAGATGCACGACACCGACTTCTATGGCAGGTTGAGACGCTTCGTCGGCGTCGATCCTCCGCTCGATCCGCCGGAGGATGTGTCGGGGGAAGATGAAGACGAGATCCTGGCTGAGGAACACATCCCGCCCGAAGAATCGATGACCAGCAGTGCGGAGCCAGCCGAGTGAGTGACATACGGGTCGCAGTCTTTTCCGATGTACACGGCAACGTCCAGGCGCTGCGAGCCGTCCTCAAAGAAATTGACAGGTTGGGACCATTCGACGAGGTCATCGCAGCCGGAGACTACTGCCTCAAAGGCCCGGAACCGGTCACCGCGCTCGAAATCGTCCGGGAACGCGCGACCCGGATGCTGATCGGCAATACGGACCGCGACATTTACGATAGCGGCGAGAGTCTCGAAGACCCGAGCAAGCGCAAGCTCGAGGCGATCGAATGGTCGCAGGAACGGATGGGCCCGGAGCGGGTCAACTACCTCGGAACGCTGGAGTTCGAGGCCTCGGTGACGGCTCCGGACGGATCGACGCTCCAGGTCGTCCACGCCAACCCACACGATCTGACCACGCACATCATGCCGGATTGGAGCGACGAGGAAGTCCTGGCGATCGCCGAGGATAGCCCGGCAAACGTGCTCGCATTCGGCCACCTTCACATCGCCTACGAGCGCAAAGTCAATGGCCTGCAACTCTTTGACATCGCATCCTGCGGGCTGCCGCAAGACGGCGACCGCCGCGCTGTCTGGGGCGAGTTCAACTGGTCGAGCGGCACCGGCTGGCAAGGGACAATCCACCGGGTTGGGTATGATTTGGCTGAGACGATTCTGCATATCGTCCTGTCCGACATGCCCGGACAGAAACGCCGCATACGTGATCTGGTGACCGCAACCTATGCCTGAATCGCAGGAGCTCGAAGGGAAATTCGCCTGCCGGGAGGAAGATCTCAATCAACTTCTGGCGCTCACCCGGATCGGCGAATTCCGGCTCGTCCAACGCGACGAGCGAACCCAGACCGACACCTACTTCGATACCGCGTCGCTCGACCTCCGGAGCCAGTCGTGCAGCCTGCGCAAGCGCAGCATCGGCGACGAGGTGAAGGCGACGTTCAAGGGCCCTCGCCAGTCGGTGGACAATGCGGAAGACGCATCCCACCTGGTCAAGCGCCTTGAAATCGAGGTATCTGTCGTCCCGCCCCCTGCCGATGAGAAGAGCTTCCTGGACCGAACGGACCTCGAACCGGTCAGCCGCGCCCAGGAGATGCTCGAGTCGACCGGACAGCTGGACCCGATCGCGCGGATCGTCACCCACCGGCGCATGCTCAACTACGCACGTAGCGAGAGCGAATCGGTCGAATTGTCGCTCGACAACGTGCAGGCGCTCGATCTCCGCACGAACCGCAGAACGCACATCATCGAAGTCGAACTGGAGCTGATCGACGGCACCGACGAGACGCTGGTGAGCGCCGCCACCAGCCTCCGCCAGGCAATCCCCTCGCTCCGGCCAACCTCCGAATCCAAGCTCGCCCGAACGCTTGGCGAACACCCGGAATCGAAAACGTCAAGCAGAAAGATAACCACGGCCCGCTGAGACGCGGACCGCGGTTGTTGATTTGCGCTGTCTCTCGGGTTACGGCTCCGAAAGCAGCGTGGCGCGAACGTGGAAGCTAGTCGTTAATCGTCCTTCTTCTTCCACTCGCCGCTATCATCATCCTTCTCGTACTCGTTCTCAACAGCGCCCCAGGCGACGCGATGTGCGCGCGGCTCATCGTGATCGTACTGATCCCATGCGCTGTTGTAGGCTGCCTGGTAGATCTCCTGGGCATGATGGGGCAAGTTGTCTCGGACGCTGTCAGGAAGTTCGCTGAGCTTGTTGTATGGCATGTCGCCTCTCCTCTCGCTCGGATCTGTCCGATTTCCTCACCCTAACTGTGGTCGAAATCGAACGCGGCCGCTACCGCTGAGAAGCTCCAACACGCGATCTGTTACCCCATTTGTACCGGATGGGGACGTCGCTCCTATCCCGGCTCGCCGGGGTTCTTTCCTACCCTCGATTTTCACTCGACGTACCTCACGGGAAGGGCCGGATCAATGAGCGGCGGAAATGTAAATCCGATTGACGCCCAGAGCGATCTGAAAGGGGTCGATTACCTGGTGACTTAGCAGTTGTCATGAGCACGCGGGAGGATTGTCGTGCCCGCTCTGCCGTTCCTCCCCGGAAACTCCAGCTGTCGCTCCGATCAGGATGACGTGGTGGTCGGGTTAGGTGTCACGGGGACAGCATCACGCCTTGACCGATCCACCGTTCTTCATCACTGGATTCGCTGCGCCGGGCAGCATGGTGACAGCGGCATCATCCGCGAGTGCAGTTTCTCTAATCTATTCGCTCTGCGTTGTCGGGCAGTGGCTAACCTGACTTCTCGCGCTGATATTCAGCGTATGTTTCGTCACTGGGCGGGTAGATGTCGAGGATCGACGAGCCTGACTGGATACGCTTGAGCGCCCAGTCCTCGTACTGTTCCTTTTCATACGCCTCGCGGGCGATCTCGCCGACCATCGCTCGCGGCAGGACGACGACACCTTCACCATCTCCGACGATAACGTCGCCGGGAATGATTGCGGCGCCGCCACAACCGATCGGCGTGTTCGTCTCGACCGGATGGTGAATGATCGAGCTCATATAGGGAGCCGATGAGCGGCTGTAGGTCGGCAGGTCGATCTCTCTGATCGCCGGAGTGTCGCGAAAGGCTCCGTCGGTGACGATCCCGGCCGCACCGCGTTGTTGCATCCTGGTGATCAGGATATCGCCGAGCACGCCGGCCCCGACCTCGCCGCGAGCGTCGATCACCAGCACATCGCCCGGTCCAACGTCTTCGACGGTTACCCGCTGCGGGTTGGTCGTGTTGTCAAAGGTCGTGTCGCCGCCGAGGTCCTCCCGCATCGGGATATAGCGCAGGGTGTAGGCATAGCCGACGAGCCGGAGATCGGGCCGCACCGGACGGACGCCCCGGAGATGGGCGGTCCGGATTCCCCGATTGAACAGGGCGGTCGTCAACGACGCCGCGCTGACCGTCTTCAGGGCGTGGATCTCTTCCTCAGTCAGATAATTGGTCGGTCTGGTCACAATCACTCCTTCAGATTAGGGAACAGGGAATAGCAATCGGGCCCTGGGCATCCCCGGGATTCCTACAAACTACTCACTACGAACGACAAACTCGCCCGTCACAGCCGTCCCATCACGGCCCGGACGGCCTCGATGATTTGCTCGGGTTCGCCGTCCTGGAGGTTGTGAGTATGGATGCCGTAGTGATCCACTCCATCTTGCCGTGGATCGAAGGTTCTCCGGCTGCCAGCTGCGAGCCGAGCTCGGTCGGGGTCCAGGTTGCGCCGTTAGCGGGATAGAGCTTGACGACCGGCATCGGGTAGGCCTCGAAATCCGTCACCGGGATGACCTCGGCGTTGTCGAGCCCATCGAGCGCATTCGCGATCATGTGCGCCATCTCCGACCGCTCGGCATGCTCGGCGTCGTGATCGTAGGAAGCGAATCGGTCCAGCGCGACGTAGAGCCCCGCCATCGCTTCCTTGCTGACCTTGGCCGCACGGCCAACGCCGGTGTTCGGCGCGCCATTCGCGCGGGCAGCAGCAATGAGATCGGCCCGGCCCGCCAGAACGCCGCTGTCCTGCGGCCCGCGAATGCCTTTTCCGCCACTGTAGATCGCGAGGTCTGCGCCCCGGGCAATCCAGCGAGTGATGTGATGCTTCGGTGGAAGCGTCGATGCGGCGTCGACGATCACCGGGATGTTGTGGCGGTGAGCGATCTCGACGACCTGCTCGAAATTAAGCGGCCCGGGCCCGGTGGCCGGCGAATCGATCCAGATGACGCAAGCGGTCTTCTCATTGATCGCGTCCTCGAGTTCCCAGGCTTCGGTACGCCGGGGCATCCCGATCTCGACGAATTTGCCGCCGGCGGCGCGGAACATCTGATCGTAGCCGATCCGATGCATGCGATGGATGATGACTTCGTTCGCCATACCCTCGCTGTTCGGCAGCTTCCGAATCTTGACCGGATCGGTCCCGGCGATACACCCGGCGACCGACACCAGCATCGATGCAGCGGAACCAGCCGTGACGAACCCGTCTTCGGCGCCAGTCACCTCGGCGATCTTCTTGCCGACTGCGCGGTTGAGCTCGTCCAGGACGACGAAGGACTTCGACGCCGAGATCATCGCATCGATCACCTCTTGCGGCATCAACGTGCCGCCGACGGCGGTCGTCGCGCCCGCTGCGTTGATGATCGTGCGGACACCGATACGATCGTAAATACTGGCCGTAGCCGACTCCGGAGCAGTCACCATGTTCGACATCGCCCTTCCCTTTCGATATGCATGATGCGAGATACTAGCAGAGGGAAGAGGGATTCGGGGCTAGATCGCAGGAGAAGATATGACACGCATCGAAGTCGTCGTCGCTGATATCGCGGACACGGACCAGCATCAGACCGAGGCGTACGTCGTAGCAGCGAACAACGAGCTCTGGATGGGCGCCGGGGTCGCCGGGGCGCTGAAGCGGGCCGCCGGAGACGAGGTCGAAGCCGAAGCGGTCGGCCTGGGGCCGATCGAGGTCGGCCAGGCCGTGATCACCAGTGCCGGAGAGATGTCCCCGCCAGCAAAGGCGTTGATCCACGCCGCGGCGATGGGCTTCACCGACCGCACCCAGATCTATGCGTCGGAGGAGACGGTCCAGTCCGCGACGGCCCGGGCGCTCGAACTGTGCGCCGAGCACGACCTCGGCAGCGTCGCGATACCCGCCCTCGGAACGGGCGTCGGCGGGTTGGATATCGAAGCGGCAGCCCGGGCGATGGCCGCGGCCTATCGAGGGTTTGTCGCGGCGCGCCCCGACGCGCTCGAGCGTGTCCGGATCGTCGTGACCAACGAAGACCGGCGCGAGGTTTTTCTCAAGGCATTCGAAGCGACGGACGAATGATACGAATTCGGGATGAATGCTTCCCGTCCCTTGTACCTGCAATGCGATGCATTGCCATGTTACGTATGCGCCATGTTGGACAGGAAATTCCGGAAGTCTCCGACATGATGTCGTATGACACGAGTGGAGGCGATTCAGACAGAAGACATCCAACACGATTTTCTATGAATCCGGTGGACGTGAAACCGGTTCAAGATCCTAACCAGAACCGAACCGGAAGCTAATCGAACGCTAATCCACCCTGACTACGCTTACGCTCAAGGATCCGAGAAAGCTCGGACACTCCTTCTTCCTCCTCACTCGGGAAGGGCCCCGGCAGAGTCTCCCCCCGCTCGACTGTCCGGGGCCACCTCTTCCCTCTCCGCCTGATGCGGTTGGGTCAACGCCAGAATCGACGCCGCCGAGACGATCACGAACGAACCGGCGACGCCGATCAAGCCGTAGAGCGTCGGGTTGAACCCGAAGAGCTCGAACGACTGGGCAACGAAGAACGACCCGAGGCTTCCACCGAGAAATAGCGAGAACGCGAAGATCGCCACACCTGTCGCCCGGGCCGAGGGCGCTAGCTCGGTCGCCCGAGTCTGGAAGGTCGTGTGCATCGTGATGAATCCAAAGCCGCCGAGAATCATGGCGACGAGAAAGAAGGGAATCGGCGGAAGAGTCATCGCGACGATCGCCGCCGTGATCAGCGCCCCGCCGGCGAGGATCATGCGCTGCTCGCCCAGTCTTGCAGCCATCGAGCCAAGCAAGCGCCCGGCCAGAATCGATGACAGGCCGTAGAGCGAGATGATGAAGCCGATCGCCGTATAGGAGAACTCATCGCGCTCGCGGAGGATCAAGCCGAAATAGGAGAATGACCCGAGGACGATCGTGCCCTCAACGACTATGAGCAGGTAGTAACCAAGATGGCGGCGGTCTTCCAGGGCAACCTTGAACGGCGCCAGCCACGACCGGTTCGTCGCCGGCGGGCGAACCCTGGCGTTGGGCTCGCGCAGGATCAGCAGCATGACGGTCGCGGAAATGACCGAGATGATGACGAAGATCGCCCGCCAGGAGACAACCGCCGCCAGAAAGCCGCCGATCGCGCCGGCCAGCACATTTCCCAGCGACAGCGACATCGCGGTGTAGCCGATGGCCGCCTGCCGGCGGCTGTATTCGACGGTGTCCCCGATGTACGTGAATGTCAGCGGGATGATCGCGGCAGCCGTCGCCCCGCTCAGAAAGCGGAAGATAATCAGCACATTGAGGCTCGGCGCCAGCGCGCAGAGCGCCGTGCCGATCGCGGCCGCCCCCAGCGCGACGGTGATGACCTGAACCCGGCCGACACGATCCGCGAGTGGGCCGTAGAGCAGCTGGAAGAAGCCGTACGGCAGGAGATAGGCGGTGACGGCGAGGCCAGCACGGCCGACCGAGGCGTCGAAATCTTCGGCGACGGCCGGCAGCACGGGATTCATTACCTGCGAGTTGACGGCGACGGTGAAGATCGCGGCGACCAGGAGCCAGAACGTGCGGCCCGGTCCAGCCGAGCCTGAATCGTCCGGCACTCGCTATTCCTTCAGCAGCCGGCGGGACGCCTTCGGCGGCAGCAGCCATCGAAAGTCGCCCCAGCCCGGCGCGATGCGGTCGTCCGGCAGATCGACCCTTGCAAGCCCGGCCGTCCGCATCTTGACGCCACAACGCCGGTCGTTCCAGCAGAGCCAGCCGACAAGCTCGCCGATGCTCGGCATGTGGCCAGTCAGGACGACCTGCCCCGGGTTGCCGCGCGATCGAATGTCGTCGAGGATACCGGTGAACGACCCTCCGTAGATCAGGTTGTCGCTCGTTTCCGGCGTCGCCGACGGCCCGATGACCCCACCGATGATCTCTCCGTCTGGTAGGCACGGACGTAGGGGCTGGAAAGGATGAGATCGGGCTTCACCCCGAGCTGCTTCAGGATGTTCGCTGTCCAGCCGGCTTCTTCCCGGCCGAGATCCGTCAGCCAGCGTTCCGCGTCAGAGTCAACACCGGGCGTCTCCCGGGCAATCGCATCACCGTGACGAACCAGATAGATTCTCATCGCACCCCACTCGTATCGAACCGTCGCGTCTACCTTGCATCGTAGCCTGATTCGGTGAGCCTCCGGCAAACCGTGCGCCAAGCCGGGATACGCCGGCGACTTCTCACGGAAATGGCGGCACGACAGGCGCTAGAATCGCTTGCATGAGCGAGACGAGTAGCAACCGGTTGCGGCATACGTCGATGGCGCTGGCGGCCGTCGGGATCGTGCTGTTCGCGGTCTGGTCGGTCCGGCCGGCTGCGGGCGAGCTCAGCTACGGCTACGCGACCTATTACACGGCGGCGCGACTCGTCCACGACGGCGTCGGGACGGACAGGTTCTATGACCGGGAATGGTTTCGGGAACAGACGATAGAAGCCGGCTTCGGAGAGACCTCGGACATCTTCCACGTCAATCCACCGCCGACCGCGCTGCTGCTCTACCCGCTGAGCGGCATGAGTCCGACTCGCGCCGATGTCGTCTGGACATTGCTGAACGTCGTCATGCTCGGGCTGGCCATCGCCATCACCCTCGACACGCTCGGGAAAGCGGGAATGGCGGTCTCCCCCCGGGGGACGCTGTTCTGGGCCTTGATCGCGCTGCTCTGCGTCTACCATCCGCTCTGGGAGAACATCCGCTTCGGGCAGGTCTACGTGTTTTTGCTGCTCCTGCTGAGCCTGGTGATGCGCGCCTATGTCCTCGACCAGCGCCGCCGCCTCGGATTCTGGCTGGGGGTGATGTTCGCGACGAAGTCGGCCGGAGCCGTGCTCTGGGGACTCCTCCTGCTCGGACGGCGATTCCGGAGCCTCGCCTGGGGAGCCGGGACGATCCTGGCAGCAGTCCTGCTCACGACCCCGGTGCTCGGGCTCGGGATGTGGTGGGAGTATGTCCAGCGCTTGCCCGAACTGTTCAACCAGCCCTGGAGCGGCGTCACCGCCTATCAGACGACGACCAGCTTCATACACCATAACCTCCACGCCGATCCCCGTTCGAACGCCGACCCGATCGTCGATCTGCCATCGGTCGTCGTCCCACTGACGACGACATTGAACCTCATCCTGTTCAGCGCCGCCGCCGTTGCCGGCTGGGTGCTGCAACGCCGGATGGAGGATGAGCGGTTGCGCGTCGCCCGATTCGGCCTGCTGTCGGCGCTGATGATCCCGCTGCAGCCGCTGGGCGAGGAGTACCACTACGTGCTCGTGCTACCGGCGATCTTTTCGGTGCTGCTGGTTGGACTGGCCGAGCCGTCCGGATTGCGGAGGGAGCTGATTCTCGCGCTGGGCGCACTCGGGACGCTGCTCATCGCCATGCCGCTGCACCAGACGAGTCCCAGCCTGAGCCCGGGTTTCCGGGCCTTGCTCGCCTACCCGAAGCTGTATGGAGGTCTAATGATTGCCGGTGCGATGAGCGTTCAGCTCGTCATCGCACCGGCATCGTGGCAGTTACGGATCAGCAGGGTCGCAGAGCGGCTATCGCTCGCTATTCAACGACCGTCAGCGCTTCGGCGACCGGCGTCCGAACGTTACTTTCCGGATCGACCGCCCAGACCTTGACGTGGAACTCTCCCCGCCCGTTATAGACGTGGGTGATGTTCAGCCCGATATGGGCGGGCATCACGCCGCTCACATAGACCGAGCCGTCGTTGAAATCGGCGACGTAATAAACGGTGTCCGACGGCGACCAGTCGCTCACGACCGACATCGTGTCGGGGAAGTAGAGCTGGGCGACGCCGTTCGTCCCGACGACGACCTTGTCGATCGTGTCATTCGGCGCTCCGGGGACTTCCAGGTACGGCAGCGACAGCGAGCTGAACGCCTCTTGACCTAACGGCTCGGGCCCGGCTTCACCGATCTCACCCCGCCCGACATCCAGCCGACAAGACAGGCAGTTTGCCGGCGTCGTCGCCGTCGGCGACCCGGCAGGCGTCTCGGTTGCTGACGCGGACGGAGGCTCGGTCGCCTCCGCGGTCGGCGTCGAAGTCGGCAGCGGGCCGGCTTCGTCGGCATTGATGATCTCGTAGCGCCACTCGTAGTAGTGCTGGCCGACGTTGCCGGTCTCGACCTTCCAGCCGTCCGGGTTGTCCGGTGTATAGGTAGCGACGCGGCGCTCGAAGACCTGGATCAGAATGTCGGTCGGCTGGCCGTTGAGTTCGATCGTCGACCAGTACGCTTCAGTGACCGGATAGCCAAACCCGAAGAAGGGATCCTGGAACAGAGGCCCCTGGGAAAGTCCGCCATTCGTCCAGATCGTGCCGGAAGCGTTCATGAAATCCCAGAAGGGAGACGCGATCGTGTGCGAGGTCTCGGCGACGAAGTGGGAGCCGGTCACGCCGTAGCCGGCGAAGCGGTCGTCCACGCCCGGCTGGCCATCCTGATCGACCGTGGCATCGATCGCCTGGCCGACGGGAACGGCCGGGGCGCTCATCAGTCCCGCCATCTCGGCGTATGACGGCGCGCTCTCGTCGGTCGGATCACCGGCGATATTGATATCAGCCGGCGGATACTGCTGGAACAGCGTGTCGCCGAGCTGGAGATTGCCGGTCATGAGCTCGATCGGTAGCAATCCGGTGGTGACGTACCAGGGACTGTTCTGACCGACCGCTGGATCGGTCGGGATCTCCATCCGCGCCTTCTGATAGTACTGGACGAGCCGCTGTCCGCCGGCGGCCTCGGCATAGGGCTCCATAATGCCGTCGGTCATTCCGGTCGGGCCCCAGATCCAGGTTCGATTGACCTCCAGATCGGCAACCGGTTTGTCGGTCCGCTCCCAGGTACGGCTGAATTCGCTAGTGGCGGGCTCCTCGGCGCCAACGCCGAGCAACGGCACGGCGAGCGCCGCGACCAGAAGCACCAGCGCGGCCCCAGCCGGCACCAGCACTCGCGGAAATCGATTGATCATGCATAGCCTCCATAGTAAACGCGATCGATAAGGTGAACGTACATAAAGAAGTATACGAGACGGAGATTAAGGGCCGGTTGTAGAGGGATGTTCACCTGATGATCGGGCGGGACTATGGATCCAGCCCCCGCCGGAATGTGCCGGCGGGGGCTGAGGAGCTATCGCTAGCTCGGAGAACTCGAGATTCGGAAGATGGCGAGAAGCTCGGAAAGCACGGCCGAGTGCCAGAAGTCACCGAGCGAATCGAGTTGCTCGAAGGCGTCGCCCTGACGCTCGAGCCGGGCGTTGTCGTAATAGTAGAGCGGCGATACCGGGTCTTCATCGGCGACACTCGACAGCCACACCTCGGCACGCTGATCCGCCAGATCGAGCATTTCGGCGAGCGCCGTCTGGCGGCCGTACTCGACCACGGAGCCGAACTCATCCACCCGGGCGTCCAGCGAGTAGTACTCGGCGATGAGCATCGCCGACTGGTTGAATCCGAGTAGCGACGCGCCGAGGCGCATGATCTCCTGAGCCTCCGGCTTCGTCATGCTGCCGATAAGGATGTCTGCGCCGTTGACTGCCGCGATCGCCGTCAGATAGGTGTCGTCTGCGTCGATGAAGAGCAGCTTGCCGAGTTCCAGTGAATAGCCATTCTGCTCGGCGAACGGCGCGATGATGACCGAATCGAAGTAGCCGATGTTCGATTCCGCGCCGCGCCGGAAGACTTCGGACATCGCGGTCAGGGTGTCCAGATCCGGTGCCGGCGTCGTGCCGAAGCCGACACCGATGCTCATGATGTCATCCGCGACCTCGATATAGAAGTCAGCCAGCGCGAAACTGTAGGCGGACGAGTAGATCGCCGTCAGGATGTCGTCCTCGGTGTACTCGGTGTACTGGAGGTCGTCGATCGCCTGGTTCGCCTGGAAGATGATTCCCTGCGCGGCGGAGAGATAGGCCGCGGCATCGATCAGGGCGACCGTATCGGTTGCTGTCCGCGGCGTCTGCGCCTCGAGCTTCTGAACGAGCGCACTCAGGCGAGTCTGCGACGATGCAGAGGAGTCAACCCGGCTGATCATCGGGTCGATACCCTGGGTCAGATAAAGGTTGTCGAGCTCGGCAGCCTGGGTGCCGACCTTGACGAAGACGGCCGCTTCCCACATGAGCTGGAAGGCTCGCGAGACCTGTCCTTCGATGAGGAGGGCGTCGGCCTGGGTTGCGAGGTCATCGGCGAAGAGAATGATGTCCGTTCGATACTCCTGGACTTCAACCGGAAGTTCGAGGAAGCGATTGCGCTCCTCCTGATAGCGGGCGTACCAGTCGGTCGCGCCGGCCCGGTACTTGTTGTAGGCATCCGGCGGCATGGACGCCGTGCCGACGCTGTCAAGGACCGGTATCTCCGAACCGCCGGTCAGCATGCGATAGGCAGTGTAAACATCCGGAACCAGGACGACCTCGACGCCGTTCTGATTCCCGACCTGCACCAGATCGACCGGCTGCTGGAGCGTGTAGTCGACGTCAAAGCGCTGTCCTGCCGGGACGAGCACCGTCGTCTTCCCAGCCTCCGCCGCGCCAACGATCTTATGCGGGATGCCGCCGACGGGCCCGATCGTGCCGTCCGGGTTGATCGTCCCGGTCATCGTCATCGTCGGATCGATCTGATCGCCGAGCAGGCCCGCGAGAACGGCAACGGTCATCAGGGCGCCGGCGGACGGCCCGTCGGCACGGCCGGCGATGTCGAAGGCGAACTCGTATTCGGAGGGATTAATGCCCAGCATGAGCGACGCGGTGATGACCGCCATCCAGCCGGAGCTGCGCCACTGGGCGCCGGATCCGCCGACCTCGGACTCGAAGAAGCCTACCCGCAGATCGCCGACGTCGTTGTTCTCGACTGTCACGCGAACATGGGAGGTCCCGCCGATCCCCTGCTGCCCATCGTAACCAGCCCAGAGGGCATCGGCTTCAACAGTTGCGCCGATAGGTTGCGGAGCCGTCGTTGGGGAAGGTTCAGGCGTCGGGACATCGGCTGAAGGCGTCGGCGTGGCATCCGCCGTCAGAGGAGTCGCAGTCGGCTCGGACGAGGCTTCGGTAGCCGTCGCCTCGCCATCGCCTCCGCCGGATGGCGTAGCGGTGATAATGACCGGAGTCTGGGTCGGATCATCGTCGTCGCCGCCGACCGGACCGCACGCAGTCGCAACCGCCGTAAAAACGAGCAGGAACATAGAAAAATAAGCGAACGGCCGAGCCATCCTGCATCCTCCCGATGCTATTGCTTTGTCATACTTTGACAAGTACGCACACTGTAGTCCGCAGTGTAACAGATACGTTTCAGACATTACGTCGTGCAACGGTTCTGTGGATTCCTCACGAAAGGGAAGCCGATTGTACTGTATGCGTGAGATACCTCGATAAAGTGAGGATTGTCGACATGAACGGACGTTTCCGGCGACCGCTCCCGCTCCTGCTTTGCGTGCTCGTGGCTAGCCTGAGCCTGGCCCTGTTGCCGTCGGCAGCCAGTGCCGTCGAGCCTGGCGACCCGGCGTTCGAGCAGACCTGGAGCAGGACCGACCTGCCCGTCGCCTCGAACACGATCAGCCGGACGTGGATGTGGGGGCCCTCCGCATTCACCAGCCCGATGATCGAGTGGATGACCGACAATCCCGGCCATGGCAGGCTCGTCCAGTACTTCGACAAGAGCCGGATGGAGATCACCAACCCGGACGCCGACCCGAGCGCCGTCTGGTACGTCACCAACGGCCTGCTGGCGCAGGAGCTGGTGTCCGGCAATCTCCAGCTCGGGCTGACCGATTTCGATCAGCGCGAGCCGGCCGAGATCAACGCGGCCGGTGACGGCGACGACCCGGATGGCCCGACCTACGCCAGCTTCGAGCCGCTGCTGGACGCCGCGCCGCTCGCCGAGGGCGAGATCATCACGTCCCGCATCGACCGTCAGGGCAATGTCACGAACGATGAATCCCTGGCGAGCAGAAACGTCGCCGCTACCGAGTACGCCACGGAGACGAATCACCGGATCGCCCAGCCCTTCTGGGAATTCATGACCTCGTCCGGCCCCGTCTATCAGAACGGCGAAAACCTGACCGCGCCGCTGTTCGAGACGCCCTTCTTCGCGACCGGACTACCGATCACCGAAGCGTACTGGGCGACGGTGAGCGTCAACGGGGTGCCGCAGGATGTGCTCATCCAGGTCTTCGAGCGGAGGGTGCTGACCTACACGCCGGAGAACGAGCCGGAATGGCAGGTCGAGGCGGGCAACGTCGGCCGCCACTATTATGAATGGCGCTATGGAGCCGAGCCGCCGAATGAACCGCCGGCTGCCACCGTCAGCGGCAGCGCGATCGGCCCGACTCCGCTACCGTCGATGTTCGCCCACAACGGACTGGCCCGGCTGACGATCGCCAACTACGCGCCGCAGCCGCTCATCGTGACGCTCCAGGGACCGGAGTCGCGAACTTTTGATGTCCCGGCTTGCGATGGCTGTGAAAGCACCAGCGAGCCCCCGAGCAGCTGTTCGTCCAACGCGCCGTCGATCACGCTCGATATCCCGCCGGGGACATACACCGTGACCAGCGAGCGGCCGGACAGCGACGCGCCTCCGCTGACCGGCCCCTGGACCATCGTGCCCAACGCCGGATACGGTGCCTGCTTCTTCGTTGTGGTGGATGGGTAGCCTGTAATACGCATGAGTGTGGTCCCGGTAGAGACGTCGCCGTTGGCCCGTCTGAGCAGCACGACCTCCGCCTTTCCGGGAAACCACCATGCCTCAAGACTGTCAGTTCGACCAGCGGGAGAAATCTCGGTATAGCACGATACTGGCGCCTGACTGCTATTTCTCTCCGCGGTCGAACTGACAGGATGCATGCCCACGAGTTTCCCGGGAAGAGCAGTCGTCGCGAGCTCAGGATTCACCACCCTCTTCGACGATCGGAGAATCCTCGAGCGGGACGAGGTTGGGGTAGCCAGGCTCGGGCTGGCGGAGGATTTCGCGAATTGCCTCGGCGAGGTTGTCAACGCTAGCGCCGTCATAGTCAGGGAACCATTCGTTCTCGACAGTGCCATCCTCGTCGACCGGCCAGAAAGACTGGTCGCCAACGAGCATGATGCTTGCTGGAGGGAGTTCCGGATTCAGTTCGTCGGTGATGAGAAAGAGCAGGATGCGGTTGCCGATCTCGAACTGCGGTTCTCCGTCGTAGCTCTGGGCGCAATCCCCGATTACACCTCCCGGTCTCCGCAGTCGTAAAGATGGTGAGGGCCTGCCTCGAATCCAGGTATCGACCTCGATCAGGTAGTCGGTGTAAATCGGATACATCTGCTCGATTCCGCTGCGGTCTTCGACTGCGCCGAAGGCGCTCGGAAATTGCTCGACGACTTCGGCAACGA
Organism: Thermomicrobiales bacterium; assembly: GCA_041390865.1. GTDB lineage: Bacteria > Chloroflexota > Chloroflexia > Thermomicrobiales > CFX8 > JAUIIK01. Next base: position 302,557 of record JAWKPC010000004.1, read on the forward strand.
CGATCTGGTCCGACATCCAGACCAGTTGATCGAGCGATTCCATCCAGACGTAATCGAAGACCCCGGAAAAACTGCATGCAACCGGCCCACCGCCATCGCGGTTGCTGACGAACGCGATCTGCGTTCCATCGGGCGACCAGACTGGCCCCTCGTCAGAGAACGGGCTGTCGGTCAATCTCTGTAGACCGGTGCCGTCCACGTTGATAACCCAGATGCCTTGCCCTCGGTTGAAGGCGATGCGGGTTCCGTCGGGTGACCAGGAGGGGAGACTGTCAATCCAGCTACCTCCGTCGGTGAGGCGCCGGATGTTCCTGCCGTCGGCATCCATGATGAAGATGCCGCCCTCTCCATCGTTCGAGAAGTGACCGAACGCGATCTGCGTCCCGTCCGGTGACCAGACCGGAGCATCCTCGGTCTCATCCTGGTCGAACGTCAGGAGCTGGAGATTGGTCCCATCGGTGTTGACGGAATAGATGACTGCCGGGCCGTGAGAACCGTTGGTGAAGACCACCTTCGACCCATCAGCCGACCAGTCCGGTGACGATGCACCCCCGGCGATTTCGGTGATGCGACGCGGATTCGATCCGTTGCCGTCAGCCACATACAGTTGCTCGAGACCATCGATGTTGCTGGCGTAGTAGATCTGGCTGTCATTAGCGGACCATTGAACCGAACTGGTGATGGTCGACAGGTCGATCGGCAACGTTTCAAGGCCGGCCCCGTCCGGCTTGACGGCATAGAGCTTTCCTTCTCCAGAACGATCGGACTGAAAGGTCAAGCGCCCATCGGGCATCCACTCCGGCCGGTGTTCGCCGGCGAGACTCGGCGCGGGGCGGTGCTGGTCCGAGCCGTCCACATTCATCACATAGATCTCGACGTTGCCGTACTCGGCAATCGGCGTTGTCGGGGTTGGGTCAAACGCAACCGCAGGCGGCGTCGGAGTCGAGCGAGCGTCGTCCTCCAGCGGCTCGAATAGGAGTAACGTGTCGTCGTTCGCGCCATGCAGCGCAAGCCGCGGTGGATTGAGGAAGTACCTAACGCTCTTGGCGAGCGCGTCATAGAGACGCTCCTGGAAATTCATCAAGTGCGGTGGCTCGCGGCACAGGGCGTCAGTCGTGAAGAAGTCACCGATCGCGAAGTCTCCGGAATCGAACGCGCTGAACGGGGCGCCGAATTCATTGCAGCCGCTATAGCCGGAAAGGCGATTGTCTCCGAACTCGAGTGTGACACCGAACGACGGATCGACTGGCTCGCCGGCGAGCTCGATGAGCCGCCAGGATGTGCCTTCCAGCGGAGACGCATCGACGGCAGATGCAGTCGGCGACGCTGTTGAGGTGGGGCTTTGAGCGACCGGCGGGATCGCAGTGTCGTCCGACCTCTGAGTGGGATCGGGATCCCCGCCGGACAGACAGCCAGACAACAAGGCAGATGCGACCAATATCAAAACGAGGATGCGCGACATAGAGGATGCTCCGCGGGATGTGAAGAGAGCGACGATTCTCTGCTGATCAGTAAACGTTGCACAACGCGGACCGGCTCTATCGGTGCGCCTCATGTGAGCCGGGGAGCCGCACAAGCCAGTTCAGACAATTGGGCTATGTTCGATGCGCGAGCGGCTTCCGTAAGGTAAGGTCGCATCAATCAGATCTGCCCGGCTTCCGGGCCGTATAGAACGCGACCGCAATGAAAGGGCTGCCGATGCGATTGCTCCGTCTACTCTGGGTAGCGCTGATCGTCGCCGGAGGGTCGGCGCTGACGCTGGTTCCCGCCGCGGCGGTCGAGATCGGCGATGACTACTTCGCCAATACCTGGAGCCGCACCGACCTGCCGGTCGCGAACAGCGAGGCCACCCGCACCTGGATGTGGGGACCGGCAGCCTTCACCTCGGCAATGGAAGAGTGGTATGAGGAAGGCGTCGGCAACGCCCGGGTCGTCCAGTATTTCGACAAGACCCGGATGGAGATCTCGACCGATCCCACCGCCGACCCCAGCTCGATCTGGTATGTCACGAACGGCCTGCTGGCCAGGGAGCTCGTGACCGGCGAGCTCCAGATGGGCGACAACGATTTCCTCTCGCTCGAACCAGCCGACGTCAACGTCGCCGGTGACGCGGACGACCAGAACGGGCCGATGTACTCGTCCTTCGTCGACATCCTCGGCGATGATCCGCTCCAGGAGGGGACGATCATCACCCAGCGCATCCACCGCGACGGCTCGGCGACCAACGATCCGAGCCTCTTCGATCAGAATGTCGCCGCCACGCACTTCGTCCCCGAAACGAATCACACCGTCGCCGGCCCGTTCTGGAGCTTCATGAACTCGACCGGGACGGTCTACGAGAACGGCCAGTACGTCGACGGTCAGATGTTCCAGAACCCGTTCTTCGCGACCGGCCTGCCGATCAGCGAGGCGTACTGGGCCGACGTCAAAGTCGGCGGCGTCCAGCAGCTCGTGCTGATCCAGGTCTTCGAGCGAAGGGTCCTGACCTACACCCCGGCCAATCCCGCCGAATGGCAGGTCGAGGCCGGCAACGTCGGCCAGCACTACTACCGCTGGCGCTACCTGACCGACATCCCGACCGAACCCCCGGCCGTCACCAGTGGAGACCACGAGCAGCTCGGGCCGAACTTCCTTCCGACATGGCCGGTTGACTACGACGGCCAGGCGATGGTCTCGTTCGGCAATCAGGCGCCGTACCAGATGACCGTTCAGCTGGACGGACCGGTCTCGCGGACGGTCACGATACCGCCCTGCGACAGCTGTCAGGTGTACCCGATCACCGCGCCGCCATCGTCCTGCATCGACGAGATCCCCTGGCACGACGAGTTCCTGCCGCCGGGGAATTACCGGGTCCAGATCAGCTGGAACGGCAGCCAGACATCGATGCTGGCCGGCCCGCAGACCTACGTGCCGGACGCAGGATATGGGACCTGTTTCTTTATCCTGGAAGGTCTCTAGGCGTTACGATTCGACAGCAAGCCACTTTGACGGCATAATCGAGATGTACGTACAGTACGGAAACAAGAGGGGGCGGGCCGATTCGCCCCCTCGATTCTTCATCAACGGGTCGGTCGGGCATTGTCAGGTTCAACACTCCGCTACAGGCGTGACACAGCAGGTTACCTCCCAATCGAAGCCTACGGCGCGGTCGGAAATGGCCGCACCGTCGCCCTGATCGGTAGCGACGCGTCGATCGACTGGCTCTGCTTCCCCCGCATCGACGGTTCGAGCGTCTTCGGCCGCATTCTCGATAGCCAGAAAGGCGGCCACTGGCAGATCTGCCCGGTCGGGGACTGGAACGTCCGCCGTCACTACATCGAAGACACCAACGTCCTGGTCACCCGATTCGAAACGGATTCCGGCATCGCCGAGATCGTCGATTTCATGCCGTCGATCGGGTTCGGAGCGAACCTCGGAATCGTTGACCGGCTCTTCTCCGGCATGGTGATCCGGATCGTCCGGGGCGTCGAGGGCAGCGTCCGGCTGCGCCAGGAGATCGCCCCGAGCTTCGACTACGGCCGGGACCGCCCGGTGTTCGAGCTGGTGCCGGGACGCGGCGCGCTCGTCAAGGGGCGCAAGGAGTACCTGTCAATCAGCAGTCCCTGCCCGCTGGAGATCGGCGAGCAGGCGCTGACGTCCGAAATCGTCACCCGAGAAGATGAGGAACTCCACTTCATCGCCAGCTATCACGGATCGCCGGCAGCGCTCTGGGTCGGCATGGCCCCGGGGACGTCGGACCGGCTCTTCGGCTACGAGCTGCTCGGCTGGCGAACCTGGATCAGCCGCTGCGAGTACGAGGGACCGTACAGCGAGCACGTCCGGCGCAGCGCGCTGACCCTGAAACTGCTCGACTACATGCCGACCGGCGCGATGGCGGCCGCCGCGACGACCTCGCTCCCGGAAGACCTCGGCGGCGTCAGGAACTGGGACTATCGCTATTCGTGGGTGAGAGACACAACCTACGCGATCTATTCCTTTATGTCTATTGGCTATCGCGAGGAAGCGGAGTCGTTCTTCCAGTGGATCGTCGATGCCACGAATCTCCAGGCCTCGCAGCTTCAGATCATGTACAGCGTCGGCGGAGAGACGGACCTGACCGAGCACGAGCTGCCCCATCTCGAAGGCTACCGGGGTTCCAGCCCGGTCCGGATCGGCAATGGCGCGTACAACCAGAAGCAGCTCGACGTCTGGGCGGAGCTCATCGACGCGGCACACACCTACCGCCGCTTCGGCGGGACAATCTCGGAAACGCTCTGGAACTATCTGGCATCGGTCGTCAACCAGGTGCTCTTCCACTGGCGCGAACCCGATTCCGGCATCTGGGAAGTCCGCAGCGAGCCGCAACGGATGACCTATTCGAACGTCATGAGCTGGGTCGCCCTCGACCGGGCCATCAGGCTCGGCCAGGTCGACCGCCGCGCCGCTCCATACGACCTCTGGGAGAAGACGCGCGACGAGATCTACGCCGAGGTCATGAGCCTGGGCGTCGATCAGGAAACCGGGATCTTCACCCAGGCGTTCGGCTCCAGCGAGCTGGATGCGTCGACGCTGTCTTTCCCGCTCCGCCACTTCATCGACGCAAATCACCCGGTTATGTCACGAACCATCGACGCGATATCCCGCGAGCTCACCGATTCCGGGCTGGTGGCCCGCTATAAGGTCTCGGACAACGGCTCGAACCTCGACGGCCTGGCGGGCGACGAAGGCCACTTCGTGCTGACGTCATGCTGGCTGATCGACTGCATGATCGCGCGCGGCGAGCTGGACTGCGCGAAGCAGCGTCTGGAACTGCTCCTCGCCCGGGCTAACGACCTCGGGCTCTACGCCGAGCAGATCCACCCGCAGACCGGCGAGCATGCTGGGAATTTCCCCCAGGCTTTCAGTCACCTGGGGATCATCAACTCGATCATCAACTATGCCCGCGCCATCGGCGAGTTCGAAGGCGCAAGTCGCCTGGCCCCCGACGCCATGCTCACCGGAGCGGTCGAGGACTAGCCCCTGCCGGCTACGCTCGAACTCTCAATGGTAGGGACGTGGGCCCAGAGGCACTTGCTGCAACTGATTCCTGGTAAAACGAAATCATGTCGGAGACTTCCTGAATCTCCTGTCCAACCTAACGCGCAAGTAGCACGGCAATGCATCGCATTGCCGGTACAGGGCACGAAAAGCATTCATCCCGATTTCGTATTACGTCATCCTGAGCGGAGGCTTTGCGAAGTCGAAGGATCTCGTTGCCATTCTGGAGATTTACTGGGCAAGTAGATCCTTAGTACCCAATCCGCCGTCGCTCCGTCAGGATGACGTAGTAGTGATATTTCGGATTCCAGACCGCGGGAATGCCCCGAAATTCCGCGTCAGATCAGACCACACCCAGTACTCGGCGAAACAAGCGGACCGGGCCTGTCGTCAGTACACACTCATCCTGCGATCTCGTACGACCTGCCTAAGAGTTCAGCCCAAGCGCCTCGGCGACGTCGTTGCTGTGAGCGGTCGAGTGCATGCCGCCGCTGCCGACCAGGATGTCGCTCGCCGGCATCTCGCCGCGAGGGGTGACGACCGTTGCCGCCAGGGTGTCGTCGTCCAGGTCCTTGACCTGCTCGGCCAGCGACTCGTGGACGGTTCGGAACTGGGAGAGCAGCTCGTCCCGCGACTTGCCGGAGTATTCATCGACGACCTGCTGGTTCCAGGAATCGACGTCGAAGTCGCCGTCGGCGGATTGCGGCATCTCGCCGCCCCGCGCCATGTGAAGGACCATGTCATAGGTGCTCTGCCGGCCTGCCAGGTGGGCGAGGATCTCTTTCGCGGTCCAACCGTTCTCGTAGACCTCGGTCGCCAGCTGCTCGTCGGTTAGCCCGCCGAATGTCTGGTTGACCGACTCGATACCCTGATTGATCGCCCCGACAATCTCTTCTCGCGTAGCCAAGATGCCTGCTCCTTCTCTCGAACGCTATTCGAATCCTCTCTATCGTAGCCCTAACGAACCAGGAAACCACCGGCGAGAGGATCATCCGGCTCGACGATGAAGCTGTGCAGTCCGGTGATGTACGCCCGGCCCGCGATCTCGGGAACGATCGCCGGAAGCTCTCCGATATCGGCTGTCTCGATCACCCGGCCGGTAAACGCCGTCCCGGTAATGCTCTCGTGGACCCAGGGACGGTCGACACCGACCTCTTCGCTGGCATGAAGCCAGGCAAGCCGAGCGGCCGTGCCGGTCCCGCAGGGTGAGCGGTCCACCTCACCGTCAGCGAAGATCGTCACGTTGCGGCCATCCGCCTCGGGGCTCTGTGGGGTTCCGGTGATGATCGTCCCGTAGATTCCCCTGAGATCCGGTTCGAGCGGATGGCGGACGTCAAGCTGCGCCTCGACCGCGTGTTTGACTTGCATCCCGAATTCGATCAGGTCATCGATCCGGCCCGGCTCGACGTTCAGTCCCGCCAGAGCTGCTTCAGCCAGCGCGTAGAACGCGCCGCCATAGACCACCTGGACGGTGAGATCTCCATAGCTGGTCTGGACCTGGACGCCGTCGCTGAAGACGAATGACGGGACATTCGTGAATGCCACGTCCGTAACCCTTCCGCCCTCCAGCGTTGCCCGGGCCTGGATCAGTCCGGCAGGGCTGTCATATGCGATCGCGGCACTGCCGCCGCCGGCCGGGTGCATCCCGGTTTCAAGGAGAATCGTCGTGACGGCGATGATCCCGTGGCCGCACATGGTCGAGTAGCCCTCGTTGTGCATGAAGAGGACGCCGTAATCGGCTTCGTCGGTGACAGGCGGCGTCAGAATCGCGCCGTACATGTCGGCATGGCCGCGGGGCTCCCACATCAGGACGCGTCGCAGATCATCATGCTCGGCCAGCATCTCGGCCCGCCGTTCGAGGATCGTCGCGCCATGCAGCCGGGGCACGCCGCTGGTGATAAGCCGCAACGGTTCTCCGGCCGCATGCGCGTCGACCGTGGTGATGATCCTTCGTATGCCTGACATCGCGCTCTCGATTCGTGACGCTTTTCACAAGCTGATATAGGATTGACTGAATTCGTCCGTCGCCCGTTCACCAGCAAGGTACGCCGGGTGGAAACTCAGAACAGCACAACACTGCAACCGAATCGTAGAACAGGACACGGCAGCGCCGAAGCACGGAAAGCCAGCCGAATCTGGGTTCCGATCGTGGCCCTGGCTGTCGTCGTCCTGGCCACGGCCAGCGCGCTCTACTCATTGAGCCGGCCATCGATCCCGGATGAGATCGAGGGATTAATCGCCTACGGCGACATCCCGAGCGAGATCGTTGACGGGCCGGTTGACTACAGTATGGATCCTCCGGCTGGCGGCCAGCACGCGGCGATGCCGCTCGAATGTGGTCTCTACTTCCATCCGGTCGAGAACGAGAAGGCGGTCGCATCGCTTGCGACCGGCGCCATCTGGGTCGCGTATGATCCCGATGCATTGAGCGAGTCCCAGCTTGAGGATCTCAAAGTGTTCGGCGAGGGCAACGAAGACGTCCTGATGACGCCGTACCCGGATCTCCCGCATCCGGTCGTCATCAGTGCCTGGGGCTTCCAACTCTACCCCGACTCGCCGACCGATCCGCGCATCGCCTCGTTCATCCGGGACTACAAGAACGCGGATTCAGCGCCGTACTCGGATCTCCTCTGCCACGCCGATGAGGAGATCTCTTGACTTCCAACGACGGCGATAGCCGCCCGGCGATGCACGGGCGGCTGTAACGTCCAGGTCGTTTCGAAGGATCTGGCTACGGCAGATATTCGACCGTCAGAGAGCGCCATTCGATGTAGCCGCCGGACGCGTTATCGAACGCGCACTCGGTGTCCGATGCCCAGATGTTTGACGAACCGGAGGACCGGCAGACCGCCAGGAGCTGGATGGTGTATTCCTGGCCGCCCTCGACGAGCGCTTCGATCTCCAGGGATTGGTTGCCGCTCACCGGCATGCTGGCGACGCTGGAATCAATCGAAGACTTCCCGCCGACCACCGGTGCTTTGATCGTCTGCCCGTCGGGGCCGAGAATGGCGAGCCGTATCTCAAAGCTGGAAGCCATACTCCCCCAACCTTTGGTCGTCAGAACGCCATTCCATCCGGCATCAGCGACGATGCGAATCTTGCCTGTTTCCTCCGGAACGAAGCTGTTCTCGACCGCGCCAGTTGATGTGACGTCTTCGGCAAGACCGAAGTAAACGCCGCTGCGAATGAACGAACGAGCGGGATATTGCGCGACATCGAAAGACGCTGAAGCCTGCGCAAAACTGAGATATTCGCCCGACTTGGAGCCCTGCCCGCTGTCCGGGCGCTCGAAGCTGAGTGCCGACGGCGGCTCCGGTGTCGGGGTTGGCGGGACCTCGGTCGGCGACGGAGTCGGCTGGGGCGGTTCCGGCGTCGCGGTCGGAGCAGGGGGTACTGGAGTCGCGGTCGGAGCCGGTTGCTGCGTCGCGGTCGGAGACGGTTCGTCGGTGGCTTCTACAGGATCTGTAGCGGTCGGGGATGGCTCCACCTCCGCCAATTTTCCGCCCGCGAGATCGGGAATTGCCGTTGGAGACTGTGCGGCCATCGTCGCTTCAACGCTTTGGTCAATCTGCTTCTGGACATCCACTTGCGTCGCCAGAGCCATCGCAACTTCTGTCTGGATCGCATTCGAATCGGTTGCCGGAGTCGGGCTTGCCTGTTCATCTGAAGAGCCGCAAGCTGCGACGACAAATAGCACTGCCGCAAGCGGCGCAAGCGTCCAGATCTTCGTCCATCCAAAACTCAGTCGAAACATCGTCAAAGTCCCTCCGCGCTGCATTCATACCTCTGGATCCAGCATATGGCTGGCATGAACGGAGGATTGATTCCTGTTTGGCACGAAGGCTGTCAACTGCGATACAGAGAGAGCCGGCGACGTTTGTCGCCGGCTCTTCCCACGTTGTCAGTTTTCTCGAGGCGCTACTTGCGCTGCCGTAAATCGGGGATCTGATACGGGGCGTCGGGCATGTCGGCTGGCATCCGGCCGAGCTTGCCGCCGACGACGAGCGAGCCGAGGACCTCGCGGATGACCGTCGCGCCGAGAATCGCCGTGATGTCCGAGACATCGTAGGGCGGCGAGACTTCCACGATCTCCATGCCGACCAGTCCTTCCCGGGCGATGCCCCGCAACATGTAGAGCACCTCACGCGGCGTCAGGCCGCCCGATACCGGCGTGCCCGTTCCCGGGGCGAAGGCCGGATCGACCGAGTCGATATCGAACGAGAGCCAGACGGCGTCGGCGTTCTTCCAGGCGATCTCCAGCGCGTACTCCAGCACCCGCTCGATGCCGTACTTGTCGATATCGTCAACCGTGATCATCGAAGCGTTACGGTCGCGGGCCGTCTTGAACCAGTCCGGCACGCTCGACCAGCCGCCGACACCGATCTGGACGAGATTCGTTGGCGGCGCGTTCGGGATGTTGGTCGCGTGGAAGAAGGGCGAGCCGTGCATCCGCTCGTCCAGCGACTCCTCCGAGAGATCGGCATGCCGGTCGAAATGAATGATCCCGATATTGCCGTCGATGTATGGCGAGATACCCGTACATCCGGGTAGCCGATCGCGTGATCGCCGCCGAGAACGACCGGAAAGACCTCCCGCTCGGCAACGAACGCCATCGCCTTCGCGATCTGATCGAAGGACTTTTCAAGGTTCGAGGGGATGACCTGGATATTCCCCAGGTCGGCCATCGTCAGCGACTTGCCGAAATCGACGCCGAAACCGGGATTGTACGGCGATCCACCAACGCGCCGGAGAGCATCAGGCCCGAATCGCGTGCCGGGCCGGTAGGTGGTGCCGCCGTCGTACGGCGCGCCGACGAATACGACATCCTGTCCGCCGAGCTCGCGAGCATCTTCGAGGTACTTCGCGCCGCCAAATGTCTGGCCGCCGGTTCCCCACCAGCCGCGCGCGAAGAGCGACATCTTCCGGTCGCGGATACTCTCGGCCGGTTCCAGACCGTAGAGCCGCCGGGCTTCATCCCGCTCGTCGCCGGTCGTGCCCTCGAGCGCTTCCTGTGACTCCATCGCCCAGGTGCCCTGGAAATCGGAGCGTTGAAGTTTCCTGTTTTCGTCGGTCATTTCCCTCACTCCCGGCCCCTCTCCCACTGCTCCGCTACGCTACGCGGGGAGAGGGGAGGAAATCTACAGTTCGGAATTCCTACAAACGACAACCCTGCAACCGCTTCGCCCAGGCGTCCTGACGGCCGGAAGGTTGGAGCCGTTCGTTGTCTTCGCCGGTCACTTCCCTCCCCGGCCCCCGTTCGGCTCCGCCACGCTGCGCGATGAGAGAGGAGTAGGAACCAACGACGGATCTCCTACAACTACAACCTACGAACTACAAACTCGCTAATCCCTCATCCCTCAGTACGGCTTTTCCGGCGTTTCCGGGCGGCGGCCGAGTTTGCCGTTGACGACCATGCTACCGAGGACCTCCATGATGCTGTGAGCTCCGAGGAGCGCGGTGATGTCGGCGTGGTCGTAGGGCGGCGAGACTTCGACGATCTCCATGCCGACCAGCCCTTCGGCCGCGAAACCACGGAGCATCCGGAGGATCTCCCGCGGCGTCAAACCGCCTGCAACCGGCGTGCCGGTTCCGGGCGCGTAGGCGGGATCGACGACGTCAATGTCAAACGAGAGCCAGACGGCGTCTGCGTTGTGCCAGGCGATCTCCAACGCGTATTCGATGATCCGGTCGACGCCGTAACGGTCCACGTCATCGACCGTGATGACCGTCGCGTTGCGATCGCGGGTCTCGCGCAGACCGTCGCGGCCTCCCGACCAGCCACCGATCCCGACCTGAACCAGGTTCGTGGGCGGGGCATTCGGGATGTTCGTCGCGTGGAAGAAGGGCGAACCGTGCATGCGCTCGTCGATGCTGTATTCGGAGATATCGGAGTGACGGTCCAGGTGAATGATGCCGATGTTGCCGTCGACGTAGGGCGAGAGCCCGCGGACATCCGGATAGCCGATCGCGTGATCCCCGCCGAGGACGACCGGGAAGACCTCCCGCTCGGCGACGTAGGAGACGGCTTTGGCGATCTGGTCGAAAGACTTTTCGAGGTTGGACGGGATCACCCGGATGTCGCCGAGATCGACCATATCCAGCGAGCTCTTGAGGTTGACTCCCAGCCCCGGGTTATAAGGACTGCCGACTTCGGATGACATCTTCCGCAGGGCGGACGGGCCGAAACGAGTGCCGGGGCGATAGGTGGTCCCACCATCGTAGGGGGCGCCGAGAAACGCAACGTGCTGGCTATCAAGGTCCCGGGCATCTTCGAGGAACGGCGTGCTCAGAAAGGCATCGGTCGATGTGCGGCGGCCGCGGGCAAAGAGCGTCAGTTTCCGGTCGCGAATACTCTCGGCGGCTTCGAGGCCGAATTCGCGCAGTTCCTCTTCCCGATCGCGTTCTTCCGGACCTTCAAGATACTCCTGGGCTTCCATCGCCCAGGTCCCCTGAAGATCCTCGCGCCGCACCGGCATGCGGGTACCCGGCCGGTCCTCCTGTTCGCTCATCATCATTCCCTACTGTCGAGACGGTAAATGCTGTTGTAGCCGCGCCGGTCAGCATAGAGTGGGTTGATCGCGTGGCGGGTCCACTCTACACCCAACGCGCGACAGTGAAAAGGGCAGGATCAGCCCCAGCCATCCGCATCCTGGGAACGCCGGTGAGCGACCGCCAGAAGATCGATCATCTCGAACTGCCTGCGCGCAATCGGAGCGATAACCAGCCATGCTATGAGCCGTCGGAACCAGCCACGAGCCAGGATGGAGCAGCGGAGCTCGATCAGTCCATCGCCGTCCTGTGAAACCCGCCACGTCTCGATGATCCCGCCCCACGGCCAGCCGATATACCAGCGGTGCATCACGCCGCGTTCCTCATCCCGAGCGAACCCGCACAGGAACCGGACCGGGACCCAACCGCGCCGGGCATCGATCCTGGCCAGGGTGCGATCGTCCCGGCGATCCAGGATCTCGACATGGTGAACGTGGGGCATCAGGCCGGGCCAGCAGGTGATGTCGGACGTGAGGTACCAGGTCTGGGGGAGATAGGCTGAGAGGAGGCGGCCCCCTTCCCTAACCTCTCCCTCGGACCCAGAGAGTGCCCCACGGGACGGGAACAGGCAAAGTGACGGCCCAGCCGGGAAGCGCACGAGTCTCGCAAGAATCCCTCTCCCTTGGTTTCGAGGGAGGGAACAGGGGAGGGAGCCCTTCCCGCTCACTTGACGCCCACGCTCTGCTCGAACATCATGCTCTCTGCCTTCCCGACAATAATGGAGAGAGGATACACAGGATGAGCCCGATTCAGACCAACCGGACGAATCTCGTCAGGATGTCGGTCACCGGCAATGTCGTCCATCCCCGGTTCAATTCGCGCACGCCTTACCGCATCTCGATCCACGGCGAACCGCGTGTGCTGCCGGGCACCGGAGGCGTCACCTACAACGTGCGGGTCGGGACGCGGGTCGATAGCATCGTCGGCGATCACGTCGAGCCGGGCATCTCGATGAAGCATCCCGACACCGAGAGCAACGGCGGGCTCAACGTCCTGGCCTGTATCGGCAACCGGGCCGAGGTGCTGACCGGCAAGGCCAGCGGCGATGTCGGCGTCGTGACCGGCAAACATGGCGGCGCCGAACACGTCATGGTCGACTTCCCGGACGAGATCCTCGAGAAGATGGTTCCCGGCGACCGCATTCTCGTGCGGAGCTTCGGCGTCGGCCTCGAGCTGCCGGAGTTCCCGGACATCAAGTGTATGAGTCTCGATCCGGATTTCTTCGACGAATGGATCACGGAGTCGCGCGACGGCAAGCTGGTCGTCCCGGTCAGCCACAAGGTTCCGGCCGGGGTCATGGGATCGGGATTGGGCCGCGACAACGCATTCCGGGGAGACTACGACATCACGATGTTCGATCCGCAGATCGTCGAGAAGTGCGGGCTGGACACGCTACGGCTCGGCGATCTCGTCGCGATCATGGACGCCGATTCGACCTATGGCCGCTACTACAACACCGGCTCGGTCACGATCGGGATCATCGCCCATGGCAACTCGATCATCGCCGGCCACGGCCCTGGCGTCACCTGCCTCCTCGCCTCCCGCTCCGGCGCGATCGAGCCGGTGATTGATGACGGAGCGAACATCGGAGATATCCTCAAGCTGCGATAGGGTTGAACCCGACGCCATATCCACATCAAGTGAGGGCCTGACGATGAACCAGCAAGCGACGATGCAGAGCATTCGATGGTCCAGGGAGATCGACACGACTCCAGATCGAGCATTCGAAATTTTCACGCGTGATCTGGCGAGCTGGTGGCCAGCGGAATACACCTGGTCAGGCGACGTGATGGAGACGATCGCACTTGAACCGCGCCAGGGGGGCCGCTGCTACGAACTGGGACCACACGGGTTCCAATGCGATTGGGGCCGCGTGCTCGCCTGGGAACCGGGGGAACGGTTGGTGCTGGCCTGGCAGATCAGCCCGCGTCGCGAACCGGAACCCGACCCGGCAAAAGCCAGCGAGGTCGAAATCAGCTTCAACCGCAACGGTTCCACGACGATGGTCGAATTCGAGCATCGCCACATCGACCGCCACGGCGAAGGAAGCGATGACTACCGCAAAGCCCTCGCATCAGAGGCTGGCTGGCCGTGGATTCTGAGCCGCTATGTGGAACGAGTGGCCGGTGATGCCTGAAGAGCAGCTACGAACAAATGGCCATTCAGGTGCCGTTATTTCTTCATCCAGGGGTCGAACGCGTCGCGAATGCCGTCGCCGAGGAAGTTGAAGGCGAGGACGGTTAGCGACAGGGCACCAGCCGGCGCCAGCAACATGTAGGGGTACGAGCGCAGGTTCGGGATTGCCTCGCTGATCATCAACCCCCAGCTCGGCATTGGCGGCCGGACACCCAGCCCCAGAAAGCTGATGCCCGACTCGTAGATGATCGCAAGCGGGATACCGAGCGTCACGGCAACGATGATCGGCGCCATGGTATTCGACAGGATGTGCCGGGTCATGACCTGGCGGTTCGTCGCGCCGATGCTCCGGGCCGCTTCGACGAACTCCTTGTTTTTCAACGACATCGACTGCGCCCGGACGATTCGCGCGACCGTCAACCAGCTGATAAGTCCCAGCCCGATGAAGACGCCGACGAGGCCCCCGAGGCGGCTGTTCGCCGTCGCCAGCGTGTAGACGAATCCACTCTCAGCGTTGTCGAGAACACCCTGCAGAAACGTCATGATGATAATCACGAACAGGAGGCTCGGCATGGCGTAAAGGATGTCCACGAGCCGCATGATGAAGGTGTCGATCTTGCCGCCATAGTAACCGGCAACGATCCCCGCCGGGACGCCGATAAGCACGATGACGACCTGAACGATGATACCGACCGATAGGGATATTCTGGCGCCAAAGAGGAGACGGCTCAGGATATCCCGCCCGAGCTGATCCGTACCCAACGGATGCTCCCAGTTCGGCGACTGCCGGATGGCATCGTAGTTCTGCTCGGAATAGCTATAAGGGCTGACGAGCGGCGCGAAGATTGCCAGCAGACCCAGAAGAACGATGAACACCAGCGACGAGATGGCGAGCTTGTTCCGGCGCAGCCGCTTGAATGCGTCGCTCCAGAGGCTATTCGCCTCCTTCGGCTTGGCGAACTCGACGGATTCGGATGATGAAGCAACTCTTTCGGAGGCCGTGCTCATCGGATGGAACTCCTACAACTCTCAACCGCCATTAGCTGGATATTCGAGGATCGAGGAACTGGTACAGAATATCGACGATAAGGTTCATGATCGTGATGAGCGCGCCGAAAAGCAAGACCGTGCCGAGAATGACCGGATAGTCCCGGCTGGAAATACTCTGCACGAAGTGTCGCCCGACACCCGGGATCGAATAGATGGACTCCACGAAGAACGAGCCGGTGACGACATTGGCCAGCGTCACGCCGGCAACGGTAATTACCGGCAAAAGCGAATTCTGGATGCAGTGCCGGATAATCACCGAGCGCTCGTGCAGCCCTTTCGCACGGGCGGTCCTGACGTAGTCCATTGACAGAACTTCGAGCATGCTCGAACGGGTATAGCGGGCCAGAACGGCCGAAGGAAACAACGCCAGCGCGATTGTCGGGATGATAATCGTGGTGCTCCAGATGCCGTCCCAGCCGCCGGTGGGCAGCACGTGATATCTGCTGGCCAGGACAAGCACGAGAAGTGAGACCACGACATAGGATGGCGTCGAGATCCCGATGATCGCGGTAAAGCTGGCTATGTAGTCGATCCAGGTATTGTGCTTGAGCGCGCCGATCACTCCCAGCGTGACGCCGACGACGACCGCGAACACCATCGCCATCAAACCGAGCCGCGCGGAGACCGGGAATGACTGGCTGATGATGTCGGTAACGGTAAGCGACCGTTGCGAATACGACGGCCCGAAGTCGCCCTGCAGGACGTTTCCAAGATAGCGGAAGTACTGCACCCAGAGCGGATCATCGAGACCGTAAGACTCGTTGAGCCGCTCCAGAACGATGGGAGGGATCGGCTTATCGCCCTGGTTGGACCAGGGACTGCCCGGCGTCGCGTGCATCAGGACGAACGTGATCGTATAGATCGCGAGCAGCGTCGGAACGATCAGCAGTGTCCGCCGGATGATGTACGCGCGCCGGTTCATGATCTAGTGCTCTTCGATCGAGACGTACTTCCCGTAAACCACCGGCAGGATGGGCTGGAGGAAGACGTTCTTGACGTACGGCTTGACCAGGAAGAACGATAGCTGGTGCCAGAGCGGGATGATCGGCGCCTGCTCGACAAGCATCGCTTCCGCATCTTCATATTGCTTCCGGCGTTCTTCCTCATCCGTGTTGACGGCGGCCTCGGCGACGAGGTCGTTGAAATCCGGGTATTCCCAGTGATTCCGGTAGTGATCGGATTCGGTCGTGAAGTTCTGGTTATGCCAGTTGTACGGATCGCCGAAGTCAGAACCCCAGTTGCCGATATAGACATTGAACGGGGACGTTTCGCGAGAGGCGCGCCAGTCCGAGTAGGTGTTCTGCTCGATCGGCTCGAGGGTCACGTTGATCCCGAGGTTTTCCGACCAGGCGTTCTGGAGATACTCGGCATCGAGCTTGTAGGTCGCCGTCGAGATGTAGACCAGCGAGATCTCGATCTCACTCGGGTCGTCATATCCCGCATCCGCGAGCAACGACACTGCTTTGTCCACATCCATACCGAGTGATGCGTCCGGATTGTATCCGGCGATATCAGGCGGCAACACGGTGTATGCAGGCTCGGAGTCACCCAGCCGGATCTGTTGGGTCAGCGTTTCTCTGTCGATCGACATCGAAAGCGCTTGCCGCACACGGTAGTCGTCGGTCGGCGCATTCGTGGTGTCGCAGACGACAAAACGAGTCGACGACCGCTCGAGCTGGATGATCTGCTCGCTCAGGCTGGAGTCGTCCCGGACCCGCTGGAGATCGGAGCCCGGCACTTCCGTCTCGTCCAGCTCATCGTTCTCGTAAGCGATGATTCCCTGAGCGAGCTCGTCATCGAACAGCGAATACTCCATACGGGCCAGGGTTGGCTGTTCATCCCAGTATTCGGGGTTTCTCTCCAGGATGATGCTCTGATTGTGATTCCACTCGGAAAGGACATACGGACCGGTCGAAACCATGTTCCCGGCTTCGTACCATTCGGCGCCCTTCTCATCGACGACATGCTTCGGCACCGGATAAAAGGTCCACGTCGTCACGAGAAGCGGGAAGTAGGGTGTCGGACCGACCAGGGTCACCTCGACCGTTTGATCATCGGGAGCCGCAACTCCCAGGTCATCAACGAGGCCCGGATCGTCGGCAGCCTCCTGGGCGCCCTTGATCGGGTAGAGCGCGGGGATGTACTGCGATCGGGTCTCGGGGTCGAGCACGCGCTTCCAGCTCCAGACGAAGTCCTCGGCGGCGAGCGGCGTGCCGTCGGACCATGTCAGTCCTGAACGCAACGTGAACGTGTATACCGTCGCGTCATCGTTCGCCTCGAAGCTCTCGGCGAGCTGAGGGACGACCTCATTCGACCGGGGGTCGATGCCAACCAGGCCATCAAACAGGTTCCGGAACTGAGGCAATCCATATCCGTACGATACCGCCGGATCCAGATCATTCGGTTCGGTACCTGGCAGGCGCAAGACCTGCTCGTCCGCGAGCGTACCGACCGGAGTCATCCCGGCGGGCGCGTCTGAAGATCCTTCCGTCGGCGAAGCCTCTCCTTCGCCTTCCGACGGCGTCGTAGCCGTTGCCTCATTGGATTCCGGCGCGCTCGTCGCGGTCGGCGCGCTCGAGCTGTCGTCATCATCATCATCGTCACCGCCGCAGGCAGCCAGCAACGACCCCACAAGAACACCGCCGACTCCCATGGCGAGCCCACGTCGAATGAGGCTGCGCCTGGTTATGGCGAGATCGCTGAGCCAGCCAAGGTTCTGAAGAGGTTGACGTCTCTCACCAGTATCACCGTCAAGCTGTTCCTGCATAATTCCGACCTTTCCGGTTGAAGAACCAGGAACGGTCTTCTCTACGCGGTCGACACCAGCGCGCGGTGAGGGTGCAATGCCCGCCCGCTGCCGTCTTTGTCTATGAGGACCGTTCCACTGTGCATGTCCGGAGTCTAGCACATAGATAATAGGGCCTTAATTAATTCGTGCTACGAAACTGTCAATGGTTGCTTTCGGATTCGTCGTAGGAGAAATTGCCAAGAGTCAGGCAGCAGGGGCTCAGATTATTGAAGGCAACGTTGAAACCCGGAGCCAGCGCCCAGGCATGAGACAGGCTGCTCGCGAAACGGTCCCACGCGAGATACTACATACCGGGGGTCCCTGCACCAGCGCCGCTGGCTGCAGCCTGCGCCCAATCGGGACCATTCAAGGCAGGGCTCAGGAGGATAACGCCGGCGGTTGAAGCTGCATGGCGAAGCAGGTCCCTATTCCCTATTCCCTGCGCTTCCGCCACTCGTACGCCAGCATCCCGAACAGGAGCATGTCGTGACGCTGGCCGTCGCGCTGGAGGTGCTCGCGGAAGGTGCCCTCGTGCGTGAAGCCGAGCCGGTTGTAGAGGCGTATGGCAGGCTGGTTGTAGGCGAAGACAGACAGGGAGAGACGGTGGAGATTGAGGTCGTTGAACGCGAAGTCGATGCCCAGTTCCAGCGCTTCGGTGCCATAGCCTTTGCCGCGTGCATCCTTTCCGCCGAGCCCGATCGAGAACCAGGCCGCCCGGTGGGGCCACTCGATCTCGCTAATGTGGAAGCTGCCGATCAGCCGCTCGTCCTCGATCAGCCGGATCGCGAAGTGGAACTCATCCTTGTTCTTTAGTCGCCCGGTCCACCACTCGCGCTGGGCGATTTGCGGCCGGGGGTAGGCAGGGCCGGAATGCAGGTTGCGCATGAACTCCGGGTCGTCGTCCCAGGAGATCAGCTCGTCGACGTCGTCCTCGCGGATCGCGGTCAGCTTCACCCGCTCGCCGGTTAATTGGCTACGGCCGGTCATCACGTCCTACTCTTGTCTGCATATGAGCGTACTGGCGGGCCGGGAAAGCTCAGGCCCACCCGCATCGCTTCCGTCTCGAACAGGTCGTCAGGCATAACGTTCGCGATGTTGACGTCAGGCCCGAAAGCATCGATCAAATGCTTTTTAAGGTAGAGCACGTCGCTTGTCGTCGTCCCGCGCACCCACGGTCCGGGCAGCTCGAAGAGCACTCGCGTGATGTCGAGTTCTGCGGCAAGCGCGTCGATGATCCCGCGGTCCGGCTGGCCGTCGGCGATCAGTTCCGCGGCTTCGATCAGGACGATCTCTGCGCCAAGCTCGAACCACTGATGCGCCTGGTCGAGCATCACCTCAACCGGTGTCGTGTCCGCTTTGGATCCAACTTCGCCATGCACCTGCAAATCGGCGGCGGTCACCATCTCAAAGATTGCGCGCCGGTCGTCCTGCGAAACCGGCACGTGGTTGTCCGATATCTCGATGGCCTGAATCCCGAGCCGCCGCGCTTCGGCGCAGAACGGCCGCACGCTTTCCAACCCCTCGGTCTGCAGGAGGTATTCGAGGAACTGGCCGCCGAGAAACGGGGCGATGTCATGCTCCCGGTAGCAGGCGACCTTCCGTTTGAAATAGCTCTCGTCATAGAGCCGTGCCGTTCCGACGACGATCTTGGCCAGGTCGACGAACGGCCCGACGAGGCCCAGGAGATCCTCCTGCCGCCCGAGTGGTATCCCCCAGTCCATCATCATGGTCAGCCCCTGGCGGCGGGGTTTCGATGAAGACCTGTCAGGATGCAGCGGAATCATCGAGAATGCTTGTCGCGATTCTCCGTGTTCTTGTGCGGTCATCGGGGTCTCCCTGCTAAATCGGGTCTTCTCCACTAGCATCGAAGGCCACCTCGGTGAGGTCTTCGCCGAAGATGATGCGGCCGGAGAAGACTTCAGCCGCCTCGTGGATCACCCGCTCGCGAACGCCCGGCTTCTCGACTCGTTCGGTGATATGCGTCAGTACGAGGGTATCAACTCCCGCGTCGCGGGCCGTCCGGGCAGCTTCGATGTGGCCGGAGCACGTATCGGTCAGCCGCGGATCGGTCTCCTCGCCAGTCACGTAGTGGCACATATGAATGAGCACGTTCGCACCGCCGGCCAGGTCGGTGAGAGCCGGAGTCGGTCTGGTGTCGCCGCCGAAGACGATACTTTTCCCGGCTGCATCCAGCCTGTAGGCCAGACAGATGAGGTGCGGCTGGAAGTGGACGACCTCGGCAACCCTGACCACCCAGCCATCACCGTCGACGACGCTTCCGGCCTCAACGGTTGTGACATCCGGCCTCGGTGGGAGGCGCGGCAAGGTGCCGCCCCGGGACTCGAAGACGGCCTGGCTTCCGAGGTTGCCGGTTCTCGCGGCGAGATCGGGTCCCCAGACCCCCTGCTCGCCAAAGAGCGATTCGGTCATACGCTCGACCGGCGGCGGTCCATAGACATGGAGCTCCGGGATCTTCCCGGCACCTTCGTCCCAGCGGTTCAGCACCAGATGACCGTAATCGGCGCAATGGTCGTAGTGGAGATGGGTCAGAAACAGCGTCGTGATCTCCGTCGGTCGGCTGCCCGCTTCGAGCAGACGATGAACGGCGAACGGACCGCAATCGAAGAGCAACTGCTGGTCGCCGAGCCGGACGAAATAGCTCGCCCCGGCCCGTTGGAGCAGTGCCGCTGGCGTGCCGGTCCCGAGCAGGGTCAACTGGAGGTCGCGGGCCATCTCAGGTCTCTCGCCGGTGGACGACGACACCGTCGACAATCGTCAGGTCGACGGCAGCCTGATCCAGATCATCGGCGTCCATCGCGAAGATGTCCTGGTCGAAAACGGTCAGATCGCCGAGCATACCTGGCCGGATCATGCCTTTGACACGCTCCTCGTGCGACGCATACGCCCCGTGGCGGGTATATGCCACAAGCAGCTCATCGAGCGGCAGGCGCTCTTCGGGCTGCATGATCAGATCGTCGTCGAACTCGGAACGGCTGGTAACGATCGCTTTGAGGTTGGGTATCGGGTTGGGTGACTGGACCGGCGCGTCGCTGGAGACGGCCACCGGAATGCCGCGCTCGAACAGCGAATTCCAGGGCTGGTACCAGCGCAGCCGCTCGGAACCGAATGCCGCAAGCAACACGGGATAGTCGTTCGAGGCGAAACGCGCGCCGGGAACCGGAATCGCCTGCTCGGCCGCCAGGCGCTGGATCAGGTCCGGCCGCAACAGCGAGGCATGCTCGACCCGGTGGCGGATGTCGGGGCGGGCGAACGCTGCTTGCGCCGCCGCGTAAGCGTCCAGCGTCTCTTCGACCGCCGCGTCGCCGATGGCGTGGGTCGCGCACTGCCAGCCGGCGAGATGCGCGCGGAGAACCCGCTCTCGAAACTCCCCGGTCGAGAACATCCACATGCCGGTATTGTCCGGCTCATCGGCGAACGGTTCCGAAACCTTCGCCGTGCGCTGGCCCTCGGTCCCGTCAAGGAAGAACTTCATCGGTCCAACCCGCAGCCAGCGGTCGCCGAAGCCGGTCATCAGCCCCATCTCCTCGGCGGGCTGGAGCATCTTCCAGTGGGAGAGCATCAGGTTGTAGCGCGGCGCGGGAGTGTCGAGGTCAGACCGCAGCTGCTGGTAGGCGCGGAACATGTCGGTGGCGGTGACATGCGCCTCACCGACCGAGGTGATGCCGAACGACAGGAACGATGCCGTCGCCCGACGCAGGTCTTCGAGGGTGCTCTCGAGCGTGATCTCGGGAGATGCCGCGTCGGCCAGCGGCCTCTCGGCGTTTTCTATCAATAACCCGGTCGGCTCGCCATCCTCGTCCCGGACAATCCTGCCGCCCTCGGGATCGGGAGTGTCCCGGGTGATGCCGGCCAGCTTCAAGCCGAGGCTGTTCGTCGCCGCCTCGTGGCCCGAACGCTGCCGCAGATAGACCGGATTGTTCGGCGCGACGGCATCGAGCTCCTGGCGGGTGGGCGGCCGCCCTTCGGCGATCATCACGACGTAGTAGCCCTGCCCGTTGACCCACTCCCCTTCAGGCGTCTCCCGGGCGCGCTCGCCGACCCGGTCCAGGATGTCCTGGAGACAGGTGATGCCCGTCTGGAGATCGACGTTGGCAAGCTGCCGTCCATACAGGATCGGATGGGTGTGGACATCGTTCAGGCCGGCTGTCGCGAGCCGGCCATCGAGGTCGACTATCTCCGCTCCGGGGCCGGCTGCCGTTCGCGCGTCGTCGGCGTCATCGCCGGCATAGGCAATGACGCCATTTCTGATGCCGACCGCCGTTGCCTGTGGGCGGTCCGGATCGGACGTGAAGATCGGCCCGCCGCTGACGACCAGATTTCCGCGTTCATAGCTGTTCATGAAGTTCTCCCTGCTCTTTCTGCGCTAGTGTAGCCAAGTGGCAGGCAAGGAGGATATGCGGTGAAGCGGCCAGAGCTGGGGATCTATCTCGATCTCGGCGAGTATCCGACGGATTACGCCACGGCAACATCGCTCCGCAAACCGGACTGGAAGCAGTGAACAAGGGATAAGCAGGGAGAGACAATCATGGCAAGACCACTGAAAGTTGGCGTCTTCATCAATCTGGCCGAGCGGATGATGGACGGCGAGACCCCGAGGTGGGAGAACATTCGGGAGATGGCGACCGTCGCCGAAGACGTCGGGTTCGACTCGGTCTGGGTGCCGGACCATCTGCTCTTCAAGATGGAAGCCGGCGAGCCGGAGGGCTTCTGGGAAGCGATGTCGACTCTGGCCGCGCTCGCGGCAGTCACCAGCAACGTCGAGCTCGGTTCGGCGGTGAACTGCGCCAGCTTCCGCAACCCGGCGCTCTACGCCAAGATGGCCGATACGATCGACGAGATCTCCGGTGGCCGCTTCGTCGTCGGCCTCGGGGCCGGGTACCACGACCCGGAATACGAGGCGTTCGGATTCCCGACCGATCACCGCTACAGCCGGTTCGAGGAAGCCTTCACGATCATCCGGACGCTCCTGCGCGAGGGCTCGATCGACTTCGAGGGCACGTATCACTCGGCGCGCGAATGCGAGCTGCGGCCGCGCGGGCCGCGCCCGGACGGCCCGCGGATCATTCTCGGGACGCTCGGGAAGAAGATGCTCAGGCTGACCGTCGAGCATGCCGACGAGTGGAACGGCTGGCTGCCAACCCGAGGCAATGAGCCGGAGAACGTCGAGCCGATGCGGGAACTGGTCGACGCTGCCTGCGCCGAAGCAGGACGCGACCCCGCGACCCTCCAGCGCTCGGTCGGCGTGCTGATGAGCCCGACCGGACGGCGCCAGCCGCACGTCAGCCGGCTCAGCCCGGCATTGACCGGCTCGCCGGAAGAATTGGCGGGCTATCTGCGGGAGTTCGCGGATCGCGGCATGGATCACGTTCAGGTCTGGGTCTATCCGAACACGCCCCACGCCGTCGAGGAGTTCGGAAAGGCATTGGAGATTCTGGACGCGGACCGGTAACACGCAGTTCCAGGATGAAACGTCCTAGCCCTGATCGACAACTTCCCTCAGGCGCTGGGGATCACGGATCACGATCGCGCCATCCTCGGCAAGCTGGATGATCCCGTCGTCTTCGAGGGTGTGAAGCGAGCGGTTGACCATCTCGCGCGACGCGCCGATCATCGACGCCATCTGCGCCTGCGTCAGATCGGCAGGGTTCTCCGCCGCGAGCAGATGGGCGACCCGGCCAATCACCCGCCGCAGGGAGAGATCCTCGATCAGTGCGTTGAAATGGCGCAAACGGCTGGCCATGACTTTGACGATGCCAACCGATAGCTCTGGATATTCCTTCATATACTGGAGCAGGCGATCCCGCGCGATAACGGCCAGGGTGACATCGGTCATCGTGTCGGCGCTTGCGGGATATGGCCCGCCGTCGAAGAGCGGCACTTCCCCGAAGGTATCGCCGGCATGAAACAACCGCAGTACCTGTTCCCTGCCGCTCAAGGACGATAGGAAGACTCGGACGGTTCCTTCGAGGATAAGGTAGAACGGTGCCTCGCCCTGCCCCTCACCCAGCACGAATATCGTCCGGCGAGCCGGCAGCCGGCGCACCTGGACGCTCTGGATGAGGATGTCGAGCATCGGCTCGTCCAGGTCGGTGAGATAGGGCACGCTCCGCATCATCTGCCGAATCTGCCGGTCATCAGAGGACTCGGGATTCACGGACGATCCTTCCCGGAACACGTCTTTTCGAGTCAAGATCGTACCGCTCCGATGCAAGTCGTTGATGGCACAGGAGGAGTGCATGCATGTGCGACATTCTTATTCACGAGCGGGATGAGCGACTGAGTATTTCCAACAGTATGAATGCTCCGATATACTGCATATTCTCAGCCCGTTCGTCATCTAAACCACAAGTCTCTCTCGCGAGGCGTGCAGGACGGTACCGTGAACGCTTGTTTCAGGTATACGGAAGCAACACGAAGGCATCAATGCATCATCGCATCGACTCCGTATTTCAATGCGCTCAGCGCCTGTGAAGTCGAATCCATCATCGACCTGGTGAAAATCCGTGAGGTCGCGGCAGGCACGACGATCTTCCTCGAAGGCGAAGCGAATGGAGAAGGGCCTCTGTACTTCGTGCTCGAAGGCACGTTACGGATCTATACCTCCTCGCTCGCCGGCCGCGAGCAGACCATGTGCCTCTTCATCCAGGCGACACGTTCGGAGAAATCGGCCTGTTCGATGGTGGCGCGCATCCGGTAAGCGCTGACGCCCTGATCGACTCCACCATAGGATTGCTTGCTCACCATGAATTCATCGGGCTCATGGAGACGTACCCCTCGATCGCGATCGCAGGGGCGCGTGTGCTCAGCAAGCGGCTCCGGCATTTCAGCGAACTCATCGAAGATCTATCACTCCGCCCCGTTCTGGGCAGGGTCGCACGGCTGCTCTTGCTCGAAAACGATGAATACCTTACCCAGTCGCAGATGGCTTCGATGATTGGCAGCTCAAGGGAAGTCGTCAACCGTTCGCTCCATCGTCTTGAGCATGACGGAATCATCACAATCAACCATCACCATGTCACCGTGCGGGACGCTGCAAAGCTCTGGAGGATCGTCGACGACGTGAAACCAGCCCGCGATTGATGTCGCCCCTGGGTCATCGTAATGAGCGGTCGAAGCGAGATCCAACGCCAACATGCCGCCCCGCTGTGACTTAAGTCACAGACAGGCTTCCAACACAGTTCCTAGCATCGAGCCAACGGAAAATTCGGGGGAATCATGCATCTCGGGGATACACCTGAGATGAGAGGGGGTCGTCCATGGCAGAAAACACGCCGCCCGAACCACCCGCGGAACCGCGGGATGAAGAACGCTTCCCGTGGCAGCAAGTGCTCTTCGATGACATCTTCCTGTTACTCATGGCCGGACTGGTAACGCCAACGCTGTTCTACATCGTCTGGGGACTCTGGTCGTTGAGCAATGTCAGGGTATTCCAACCATAGGGGAACGTTTCGAGGGGTGTAAAGGGGCATCTGACAATGGCAAATCGCACGGGCACGCTCGTCGCGCCTCGGGGGCGGTGGTGGTCACCGCTGGGCAAGGACGAGAAACTCTGGTTTTCGATGGCGGCCGTCTGGGCGGTCGCGATGTTCGCGATGATCTTCTTCATCTGGCCGGCCGTTGGCGACCGGCAGCAGACATTCGAGGGATACCGCATCTCTGAAGCCGAATTCGCGACGCTGACCCAGCAGTTCATCGAAGAACACGGGACCGGGGAAAACCTGGGAGGCATACCGGTCGTCGCGCCACCGCCGGGGAGCGACGTCTACCTCATGGCGACCCGTTTCCAGTTTCGCCCCGTCGTCCAACTCCAGCGCGGCGAAACGTACCGGTTTCTTATCTCCTCCAACGATGTCCAGCACGGATTCTCACTCCAGCCGGACAACATCAACCTCCAGGTGATCCCGGGCTACATCCTCGCGGTCGAGTTGACACCTGAAGAAACGGGCGAATACGAGATCGTCTGCAACGAGTACTGCGGGCTCGGACACCATCTCATGCTCGGCCGGATCACCGTCGTCGAATAAGGGAAAACCTGGAGAGAAGGCATATTTCCGATGGAAGCTCTGCGTGCTGGATCGTGGCAGTGTCAGGTCACTGGACTTAAGGTCGATCGCTCGGCCGAACGCTTGATCCAATTCAACGCCGTGACGGCGGTCCTCTACCTGGCCGCCGGGGGAATCATGGCGATTCTCGTCGCCCTGACCCGCTGGGATGCAATTCACATCATTAGCGATCCCGAGTGGTTCTATCGCCTGGTCGGCGCTCACGGTAGTGCGATGCTGCTGTTCTGGATTCTCTTCTTCGAGGTCGCCGGTCTCTACTTCGGCGGGATCGTCGTCCTGAATACGAGGATGATGGCGCCGATCGTCGGTTGGGTCGCATTTGCCCTGATGATTATCGGGTCGCTCGGCATGATGGTGACAATGCTGACCGGCCGGGCGACAGTCATGTTCACCGCCTACCCGCCGCTCGAAGCGAGTCAATGGTTCTATCTTGCCTACGTCCTCTTCGCCGTCGGGGCGCTGTTCGCTGTCATTCTCTTCCTGGTCAACGTGGTCGGCGCTCGCCTTCGCGGCGAGGTCCAGACGCTGCCGCTGTTCACCTTCGCGATGCTTGCCGCGGCGATCATCGCGCTGTTCTCGATCATCTCGGGAGCAATCGCGATTGTGCCGCTCTGGCTCAAATATCGGCGCGATCGACTATGTCGATCCGGGAATCTATCGGCTGCTCTACTGGGGTCTCGGTCACGGCGCACAGCAGATCAACCTCGCGGCGATGGTCGGCATCTGGTACGCGCTGGCGACAATCACTGTTGGAGCGAAGCCGATCAACGAGGGGCTCAGCCGCTTTGCCTTCGTGCTCTACATCTTCTTCATCCAGATGGGTGCGATACACCATATTCTGGTCGACCCCGGCCTCGGCACCTGGGTGCGGACGATCAATACCAGCTACTTCGTCTGCCGCCGTGCTCGGCAGCATGATCCACGCCTTCACGATTCCAGCTAGTGTCGAGGTGGCCCAACGGGAGAAGGGACATGTTCGAGGCCTGTTCGATTGGCTACGCAACGCGCCCTGGACCGAGCCCGGTTTTTCAGCCCTGGTACTCAGCTTCGTCATGTTCGGCGTCCTGGGCGGCATCAGCGGCGTCATCATCGGCGGCGTACAGATCAATATGCTGGCGCACAACACGCTGACCGTGCCGGCTCACTTCCACATGACGGTCGTGGCTGGCACGACCCTGGCCTTTATGGGCATCACCTATTACCTCGTGCCGCTGATCTTCCGGCGAGAGGTCTTCCTGCCGTCCTGGGCGAAGGCGCAGCCGTGGATCTACGGTCTCGGCATGCTGGTATTCGGAATCGGCATGGGCTTTGCTGGCCACCTGGAAGGCTTGCCCCGCCGCCATTTCGACATCCACTTCGGCGGACTGCCGCTCGCGAACGGCGTCTTTGAAGGCGCCGCCGTCGATCTCTACCTGGCGATCATGGGCATCGGGGCGATCCTTGCCTTCATCGGCGGCGGGATGTACGTCATCGTTGCTGCCGGAACCGTCTTCCTCGGCCGCCGCTCGACGACGCCAGATATCGGCCGGGTAGACGCGCAGGCCTTCGCCCTGCCAACCGTCTCCGGCGCATCCGGCGAGCCGGAGCCAGAAGCGCACCACGATCCAAACAAGTTCGAGGCACCGGGCACCTTTGCGCTCGCGACAGCATTCCTTGTCCTCTTCGCCTTGCTCTACGCTTACTCCTGGATCGAACTGAGCGAAGTGTCCTGGGTCATCCGATAGGACTGCCATGACAACGCTGAATGATTTTCGCCGACTGCTCATCGCAACGTTGATCGTTGGTTTTCTGCTGGTCATCGTGGGCGGCATCGTCCGGGTCGAAGGCGCGGGAATGGGATGCGGGGATGACTGGCCCATCTGTAACGGCGAGGTCGTCCCCACCTTCCACTATCTGACGATGCTGGAATATAGCCACCGCGTCATTGCCGGCATCGTGATGCTCCTGACGGCCATGGTCGCCTACGCCGGCTGGCGTCTAAGAGCAGCAGGAAGGTGGATAATCGCCCTGCCGCTCCTGGCGTTGGCTCTCGTCGTAGCCCAGGCGCTCCTCGGCGCGGTGACCGTCTTCGTGGAACTCGAGCCCGAGATTGTGACGGCTCATCTTGGAATGGCCCAGGGTTACCTTGCGCTCCTGGTGGTGCTCACGTTGCTGGCCTATCGAGAGCGCACATACGGCGATATGAGGATACGTGCCGGTTCCTTCGGGGCCTACGGCCTGGCTGCCGCCGCGGGTGTATTCGTTTTGATGCTAACCGGCGCCTATACCGCAACCAGTGCGGCTGCCTGGGCCTGTCCCGAATGGCCGGGGTGCCGCGGCAATTACGTTCCCACCGGTACGACGGTGGTCGACATCCACCTGATACATCGCTGGGCGGCGCTCCTCGCGCTTGTGGCCGTCATCACGGCGCTCGTTCAGGCCCGCAGGGTTCGGCCGGACGATCCTGCGATTCTCGGACTTATGGGTGGCGCGGCCGCAGTCATGATCGCTCAGATCTTCATTGGCGCGATGAACATCTGGTTCGAGCTGGCTTCCTGGGTAAGCGTCACCCACCTCGGAGCGGCGACGATCCTCTGGACCACCCTGGTCGCCGCAGTGACGCTCGATGCGATGAGGCCCACCACAGAAGCGGACAGGGGTAAGCAAGCCCTGCACCCCGGGCAGCGCCCGGCAAGAGCCGTCCTGGGCGACTATGCCAACACGATGAAGCCCGGAGTCCTCGTGCTGCTCCTGCTGACGACGCTGGCGGCGATGCTCGTCGCCGCGGCCGGTCTCCCGCCCCTTCGGATCGTGTTCTGGACTCTCATCGGCGGGATGCTCTCGGCCGGAGGCGCCGGAGCTATCAACCACTACCTCGATCGAGACATCGACCGGATCATGAGCCGGACTCGCAACCGACCGCTGCCGGGAGGCCGGATCCCGCCCGTGGAGGTGGCGATCTTCGGTGTCGTGCTCTCGATCATGGCAGTCATGGTCCTGGTGGCGTTCGTCAACGTGCTCGCCGCACTGCTCGCCCTGGCAGGGAATCTGTTCTACGTGTTCGTCTACACCATCTGGTTGAAGCGGCGAACACCGCAGAATATCGTCATCGGCGGGGCGGCGGGCTCGATGCCGCCGATGGTCGGATGGGCCGCCGCTACCGGCACCCTCGGGCTCTCGCCGCTGCTCATGTTCGGCCTGATCTTTCTCTGGACGCCGCCCCACTTCTGGGCGCTGGCGCTCTTCAAACGCACCGATTACGCGGCAGCCGGAGTTCCGATGCTCCCGGCAGTGCGCGGAGAGGCGGAGACGCGCCGGCAGATTCTCATTTACACGGTGCTGACCGTCGCGACCAGCCTGCTCCTCTACGCCACCGGCGGGATGGGAACGGTCTACCTGATCGCGGCGATCGCAATCGGAGCAGTGTTCATGGTCCGGAGCCTGAACCTCTACCGTTTCCCGACCGATGACGCCGCCCGGAGACTGTTTCTGTACTCGATGCAGTATCTGGGCATCATCTTCGTCGCAATGGTCATCGACCGCGTGCTTGGGCTCTGACGAATCATGCGGCTTCCTTTGCTCCACGGCTCGACGGACGGCCCTTTGCTGGCTGCCTGGACACTTGACCCGCTGCTCGTCAATCTGCTGGCGCTGACGGCGATCTGCTACGGCATCGGACTCCGGTCGATCCATCGCAAGGGACGGCCGGTATCTGGCTGGCGCGCGGCATCATTCTTCGGCGGCCTGGCTGTCGTGGCGTTTTCATTGATCGGACCACTCGAGACCTGGAACGACGATCTGTTCTTCATCCACATGCTCCAGCACCTGGCGCTGATGATCGTTGCCGCGCCGCTGCTCCTGCTCGGTCGCCCGGTTCAGATTGCTCTCCAGGCACTGCCTTCAGGCTACAGCCGGGCCATTGTAGGGTCGGTATTCCGGCGAAGCCGTGCCCGCCGCGTGGCTACCGTCCTGACCCATCCCCTGACCGTATTCCTGGCCTTCAACCTGAATCTTGCACTCTGGCACCTGCCGGGCATGTATGTGCGGGCCCTGGAAAACGACCTGGTGCACGAGATCGAGCATTTCGCTTTCTTCGGCACGTCGCTGCTCTTCTGGTGGGTGATCGTCGACCCGGTCCCGCGCCACCACCGTGCCCCGGCCCACTGGCTGTTCGGCATGTGCTTCGGGACTTGCATGATTGGCGGGCTGGTCGCGGCGGCGCTGACCGTCGCAAACAGGGTCCTCTATCCCTACTACCTGTCCGCCGATCAACCCTGGGGGCTGACGCCCCTGGCCGACCAGAAGCTGGGCGGCGGGATCATGTGGATCAGTGGCGCCGTCTACTTCGCCCTGATGTTCGCCATGCTCTACCAGATGGTCAAGCCGGACGACGGAGAACCTCAGCGCCGGGCGGCGGCGCAGGTTGCCACGCCACGAACGGACCGATCCCCGGTATGAGCATCCAGAACCGGAGCAACAGAGGACCCTCAGCACATCCTCAGGAATTCCTCAGATCGCGAACCTACGTTTGAGTCGAGCGATGGCGCGACCCGGATTGCAGAACTTTCCAGGATACCGGCACGAGATCGCTCGTCTCCGCCACGGAGCCGGGCGGGGACCACGACCGCATGAACGTCCCGAAGGGGGTCGACCCGATGCAGCTGCGCGACGATCCGCGGCTAGCGAAAGAACGTCCGGTATTCCCATCGATGGACTACGATCGCCAGCCCTTCATTCTGGCCTGGGAACTCACCCGGGCCTGCAACCTGGCCTGTATCCACTGCCGGGCTGCCGCGCAGATCCGCCGCCATCCACTGGAACTTTCAACAGATGAGGCGCTGGGCGTCATCGACGCAGTCGCAAGCTTCGAGACACCCCCACCCTGATCCTGACCGGCGGCGACCCGATGCGGCGGCGGGATCTGACCACACTAATCCAGCACGCAACGGACCTTGGGGTGCGCACGGCGTTGACGCCTGCCGGAACCCCGCTCGCCAGCCGACGCAGAATCGAAGAAGCCCGGGGCGCCGGCCTCTCGCGGGTAGCCGTCAGTTTCGACGGCTACGACGCCGCCACCCACGACGCATTTCGCCAGGTGGAGGGATCCTTCGAGTGGACCCTGGCCATCGCAAGAGCGGCCCGGGACCTGGGCCTGCCGCTTCAGATCCACACGACGCTGTCCCGGCAAACGATCGGCTACCTTCCGAAAATGGCAGACCTGGCGGATCAGCTCGGCGCCGTCGTCTGGGCCGTCTTCTGCCTTGTGCCGACCGGACGTGGGCAATTCGACGACCAGATCTCCGCCGAAGAGTACGAGGAAACCTTCAACTGGCTCATTGACCGCAGCGCGACGGCATCATGGAAGCTGAAGCTCACCGAGGGGTACCACTTCCGGAGGGTGGCGGCCCAGCGCAAGGCCGGCAAGGCTATGGAACGGCCGGTTGCAGCGGGAGACGGTATCGGGAGGGCCCCGAAGCCGGTCAACGCCGGCAACGGATTCTGCTTCGTCTCCCATACCGGCGATGTCTACCCGAGCGGCTTCCTGCCCGTGAAAGCCGGTAACGTGCGCCGCGATTCGCTCGTCGACCTCTACCAGCACCACCCGGCATTCCAGGATCTACGCGATCCAGCGAAGCTCAAAGGGAAGTGCGGGAGCTGCCAGTTCAAGAAAATTTGCGGCGGGTCGCGATCCCGGGCCTTCGCGCATACCGGCGACTACCTGGAGAGCGACCCGGCCTGCCTCTACGAGCCGCCACAACTGGTTGCGAGCAACTAACGGAGGAACGCCCATGGCAGGCAGCAACCCGCAGTCAAATTCCGACCGCCCCCTCCCCCGGGTCGCCGTGATCGGCGGCGGGATCGCGGGATTGAGCGCTGCCCTGACGCTCCAGGATGCAGGCGTAGACGTTGTCCTCATCGAGTCGAGCGACCGGCTCGGCGGCAAGATCCGCACCGAGCGCACCGGCGACTACATCATCGAGGCTGGCCCGGACTCGATCCTGTCCTACAAGCCTGCAGGCCTGGCCATGATCGAGCGGGTGGGACTGATGGACCGGGTCATCAACACGCGCGAAGGCGGTCAGGGCACGTCCATCCTGCATCGCGGAAGGTTGCAGCCGCTACCGGAGGGGATGACCGGACTCGTTCCGGCTGACGTTCGCTCCCTCTCCACGACAGGGCTCCTGTCATGGAGAGGGAAGGTCCGGCTGGCGCTCGAGTACTTCCTGCCGGCAAGCAGAAAGGCTACGGACGAGAGCGTCGGCGGATTCGTCCGGCGACGGCTGGGGGATGAGTTCTATCGCAACCTGGCCGAGCCGCTGTTGTCAGGAATCTACGCCGGCGACGCGGACCAGCTCAGCCTGCTGGCGACATTCCCCAGGCTCCGAGAACAGGAGCGGCAGTACGGCGGACTCGTCCGCAGCACGCTCGCCCAGCGCCGGAACGCGCAGGGCCGTTCGGGGTCTCGAAAGCGGTCGCCGTTTATCAGTCTCGAAGGCGGGCTGGGAGACATCATTGACGGGCTCGCGGCCGCCCTCACCGGCGTCGACATCCGAACCGGAACACCGGCTACCGCCATTCACCATACCGGGAACGGCTACCGGATCGAGCTGGGAGCGGGCGCGCCGGTGGACACCGACGCAGTAGTCCTCGCAACCCCGGCCTGGGCAGCAGCCGGACTACTTCGGAGAATGGCCCCGCAGCTTTCTTGGGAACTGGACGCCATTCCATACGTATCAACCGCGACGATCACAGCTGCATACGACGCGACCGCGGCAGGAGACATGGATGTGGGTCGAGGCTTCGTCATCCCGCGCGCCGAAAGGCGCATGCTGACGGCGGTAACGGCTTCATCGAGCAAGTTTCCGGGCCGGGCGCCGGCGGGCGCGTTGCTCATCCGGGGCTACGCCGGGCGAGCAAACGACCAGGAGAGCCTCGACCGCAGCGACGATGATCTAGCTGCGGTATTTCGCCGCGAGCTTGCGGAGATCACCGGGCTGGCGGCTGAACCGCGCTTCACGCGCGTCTACCGCTGGCCGCGCGCATTGCCGCAGTACAACCTCGGCCATCCCGGGCGCATGTCGAGGATCGAAGCGCTGTCGACGGAGTATCCCGGCCTCGTTCTCGCCGGAGCTGCCTACCGGGGAGTGGGAATTCCCGACTGCATCCAGGACGGCGCAGCCCGGGCGAGAGACGTTCTTGACCGGCTAGATATTCCTGGCCGGGTCCATGCCTGATAGCAGGCAGAGGCCAGCGGCGCCGGTTCCGGCAGTTGCATGAGAACCGGGCTCAACCAGCGTGATAGGCAAGGAACCGATGTTCTTGTGAAAAGAATCACAGACAGATTGTGAAATTCGACGCAATATGGAAACGAGTAGGAGAGCAACGATGCCCGGCTGCCTCAAGCTACCACCCGATCGCGATGGTAGCCGCCGACGTTACGAACTCGTGCCCGGTCGCGAGAATCAGCAATCCTCTGCGGACCTGACTGCGAATCAAGACTGCCACGATTCTGTAATTCCTCCGGATTGAGCACCGATGCATCTGTAGCTTCACCAGATCTAGGCTGCACATACGAGACGCGCCTATCGCGCTTCGCCGCCACTTGTGCCCCTTGGTAGAGGAGGTACCAGAAATGACTAGCGCTACAAGAAGAGCCCGATTACCGATATTCATCCTGTTCCTGATAAGCCTGATCTTCGTCAGCTGCATGGGGGATGACGACGAAGATCCAACGGCAACACCGGTGGAACCGACTGCAACCGAAGTCGAGGCGGAGGCGACGGCGACGCCTGCTGACGAGGACGGCGAAGGTCCGACAGGACCGATCGAAGCGGTCTCGCACGCCGAGCCGTCGATTTCCGCGCTTGCGGACACCAACCGGACAATTTACGTCGCAACCGGCGCGGTCGTAACCTGGATGAATGACGATGAATCGGCTCATACGATCACGAGCGATGACGGCTGGTTCCATCAGGAAGTCCCGCCGGGCGAAAGCTTTGAATGGCAATTCGACGAGCCGGGGATCTATCCATATCACGACGAAACGGACGACAGTATCCAGGGGCGCGTGATCGTACTCCCAAGCGCGGCCGTGGCGACGGAGTATTTCGACGGCAAACCGATCGCCGATTACTACGCCGATGCCTGCGGCGGCTGCCATGGACCGAACCGCGAAGGCGGTACTGGTCCCGCGCTCGTTCCGGGTCGATTGACGTCGCCGGACCAGTTCTACTTCGACACGATTACCAATGGCCGGCCGGGCACGGTCATGCCGGCATGGAAGGAACTGGGCCTGTCCGAAGAGGAGATCTGGGGACTCGTAGGGTACATCCGCACCGAACCGGACGCCGACGCGGTCAAGTGGGAACTGAACGAGATCGCGCCAACACTCGAAGTGCTGGTTGACGAGGCGACGCTACCGGACGAACCTCAGCATGACGGCAACATCGACAATCTCATGCTTATCACCGAGCGTGAAAACCGCGCCATTGCCGTTGTTGACGGCGACACCCACACGCTTCTGGCCCACGTCGAGGCCAGCTATCGGGCGCACGGATACACCTTCGATCCGACGAATGAGCGCTGGGCTTACAACGTCGGTCGCGACGGCTGGCTCTTCAAGATCGATCTCTACACGCTGCAGGCAGTGCGCAAAGTCCGCGTCGGCCTCGACTCCCGCGGACTGGCGATGTCGGACGACGGCAAGTACCTGATCGTCGGCAATTTCATCCCGAATAGCGCGGTCATTCTCGACGCCAAGACGCTCGAACCGCTCAAGGTGATCGAGACTGCCGGCGAAAATCCCAGCGGAGAGATGGTCGATTCCCGCGTCTGCATCACCAGTGATGTCTCGATCGACATGGTCGGCCCCTACTTCCTGATCGCTCTCAAGGAAGCCGGTCAGATCTGGCGGATCGACTTCTCGGATCCCGACTTCCCGATCGATAAGATCAAGAACGTCGGCAACATCCTGCATGACGGATTCCTCAGCCCCGACAACACGCGCTTCTATGTTGCGTCCCAAACCGACAACTGGATGGCGGTCATCGACGTCGAAAACGCCGAACTGGTCGAGAAGATCCCGACCGGCGATACCCCGCACCCGGGCTCCGGCGCGGTCTGGGAAGCTGATGGAACGATCTATGGGGCAACCGTCCACGCGGCCGAAGGAAAGGTCACGATCTGGGATCTGGAAACAAACGAGATCGTCGGCACGGTGGCAACCGCCGGCCCGGGTCTCTTCCTGCGCTCGGCCGAGAATAGCCCGTATGTCTGGGCCGACGCCCTCTTCGGTGACCCCTCCAACACGATCACCGTGTTCGAGAAGGAAGCTCCGTTCGAAGTCGTCGACGTCATTGACGACGGCATCATGACGCTGCATCCCGAATTCACCAACGATGGCAAGTTCGCCTACATCAGCGACTGGACCGGCAACACCGTGCGCGTCTACGATGCCGAAACCCTCGAACTGGTGGCCGAACTACCGGACATCCCCTCGCCCACCGGGATCTTTAACACGGTCCGGCGCCACGAACCTCTGGGCCACTAGAAATGAGCAACGATGCATTACCAAACAGCGAGCAAGCAGGCGCAGGAAATCGACGCGAATTCGGTTCGGAGCCAGTTCCCAATTCTCGGCGCGGCGCCGGGTGAGGAACGCGTCGTCTATCTCGATAGCGCCGCTTCGTCCCAGAAACCAGAGGCGGTGCTGGGCGCTATGGAGCACTACTACCGCCTGGACTATGCCAACGTCCATCGGGGCGTTTACAAGCTCGCCGACCGTTCGACGGAGGCCTACGAGCGGGCGAGGAGGCAGGTTGCGGCGTTCTTCGGCGTCGAAGATGAGGAGGAGATCATCTTCGTCCGGAATGCGACCGAAGCGATCAACCTCGCCGCGGCGTCCTGGGGAGCGGCGAACCTCGGCCCCGGGGATGTCGTGGTCACCAGCGTCATGGAGCATCATTCCAATCTCATCCCGTGGCAGCTCATCTGCGAGCGAACCGGGGCTGGCCTGGAGTTCGTAGGGATCGACGCTGAAGGCAAGCTCAAGCTCGACGACCTGGATCGGCTTCTGGCCGCCGGAAACGTAAAGCTCGTCGCGACGCTGCATGTCTCGAACATGCTCGGGACGATCAACCCGGTCGAGACGATCATCGAGAAGGCCCACGCCGCCGGAGCGAGAGTCCTGATCGACGGCGCCCAGTCCGCCCCGCATATGCCGATCAACCTGGCTGCGCTGGACGCTGATTTCTTCGCCTGCTCGGGCCACAAGATGTGCGGGCCGATGGGGTCCGGGATGCTCTGGGGACGGAGGGAATTGCTGGAGTCGATGCCGCCATACATGGGCGGCGGGCAGATGATCCGCAGTGTTGAACTGCGCCACTCGACCTGGGCCGATATCCCGCAGAAATTCGAGGCGGGCACGCCAAGCGTTGCCGATGCCGTCGGATTCGGCGCGGCTTGCGACTATCTGTCCGGGCTCTCGATGTCGGCGGTCCACGATCACGAACGGCAGATCACCCGCTACGCCTACGAACAGCTCAAGGAACTCCCGGCGGTCACGATCTATGGCCCGGACTGGGACGAGCGGGGCGGGGTCATCTCGTTCAACCTCGGCAGGGTCCATCCACACGACATCGCGACGATCCTCGATGGCGAGAACGTCGCCGTCAGGGCCGGCCACCACTGCACCCAGCCTCTCCACCGCCAGCTCGGCATCGACGCGTCGGTGCGCGCAAGCTTCTACGTCTACAACACGATCGAGGATGTCGACCGTCTGGTCGCGGGAATTGACCGGGTGCGCGAAATCTTCGATCAGGAAACTGCGGTGTGACCTCGGTCTGGGTCCTCGTCCGCTGGCTCCACCTCCTGGCGGCGATCACCTGGATCGGCGGGATGCTCTTCATCCTGCTGGTCCTGCTTCCGGTCGTGCGCCCGGCGCTGGCGGCGAACGACCGGGCGTTGCTTGTCGGTCGCGTCGGAACCCGCTACGGCGTCATCTCGTTCGTCGCCCTGGTCATCCTGCTGGTCACCGGATATCTGAACGGCGAGCGCCGCTCGGTCGATTGGACCGACCTGACGGCGACGGTATACGGGACCCGGCTCCTGGTGAAGCTGGTGCTGGTGGCGATCATCATCGTCGTCACCGGCCTGCACGCCTGGTATGGGCAGCGGATCGTCAGGCTGGTGGAGCAGGCCGTAGGCGCAGCCGATCAGTCAGGAATCGCCATGCAGCGCCGGAGGCTGCAGATCATCTCGGGCACGTTATCGGGGGTGAATCTGGCGCTGAACCTGGCCGTCGTCTGGATCGCTGCCTCGCTCATCGCGTAGCGAAGGCCGGAAACCTTCCGACCCGAAGTACGCACGGACGATACCAATGCGGTCATGCCCTCTCGCAAGGCTTCAATATCCGATGTAGATCCTTCACTACGGGGAGCCTCCGTTCAGGATGCCGTGGTAAGTGATTTTGGAGTTTCGGGGGACTACACGCAGAGCGGCCACAACAAGACATCGACGTCCCTGACGCTTGCTTCTGTCGACGGCAACCCACAATGGCCCAGACGTCGCTACGTCGCCGGCAGATCGTCCAGGCTATCGGAACTGGTTGAGACGGTCGATGATCGCGGCCAGAAGTCGGTCGCCCGACGCGGAAGCGAACATCGCCTCTCCGCCGGAAGCTCCGGGAAGGACGAGCAACTCGTCTCCGTTGCCCGGCGCGTCCTCGGCCATCGTTCGTGCGCGACGGACCATCCCGGCCTCGCCCCTCGGCGACGACGAAGAGCTTCGGAAAGTCACCCATCCGCTCGTACTCGCCGAATCCGGAGATGAGAATCATCTGGTCGACCAGTTCCGTGGGCGATGATTCCGGCGCCGATGACTGGCGGCGCGCCAGTGCTGGCCCCGATCAGGGCGACGGCGTCAACGCCGCGCTCACCTCGCAGATACTCGATCGCCTCGACGACGTAGTCATAGCTGTAGTCGTTCAGAGCGAGGACGGTCATGTTCTCGTCCGCGATGGCAACAGCGGCGCTCGCCAGGCAGCGGCTGCGCCGCTGCTCGCTCCAACCAGGACGACCCCGTAGTCGCCCGAACCCCAGAGCAACCCGGTGAACTCACCGATCTCGACTTCCTCACCGACGGTCGGATCGGGAGTGAAGGTCGGGGGAGGAACGGGCGTCGCGGTCGGCTCGGCCGCCCCGGCGCCTCCGCAGCCGGGTATCAGGATTAGGACGAAGGCGAGGAGTAGAAAGGCGATGATCGAGCGGTGAAGAGGCTTGGTCGGTTGGCTGGCCCTTAACTTCTCGTACCGAGACCAGTGCGGCGTTCGACTGAGATCTCTCCCTTCGGTCGAGATGACAACTCATGCTGCATTGACGCTGGTCGCTGCATTGGAACCGCGAAGGACGATGATCTTGGGAGACCGGACGCACCTGCCGGGCGGGATGTGGCGGCCTGCCAGGGCATCGGAATCCGGCGAGCCTGGCGAACCATCAGCGTTCCAGCACGCTCAGCCGCGACTCGGCGATTGCCGTAGCCTGTTCGATGTCTCCGGCGTCGATGAGATCCAGGACTTGTTCGATATCAGCC
The DNA here is from genome assembly GCA_041390865.1 of Thermomicrobiales bacterium. Taxonomy (GTDB): domain Bacteria; phylum Chloroflexota; class Chloroflexia; order Thermomicrobiales; family CFX8; genus JAUIIK01. The sequence continues at coordinate 340,747 of JAWKPC010000004.1, forward strand.
CGGGCGTCGACATTCTCGGTGGCATCGACGTAGATCGTGAGGTTGCGGACGGCGTCCTCGACATCGTTGGCACGAAGGGCCAGCACGCCGAGATCGAGATACATCTTCGTCCAGCGGCCGGTCCTCGGCTTCCTTGAAGTCACTTCCCGTGACGATGATCGCCCGCGCTCCGGCCCAGTCCCCGGACTTCAGCAGATCGAGCGCATCGTTCAGCTCGGGAATCCGGTCGACGTCGTGCGCGTACCGCACTCCACCTTCGAGGTGGTAGATCGCGTCTTCCCGGTTCTTGATGTCAATCGCATGAACGGCAAGCTGGAGGTGGGTGATGCCGCGTCGGACGGTTCGCTCGACATCGGCACGGCTGCCGGAGAGGCCGCCGATGTACTCGGCGATCTTGTCGAGCTGCTCGTCGCTCAGCTGATTCTCGTCAAACGCCGGCATCTGATCGACCGGATCGCGCACCATCAGCTTCACGATGTCGGCCGAATGGCCGATGATGTGGGGCGCTGACGCGCCGAGTCCGTCCGGACCGTGGCAGCCGGCACAACCAGCCTCGGCGAACAACCGCTGCCCCTCGCTCACCTGCTCGATGGTCGTGGCATCGACGACCGGATGGCCGGCCGGAAAGTCGTGCGTTCCGTCGGGGGAAGAGTTCTGGGCGCGGCTGCAGGTTGCGACGACGATAACGAAGCCGAGAACGAGACCAATCCCGACGACCATCTTGATGAAGTTCACGCGTGCCGCCCCTTCTCGGGCACGGTCCAATACCGATCTTAACGCTATGCGCCGCGATCCCTGGATTGCAGATCCTGTTGGTACTGATTCCGGAGCATCGCGCGCTGGTTTCTTAGCCGAAACCGTCAAGATAGAGGGAAACGGCGGATCTACGACCCATCCAAACGCGCAGGCAGCCTCAAGTTCGTCTCCCGCAGCTTCGGCTCCAGGCGTCCCAGGGCAACCATCAGCCCCTGGATAAGCGCCAGCGGCCGGGGAGGACAGCCGGGAATGAACACATCGACGGGAAGGACGTTCTTGACCCCGCCGGCAGTGCAATAGCTGCCCTGGAGGACTCCGCCGCCACAGGCGCATGCGCCGACGGCGACGACTAGACGCGGCTCCGGCATCGCCTCGTAGGTCATACGGGCGGCCTGTTCCAGATTACGGGTGACGCTGCCGGTCACCAGCAGCAGATCAGCGTGGCGGGGAGATGCCACGATGTCGATACCGAGACGCTGGATATCGTAGACCGGCCCCATCAACGCCTGGATTTCCCAGTCGCAACCGTTGCATGAACCGGCGTCGAGGTGGCGAATGTGCAGCGAGCGGCGCAGTAGCCGGTGAATACGCGCGCCCAGGCGATCGGCCAGCCTATCGGGGTCCTGCATTTCCCGGTCACGCACTTCCGGGACAATCAGCGGTGAGTTCATCGCGGCACATCCTCATTCCGGGCTTGAAACGCAATCCGAGTGACCAGGTCGGCGGCGTCGCGCACGGCAAGCTCATACTCGTTCGACATCGTGAGCGCCCGCTCGGGACAGACCTCGGTACACAGGCCGCAGAAGACGCAACGGCTGTCGTCCAGTTCCCAGGTCCAGCGTCCCTCGCCGCCGTCGATCACGCGGATCGCGGCGCTCGGGCAAGCCCGCATGCAATCTCCGTGGCCGGAACAACGAGCACTGTCGATCTGTAGCTGTCCCCGATAGGCTTGCGGGGCAGGCTCCGGGGATTCGGGATAGCTGGTCGTGACGAGGCCGGTTCTCAAGCTGCGCCGAAAGATCTCAGGCATTGAAGTCATCGACGGCCTTCGCTCTCAGGGACCGCGGTCTACGAGTCACCGGGTATTCCTCTCTCATCGGTCCAGGCAGGCGTAGCAGAGCTCGAAGCTCTTATTGATCAACGGGAAATCGGGAACCATGTTGCCCGGCACCGAAGCTGCAACAGCCGGCCAGTTCGGGTAGCTCGCCGAACGGACTCTGTATCGCTCGATCGTCCCGTCGGCAGCGGTCCGGACCCAGTGAATGTTCTCGCCGCGGGGCGACTCGGTAACGCCGAACGCAAAGCACCCGCCTGGTATCGGCCCCAGCGCCGTCGCAACCGGACCATCCGGCATGGTCGACAGTATCGCCCGGATGATCGCGAGTGAGGCCAGCACCTCGTCGATGCGGACCAGCACCCGGGCCTTGACATCCCCCTCGTCCCGCACAACCACCGGCACGGCCATCGGCAAACGGTCGTAGAACGCGTGAGGATGGTCTCGACGGCTATCGATATCGACGCCGCTGGCCCGCGCCGCCACGCCGACGGCTCCCAGCGCCCGTGCGGTGGCTTCGGGCAGGATGCCGGTCGTCGTCAACCGCTCGACGAGCGTCTCGCTCGCCAGGATCAGTTCGATGAACGCCTGGAACTCCGTAGCAATTGAGCCCAGAGTGCGGGTCAGGTCCGCCACATCCTCAACGTGAAGATCGCGGCGCACCCCACCGAGACGCACTGCGCCATGCAGAAAGCGATTGCCGACGAGCCGTTCATTGAGCCGCTGCGCGTCTTCCTTGAGCCGGGCGCCGAACGACGCTCCGACGGAGAAGCCAACACCGGCGCAGATGTTCCCGAGGTCTCCGAGGTGGTTATAGAGTCGTTCGAGCTCCAGGTAGATCGTGCGTAATGCAGCAGCCTTCGGCGGGGCTTCAACGCCGGCGATTCGCTCGATAGCCTGGGCGTATGCCACCGCATGCGAGCACGAACAGGCTCCACAGATACGCTCGGCAATCTGCAACGCATGCCCAACCGCTTTGCCCTCGACGAGCTTCTCGATGCCGCGATGGGTATAGAAGAGCCGCGTTTCAAGGTGAAAGACCGCCTCGCCAACGGCGGCGAAGCGGAAATGCCCCGGTTCGATGACTCCTGCATGGATCGGTCCGACCGGAATCTCGACGAAGCCCTCGCCATGCAGCGAATGAAAGCGATATGGCTCACGCTCCACTCTCGGCACCGGCAGCGACGGGTCGAAGTCCTTCCGCAGCGGGTGAACGCCCTCCGGCCAGTCATCATGCAATACGAGCCGTCGCGGGTCGGGATGGCCGGCTGGCGTCAACCCGAACATGTCTTGCACCTCACGCTCGTACCAGTGTGCGGCCGGGACCAGCGGAGTGATCGACGGGAATGACGCCTCGGCGGGTTCGACCAGGGTTTCGAGCGTCATCCAACCGCCGGAGGCTGGAGCAAAGACATAGGAGAGCCGGTAGTGACCCGAGTTCGAGCGGTCATCCTCACCGACCATGAAGGCAAGGCGCGCATCGAGCTCGCTCACGATGGATGCGGCGGCGGCGGGAAGCTGGTCGGGATCTACCGCAACGTGCCGTTCAGCCGGCTGGTTGCCCCGGGGGTTGTCGCGAGATGCTTGCGCGTCAGTCTGCAACCTGTCCCTCTCGATCATGAGCTACCTACTTGCCGTTGCGGATACCGGCTGGAGCACCGCGCTGACATCGTCGAAGAGATCGGTCACCGGCCCCGGCACGTAGAGCCCGAACACGACCACGGCTGCCACCATCGGAACGACCGCCGCAACCCAGAGCGCATCCTCGCGCCAGGACCGGCCCGGATCGCTGCCATGAGTGGCGGGAACCAGTCGATTGGCAGGTGAGCCATAGACAATCCTGAGCCCCTGGGCCAGCAGGCCGGCGAAAATCAGGCCAAGGAGAACGATCACGAGGACACTGGCGGCCAGCGCCTCCCGGCTGCCGGAAAAACCGGCGCTGGCGATCGCGATCTCCGATATGAAGATGCTGAATGGCGGCAAGCCGGTGATCGCCAGGATGCCGAATAACAGCAGCCAGCCTGCCAGCGGCGCAACCCGGACAATGCCGCGTAGAGCACTGATCCGCCGGGTGCCGAATCGCTGGGATATGTCTCCCGCCACGAAGAAGAGCAGCGACTTGGTCAGTGCATGGTTGACGAGATGGAGCAGCCCTGCCGCCGTACCGAGCGGCCCGCCGATTCCGAAAGCGACCGCCATCAGCCCGATATGCTCGACACTCGAGTAGGCCAGCAGCCGCTTGAGATCCCGCTGAACGACGATGAACGGCACGGCCACGGCGATCGAGAAGACCCCGAAGGCGAGCAGCAAATTCGACGAGAATGCAGAACCGGTCGCGTCGGCTGTTATGACATGGAACCGCAAGATGGCGTAGAGAGCGCAGGCCAGCAGGACGCCGGAGAGCACGCCGCTGATCGGCGACGGCGCTTGCGAATGGGCATCGGCCAGCCAGGTGTGCAACGGTGCGAACCCTGCTTTCGTGCCGAAACCGATCAGGATGAAGACGAACGCGAGCTGCATCATCGCCGGGTCAAGTTCCCCGGAACGGGCGCTCAAAGCGCTCCAGTCGAGGCTCGCCCCGCCCTCGCCGGCTGCCTGAACCGCCGCATAGTAGGTCAGGAGAACCCCGAAAAGCGCGAACGTAATACCCACCGTGCAAAGGATGATGTACTTCCAGGCAGCTTCGAGCGCGGCTCTGGTGCGATAAAAGCCAACCAGCAGCGCCGATGCCAGAGTGGTCGCCTCGACGCTAACCCAGAGCAGGCCCAGGTTGTCGACCGAGACCGTTGCCAGCATCGTCCAGATGAAGATGTGGAAGCCGAAGTAGTACCAGCCCAGCCCCCGGCGTCCATCCAGCACATGGCCGGCTCCCAGGTCGCGCCGCAGATACCCGATCGAAACCAATGACGCGGCAAGCCCGACGACGGTGATCGTCCCAAGCATGACCGCCGACAGCGCATCGACGTAGAGCAGGCCCGTCGGATCGCGCTGTGCACCGCTACGAGCCACATCCACAACGGCGATGCCGGCCACCAGGAACGTTAGCGCCGACCCGATGGCATTGGCCCATTCGATGACGTGCTGCCTGCGATAGAGCAGACGGCAGACGACGGCCGTTACCAGAGGGACAACGAGCAGCGCGATCAACAGCATATCGTCAGCCTCGCAACGATCTGAGGCGAGCGATGTCAGTCGTCGCCAGCCGCTGGCCTATCTCATGGGTCACGAGCGCCATCAGGGCGACGCCGGTCAACACATCCATCGCGATACCGAACTCGACGGCAAGCGGCAGCCCATGCGTCGCGGCAACGGCGGCCAGGAAGATCGCGTTCTCCATTGTCACCAGACCGATCACCTGGGTGAGGGCGCGCTTGCGACTCGCCATCATGAACAGTCCCAGCATCAGCAGGCCGAGCGCCGCCGGCAATGCGTTTGGCGCATCGAAGCCATGCGGGCCGGTACTTACCTGGCGGATCGGTTCGACTACCCAGTAGGCAACGGCGATGATCGCGACGGCAACCGGGAAGGCTAGCTTGATCGGCAAGACCGATTCGACATCGTGATGGACCGGCAAACGGCTCAGGGCGAACCAGAGGATCAACGGGATCGCCACGACTTTGACCGCGACCGCGACCGCAAAGGCGGCCCACGGCCTCCAGGCCATGTCGGTTGCCGCGGCAGCGCCCGAAGCTGCCCCGAGTAGTAGCCCCTGGCCTGCCAGCAGGACGATTGCCGTTTCCAGATGTTTGACCAGGACGCTGACCAGCCCGAGCGCGAGCAGCCCGAGCGCCATCGCGTTGATGAGCGTACCGGCCTGGCCAGTTGAAATCAGATCGTTCATCGCTACGGCCCTGCCACGAATGTCGCCATGACGGCGATAACGCCGAAGACGCTTGCCGCTCCAACCAGATCCGGCACCCGGAAGATGCGCAGCTTGGCAAACGCTGTTTCAACAACGCCGAGCAACAGGCCCAAACCACACACCTTCAGCGCCCAAACGCCAACGCCGATCAGCACGCTCGCGAGTCCCAGGCGAGCGGGGTCAGCCATGCCCCAGGGCAGGAATAGCGCCGCGATCAACGAGAGGATCGCGAGCTGCTTGATCTGGGTAGTCCAATGGAGGACGCCGAGCGGCCGGCCACTGTATTCCAGCAGCATGCCCTCGTGGACCATCGTGAGCTCCAGGTGCGTATCGGGGTTGTCGACCGGAATACGGCCGGTCTCGGCGATCGCCACGATCATCAGCCCGACGAAGGCGGCGGCGTCGCTCGCACCGGGCCAGCCGGAACCGACGAGCGCCGTTAGCGACGTGGACCCGCCGGGCAGGGCGACCGCGAAGACGACGAGAAGGAGCGCGGGCTCGATCAAGGCGGCGAAGGCCACCTCTCGGCTGGAACCCATCCCGCCGAAATTGCTGCCGGTGTCGAGCGCAGCCAGCGCCAGCCAGAATCGTGCCAGCGCGAACAACCCGACGAAGACAATCGCGTCACCGAACCCTGGAGCGGCAGACCCGGCAGCGAAGGTCGGGACGAGCGCCGCCGCGACGATGATCGCCCCGGCATAGACGAACGGCGCAACGCGAAAGACCCAGGACGCCTGATCGGAAACAACGCTCTCGCGCCCGAGCCACTTCAGCAGGTCAAAATAGGGTTGCAGGATGCCGGGACCGCGCCGGTTCTGCCAGCGTGCCTTGCTCGTCTTGATCAGTCCCTGGACGAGCGGCGCCAGCAAGACCACGAGCAGGAGTTGAATCGCGAGGAGCAGCGGATCCATCGGCCTCCCCTATCTTGCGATCAGCAATACGATGACCAGCGTCACGAACACGTAGGCAAGATAGGCGTGGATCGAACCGCTCTGGAGCCGGCTGACCCGGCGGGAGGCTGCGGTCAGCATCCCGACCGAGCGCTGGTAGAGATGCCGCTCGTAGACCGGCTGGACACATCTCTTCGTAGCGGACTTCGGAGACGAAATAGGCCGACACGGGCCGCTCGACATCGATCGTTCGCTGTGGGCGGATCAATGCTTGAAGATCAGGCGGATCGGCTTCGCAAACGCGGTTGCCGAATACTGCATCCGCGGCTCCAGGCCGACGCCGCAGACCCAGGTGGGAGAAAGGCGCGAGCGACCCGCTCCGGTCAGCAGCCTGGCGACGATCCAGGGGATGATGCCCAGAGCCATCAGCCCGGCAACAACCAGCACCGCGCATGGACCCGGCGGTGCCGCTCGGGTTCAACATATGACCGCTCAGCCCCAGCGATGGCGACGTCTCCGGTCGCGACAAGCAACCGCGCGTAACCGGCTGGAGCGCCTCGAACAGAACGATCGGAAGAATACCGAGGCCAATACATCCAGCCGCAAGCAGCGCCATGCCACCGTGCATCGACCGGCTCACCTCACGTGCATCGCGAGCGGCATCGCTGCGCGGCTGGGCGAGGAAAATAGCCGACACCGGCGGCCCGAACGAACAAGCCAGAGCCAGTGCCCCGGTGAGTGCGAGCGCAGCCGCGGCGACCGCCACCAGTGTGGCGATGCTCACGGCATTCGCCGCCGAGCCAAGACCGATCAACGACTGGAATAGCAGCCACTCGCCGGCGAAGCCGTTGAGCGGAGGCAGCGCGGCAATCGCCAGCGAGCCGGCAATGAACCAGATGGCCGTTTTCGGCATGCCCCGGATCAGTCCACCGAGCCGCTCCAGATCTCGTGTGCCGGTGGCGGTCTGAATCGCGCCGGCAGCAAGGAACAGCAGGCTCTTGAACAGCGAGTGGTTGAAGAGGTGCACGAGCGTTGCGACGAGCGCCAGCGCGGCGATCTCGTCATGTCCCCGGCTGTCGAGCAGGACGGCGGTGCCGAGCCCGATCACGATGATCCCGATATGCTCGACCGTCGAATAGGCCAGGATGCGCTTGAGATCACGCTCCATCCAGTGCATACAGAATGCCCAGCACGGCCGATATGACACCCGCCAGGATAAGCAGCCAACCCCACCAGCCACTCGGCGTGCCGCTGAAATCCCAGGCATCCGCAGCAGACCATGAATAGCGGTCTTGACCATCACGCCGGACATGATCGCCGAGATGTCGGCACAGCGCGGCCGGGTGGGCTCGCGGCAGCCAGACATGGAGAGGATCAGCCCAGCACAGTTGCCGGAAACCAGCAGCGCCGAAGACAGCGTCACGCTCGAAACCAGAGAGCGACCCTGCAGCATTCAAACGTTTCAAAGTCCGGCGCGCCGCCATTGCGCAGGAGCAGAAGGAACGAGGATGAGAAACCCCGTCCCGATGGGTCATGACGATGTAGATGTAGCCTGCACGCCGAGAGCTGGCGCTTCCCCCATTCCCGATGACGAGAAAGAAGCTGATCGACATCGGTTCCAGGCAATGAGAAACGTGATGATGTTGTCCATAGGACGACGAGCAGCATCGAGGCGAGGAAGGTGCCGAGCAGAGCATCAGTCACGTTTCGCGGCGGCTGTCCGGCACCCGTGCGCCCCATCGAGGTAGCCGACGCCGTACCAGGCGGCGGCGATAGCCGGGACGGAAATCACGAACAGGAAGAATGCCGCCAGCGGGTCGGGCCTGCGCGATGTCGGCGGACGGAGTGATCGGCCAGGCGATGGCCTCGAACGCCCGATCGTCGGCGCAGGCTGTCGACCGCGACCAGAATGCCGGAAACCGCGCCGAGAATCAGCAACAGGGAGGGCAGATTCCGTCCAGAGCGGCCGCGCGCGAAAGCGACGACGGCCGCGAAGCCGCTGTGAACAAATGGAACCAGCAAGAATGACCCTGGAAGGTCGAGATCGCTCATTGCGGATTGGAAGCTTCGTCGTCGGCGTCGGCCATCGCCTGGAGGGCGGCGAGCTGGCGGTCAAACATCGAGCGGGCCACGTCGAGAAGATCGAAAACCCGTTCGTCAGTTACTCGGTAGTAATTGCTCGTACCGTCTTTCCGGCTCTCAACGATCTGGCGGTTTCGGAGGACGGCGAGCTGCTGACTGACCGAGGACATCTCGATATCAAGCTGTTCTACCTTTCAGACACGGTCTGCTCGCCGGTGCACCGCAGCTCGAAAATCGTATTCGCGTCGTTGGGCGAGTGCTTGAAGAGTTCGGACTTGAAGGTTTGTAACACCAGCCGGCCAGCCCTCACAGGTCATACTTCAATTCGCTTGCAGGACTATATGCGAATGTTTGCAACTTTGCAAGTACAGATAAAACGAACCTATCACCGGGCAGGGCGAGGTCTTGATGAAGGTTTCCGGTCTGCTGAACCAGTAACCGGGCCGATGACGTTCGGGATCGGTACGAGATCGATGGGCCGGCTACGGCGAGGTCGTCAGGCAGAACGGCAAGCCGGGCGCGTCGACAGCCCGCGGTCGACCTTCAGATCGCCGGACTGGAAGACAGCCAGGATGTTCGCGGCATCTTCCAGTCGCTTCGCAGGTCGTCGAGCAGGTTGCCCTCAGAACGAGCACGTCGGCAACCTTGCCGGACTCGATCATCCCGATCTCGCCGTCGATTCCCAGGCAACCGAGGCGGAGCGAGTCGCCGCGACGATCGACTCCATCGGCGTCGGGCCGATCATCTCATGCATCAACGTCAGTTCGTGGGCGTGGTTGCCGAAGCGGTAGGCGGCCGACGAATCGGTTCCCATGAAGATCGGCACGCCGGCCGCGTATGCCGCCCGGTGTCCTTCGAGGCTGCGTTCGCCAGGCCGCCTTGCCTTGTCGAGCGATTCCTCAGGGATTCGGCGTCCCGGCCCTGGTTGAGGATGGAAGTCGGTTATCGCCAGGGTTGGGAACCGAGCATCGCGCCGCTCTCCAGCATCATCCCGATCAGCTCGTCATCGAGATTCGATCCAGAGCAACTCGATCGTATCGACACCGGCTTCGAGCGCCTGAAGATTCCGGCGCGAGTATGAGCGTACACCGCAACCTTCATGCCAGGGCATGCATCGACGATCGCGAGCGTCGTCATCATGTGGTTGCGCCACTCGTTCTTGTCGCCGGTCGAGAGGACGCCGCCGCTGGTGCAGATCTTGATCGAATCCAGCCCATCCCGGGCGTAGCGGCGGACGAGCTTGCAGCATTCATCGATGCCGTCGGCCGGCGGCCAGTAGCGCTGGTCGATCCCGGCCGGAGCAGAACATGTCTCCATGTCCGGCCGTCATACCGACGAACCCTGACGTGATGACCCTGGCGCCATCGAGCACCCCGTCATCGATCACGTGCTTGGTCGCGACCTCCGGCCTGGCGCCGGCCATGTCGCGCACGGTCATCCAGCGCCCGCCCTATCGAGGGCGATCCGCGCGTTGCCGGCGCAGGTGCAGCGTCTGCTCCTCGATGAACGTCGTCGCCTGCCAGAGATAGTCGGCGGGCGCGTGCTGTGGCGTTGGAGCGGAGATGGACGTGACCGTCGATCGAAGCCGGGCATGACCGTCTTGCCCGAGGACATCGAACGCAAACGCCGCCCGGGATCGATACACCTGCTCGACTTCCGGCTGATTCGATCCTGCCGTCGCGGATGACGATGGTCGCATCCGGTACCGGAGGACTCCCGGTCCCGTCGATCAGCAGCCCACCGTTCAGCACGATTCGGTTTCCGGGGGTCATTCTCAACTCCGTTCCTTCCTCGTTTCGCGGCGCCATCATATCCCGCCGGCACGGCCTTTCGCCGTCCGGGGGCTCCAGTCGAGACCATCCAGCACCGCGACCAGCGCGGCGGAGATCAGCAGATCATCGTGGAGCGCCGGATCTTCGACCGACCAGCGCATGAGCTTGCCGGGTCCGGGCAGGACGCTGTACCGGCAGGCCGCCATCTGGTCGCGGAAGATCCGGTCGAGCCGCTGTTGCTCCGGATCATCGGCCAGATTCGGGTCGAAGCATGTCAACCGCCCGGAGTCGATCATCGACAGGAAATCCCAGCCCAGGCGGCTCTTGCTGGCGGAGCTGAAGACGAATGGATGGACGACTCGCTCTCCGAGCGACGATCGCAGAAAGCTGGCAAGGCCGGCACCGATCCCGGTCGCGTCGACGACGACCTTCCGGGCGCGCCAGACCCGCTCCGCCAGCTTCACGATCCGCCGGTGCTGCTCGTCGTGCCTGATGCCGGTCCAGAGATAGCGGGCGACAATTCGGTAGTCAGCCGGTTTGCCGGAGACGACCCGGACAACCGTGACTGCCGTCGAGTCCCGGCGCGGCTGGGCCCGGCGCAACGCTTCGCCCTCGATCCCGTCCTCAACCTCGCCGGCGACATCGATCAGGAGCGCGTAGTCGCCGTCGTCTTCCCCTCGCTTCCGAAGCGGTGGAAAGCCGCCGTCGAAGAGAGCGATCCGCTCGGCTGGAAAGAGGCGCCCGTCGCCGTCCAGCTCCCTCAGCTCGTATTCCGTCCTGATGAATGGATGATTCGCCCCCAACGCCTGGATCTGGCGGCGAACGTAGGTTCCATATTCAGGCACATGCCGGGCGACCTCCCGCCAGTCGACCCGGAACAGCCGTTTCCGGCCATCGGACGACTCCAGATCCCGCAGCATCCGCATCTGCCGGGACAGCAGAGTGTCGCTCGTCCAAACAGTGCCGAGGAACAGCGTCGTCGCGTTGGATGCAGCCGCCATCGGCGCGAAGACGGCGTCCCAGACATCCGGCTCGATATCCTGCGACTCGTTCGCAACCAGCAGCAAACTGGCAGTGTTGCCGCGGCTGTTGGCCGCCCGGGCCGCCGAAAGGAAGCGTACGCTGGCCCTGCCCAGTTCGACGGTTGTCCCGTCTCTGACGCGCACGGCATCGCGCGTCAACGGCGAGTCGAGCCTCGCCAGCAAGCGGTCGCGAGCGATCAGCCCTTGGGGTTTCAACGCCGGAGTCGCGACGACGATGCTTCCGCCAACCAGCCGGTAGCGGCTGAGCAGGAACGCGAGAAGCTGCGCGAGCCCTTCATCCTTGCCGGACTGGCGGCTGAAAACGGCGGCGAAGGTCTCGCCGGACCCGCCGACGACGCTTCCGGCCACCGCTCTGGCGAATGCGAGCTGATAGCTCCGCAGCGATCTCGCCGGCAGGACCGCCCGGCTGAACGCGCCGACATCCTCATGGATTGCTGCCAACCCATCCAGCAACGCTCTCCGTTCCATCTGCTGCACGTGTCCCCCTAACCGCCGAAGAGGCGCGTTGCAGCCTCGACGAGGATGGCCGAGAGGACCATGAAGATCAGGGCGTCGAGCCGCCTCCGCAAGGACCGGACATCCTCTTCGACGCTCAGCACCATCTGGCGGGTCGTCGCCTCATAGCTAGATGCGTCCGGTGGCGGGGCCGGACGCTCGCTGCTCTCCGGATTGCGCGACAGGAGATCGGCCAGCCGTTCGAGGCCGTTGAACTGCTTCATCGTTCGTCTCCCAATCCCATTTCGATCAGCACCGTCGTCAACGCTCCGGCCAGGTCGTCGGCCAGTTCGCCCTGCAAAGCCCGCTGCATCTTGACCGCCCGGACCAGCGAATCGACCAGGCGGGCAACCGTTGCGGCCGTCTTTGCGGGATCTCCGTCGAGAGCGTCCATCGCGATCACCCGGTTGAGGACGATTCGCAGCGCGCCGATCTCGTTCTGGAGCGAGCTCTCTTCCCCGGCTTGCCGGATGATCTGCTGCACGGCATCTTCGATCAGCCGGTCAGCCTGCCCCATCCGGGCGGCCCGGGCGAAACAGGCCGACCGCAATTCGCGGTCATCCCGTTCCTCTTCGATCGTATTCACCTGCAGTCGTTCGAGATGCCGATGGGCATAGCAATAAGCAGCGCCACGCATGGCCCATGCCCGGCAGCCCGGACGGGCGCACCGTTGCGACGTCATACGGTTCTCCATTTCGTTGTTTGTGTAGTTTCGGGATCTGATGCATGCGATTCGCGGCGATCGTTCGCGGCAGCGGAACGAAAGGATCTGGTCAGGCGGTTGGGGTTGATCGGAACACGACGGTGTACGAATACGGGGGCATTCACCCCGTTGACCAATCCAGGTCACAGAGAGGGTGTTCCAGAGAATGGTCGTTAAAGGGAAGCGGGACCCTTGCGGGTCCCGTGCCTTTTCGGCTGGATGGCTTCGGAGTAAGAGGTGTTAGAAGTTACCGCCTATGGTAGGTCTCACAGGACCGGACAGCGGCGGTGTCCGTGCGGTCCATCATGACCTGGATCGTGCGATCCGTGTTTGGTCACGATTCGATCGAAGATGATCGATTTGAGGTTTTTAGTAGCTCCTCGGCCATCACATTCCAGTGTCTTACAGGCAGAGTATAACCCAGTCGCCCACGTAACGCAATATCAACATGTGGTGATATGACTGATGTCCCAACCGGCTTGCGGCTTTCAGGCACAATTGGATTTGTGACCGTCAGGCTCAGCCAGAATGCCGAACAGGAACGCTATACCGTGAACATCCGTACGTATGCGAAACTGGCCGCTTTCATGGCCGGATTCGTCGGGCTCGGGGTCGAGCTGGCGGCCGAACGGCTGCTCGCCCCGGCCTTCGGGACGACGCTCGATCTCTGGTCCCTCATCATCGGCCTCACCTTCGCATCTCTCTCGGCGGGTTACGAGATCGGCGGCCGCTACATCGATCGCAACCCGACCCCGAGATTCATCAGCCTCTGCCTGCTGGGGGCTGCTCTCTGGACATTCGGCGTCGCCGCCTTCGGGCGCTCGATCGCGTTTCAGATCCAGGAGTGGACGTTCGATTTCGGAGGCGTCACCTTCGGCATCTTCCTGTCGGTCCTGATTCTCATTACGATCCAGCCCTTCCTGCTCGGCATGATCACTCCGGCGGCAATCCGGTTGATCGTTTCTTCCGCCGGCGCGTCCGGAGCCTCGGCAGGCACGATCTTCGCGTTGACCACCGTCGGCGCTCTGCTCGGCACCTTCATCCCGGTTCTCGTCCTGATCCCGTTCATCGGCGTCCAGCTGACCTTCATCGCCGTCGGCGCGGTCGGTCTCTTCAGCGCTATACCGGGCCTGACCGGAATGATCGACAGCTCCCCGGCCCAACCCGCTCCGGATTCCCCGCCCACAGCGACGACCATCCCCGAGCACGCCGACTGATCCGGAACGGTCGTCGAAGGATCCAGTACCGCGCACTTGGCGTTGCCCGAGATCGTTCGTCGTTCGCATCGAAGCTGGTGTTCCGGGGCTAGATCGCAACCATCCCGTGGCGGATCGCGATCGCGACGGCTTCGGAGCGGCTCGCGGCATCGAGCTTCGTCAGGACCGAGCCGACGTGGAACTTCACCGTGTGCTCGCTGATACCCAGCTCCAGCGCGATTGCCTTGTTCGGGTAGCCGCGCGCAATGAGATCCAGCACCTCGATCTCACGCGGCGAGAGCGCCTCGACATCGGCCAGATCCCGCTCCCGAGAAGCTGGTACGTCCCGGATCGGCGCCAGGATCCGGGGATCAGTGACCGCCAACCCGGCAAGCAGTCCAGCGATCCCGGCCATGATCTCCTCGACGGCGCTCTCCCGCAGGAGAACGCCGCGGAAACCGGCGGCCAGCGCCGCGTAGCCGGAATCCACGTCCTCGGCAAGCAGCAGGAGGGGCGGGATAGCGGCCAGTTCGCCGATGTCAAGCAGATCGTCGGCATCCCAGTCGATATCCGCCAGAATGACCTGGACGCTCTCGTCCGCGAGGCGGTCCGGTAGCGCCTGCCACTCGCTGATGTTTCCGGCATAGGACAGCGACGGGTCCGACTCCACCGCGGCCCGCAGGCCGTAGCTGATGGTCGGATAGGCCGCCATGGTCAGGATTCGTGGTCGAGACACGGCGTTACTCGTAATCCGGGTTGGGTCCTTCCGAACGAACCTGCTCGACGCGGGTCAAGGCATCACGCAGATCGTCGAGCCACTCCGACTGATGCCGGGCGACCAGTCTGACGCACCAGGCCAGCGCGTCGCTCCGGCTGCGGGCGACACCGGAATCGATCAGCGTATCGAGCGTCTGCCGTTCGGGCATCCGCAACCGGGTCATCACCGGGACGCTGAGGTTGGTGAAGAGCTTGCGATAGCCGCCGCAGTTCACCCCCCAGGACACCTGCCGGCCGAACAGCTGCTGCGCTTCGTCGGCAATTCGGGTCCGCCGGTCGCGCGTTTCATCACGAAATCGATCGATCTTCGAGCGCAACGCCGCATTGCGGAGCTCGTCGGACGCGTCCGCCGGAATCCGGGGCTCGCTCAAGACACCAACGATCAGGATCTCTTCCCGATCGAAACTGACCTCTGGCAATTCGAGGAACCAGTCGTCCGGTATCCGACCGGCGAACCAGCCCAGAAGCTCCTGTTGAAAATCGGCCACGTTCAGCCTGCTTTCTCCCCGATCTGGAGCGGGTGAAGTTTGATTACAAGATTACATGATCGAGAAAAGGGAAAGCGGGCACCTCCCTCGGAGTCGAGGAGTGCCATGTTGTCAGTCAATGCTCACAGAGGATTAGAAAAGTTCCGAGAAGATCCCCCTCCATCGAATCCGAGGAAGGGGACCAGGGAAGGGAGCCTCCCGATTCCAGACTAATGACTCCCCAACGCCACCGGAGGAAACGCCAGCGCATGCTCCCGTTCGATCACCCGCGCTGCCCGGAGCAGCAGCAATTCCTGCCAGGGCCGGGCGATGATCTGGAAGCCAATCGGCAGGTTGTTTTCCGGCGACAGCCCGACGGGGACGGTGATGGCCGGCCAGCCGTTCTGATCCCAGATCGAGGTCAGCCGCACCAGCGCCAGCTCGGCTTCACCCGCCGCAGGCGGATGGAGAGCCAGTGTCGGGCTCACGGCGAGATCGTAACCGCGCAGTGTCCGCTCGACGCGGTGGAGTTTGGCGTCTCGCGAGCGCCGCTCGGCCATCACCTGGGAACCGGTGACCTCCCTGCCGCGCTCCAGCACCTCGCGGACATACGGGCTGAGCTGGTCCGCGAAGTCATCCAGCAACGATCCGTAGTGATCGTAGACCTCGGCGAAGTAGAGCGCGCCATCCTCATTGAGCTCGCGCATGAACGACAGATCGACCTCTTCCAGCACCGCACCCGCCGCTTCGAGCGTTCGAAGTCCCGCCCGGAACCCCGACATGATGTCGTCCGGAACGGGATCGCCCCCGTCATCGGAGAAGCAGGCCACCCGGAGCCCGGCAACTCCGTCTTCGAGCGTCGCGGCGTACATCGGCACCGGAGCGTCCCGGCTATGCGGGTCGGCCGGATCAAAGCCGGCCAGCGCCTGCATGAGCAGTGCGGCGTCGCGGACAGTCCGGGCCATCGGCCCGACGTGGTCGAGCGAAGCGGCCAGCGGCAAAACGCCCTTGAGGCTGACCCTGCCATAGGTCGGTTTCAATCCGACCAATCCGCAGGCCGCGGAGGGCATCCGTATCGATCCGCCGGTATCGGAACCGGGACCGCACCAGGCCATTCCGGAAGCAATCGCCGCCGCCGTCCCGCTGCTCGACCCGGCGGTGTCGAGAGCCGGATTCCAGGGATTGCGGACCGGGCCGAAGGTCGGATTGATCGATGTCGGCTCCTCGGCGAACTCCGGCATCCCGGTCTTGCCAATCGAGAGAGCGCCCGCCTCGCGCAGTTTCCGCACAACGGTGGCATCTTCCTGCGGCACGCGGTCGACGTAGACCGCCGAGCCGCCCGTTGTACGCACTCCGGCGGTGTCGAAGAGATCCTTGAGGACGATCGGAATACCGTGCAGCGGTCCGCGATCGGTCCCGCCGGCAAGTTCGGCGTCGCGATCCTTCGCGGCAGCCCGGGCGGCATCGATCGTCTCGGTTAGGAACGGATTCAATTGGTCGCTCCAGAGGCTCACCTGCCCGAACGCGGCTTCGACGAGGTCGCTGCTCGACACCTCCCGGCGGCGGAGCATCCCGGCGACGATATACATCGGTTCATAGATCAGATCTGGCATATTTTTCGACTCGCTCGCTCCCCAAGAACTGGAAGTCTCCAGCTACCGGTATCCGATAGATCTCGCTCAACAGTAGCACCCTGAAAACTACCGTATCTCAGCGCCAATCGTCGCTTTATGTCGACCAACTTGCCTTGAAGGCGTGATTGATTCGCTGGATCGATACCCGCGTACGTACGCACCACGAGCACATATTCGATGGTGAATGGGTACCGCCAATAGATCCTGAAGGCAGATACTGGCACATTGACCGTCCGGCCCTGAATTCCCACACTGTGCACACAGCTTCGCCGCGACCTGGCGAAATCGCCAGAGCGGCGGAAAGGAGAACAAGATGAGTTTCAATACGACGATTCGCGAAGTAATGCACGATGCCGATAATCTGATGTCGGCAGATGAGCCGGTCAAGAATGCCCGGCCGCAATTCGAACTCGAAACAGCTCGTTCGCTGATCTTGATCGACGAGACTGGGCCAGTCGGACTCCTGACCCGGAGCCGGATGCGCCAGATCGCTGAAGAAGAGATGGGACGACCGGCGCGCGACTTCCTGGTTCCCGTTCCAATGCTCCTGCAAACGCAGACGCTCGCCGAGGCACGCAAGGATCTGGAACTCCTGGAGTTCGACGCAGACCGTGTTCCGGTCATCAATGAAGAAGGCCGATTCGTCGGAGTTATCAACCGTGAGGTGCTCCAGCGTGATTCCTCGACCGCCGTCATGGATCACGGAACCTTCCAGATTCGTGGCAACACCGAGGTCGTGTTCCCGGTTCAGTCCGGCATGAGCGTCATCGGCAGCGACGACAGCAAGCTCGGCAAGGTTGACGAGATTACCGTCAATGGCGACACCGCAGTGTCGTTCACCGTCGAGCATGGCTTGCTCGGCCGGCATCACAAACGCGTCGCCGCCGAGCATGTCACGAACTGCGATGAGGAGAACGTCTATCTCAACTTCGGCAAGCAGGAATTCGGCCTGCTCGCGAACGTCGAAGACCTCGACGAAGAGCAGCTTCCCGCCGCCGCGACCTAGACGGCAAGCAGCTGGCCTGCGTCATTGATCGAAAGGACCAGGACTATGAGCATGCAAAGCCTGCAGGAGATTCAGTTGAACATGAACGTCTATACGTCGGACGCGGTCGAAATCGGCCGGATCAAGAAGATCCGGGATCACGATATCCTGATCGACCGCCCCCACGCGCGGGATATCTACGTCCCGTTCACGTTCATCTCTCAGGTACTGGACGCTGAGCAGAGGGTGGAACTCTCGATCACCGAACAGGAATTCAACGACCACGTTTGGGACAACCCGCCGATCATGTAACCCGGACCATCCTTCCCGTCAGCCAGGCCGGCTCCCGAAATATGGAGCCGGCCTTTTCCTATGGTTGACCAGTCATCCGATCATCTCTGCGGCGCGTTCCGCAACGGCGCAGACCGAGTAATGGAGGTTCGCGCGTGGCCCGAATGGAAAGATCGAAGCATCGACAACACGTAGCCCCCGGACGCCGCGAACCTGGCAGCGATGATTGACGACCGAGAGCGGATCGGTCAGCGGCCCCATCTTGCAAGTCGTCGACGGATGGTAGGTCGTGCCGATCCCGGCCTGGACGGTCTCCTTCAATACAGCGCGATCCCTCAGGTGAGGACCATCGACCATCGGTCCTTCGAGCATGTCGCGCAACGGCGGCGTGCCGGCGATCCGGTGCATCAGTTCGTAGCCATCGCAGATGGCTTCGAGATCTCGCGAATCGCTGAAGTAGTTGTGATCGATCGCGAGTTCAGCCTCCGGATCGGCGGACGTCAGGCGCACCGTCCCCATCGAGCGGGCATATTGCAGGCTGACGCCGAAGGCAAGCGTCCAGGCGCCGGCACGTTCGTCATATGCTTCGCCGGGGTACAGGTGAATATCAATCTCCGCGTCGCTCTGGCTGCTGCGGGCCTTCAACATCGTGTTGATGAAGGTGGTCGTTTTTCTGACATGCTCCGGACGGATGATGAACGACGTCAGACCGCTCTGGCGAGCCACCTGCGGGTGATCCATCAGGCTCCGGCCGACGCCCGGCAGATCGACGACCGGGGCGATGCCGAGCTCCGCAAGCTCCCCGGCCGGCCCGATTCCGGAGCGGAGCAGGACCGCCGGCGAACCGTAGGCCCCGCAACAGAGGATCGTCTCGGCACCGCGAAACTCCCGGCCATCGGCGGCCCGGACACCCCGAACCATGCGATCTTCGACGATCAGCCGATCGACAAGAACGTCCGACGCAATCTCGAGGTTGGAGCGGTCGCGCGCGAGCGCCAGATAGCTCAGGGAGCTGTTCTGCCGGTGACCGTCGACAAGGTTCTTCGGTGTCTCTCCGACGCTCGGCTCCTGGATCTCGCTGCCGTTGATGTCATCGACATAGTGAAATCCGAGCTCCTGGGCGGTCTCGACGAACGCGTGATCGATCGGCGACTGCACATCGGAGGATGCTCGTTGAATCGGGACCGGGCCGCTGGAGCCGTGGAGCGGCCCGCCGGCCGGGTCAGACTCGACTCGCTTGAATGCGGGCAGCAACGAAGCGGCGTCCCACCCCGGATTCCCTCGCTCGGCCCAGTTGTCGTAATCAGCGGCCGATCCCCGGATCCACATCGCGCCATTGACCGTCGTCGATCCGCCGATGACGCGCGCTCTCGGGAGCTGCAACCGCCGCCCCGACGCATCCGGCTGGTGGAAATACTCCCAGGAATGGGTATCGGCCCGCAAGCCGACCGGATCGAGCATGTCGTCGGGCCAGTCGCCGGTTGTCGAACCGTAGTCGGGTCCGGCCTCGATCAAGAGAACCGAACGTTCCGGATTCTCACTGAGACGGGTCGCCAGGACACAACCTGCCGGTCCCGCACCAACGACGATCACGTCGTACTGTCCCAGACTCATGCACTACCCCCTTTTTCGCCATCTTAGCCGGTGGCTCTGGCTGAAGGTAGGTCTGCGTGGGTCCGGTGCGTATTATGATGTCGAGTATGTAGCTAGTCAGGGAGGGCCGCATGGCTCATCGCGTTTTTTCTGACAACGAGTTCAAACGACGCTGGGAAGCGCTACGGGAAATCATCGAGCTCCAGCGAAGCGATCTGGCCGTCATCGTCGACGCCGATACGATCTTCTACCTCACCGGATTCGCCGGCACGCCGACGACCTTCCAGGCCATCCTCGTCCCGACCAATCGACCGCCAATCCATCTCCTGCGCTATGCCGAACAGGCCAGCTTCGACGACTCATCCTGGATTGGCGATGCCCGTTACTACGACGACATCGAAGACCCCGTCTTCACCCTTGCCAACATGATCGACGAAGTCGCGCCGCGCGCCCTGAGAATCGCGATTGAAAAGGCCTCGCCACAGCTCTCGGTCGCGCGCTTCGAGCTGCTTTCGGCGGCGCTGTTTAACCGCACCTTCATCGATATCTCGCTCGAAGTCGGCTGGCAGCGATTGATCCGCTCGAACGAAGAAATCGAAATGCACCGGCGAGCGGCCATGGTCATCGAACGGGCACTGGAGGTTGGCATTCATGCCTGCACGCCAGGGAACACCGAACGGGACATCGGCGCGGCCGTCGCGTCCGCGTTGGTCCAGTCGGGCGCGGATACGCCTCGCATCGGTGTCATCGGCTCCGGCGAACGCCTGTTGCAGGTCCACGGTGGGCTAAGCGACCGCGTGCTCCAGCCGGGAGACCTCGTCCGGCTGGAGATGTCGAACTGCGTTAATCGCTACTGGGCCCGGATCATGCGGATGGTCTCGCTCGGTGAACCGTCGGCCGAAATCAGTGAGCGCTACGAGCTCCTCCGGCGCCTTCAGGAAGAGCAGATCGGCCAGATGCGCCCCGGGGCGATCCCGATGGAGCTCGACGCCGTCGTCCGCGAGCGGCTTCCGGAAAACGAGTGGGCCATGCAGCTGACCGGCTATGCCCTGTCGTTCCACGAGCCCTCGGTGATCGGCGGCGACATCGACCGGTTCCGCATCGCGGCCGACGAGACGAGACCGCTGGAAGCGGGCATGGTCCTCCATGTCTACGTCAGTTGCGGCCAGATGAGCGTCAGCGAAACCGTCGCCATCTCCGCGACCGGCGCGGAACGGCTGACCAGCTACCCGCGAGACATCATCGTTCGCTAGCGGACAGTCGCCATGTCCCCCGCGATGGAGCCGTAACAGCCGGGAACCGGAGCATCAATCAAGATGTATCCGGGAAATCCTGGTCTGGCTGATATACTGCCGCGGGCTGACCGGGACGGCTCGCAGGCTACACTGGGTGCTTCTCGTGAGAGCCGCAACACCGATGGAACGTCCAGGCAAGAGAGACAGGCGGCGTGTCAGTCGAGGTAGACAGGGAGTGGACCTACCAGGTGCGAGAACAGCTGCGAGCCGGAGCGTTTGCGATCCTCGCGTTCGGACTCGTCTTGACGCTCGTTTCGGTGTTTGCAGATCCTCTCGCGGTGGGCATGCCTGGCTCCGGTTTCGGTTGGAAGCAGATCAGCGGAACGGTGATCGGACTCGGGATTTCCTCGCTCGGCCTGTGGCTCATCATGCGCTTCAACGACGAAGACGAGCGTTCGTAGGCGCCCATCGACCCGTTTTCCGACGGTCCACTCAATTGCAATCGATCCCGTAATCGTTACTATCCCTGCATCGCGTGGCTGCAGGAATGGCGGAATGGAGGAGAGACGGTGAAAGGTATTATTCTGGCGGGCGGACGCGGAAGCCGCCTCTACCCGCTCACCTACGCGACGAACAAGCACCTCCTCCCCGTTTACGACCAGCCGATGATCTACTACCCGATCATGACGCTCGTCTCGGCCGGTATCGACGAGATCATGATCGTCACCGGCGGCCAGCATGCGGGAGATTTCATCCCCGTCCTCCGGAACGGCCGCGATTTCGGCCTCCGCCAGCTCGAATACGCCTATCAGGAAGATCACGGCGGCATCGCCGGCGCGCTGGCACTGACCAGGACGTTCGCCGACGAGGAACCCATCTGCGTCATCCTCGGCGACAATACGACCGATGCCGATATCGGACCGGCCGTCGAAGGCTTCGATGGCGGAGCGACCATCTTCCTTAAGAAAGTACCCGACCCTCACCGCTTCGGCTGCCCGGTCTTCGACGAGAATGACCCGGACAAGATCATCGAGATTCAGGAAAAACCCGCCAATCCACGGAGCCCCTACGCCGTCACCGGACTCTACATCTACGACTCCAGGGTGTTTGATTACATCGAGAACCTGGAGCCTTCCGGGCGCGGCGAGCTTGAGATTACCGATGCAAACAATCGCTATCTCAAGGACGGCCAGCTCCACTGGCACGAGCTCGATGGGTTCTGGAGCGACGCCGGGACGTTCGAGAGCCTCTACCGCACGACGCGCTACTGGGCCGAGAAGAAGCTGGGCAAGCAGACGGCGGAACGCGTCGCCGCCGGGATCTTCGCCAGCACTCCCTGATTCGGGCATTCGGGACGCCGCTTCCGGGGTGGACGCCGAAAACTAGGCCGTTCCGGAAACCAATCGACGTTTTACAATTCAACGGTTGCGTTTCCCGCTTCCGGTGCACCGCTGTGAGGAGATGACGTCGCGTGAACGGTTGGAGAATTCGCCGGCTTGTATCCCTGCTCTTCGGGATGCTGGTTCTATTCAGTCTTGCCATCAGCACCAGCGGTTCGGCCTCGGCGCAGTCCGGCAAGACGCTGCACTGGGAGCGCTACGACGTCACGATCGACATCCATCAGGACGGCACGTTCCACGTCACCGAAGATCAGGCTATCTCGTTCGACAGCGGCTACTTCAGTCAGGGCTACGCGGTGATCCCGCTCGGCCGCGTCGAGGAGATCAGCAACGTCCAGCTCTCCGCCGACGGCCAGCCATACACACGAACGTCAACGACCGGTGATCCAGGCACCTTCACGGCCAGTCAATTCGGCGGCGATCTGAACATCAACTGGTGGTTCGACCCGGCCATCGGGCCGGAAACCCGCAACTTCACCCTCAGCTACGACGTCGCCGGCGGGCTGCGGGTCTACGACGACCGCAACATCAACCAGATCTGGTGGCGAGCGATCGACGAAGACTTCGCCGCCGATATCTCGCACAGCACGATCACGATCAACCTGCCGGGAGACGTCGCCTTCGAGGATCTCGCCGCCGATGTCTTCACCCACGACTACAACGCCGAAAACATCGAGATCTCCCAGCCCGACGGGGACACGGTCCTCTACCGGCTTTCGGACATCGACCAGGGCGATGCGATCGAGCCGCGCGTCACGTTCCCCCAGATGACGACCGCCGTCGCGCCGGACTGGCAGGAAGCCGACGACGCCCGGCGCGAACGCGAGGAGAGACTCGAACCGTACCGGGCGCTCGCGAACGTGATCTTCCTCGGCGCCGGTGTTCTGCTGGCGATCGGAGGACCGGTCGGCCTCTATGGCATTTGGCACAGCTACGGGCGCGACAATCCGGTCGAGATACCGATCGACATCCTGAGAGAACCACCGGAGGATCTGTCGCCTGGCGCGGTCGGAACGCTGATCGACGAGCAGGCCGACATTCACGATCTCGTCGCGACGCTCGTCGACCTGGCCGAGCGGGACATTATCCACATCTCGGAAGACAATTCGGAGATACTCGGGATCACGACGTCCAGGGACTGGAAGATCACCAAGATTGGTTCGTTCGACGGTCTCAAACCGCCCGAGAAAGCGCTGGCGCTGGCGCTCTTCGGCACCAAGGACATCGTCAATCTCAAGAGCGCGCGGCAGAGCTTCGGCAAGCAGCAAGGCAAGGTCCGCAAGGCTTTCTACAAGGAGCTTGTCGATCACGGCTATTTCTCGAGAAACCCGGAATCGGTCCGCAATTGGTGGAGGATCGGCGGCGTCGTTCTGCTGGGCACGAGCGCCGTTATCGGCTTCATGCTCTGGTCGGCAGTCGGCAGCTTCGCTCCGTTCGTCCTGGCCGTGCTCATCGGCCTCGGGATCCTCGGAGTGGCTGTGATGATCGCGTCGCGATACATGCCGCGCAAGACGCCGAAAGGCGCCCAGGCTGCGGCTCGCTGGGTCGCATTCCGCCGCTACCTCGAACAGATCGAACAGTATGGAGATCTCCAGGAAGCGCGAGACATCTTCGCCCGCTACCTGCCGTACGCCATAGCCTTCGGCATCGAAAAGAGCTGGGTCCGCAAGTTCTCCCAGGTCGACACCCCGGCACCGCACTGGTACGGCCCGCGGCGCTACGGCCGCGGCTGGCCCCGGCATGGCGGTCCGATCGTGACCGGCGGCGGCAGCGGCGGAGGGATGCCCGATATGCCTTCGCTCGACGACGTGAGCGGGAGCTTCGCGGGATCGTTGCAGGGCATGAGCGACGGTCTGTTCAACATGTTCAACCAGGCGTCGTCGTCGTTCCGCCCCTACTCGTCATCTTCCAGCTCTGGCTCGCGCGGATCGTTCGGCGGCTTCAGCGGCGGAGGAGGTTCCTTTGGTGGAGGAGGTGGCGGCGGAGGCCGCGGCTTCAGCTAATCCACCGGGACTTTGACTTGGGCAATCCCCACAGGCCATCCAAGCCCTGTTGAGAATCGTTGATAAACCGGATGTAATCCACGCCTGCAATGACCGTAGGGGTGGGGCTCGTCCCCACCACCCCTACGATGTTCTGACCTGCGGCTTACCGTTGAAACTACAGGTATCAGTTGCCACCCTGAAGAGACACCAGGCTAGCCGTTCGCCAGTTCGGTCCCGGCTTCGGCGAAGTAAGCGTCGAATGTCGCCCGGTCGTCGTACCAGAGCCGC
Source organism: Thermomicrobiales bacterium (assembly GCA_041390865.1). Taxonomy (GTDB): domain Bacteria; phylum Chloroflexota; class Chloroflexia; order Thermomicrobiales; family CFX8; genus JAUIIK01. Next base: position 365,255 of record JAWKPC010000004.1, read on the forward strand.
ATGAATTCGGTGAGCCCTCCCTGGGTCACGATTCGCTGCTCCATCAGCTCGCCCTGTTCGTCGGTCCGGTACAGATCGGGACGCGCGACGATATGCGTCAACTGATATTTCGGCCAGGTAATCTCTCGCAACCGCTCGCCGTAGGCATCGAGCGCGTCGGATGAGATGCCGTCCGACAATGCGTCGGCAAGCCATTCAGCGCCGCGCAACGCCTCGTTGACGCCGCGCCCGGCGATCGGATCCTTCTGATGGACAGCGTCGCCAATCAGCGCCCAACCCGGGCCGTGCGCCTGGCGGTAGTAGCCGTCGATACCGGCAATACCCGACACCTGGGACGCCAGCTTCGCATCGCCGAGCAGAATCTGCGCGGCGGGGTGCGCCTTGACTCGCTCCAGAAAGAGTCGTTCGTGATCCTGACGAAACTCATCGAAATCATCGTTGTACGCGCCGTAGAGCACCATCTGGAGACCGTCGTTCGTCCGGGCCGACCCGACGAAGTCGCGCTCCGCCGACGAGATGATGAACGACTCGGCTGGCTCCGGCGGGGTCGCCCCCTCGAAGTAGCCGTAGTACCAGTAGCGCCCGGCAGGCATCAAATCCCGCTGCTCGGCACCGGTCTCTCGGGCGACCAGGGAGTTCCGTCCATCGGCCCCGACAACAAGCCGGGCGGCAACCTGACGCTCGCCTCCATCGTGCTCGAGAATGACGCCGGATACACCCTCGCCGTCATTGACGAGACTGACGACCCTGGCATGATCGACCGCGTCAACGTTCGGGCTCTCCGACGCATGCTTGAACAGCGCACCGTCCAGCACCGTTCTTCGCGGGCAGATCCCGAAGTTCACCCCGTCGATCTCAACGAGATCGGCGACTAACCGGTCTTCCTCATCCCAGCTCTGGAAGTAGTGGATCTTCGGCAGATCGTCTGCCAGCACCTGGTCGAGAACTCCGAGACGTTTCAACGCCGCCGTGCCGTCGGGCCAGAGAAAGTGCGTCGAAAGCGTATCTGACGGCATCCCGGCCCGTTCGAGCAGAAGAATTCGATAATCGTGCCGGGCCAGGCCAATTGCCGCCGCAGCTCCTGCCACCCGCCCGCCAACGATGATGATGTCGTAGCGGTCCGCAATCTCGTTCATTCATTAGCCAATCCGTCGTCGTGCACCTGGAAACGGTACTAAGTATGCCCCGACGAGAGGGAACGAACGCGGGACCGCGCAACACGAATGAAGCCCCGGAGCGGAATGGCCGCCACCGGAGCTTCATTCGTGTTCTCTTGCCCAGACGCTAGATTGGCTGGTACGCCTCGGCAGGCACCAGGTTCGGCAACTCGTGCGGGAGGCATGCCCCGTACGTCTCTACCCACCGGTTCGCACCCGTATACGGATTCACGCAGGTGAACAGATTGCCGTCATCCGGCACCACATGCGGTTGGCCATAACCGCAGTTCCCATTCGCCGCGTATCGCACCGCTCCAGTGTACGGATTGACGCAGAACGTCATCGGATAGCTGTCCGGTGCCTCCAACTCAACCAGGGACGACGCGCAGACTCCCGACCGCGGGCTCACCAGCTGGCCGGTGTACTGGTTCGCGCAGAGCACCTGCTGCGACGCCGTCTGCACCTCGACCGCCCCGATGTCGCAGCCGGCTCCCGACGGTCGCGGCAGACCCCGTTGGTCCAGCGCCGGGCAGTTCGGGTCGCCCGCATCCAGCGCATCGCTGTTCACGTCGAGCAGGTGCGTCTCGGTCGGCCCGCCGTTGTCGGCCAGTTCATCGAGATCGGCAGTGCCTGCCGGGATATCGTTCAGCAGCAAGTCCAGATCGCAGCTGTCATCGCTGTCCAGGTTGTAGCCCTGGCTCTCGAACGATCCGTCACAGTCGCCGCCTATGTTTTCGACGATGATCGTGTTCAGCAGGTAGATCGTTCCACCGTCCTCATAGATCCCGCCACCTTCATCGTCAGCTTCGTTGAATGCGATGGTCGAACTGTTGAGCCTGATAATCCCATTCGTATAATCATCGGCAAAGATTGCCCCGCCGTCTCCGTCGGTGTAATTCCCGCTGAACGTGCTGTTGGTGATCGTGACATCGCCATCTTCATTCTCCAGTGCTCCGCCCTCTTCAGACGCTTCGTTATCAACGAATGTCGTCCCGGAGATCGTCACCACGCCGCCGTCGACGTCGATCGCACCGCCATCACTGTCTGAATAGTTGTCATCGAAGACACTATCCTCGATCGTCACCGTACCGCCGTCGAGTTCGATCGCGCCGCCGTCGTCGTCCGCAGTGTTGTCACGGAAGACACTGCGCTGGATCGTCAGCGTTGTTCCTGAATTTGTATCGATCACGGCGCCATCAGAGCTCGCGTAGTTGTCATGGAAGAGCGAGTCGGTAATCGTCATGACTGCGCCGCTGCCACTGTTCTCCAGTGCCCCGGCATTCCCGCCGGTATTCGAACTGCTGGAGATCGTGCTATTGGCGATCGTGACTGTGCCGCCGGAGTTATTCCGGATGGCGCCGCCATTGCTCGATGCCTGACCATTCGTCAACGTGATGTTCCGGATCTCGAGCGTCGCACCGCCCTGAACATCAAAGAGTCGCGTCGCGTCCGCGCCATCCAGCGTCATCACGCCAGCGCCGTCGACGACAACCGTATTGCCGGCCAGAATCGTCTTGACATCGTCAAAGACAATCGTCGTTACCGCCCCGCAGGCGAACGTGATCGTCCCGCCGCCGTTCGTTTGGGCCGCTGCCAGCGCCGTATCAAAGTCAGCCTCGGTGCAAGCTCCCCCAACAATGGCATCGTTGGCCATCGCTACACCAACTGGCAGCAACGGCACGAGCCCCACGAGCAAGCCAACTGCCATGAGCATTCGCCATATACCCCGCACTGTCATACCCCCTGGTCTTGCTTCAACTAGCCTGATCCAGTCTAGACGCGGTACTCGCAGGGTAGCAACCTCTTGTCTGAGAACTGGTTCTGCTATCCAGCTAGCAGGTCTCGATCTACATCCATCCATCATTTCGCCGCCATTTCTCGCCTATTGCGATGCCCAGACGGGAAGTTCCCGGCACCGCTGTCCCAGTCCGCCGAAGCGGTAGTGCGGCCCGGCGTAGTGCCCGAAGCCATCCGGCCGGCACTCCAGCGACACGTTCTCACAAAGCTGTCGGTACACGAAGTGCCCGTTGGGTTCAGCATCCCGATGCATACCCTCCAGCGGGTAGCCGCAGACCTCGACGCCTCCTCGAGAGCGCCAGAAATCAAGCATCCGAACC
>JAWKPC010000005.1:0-234881 GCA_041390865.1 Thermomicrobiales bacterium
GCCAGAGCTCATCGAGCAGCTTGGCGAGTGGATACAACTGCACGATCCTGACGTGATCGAGGGGCACAACATCTTTAACTTCGATCTGCCTTTTCTTGCGCGCCGGGCAGCTCGGCACGGAATTGACCTGAAGTGGGGCCGCGACGGCTCGCCGGTCCGATTCGGAAACCGCCAGCGATTCAAGGCCGGAGCGCGGACGATTCCCTACGAATCGGCATACGTCCGCGGCCGTCACATTGTCGACACCTACCAACAAATTCAACGCCACGATGTCGCGGGGCGTCTCAGCAGCTATGGGCTCAAACCAGCGATAGAAGCGCTCGGACTCGAACGCCACGATCGCACGCACGTCCAGGGGGACGAGATCGCCGAGACCTGGCGCAGCAAACCTGACCAGTTGCTGAAGTACGCCGTCGACGACGTTCTCGACACCAACCAGTTGAGCCAGCTCGCGCTACCGACAGAGTTCTATCAGACCCAGGTACTCCCTTCGGGTCTGCAAGCAGTCGCCACCGGTGGCCCTGGCGAGAAGGTCAATGATCTGCTCGTCCGCGCATACATCCGGACCGGCGTCAGCATCCCCACCCCGAGGCCGCCTAGCGGATATCCGGGCGGTTTCACGGCGGTCCGTGGCACCGGAGTGTACGGGCCGCCAGTCGTTAATGCCGATGTTGAGAGCCTGTATCCGTCCATCATGATCGCGAACAGCATCTCCCCGGAGTCTGACGAGCTGGGCGTGTTTCTGCCAATCCTCGAGACACTACGGGACGAACGTATCCGAGCGAAGCGCATCGCCGAGGCTACCGATGGATCCGAACGAGCACGATGGAGCGGAACACAGCTGAGCCTGAAGGTGCTGATCAATTCATTCTACGGGTACCTGGGCTATGGCCGCGGATACTTCAACGACTACCGGGCAGCGGCAAACGTTACCCGCAGAGGTCACCAGATCATTCAGGAAGTCGAAAGCACCCTCCACCAGCTCGGATCGACAATCGTAGAGATCGACACTGATGGTATCTACTTCGTGCCCCCGGAGGAAAGCAGCAGCCCGTCAGATATCGCTGCGATGATCGAGCAGGTGAACGATCGGATCGGCGAGGGTATCCGGCTGAGCGTCGATGGCGTCTGGCAAAAGATGCTATCGCTGAAACTGAAGAACTATGCGCTGCTCCACGACGACGGAGCCCTGACAATCAAAGGAAGCTCACTCCGCAGCCGGAGGGACGAACCGTTCCTGCGGGACTTCCTGACAGAATCGATCTACGGCTATCTCTCACCTGACAACCATATGGCGCCGAGAGACCTCTACTTCCAGGTCGCTCGAAAGATGATCGATCGGGAGTTCTCGCCCGAAGAGATCAGCCGGCAGGAATCAATTACCGACCGGACATTTACGAGCGATGTGAACCGGAGACTGGCCAGAATCGTCGAAGGCGAACGGGTCGGCGAGCGCATCACGGTCTATCAGCGGCATGATGGCGAACTGGAACGCACGGAGCGATACGCGGACGACGAGGACCGGTCGTACCTCCTCCAACGTCTTCGCGCCATGGCCGAACGCTTCAGGCCACTCTACGCCGATGACGGCGCCTTCGAGCACACATATCCGGTCGTTACCGTAACGAGCGATCTGGACGGCGTGGCGGCTCAGGAAAGAGTCACACAGCGAAGTCTCTTCGAAATGTGAACAGCACCTGGCAAAACCGAGCGCCGCCGTCGAACATCGAAGCGACACGTATCGACGAATGATCTCGGTCGCTGATCGAACCGCCATGCGGGACATCGAAAAGCGGGCACAAAAAAACACCCGATCGGAATGATCGGGTGTTTTGGTTGGTAGCGGGGGTAGGATTCGAACCTACGACCTTTGGGTTATGAGCCCAACGAGCTACCACTGCTCCACCCCGCAATAGTCGAGAAGTGATGGATCTTGATCTGTTCGGGAGTGCGCGCAGCGGCCTCACCTCCCACACAGTTGCCCGTGCAGTACTATCCGGCGCTGCCGTGGGTCACGACCAGGTTCGGGATGGATGCTGGGTGGGTCCACGGCGCTCTTGGCCACGCACACTCCCGAGCAGATCAAGACACGTACATGTTCTGCCGTCTTTGACGGTGTTGAGACGGGAAGAGGAGTGAAATCGAGTGAACTGATGTATGGGAATTGAAGAGCCCTCGACCATTAGTACGGCTTGGCTCCAGTCAGTTACCTGCTGTCCACCGGCCGCCTATCGACCCGGTAATCTTCCGGGGGTCTTACTCCTCCGAAGAGGATGAGAAGACTTGTCTTGAGGTGGGCTTCCCACTTAGATGCTTTCAGCGGTTATCCCGTCCGGACGTAGCTACCCAGCGGTGCCGGTTTCCCGACAACTGGCACACCAGCGGTCCGTCCAACCCGGTCCTCTCGTACTAGGGTCAGATCCTCTCAACCTTCTGCACGCCCGCGGCGGATAGAGACCGAACTGTCTCACGACGTTCTGAACCCAGCTCGCGTACCTCTTTAATGGGCGAACAGCCCAACCCTTGGGACCGCCTCCAGCCCCAGGATGAGACGAGCCGACATCGAGGTGCCAAACAGTGCCGTCGATGTGGACTCTTGGGCACTATTAGCCTGTTATCCCCGGCGTAGCTTTTATCCGATAAGCCACGGCCCTTCCACTCGGTACCGTGGGATCACTATGTCCGACTTTCGTCCCTGCTCGGCTGGTCAGCCTCGCAGTCAAGCTCCCTTGCTGCCATTGCACGCTCCGACCGGTTTCCATTCGGCCTGAGGGAACCTTTGAGCGCCTCCGTTACCTTTTCGGAGGCGACCACCCCAGTCAAACTCCCCACCAGCCACTGTCCCCCGCCCGGATCACGGACGAAGTTAGAGTGCCGAGATGAACAGAGTGGTATTTCACCGATGCCTCCACCTGAACTGGCGCCCAGGCTTCACAGGCTCCCACCTATCCTACACAATTCATCCCTACACCCAATGGCAAGCTAGAGTAAAGCTGCACGGGGTCTTTTTGTCCTGCCGCGGGTCACCCGCATCTGCACGGGTTCTTCAATTTCACCGAGTCCTCCGTTGAGACAGTGTCCAGATCGTTATGCCTTTCGTGCGGGTCGGAACTTACCCGACAAGGAATTTCGCTACCTTAGGACCGTTATAGTTACGGCCGCCGTTTACTGGGGCTTCAGTTCCGAGCTTCCACTCGTCCCTTTAACCTTCCAGCACTGGGCAGGCATCAGCCCCTATACGTCCCCTTACGGGTTCGCAGAGACCTGTGTTTTTGGTAAACAGTCGCCTGGACCTCTTCGCTGCGACCCCCTCCCGCTCCAGCCGCAAGGGCCTTCACGTTAACGGGGCACTCCTTCTCCCGAAGTTACGGAGTTAATTTGCCGAGTTCCTTAACGGAGGTTCTCTCGTCCACCTGAGTCTTCTCGACCTGACCACCTGTGTCGGTTTGCGGTACGGTCACCGTGCTCACTGGCTAGAGGCTTTTCCTGGCCGTACGGCCTCAACCCACTTGGCATTCCTTTAGGTCCGCCTGACCATCGCCTCTCAGTCATCGCTTCACGGGATTTGCCTCGCGAAGCTCCCTACCGGCTTGGACGACTTGCGTCGCTGGGCCTAGCCCCCGGCGTCACCCCATTGCTCATAACGTGGCACGGTGGTACTGGAATATTGACCAGTTATCCATCGCCTACGCCTCGCGGCCTCGGCTTAGGACCGACTAACCCGCAGCTGATCAGCATGGCTGCGGAACCCTTGGTCATTCGGTGGGGCGGATTCGCACCGCCCTCGCGCTACTCATACCGGCATTCTCTCTTCACGCCGCTCCAGCCGTGCTCCCGCTCGACCTTCTCAGCTGACGCGAACGCTCCCCTACCATCGCAGCACAAGGCTGCGATCCGCAGCTTCGGTACATGTCTTAGCCCCGGTACATCGTCGGCGCCGGAACACTTTCGACCAGTGAGCTGTTACGCACTCTTTCAAGGGTGGCTGCTTCTAAGCCAACCTCCTGGTTGTCTACGCGTTCCAACATCCTTGCCCACTTAGACATGATTTAGGGACCTTAGCTGGCGGTCTGGGCTGTTTCCCTTTCGACAATGGAGCTTAGCCCCCACTGTCTGACTCCCGCGGTCATACGGCACTGGCATTCGGAGTTTGACTGGATTCGGTAAGCGGGAAGCCCCCTAGTCCAATCAGTGCTCTACCTCCAGTGTCGCTCCGGCCGCGAGGCTAGCCCTAAAGCTATTTCGGGGAGAACCAGCTATCGCCAGGTTCGCTTAGCATTTCACCCCTAACCACAGCTCATCCGCACAGTTTGTAACCTATGTCGGTTCGGCCCTCCACGAGCTCTTACACTCGCTTCAGCCTGGCCATGGTTAGCTCACCTGGTTTCGGGTCGACCGCCCGCCACTTACGCGCCCTATTCAGACTCGCTTTCGCTCCGGCTCCGGGTATCACTCCCTTAACCTTGCGACAGACGGTCACTCGCCGGTTCGTTCTACAAAAAGCACGCCATCACCCTAGCTACGTCGAAACGTAGCCAACAGGCTCTGACAGACTGTGAGCACACGGTTTCAGGGTCTATTTCACTCCCCTCGACGGGGTGCTTTTCACCTTTCCCTCACGGTACTCGTTCACTATCGGTCATGTCGGGTATTTAGCCTTGGAAAGTGGTCTTCCCAGCTTCCTACAGAATTTCACGTGTTCCGTAGTACTTCCGGAATCCGATCCGAGCCATCCAGTTTTCGCCTACAGGACTATCACCTTCTTCGGTAGCCCCTTCCAGTGGCTTTCGGCTAACCGGATGGTTTCTTACTCGGTGACGGATCTGCTGCTCCGTCCATCGGCCCGTCCGACCCCGATAACGCAACGCCAGCAGGCTTGGCACGTTACCGGTTTGGGCTGTTCCCTTTTCGTTCGCCACTACTCAGGGAATATTCTCTTTTCCTCGGGGTACTAAGATGGTTCAATTCCCCCACTTACCTCGGTCACACCTATTTTGTTCAGTGTGCCGTGACGAAGGTTAGGCCTTCGCCGGGTTGCCCCATTCGGAATCCCTCGGATCATCGCTTACCCGCAGCTCCCCGAGGCGTATCGTCGCGTGGTCACGTCCTTCATCGGCCCGACACGCCAAGGCATCCACCGTGTGCCTTCTCGCGCTCTTCACCCTACAGTATCACTCAGGTTTCTCTCCTCCCGTCTCAACACCGCCCAAACCGAAGTTTGGCGTGCAAAGACGAGAATGAGCAGAACATTTACGTGTCATCACTTCTCGATTGTTAACGTGCTCGGTGGAGCTGTGGGGATTCGAACCCCAGACCTCCGCCGTGCAAAGGCGGCGCTCTCCCAACTGAGCTACAGCCCCGCCAGGTGGGCGATCGTGGACTCGAACCACGGACCTCACCCTTATCAGGGGTGCGCTCTAACCACCTGAGCTAATCGCCCTTGGCTGCGCCGTTGGCGATTGAGGAGTAGACAGGGGAGTGGTGAGTGTGGGTCATCACGGGGGCTCAGTTGGTCGGGGGTCGCCGCTCTAGCCCTCCCTCAGACCAAAAGTCTGAGATCCTCAGGCGAGTCGATGCCACCCTCAACAAACGTCGGCGCCCAACCGTGGTTGACCTGAGAGATGTCTTGGAGTCTCCTCCAGACATGTCTCCCTAGAAAGGAGGTGATCCAGCCGCAGCTTCCGCTACGGCTACCTTGTTACGACTTCGTCCCAGTCACCAGCCCCACCCTCGGCAGCTGCCTCCCCGAAGGGTTGGCCCACCGACTTCAGGTGTTGCCGGCTTCCATGACGTGACGGGCGGTGTGTACAAGCCCCGGGAACGTATTCACCGCAGTATGCTGACCCGCGGTTACTAGCAACTCCGCCTTCATGGGGGCGAGTTGCAGCCCCCAATCCGGACTGAGACCGGCTTTCTGGGATTGGCTCCGCCTTGCGGCTTGGCTGCCCTCTGTACCGGCCATTGTAGCGTGTGTGTCGCCCAGGACATAAGGGTCATGCTGACTTGACCTCATCCCCGCCTTCCTCCGCAGTGCGGCAGTCTGGCTAGACATCCACGTAACTAGCCACAGGGGTTGCGCTCGTTGCGGGACTTAACCCAACATCTCACGACACGAGCTGACGACAGCCATGCAACACCTGTCTCCGGGCTCTCCGAAGAGCACTCTCCCCTTTCAGGGAAATTCCCGGGATGTCAAGTCCTGGTAAGGTTCTGCGCGTTGCGTCGAATTAAACCACACGCTCCGCTGCTTGTGCGGGGCCCCGTCAATTCCTTTGAGTTTTAGCCTTGCGGCCGTACTCCCCAGGCGGGATACTTACTGCGTTAGCTCCGGCACGGCCGGGGTCAACTCCCGCCACACCTAGTATCCATCGTTTACTGCGTGGACTACCGGGGTATCTAATCCCGTTCGCTCCCCACGCCTTCGTGCCTCAGCGTCAGGTCAAGTCCAGTCGGCCGCCTTCGCCTCTGGTGTTCCTCCCGATCTCTACGCATTTCACCACTACACCGGGAATTCCACCGACCTCGCCTTGCCTCCAGTGAGCCCGTTTCGCGCGACCCTCCCCGGTTGAGCCGGGGGCTTTCACACACGACGTAACCCACCGCCTGCGCACCCTTTACGCCCAGTAACTCCGGACAACGCTTGGCCCCTACGTATTACCGCGGCTGCTGGCACGTAGTTAGCCGGGCCTTCTTCCCAAGGTACCGTCATTTGTTTCGTCCCTCGGAAAAGGGGTTTACACACCGAAATGCGTCATCCCCCACGCGGCGTTGCTCCCTCAGGCTTGCGCCCATTGGGGAAAATTCCTTGCTGCTGCCTCCCGTAGGAGTCGGGGCCGTGTCTCAGTCCCCGTGTGGCTGATCATCCTCTCAGACCAGCGACCGATCGTCGCCCTGGTAGGCCGTTACCCCACCAGCTAGCTAATCGGGCGCAGCCCCCTCCTGATCCACTCCATATCGTGTTTCCTGATTCAAGTCCCCTCGAACCAGGGCATCGGGTTTTAGCCGCAGTTTCCCGCGGTTATCCCCGTGATCAGGGCAGGTCGGCCACGCGTTCCTCACCCGTCCGCCACGGTCCACTCCCGACCGCCTCCGAAGAAGCGGCTGATGGAAGCTCCCGTTCGACTTGCATGCATTAGGCACGCCGCCAGCGTTTATCCTGAGCCAGGATCAAACTCTCCATCTGTGTGTTTCACATCCTCACACCACTCCCGTAAGAGCGTGCGAGCATTGACAAGTTAGCTTGGTACCTATCCTCTCTCCGAGCATAGCTACCGCACCCACACTCCAGTCGTTCCTGTCTACTCCTCAATTGTCAACGTGCAGCGCGTCAGGCAATCAAAAGACCCGCTTTCAAAGCGGGCCCAAGAATTCAGCAGCTCCTCTGAAAAGATCTGTCGAACTCCTGGCGATTCCCTTCCGCGATGCCAACCTGCGAATCGACACAAGCCGATCGAAAGCTGGCGTAGCTTAGATAGTGTACATTCACTGAGACCAGATGTCAAGGACCGATCGACGCCTGCAACCACCGCGCACCTATGCGACGTTGCAGCTCGCACCCGCATCGCTGATGGATGATCTCGCAAGCGTCCGTCGTCCACTACGGCTACGACGCTGGCGAATATACCTGTATCCGGCGGTTGCCGCTGTCGGAAACAATCACGTCCCCGGCAGCGTCAATCGCGATGCCAACGGGACCATCCAGTTGCCCGTTACCAGAGCCTTGCCCGCCGAACTGTGCATAGTACGAGCCTTGCGGTGTGAACTTCTGAACGCGACCGTTGCCGGTATCGGTAACGTAGACATAGCCGGCAGCATCTACGGCAACCATCGAAGCTTGATCAAACTGCCCACCACCGGCGCCGAAGCTGCCCCACTGCCCGATATAGTTACCGGTTCGATCGAATACCTGAACCCGGCTGTTCCCCTGATCGACAACGTAGACTGAGGTCTCTGAAACAGCGATTCCGACCGGCTGGGAGAACTCACCTTCGCCATTCCCGGACGTACCCCACGCGGTGATGAAGAGCTCGCTGCCGGTACTGAACTTCTGCACCCGGCTATTTCCCTGGTCGACAATGTAGAGGTTGTCGTCAGAATCGATAGCGATTCCAGTTGGAACGTCGAACTGACCGTTCCCGCTGCCCAATGCCCCGATGACGGAGATCTGCCGGCCATCCGGGTCGAACTTCACGATCCGGTGATTGAGCCCGTCAACCACATACAGGTTGCCGAGACTGTCGACGGCGACGTCTTGCGGCCCGTCCAACGGCGCCTGGGGAGGAACTTCCGACCCCGGGCCACCCCATTCGCTGAGATAACCGCCTGCGCTGGTGAATATCTTGACCAGATCCTGCTCGGAGTCGACAACGATCACGTTCCCGAGCGAATCGACCGTGAGTCCGGACGGATCCGAGAACCGACCGCGACTGTCGCCGGTGATCTGCCCAAGATAGCCGCCATCGGCTGTCGACAAGATCTGGATACGATCGTTCTCTTCATCACTAACGTACATCACGTCGTCCGTGCGCAGGGCGACAAAACCGGGTAACTCGAATTGTCCCGCACCGCTGCCGGACGCACCGATTGACCGCTGCCAGATCCCCTGACTGTTCGTCACCTGTATGCGATCGTTATCGTAGTCGGCAATGTACAGAAGCGATCCGGACGAGTTCAGCCAGATCCCCCATGGATTGTCATACTCGTTGTCGCCAGACCCGTAGTTGCCCCACTTGCGGAGATAGACACCGTTCGGGTCGAAGACCTGGACGCGATCGTTGCCGATCTCGGAGACGTAGACCGTGCCGTCCGGTGCGGTATCGATGCTGACTGGCTCGTCAAATTCGCCATCGCCGGTCCCGAAGGATCCCCACTGCGTCAGGTAGACGCCCTGGCTATTGAACTTCTGAATGCGATCATTGCCCGAGTCGGCAATCAGCACATTGCCCGCCGGATCAAGCTCGATCCCGACCGGGCGGTCTAGCTGCCCGTCTCCACTGCCGAGTCCTCCCCACTGGTCGAGATACTGGCCGCTCTGGTCGAACACTTGCACGCGATGATTTTCATAGTCCGTAATGTAGACGGTCCCCGTCGGCCCGATCGCCACATCAGCCGGTGTATCGAACTCGCCATTGCCGGTGCCGAACGTGCCCCACTGGGTCAGGTACTTGCCCTCCGGGTCGAATTTCTGAACGCGATCTTTGTCCCAGTCCACGACGTACATGTTCCCATTGGCATCCCAGTCGATTCCATAGGGAGTGTCCAGCTCGCGGCCAGGATCGCTGGGCTGCCCGAACTTGGCGGCATAGGCGTAGCTGGTCGCCGGGATCTCCGTCGGCGTCGCCGTCTCGGTTGCCGTCATCGTGGCCGTCTCGGTCACCGTTTCCGTCGATGTCGCCGTCTCCGATGCCGTGGCTGTCCCGGTCGCCGTGGCGCTCGGTTCGGTTGCCGTCGGCGTCACCGTGATCTGGCTGTACCGCCAGGTGTAGTAGTGCTGACCGACATTGCCCGCCTCGGTCGCGAACCCCGGACTGTTCCCCGGCGTGTAGGTCAGGCAGCGCCGCTCGAAACACTGCATCAAGACGTCCTTGTAGGTCCCGGCGACCTTGACATTCGCCCAGTACGCCTCGGTAATCGGGAAACCGGTCGCATAGTACGGATTGGTAAAGAGCGGCTGGTCCACGTACTGGCCATCAACCAGCACCGTTCCGCTCGAGTTCATGAAGTCCCAGAAGGGCGCCGCGATCTGGTGGTCGATCCCCGGGACGGTCAACCGTTCGGCGGTCCGGATGTTCTGGGCGGCCAGAGACGGATCGTCGGTCACCTGGCCGGCCCGGTTGACCCGTTGGGTGATGACGGCGCCGTCCGGCAGGGCCGGCAGATTGCGGAGCGAGGCCAGGGTGGCGTAGGTCGGACCGGTCGGGTCGTCGGCGTCGCCGGCGACGTTGACGATGGCCGGGCTGTGCTGCTCGAAGGAGGTGTTGCCGGTCTGGAGCTCGCCGGTCATCAACTCGACGACGAGGAGGCCGTTGGTGACATAGAAGAGATCGTCGGGGTTGCCGTTGGGATTGTTGATCTCCATCCGGCTCTTGTCATAGTACTGGACCTGGCGGGTGCCGCCGGGGGAGTCGGCGTAGGTTTCGTTGAGGACGTTGGTGTTGGCTTCAGGTCCCCAGATCCAGGTGCGGGAGACCTGCCCGGTGAGGACTGGATCGTCGGTGCGTTCCCACCGCGCCTGAAAGGCCGGGTTGCCCGGCGCGACCGCCGCCGCACCGAGGTAGACCGTTATAAGCAGAATCAGCGATATCGCACTCGCTCCGGCCGCCAAAGCCCTGGGCTTCGTCATTCGTATCCTCTTTGCCATCTTCGAGTGTGTCCCGCAACGCATAGAAACCCACAATAGCACGGATTCCCGCGTCCTCGACGGGTCTTCCAAGTCGCTTCAACCGCATGAATATGGTACCGTCCACTACTTGAGCGCGGGCGATCATTCGGGGTTTTCGCCCGCATCTTCAAGGGGCAGGGAATCGACGAATGCTACAATTCGGCGCTGAATCCAATCTTGATCTTGCACAGATGATTTTCGACCTCGGCGGCGTCCAGTTCGGGCAGTTCGAGTTACCCGGTACAGCTGGAAATTCACCTATTTATGTCAATCCTCGCGTCCTGATCAGCGAACCGCGCATGCTCCGCCGTATCGGGCGCCTCATCAACTCCGCGATCGCCTCCGACCGAACCCGAATGCGGCCTCACCTCGCGTCCTTCGCCGCCGTCGCCGGCGTTCCCATGGGCGGCCTGCACATCGCTACCGCTTACGCCCTCGAATCGGACACGCCGCTCGTCTTCCTCCACCGCCAGGACAGCGACGAAACGCAGGACGGTATCGAAGGCAGCATCACGCCGGGGCAGACGGTCATCGTGATGGACGATCTGATGACCGGCGGCCGGTCGATTCTCCAAGCCGCCAACCGGCTGGAAGACGCCGGCATGCGCGTCCGGGACGCGATCGTTCTCATAGACCGCGAGCAGGGCGGCATCGAGCGGCTGAAAGAGCATGGCTACAATGTCAGACCGATCCTGGGCCTGCACACTATGCTCAACTACTATCACTCGAACCAGCTGATCGATGACCGGACGTTCCAGCGATGCATGGACTATCTCGACGGCTTCCGGAAGCCCCGCGAGAGCGGTCCACTCGACAACAGCGTCTAACCTGTTACATCAGGCCAAGTTCCCGGAGCGCTCTGGCAGCGCCGTCGAGGGTCGTGTGATTCATCCCGGCGTAGTTCGGCGAGAAGACCACTCCACGGCCGCCTGCACGATACGTTGCGAGGACGCTCCGATAGGCGATCTCCGGCGTGCAAACCGCCTGGTCCGGCCGCGAACGGGGAGCGTCGATACCCAGTCCCATATAGACATCGACGGCGCCTGCAACGGCCTCGACAGTCGCTTTGCATTGGCCGTAGACATAGGTGTCGGGATCGAAGCCCTGCTGGACAATCTCACCCCAGGGCGCCTCGTCCAATCCGAGAAACTGATACATGATCGGCGTCATCTCCTCCGGCGACACGTCCCGGAAGATGGATTGATGCCACTGGCTCATCTCGTTGAAGTAGACGCCACCGGATTGATGCTGGTAGGTGATCGGCTTGACCCAATCGGACCAGGTCGCCATTTCCTGCCAGGGCCACTGGGCCTTTCGAAGCGGGTTCAGATGGTTGCGGTTCCAGACGTTGAGGCCGAATTCGACCGACGAATCCACCCACTTCGTGATCCCGTAGAGTTCGCGATCCATGTCCTTGTTGCGCTCGACCCAGAAGCGTTCCCAGACCATGATCTCCGGGTGCTGGTAGAGCAAGCGCAGGAACTCGACGAGCGCGCCGTCCGGCATCGCGCCGCGATTCCGGGCTGACTGAAACCACTCATAAGCGCGTTGCATAGCGCGCCGGGCAGCATCGACATTGATACCCTGACCGGCCGCGATACGCCGGCAATGCTCGCAGAAACAGTTCGGCACCCGTCCGTAGATCAGGTTGTCTAGCGGGCTACGGCGCTCGTTGCACCACATGATCCCATCGATATCGTAGTTGCGGGCGTAATCTTCGATGATCGATTGCCACCAGGCCCGATAGTCCGGATGGTTGATGCACGGCTCGGTTCCGACCCGCCCGAACACGTCGATCTCGAGCACCTGCGGCAAGTTCGGAATGTCGACGGTATTGGCTGAGCCGTGACCGGCGTAGTTGAACAGCGGCTCCATTACCTCCGGCATGACCTTCATGCCGCGCTCGCGCGCCGCGGGAATGATCATGTCGAGGATGTCCCGGTCCTCGAACTCCTCGTCGCTGGAACGGAAACCGTCGATAAAGGTGTTGCGGTAGAAGTCAGGCCGGTGGCGGATATATGAACCGCCACGCAACGGGCTCGGCTCCTCCTTGCCGTGATCCGGCCATCCTTCCAACTCCCAGGAGATGCGCCGGCCGACCTTCAGACCAAGCCAGGATATCGTTCCAACAAGGAGTACGTTGATCCCGAAACGATTCTGGAGCGTGTCCAGCAGCGGTTCGACGCCTTCATCGATGAAGCTGATCGGGCTTACCTGGATGCCGACGAACTTCCTATCCTGACTAACCACCCTGAATGCGCTCCTTCTCCTGAACGTTCTGACCAAGCCATCGGCCGGGCACGCCATGGCGGCGATAGAAATCCGCCATCTCGACCGGCTGCCCGCTTTCGTTTGACTCCTCGCAAGCGACGGTCAGTGCCATCGTCTTCATATGATCGATGCCGGATGGGTGCGGCATAGTAACTCCGTCGCCAATCTGCCGGCAGACGTCGGCCAGCAACGCCCGGGTGTCGTCAATGAAAGCCTCGATCTCCGGAAGATCCAGGGGACGCGGCGCGAGGTCGCCGGGATAGGCGACGTGGAGATTGGAAAACTGCTCCCGCTGCATCAACGCTCCGCGATCGCAGTCGGTTCGCCAGTGGAACTCGTTCGCCTGCGACCGCCCCATCCAGGTACCGAAATAGTCCACGAGAATCGCCCGGTCGCTCGACGGAGTCTTCATCTCGAGCAGCGCGGCGACCGTCGCATCATCGCGGTACATCGACCAGGGCGGATTGTGGCAGCGGCACCAGACCCGCTCGACCTCGGCATCATAGGTGTAGCGAAAGAGGTCCAGATGGTGGATCGACTGCTCGTAAAGCATCGGCTGGTGCATCGACAACGGGTACTTGTTGATGCCCGGCCGGCGGCCATCACGATGCCGCCAGTAGATGAAGCGCGCAAAGCTCGGCAGGCCGATCTCGTCTCGAATCAGTTCGCGGGCCTTGATCGTCGTCGGCAGATACCGGAAGTTCAGCCCGACCATCAGGCGCCGTCCCGACTCCTCGGCCAGCCGGACGATCTCGAGCGTCTCGGCGAACTCCATCGTCAACGGCTTCTCGGCCAGCAGATCGCATCCGGCAGCGAAGATCTCCCGCGCTTCTTCAAGATGTCCCATCGGCGGCGTCGCGAGGACCACCAGATCCGGCTCCGTCGCTGCCAGCGCTTCGGTTATCCCGGCAAAGCATCGGTCAGGCGACTCGTCGTACCGCTCCTGGACCCACTCCAATCCAGCGGGTTTCGGATCGACATACCCGACTGGCACTGTAGCTGGCTCCTCGTGGACAAGCCGAATCCAGTGCCGCCCGCGCGTCCCGACCCCGACAATCAGCGTGCGGATCGGACCGCTCATGCCGTGGCTGCCAATCCCATGAAGTACCGGTCCTCACGCCACTTACCGGGGTTGCCCTCGATGTACTCCCGGATGCGTTCGAGGGATCGTTCGGAACGGATGACGTGTTCGTAGTAGTTCGACTTCCACACCGAACATCCCGGCGTACCTCGCCGTCGATTGATTCTCCGCGATGAATGAGATTTGAATTGCCCGACTATCGACCCGACAGAATTTGTTGCTGGCCCTCTACGGCGGCGAGGCAGGCCAGCGTCTCTACCTGCAACGCGGTGCGTTGCTCCCCCTTCACTCCCGATTCCCTCATGGGGATCAGGTGCGTTGATCATCAGAATGCCGTGAAAGTGGTTGGGCATGACAACATAGGAGTCAATTCGATACTCTCCCGAACGTCCGCGCAACGAAGCCATTCTTCTTGAACGATTCGCCCCAACGAATTCAGACGCATGTGTGATTCCGTGATCGTGCCGAACAGATTACGCATGCAAAGGGTGCAAATTGTTATGAAGTAGGCTCCCGGTTGACGATAGTCGTAAGTGGGAAGCCGTAGATCTTTGCGACGCTTCCGCGTTCTCTCGTTCATAGGCGGCGGCGATCGGGGACGGCAACGCATCGCGTTGCAGGTACACAGGATTGGTGAGCGTCTCGCTTCATCATCCAGCCTCCGCACGGTACTTCGCGATCACCGACTCCATCCGCTCGACGGCGGCGGCAATGCGGTCTTTGGGCACCAGCAGCGACATCCGCATGTACTCCTCGCCTCCGTGGCCGAAGATCGTGCCGGGGGAGATCAGGACGCCGGTGTCGAGCAACAGCCGGTAGACGAAATCCTCGGCGACCATGCCGGTCGACGAGACGTTGACCCAGACATAGAACGCGCCGGCCGGGTGAACGAAGCCGAGGCCCATGTCGGCCAGGGCTGCGATCAGGTCCTGACGGCGATCGTCGTAGATCGCCCGGTGTTCAGCGATGCAGTCCTGTGGACCGTTGATCGCTGCCAGCGCCGCCGCCTGGGAGACGGCGGGGGCGCAGATCGAGAGGGCGTGCTTGACCTCGATGATCGAGCGCATGAAGTCGGCCGGGCCGGCAAGGTAGCCAACCCGCCAGCCGGTCATCGCATAGGCCTTCGAGAAACCGTCGATCAGCAGCGTCCGGTGCTTCATCTCAGGCTCGCGGAGGATGCTGTAGTGCTCGGCATCGTCATAGACGAACGGGTGGTAGATCTCATCGGTGATCACGATCAGGTCGCGCTCTCTGGCCAGGTCCGCGACTGCCTTGATGTCCTCCCGGGAAGCCACGCCGCCGGTCGGGTTGTCCGGCGATGCAATGACGATGATCTTGGAACGGTCAGTCAGGCGCTGTTCGATCTCGCTGGCGTCGAGCCTGTAGACATCGCCCGGGTAGACGGTCGGGTACTCGACGATCGTCCCGAGCGAGAGTTCGGTTCCCCAGTCGTAGGTTGTGAAGCGGTACTCCGGGACAAGCACTTCGTCGCCGGCGTCGACCAGCGAGACGAGAGCCATGTAGATAGCTTCTTCAGCGCCGGTCGTGACGATGATCTCCGAAGCCGGGTCGTATGGGACGCCCTGGCCAACCAGGATACGGCCGGCGATCGCCGCCCGAAGCGTTGGTCTCCTGGCGGTGCCGTGTAGTGGGTCGCGCCGGCATCGAGCGCATCCTTCGCCGCCTCGATGATGTGGCGGGGAGTCGGCAAGTCCGGATCACCGGGCCCCATGGCGATGACGTCATCCATCTCCTGGGCGATCTCGCCCATCTTCGTCCGGACCGTCACCTTCGGTTCTTTGATCTTCCCGGTCAGCCCCTGCCGGACACGCGAAACGACCCCCTCGTTCAATGTAATCTCCCTACCAGTACGGGTTTCGCCAGTGGATGACACGCAGAGCTTCGAGTGCATGACGAGCCCAGTGCTCCTGGAATGAAATCCGCAATTCGAATAAGAGATCTTTCAGGTGCACTGGATCATCCCAGTTCACTGCAGGAAGTACGTCCCGATAGATATCGGCGAGGTCGTCGGCAAGCGCCGCCGTCACCACTTCGGTGTCCTCCTGCGGATGAAAAACCGTTCGATAAGGGTCTTCACCGCCAGTCAACCTGTTGATCGCGTCGAAAGTCGATCGCCACTCGTCATGTGAGATTCTCTCAACGTCGAAGTCGTCATCGAAGCTCCAACGGGTTGAAGGCGTCGCCCTGCGGCATAGAGATCAGCTAGAGGCACGGCGATCTCGGAATAGAGCGTTTCAGGATCATCCATCTCGGATACTAAATCGATCACCGCACAATACCGTCTCGCAGCATCTCGAAACCGCAGCCAGTTTGCCTTAGCATCCGGGGCCAACATCGCCGCTACCAGTCGTACCAATCAGTCAA
Organism: Thermomicrobiales bacterium; assembly: GCA_041390865.1. GTDB lineage: Bacteria > Chloroflexota > Chloroflexia > Thermomicrobiales > CFX8 > JAUIIK01. The sequence goes on from JAWKPC010000005.1 coordinate 16,119, forward strand.
TCCGCCGTCGGTGACGAGCTGGTCGCCGCCGACGAAGACGTGGACGATGTTGCCGAGAGCGGTAATGTCGGTGAGCGGATCGCCGTCGACGACGATGAGGTCGGCGTACTTCCGGCTTCGATTGTCCCCATGTCCGCATCGTGTCCGCGCAGCTCAGCTCCGTTGATCGTCAGCATCTGGATGACGTCGAGTGGTGTCTCGACAACGCCGTACTCCAGCAACGTCTCCATCTCCGGGACGATCACGTCGTGCTCGACGCAGGGACTTCCCGCATCGGTGCCGAAGGCGAACTTGACGCCGACTTCTCGCATCGCAATCAAGGGATCGGTACGCGGTGCGGCTGCCCAGCGGCGCTTTCGTTCCTCGACGACCCGGGCCGGCATTCCCCGTTCCGGCCCGCGATTCGTCTGGAGAATGAATGGCGAGTTGGTTGGAACGACAAAGATCCCGCGCTCGGCGATCATCTCCATCACGTCGCGGTCGCAGGGGCCGCCATGTTCGATCGAGTCGAAGCCGGCCTCGACGACGTTGCGGATGGCCTGTGGGATCGTCGCGTGGGTCGTGATCTTCATTCCCAGGGTGTGCGCTTCATCGGCGGCAGCCTTCAACTCGTCGACGGTGAATTGCGGCGTATGCTCGCTGGCCATGACCTTGATGATGTCGGCGCCGCGCTTGTACTGCTCGCGAACGGCCTTCCGCATCCCGTCGACGCCATCAACTTCGTATCCGCACCACCAGGTGTGACCGCCGGTGATCATCAGCGCCTGGCCGGCGATCTCGAGTCGAGGCCCCTTGACCAGCCCGCGTTCGAGCGCCTCCTTCGCGTCGAATCCGCTGTTGTTCATCCCGAGATCACGCAGCGACGTCAGGCCGACCTTTGCCGACTTGCGCAGATTGGCATAGGCCTTGATCGCGTTGAAACCGTCGCCATCGTGGAGCGCCTGGTCCTTCAGGATGCCCTGCGGCCCCCCATCCCAGCCCATGCCGCTCCAGCCCAGATGGACGTGGTTGTTGGACAGCCCCGGCAAGACGGTCTTGCCGGTGACGTCGATCCGTTCAACGCTATCGCCAACGCCGATTGTAGAACCTACCGATTCGATCCGGTCGCCGTCGATCAGGACGTCCTGAACTGCGACCTCACCGGTCCGAACATCAATGACATTCCCGCCGACTAGGAGTTTCTTCGCCATCACATCTCCTGCAACCTGTTGCCAACCGGGGCTTTACCCGGTGGAGGCGCGCCGCTGGGGCGCCCCGGCCGAACACGAATTCGCCTCCGGGGTAGGTGACATCTTCGGGCATGAGACGCGCCGCTGGCGCGTCTCTACGGAACATCCCAGCCGCCGTTACTCTGCTGCCCGCTTGAACTTCGAAATGCGCTGCCCTTCGAGCACCTCTGCCACGTAGAGCGAGCCTTCCGAATCGACGGCGGCAGAGTGCGGCGCGTAGAAGTTGCCCGGCTCGGTGTTCCGTTCGCCGCCGATGCTCGCAATCTCGTGATCGTCCTGATCGAGGATAGCGATCCGGCCCTGAAGCTCGGAGACGTAGCGGACCCCATCGGCGTCGGCGATGATGTCGCAGGGCTGCTTCAAGCCGGTGATCTTGCCGCGATACTCGCCGTCCAGCGTGAATCGCTGGATTCTCCAGTTCTCGCGGTCGCAGACGTAGACCATCGGCTCGCCGTCATGCTCGAGCACTCGAGCTGCATGCGGCAGGTGAAAATGGCCCCCGCCAACACCCGATCTGCCCCAGGACCGGATATGCTCGCCTTTCGAGTTGAACTGGTGTACCCGGGCGTTCCCGTATCCGTCGGCAACGTAGATGTCGCCATTCGGAGCGACGCCGGCGTCCGTCGGAAGATTGAAGAAGCCCTTCTCATCCGCAGCCTGATCCGGCGTGCCGACGGTCCAGACCGGATTTCCATCGAGGTCGGCGCGGCTTACCGTGTGTCGCTGCCGATCGGTGACGATCAGATACTCTCCATCGTCATCACTGGCGACGGTGACGCCGTGGATGTCTTTCCAGTGGTCATTCTTCTCCCAGGTTCCGAGATAGGTACCGTCCTTGTCGAAGATCAACGGCGAGTTGTCGATGCGGTGAAAGATGTAGACGCGATCCTGGGAATCAACGATGACTTCGACGGCCTGACCGAGTTTCTGACCCTCGGGCATCTGCGGCCAGTCCTCAACGTACTCATATTGCCGGATACCACCACCTGCGCTCATTGCTGGTCCCTTCACAAGCAACAACCAAGAGAGTTTGAGATGCGACAGTCTAGCACCGGGATCGAGGGAACGATAATCGTTGGTTTTGCATGGTAGGCTCGCCCGCGGATGGAGCCGGGCATCGAGACACGCGGGGAGAGCATGGCGCGCGCGCGATTTGAAGGGGTAACGCGATCGTTCGGGGATACGATCGCGCTCGACAATTTTTGCCTCGACATCGAGGAGGGCGAGTTCCTCGTGCTCGTCGGCCCGTCCGGCTGTGGCAAGACGACGGCGCTGCGCTGTCTCTCAGGACTGGATGAACCGGACTCGGGATCGGTCTACATTGGTGACCGGGACGTGACCTATGTCGAACCATCGGAACGCGACGTCGCGATGGTCTTCCAGAATTACGCGCTCTATCCCTACCTCTCGGTCTTCGACAATATCGCGTTTCCGCTAAAGATGAGAAAAACGCCAAAGGACGAGCGGCGGAACCGGGTCACATCCGTCGCCGAGCTCCTCGAAATCCAGCCGCTGTTGGACCGGAAACCGAGGGAACTGTCCGGTGGACAGCGACAGCGCGTGGCTCTGGCACGGGCGATCGTCCGGGATCCGGCCGTCTTCCTCATGGACGAGCCGCTCTCCAATCTCGACGCTCAACTCCGGGGACAGACGAGAACCGAGCTGATCAGATTGCAGCGGGAGCTTGGCACGACGACGATCTACGTCACCCACGATCAGGTCGAAGCCATGACGATGGGACATCGGCTGGCCGTGCTCGACCAGGGACGTCTCCAGCAGCTCGCGACGCCAATAGAGATCTACTCGAATCCGGCTAACCAGTTCGTTGCCCGGTTCATCGGCAATCCGCCGATGAATCAGATCCCGGCTGAAGTCGATCGGAATAGAGGCCGGCTCATCACCGATATCGGCTGGCTGCCGCTCACCAACGCGCAAGCGGACCGGATCGGGAGCAGGGCGAACATCGTTATCGGAATGCGGCCGGAGCACGCGCAACCCGCGCTGGTCGACAGCCCGGCGTCCGAGCCTGCAGGTCTGATACTCGATGTCGACGTCATTGAAGCAATGGGCAGCGACACCTATGTGACCGCCGCCGGCGGGCTGCGCGCGAGGATGCCGGAAGAAATCAAAGCCAACGCTGGCGACCGGCTCCTTGTCACTTGCAAGCCGGAGCACCTGCACATGTTTGACCCGACCGACGGCCGCCGCCTCTAGCGGGTATTTTTCCAAACCGGCGGCAACGAGGATCGGTACCTCTTTCTCTCACAACGTTTTCAATCAGGATCTTAGTCTCTGAATGGCAGACCATCCTCTGCCCTGTCTTCGCCACGGTGACGGCAAAGCAGACGACGAAGAATCGGAACGGATCGACGTGCTCGAAGCGCTGATCATCTCTACACACGCGCCATATGTTGACGCACTCCGCAAGGCTCTGGAGATGGAAGGAGGTCTACCGACGATCGTCGACCGGATCGACGATGCCGTAATCCATCTCCGGGAGCAGGGTGCTCGGCTCATCTTCCTTGACGACCGGATGGAAGGCCTCGAATCCGCTATCGTCATCGACAAGATCCGCACCGCTGCCGGCTCGCCTAGCCTTCGGGTGGTCGCGATTACCACCGATCCGTTCAGATCGAAACGCGATCTTTCGGCTGCGGGTTTTGACGACGTGCTCAGGGTACCGGTCGACCTGGCCGATATCGCCCTTCTCGTGCGGAGCGTCGAGCGGAGCCGGCAGGACGCCGTCGAAGTTCTCCCCCTCGATGAGTCGAACGACATCCTTCGCATTCGCCGGCTCGCCCGGGACGTGGCGGAAGCTCGGACGATCGACGAGCTGACCCGTCAGGGCCTCCTCGCGGCTATGGAAGCCACCGGAAGTGAACGCGGCGCCATCTGGCTGCGAGGCGATGATCGGATGTTGCGCTGCGTCGCCAGCGAGGGCCTCCCGGAAAGCTACGGTGCGCACGGAGGCGGGTCGTTCGGCTACTACAACGCCAGCGACTGGCAGGCGCTCGCGGAATGCCCAACGTTTTCTCAAGCACCTGGGCGGGACAGGCACGACAACAGCCAGATTCAGGCCGCTGAGGGAGCGGCAAGTGTTCTCACGCTGGCGCTCTCCACACCCACAGGGGTGCTCGGCGCGCTTCTCGTGTTCGATCCCGAGTGTGAAAAAGCGAGTGGGGAACCTTCAGACATAGCGATTCGAACGGTCGAAACCATCTGCGCCGTCACGGCGCTGGCTCTGGAACAGGCGCGCCTGCGTGAGGATCTGGTCGATTCCGAAGCGACGTACCGCCAGCTCGTCGAAGAGATGCCACTCGGTGTCTTCGTCCACGATGCACATGGCAACTTCCTGATGTCGAACTCGGCGATAGAGTCGATCTGCGGCTTCAGCGAAGACGATCTGGCGCTGATGAGTCTCTATGATCTCGTCGTTGATGGACCAGATGGCCGCGACGGCCAGATACTCGCCGAGGTACTGACCGAGATCGTCAACCAGCCGGCCGATGATTCTGATTCAGCGGACATGGTCGGCCCGATCACCCTCCGCCTGGCCCGGGCAGACGGCAGACATGTCGAAGCTGAGTTCTATTTCCGTTTGCTCGAATCGAACGTCCGGGAGGGAGAATCCTGGATTCAGGCAATGGCTCGTGACGTGACGAACGAGATGCGAGCGTATCGGGAACTCGACGCCCTCCGCAACATCGGCGAGTCCCTGACCAGTACGACGGACGAGTACGGAGCCGCGCGTGAAGTGCTCGGACACATCCGGCAAAGGATCGGATACCTGCACGCTTCGATCTGGTTGCTGAGTCCGGACGAGCGTGAACTCATCTGCAACGCCCAAGCAGGAATCGAATTCACCGATCTTCTGGCAACGCCGGATGAGGGTTTCGTGGGGTGGGCGCTCGAATCCGGCGTGTCCCAGCACACGACGGAGCCGGGAGACAGCTCGAGCAGCCACCCGGTCCACTCCCTGGTGACCGAGATCGCCGTCGTCCCGGTCATCGTTTCCGGCCGTCCAGCGGGAGTCCTTCAGATTCAGACCGGTAGCGACAAACGGTTGAATCCGGCGGACATCGGTTTCCTCGAGGCTGTATCCGGGCAGCTCTCCGGCCATGTGGAACGACAATCGCTCAGGAGCCAGATCGAGCGGCTCAGCACCCAGGATGGCATGACTGGTCTCGACAACCGGCTCACGTTCCACGAGCGGCTAGCCTCAGCGATCGAACGGGCAAACGGTAAACCAGTCTCGCTGCTGCATATCGACGTTGACGGCTTCCGGCATCTCAACGATGTCTACGGTCACGTCATCGGTGACGGGCTGCTCAGGCAGATCAGCGAGACGATCAAGGCCCATCTCATCCCGCCGTACAGCGCCGCCCGATATGGCGGAGACGAATTCTGCGTTCTGCTGCCCGGCGTCGACCGCGACGAGGTCATCAGCGTGGCGGAGTCGATTCGAATCGGCGTGGCGACCCAACTCTTCTCGGCCCGCGATCAGCTCGAGCACCTGACGGTCAGCATCGGAGCGGCAACGCTACCGGACGACGTCAACAGTCTCGAAAGCCTGATCGCCGCGGCTTCTGACGCGACGACGATGGCGAAGCATGCGGGCGGGAACCAGGTCTACCAATCAAATTCTGCGTTCGGGGAATTGTCGATGCGGCACGAATTGCTGGTGGATGCGTTGCGCCGGAAACCGCAGGAAACCCTGTCTCTCCTGGTCAAAGCCATGGATGAACGTTTACCAGAGCGAAGTGGTCATGCGGCCCGAGTAGCCCGCCTGGCAATGACCCTGGGAGAACATCTCGAGATCTCGAACGAGGACCTCGATGAGCTCGGAGTCGCCGGCTACATGCACGACATCGGGATGTTTCTGATACCCGACGAATTGCTGCGCAAACCACTCGATTACTCGATCTCGGAACGGGAACGACTGGCGATTGTCCCGACCGTGGCCCACAGGCTTCTGTCACAGGTGAATCTGCCAAGCTCGATCGCGCTCGCAGTGGTTCATCAGTACGAGCACTGGGATGGAACGGGATTGCCCGGAAGGCTGGCGAAGACTTCGATCCCGCTGGCATCGAGAATCATCGCCGTCGCGGATGCGATCGACGCGATGCAAAGTCCGCGAGCTCATCGCGACCCACTCTCGGCAGAGGAAATCCTCGAGTCCCTCCGGCAAGAGTCCGGCACGCACTTCGACCCTGACGTCGTTGCCGCCGCCGAGCTCGTATTCGATGAACCGACGCCGGAGATCCGCGACGTGAAGACAGCATTCCTCCAGGAATCGCTCGTGAGCCTCGGGGATTCCTAGTCCCTGGCTTCCAACCCCGGTTCCGCCGGAGAGCTGCTCCGGTTTATCCCAGTTTCTCCAGCACTTCGATCGCCTGGTTCAGCGTGTCCTGAATCCGGTTGCGTTGCCGGATCAGGCTGGTCCAGAGGAACCGGAAGTCATCGCTCCCGGGATCCATCGTCGCCAGCAGCCGCATCGGCGCCAATCCGGGCAGGACGGGCAACTGCAATGCGGGATCGAATTCATACGGGCCGTCGATCGTAAACAGCGCCGAATTCACGATGCGTGTGACTTTCAGCAAGGCGCGGTTATGCGTCTCGATGTCCGTGACCCCGGCGGATGCAACGCGTTCGGCGGCGGATCGGTAGCGCTCCGCATCCTGAATCGCGACCGACAGATCCAGATGCTGCCCGGCAACCGCCTGGAGCTCCGTGAGCTGATTGATGAAATCCTCCGCCGACGGCACGAAATTGTAGGGGTGTACTTCCGGCGTGCACATCCGGGCGACGATCGTCGCGTAGATTCTGCAGTCATCCGCCAGGATATCGGGATCCGCCTTGTCGAGCGTATCTTCCGGCGAGTGCCACCAGTAGGCGCCGCCGCAACCGCCGACAGCCTTCCGGTCCGGATGATCGACCGGCAGCATCCGGAAAGCCCCGAGGCTTGGCAGCCCGACCCCGAGGAAAGACTGGTCTCCTGCTTTCAGGGGTCGGCGGATGTTCGGCTCCTGACCGGAGAGTTCTTCGACCACGGCGCCGGTGATGTGCTCGATCTCGCCCATGTTGTAGCGGCAGTCCCAGATCTCCGTCTCGCGCACTCCGGGCGAGTCGATATTCAGATAGCCGAGGCAGTTCCGGCGCAGCTCCATGAAATGGGTATCGACATACCAGGTTGAGCCGGAATAGCGTCCGGTCGAGTGACCTGGCCACCAGCAGAATCGAACGCCATAGCGAAGCCCGCCGCGATGCTTCTGGAGGGTTCGGGCCAGCTCCATGAGCGCCGCATCGCCGGTCGCGTTGTCGGTGACACCCTCGAACCAGGAGTCGATGTGCGCGCCCACCAGAAGGAAGCGGTCACTCGCGTCATCAGCGCTGGGATGGACGTTGGCAACGGTCAACGGCACGTTGCGCCAGCGAGTGTCGACGTTCGACTCCATCCGGACGGTCACCGTCCCATCTGCGCAAAGGCCGGCGAGGCGCTCCCCATCCGCGTTGTTCACACCCAGTGCCGGAATGCCCGGCATGTGCCTGGCGGATTCCGGCGTCGGCGTCCCCAGACGCTTGTGGCAATCATCTCATGAACGACCGATTCATCCGACGGCCAGATGTGAATGTGCCCGAGCGCCCCGCGCTCCTCGGCGCGCCGGATACCGTCAGGACCACCATCCATCGTCAGGACGATCTTCCCCCGGACATCAAGACCGCTGTAGTCGCCCTGGACGGCCCGATGGCTGAAGATCATCGCGCCCTGCTCCGGTTGCTCGAACGGCACGTGGACGAGTTCCGCCGTCGTGCCGCCCTCCGGAGTCTGAGCGCCGAATGAACGGGTCCGGACGTGGAATCGGTCGCTTGCCTCCCCCGAGCTATCCAGCAGTTCCAGCGTCCCCGGACCGGGGAGGGAGATCAACGATTCGAACGACAGAATCTCGCACTCGACACCGTACGCGTCCATCTGGCTCTTGATGTAGCGAGCCGCTTCCCACTCGTCTTCGGTGCCTGAATCCCGAAACAATTCGCTGAATCGGCCCAGATGTTCCGCCAACGGCTCCGGCGACACCGATTCCCTGAGACCCGCCTCGAATGCGTTGCCGTCTTCCACTACGTCTCCCTTCCCTTGTCGGAGATTCTTACTCAACTTCCTGTACTTCGTGCCACCGGAAACAACTGGTGAGATGGTCGTTGACGAGCCCGGCCGCCTGCATGAACGCATAGCAGATCGTTGGCCCGACGAACTTGAACCCGTGTTTCTTGAGATCCTTGCTCATCGCTTCGGAAATCGGCGACGATGGCGGAACGTCTTCCATTGATGTCCAGCTATTCAGGATCGGCTCGCCGTCGACGAAGGACCAGATGTAGTCGGAGAATGAGACTCCGGTGGCCTCGAGTTCAAGATATGCTCGCGCATTTCCGACCACGGACCGGATCTTCGCCCTGTTGCGGACGATGCGCTCGTCCTCGCGAAGACGTTCGATCGTGTCGTCATCGTAGCCAGCAAGAACGGTTGGATCGAACCCTTCGAAGGCCGCGCGATATCCTTCCCGCTTTCTCAGTATTGTGATCCAGCTCAGACCGGCCTGGGCGCCTTCGAGACAGAGAAACTCGAACAGCAGCTGACTGTCCCGAATCGGTACTCCCCACTCTTCATCGTGGTACTGCTGGTAGAGAAGATCATCGCCGGCCCAGGAGCAACGGACGATGGAACCACCCGTGTCGTTCACCGACGCTGGCTAGTCGGCGACGAGCGAATCGGCGGTAACCTGTGCCGGCAGCAGCTCGGCGACCACCCGCGCAAGCAGCGACTGGGCAAGGATCACCGGCCTGCCGGTGACGTCCGCAACCACCGACCTCATCTGCTCGTCCATTCCAACACAGGTCATCCAGATGAGATCGCAACGTTCATCCCGCAGATACTCGGCTGCATCGTTCGCCAGACGAAGCCTGCCTGGCCCTGCGTAAGGCGAAGCCGAGGTCACAGCGCTCTCGATGCCCAACGCCTCGTAGCGTTGCTGCTCGCGTTCGACCTGCCCGGCGTCCGGCTTGATGACGCCGAGCTTCCGGCCTGCCGCGAGTGCAGACACGACGGCCGGAAAGAGTTTCCCCGGATTAACGATCAGCCGGGAAGCATTCAAATCGGACCAGTCCGCCCCGCACAGAATTACCAGTATGTCGGCGTTGTCTCGTTCGATTGCCAGGTCAACCTTCTCCTGCATCTTCGGCAAGATCAGTTCATGCGACAACAACACCGACGAGTCGTCGCGGAGCCGCGTGACAATCCCGACTTCGCCTTCCCTTGCCGAGTATGCTGCGATTTCGGCATGGGACAGGTCATCGAGCGCGCCGTATTCCACAACGGTCGTAGAATTTGGAAGTGCCTGGCGAAGGGCCGGCACGACGTCGTTTCTCGGCGTCTGTCCAATAGTGATGGTCGCGACGGTCGGCTGGCTGGACATGAGCGGCTACTCCTCGATACGTCCGATAGGATCAGACATGATCATAGTCGATAGCTGTCTCGTGAAACCCGTCAATGTATCGGCGTTCGTGCCCCAAGCCTGCAAACTGCACTAGCACCGCAGCGCATTCACAGTTATGCTTCGTACGACGAAAGGAGATTGTGAAATATGACACGAAACAGTCTCTTCAAGCTGTTTTCCATCGCCGCGGTCCTCATGCTGCTCGTCGCAGCATGTGGAGATGACGACGATGACAGCGCCGAGCCGACGAACACTTCGCCGTCCGCGGGCGGGGCTCCGACGGAGACACGGGAAGCGACGAGCGGCGAAGAGAACGGCGGCGGAGGCGGTGACGACCTCGTCGCGATGGGGGAGAGCCTCTACAGTGAACAGGGCTGTAATGCCTGTCACTCGGTAGATGGATCTGCGGGCGTTGGTCCGACCTGGCAGGGTCTTCTCGGCCACGAGGTAACGCTCGAAAGTGGTGAGACGGTTACCGCGGACGAGGCCTATATCACGGAGTCGATCAAGGAACCGAACGCAAAGGTAGTTGAAGGCTTCCAGCCGATCATGCCTGCTTTCGCCAACCTGACCGACGAACAGATAAACGCTATCATCGCGTATATCGGGTCACTGTCCTAAGTTATCTGCATCCAAACAGAACCCCGGCGGTAGAACGCCGGGGTTCTGTCATTTCCGCGAATATCGCGGTTGCCGTTGACACTACAATCAAAGCAACACGATAGGAGGGCTGAGTTGATCGCCGCACTGATTACGTTCGATGTCGAGACCCCGTTGAGCCTTGAAGAAGCGACAGAGAAGTTCGAGTCGACAGCACCGAACTACCGTGGACTGGCCCATCTCATCTCGAAGTCATACATCCGCAGCCAGGACGGCGGCACAGTCGGCGGGTTCTACGTCTGGGACTCCCGGGAAGCGGCCGAAGAGATGTACGCCGGCGAGTGGGAGGACAAGGTAACAGGTGTCTACGGCGTCAAGCCGACGCTCCAGTACTTCGACGTTCCGGTGCTGATCCAGAATGACCCGTCAGCAGGCCAGTAGCGTCATCTTTCTTGCAACGAAAGCAGCGAGCCCCCGCCGGACGGTCCGACGGGGGCTCGCTCTTCATCAACTCCACTATCGCGTGCGAAAACGGTTGCTAGTTCCCGCCGCGATTGCTCACCACGTAGCTCACGCAATCGCCCTGGTTCTTGAAGACCGGGCTGTTGAAGTCCTGCCAGCCGCCGTCTTTGCAATCGTCCTGGCCTCTGGGACTTCGAAGGGGTTCGAAGTCGTATGGCGACTGGAGTCGCCGTTCGTTCCGAACGCCAATGCAATGCTGGCGCCGCTAAACTCACCAGCCCACCCGGATCCAATGTTGAATCCCAGGCTCCCGAATTCAGGATCCACCGGCATCGGGATTGTTCTGAAGAATGGTGTCCCATGTGACAAACAATTCGAACGCGCACAGCCCCCTGGGAGCGGTCGCGTTGACCACCAGATGCCGCATTCCCACATCGTACGCATCCCATTCCCAAGCATGTATCCTCCAGCAGCGACTGCTGATAGGTGTTGTACATAGGCTCATAGACGAGGATAGCGTAGCCCCGTCCACAGCGGACCCGTTGTAGTCAATCACCACATTGAGAGAGATTCGCTGAGCCTGGATTGTTCGTGGAGTTGCTATCTCGATAATCCGAGAATGAGAACTCATCCACATCAGCAAGTTGCGTCCTACGTGAGGATTCAGCGTCATCAGTTGAGCCTTGGCTCACAAGCACCTGCGATAGAAGAATCGGAGGCCATCTCCAAGCTTACCGACTCCTAACGGAACAGCAATCGTCCGCAGACGAACTCGCTGTCACCACCCGAACGAGTATCAGGGTAAACCATGTCGCCTGAGGTCATTTTCCGTGACTTTCAGCGTTACTGTGGCTGCCGTCTGCTCATCAGCTGCGTCAGTACTGCGGCCACAGAAGCCAGCCCGGCTACGATTCTTCGAATTGCATTTCAACTCTTCCCAGTTTGCAGATTCTCTGCGTTGGTCGAATATAGTGAAGCACGTCCAACTACTGACTCGGCTGGACCTTGTCATTGGTTCCGTCATCGTACAGACGTGGATAGTCGAAACCCGGGAGATTCGGGTTCCGAATCACCTTGTTGTTGTCAACCGACGGTACAAATCCACTGTTAGCATCATCGTACGATCCAACATAGATGCCTATCTCTCCATCCGTCGATGTTCAACGAGTTGTTGTTGACCTTGTTGTTGTTAGCGATCAGTCACACCGGCTATATCCAGCGAAGTCAACCTCGCCTGGACCGAATGCCAGTTCTGCACACCGCCCCATCAACATCGGTTCTTCTGGACTTTGTTGTTCGTGGCTGAGGTCGCAAACCAGCACCAGGATTCGACGGCAATACCAGACTGGCTACCCTCATCGATAACGTTGTCCTGAACAATGACACCACTGACTCGAAGATCAGAATCCCGCTCGATGTCCAGTTTGCACCGGTGTACCAACTTCCAGATACATCATTGTCGCGGACCTGTCCGGAGGCACCATAGCCAATCTGAATACCGTTCTGGGCGATGTTTCACTCGGCCTGAGCCTGATGAATCGTTTCGGTCACTCGAACCCAGACGTCACCATTCGCGAGGATACCAGTCTTCTGATAGTCGTTAATAACGTTATCTCGAATATGTACGCTCATCGTTCGGACTGTGCCATCGAACGAGGGTTGCGCACTGCCATGGCATTGCCTTCCTGACAACCGCTAAATCCCTGATTGATGTTCTCCGACAAAGCTGTCGGCGATGGATCCCGAAGCGCCGGATAGCAGGATGCCGCGCAATCGGTCGTCGGACGGCGTTGCTCCGTCACAGACATTCGCAAGCCCCCCAGTGGTTATGTGAATATTCTCACATGTGCCTCGGAGCTCAGCATTCTGCACAACCGCACCGCGAAAGTGATCGCCCGCCGTCAACGGCAGTGATGGTGTACCCGTTGCTGAGCGTGTAGCCGTCCGGTATCAGAATCAAGTCGTCCGTCGTGCAGTCGCCTTGAGCCCAAGCTCGATTCTGCATCGGCGAACACGCAGTCCGTCGCTGCAACACCAACGCGGACGAAACGCTGATGCCTGCAAATACGCTCACCACGAGCGCGAGCGCGAGCAACGATCGCCAAAGACGTCGCATCTCATTCCCCTTCCTCCGGGCCAGCATGACCTTGGGTCTGATTCTCTCGATTTTCTCTATGTCCAATCATCCTACAAGGTCAATCTTCAGGATAAGCGTTATAAGCTGTCGTCAGCACACTAGCAGACGAATTAGTACTCGAATGCTTTAAGCAACCGGAAGCATCCTGAACTAACGCACCATTATTGACTTATCTTTGCATAGTTATGACCACAGTGAAGGGCCAACTACACTCAAACTGCAATGATGCGGGGACACTGGGAGGTCAATGAAAACGCCCGAGCGGGCAGCCCGGGGCATCTCATTTCCAATGAAACCGAGACCTAATCCGCTGCAGTCTCCTGGGCTTGGAGCTGGCCGGTTTCGCGTTAGCCGAGATGAACGGCACGTTGTGGCGCTGGAGCAGATCGGTGAACTCACGTCGCCATCGACGGTCGGTTTCAACCGCTGGCGCAGGTAACGGCATCCTCCGACAGGCTGGGTTATAGACTTCACGCGCCTGCTGGGTCGGAGATGATCGGATTCGTCGATCATCGCCGCCAGCGCGCCGAGCTTCTCACGCACCCCGCTGGCGCCCATCTTCGGCTTGCCGGTATCGACCAGCATCAGCTCGTTCTCGAGCTCACCGAGCTTCTCCTTCAGCGCGTCGGCCGAATTCTTGATCTCTTCGTTGCCGTCCGAGCGGGCCACCCACTGTTCGACCTGGTCGCGGACGCTGCGGAGGCCGTTGATCGTCTCGTTGACCTCGCTCAGCCGATCGCGAATCTGCGACTTCAGCTCGAACTGGGCCTGGAGATCGTCAACCTCCACCGGAACCCGGGGATCCTTCAAGAGACTGAAGGACTCCGCCAGCTCCGTATCCCCGACGGTGAGCTTCACCTGGTAGTCGCCGGGCGGGACCTTCGGCGTCGCGTTCATCATCATCATGTTGACCATGCGGTTCGCCGACTCGCTACCGGCCAGATCGGTCGGCTTCTGCGTCCGGAGGTCCCAGATCAGCAGATTGGCGCCCGATCGAACCGGCAGCTTGTTGCTGTCGTCATCCGCCTTCGAGGAGTAGGACCGCAACTCATTGCCATCCGAGTCCAGGATCGCCAGCTTGATCTCGTCGTCCGAGGCTTCGGGCAGCCACCAATGAATCTGGACGCCTTCCGGCGGATTCTCGCCTGCGTTGACGAACTGCTCGACGAGGTTGCCGTACATGTCGCGCTTGAGCTGGGTCGTCACCGTCACCGGACCGGTCATCTTGTAGCTGAATCGCGTCGGATCCTCGGTGCGCATGAAGCCCTGGTTGATCCGCCAGCGGATCGTATCTTTCGGCTTGTAGAGGGCCGCGCCGTCGCCGGCGTCGGCCATCTGGCGCAGCGGCGTGACGTCGTCAAGCACCCAGAACGAGCGGCCGTTCGTCGAAACGACCAGGTCATCGCCATGAACGACGAGGTCGTAGATCGGCGTGATCGGCATACTGCCCGGAAGTCCCTGGGTCTTGCCGGACTGGATCGATTCCCAGTTCGCACCGTCGTCATGCGACACGTAGATGCCGGTCTCGGTCCCACAGTAGAGCAGGCCCTGCTTGACCGGATCTTCCCGAATCGTCCGGGTGATGTCGTCCGAACGGATGCCGTTGTTGATCTCGGTCCAGCTCTGGCCGTAGTCTTCGGTCTTCAGGAGATACGGGCGGTTGTCGTCCAGCTGGTACCGGTTTGCCGCGACGTACGCCTTACCCTCCTGATGGGGCGACAGCTCGATGATCGAGATGCGGGCCCACTCGGGGAGCATGTCAGCCGGTGGGGTGATGTTCTCCCAGTTCTGACCGCCATCCTTCGAGACGTGGATCAGACCATCATCGGAACCGGCCCAGAGCACGCCCTCCTGATGCGGCGACTCCTGGAAAGCAAAGATCGTGCAGTAGATCTCCGCGCCGCTGTTGTCGCTGGTGATCGGCCCGCCCGACGACTGCTGCTTCTCGGGATCGTTCCGTGTCAGATCGGGACTGACGTCCTCCCAGCTCGCGCCCTCGTCGGTTGAGACATGGACGACGTTCGAGCAGGCATAGAGCTTGTTCGGGTCGTGGGGCGAGATCTCGAGCGGGAAAGTCCACTGGAAGCGGTACTTGTGCTTCTCGGTCCCGGCGCCGAAGCCGTGGACCTCGGGCCAGACGGTGACGTTGCGCGACTGCCGCGTCACCGGATTCCAGGCGCGCAGCCGTCCGTGTCCGAGACCGGTCCCGATTCCGCCGCCGAAGACCGTATGCGGCTCGGTCGGCTTGATTGCGATGTAGCCGGATTCGCCGCCGCCCGGTTCGACGTAGTCTTTCCAGGAGATCGCCCCCTCGGTGCTGACGCTCGGGAGTCGCATCGCCCAGTTGTCCTGCTGCGAACCGTAGACGTGATAGGGATCCGCGTTGTCGGTTGTCACATGATAGAACTGCGCCGTCGGCTGGTTCAGGATGGTCGACCAGGTGCGGCCACCGTTGTAGCTCACGCACGCGCCGCCATCATTGCCCTCGACGATCCGGTCCGAGTCGTTCGGATCGATCCAGAGACCGTGATTATCGCCGTGCGGTGTCGGAATCGCCTCGTAGTGCGCTCCGCCGTCGCTGGACTTCCAGCACTGGAGGTTCAATACCCAGACCGAGTCGGCGTCGCTGGGATCGGCGAAGACGTGCATGTAGTACCAGGCCCGGCGCCGGAGCTCCGGGTTGTCGCTTACGCGCTTCCAGGTTTCGCCGCCATCATCGGTCCGCATCATCGCGCCGTCTTCGGCCTCGACGAGCGCCCAGACTCGATCCGTGTTCGCCGGCGAGATCGCGACACCGATCTTACCGATGACCCCTTCGAAACCGAGCCGGTCAGTAATGTCCTCCCAGGTGTCGCCGCCGTCGGTGGACTTCCAGAGGCCGCAATCCTCGCCGCCGCTGCTGGCGGCCCAGGGGTAGCGTTGGGCCTGCCAGACGGATGCATAGACGATGTTCGGGCTTTCCGGGTCCTGCGACAGATCGACTGCGCCGGCCCGGGGGCTCTTGTAGAGCGTCTTCGTCCAGGTCTTGCCGCCATCGGTCGTCTTGTAGACGCCCCGGTCCTCGTTCTCTCCCCAGGCATGGCCGAGCGCGGCGACCAGAACGGTATCGGGATCGTCCGGATGAACGACAATCTGGCCGATGTGCCGGGTTTCGCTCAGGCCCATATGCTCCCAGGTCTTGCCGCCATCGAGCGTCTTGTAGACGCCGTCACCGTGGGAGACGTTCGAACGGATAGTCGATTCACCGGTGCCGACGTAGAGGATGTTGTGGTTGGATGGCGCCATCGCGATGGCGCCGATGGCCGAGGTGTTGAAATAGCCGTCCGTGATATTGAACCAGTGGTCGCCACCGTCGTCGGTCTTGAAGACCCCGCCGCCGCAGGATCCCATATAGAAGACTTCGCGCTCCTCAGGATCCCCGACCACGCAGGTCACGCGTCCGCCGCGATGCGGGCCAATATTGCGCCACCTTAGTGACTCGTACTTGTTCAGATCTGTCGCCATAGACTCACTTCCTCGCTTCAATGTCTTCACGGGCATCGCACCGATGTTTATGTCGATTTCACCTGCCCGATTTCCGCGCCATTGTCGTCTGATTCGGCGGCGGCTGTCAAGACGATTCCATGCCGCCCACTTCGTATCATTAGCAGGCTGAAACAGGTTGCCGGAGTCGGGGGAGGAGGCACCTCTCCCGTTGAGGCGACAACGCCCGTGGACCGGAACAGCAGCCCCCCAACGCTTCGATCGATCATCGCCAACAGCCGGGAGTCCAGTGGATATATTCGGAATCAGACTTGTAGGAATCAGCAGCGAGAGCGGCCAGAAACTCGTCTTCACCGTCGCGCTTGTCCTCTTCGTCGTCCTGGCGAGCCGGCTTGCCTCGAGGCTGACCGGCATCATCCTGAACCGCATCCAGCAGGAACGAGCCAGATTCTGGACGCGCCAGGCAATCAGCGTCGCCGCCGCGGTCATCCTGATTCTCGGGCTGCTCTCGATCTGGTTCGACGATCCGACCCGCCTGGCGACGGGCATCGGGTTGGTCACCGCTGGACTGGCATTCGCTCTCCAACGGGTCGTGACAGCTGTCGCGGGTACTTCGTGATCTTGCGCGGAGAGACGTTCAGTATCGGCGACCGGGTCTCGATCGGTCCGGTTCGCGGGGACGTCGTCGGCTGGGCTTCACCCAGACGACGATCATGGAGATGGGGCAGCCGGCTTCGCTGATCGATTCGCCGCCACCGGTCTGGATTCAAAGCCGCCAGTACACCGGCCGGGTCGTCACGGTGAGCAACGCGCTCATCTTCGAAGAGCCGGTCTACAACTACTCGAAAGACTTCCCTACCTCTGGGATGAGATTGCCGTGGTCGTTCCATTCGACGCCGACTGGAAGCTTGCCGAGAAGATCTTGCTCGACATTGCCGAGATCCACACGATCGACATCAGCGAGATGAGCCGCGACGCCCTGGAGACGATGAAGCGCAAGTACTTTGTCCAGGAAGCGACGCTCGAGCCACGGGTCTACATTCGGATCGTCGATGGCGGAGTCGAATTGACCGTCCGTTTCGTTGTCACGGAGCGGGGTGTACGGGATCTCAAGGATGCCGCCTACCGCGATATCCTCGACCGCTTCCAGGCTTCCGGCATCGAATTCGTCGCCCCGACGCTCGACATCACGGAGTTGCCGCCGATTCACATCGCGTCGCGCGAGTCTTCCGACCGGTCCCGATAGCCGGGAATCCCGG
Organism: Thermomicrobiales bacterium; assembly: GCA_041390865.1. Classification (GTDB taxonomy): domain Bacteria; phylum Chloroflexota; class Chloroflexia; order Thermomicrobiales; family CFX8; genus JAUIIK01. The sequence goes on from JAWKPC010000005.1 coordinate 33,778, forward strand.
ATCGCGTTGTCTTTGTATAACCCGACTGTTATATTTCGACTATGAGCGAGCTATTCACGGTCCTGGCCGACGACACTCGACGCCAGATCATCGAGCTTCTGGCAGAGCAGGATCGACCAGTCAACGAGCTGGTCGCGTCGTTCGATGTCAGCCAACCGGCGATTTCCCGGCATCTGCGCGTGCTTCGCGAAGCCGGGCTCGTCGCCGTTCGAAACGACGGCCAGCGACGGGTCTACCGGTTGGAAGCAAGCCGGCTGGCCGAGATCGACGCCTGGCTCGCTCCTTATCGGCACTTCTGGGCAGACCGGCTCGACGCGCTTGAAGACTTTCTTGACCGGGAGGAATGAGTATTGATCCAGCGGACGGGGAGGCTTGGCAGCCTGACTGAAGTCGAGGGCGGTTACGAACTGCAATTCAAGCGGGAGCTTCGGCACCCGATCGAGAAGGTCTGGGCAGCGCTGACCGAACCGAACAAGATGACTCACTGGTTCGCCGTCGCCACCGAGTTCGAAAAGAGCGTCGGCGGCTCGGTCGAGCTACGCTGGCAGAACACCGATACCGAGGGGAATTATGCCGTCGCTCGCGGACGGATCACCCGGTTCGTGCCTCCAACGCTGATCGAATACGATACTGACATCCACGGCCTGATTCGCTGGGAACTCGAGCCTAGCGCGGAGGGGTGCCGCTTGACACTGACCGTCCGTCACGACTTGCCGGACGAGTTCATCACGATCGTTATGGCCGGCTGGCACGTCCACATCGACTTCCTCGAAGACGCTCTTGACGGTACCCCGGTCGACTGGTCGGACTGGCCGGTGGACCGCTGGGAAGCCCACCACGCGGAATACAAACGGCTGCTCGGCTAGCCTGAATCCTTCTCACCGGCGAGGCGAACCTGTATAGATGCCTGCCGGTTCTCGTCCACCATCACAAGTGTCAGGGCCGTCAACAGCTTGTGAGGCCCGATCTCTCCCTCCATCCAGGAGGTTCCAGAACGCCGGTCAGGATTTCGTGGTCACCGAGATAGGGGTCGCAGGATGCACGAGACTGCCCTGCCAGAAATATCGAACGCCACAAATGGCGTCTCCCCGCGCAAGACGAGGACGGCACCGGCAAGGTCCGCAGATGCTCCCGGCCACCTTGCGGCGGCGCGATTGGCAGCGATCGGCCTCCTGCATGAGCAAATGGTGCCTGTCGAAGCTCTCGTCTTTTGCTCCAAATCAACAAGTACCCAATGACGAAAACCGCTGGCTCGCGCCTAGTTACTTTCCGATAGCGCATTTCTGCTTGCCAGTCTGATCGTCCTGTGCGAAGATGCCAGACATCGAAATAAGGATGAGTGTCATTGTCCGCTAAGAGCGCCGAGCAGGCACCGCTGGTGTCGTCGTTGCCGTAGCGGCAAACACTTCATATGCCACTTGCATGCGATAGGAACGGCACATGGCCTGGCCTAACCTTGGCTTTTCGCATCGACCCGCCGTTACCGGCCTCAACGGAGCGGTAGCTTCCGCCCATCCGTTGGCGTCACTTGCGGGTCTGAGAATGCTCCAGCAGGGCGGGAACGCGATCGACGCAGCAGTCGCCACAGCGGCAGCGCTGAACGTCGTCGAGCCCTACATGTCCGGCGCCGGGGGCGTCGGCTATATGGTGATCCGGAGCGCGAACGGCGGCAGCAGGCCCGTCGTGCTCGACTACATCGGGCGCGCTCCGTCAGCGGCGACGCCAGACCAGTTCCCGGACGAAGACACGAAGAACACTGGAATCCGTTCCCCGCTCGTACCCGGAGCTCTCGGTGGATGGCTCATGGCGCTCGATCGATTCGGAACGATGGATCGCGCGACCGTGTTTGGTCCCGCGATCGCTTACGCCCGCGACGGGTTCGCGGTAACGATCAAGAACCACCAGTTCATGACCAACTCCCGCGACAAGCTCCGGCTATGGGATACGTCGAGCGTGGCATACCTTCACGACGGCGAAACGCCGTTGCCGGGAAGCATCCTGAAGCAACCCGATCTGGCAAGAACGTTCGAGGCGATCGTCGAAGGCGGCGCCGAGCCGTTCTACCAGGGCGACATCGCCAGAGAGATCGCCCGCTTCTCTCAGGAAAATGGGGGGCTGCTGACCGAGGAGGATCTCGCAACCTATTCTCCGGAGTGGCAAGAGCCGATCTCGACGACGTACCGGGGCTATACCGTTTTCTGCCCGCCACTCCCTTGCAGCGGCATGCAGTATCTCCAGACGCTGAACATTGTCGAAGGCTTCGACATGGGCTCGATGGGCCAGAACAGCGCCGACTACATTCACCATCTCGCCGAAGCGATCAAGATCGCCGTGGCCGACCGCACGACCTACGCGCCGATTACGACGGCGCCGATCGAGACGCTGATCTCGAAGGACTACGCGGCGAAGCGGCGGGAACTCTTCGATCCGGAGAAGGCTGCCTTCAGCGGCGGCGATCGGTTCACGTCGACCAAGGAACCGGAAGAGATTCGTCCCGGCAGCATCGAGAGCATCATGAAGGAAAGCACGACCCACTTCGCCGCCGCCGACGCGGACGGTAACGTCGTCTCCTGCACCCAGACGCTCGGCGGCGGCTTCGGTTCCGGCGTCGTTCACGGCAGCACCGGACTGTCCCTCAACAACTTCGCCAACTGGTTCGACCTCGATCCCGAAAGCCCGAATCTGATCGCGCCTGGCAAGAAGGTCGAGATGTGCCTGGCTCCATCGCAGATCTGGAAAGACGGCGAATTCGCGATGACGGTCGGAACGCCCGGTTCGTTCGGGATCATGCAAACGACGCCGCAGATGATCATGAACCTGATCGACCATGGCTACAGCATCCAGGCCGCGATCGAAGCGCCACGGTTCAAGGCGCTGCGGGGAACCGCCCTGCCGGTCGAGAGCCGGGTCGATCCCGACGTCCTCGCCGAACTCGAGCGCCGGGGACATGAGGTTGATGTCCTCGATGCCTGGACGCCGTTCTTCGGCGGGGGACAGGGCATCCTTCGCGACCTCGATAGCGGCGCGCTCTTTGGTGGCGCCGACCCGCGCCGCGACGGATACGCGATGGCGCTCTAGGAAGGAACGGATTGTGGCGATCGCTCAATCACTCACCCGAAAGCAGCTGGCGGAAATCCTCGCAACCGTCCCGCGCGACCCGGTGGCGATTCTTCCGACAGCTCTCGAAGAAGCGCCGCGGTTGCGAGCCGCGCTCGGCCCCAACGCGCCACGCATCTTCATCAAACGGGATGATCTGACCGGTCTGGCGTTCGGCGGGAACAAGGTCCGGCACCTGGAATACCGGCTGGCGGATATGCGCGCGAAAGGCTGCGACTCGCTTGTTGTCACGAACGTGGCGCAGTCCAACCATGCGCGTCTCCATACCGCCCTGGCGGCAAAGTACGGTCTCGATGCTTACATCATCAAGATCCCGAGCCACAAGGACGACCCGGTCAACGGGAACCTCCTGCTCGACCACATCATGGGCGCGACGATCATCGAGGCGTCGAGCGACGATCCGGACGTCATCGACCGGGAACTTTCAGACCTGGTCGCAAAGCTCGAGAGCGAGGGGCATACCGTCTACAACGTCCCGCGCGATCCATTCTCGAAGATCGCGGGATCGTGCGGCTACGTCAACGGCGCGATCGAGCTCCTCGACCAGCTTGACCAGATCGGCGCGTCGGTCGACCACATCTACCTTGCTTCGGGCACGTCGTCGGCAGGGCTGGCGCTTGCCGGAAAGGCGCTAGGTGAAGGCTATCGAGTTCACCCGGTCAGCGTCGGACAGTCTCGCGAACAGATCGAGGAGTACGTCTGCACGACCGCAAACGGAGTCGCCGAACTGCTCGGACTGAGCCTGCGCCTGGATCCTGACGACGTCACAGTCCACGATGAATACGTCGGGGAACGCTATGGCATTCCGACGGAAGCCGGCCTGGCTGCGCTGCGGCTGGCAGGACGTACCGAGGGGCTCATCCTGGATCCCGTCTACACATCCAAGGCCATGTCGGCCCTTATCGATCACATCAAGCAGGGCGGGATCGGGAAGGACGAAACCGTCGTCTTCGTCCACACAGGGGGGCTCCCGATCACCTATGCCTACGCACCTGAAATCATGGCGAGTCTGACGTATGTCGAGGGAGAGGGGGACTGACTTGAGGGAGCCTTCAAGGCCCTCATAGCGAACCGAGGAGAAGGAATAAGGGAGAAACATCAACGTGACTGAACAAGAACGCGACGATATCCGAAAACGGCTGTTCGATCTGAACGTAAGCCGTCGAGGCTTCCTGGCGGGAACGCTTGGACTGACCGCGTCAGCCCTGCTGGCTGCCTGCGGCGGCGATGACGACGATGATGACGATGACGCTGAAGAAGATACCGGCGGCGACGAAGCGACAGAGCCGGACGAGGAAGAGCCGACCGCGACCGAGGCGGCTGCAGCGGAACCGACCGACACGCCGTCCGAATCCGGCAGCGGGGCCGTTGGCGACTTCTCGCAGGTCACGCAGTACGACAATCCGGAAGCCAGCTCTCCGAGCGGTTCGAAACCCGACGAGCTGATCATCGTCTGGGGGGCGTACCAGTTCACGACGCATGGCATCGACCCGCAGCTCCACGTCGGAACGGTTGCCGAAGCGCAGCTGCGCCACATGTACGAGCCGCTGGTTGCCTTTGAACGCGATCTTCAGACGATCTCGCCTGTTCTCGCGACTGAGTGGGAGCGCATCGACGACACGACGATGCAATTCAAGCTGCGCGAGGGCGTCACCTTCCACGACGGCGAGCCATTCAACGCCGACACCGTTCGGTACAGCATCCTGCGCCCGCTCAGCGACGAGACCCCTGGCGATGCCCGCAGCACCTATTCGATCATTTCCGACGTCGAGGTGGTCGACGAGTACACCGTCAACGTCATCACGAGTTCGCCGGACCCGGCGCTGCTCGCGCGCCTGACCGGCTTCCACATGGTGATGGTTCCGCCGGCGTGGATCGGGGACGATCAGGAACGACCGGGCCGCGAAGGCAATGGAACCGGACCCTACAAGTTCGTGAGCTGGAGCCCGAACGAGGACCTCGTGCTCGAAGCGAACGAGGACTACTGGGGAGGCGCGCCGTCGATCAAGAACGTCCGGCTGCGAACGATCAACGAGCAGTCGACGCGCGTCTCGGCCGTCCGGGCCGGCGACGTCCATGTCGTGAAAGACGTAGGCCCGGAGGAGATCGACATCATCAACGGCGAAGACGGGGTGCGCGCCGTCCGGGCCGTCAGTAACCGCGTTCCGTTCTACTTCATCACGACCGAGATCGAGCCATTCGACAACCCGCTCGTCCGCCAGGCGATCAACTACGCTGCCAACGTCGATGGCGTGATCGAGTCCATATTGCTCGGCAATGGCGAGCGGGTCTCGACGATCCTCGGCAAATGGGTGTTCGGCTTCGATCCCACGCTTGCGCCGTATCCGCACGATCCGGAGAAGGCCAAAGAGCTGCTCGCCGAGGCGGGCTATCCGGATGGCATCGACATCAGCATCTGGTTCCGCCAGGGCCGCTATCCGAAGGACAAGGAAGTCGCCGAGGCGATGGCGTCCGAGATGGCAAAGGCCAACATCCGCTGCACGCCGGAGCTCCGGGAGGCAGCAGTTCTGACCGAGATGCAGCGCGCCAACGAGACGCCCGGGCTCGTCTTCGCCTCCTGGGGCAACTGGTTCTTCGACGCCGACAACTCGTTCATTCCGCTCTTCGGCTGCGAGCAGTACCACGAGCGCGAGGACTGGACCCGCCCATATGGCTGCAACGAAGACTTCGAAGAAATCATTCAGGCTGCGCGCGTCGAACTCGACGTCGAGAAGCGGCTCGAACTGTACGCCGAGGCGCAGAAGTACTTCTACGACGACGCCGGAGCGCTATTCATGTACCAGCTCGTCGACATCTTCGGCGTCAACGACTGGGTCAAGTGGGAACCACGCCACGACGAGATGATGTGGGCCCACGAGATGGAATGGAATGAATAGGCACTAGGGGAGAGGTAACCGGGAACGGGGGACGCCTCGCATTTGCGAGATCAGTCCCCCGTAACCTGCACTCATGGCAACCTATATCACTCGCCGCCTGCTCCAGTCTCTGTTCGTCATCTGGGGCGTCATCACGGCGGTATTCATCATCACCAATCTGACCGGTGATCCGGTCGACCTGATGCTGGGCGAGACGTCCAGTCAGGAGGACATCGAGCGCCTTCGCGCCGACCTCGGCCTGGATGATCCGCTCTACGTCCAGTACTTCCGATTTCTCGGGGACGCTGTCCAGGGCGATTTCCAGGAGTCGCTGCGATTCGGTGGATTCTCGTCGATGGAGATCGTGCTCGACCGCTACCCGAGAACGATCGCGCTGGCGGGCTGTGCGCTCATACTCTCCGTCGTCTTCTCGATCACGCTCGGGACGATCGCCGCGGTCAGGCGAGGCGGGCTGATCGACCAGGGGGTGATGTTGCTCGCGCTCTTTGGTCAAGCGGTGCCGAACTTCTGGCTGGGGATCATGTTGATACTCGTCTTCGCCGTGAATTTCGGCTGGCTGCCGTCATCCGGGTACGAGTTAAGCTGGAAGTACTTCATCTTACCGACGATCACGCTGGCCGTCGCCGGCATGGCGAGACTCACGAGACTCACCCGCTCCGGGATGCTCGACGTGTTCAGCGCCGACTACATACGCACAGCACGAGCCAAAGGGTTGGAGGACCGCTCGGTCGTCATGGGCCACGCCTTCAAGAATACGGCCATCCCGCTCGTGACGGTCATCGGGCTGGACTTCGGGAATCTCCTTGCCGGCGCGATCATCACCGAGCAGATATTCGTCTGGAACGGCGTCGGGCAATTGCTCGTGGACTCGATCAACGCGCGTGACTTCCCCGTCGTTCAGGCGGCGGTCTTCATCATCGCGGCGAGTTTTGTGCTGATTAATCTGATAGTCGATATTCTCTATACGTGGCTCGATCCACGTATCCGGCTGTCGTAGTGATGCCGGGGAGGCTCCATGGCTAAAGAAACGACGATCCAGGGATCGGCGCGCGAAGCCGAACTCTCTCATCTCTTTAAAGAGGTACGAGACCGACCGTCCGGGTTTCGCCGGGCGGCCCGGATGCTCCGCAAGAACCGGATCGGGATCATCGGCGCACTGGTCCTGCTGCTCGTCGCCGGCGCGGCGATCTTCGCCCCGATCATCGCTCCCCACGATCCGGATGCGGCAGACATAACGTCGCGGCTGACCTGCCCGGCGTTCACCAGCTGCCCGCGCTACGGCACAAGCGAAACGATCGAGGGATCGACGAACCACTTGCTCGGGACGGACAACCTCGGCAGGGACATACTTTCGCGCTTGATCTACGGAGCCCGCGTCTCGCTGATCGTCGGGATCACGGCCGTGGTCCTCGGCGCGGCGGCCGGCTCGAGCCTCGGCCTGATTTCCGGCTTTTACGGAGGGATCGCCGACTCGTTGATCATGAGGGTCGGCGACATCTTCCTCGCCTTCCCCTATCTGTTGCTGGCTATCGCAATCGTTGCGGTGCTCGGCGGAGGGCTGCTCAACGTCATCATCGTGCTCGCAATAGCCGGGTGGGTGCCCTATGCGCGTCTGGTGCGCGGCTCGATCCTCTCCGCCCGGGAGCAGGAATACGTCACCGCTGCCAGAGCGATCGGCGTCCGGGACTCGGTCCTTCTGGCCAAGCACATGCTGCCGAATGTGCTGACGCCGATCATCGTCTACGGCACCTTCGCCGTCGCCGCGACGATCATCGCGGAAGCGGGATTGTCGTTCCTCGGCCTCGGCGTCGGCACGAAGATCCCGACCTGGGGCAACATGCTCTCGGATGGCCGTGCCTACATCTCGACCGCCTGGTGGCTCGCCACGATCCCCGGACTCGCCATCATGGTGACCGTTCTCTCGATCAATCTGATCGGCGACTGGCTCCGCGACGCCCTCGACCCGCAGTTGCGGAACATCGAGTAGACGCGGCATGACCTAGAAACGAACTCGATCGCCGCCCGATTGACAAGCGACATCCCGGCGGCTAGCGTTCAGGTACTTCGACATCCGAGCGTTGCTTCGGCGAGAGGATAGACCTCGATGGATCTCCGCTACACCCAGGAAGATCAGGCGTTCCAGCAGGAAGTTCGGGAATGGCTGGAGGCGAATGTGCCCCGGCAGAAAATCCGGACGATGGAAGAACGCCAGGCATGGCACCGGAAGCTCTACGACGCCGGATACGTCGGTATGGGCTGGCCGAAGGAATACGGCGGCAGGGAAGCCAGGCCGATGGAGCAGGCCATCGTCGCCGAGGAAATGGCCCGGATCAACGCCCCGGCCGGGGTCAACGGGCTCGGGATCGGCATCGTCGGCCCGACGTTGATCCATCACGGAACCGACGAACAGAAGAAGCGCTTCCTCAAGAACATCCTCTCCGGCGAGGAGCTCTGGTGCCAGCTCTATTCCGAGCCCAACTCGGGCTCAGATCTGGCGAGTCTCCAGTGCCGGGCCGAAATCGACGGCGACACCTTCATCGTCAACGGACAGAAGATCTGGACCAGTGGAGGGCACCACTCAGACTGGGGCCTGATGCTCGCCCGGACTGACCCGCGCGCCCAGAAGCATGACGGCATCTCCTGCATGCTCGTCGATCTGCGGAGCGAGGGCGTCGATGCGCGCCCGCTCAAGCAAGTCAACGGCGACACCGGATTCTCCGAGATCTTCTTCAGCAACGTCGTCGTTCCGGCCGACAACCTGATCGGCGAGCTGAACACCGGCTGGCGCATCGCCCAGACGACGCTCTCCTACGAGCGAGGAGGCAGCCTGATGGCCGCCGTCAGCCAGAACCAGCGGATCTTCAGTCGTCTGTTGGAGGTTGCGACGGCGCTACAGAAGGACGGCAAGCGCGGCATCGACGATCCCAACATCCGTCGCCGCATCGGCGAGATCTACCGGGAGATCGAAGTTCTCCGCTATGCCGCCGTCCGAATCTTGAGCCGGCTTGAAAAGGGACAGCGGCCCGGACCCGAGTCGTCAGTCGCCAAGCTGCACCGGTCGGAACTGAACAAGCGGGTTCAGAATCTGATCGTCGACATCCTCGGTCCCTACGGGCTAATCGCCGCAGACGGACCGGACGAGCTCCGCCTCGATGAAGACGCCGAGTTCGGTGAATCCGGCACCTGGGGTTACGCGTTCGCCGCCTCGTACGGCGGAACGATCGCCGCCGGGACCTCCGAGGTCCAGAAGAACATACTCGGCGAGCGGGTCCTCGGCATGCCGAAGGAAATCCGTGCCGATCGAATTCAACTGGCCGAGGCATCGAAGCGTCCATCCTGACCGCACGGTCCGGATCACGGACCAGAAAGCTACATCGCGATGAACGCGTGGGCTGATTCACTCGTGCGGCGCATTAGCGCAATGCACAATCTCTGGAGCATCGGCGTTCGGGACCTGACACTCGAACAGGTCAACCACTACGAGCGCGCCGGGGTGCTGCCGATCGCCTTTTCGCTGCTCCACTTCGTCCGAAGCGAGGACAATGCTACGAGCCGGTACTTGCTTAACGATGCGACCGTCTGGGAACGAGATCGGTGGGGTGAACGAATCGGCCCTACCGTCGAAGACGTCGGGCGAGGGACACCGATGGCAGTAGCTGAAAGCCTTCGGTTTCGTGATGTGGACGCTTGGCGCGACTACCAGTCTGCCGTATTCCATCGAACCGAAGGCGCACTTTCAGCGCTTCCAGAGGATCGACTCAACGAGACACCGCTTGGCCCTGAGCTTCCGGCATCGATGGCAGGAGCGTTCATCTCCTACGTCATACAGCCCGGTTCCGCGCCAACCCTTCTCGACGTGATCGAATGTTTCGTCTACCAACACGGCATCCGGCATCTGGGCGAGCTCGAGCATGCACGCGCCCTGGTTGGACTGTCCGGAACGAGCTAGGCGCGATCGAAACGAGTGCCATTCTGGCCCCGCCCAGATGATGAACGGGCTTTCCATCCACCGGGCCAAAACACGGCAGCAGCGCGTCCAGCCGATCTGTCCTGTAGCACTCCGCTGACCTGTATCCGCTGGCTCGCCTCGAACAATGGAATGATTAACCCGAGCGGCCCCGTATGCCATCCCGATGCGGATCGTCTATCCATGTCCAGCACATCCAACAACCAGGGGCGAGTACGCGAGGCTTCGCGCCTCGAACAACTCTTCAGACCGCTCGACCGGCTGTTCGAGACCCAGGCAGCCAGCGGCGTTGTTCTGCTCATCGCCGCAATACTTGCGTTCGTCTGGGCGAACTCGCCCTGGGCGTCGAGCTATTCGAGCCTGTGGGAAACGCAGATTGACATCGCCATCGGCGGCGACTACGGGATCTCCAAATCGCTCGTCCACTGGATCAATGATGGCTTGATGACGCTATTCTTCGTCGTCGTCGGACTGGAGATCAAACGAGAAGTCCTGGTCGGAGAGATATCCAGCCTTCGCCGCGCCGCATTTCCGCTGGCCGCCGCGCTCGGCGGAGCCATCGTCCCGGCTGCGATCTTTCTCTCGCTGAACTGGGGACAGCCAACCTCGACCGGCTGGGGTATACCGCTCGCCACGGACATCGCATTCGTCCTGGGTATCCTGGCGCTCTTGCGCAGTCGTATCCCGCCCTCATTCAAGGTCCTCGTCACCGCAGCAGCCATCGTCGATGATATTCTCGCGATCCTGATCATCGCCTTCTTCTACACCGAACAGCTCCGGCTGACCTATCTCGGCCTTGCAACCGTCCTCATGGCGCTGCTCATCGCCGTCAACCTGCTGCGGGTGAATCGCCCGGTGATCTACGCGCTGCTCGGAGTCGGCCTCTGGCTGGCGCTATCAAAATCAGGGGTGCACGCGACGCTCGCCGGCGTACTGCTGGCGATGGCGACGCCGGCCCGGGCGAGAGTGATCAGCGAGTCGTTCATCCAGCGCGGGCTCGACAGACTCCGGGATCTCGACGAACCGGTCGATCTGGATTCAAGCGTTCTCGTCGATGAGAACCGCCGAGCGGCCCTGCGGGACCTTGACAGCATCACCCAGCGGGCACAGTCGCCGATGATCCGTATGGAGGAAGCGCTCGATCCCTGGGTCGCCTACCTGATCGTGCCACTCTTCGCCCTCGCCAATGCCGGAGTGCAGATCGATTCCGGCGTCGGCGAAATCGTGACATCCACGCTCGGCCTTGGCGTCATCCTCGGGCTGGTCGCCGGCAAGCAGATCGGCATCATGGCCGCGGCATTCCTCGTCACACGGCTCGGCCTCGCCGAACTGCCGGAACGGGTGACCTGGCGTCACATCTACGGGATGGCCTGGCTCGGCGGGATAGGTTTCACCGTCTCGCTGTTCATCACCGACCTGGCCTTCGATTCCAGCGACAACCTGACAATGGCGAAGATCGGCATTCTCACGGCCTCGGTGATCGCTGCCTGCGGCGGCTACCTTGTCCTCCGGACAGCGAACGGCGCCGACTGAGAGCCGGTACGGAACCCATCGAGACCAGGCAGCCAACATCTCACCTCGCCAGTACGGACGCTAGAATGTCTCCAGCATTCGTTGTTTGTTGCTGAGAGGAAACTATGAACGATCAGGAGAAGGCTGCTTTCGAGCGGGTCGAAACGATGACCGATACGGTCGTCGGACACTTCAAGGATGTCATCGCCGTCGATACCAGCGTTCCACCGGGACTGAACTATGACCGCTTCGTCGACATCGTGGAGCCGAAGTTCCAGGCGCTCGGGTTCGAGACCGAGCGCGTCGTCATCCCCCAGGAACACATCGACAAGATCCCTCTTCCGCTTGAGGGCCCCCGGGTCAACCTCGTCGCGACCCGGACGTCACCGAAGAGCAACGGCGAGAAGGTGACGATCTACGCCCATATGGATGTCGTGCCAATCGAAGAAGGCTGGACGCACGAGCCATTCGCGGCAACCGTCGAGGACGGCAAGATCTTCGGCCGGGGCACGGCGGATATGAAAGGCGCGATTGCCTCCCTGCTGACGGCCATCGAGGTCATGGATGCCGAGGGAATCGAGCCGAGCTACGACCTGATCGTTTGCATCTGCACGGACGAGGAGATCGGTGGCTACCCGGGGATCTGGCATCTCGCAAAGGAGGGTTACGTCCAGGGCCACATGCTCTGCCTTGAAGGCGGCCAGGACCCGCGGATCAGCCTGGCTTCGGCCGGAGCCGTCGATGTCACGGTCACGACGATCGGCCGCAGCGGCCACTCGGGAATGAACTTCGTCGCAGTCAACGCAATCGACGGAATCATCCCGGTGCTCAATGAGCTCTACGCGCTGAAGCTTCAGGTCGAAGCGCGCGAGTCCGAGGTGCCGGGACCGGCCCACCCCGATGCCCCGTCGGACAAGATGACGCCGATGTTCAACCTTGCCGTCATCAATGCCGGCCGCAAGTCCAACATCGTTCCATCATCCTGTAGCCTGATCATCAACCGACGCTACATCCCGGACGAGTCGTTCGACGATGTCGTCAGCGAGATCCGGGACGCGATCGATCGGGGCATGGAGAAAAGCGTCGCCGAGGACGTCAAAGTCGAGGTGTTCCATGTCTACCCGGCGATGAAGACAGCCGGCCTGAAAGGCGAGCACACCCGGAAGATGGTCGAGGCCTACAAACTCGTCCATGGCTACTCCGACGATGACTTCGTCGCCTCCGGCGGCTCAGGATCGACCGACATGGCCAATGTCCATCAGGAGCTCGGATGGACAGATATCCCGTTCAGCGGCCCGGGCCGGATGGATTCACGTGCCCACGGCGCCGACGAATTCGTCCGGGTCGATGACGTCCTGGCCCACATGAAGGTGCTCATTCACTACCTGGCGTTCTAGCTCGACATTGAGGTCACGGCCGGTTGTCGGCAAGCTACGTCGACAACCGGCCGTGCTTGATTATTCGAGGTGAGGCTCCACGACCCGGACGGTCTCTTGCTAAGGAACCACCGGGACGAACTCGACGGCGGCGAGTCCGCGCCATTCGAGCGCCAATTCCTCAAGGAACGCAGGATCGTCGCACTCCATCAGCTGAAAGCAGCGCCCGAAGCTTGCTTCGTTCCAGCTATCAACGTAGACGAGCCCCTCCGGCAAACCCCGTCCGCGATTGCGCAGCCGCTGGTAGATCGGAATCAGGTCCGCGTTGTTGAAATGCCCGATCTCCATGAACAGCATTGGACGTGCTCCGTCAGCGATGTTCAGGCGGGCCAGGTCTCAATCTGATTGTTCCCCGCCCCGGCCGCCCAGGCGGACAGTTCGCCGCAGGTCGTCATCCAGACGTTCGGATAACTCTGGATCAGTCTAAGGAGCTCTTCGACCGCCCGCAGCCTGACTGCTCGTCCGGAGCCAACGTCCCCTCGGGGATGGAGCGTGAGGTTGAAGAGTCCGCCGATGCGGTAGACCGATATGAACTCGGTCCGCCAGGCTCGCTGGACGACATCGGGAGATCTCCGCAGGCGATAGTAGTGGCTATCACTGGCCGTCTGGAAGACGGGGAGTTCGATGATGCGCTCGCCGTTTTCCGTCTCAACAACGTAGGGCAGATCATCGTCGCAATAGCTGCTATCATACCGGTACGCGCGCGCAGCGAGAATGGCCCGGGTCTCGCTGGTCATCAATCCGTGAGGAGCACGCCAACCCGCAGGCCGGATGCCGAGCACCTTATCGAACGCTTCTTCGCTTCGCGCCAGAACCTGATCCTGCTGATCCGGACTGAGCATGCTGAAGTCCTCATGGAGAAAGCCGTGACCGGCGATCTCGTGACCGCGGTCCCGTATCTCGCGAACCAGATCCGGATCCCGCTCCACATCCCAACCTGGAACGAAGAATGTCGAACGAATCTGCAGCCGGTCGAGCAAGTCGAGGATCCGCGGCGTGCCGGTCTGCGTTCCATATCGACCGTAGGAGTAACGCCCCCATAGCGCCCCATCCGGCCATTCGCGACGCTCGACGCTTTCGCCGTCATAATTGACCGTGACGACGACGGCGCACTGCCTGCCGTCCTGCCAGATCGTCCTCCCGTTCATGTGCGCGCTCCTATCCGGCGAGTCGTATCGAGGAATCCGTTCTCGGGCTGCAGGCACCAGCGGGCCAGATCACCGAGGCGCATGAACCGGACGCCGGAATACCGGCGGATTGCCGGGATCAGGCGTTCGATCACCGAAGCTCTGGAGGGGATCCCGGAGCCGAACCCGGCCCGAGGATGGAACGTCAGCATGAAGTAGCCGCCCTCGTGATAGATCGTGTCGAACTCGTCGAGCCATAGCGCGAGCACCTCGTCCGGTGTCGCCGCGCCTTCGACATAGAGCGGAGTATCGTCCAGACTCGACGTGTTGTTCGGCAGTTCGATCATCTCCCGGGACGGCTCGCCGCTGACAATCGCCGGGTAGGGAAGATCGAAATCCTTGTCGCTGCTGTCGAAGATGTATCCCAGCTCCCGCAAGACCTTCAGCGTCTGAGCACTCTTCATCCCGCCCGGACTCCGCCAGCCGACCGGCGCTTCACCAGTCACATCCACAAGGATCTCGTGGGCCTTCTTGAGCAGCGGTCCCTCTTCGTCGACAGGAACCTCCCAACGCTCGTGAAGATACCCGTGCGCGCCGATCTCGTGACCGCTGGCAACGATCTCGCGCACCAGATCCGGATGATTCTCGGCGTCGAACCCCGGAACGAAGAAGGTAGATCGAATGTCGTTCCGTTCGAAAATATCGAGCATTCTCCGAATTCCGCGCCGGGCCGAGTATCCGCCGGCAGAGCGAATGCCGGCCGGATCGAAGCCCTGGCCAACTTCGTTGCCGGTTCCATCGAAGTCGACGGTCAGCATCGCGACGCACCGCGCGCCGCCCGGCCAGCGGTGATTTCTCGTGGACTGAACACCACTATCCATATCCAGATCTCCTCCCATGAACGCGCATCATAGACCGAGGATCGAGAAACGCCATCGAGCACCGCTTGGCAGCCTCAAATCCCTCGGTCGATAGCTCAGGGAGCCAGGCGCTCCTTCTTCCAGCTTCCGCCTCCAGCACGTGAGTACCGCACACGATCGTGCAAGCGGCTCGGCCGGCCTTTCCAGAACTCGATCACCTCCGGCTGCAACCGGTAACCACCCCAGAAGGGAGGGAGCGGCACCTCGTCCTGTCCATCAAATCGCTCTTCGAACTCCTGAACTCGAGCATCCAGTTCCCCGCGGTCGGCGATGACCTGGCTCTGCGGGGATGCCCAGGCGCCGATCTGGCTTCCCCGTGTCCGGGTGTGAAAGTACTCGGTGGATTCTTTTTCAGAGACCCGTTCCACGGCACCTTCTACACGAATCTGACGCCCGAGGTCGCCCCAGTAGAAGACCAGCGCGGCGTTTGGATTCACCCGGAGCTGACCGCCCTTGCGGCTCTCGTGATTGGTAAAGAAGACGAAGCCCGACTGATCGACTCCTTTGAGAAGAGTAATCCGGGCCGACGGCCGTCCATCCTCATCAGCAGTCGCCAGGGTCATCGCATTCGGCAGGTGCAGTTCGGCGTCAATCGCGTCCTGCATCCATCGGCTGAACTGGGTGAGAGGATCGTCGTCGAGCTCCTCCGGGGTCATCCCCTCATCTGCATGCTCGCGGTAGATTGCCCGCAGCTTCCGACTAACATCGTTGCTCATCGCGATCATCGCCTCTCACTTGATTCGTGCCCGAGTTCCGGCAACCTGCGACAATTCAAACACGGATATCGACGGGAGGAATGCGGCCGGTGGACTTCCATACGACCATCGTCTTCGGAATCCTCTTCATATCTGTCCTGCTCTTCATCACGGAATGGATTCCCGCCGATATCGTCGCCATCCTGGTGCTCGTGTCCGTCACCGCGCTCGACTTCGTCACGCCGGAAGAGGCACTCTCGGGCCTGAGCAGCAACGCCGTGGCCGCAATTATCGGGCTAACGATCATCGGTGCCGGGCTCGTACGAAGCGGCGCGATAATCTGGGCAGCGGACAAACTCACCAGCCTGATTCAGGACAACGAGAAACGCTCGTGCTCGTCAGCACGCTCGGGCCAGGAATACTGTCCGGCGTGATCAACATCGTGGCTGCAGCTTCGGTCTTCATCCCGGCGATCATGCGTCTCTCGCGACGAATCGGCATGTCGCCCTCCAGACTGCTGATGCCATTGGCGGCAACGGCGCTCGCGGGGGCGAATCTCACGATCATTGGCGCGTCCCATAATCTGGTCGTCAACAGCCAGCTTCGCTCGGGGGGAATCGCCGGATTCCGGTTCTCGAGCTGGCTCCGGCCGGACTCATCTTTCTCATCTCCGTCACCCTCTACAGCCTGTTTCTCGGCCGCTTCCTGCTTCCGTCGCGCGAGCACGACGACGATGAGCCGAGCTATCTCTCCCAGGATGAGCTGGTCGAGGTTTATGGCATGACCGACCGCATCTGGGAAGTTCTCGTCCTTCCGGCGTCGAGGGTCGTCGGGCGGACGCTGCGGGACACCGGTCTGGGGGCCGGCTACGGCGTCAGCGTCATCGCAACCGTTCGGGCAGGCAGCACCAGTGCCGTCTCCCGGACCACGGCGCCAATCGAAGCCGGCGACATCCTGCTGATTGGCGGACGGGGCGAGCGGGTCCGGCAGATCGCTGAACGGTCGAACCTCGAGTTGATCGGCACGCCCAGGTCGGTCAGCCGATTTCCGCTCAGCGAGGCGGAGCTAGTCGAGGTCATCGTCCCGCCCCGTTCCGATGTCGTCGGCCAGACCCTCCGCGAGCTCGACTTCAGGAACGAACACGATCTCACCGTCGTCGCTATCTGGCATGCCGGCAGGCCAATCCGCACCGATGTCGCCGAACACCGGCTTACGCCGGGGGATTCGTTACTGCTCTATGGTCGACGGAGCAGCACTCGCGCGTTCCAACCGCGCCCCGAACTCTTCTGGATGAATCCTCCCCCGGAAGAGGAAGCTCCCGAAGAGCTGCGGCATCTTGCCCCGGTATCGGCGCTGATCCTGCTCGGCGTCATCGTCGTGGCGTCGCTGGGCCTGATGAACGTGGGGGTCGCGGCATTGGCGGGCGCGGCGGCGACCATTCTCTTCGGCGTCCTCACGCCCCAGCAAGCATACGAGCGCGTCGGCTGGAGTACGGTGATACTGATCGCCGGTATGTTCCCGCTCGGCATCGCGCTACGAAACAGCGGAGGAGCGGACTTCATCTCGGAAAACCTGATCGACCTGCTCCAGCCATATGGAACCGTCGCGATCCTCGGCGGAGTCGCGCTCATGACGATGCTGCTGACCCAGCCCATCCACAACGCGGCCGTTGCCGTCATCATGACCCCGGTTGCGATCGATGTGGCGGCGCGGCTGGACTCGAATCCGCACGCGTTCGCGGCAGCCGTCATCATCGCTGCATCCGCGAACTTTCTGCTGCCGGTTGGCCATCCGGCGCCATTGCTCGTTCAGGGACCGGGGCGATATGCCACTGCCGACTATTTGAAGTTCGGAATCGGCCTCTGCCTCGTCGCCATGCTGATCGTAATCCTCGTCGTCCCGGTTATCTGGCCGCTGTAGACAGTACGAGGGATTGGTGTCTCTCACGTTGACACCATTCGACCACCGCCCCAACAAGGTTGCCCGGCAACAAACATCCTCGAACAGGCGGGTAGGGATGTCGAAGCGCGCGATGCGCCCTAGCGAGACTTCGGTGAGGCGTCTACCTCGGAAAGGAGGATCTACGCGATTCGCTCCTGGCCTGGCGATGCAAGCCGCGATGGACCTTCCCCATAAAACTCGGCACTTTAACTGCCGAAATCGGTATGAAGGTCGTACGAAATCACGCCGAACGCTTCTTCAGCTGTTGGGATCGACTGGAGATGAAATCAGATGGACAGCACGCCCTGGCGGATGAGATCGACCCCGCCGATGACGGTGAGAGCGGCAAGGACGCGACGGATCCAGCCGAGTACGAGACTCTGCCGATCCCCGAAAAGCAGGACCCAGAGATATCCCAGCGACAACGCAACTACGACGGCAAGGACGCCGGCGACGATCGCCGTACCTGTGCCATCCTCCAGGCGGATCGCGACGGCGACGGCCAGAGCTGCCGGCGAAGTCAGCCAGAGCACGACGGCCACAACAAGCCAGGTTCTCTCTTCGAGCGCGTAGCCCTGGCCGATCCGCAGGAAGGCCTGGAATGCGGCGAATATGACCAGCACTCCTGCAGCGATGAGGAACGTCTCGTCCGAAAGGTCGAGCGCGTCGAGCAACGATTCTCCGATGAGAACCATGACCGATAAAATCGCCGCCGCGATGACCGCCACCACGCCGAGCGTCCGCGATTCGGTTCTGTCGGGACGCTCCTTCCGGTACCCGAGCCAGATCAGGGCGACGACGGCCGGATTCATGAGCAAGAACATCGTCGCAATTGTCATCGGTCCGGCTCCCGCTTGACCCGCCCCTCGAGGGCGTCGGCAGTGTAGAGGAGGCCGGAAATCGCGTGCTGCTGGTCGTCCATGCGCGTCACGCCATGGATGAACCAGCCGCCGGCCTCGAGCGGCGGCTCGTTACTGTCCACCTGGCGCTGAACGAGCAGGTCCGCGCCGCAGCTCGACTGCTCGAGAATATCGTCCGAGATGTCGGCAAGCCGCTCGTCGGACTTCGAGAGCCGCCAGAGCGCCGCCATACCTTCGACCCAGGTTCCGAGCGCCGATGACCGCCGGCTATCGCCCCTCACCTGGAGATTCAGACCTTCGTCGGTCTTCTGAGCTTCGAACCGAATGAACAGGCCGAACCGGGCAGCGAGCCGCCGGGCATAGTCGGTGTGATGATCTTCCAGTCCCCATTCGGCCATCTCGGCCAGGCCATAGGCCGCCCAATGATCGTTCAATGGCGGAAAGGGCACGTCCTCTTCATCATCGCGCAGAAGCGTCACGAAATCGGCGGCGGCCCAGGCGGCGTCATCCCATCCCTCATCCGGGAACGCCTCGTGGAGCATCGCCAGGGCCCAGAGCGCTTCGCCGGGATAGTAGGCGGACGTCGATACCCGGTCCATCGTCTCGGTTTCGACGAACCACTTGGTGAAGAATCCGCCGTTCTCTTTCTGCTGGGAAACCATAAAGCGGCCGAGCGCCTTCATCACGTCGTCGTGGGTCGACTCGCCCGTGAGCAAGCGCCGTTCGGCAAGGGCGATCGTCATCAACGCCGCCGAACCGACCTTGACATTGGACCCGTTCGTCGGGCCGCCCCAGTCATCGTGATAGACCATATTATCGAGCAGCCATGCCGTGCCCTGCTCGGCGGCGGCGAATGCCTCGTCATCGTCGAGCTTTCCGGCGACCTGGTACAGCGACATCGTCACACCGGCATGACGGACGACGTTGTAAGCGCCGCTGAACTCGTCCACTTCGCGGTCATATTCGTAGACGTACGAACCGTCATCGTATTGATTGATGCTCAACCAGCGTGCGGCCAGGTCGGCGGTATCCCTGAACTGTTCAGGGCTGCCCTGCCCGCAGAGTTCGGCGGGCGCGACGACCACCCGGATCACCCCGAGCAGCGCGGCCCAGAGCAGGACAGGGATCGCGATGATGCGAAGAGCGGGGTGACTCAAGCAGTCGAGGCCTTCCCGGCGGAATCGCCGGCCAGCCGCCCGAAAACCGCGCCGAACGTCAGGCCGGTCCCGCCGGGATAATTGAAGTAGAAGAGCCCGCCGACGAGCTCGCCAGCGGCATACAGGCCGGGGATCGGCTCGAGTTCCTCGTCGAGCACCTGACCTTCGGTGTTGATCCGTACTCCGCCAAATGTGAAGGTGATCCCGCAGGTCACGGCGTAGGCCTCGTATGGCGGCTCATCAAGGCGGTTTGCCCAATTGCGCCGCGGGACCGGCAATCCATCCGCCGATCTGCCGTCCTTGACCGTCGGATCGAACGGGACATCGGTCCGAACGGCGTCGTTATAGGCGTGGACCGTTTCGAGAAACTTCTCGCCATCGACGTCTTCGAGCTGTTCGGCCAACTCCTCGAGCGTGTCCGCCCGAACTCTCGTCACCTCTCGAATACGGTACTCATCGCGAAGGAGATGGGTCACTTTACTGTCAAACACCTGCCAGGCGAACTGGCCCGGCTGTTCAAGAACTCTCCGGCCGTATTCGGCGTAGGTGTAATTGCGGAAATCCGCGCCTTCGTCGACGAACCGCTCTCCACGCGCATTGACCATGATTCCGAACGGATAGCTGTGCTTCTGGAACCCGTCGCCGACGCTCAAATCCCCGAAGTCGGGGGCATTGCGATCCCAACCGACGGCATGACAGCCGGACCAGTTGCCCCAGGGCACGGCGCCGGCGTCCATCGCCATCCGGATACCGTCGCCGGTGTTCTGCTTCGAGCCGCGCACCTTCGCCAATTCCCAGCCGGGACCGAGATAGCGGGTCCGCCATTCGGTATTGGCCTCGAATCCGCCGCAAGCCATGACCACCGCTCCGGCGCGAATCGCGTACTCCTTGTGGTTCCGCCGGACAACGACGCCCTGCACAACGCCTTCGTCCGTGATCAGCCGAACAGCCCGGGCACCGTACTCGATCGGGATCCCGCTCTTGTCGCATGCCGCTGTCAGCAATTCGATCAGGCCCGGCCCGCCGCCCGACACGAGCAGGGTGATCCCGCCCCAGAATCGAAACCGGCCGTCGACCTGGAATGCCTGATGGCTGTACGCCGGGACGAATCGCAGGCCGTGATTGTCGTGCAGCCACTGCCAGGTCTCCAGCGACCGGGTAACCATGATCGGCGTCAGATCAGGATCGGACCGGAATTGACAGATGCGATCCATATCCTCATAGAACTTCTCGGCGGTATAGGAACCGAAGTCGGTGTTGCGCTTCTCTTCTTCATTCAGGTCAGGGACCAGTTTGAGCAGATCATCGAGACCGTCGTATCGCGTCCGGATCGCGCCGGCTGTGTAGCGGCTGTTTCCGCCCCGTTCCTCATACGGCGCACGTTCGAGAACGAGAACGCTCGCGCCCTGCTCCCTCGCCGCCAGCGCGGCACAGAGCGCGGCGTTGCCCGCCCCAACAACGACGACGTCAGCGTATTCATGGTCCACGACGTAGATTCTCCAGTCCAGGCAGCGGGCGTGCTAAACCTGCTACAAGTGTCAGCGACGTTCCGACAGCCCAAGTATGACGATTCCGGCCACGTCGCGCCTTCGCCGGCCGATCGACCAGATCAGGATTCGAGCGGCAGATCAACCCAGCGGCGCTCGCGATAGGAACGCTCGACGGCGTTGATCGCTTCCTGAACCCAGGCGCCATCCTCGAAGTTGCCCTGATTGCGGTCGCCGCCTTCGAGGATCTCATCAATGAAGTCGTTGATCAGATTGGCGTAGAAGAGCGACCTCCAGGACTCGCGAGGATGCCCGCCGGCCGGATAGAACTCCTCTGGAATCTCCAGTTCCTTGAACTCGACATCGTCCGGCGTGGCGATCTTGATCGTCTCGGCAACGCCGAATTCCTCGACGAGACGGCAGATAATCGCGCCCTTGTCGCCGTAGATTCGAGCCTCGATGCCTGGATAGTTTCCGATCGTGACGTAGCTCGTCTGAATCGACCCGATTGCGCCGTTGGCATACTCGGTCAGATAGACCGTGCCATCGTCGATATTCATGCGCATCATCTGATTCCCGGCATCACGCACCCGGCGTTCCGGCACGAAATTCCGCATGGTTCCAACGACGCGGGCGTAATCGGCCCCGACCCACCAGTGTCCGATGTCGATAACTGGAGCACCGTAGCCTTCCAGCGACGAGACCTGGATCTCCGACTGGTCGGCGTCGAGATCGACCTGGCGCAGAGGTGTCTCGGGATCGATCCATTGCGAGTTCTGCTCGTAGCCGTTAAAGAAGTACGGTTGTCCGACGAATCCATCCTGGATCATCGACCACGCGTACCGGACTCCCGGGCTGTATCGAAACGTGAATCCGAGCTTTGTCTTGAGCCCTTTACTGCGGGCGAGTTCGGCGGCCCGGCGGGTCTCGCGGTAGTCGAATGCGACCGGCTTCTCGCAGAGGACGTGTTTGCCACTTTCCAGCGCCGTCCAGGATAACTCGAAGTGCGTCGACGACGGCGTGCAGACATCCACGACGTCGACATCGCTGCGCGAGACAGTCGCTTGCCAGTCGTCGCTGGCTTCCTCGACCTCGAACTTGTCGGCAAACTCCTGCGCCCGTTCGAGCACCGGATCACAGATCGCGACGACCTCACAACGTGGATCACGAAGCCAACCGGGAATATGCGCCGAATCGGCCCAGGCTCCCGCACCCAACACCGCTACTCTCAGTTTGTTTCCAGCCACGAATAACCGTCCTTCTCTCAATCCCGGACCGTGCTCACGAGACTAGCACGAAGCAGCCCGGGACGAGAGAATAATGGGATAGCCAGCAGGTGATCCGTTCAATTCTAGGCAGCACCCGGCCTGCCGGTCTCCTCCAGCACCGATGGAAAGCGAATGTCCCGCGGCGCAGTCCGGGCTAAAAAGTAATCGTGTCAGCCGGGATGTAGAGATCGGTGTCGAAGAAGTGGTCGTTCATGTTCGAGCAGAAGGTTGCCTGATAAAAGATCCGGAAGCCTGCATCGAACAGTGCCGGAAGCGCGGGATGCGGGCCCGGAATATCGATCGTCAGCCGCGGGGCCATCGTACTGACCTGGCGAATCAGCGCGAAGAGCGCGGGGACGGCATCGGGAGACTCTCGCACGCCAAACGGCCCGATCATCGCCGTTTCGGGATGCCATGTTGCATCGGCGCTCTCGTACAGCTTCTGGACGTATCCGTATCCGACCGGCGATTCGCCTCGAAGGATCCAGTACGGAAGCGCGCTGTACTCATCGAGCCAGTACTGCTGATCTTCGCTCCGCCGCCCCCGGCCGGCGATTGCCCGGTCCCATTCGACGAGCGCGGGATCATCCGGGTCCGCAGGTTCGACGGAATACCCGTCAGCGCAGGAGAAAGATAGATCCTGGCTGCGTGCTTCGATCATGAACAACGGCCATCGCGGCAGCATCCCGTTGCGGGCATAGATCGCTAGCGCCCGGTGGACATGCGAGCTGACCACGCAGTGGACCGACGCCGGAACGTCGAACAACGCGTCCAGGAGCCGCTGGCCGATCCGCCGACCCTCGGCCTGGGAGCCGGGACGTACGTAAAACGTGGCCAGGAACGCGATGTTTTCGCGCTCGAAGACCGCGCCGAAGCCTTCGATCCGGCCATCGACCTCGGCGACGAGGAAGCGGCCGTGCCGGCACTCGTGGCGGAATTTCGCCGGAACCAGCCCGGCTTCCGTGTCGCCGACATTGCCGATCGCCAGTCCTGCTGCTGCCGATGCTTCGTTCTGGACTTCGTAGGCAGTTTCCAGATCAGCTTCGGTCGCCCGTCGAATCAAGACATCCAAAATCGTGCCATCCTCGTTTTCAAGTAGGCTTCACCGTGAACGCCCGCGACGATACCGGCTGATCTCCAGGAATACAAGCATGACCGCTCGCACTGGTATCCAGATCACACCATATGACCCGGACTGGCCGGACCAGTTCCGCCAGGAACGCGACCGAATCGAGGCGGTCCTGCACGATGGCCTCAGGCAGATCGAGCACATCGGAAGTACATCAGTGCCAGGTCTGGACGCCAAGCCGATTATCGATATCCAGGCGGAGATGACTGCGCTGAAATCACCTGGCCACTATGCGCGGCCCCTCGCCCCGCTCGGATACAGGTTGATCGATTCGGGGGAGAACGACATTCGGGTGGCGATGCACAAGCGCGAGGGCGTTCACGCAAATCTTCACATCGTGGGAACGGGAAGCTGGGTAGGGAATCGGACGATCCTGCTCCGTGATGCCCTTCGGTCGGATCGAGCCCTGGCTCGGCAGTATGCTGCATTGAAGTACGCGCTCGCTCGGGACCATAACGAATTGCATGAATACACGATGTCCAAATCGGAATTCATCGAAGCAGCCGTCCGGAGCCATTGCGCCGCAACTGGCATTCCCTACAGTCCCGGAAATCGCCGATGATCTCAACCCGAAGGATTCTCGCGCTGCTCACCATCGCGGCGCTCCTGGCAAGTTGCAGTGCCGACGACATCCAGTTCGGCGATGAGGAGCCGTCGCCAACCGCCACGGCCGCGCCGGTCCAGTCTCTCGACGTCGACGGCGATCGGCGGACATATCAGCAATTCATCCCGGAGGGCCCGGCTCCCGGGGATGGTTGGCCTCGTGATTGTCGTCCACGGTCTCGGCTCGAATGCCGACGAGTGCGATCGCTGACCGGTTTCGATGAACTTGCGGCTGAGGAGGGATTTATAGCCGTCTATCCTGACGGCCTGGCCTGCGCCTGGCCTGATGCCGGGATCGGCAGCGCCTTCACGGACACCGACATCGCCTCGCTCAATCTGATTTCATGGACGACCTGATCGATGAGTTCGACGACGAATATGGCGTGAATGCCGATCGCGTCTACATGACCGGCCTTTCGAACGGTGGGATGTTCGCTCATGCCGCATGCAACATGAGTGACCGGATCGCCGCCATCGGACTCGTCGCGTCCGCCAGCATCAGCCAGAGCTTTGGATAGTTGCGATCCAGAGAGCCGGTGAGCTACCTCGCGCTCCACGGCACCAGCGATACCGTCGTTCTCTACCGGGGTGGCGCGAAATTGTTCCGGGGTTCGAGGACCTTGCCCGCAGTCGGCGCATGAGGCCGCCCGATTCTGGGCCGACGTGAACGGATGTGCAGACGATGCCGATCGCGAAGAACTAGCCGACGTGGTTTCCGGGGATATGTCGTTCGCGTACCGCGAAACCTGGGAACCGTGCGAGAGCGGTCGTCCAGTTCAGCTGATCACTCCCTGACGGCGCCGGGCACACATGGCGGCCCGGCCATCCGCCTCCGGGCCAGCAGCTTGGCGGCACGAACCTCGGATATTGACGCGACGAAGCTGATCTGGGAGTTCTTCGAAGCGAATCCGAAGCCTGACTAGTCGTCGGCGACGGCAGGCTCGCGCTCGGCGGCCTTCTCGGCTTCCCGGGCCTTCTTCTCCATGATGTTGGTCGAATGTCCGGGATCGAGCCGGGCGTCGGGGTTGAAGCGAATGACCGCGTGATTCACGGCGCTGACCGCCTCCGCGACGCCGGTCGCTATCAGACGGAATTTCGCCGGATAGGTCACGATATCGCCCGCACCGTAGACGCCGGGAATGTTCGTCTCCATCGTGATCTTGTCGACGGCGATCTGGTTTCGCTCGGTCTCGAGACCCCAGGTCTTGAGCGGTCCGAGATCGGCCTTGAAACCGATCGCGCAGATCATCTCATCGACCTCGACCGTCTGCTCCTCGCCGGTATCGGTGTTCTGGAACGTCACATTCCGAAGGCGATCATCCCCATCGACGTTGACGACGACGTAGCCGGGATAGAAGACCTCGGCCGGTCCGTGGAGCAACTGCTGGACCGTGTGCTCATGGGCGCGGAACTTCGAACGGTGGACGAGGGTGACCGACTCCGCGATCGGCCCGAGCGTGACGGCCCAGTCGACGGCCGAATCACCGCCGCCGACGATGAAGACCTTCTTGTCGCGAAAATCGTCGATCCGCTTGGCGAAGTAGTGGACGCCTTTACCGCCCTCGAACCGCTCGATGCCATCGACCTCCAGGCGCTTCGGTTCGAACGCGCCGATACCGGCGCAGATGATGACCGTGCGCGCGACAATCTCACCCCGGGTCGTCGATAGGCGGATCAGGTCGTTCGCCTCATCGCGCTCAAGGCCGGTCACTTCGGTCCGTAGGCTGACCTCGGCTCCCATCGAAAGCGCCTGTTCGATAGCTGGTTCGACGTAGTCCTTCGCGAGAATTTTCGGGAAGCCGGCGATGTCGTAGATGTACTTCTCGGGATAGATCGCCATCAGCTCACCGCCGAGCTCTTCGAGCGAGTCGGCGATGATCGTCGATGCACCGCGCATTCCGGCGTAGAAGGCAGCAAACAAGCCGACCGGTCCGCCTCCGATGATCGCTATGTCGTACGTCTTGCCTTCGAAATCCGTCATGTTCAGTTCACCTCTGGAAGATTCTATGTGTCGTTCGATGAGATGCCTGCAACTCGGGACAGGCACCAGTCAATTCTACCGACGACCGATTTGAACGACATTAGAACTTCTTCGGATCCGGAGCCCGCTGCTCGGTTCCCGTCAGGAAAGGCGCGCCTGGACGATCTCCGGGATGCTCCGCAGATCTTCGTAGTGCTCCTCATAGTGCGTCTTCGTGATGCGAACGATCGGCGGCCAGTTCGTGTGCGCGGACGTAGATGCAACTCGCATGAACGCGTGGTGGGTCTTCTCGAAGTCGGCGACGACCTCGGCCAGAGACCAGTCCCGAGTTGGATCGACGTTTGACTGATTGAACTGATCCCAGGTACCGTCCGGCTCCGCCGGCGGAAGGTAACCGGACCAGCCCCGGTCCTTCGCCTCGAGATACCGCATCACGGCACGTTCCCAGCCGGCCACATCAGCAACGACGTCTTTCCCGGACCACGTACCGACCGTGCTCGGCTCAAGCATCTGATCTTCGGGGATCGATGCGATAAGGTCCAGAAACTCACGGAACCCCCGGTCGATGACTTCCAGACTCTTCTCTCGCCCCAGATCTTCCGCAGTCACGGCAACTCCTCCTCGATCTTCCGCCTGGCCAAACAGCCGGTCTCAGGGAAGCAGGAACGTCCAATCGTCGTTCCCGAACTTCTCATCAACCAGTGTCCTTGCCTCTTCTACATCTGCCGAATCCAGATCAACATCGCGCGCGCCGGTCAGCTCGACGAACGACGAATGCAGGTGCCCGATAATCTCGTCGCGCGACATATGCGTTTGCTGGCGCAGCGGCCCGACCCGCGCATCTGCGCTGCGGATGCCTTTGTCTCGAATCTTCTCCAGGCCGATACGCAGCACCTGGGTCAGCAGCCCTTCGGTCATGTCATACGCCATCGTCGTGTGATGCAGGACCGCGCCGTCTCGACGGGCCTGGGCCGCTCCGCCGATCTTCCCGCCGCTGGACGTTATGTCGTTCAGCGGCTCGTACCAGGCGTCAAGTCCCAGGTCTCTCAGCGCGCTGATAATCCAGCTGTCGAGAAATGCGTACGACTCTGGGAACGTCAGGTCGTCGACCATCGCCGGAGGCAGGTAGGCCGAGTAGGTGATCGCGCTCTCCGGCTCGATCAACATCGCCCCGCCGCCGCTGATCCGGCGAACGATCTGAATCCCCAGCTCATCGGCGCGATCGAGATGGATCTCGTTCGAGACTGACTGGAACCGCCCGATCACGACACAGGGTCTTGCCCAGCCCCAGAAGCGAAGGAACGGTCTCCGCGCTCCCTCTCCGACCTTCCGAGTGAAGACCTCGTCGAGGGCTAGATTCATCGCCGGATCTTGCGGCACCGGCCCGGCGATCTCCCATTCGTAGTCGCGCCATCGGGTCTCGATACCTTCAGGGTAGAGCTGCGGTCTCTGGCTACTGGTGGTCACGGCCCAGACCCCTCTCTACCGCGATCGCGACCGCCTCTGGCGAAAAGCCGACCATCGACACGTCCGGCGCAAGCGCGCCGCGGATCTTGTCGACGATCTCCACCTGGCCGGTAGCTTCAGGGAGGCCTTCCAGCGCCGCCCGGATGTCGCCCAGCGCTTCCTCAGGGTAGAGGAAGAAATCCCCACTGACTTGGACATTCCTGAGGTGCCCGGCCTCGACGTCGAAGTTGACGCTGACCAGCTTCCCTCCGGTGGTCTTGTAGTCACCTCGCATAGGTGATGTGTCTCCTTTCACGCGGGCCGGAATCCTGTCAAATCCTTGCGCACGTTGCCCGGCCTCTTCACGCTATGATGACCCACCAGAGTGAATTCAGACCACCGCAACGGGGAGATAAGGATATGGAAAGTAACTTTTCGGTCGAGTCGGATCAGCTGGACGGTTCGCTCCCGGACCTGAGCGCCAGTATCAGCTCGGACGAGCTTGACGGCTCTGTCGACATCTGGCGCGATCAATACGGCATCCCCCACATGAAAGCGTCGACAACGCACGATGCCTTCTTCGTCCAGGGTTTCGTGCATGCCCAGGACCGTCTGTGGCAGATGGAGTTCGACCGGCGGAGAGCCTGCGGCCGGTGGTCTGAAGTCGTCGGCAAGAGCGGCCTGCTCTTCGATCGCTTCGCGCGCCGCGTCGGCATTACCGACAGCGCCAAACGAGATTACGAACACTTCAACGACGAGACCCGGGCGATGGTCGACGCATATGCCGCAGGTGTGAACGCCTACATCGAATCGACCGACCGATTGCCGGTCGAGTATTCGATTACCGGCATCGCTGCCGAACCGTGGGAACCGTGGCACTCCAGCGCCGTCTTCAAGGTTCGCCACATTCTGATGGGCACCGGGCTGGCGAAGCTTCTCCGAGCGCGGATGCTCGTCGGTATCGGGCCGGAGATGGCGATGCGGATGCGTTCGGAGGCCTACGACAGCCAGGTGTTGATCGTGCCGCCAGGCGAGGAATACGAGGGGATGATCGAGGAGATCAGCGACCTCGATCCCGGCAAGGACGCGATTTCGCGACTGGGCGAGCTCGAGTCAGGCAGCAACAACTGGGCGGTCCACGGGAGCCGGACTGCCTCCGGAAAGCCGCTAGTCGCGGGAGATCCGCACCGCGCGCTCGACGTCCCGAACGTCTACTATCAGAATCACCTCGCCTGCCCGGAGTTCGATGTCATCGGCTTCTCGTTCTGCGGCGTGCCGGGATTCCCCCACTTCGCTCACAACGAGCATGTCGCCTGGGGGATCACCCACGCGGCGGCGGACTACCAGGATCTCTACGTCGAGCACTTTCACCCGAGCCGACCCTATCAGTACGAGTACAAGCGAGACTGGGTCGATGCCGATCACCATACCGAGCAGATCCAGATCCGGGGCGAAGACCCGGTCGACGTTGAAGTCGTCAAGACCCGCAACGGGCACGTCGTGTTCGGTGATCCGTTGGAAGGTCCAGCGATCTCGTTCCGATATTCCGCCCTCGTCGAACCAAACGCTGGCTTTCAATGCCTGCTGCCGATGCTCAAAGCAAACAGCGTCGAGGAGCTTGACGAATCGATGCGGGACTGGGTCGACCCGTGCAACAACCTGGTGATGGGCGACGTTCACGGCACGATCGGCTACCTCACCCGCGGTCAGCTACCAGTCCGATCCCGCGCCAACGGCTGGCTCCCGGTCCCTGGCTGGGACGGCGAGCATGATTGGACCGGCGTCGTGCCGTTCGAGGAGCTGCCGCGAGTCCGAAATCCCGAAACCGGCTGGGTCGCAACCGCGAATAACCGCATCGTCGGCAATGACTACCCGCACTACATCGCGCTGGACTTTGCGCCGGACAGCCGCGCACGGCGCATCTATGGACGGCTCCAGGACATATCCGGCGCTACGGTCGAGGATA
Organism: Thermomicrobiales bacterium; assembly: GCA_041390865.1. GTDB lineage: Bacteria > Chloroflexota > Chloroflexia > Thermomicrobiales > CFX8 > JAUIIK01. The sequence goes on from JAWKPC010000005.1 coordinate 63,287, forward strand.
TGGCCGGAATCCACGCCGACCGCGTATCCCTGCCCAGCCGGATCTTCGTCGATAAGCTCGCCGCTGCCGCCGAACAGGCAGCGCGAAGCGACCCGGCGATCGAGATGCTCGAGCAGTGGGATGGCGGGATGGAGAAGGATTCGCCCGAAGCCGCACTCTATATCGCGTTGCGCAATCAATTGACGGTCATCACCGCCGATCTTCCGGCCTTCGCCTCCCTGAAGCACAATCCATTCGCCGCCGAGGAGCCGCCGCTGGTCGGGCCGATCGGCTTGCTGTACTGGATCGTCCCCCAGTTTCTCACCGGAAATGATGAATCCTTGCTTCCGGACGGAACGACCTGGAACGATCTCTTGCTCCAGGCATTCGATGCCGCGACGGCCGAGCTTTCGGAACGGCTTGGCGACGATCCAGCCGGCTGGAGCTGGGCGGCGATTCACCGGACCGCGCCGACGCACCCGCTAGCCCTGGTTAGCGCTGATCTCGGGGAGGCGCTCAATCCGCCATCAGTGACGATCGGCGGCGACAGCGACACGCCGCAAGCGGCCGGGATCTACCCCGGCGTCAGCTACAACGTGGCCGGCACGTCGGTTGCCCGTTACATCTTTGACACGGCCGACTGGGAGAACAGCCGCTGGATCGTGCCGCTTGGCAGCTCGGGCCATCCGGGAAGCCCCCACTACGCAGATCAGGCCGATCGCTGGTCGAACGTTGACTACATCCCGATGACCTATTCGTGGGAGACGATCGAGAGCCAGGCGGAGAACCATCAGCAGTTGACTGCCGAGTAGTCCGTCACAGCAAAGGTAAAAGCCCTGCCGCGGCGATCGCCGCGGCAGGGCTTTTCACATCCTATTCGATCCCGAATCCAACCGAAGGGCCGAATCGAGATCCCAGGTGGCCGGTTCCGATCCGCTCGGTCGAAGCAACCGTGAGAAACGCGTCGACGACGTCCGGATCGAACTGGCGTCCGCGCTGGTTCTGAATCTCGGTCAGCGCCTGGTCCATAGCCCAGGCCGGCTTATAGGGACGCTGGTGCGTCAGCGCATCGAACACATCGGTCACGGCGACGATCCGGGCTTCCATCGCAATGTCATCGCCGGCGTTGCCGCGCGGATAGCCGTCTCCATCCCATCGCTCATGGTGGGAGAGGGCGATCTCTTCGGCCAGGTGAAGGAGCGGATCGTCAGTCCCGGCGAGCAGGCGCGCTCCGATCGTCGTATGGGACTTCATCAGGTTCCATTCGTCGCCTTCGAGACGTCCCGGCTTCAACAGGATGGAATCCGGTATACCGATCTTTCCAACATCGTGGAGCGGCGCTGCACGCTCGATGAGGCCGACAAACGTCTCCGGAAGTCCAAGCGCACCGGCAACGAGCATCGACAGGCGACCGACTCGCTGAGTGTGCCGGCCTGTCGCATCGTCCCGAAACTCCGCCGCCAGCGCCAGCCGCTCGAGAATGCCGATGTGCGCGGCTTCAAGCTGTTCGGTGCGCTCCCGCACCAGGCCTTCAAGGTGAAGGCTGTAGTCCCGAAAGCTCCGATACAGGGCGCGAGTTCTGAGCAGGTTTCTCACCCGCAACCGCACCTCGATATGGTCGAACGGCTTCGTAACAAAATCGGTGGCGCCGCCGTTCAATGCCCGGCGTCTCACCTCCGGGGTGATATCGGCGGTCAGTATCAGAATCGGCAGGTACTCGTCGGCCGCGTGTAACGCGCGGACGTCAGCGGTTACCTGAAATCCATCGCGCTGAGGCATGTGTAGATCGAGGATCACCAGGTCGGGCCGGTTCTCGCGACACCATTCCGGTACGACGCGAGGATCGGTTTCTCCGTGGAGATCCGTGTACCCGGCACGTTCGAGAATACTCCGCAACAAGATCACGTTCGCAGGCTGGTCATCGACAATGAGAATTGTCATATCGACCAGACGTGGTTCCTGCATCGTACGTGACCTCCATTCATCGTTGGTTCCGCCTACCGTTACCCGCCGGAAGACAGGGTGATGGACGTTCCGGTTAGGAATCGCGGGTGGCTTCGTTCCGGGAATCGGGCTGCCGCGATTCAGAAAGCAGCCCGACGACGAGATTGCCCAGGTGTCTCGGGCTGAACGGCTTGGAAATGTACCCGTCGCAACCCGCGGCGCGTGCCCGCGCTTCATCTGATTTCATCGCATGGGCGGTAAGCGCGACAATGGGAATCCTGGCCGTCTCGATGTTCGACTTCAATTCGCGGGTGAAGCTCAGCCCATCCTGACCCGGCAAACCAACATCCATGAGGATGAGGTCGGGCCGCTCCGAATCGAGCCATCGTCGAGCTTCGTCGGCATCGCCGGCGCCGACCACGGAGTAACCGCAGCGTTCGAGCGACGCCCGCGCCAGCAGAAAGTTGGCGGGCTGGTCTTCAACGACAAGCACGACTCCTGCGCGGTCTCCGTCAGTCACTCACTGCCTCCTCGTGTGTACGCGCTCCACACGCTCCAGCGTCTTGTCGAGCCAGGCAACGAGGTCGTAGGAGGCAAACGTCCCCTTCTGGAGAAGCGCCGTAATCCGGCCATTCAGCCGCTGCTTGTCTTTAGCCGTCGCGTCCTTCGCCGTCACCACGAGAATCGGGACATCCTCGGTCTCCGCTCGAGCGCGCATCGCATCGACGACGTGGAATCCGTCGAGGCCAGGCATCATCAAGTCCAGCAAGATCACATCCGGCCGATCCGCCAGCGCCTGGTTGATTCCGTCCTCTCCTCCATTTGCCGTCCGTATGGCGAAGCCCGCTGGCTCAAGCATGCCGGCGAGCAGATCCCTGCTGGCGGCCTCATCGTCGATGATGAGCACCGATACGTCGCGATGTCTCGATCGCTGGGTGAACGCGAACCGGCCGAGCCGGTCCAGCAACGCTTCCCGCTCGATCGGCTTGACGAAATAATCCGTCGCCCCGAGTGCAAAACCGAGTTCTCTGTCATCGGCAATCGAAGCGATGATCACCGGGATATCCCGCGTCGAGACGTCGTGCTTCAACGACCGCAACACTTCCCAGCCATCCACCGTCGGGAGCAGGATATCCAGAGTGATCGCATCCGGCTGCAACGTTCTGGCACGCTCGAGTGCCTCCTCTCCATCAGCAGCGACGTGGGGCTGGTAGCCACCCCGGTGGAGATAGAGGGAGAGCAGGTTTGCGGCGCTCGGGTCGTCCTCAACGACGAGCACCGTCGGCCGGTCGCTGCCGTCGGGGTCGACGCCGGTCGATTCCAGGTTCAGCAACAGTTCGTCCTCCTGTCCATCGCTCTCCAGCGTCTGTTTCGGAAGAAACACATGGAAGTGGCTGCCTTGTCCGACCGTGCTGTCGACCCAGATACGCCCCCCGTGCAAGTCCACGAACCGTCGGGTGAGCGTGAGCCCGAGCCCTGTGCCTTCAAAGCGCCGACCGGGACCCATGTCGATCTGCTGAAACTCGTGAAAGATCCTGTCCTGATCTTCCGGCGCGATACCTATTCCGGTGTCGGAGACAGTCAGCTGTAATCCGCCGTCAACGACCCGGGCGACAACGGAAACAGTGCCGTGTTCCGGTGTGAACTTGATTGCATTCGACAGCAGGTTGTAGAGGATCTGCTTCAGTTTCCCGGTATCGGCAACGAACGACCCGACATCCCGGGCATCCACCGCGAGCCGGACGGATGATCTCCTGGCGAGCGGCTCGACCGTCGAAATCACCTGCGCCAGGAGATCCGGGATGACACACTCTTCGAGCATCAGATCCATATGGCCAGCTTCGACTTTCGAGAGATCGAGGATGTCGTTGATGAGCGAGAGCAGGTGATGCCCGCTACTATGGATCGTTTCCAGAAACTGCTTTTCGGAAGCAGCGTCATAGCCGCCTTCGGGGGCATCGAGCAACAATTCGGAGAACCCGATGATCGAGTTGAGCGGCGTGCGCAGCTCGTGGCTCATCGTCGCCAGAAATTCGCTCTTGTGCCGATTTGCTGCGTCCAGCGCGAGATTCTGGTGACGAAGCTCATCGAGTACATTCGCCCGCGCCAGCGCCTGGGCCGTGGAATTCGCCACCAGCTGGGCCAGATTCACCTCGTCGGATGTGAACGCATTGACCTCGGTGCGCTCGAAATTCAGCACGCCGATCGACTCGCCACGGTAGCGAAGCGGAACCGCCAGCTCGGATCGAATCTCGGAGCGTAGCCCGACGTAGAGCGAACTCGCTTCCACATCATTGACGACGACGGGCTCGCCGGTCTCGAACGCATGGCCGGTAACTCCCCGGCCCGCCGGGATGGTTCGACCCCGACGGTCCTCGGCGCCCTCGCCGCCCGTCGCGGCGATCGTCAGACCGCCACCGGAGTGAGGCAAAAGAATTCCCCAGGATGACGACGGAACAAGCTGGTCGACATAGTTCGTAAGCTGCCCCGCAACCGCTATCGGATCGGTCTCGTCACCGAGGAGCTGGCTGAGCTCCAGCAGCTGCCGCCGGTGGGCCGCTTCCTGCTGGGCGGCCCTGAAGAGCTTGTTGTTTTCGATTCCGGTGGCCGCCTGGTCCGCCAGCATTGTTAGCACCGCCAGATCGTCGCCCAGGAACGTCGTTCGTCGATCGAGGAATACGATGAGCAACCCCTGCGGGCTCTGGTGGGCAACGAGCGGCGAGATGAGTACGGTTCTCGCTCCGCCGATCCTATCTGCAAGCCGCGTCAGTTCGTCACCCCAGCTGCCTCGATCAAACGCGACGACCGGCTGCAGTGCGCGCCAGGCACGCGCCAGTGGATCGGAGCCATCCCCGAGCACGATCGTCGGATGGTCAATGAGAGCCCGATGACCTGAAAGTGATTCGTCGAGGTATATGTCGAGCCTATCGCCATCATCGCTTCCAAGCGCCACGATCGCGGCCTTGGCACCGACGGCGCGGACGGCAGCCGAACCGAGTTGGTCGAGCGCGGCAGTCATCCGCTGTTCGGCCGGCGTGCTGGAAATCAGGTCGAGGAAGCGCCAGAGCTCGGCCTGATGGAGGGAGTCTCGAAGCCATTGCGGCGGTGCGAATCCGAAGAAGTAGGCGACGGCCGACAAGAGGGCCAGAATCCCGATGGCAGGCGACGCGAATCCTTCCGTTGAGGAGATCAACTCGGAAATACCCAGCAGCAGGATCGCAAGCGCTACGAAAACAGATCCGCCGATGATCGCGTAGAGCCTGCGTCGGGAAACGCCGACGCTCCCCATCGCCGTCCGGATGAGCAGCAACGTCGCATACGATTCGATGTAGAGGAAGAGGGCAGTGAGAGCAACAATCGACGGAGTCGAGAGCGTTGAGCCGTCGACGAGCAGGATCGCCCAGGATACTCCCACCCCGCCGAGCGCGATCCGCCACTGGCGTGTAGGAACCTCCCTGAAGTGCGTCGTAAGCCGCAAGAAGATGAGAGGCTGGACAAGGAGCAGCGCAAGGACGATGAAATCGATGCCGGGTAGTGCGATGCCTACCGCATCGAAGACATCTCCAAGGTCGAATATCAGGGCAAATACTGTGAATAATGCGAGCACTTCGAAGCGAGGCAGGTCCCGATGCCTCAGGAAATCGATAAGCGCCAGCAAGAAGACGATCGTGTAGATTCCCTGGGTGGCGAATTGGAAAAGATCGCTATCCACGCCCACCCCCTGTCACGGGCCACGCTGGCCCGCCATCCGTCCCGGTCGAGCGGATGACTACCACTTTTGTACCGAAACAGCGCCAGCCAAGAAATGAGAGATTGGTACTATGGCGGTGCTAGATCGACTCTGGGTGGAGAAAGCGGGCAAAGGCGTGGTTCACCTCTGCCCGCTGATTCACCGGTGCTAGACCGCCAGGCCGGTTACCTCCCGAACGCGCTCCATCTTTGGAACGGTGATCTCCCGTGCCCGATCGCGTCCGACCGCCAGAACGCGCTCCAGTTCCGCACGGTCTGACCGGTACTCCTCGATCCGGGCGCGAATCGGCGCGATCGCTTCGACCAGCACTTCCGCGAGACCGTTCTTGAAGTCGCCGTACCGCTTGCCCTCGTACTCGCGCTCGATGTCGGCAATCGTGCGGTCGGTAATCTGCGAGTAGATCGTCAGCAGATTCGTCAGGGCCGGCTTGTCCGCAGCCGCTTTCACTTCACTACCCGAGTCGGTGACGGCCCGGCGAACCTTGCGCCGGATCGTGTCGTCATCGTCGTTCATCGAGATGTAGTTGTATTCGCTGGCTGCGCTCTTGCTCATCTTCGCCGCCGGATCATCAAGGCCCATGATCCGCGCCCCTTCTTCCTTGATGTCGGCCTCGGGCATCACAAAGGTCTCGCCATAAGTCGTGTTGAATCGCTGGGCGATGTCGCGCGTGAGCTCGACGTGCTGGCGCTGGTCGTCTCCGACCGGTACGAGATCGGCGTCGTAGATCAGGATATCCGCGGCCATCAATATTGGATAGAAGAAGATCCCTGTCCCGACCCGCTCCGGTTGCTCGCCTCTCGACTTGTCCTTGAACTGGGTCATCCGGCTGAGCTCGCCGAACATCGTCTGGGTCGAGAGAATCCAGGTCAGCTCGGTATGCTCGGGGACCTGCGACTGGACGAAGAGAATCGCGATCTCCGGATCGATGCCACAGGCGAGCAACGACGCTGCGAGGCCATACGTCCGGTCGAGCAGGCTCTCCGGCTCGTACGGCTGGGTCATCGCATGGAGGTTGACGATCGGATGGAAGCTCTCGGCTTCATGCTGCTGCTTGACCCAGTGGCGAATCGCCCCGAGGTAATTCCCCAGCGTCGGGATGCCGCTCGGCTGTATGCCGGACAAGATTCTCGGTTTCGTCCTCGAGCCATCGGCCGAGACGTTCGCTTCGGCTGTCGCCGTGCTCATCGTTCACTCCTTTTCCATACGATGCAGTCGTGGGACGAAGGCAACAAAAAACCCCCATCCCGGAGGGACGGAGGCGCTCGTTTGCCACACCCGCGGTGCCACCCTCGTTGATCGACCTTTCGGACGACCCACTCGGCACCGGCCAGTAACTGACCGATAACCCCGATAACGGCGGGGTAGACCGACGCTTCCTACTTCGCGAACCGCGTTTCAGGGCGTGGCTCCCGGATCCATTCGCTTCGCACTCCGTCGCTGGCTCGCACCAACCGCCGGCTCTCTGGGACGTCCGTCCGAAGCTACTCGTTCCGATCAACGCCTGTTGACGTTTCCATTCTGGATGATATGTCCCTCCGGAGCCGGTGTCAATCGCGGCACGACAGCCGCAGTCCAGTCCGGCTAACATGTCGGCAATAGATGGAAGGACTGAAACCATTGAGCAATGAACGAACGCTGATCGCTGGCGGCAGAGTTATCGACGGGAGCGGGAACCCCTGGTTCTACGGGGATGTGCTGCTCGACGGCGACCGCATCGAGGCCGTGCTGACTCGCGGCCAGTCGGCCGGAGTCGACGCGAACGTGGTCGACGCGACCGGAATGGTCGTCTGCCCCGGCTTCATCGATATCCAGAGCCACTCGATCATCCCGCTCATGATCGACGGCCACTGCCTCTCGAAGATCACCCAGGGGGTTACGACCGAGATCATGGGCGAAGCCTGGACGCCGGCACCATTCGGCGGCCGGATCGACTTCCCGATACCGCGTGGCTTCGGTTCCCAGGATCTCACGGAATGGACCGAACGGGCCGTGAACTGGACCCGCTTCGGCGACTGGCTCGACGCTTTCGTCGACCGAGGCGTTTCTCCGAACGTCGGCTCGTTCCTCGGCGGTGGCAGCCTGCGGCGCTACGCGAAGGGCATGGACATGGGTCCGGCCGACGCCGATGAGCGGTCGATCATGCGCCGGGTCATGGCGGAATCGATGGAGGACGGCGCATTCGGCGTATCGTTCGCCCTGATCTACCCGCCCGACGCCTATATGGACACCGACGAGATCGTCGACGTCTGCAAGGTGGTTGCCGAGCATCATGGCGTTTACATCACCCACATGCGCTCCGAGGCCGAAACACTGATCGAGGCACTCGACGAGACACTCGACATTGGCCGGCAATCCGGAGTGAATATCGAGATCTATCACCTCAAGGCCGCCGGGCGACGCAACTGGCCGAAGATGCCGGAGGTCATCCGGAAGATCAACGAGGCCCGCGCGAACGGCATGGATGTGACCTCGGATATGTACCCCTACCCGGCATCGGGCACGGGTCTCTCATCCTGCTTGCCGCCGTGGTCGGCGGAAGGCGGCAAGCTCTATGAGAAACTGGCCGACCCGGAGGAGCGAGCGCGCATCCGGGCCGAGGTGTTGAACCCAACGAGCGACTGGGAAGCAATGCTCGACGAGACTGGACCGGAGGGTGTCATGCCGGTCGGAATGTCCCTCCCCGAACATCAGGAGTACGTCGGCAAGCGTCTATCGGAGATCGCCGAGATGCGGGGCCAGGAACCGGTCGATACGATCATGGACCTCTTGCTGGCAGAGAAGCAGCGGATCTCAACGATTTACTTCGGCATGAGCGAGGAAAACATCGAGTTGCAGCTCCGGCAGCCGTGGATCAAGATTTCCACCGACGCCGGCGGGCTCGATCCGGAGTGGGCGAAAGAGAACGGCCCGACCCACCCGCGTGCCTATGGCACCTATACGCGCGTTCTCGGCCACTATGTCCGCGACCGGGAAGTGATTTCGCTCGAAGACGCGATCCGGAAAATGTCATCGTCAGTCGCGGACCGGCTCGGCCTCCGGGACCGGGGCTTGCTTCGCGCCGGCGCGTTCGCCGACGTCCTGGTCCTCGATCCGGACACCGTCACCGACAACGCGACATTCGAAGAGCCGCATCAGCTCTCGACCGGCGTTCGGGATGTCTGGGTCAACGGGGTTATGGTGCTGGAGAACAGCCGGCACACCGGCGAAATGCCGGGCCAGTTCGTCAAGGGACCGGCCGCAGGCTAGCCGAACTGGACGACGCGCAGGAACGAGTTGAGGATCGAGGTCAGGCGCTGCGTTGCACGCGCCTGGCTTCGCCCGGAAACCGATCCAAGGTCGGCGATCGGAAGCTGGAATCGCGACGCAGCGCGCGATCGCGACAACGGTTGGCGAGAGATCTCGTTGATATCGTCCGGGAGCAGCAGGATATCAAGCGGTTCGTACGCAACGCCTTCAGTCGACTCGGAAACCGGTTGGATGCCGCCAACGGTTACGAAATCGGTGCCCTCGACGATCGCAATGGCCGCCGCCCTGCCCTGGTCGAGCCGGTTCCCTAGCGCCGCCAGAAACTGCCGGTAGCCGTTCGGAAACAGCCGGTGAGGAACCGTGTCCGGAGCTCGGGTGTTTTCATCTTGCCCCGTCTCGTCGTTGTCCGCTATCTCGATGACCTGCGGTGTGCGCTCGCCGGGAGCGGTCGCCCGAACGATCAACCCGCCCTCGACCTCGAGAATCGAAACGGTGTGAAAGCCACCAGCGTCGAGCCGGGCGCCTATCGCCTGGAGACGTGTCTGATATGTCGATACCGTTTTACCCATCTCGTCTCTGCCTATCCTCGGAAGTTCGGTGGAATGTACGTTTGAATGTGCTGATAGGTCCCGCGCCGCGAGAGAGCCTGCTGGAGCGAGTTCGCAACATCGTCGGCGGAGTATGGCTCCGAGAACGGGCGGTAGGTGGATTCGCCAAACCCGAGTACCGGTTCGAATCCTGACACGGCCAGCAGGCTCGGCAGCTCGGTGATCACGACGTTCTCAGCGATCCTCTCGTCGAGCTCGTGTCCCAGCGTCCGCAGAAGGTCTTCGTAACCCGTTGGAATCAGATCGCGGACTTCCTTTGGCGTACGCCCCGCGCCCCGGAACTCGAACGCCTGCTGGAGCATGACGCCGAGCTTGCGATCTTCGAACTCCAGCAGAACCGGCCACGGATCATCGCTGCACGATCCACGCAGCACGAAGCCACCAGGTATCTCGACCAGCGTAATCGAGTGCATTCGCCGATCGTCGATGTACCGGCCGATCACTCGTAAACGATTTTGATAGGTGGGCTCGCGAAGATGTTGAGGAAACGCATCCTCAACGGAAGGATCGGAAAACACAGCATTATGGACTGACACGTCCGCACTCCCTATCAATGCTCATGTTCCCTATCCCCAGAGCAACTGTGGAATGCCGCGTGGGATATGTCAATCCGTCCAGATTCAATTGGGACTTTTGTCATACCCCTCGTATCTGATCCGCCCGGAAGGTGCGGACCACCGACTCGCCTGCACTAGAATGTGCGGAAACCGGCAGGACAGAGTCAGGAAGGACAGGACCGTGGCGCAGGAAACAGGCCAGAAGAACGAGTTCATCGAGATCACCGAAGGCATTTCCACGATCAGACCCGGTATCGACAAAGAGAGCTGGAACGGACTCAGCTACAACGTCGGCATCTCGGAGAAAACAGTTGGAGCCAAGGAATTCTCGATGAATGTCGCAACCGTGCCCCCGGGCGGCGTCGCCGCGGCGCATATCCACGTCGACTTCGAAGTTGGTCTCTACATTCTCAAAGGAAAGTTGAAGCATATCTACGGCGACCGGCTGGAGAAGACGATCTACAACGAAGCGGGAGACTTCATCTATATCGAGCCCGGCATGCCCCACGAGGTCTACAACCTGAGCGACACCGAAGAGGTCGTCGCCGTCGTTTGCCGGACGAGCGCGCAGCAGTGGGAGAACATCATTTCCTACGAGGTGCCCGAGGACTAGCATCCAGCCGGACGTGGTGTCCGCCAGACGGGCGAACCTCAGACGGAGACCATCGCGACGTGCATGCGGAGCGTGCCTCGTCACCAGGCATCCGAGAAGCGGCGGTCCGCCAGGGCGGACAATGATCGTGCGGACGACCGTATCTTTCAATAGTCGAAGGGGCTTTACGTAGTACAAGCCTTCGCACTACAATGGTCACAGGGGAAGAGCAGCAGCCTCACCACCTGAGGCAGGTAGAACAACAGCGCCGGAAGATAATGACACCAAAGTACCAGTCAGCGTACATCCCATCTCGGACTCCCGAGCGTATATTGAGTCAGAGGCAGCTACTCGGATCGAAGGTTCGATCATGAGCCAGCAGTCTCCGAAAGTCCGACGTCTGCCGACGATACGCCGGGTCAACGACCCGCCAACGCCGGTTGAGACGTCAGACGCCGAGTTGGTGCATCGGGTGAGTCTGGGTGATACGGCGGCGCTGGAGTCGCTCTACAACCGCTACGCCCGGGTCGTGTTCTCATTCGCCATGCGGATCGTTTCCGATCCGATGCTGGCGGAAGAGATCCTGCAAGAGGTCTTTGTCCGAACCTGGCGACAGGCGGATCGGTTCCAGAAATCGCGTGGAAACTTCGGTAGCTGGTTGCTCAGCATCACCCATAACCTCGCGATCGACGAGATTCGTAAACGCCAGCGACGACCGCAGAAGTCGGACTCGGTGGATGTATCGGACGCCCTGTTCGGGCTCGTCGATGAAGCCACCAATGTCGAGGAAGCGGCTCAGGCCGGCGCTCTGCGAGTACGCATAAAGACGGCGCTGCTGGAACTTCCAGACGCACAGCGCGAAGCTATCGAACTGGCGTTCTTTGGCGGAATGTCTCAGCGTGAGATCTCGGCACACCTCGATATCCCACTCGGCACGATCAAGACGCGTATGCGCCTCGGACTCAAGAAGCTACGACAGGAGCTTGAGACCGAGCATCTATAAGTAGAGAGTCGGTCTTCGAGTGAACGGGCTGCCGGAATTTCCCACAAGCGAGATCAGCGAGTTGCTGGCGGCCTATGCGCTGGGTGCTCTCGAACCTGACGAGCGGGATTTCGTCGCAAGGAATCTCCCTCGATTCCCGGAGTGGCAAAAGGAACTGGACGAGTACCGCCTGGCAGCGACGGCGCTGGCCCATGCCGCCGAACCGGTCGACGTCCCGCTTCGTGTCCGGGCCGGGGTACTCTCGGAAGTCGATGCGATCGAGTCCAACGTACCGCTGCAGCGCTACCGCAAGGCGGCGTGGAACGCCACGATTCCTCCAACGGCGCTACCGATCGCGGAACCGCCCGAACGGCGGAACTGGAAGCGAACGATCCCCCGCGTCGCATTGATCACCTCGATGCCGGCGACGATCGTCGCGATCGTCTTCGCGATGTATACCGTCATCATCCACGATCAGATCACCGAGCAGCAGAACGAGCTCGCCGAGTTCCAGCAAGTTCAGGACGAGTCGGCGGAAGTCTTCACCAGCCCGTCGACGGAACGGCAGGTGATCGACCTCGTCGCATCGAACGACGCCCCCTTCGCGCGCGGTAGCCTGTTCGTCGATAAGAGCGAGAACGCGGCGGTGCTCGTCGCCCGGAGCCTGCCTTCTCTTGCCGAAAGCGAACAGTTCGTCGTCTGGGTGCAGACGGGCAACAACAACGAGGAGTACGCGCGTATCGGGGTTCTGGAACCGAACGATGCCGGTACGGCCCAGATCATCATCGACCCTCCCGATCTATTCGACCGGTACACGAACGTGCTCGTAACCCGCGAATCCGAGGTCGATTCAACGTCGCCCGCCGGTGCGCCGATTCTCTCGGCCGGCATCTAGCGCCCCAGAGCCCCCTGCTTGAGCCTGCCTCCCGGATTGGCCCTAACTTCGGCACGCCCGCGGGCCTGCCTCTTCAAGGACGATCCGGGTGCCAATGCGTTGTTGCGTGCAAAGAGATCAATCGTCGTTGCAAGACAGAAGACCTGTCAGGTCAGCCTCGTACTCCCGGTGCGCTATCCCCCGTCATCAGGGTTCTGGCATCTTGCGAACGCGTGGACAGATTCGACAACACATGGCGTCGAGTGCCCTGACACGTATCCCCGGTTACGACGACCGGCTCGCTTTCGATCATGTTTACCTTTCCGGTGAATGACCCACGCTCTTCGGCTGCACCGCCTGGATGTCGCTGACTCGTCCCTGGTCTACGTTCAGCGGCATCTTGACTTCTGATACCCCCAGGGGGTATATTTGCCGGCACTGCCAGATATACCCCTATAGGGTATAATTCAAGGGAAGACATCGAACGGAGGCCCCGATTGACGACGACAGTTTCACGACGAGAAGCGACGATTCCCATCGAAGGTATGTTCTGCGCGTCCTGCGTCAAGCGGGTGGAGCGCAAGCTCGAACGCGTGCCGGGTGTGAGCGACGTTGCCGTCAATCTGGCCACCGAGCAGGCGCGGGTCAGCTACGATCCGGAGCAGGCCAGTGACGCCGATCTCTACGCAGCCGTTGAGGCCGCCGGATACGGCGTCCGGGAGGACGAGATCACCCTCGACGTCGAGGGCATGTTCTGCGCCTCGTGCGTGAAGCGCGTCGAACGGAAGCTCGAGCGGGTGCCTGGAGTCTCATCGGCACCGGTGAATCTGGCGACCGAGCAGGCCGTCGTTCACTACAACTCGGCCTCGACCTCGATCGAACAGCTGATCGAAGCGGTCGAGTCCGCCGGTTACTCGGCACGCGTCCATGATGAGTCCTCCGCCACTGAATCCACCGTCGATGCGAACGAGCAGCGCCACCTGGACGAGATGCGCGACTACAAGGTCAAAGCAGTCGCGTCGATTTCGGTCAGCATTGTCATCATGGCGTTGATGTTCTGGCCATCCTGGCTGCCCGACATTCCTTACTTCATGAACAGCATGGACATGGGCGGACACGTCATGTCGCAGGAGATGAACTTCCTGCTACTGGCCCTGGCTGCCCCGATCCAGATCTGGGCGGGGCGCGTGTTCTACCGGCAGGCCTGGGCCGCAGGCCGGCATCTTCAGGCAAACATGGCGACCCTGGTCGTCCTGGGCACGACGGCGGCATTCGGCTACAGCACTCTCGTCACCGTCTGGCCGGACTTCGTGACGAACGCAGGCCTCGAGCCGGAAACCTACTTCGACAGCGCGACGATCATCATCGGCCTGATCCTGCTCGGCCGCTGGCTGGAGGCGCGTGCCAAATTCCAGACGACCGGCGCGATCAAGACCCTGATGGGTCTCGCTCCGCGCACGGCGAGCGTCATCCGCGACGGCAGCGAGGTCGCTATTCCGATCGAGGAAGTGCGAGCCGGCGATGTGGTGCGAGTCCGCCCCGGCGAGAAGATCCCTGTCGATGGGTCGGTTCTCGAAGGCCGATCTTCGATCGACGAGAGCATGTTGACCGGCGAGAGTCTGCCGGTCGAGAAGACCTCCGGCGACGAGGTGATCGGCGGAACGATCAACACGTCGGGGAGCTTCACCTTCGAAGCGACCAAGGTCGGCGAAGATACGGCGCTGGCTCAGATCATCCGGCTCGTGCAGGATGCGCAGGGCTCGAAAGCCCCGCTGCAGCGTCTCGCCGACCAGATCGCCCTCTATTTCGTGCCGGCCGTCATGGCGGTTGCCGCCGCAACGTTCCTGCTCTGGCTCGTCATCGGACCGGAACCGCAGTTCAACTTCGCGCTGACGGTGACCATTTCCGTCCTGATCATCGCCTGCCCCTGCGCCATGGGTCTGGCGACCCCGACGGCGATCATGGTCGGCACCGGCAAGGGCGCCGAGTCCGGCGTCCTCATTCGTGGCGGTGAATCCCTGGAAGCCGCCCACAGCCTGACGGCAATCGTCCTCGACAAGACCGGCACGATCACCCGGGGCAAGCCGGTCGTCACCGACGTGCTGGCGGCGGACGGGTTCGACCGTGACCGGTTGTTGCGCGTAGTCGCCAGTCTCGAATCGTCCTCGGAGCATCCGCTGGGACGGGCCATCGTCGATTCCGCGACTGAAGCGTCAATCGAACTGTCTACCGTCTCCGACTTCGAAGCCGTCACCGGTCACGGAGTCCGCGGCCTCGTCGACGGCGGCGAGGTTCTGGTCGGCAACCGCAAGCTGATGACCGAGAACGGCATCGATCTCGGCGACGCGGCACATCAGGCACAGGACCTCGCGCGCGACGGCAAGACGCCGGTCTTTGCCGCGATCGATGGCCTGTTCGCCGGAGTGATCGCGATCGCCGATCCGGTGAAACCGACGTCGGCGGAGGCGATCGCCGAACTTCAGGCGCTCGGCCTCGATGTCTGGATGATCACCGGAGACAACCCGACGACAGCGCTGGCCGTCGCCCGGGAAGTCGGCATTCCAGAAGACCGGGTCATGGCCGAAGTGCTGCCGGGCGACAAGGACAACCAGATCCAGAAGCTCCAGGACCAGGGTGCATTCGTCGCGATGGTCGGTGACGGTATCAATGATGCCCCGGCGCTCGCACGAGCGAACCTCGGCATCGCTATCGGGACCGGCACCGATGTGGCGCTCGAAGCGAGCGACATCACCCTGATGGGCGGCGATCTCAAGGGAGTCGTCACGGCGATTGCTCTCTCGCGTAAGACCGTCCAGACGATCAAACAGAACCTGGTCTGGGCATTTGGCTACAACGTCGCCTTGATTCCCGTTGCCGCCGGGGCGCTCTACTGGCTCACCGGCGACGTCCTGAACCCGGCGCTCGCCGCCGGGGCGATGGCGCTGTCAAGTGTCAGCGTGGTGACGAACTCGCTCCGCTTGCGGAGATTCGATCCGCCGGAAACCGCAGACGAGATCGCCGACCCGCCGCTGAGCACCCGGCTGGCGGAGGCGGGCTACCTGGCGGGGATCGCTGCGATGGCAGTCGCCATCGGCGCGAGCTGGTTCATCTTCGTCTAGCTATCGGCCCCGGCAGAACTCGTGGGCGGTTCGTGACAGGATCGCCAGGAACCGCTCGAGCGAATCAATGTCAACCCACTCTTCGGCCCCGTGGGCGCCAAACCCGGCGGGGCCGAAGTACGCCGTCGGTACGCCGGCCTCCGACAACAATGCCGAATCCGCCCAGCCGGCCTTGCCGATGAACTGCGGTTCCTCGCCACGAACTTCGGCGGCCGCATCCCACAACACCTTGACGATCTCCTCATCCTCGGAGACTTCGAAGGGGTTTCGGACGATGCCGACCGTCGCCATCGCCGAGAACTCGGGATCGTCACGTCGAAGCCGTTCCAGAATCTCTTCGATCTCGGCCTCGACCGATTCCTCGGTGTCGCCGGGAATAGTCCGGCGCTCGAGCTGCAAGTAGCAGGCGGCAGCATAGGACGAAATTTCCTGGCCGCCATGAATCAGGCCCATATGCAGCGAGGGCGGCCCGAGATAGCGGTGAGGCGGACGCTCAAGCAGACTTGCCCCGAGCTTGTCGAGTTCGACCTGGACGTAGCCCATCATCGCGATCGCATCGACTCCGAGCCAGTAGCGGCTGCCGTGGGCGGCCACCCCCTGGGTCACAATCTCAGCCCAGGCGAAGCCCTTGTGAGCCACGCAGATGTCGAGATCGCTGTTCTCCAACACCAGCGCCGCATCCGGCTTCCAACGATGCAGCTCCCGGACAACGGCTTCGGTCCCGATGCTCGCGTACTCCTCATCGACGACATAGGTCACGACGACGCGACCCGGGAAATTGTCATCCCGGGCGATAGCCTCGAGGAGGAGCGTGGCGCACCCCATCGCGGCCTTCATGTCGTACGAGCCGCGGCCGTGGAGCCGGTTACCGTCGACCTTCGGATTGAAGGGATCGGCCATGCCCTCGACGCCGACCGTGTCGATGTGACCGTTGAGCATCAAGGTTCTACCGTTGCCCCGGCCCGCCGCCGCGATCACGTTCAGACGCCCGTCAGCAGCCTCCTGTAATTCGACGTCGATGCCTTCGGTCTGCTCGAGGCGACTGGCGATTGCGCGGGCGAGGGTCGATTCCCCCTCGCCATTTTCGACGAGGTCAGGATTGATTGACGGTATCCCGATCATTTCGGAAGCGGCTTCGATGATGTCGGCTCGCTCGAACGTGTACATCAGTCCTCCAGGTGTCATCGATGGTTCGTGGCGGCAAGTATGATGGAGCCCGTCACGGCGTTCAATAGCGGCGGGTGATGAAAGCGTGGGAGGATAGCGAGATGAACGCGACTGACCTGACCCGACTCACGACTGGAGAGACGCTCCCATACGACCCGACAGCCTACGCGCACGATGACGGCAACACCGATCCACCCGTTCTCGACGTGAACTACGACTACGAATCAGCGGCCCGACAGCTCCGCGATAGCGAGGCGATCTTCGCTAGCCGTCGAGACGTCTTCAGGTGGCTCCCGCTCCTGCCGGTCGAACGGCCGGGCGACGTCCTCCCGGCCGGCGGAACCCCGCTGGTATCCGCTCCCCGTCTCGCCCGCCGCTTTGGTCTGGGGAACCTCTACCTCAAGGATGAAACGCGAAACCCGACCCGCTGTTTGAAGGATCGCGCCACCGCCGTCGGCATCACGATGGCGATGGCCCAGGGCCACACCGACGTGTACTGCGCATCAGCAGGAAACGCCGCGATCTCGCTGGCGGGATTCGCGGCCCACGCCGGGTTGACCTGCCATGCCTTCGTCCCGAATATCGCATCAAGAACTCGCATAGGCTGGCTCCGGCGCTATGGAGCCAACATTCACATTTCGACCGGCAATTACGATCAAGCGTACGACGAATCCGAAGAGGAAGGCGCGCGTCACGGTTGGTACAGCAGAAACTGCGCCCTTAACCCATTCCTCGTCGAGGGGAAGAAGACCTGCGCGTTCGAGATCGCCGACGACCTCGGCGGCGTCGCACCGGACTGGGTCATCTCGGCCAGCGGCGACGGCTGCACGCTTGGAGCAATCGGCAAGGGATTCCGGGAAATGGTCCAGGTCGGCCTGCTCGATCGTCTACCGCGTCTCGTTGGCGTGCAATCCGAGGAAATCCAACCGATGGTCCGCCGGTTCAACGGCGAACCGTATTCCGACAACGGGGGCGCGACCGAAGCCCAATCCATCGCCGTCCGGAAACCGCGCAACGCGGTTCGCCTACTGAGGGAGATCGAAGCCAGCGACGGAGAGATGATCGCCGTGCCGGATACCGAGATCGCCGCCGCCCAGCGTCAGCTCGCGACTCAAGCGGGCCTCGTCGCCGAATTTACCTCGGCCGCCACGCTCGCCGCGCTTGCACGCCTTGCGGAAGAACGCTCGCTCGAAGATCAAACGGCAGTGCTCGTCATCACCGGCGGACGACTCGATGAGGACAGCTAGCCTCATCGCCGCAAGGGAAGGAATCACAATTGCAGGTCGATATTGCCATGATCCACGCCGCCGCCGAACGCCTGGCCGGTATCGCGGTCCGGACGCCGCTCGTGCAGCTCCGGGGTGATGACCGGGCAACGGATATCTGGCTCAAGCCGGAGGTGCTCCAGCCGGTCGGCTCGTTCAAGATACGAGGTGCGTTCAACGCGATCGCCCGCAGGGCAGCGTCCGGAGATCTGCCCGAAGTTTCGACATTGAGCGCCGGCAACATGTCTCAGGGGGTCGCCTGGTCGGCCCGGCGGCTCGGCATCCCTGCCACGGCGATCATGCCTGAGGGCGCTCCATCTTCGAAGATCGACGCGACGGAGGGCTACGGAGCCTCGGTCGAGTTCATCCCGCGCGACCAGATGTTCGCGGCAATGAACGACGGGCGGTTCAATAGCAGACCTGGATTCGTCCACCCGTTCGACGATCCGGACGTCGTCGCCGGGCACGGGACGATCGGTCTCGAGATACTGGAAGATCTCCCCGACATCGAGACGGTTCTGGTACCGGTCGGTAGCGGAGGACTGCTGATCGGTATCGCAACGGCAATCAAAGCAACGTCCCCGAATGCACAGGTGATCGGCGTCCAGCCTGAAGGGGCGTCCGGCTTCGCCGTCTCATTCGCGGCCGGCGAGCCGGAGACGATGTCCGGCTCGACCTTCGTCGACGGCGCCGGAGCGCCGTTTGTGATGGACGCGATGTTCCCGGACCTGATGGAGGTTGCCGATGGTTGCCTGACGGTCAGTGACGATGAAACCAGAGACGCTATCCGGCTGCTGGCGAACAAGAACAAACTTATTGCCGAGGGAGCCGGGGCTCTTTCCGTGGCCGCCGCGCTGAAGCTCGATCCCGAAGAACGAGGAAAGACGGTCTGCATCATCAGCGGCGGGAGCATCGACCCCGCCGACCTTGCCGCGATCGTCCGGGAAGCTGAAGCGTAAGGTCGCATCTCGCGCCCTTCGTCACGGTGTTGCCCGTCCTCATCTATGCCGTGCTGATTTCCGCAGCCGGTGAAGGACGAGCCCACCCTGCGATTTTCAGGAGAAGACCGTTCTCTTTGACGTCATACCTGTGGGCGGCTCGTGGAATAGGCCGGTCTTGCTTCGGTCGATACCGGCTGCTCGACGGCCGCCCGATAGGCGAGCAACGGCGTCTCCCACTCTTCCGTCTTGACATCGATCACGACCGGCCCATCGCCGGCGAATGCGTCGTCGAGCGCATCGGCGAGCTGGTCGGGATCGGTCACGCTGACGCCTTTGCATCCGAAACCCCGGGCGACCGCCGCGAAGTCGATATCGGGGAACTCGGAGGACTGGTACCGTTCGCCCCAGGTCATCCGCTGGTTCCACTTGATCCAGCTTAAAGCGTTGTTGTTGAGCACGATGCTGACGACCTTCAGCCCGTACTTCACCAGTGTTGATAGCTCCGCCACGCTGTAGGCGAAACCTCCGTCGCCGGCCAGACAGACGACGGTGCCGTCCGGATGACCAAATCGGGCTCCGATCGCAGCAGGTAAGCCCCAGCCGAGCCCGGCGATACCGCGAGGGAAAAGCGCCCGCCGGCCGGCTACCGGCATCTGGAGAAACGCCCCGCCCCAACCGCTGGCGAAGCTGGCATCGGTGACGAGCAAGTCGTCCTCGCCCCAGACGCGCTGGAGCTCTCCCATTACCCGTTGCGGCGTCACCGGAATCTGATCGCTCGAACGCTCTTCGTCAAGCTGTTCCTGCCAGTCGTGACGGGCTGCGGCGACATCTTCCAGCCACTCGGGACGCTCGACGGGAAAGACCTGGCCGAGAATCATCTGGAGGCCGGTGCGAGCGTCGCCGACAAGGCCGACGGCTGTCGTGAAAATCTTGCCGATCTCGGCCGGGTCGATGTCCAGGTGAATGACCGCCTGGTCCTCCCGGGGCAGTTTCCAGGAAAATGTGGAATTCTGGCCGGACTTGAAACCGATGAGGAACACCACATCCGCCGACGACACGATCTCGGTGGCGCAGGTCGTCCCCATCGCACCGAGCAGTCCCAGCGACAGCGGGTGATCCTCGGGAATCGCGCCCTTCCCGCTCCAGGTCGTCGCGACCGGGATGCTGAGCCGCTCGGCCAGCCGCTGAAGCTCGTCGGTCGCGCCGGCATTGTGGACGCCGCCACCAGCTACGATCACCGGCCGTTGGGCTTCGATCAGCTGGAAGGAAGCCAGGGCAACGGAATCGGAGTCCGGCCCCGTCCGGCGAGACGGGTAGGAACCGTCACGGATATTGCTGCCGGAATCGAGATTCAACCCATCGCAGTCGGCGGTGAACACATCGTCCGGGATATCGAGCACCACCGGCCCGGGCCGGCCGCTGGTTGCCTGGCGCATTGCATTCCGGAAAAGATCCGGGAGATTCTCCGCTCTGGGAACCCGGCTCTGCCACTTGACCAGCGGCTCGAGCATCCGGAGCTGATCGAGCGCCTGAGAGGCTGCCCCGTAGTCCGAAAGGTGGAGCGTCGACTGGTTGATGTCGCTGACGATGGCGAGCACTGGAATAGAAGAGTGCTTCGCTTCGGCAAGTCCGGATGGCAGCTTGGTCGCTCCGGGCCCGACCGTCGCATCGCAGACGCCAACGCGGCCCGTCACCCGGGCGTACGCGTCGGCGGCGTAGGCCGCGCTGCGCTCGTCGCGCATCAAGATATGCGAGATCTGGCGAGGTCGTCGGTAGATCGCATCATACAGGGCGGCAGTCTGCCCACCGGGCAGGCCGAATACGTACTCGACCCGATAGTTGATCAACATCTCGACCAGCAGGTCTCCGGCGTGCACTACTTGCCTTTCCGCTCAACCTGACAACCGCTTGCGGATCCATACTATCCCAGAATTGGGATTGCGCGACTCCATGAAATAGAATATCTGATCTTATAACGTTAGTCTCTGACGAGTGTTCTTTCTTACACTGTTCGGTGCGATCGCTGGGGTGGGGACGTAGTTAGATGGATTTCTTCATACCGTACATCGAGTCCTACAGGGTCATCCTGGGACTCACCGGCGTGCTTCTCGTCGTACGCTGGGAAACCCAGCGCCGGTTCGGCGACAGCCACGCAATCGCCGAGGCGACCCTGATCTATGCCGCGTACTTCTGCTACTACCTGGTTCGCGGACTGGTGAAGGAACAGGTTGCAACGGCGCGAATCAATGCCCATCGAGTCGTTGACCTGGAGCGGGAACTCCGCATCTTCGTCGAGCCGCGTGCCCAGGATTTCGCCCTCGGGCATGACTGGATCATCAACGCCATGAACTGGGTCTACGTCTGGTTCCACTGGCCGGTGATCGCGATCGTCCTCGTGTGGCTGTTCTTCAACTATCCTGAGGAGTACACGCTCTTCCGCAATGGCATCCTCATTTCGGGAGCTCTGGCGCTGCTCATCTTCGCGTTCTTTCCCGTCGCGCCCCCGCGCTTCATGCCGGAGTTCGGATTCATCGACACCATCGAGCAGCGTTCCTACTCCCAGCATGTGCTCCTGCCCTCCGGGCTGGCGAACAAGTATGCTGCCGTACCGAGCCTCCATGCCGGCTGGAATCTGC
Source organism: Thermomicrobiales bacterium (assembly GCA_041390865.1). Lineage (GTDB taxonomy): Bacteria > Chloroflexota > Chloroflexia > Thermomicrobiales > CFX8 > JAUIIK01. Next base: position 84,948 of record JAWKPC010000005.1, read on the forward strand.
TGATGGCGATCGCGATTTACCGCAATGGGCGCGGATATCTGGTCAAGGCCTTCGGCGTGCTGCTGCCGGTGCTCATGACGTCGTCGATCGTGCTGACCGGGAATCACTACATCCTTGATTTCGTCATCGGCGATCTGCTGGCGGTCGGTGGACTCCTGCTGGCGTACCGGTTCTTCAACGAACGCGCGCGGTCCGAACCACGTCCTCCATCCCGGCCGCCGGAAGTGGCTATGCCTTCGACATAGGGACGTCACTCCCGCCATCTACTTGCTTCAGGGTTGGCGAGAAGATCATCCAGACGACGACGGCAAGCAACATCGCCAGCTGGATCGCGATCGTCGTGACCAGACCGGTCGCTTCGACGAGCGTTCCTCCGGCAAGAATGCCGATCGGCGTCGACGCCATCATCAGCGCGCTGCGCAATCCGAATACCCGACCTCGCATGTGCCGCGGGACGCGCTCCTGGAAGACGGTGTCGAGGAATGGGTTCATCGGAGCCGCCGACAACCCGACGACGAACGAGACCGCCAGTACGACGGCGATCGCCGGTTGGACGATCAGCGTTAGATAGAGCACGCATACCGCGCCGAACCCGAGCGGGAACAGGCGACGGCCAGTAACGCGCTCGGCCACCGCGCCCGAGAGCATCGATCCGACAATCGCCCCGATGCTGAAGACGCCGAGCAGCAGACCGAGTGCTACCGAGCTGTCGTAGACCTCGCGGGCATAGACCGTCAAGACGATGACAAATGGCGACTCGATCAGATTCGTCAGCAGAACCATGACGATGAGCGTACGGATGAGCGAACTGCCGGCGATCCATCTGAAGCCATCGGCCAGCTCGGACCAGTAGGAAGTGACGGGTCCCGCCGTCTCGCCCTCCGGTTCGAGCGCTCTCGGAACGAACGCAAGCATCAGCACGGCCGAGACGACGAAGGTTCCGGCGTCGATCCAGAGCAGAGGCGCCGCTCCGGCAAGAGCGATGAATACTCCGGCGATAAGTGGCCCGATCAGGACGGTCGAGCGGTTGATCGCGCCGAAGTACCCGTTCGCTGCCGTCAACGGTACCCCGGCCGCTTCGGCTAGCTCCGGGACGAAACTGCGGCGCGCAGTCTGGCCCGGGCTGTCCAGCAAGGCTCCAGCGAAGACGAGCAGCAGCAATTGCCAGAACTCGAGACCGATCGTGAAATGCAAGGTCGGGATGATCGCGACCGTTGCGCCGCTGGCCAGATCCGCGATCACGCTCATCCGCCGGAATCCCAGCCGGTCCACGAGGGCTCCGCCGAACACGCCGGCGATCACCAGCGGTATCGCTTCGACCGCGCCGACGATCCCGGTCCGGGCGGCGCTGCCAGTCGTCTCAAGAACGAACCAGGGTATCGCCAGCCGGGACATCACATTCCCGGCGCCGGATATCGCGTTCGCCGCGAGCATCGCGAAGAGTGGAATCCGGCTGGCTCGACTTTCCATCGTTGAGACCCGGGCGGCGGGCTGCGTCGCGTTCACTAGTAGATATCAACCTCTCCACGGCTCCGGACGAGCGTGTCGAGATAGTTGAAGGCGATCAGACCGATGATCGGGGACACGATGGCGAAACCGGCAAGCGGGTAAAGCGACTCCTGGACATCGGCAAGCGACGCGTGATCGAGGACGATAGCCGTGATCGCATCCATCCCGTATCCGAGGGGCATCAGCCGGGCCAGGTAACGCAGCGGGTCGGGCAGCGTCGAAACGGGAAAGTAGACCCCTCCGAGCAACGTCAGGAGCGGCGACACGAGATTGGACAGCGCGTTGGCGCGCTTGATCAGCAACCCGATCCCGCTCAGTACCAGCGCCAGACCGCTGAGTGAGAGAATGAAGAGCGGCAAGACGGCAAGGAGCGCCGGGACGTTCGGGTCGAACCGGACATCGAAGAGGACGTATCCCGCCACCAGCACCATCGCGATGCGGCCGGAGGTCTCGAGGATTCCGGCGAAGGCGTATCCCGCCATCCAGCTCGTCCGGCGGCACGGCGTCAGGAACAGGCTCGGCAGCGTTCCCTTGACCCGTTCTCTGTCGAGGATCTCGCCAACGAAATAGATCGAGCTGAAGACGATCATGCTGGCGGCCATCGCCACGACGACATACGAGACCTTCTCGCTGCCGGCCCCGAAGTAGATCATCGCGGCGATCGATATCTCGAAGATCGGCCGGAGGATCCAGTCCATGGCGTATGCCCGGCCATAGAGATAGAAGCGCTCCCGAAACATCATCAGCCAGGCGACCCATGCGGCCCGGGACTCATTCGAAATCGAGTGTGCCAGCGTTGCGGGCTGCATGTTCGACCCTTTCCAGTAGGAACTGTCCGACAATCATCAATACGACGGAAACGATCAGCAGCCGCACGATCGAATCACCGACCATGCCGAGCGTCTGACCGCTCAGCAGTGTTCCCCGCAGGGCTTCCATCCCAGCGCTGACCGGAAAGGCATAGGCGAACCACTGCAAGACCCCGGGTAAGTCGCCGACCGGGACGACCATGCCGCTGAGCAGATAGATCGGGGTCTGGAGGAAGTTGGCGAACATATTGGCTTTCCGGGTCAGCACGAACGCCCCGGCCAGCAGATAGCTCATCGCGATAGCGGCGATCAGCAAGGAAGCGAACGACACGACGACCGCGATCGGGTCGGCGACGTTGAAGTCGACACCCAGCACGAGCGCCAGGCCGGTCGCCACCAGCATTGTCGGCGCGACGAAGACGGCGACCGCCCCGAGCGAATAGCCGATGACGACCGCGCCCCGGCTGGCGGGAGTCAGGAAGAGCGAATTGATCGTTCCGGTGCTTCGCTCGGTTTCGACGGCGTAGCCGCCGGACCAGATCGCCGAGCTCCAGAGGGTCATGCCGAAGATTCCAACCAGCAGGAATGCCGCGGGCGTCACCGATCCCGCCGAATCGCGTCCCGCCGCCTCGTAGGTGAAGTAGAGCGAGACATAGTAGAGCAGTGGAAACAGCGGCCAGCGAATCACCTCGATGGTGTACGCCAGCGTCCGGCGGATCTCGGTCGCGGCGGTCGCGAGGCAAACGCGAATCGAGCTTCGGCCCTGGGCGATTGCCGCGCTCATTCGTCCCGCCCTCCGGTGAGTGCCAGGAAGGCATCTTCGAGGGTCAGATCGGCCGTGCGAACGGAGTCAACCCGAACGTCGCGCTGGTGAAGGGCTCGTAGCGCCTCGTCCACGGAAGCGCCCGCGCCGTTAGCAACAAGGGTGATCGTCGTCAGGCCACTCTCTCCGGGAGACAGGTCGACCGACGCGACACCCGGCAGATTCCCGAGCAGCTCTTCAGTCCATCCATTCAGGTTGCCTTGAACTGAGATCAGATGGCGGCGGTCACCGCCGACCTGTGCCTTGATCGCCTCGGGCGTGTCCTCGACGATGATCCGGCCATGATCGATGATCGCGATCCGGTCGCAGAGCGCATCCGCTTCGTGGAGATAGTGCGTGGTCAGCAGCACGGTCCGCTCGGGAGCCAGTCCGGCAATAACTTCCCGGACCTTCACCGCGGCCGCAGGATCAAGGCCAATCGTCGGTTCATCCAGGAAGAGCACCGGGGGGTTGTGAACCATCGCCTTCGCGAGATGGAGACGCTGCTTCATGCCCCGCGAGAACCCCTCGACGCGATCTCCTCCCCGCTCCTCCAAACCGACAAGTTCGAGCATCGCATCGGCCCTGGCAGCGACATCACCACGCGGCACCCCGTAGAGATGTCCGAAGTAGATCAGATTGTCTCGCGCCGTGAGCTTGTTGTAGAGCCCTCTATCGCCGCCCAGGACGACGCCGAGCCGCCGGCGCACCTCGCGCTCGCTCTCGACGACGTCATAGCCCGCGACCCGGGCCGTTCCCGACGTCGGGATCAGCAGCGTTGAGAGCATCTTGATCGTCGTCGTCTTGCCGGCGCCGTTATGGCCAAGCAGTCCGAAGATCATCCCGCGCGGGACGGATAGATTGACGTCATCGACGGCGACGAGTTCCTCTCCTTTCCGCAGAATCCCTCCTGATCTCTTGAATGTTCTACGCAAATCAATCGCTTCGATTGCAGTTGTCAAAGATAGCCTTACCTCTCCGATCAATCTCGCATGTTCCAGTATCCATTGGAGCAAGATCCCTATGATGATGCTTCGATACTACATCTGTATATTCCTAATGTCAATCTGTTAGTTTCTATTTCTTATCGTTCGATTCTATTTCCTAAGAATCGCGGAGATGGATAGCTTTGACGATTCCAGCTGCTGCTAGAATCCGCCCTGTTATCGAACGATGTGCCGGATGTTTGCAGAAGGTTAGAGCTGGATGCGTCTCCCTCCCCGCTGGGTCATCGCCGTATCAATCGCCGTTGCGGCTTCGATCCTCGGGGATTCGCTGCTCTACGCCGTGCTCCCTACCACCTACGACGATCTCGGGCTCCAGGCCTTCATGGTCGGCATCCTGCTGAGCGCCAACCGTTTCGTCCGGCTCCTCACCAACACGCTGGCCGGTTGGACCATGGCCCGGAAAGGCGTTCGGGGACCGTTCCTCACCGCCGTATTCATCGCGGCGCTCACGACAGCGCTCTATGCCTCGGGGCTTGGTTTCGCCGTCTTCCTTATTGCCCGTCTGGGCTGGGGATTGTGCTGGTCGTTCTTGAGGTTAGGTGGATATCTCGCGGCTCTGGAAGCCGCGGATGATCGCAGTCGTGGGTATTATCTCGGATTCTTCAGCGGGGTTACTCGTTTCGGGAGTTTCGTCGCCGCCCTGGTCGGCGGATTCATGACCGACCTGATCGGCTTCACGACGACGATTGTAGCATTCACCGTTTTGACGATCATCGGCGGATTAGGCGTCATACGGGAGCGGCCGCCGCGAGTATCGACCGATCTCGTCTCCCGGCCGGACGCGAAGCCTCTGCAGCCGGAGGCCCTGGCCGAGGACGCGATGCGCGACCGGCTCTGGATCGTCTACGTCATGGTGCTGCTCCAGGCAATGGCCGTCCAGGGACTCGTGACCTCGACCCTCGGTTCCTGGCTCCAGGACAACTACGGCGACGATATCTCGCTGGCCTTTATCACCATCGGCGTTGCGTCTCTCACCGGCACGCTGCTCTCGGTCCGCTTCCTCTCCGAATTTCTCTGGGGACCGGTTGCCGGCCATCTCTCCGACCGCCACGGCAGAGTACGGCTCCTGCTGATAGCCGGCGGGATCGAGATCGCCGGATTGATCGGACTCGCTATCGCCCCCGGCGTCTGGGCGGTAATCGGCATGTCGATCGTGCTGTTCCTCTCAGCGACGGCGGCCAAGGTGACGCTCGACGCACTCGCCGGAGACCTCGCTCCTCCGGACCGCCGTTCGCAGACGATGAGCACCTATGCAACCTGGTCCGACCTCGGCTCGGCCGCCGGCCCGCTCATCGGCTGGATCATCGGCATCGGGATCGGTCTGAACTGGATGTACCTCGGGTCGGCGACGACGCTCGCCATCATCGGCAGTCTGTTTCTCATCACGTTCGGCCGCCAGGGTTCGCTAGCCACCGGCCCGCAAAATGGGCACGCATAGGTTGCAGTCAAGTCCCGAGCGATTCGGTCGACAATCAAAGCAGGTGCACCGATACCAGTCACAGGACGGCGATGATGACAACAGACCCCGTCGGCAACATTCAGGCGATCGAGAAGCTCATTCCGAAGAATGCACAAGTGATGCAGGCCGTCCAGACTCACACCCTGAAGCAGTCCATGGACGCTTCCGAAGCCGCCCTCCTCCAGCTCCTCCAGTCGGTCCGGCCCGGCATCGGCCAGAACGTCAACGTCAAGGCGTAGCCGGAACCTCTTCAACTTCTCTGGCAATCAACCCTGAAGGAATACCGTTCTCCACCTGGTTCTGGTCGTGTAGAGTCTCCTGGCCGGTAAGCCGACCTGTACCGAATGCGGGATGCATGGTTGATCCGAACGTGGAAGCCAGACTGAACGCGTGCGTCGCTGCCGCGGGCCTCGACCCCGACACTCCGATGGCGGTCGCCGTGCAGATCGGCGAGTCGATCGGCTACGTCAATACGCCGGTCGCCGGGTCTCCCGACCGCAAGATCAATCAAGCTACGTTGCTCTATGCCGCCAGCCTGGCCAAGCAGGTCGTCGGCGCCTGTTTCGCATTGGCCGTACGCGACGGCACGGTTCGGACCAGTGACAGCCTCCAGCAGTGGTTCCCGGAGCTACCTGGCTGGGCAGCGAGCGTCAATCTCGGACAGCTGGTGTGCCACACTGGCGCTCTACCCGGCGAGACAGAGCTTCTCCAACGAATGAAAGAAGATGGCGAAACGGCCCGGACGACGCCCGGGATGATTGCCGCGCTGCACCGCTTCAGGGATCTGGAGTCAACGCCTGGCACCAGCTTCAGCTACTCGAACATCGGCTACGTCTGCCTGGCCCGTATCATCGAGCTTGCCGGCGGGGATTCGCTGGAGACCTTCTCCAAACGCCGGATCTTCGAACCTCTCGGCATGCGCCACAGCCGCTTCTGGCGCGGCCCGGATGCTCTCCCGGTTGGCGCGGTTCCGGTCGATCCCGAACCCATCGTCGGTTTGCCGTTCTCGCTCGGCGACGGCGGTCTCTGGACGACGGTCCAGGATTTTCTGCGCTGGAACGACGCCATGAACCGGGACCTGCTCGGCATCAGCGAGACCGTCCAGCAGACCGGCACTCTGGACGACGGTACGCCCCTCGACTATGCCTGGGGCATCCGGAAAATCGAATGCCAGGGATTCACCGGCTGGAGCCACGGCGGCTCCTGGCCGGGCATCTACACGAAGTCGGTCCGTTTCCCGGAGATCCCTGCCAGCTTCGTCGCCTTCACCCTCCACACCGACATCGACCCCATCCTGCGCCTGACCGAGAAAGTGCAGGATTTTCTGGCCGGCCACAGCCAAGGCAATTCGGATTAGCCCTCGGCGGAGCGTGCACTTTTCGTGGGAACGAACGCCATTCATCGCGTCATCCTGAGCCCGGCGAAGGATCCGACTCTCGCCAACGACAGAAACCTCCGCGTGTCGATGCTCTTGCCCATCGCGCGGTTCTACACACGTCGATTGTGCGGAGCACTCACAGGGCAAGTTCCATGCGTTTGCCCTGAATCGGATCCTTCGCCGGGCTCAGGATGACAGCGTTGGTCGTTGTTCGAGTCCTTTTGGTTGACGGTGTCTTCGCGCTACCGGTAGTTGTGCGACGGTGGAGCCATCAGCTCGGGAGGGATCGGCAATGGCTCGATGTCGGCGACGACGATGTTGGTCGTGCCATCGTGGATCTGGAGCTGGCCGGCAACAGTCAGGAAGGGCTCGCTACGGATGACCGTCCGGAAACGCTCGAGCACCTTCGGCCGGACGATCAGGTTCGCCAGTCCGAACTCATCCTCCAGCGTCATGAAGGTAAAGCCGCCGGCGGTCTCCGGGCGCTGGCGACAGACAACCATCCCGGCATAGCGCACCCGCTTGCCGTCCTCGCGCGCCTCCAGCCCGACGCTCGTCTCCAGATCCAGATCGAGATCGGACCGGACGACCGCCATCGGATGATCGTAGGTCGAGAAACCCATCACCTCGAAGTCGGTCACGACCCGCTCCCAGCGGCTGAGATCGTTCAACCGCACCTCGTCCTGTTTCGTCGGCAGCGGCAACGGCAGCTGGCGGCTCGGCGGGCGATAGACCAGCCCCAGCTGCCAGAGCAGTTCGCGGCGGTTCAGGCCGAACGAGTCGAACGCCCCGGCCCGGATCAGATTCTCGACCGCCTCGCGGCTCGTGCCGGTCCGCCAGAGGAACTCCCGGATCGAACGAAACTCGCCCGTCTCGTCGCGTGCCTGCTCGATCGCCTCGGCAGCGCTCGGACCGACGCCCTTGACGTATTGGAAGCCGATCCGGACCGACTCGCCCTCGACGGTGCAATTCCGCCGACTGGCGTTGATGTCCGGCTGGCGGAAGCTGACCCCATGCCGCCTGGCGTCGCGGATAATGACCTCGGATGAATAGAACCCCATCGGCTGGGCGTTGAGCAGGGCGCAGGTAAACTCGACCGGGTAGTAGAACTTCAGCCAGGAGCTCTGATACGCCAGCAGGGCGAAGGCCGCCGAATGGCTCTTCGGGAAACCGAACTCGGCAAAACCCACGAGCTTGTTGAAGATTACCTCGGCGGTGTCAGCGTCGACCCCGCGAGCGATAGCGCGCTGATAGAAGTCAACCCGCATCGACTCCATCGCCTCGCGCGAGCGCTTCCTCGACATCGCTCGCCGGAATTGATCGGCCTGCCCAGCGGTAATCCCGGTAATGGCCATCGCCACCTGAATGACCTGCTCCTGGAAGAGGATTACCCCAAGCGTCTCTTCGAGAAAGGGCTCCAGACTCGGGTGGTCGTAGCTGACCGGTTCCCGGCCCTGCCGCCGCTTGATATAGGGATTGACCGCCCCGCCGACGATCGGTCCCGGCCGGATGATCGCGACCTCGACGGTCAGATCGTCGAGATTCCGCGGCCGGGTCCTTGGCAAGGTCTGCATCTGAGCGCGGCTCTCGATCTGGAAGACGCCGACGGTGTCGCCGGCGCAGATCATGTCGAAGACGGCCTCGTCCGCGTAGTCGATCCGCGTCAGGTCGACGTCATAGCCACGGTTATCGACGATCTCATCCAGGCAGTAATCGACCAGCGAGAGCATCCCCAGCCCGAGAAAGTCGATCTTGACCATCCGGGCATCGTCGCAGGAGTCCTTGTCCCACTGGCAGATGATCCGTCCCTCCATGGCCGACTGCTCCAGCGGCACGATCTCGACGATTGGCGTCGAGGAGATGATCATCCCGCCGACGTGCTGGCTGATGTGCCGGGGAAAGCCTTTGGCCTGGGCCGCCAGGTCGATCAGATCCCGCCAGAGCGGGGCCTCGATGCGGTTCGTAAACTCCGGGTAACGCTGCATCTCCTCGCCCAGCTTGTCGACCGACCCATGACTCCCGGCCAGCTTCGCCAGTCTGGCCAGCTCCGCCTCGGGCAATCCGAGCGCCTTGCCGATCTCCCGCACAGCCGAGCGCAGCCTGTAGGTCGGGAAGCTGCAGACCAACGCGACATGCTCTTCCCCGAAATGCTCGTAGACCTTCAGGATCAGCCGCTCCCGCACTTCCCTGCTGAAGTCCAGATCGATATCCGGCACCGTCGCCAGATCCTCGTTCAAGAACCGCCCGAGGTAGAGATTCGCCCGCAGCGGGTCGATCGGGCTGAGGCCGATCAGATAGCAGACAATCGACCCGACGCTGCTCCCTCGGCCCCGTCCCGGAGCGCGATCCCGATGCTCGCCGTACAGCTCCTTCGCGATCTCCTTCCCCAGCTCCAGAATGTCCCGGTAGATCAGAAAGAATCCCGCCAGCTTGTGCTTCTCGATCAGTCGCAGTTCCTGCTCCAGGCGCTCCCCGGCGGCGGACCACTCGGCAGCCTCGTAGCGCTCCCGAATCTGAGTCGTGCAGTGGTGGCGGAGAAGGGAATCGGGGTCGGGGAGGGGGGAGCCAGTTTGCAGATTGTCGTGGGTAGGTTGTAGTGAACAGCCGAAGGCGGCTCCCTCCCCTGTCCCCTCCCTCGAAACCAAGGGAGGGGCATTTTGGGGCGCAATTCGAGCTACCGGCGTAACCCGACGCTGTCGCACAGATCCCCCTCCCTTAGTTTCGAGGGAAGGAGATTCTTCACTCTCCCAATCTCCCATCCCCAACAGCCCCGTCCCTCGTTCCCCATACTCGGGGAACTCGTAGTGCAGATCCGTCGTCAGATCGAATCGGCGGCAGCGTTCCGCAACCCGAACCGTGTTCTCGATCGCTTCCGGGATGTCAGAGAAGAGGCGCGACATCTGGTCGCTGGACTTGAGAAAGAACTCGCTGTTCGGCCGCCGGACCCGGTGGGAGCTCTCCAGCGTCGAGCGGTTCTTGATCGCAACGAGGACATCCTGGAGCCGGGCACGGTAGCGCAGGTGGTAGTGGACGTTGTTTGTCGCAACTAGCGGCAGGCCGAGATCTCTCGCTAGCCGCACCAGTCCCTCGACCCGCTCCTCATCGTCATCGGCCAGGTTACGCTGTAGCTCTATGTAGAAGTTCTCCGCGCCAAACAGATCCATGTACTCCAGCGCGGCATCGACCGCCTGCCTGTACTGGCCACGGCCAATCAGCGACGGCACCTCGCCGTTGCGGCAGCCGGAGAGGGCGATCAGCCCGGCGCTATGCGTCTTCAGTAGCTCTGGATCGAGCGACGGGTTCAGCCGCTCGTTGTCGAGGTGAGACCTGGTCAACATCCGGCAGAGGTTGGCGTAGCCCTCTCGCGTCTCGGCCAGCAAGGTCAGGTGATGACCCGACGCCAGCGTCACCTCGGCCCCGGTGATCGGCTGGATCTCCCAGGCCCGCGCAGCCCGGGCAAACTCCATCGCCCCATACAGCCCGTTGTGATCGGTCAGCGCCAGGGCCGGATACCCCAGCGCCTTCGCCTGCAGCACCAGCTCCTCGACATGCGATGCCCCATCGAGAAAAGAGAAGTTGCTGTGACAGTGAAGCTCAACGTACATGTGAGAAAGGGATTGGCGGGAGCCAGTTTGTAGTGAGTAGGTTGTAGGTTGCAGGAAGAGAAGAAGCTCCCTCCTAACCCTCCTCGAATTCGAGGGAGGGAACCGAGCCAGGTACCTGTTGCTGAGAGCTGGCTGTTACACCCCTCCTTGGTTTCGAGGAGGGGCCGGGGTGGGAGCGGTTGTTGACTAACTCCTAATCCCTCATATCTAATCTCTCCCCTACGCCCGCTGCCTCCACCAGGTCCCATCGGACAGGTCATTGAAGATCGTGAGGAACTGGCCGTTGTCGAGGACGCACTGCCAGTAGATGCGGCTGATCGGTTGTTCACGCCACCACTCCTCGTCCACGCGCCAGCTCTTGACCAGATCGATCACCATCTGCGGGTTGCGGTCGGGGAGCGTGACATAGAGAGGACGGCCCTCGGAATCGATGTCGACCCCGACCGGCTTCGGGAGGTTCAGGGGTCGAATGCGACGATCGCCGCCCGGCGTTCCGGGATGCGAGACCATGGCTCCACCTCCACAATCCGTCCAACCGGACAGGTGCCGTAGCGGGCCTTGAGCTGCTGCATCGCTTCCTGAATTCGCTCCTGACGCTGGCGCCGCTGGCTCGTCCAGAGCGTGCCCTGCCAGCCAATGACCGACGTCAGCCTCGTCAGCGAGAGTTCCATCCCGACAACCGGGGCGGCCAGATCCGCCGTCTCAACGACCGGCTTGAGCGCCTGCCAGATAGCGGATTGGATCGCACGCGGCTCCTTGAAGGTGACCTGCTTCTGCCAGACCTTGCCGCGCTCCAGGTCGATCCGCAGCGTCGCCAGCCGCGCCGCCTGGCGGCGATCGGCCAGAGCCCGGAAGGCCCGGCCCAGCACCTGCTCCGTCGCCGCCATCACCAGCTCTCGGCTGGTCAGCGAGTCGATGAATGCCTGCCGAACCTCGATCGACTCTTCGACCGGAGCAACGCGCACGGCAGCCTGATCCTGCCCGGAGGCCAGATCCCAGGCCAACGCACCTTCCGGGCCGAACTGGGCAGCGACGGAATGTCGCGGCAGTGCCGAGAGCGCTCCGAGCGTGTGCAAGCCGAGCTGGTGCAGGCGGCGGATCATCCGTTGATCGACCGGAAGGAGGTCGACGTCCATCTCACCGAGCATCGCCGGAACCTCGGCCGCCTCGACTTCGCGGGCCAGACCCGGCTTCAGACGGCTGGCAACGACGTAGGCCGGGAATTTTCCCGGCGCGACCCCGAGCCGCGGCCGCAACTCCGATTGAGCGCAGCCGAGCAAACGGGACTGGAGCTGCCTGGAATCCGGATAGTGCCGGTGAAGTCCCTTGATGTCCACATAGGCGATGCCATGCCCAAAGGGCGCCCACCCGGCCTCGACGGCAGGAGCGATCTCCGACAGGCGGTCGAGAATGACCTGAAAGCGCCGCTCGTAGTGGCCGGGCCGGGCTTCGATCGTGACGAGGTAGGGACAGGCAGCGAACGCTTCCTGCAGACGCTGGCCCGGCCAGACGCCATAGCGCCGGGCAGCCGGGGAGACCTCGCGAATGACCCGCTCTTCGACGATGGCGATGGTCGCCGCGCCGCCGTCGAGCCCGGGCTGCTCTGCCCGTTCACAAGCCAGTGCGAAATGGGGAATCAGCAAGCATCCGATGCGCATCGAGGCCGCTCCTCGTACGTTCGAGCGATCAACCGTCTGCCCGCATCGTATCAGAACATATGTTCTATTTCTAGATGTGCCGTTATGTCACAATGCTAGTTCCGAGAGATCACTCGACCATGCTGCACGGAGGCTATACACTAACCGGGACACCAGCCGGCAAGTCAGCGAAGGACTGGCAGTGAAACGGTCATTCTCGGTATTCGCACTCCTCTTCACTCTTTCCCTCACCGCAACGACACTCATGGAGAATCAAGCGCGTGCGCTCGCCTCTCCCGCAACAACGAACCAGGCTGACACCACGACGGCTGACTGCTGGGCAACCTCCGCCGACGGCCCGGCCTACGTGCCGGAAACGGGACACCACATCTACGAGCCGTTTCTCTCCGTCTGGCGTCAGTATGATCTGGCAATTCTCGGCTATCCGGTGAGCGAGCCGATCGAGCAGGACGGCATGATCGTCCAGTACTTCGAACGGGCCCGCTTCGAGCAGCACCCCGAATTCGCGGGCACGCCATATGAGGTCCTCTTTACCCTCCTCGGCCACTGGATCGCCACCGAGCACGACGATCCCGCCTTCAATCCCCTCCAACCGGATATCTCACAACCCGACCCATCGGCCCGCTACTACCCGGAAACAGGACACTATCTCCAGGCTCCCTTCAGCGAGTTCTGGGATGAGTACGGAGGGTTGCCAGTCTTCGGATATCCGATCAGCGAGATGCTCCTCGAAGACGGCATGCTCGTCCAGTATTTCGAACGGGCGCGCTTCGAGCACCATCCAGAGCACGCCGGCACGCGCTACGAGATCCTGCTCGGCCACCTGGGCCGCGAGTTTGCTGAAGCCAATGGAGTCGATCAGCAACCGGTGCCGATGCTCGAAAACGCCGTCGACTACCGTTGGAACCCCGAACCGCGGTCGTTTCGAATCCCCGTCCTGATGTATCACCAGCTCGGCACGCCGGTCAGCCGATACCGGGTCTCCTACTGGGATTTCGAGCAGCAGATGATCTGGCTGAGAGACAATGGCTATACGCCGGTAACGATGACCGAGGCATATGCGGGAATGTTCGGGGGCGGGAGCTTGCCGGACAAACCGGCGATCATCACGTTCGACGATGGCCCGCAAAGCCAGTGGGCGGCAGCCGATATTCTCGATCAATACGGCTACAAGGGCATCTTCTTCGTCCACCCGAACGGCGAGCTACGTCCCGATCAACTCCGCGATCTTGTCGCGCGAGGACATGAGATTGGTTCCCATTCCTTCTCGCATCCCTATCTCACCCAGGTCTCCGACGACCAGCTCTGGTATGAGGTCTATGACAGCCGGATAGCGCTGGAGGAGATCACCGGAAGTCGGGTCAACTTCTTCGCCTATCCGTTCGGCGCATGGGACAGCCGGGTCATCTCGGTCGTGAAAGCCGCCGGTTACTGTGGCGCGGTCCATGCCTGGGAGGGACAGATGTGGACGCCGGAAAAGCGCTGGAATGAACCGCGGGTCGAGATATCGGGCGAACTGTCGCTTGCGGCGTTCGCTTCGCTTATCGAATATCAACCACAAGCAAGCGAACGGGATTCACGGATCGCCCACTAATCGGCCACAGCCGCTAGCTGCACCAGCCACGGAGCCGCGAGGAGGAACGGGGAAACCGGAACATTCCCAACCAGTTCCGCCTTGATCTCCACCAGAAGATACGATGTCGGCGACGGCTGCGAATCGGGGCATGATCAGCCAGCGTCGATACCAGCCATCCGGATCGGTGACCGAGCACCAGCGCCAGAGCGCCAACAGAACTGAATACGGCGAGCAGAATACTTGAGCGGTCCAAGATACCTCGGAACAAACTAGAGGATAAGACAACAAATAACAGTATCCGTTTGCCTGATTCTACGCGAAATCCCGCAGACCTCCCTGGAGAACTTCCCGCGATCCTTGCGATGTTCTTCCGATGCTTGCCGGCGGCCCGGCCGATAAGCTCTCGTCATGGAACGAATCGAAGGTAATTTGGAGGAAGATCACCGTGGCAACCGAGCAAGGCGCCTATGCTCCGTCGACATCCCAGCTCGTCGTCGAAGTCTTCGCACGCGACATCGAAGCATCAAAACGCTTCTATCAGCAATTGGGGTTCGACATGGTTGAGGATCGCGGCACATTCGTCACCTTGAGCTGGGAAGGCCACCACTTCTACCTCGACGAGCGCCCGGACCAACCGCCCGTCCCATCGCAACCACAGGCGAACATGCGCATCATGGTGCCTGACGTCGATCGCTACTGGCAGCTCGCCCGGGAGTTGGAGGCTCCCGTCGTCGCCCCAATCGAGGACCGCGAATATGGCCTTCGAGACTTCACCATCCTCGACCCGGACGGCTTCGGGCTCAGATTCGGGACATGGCTCGACCGGTAACCATCTGCCGCATGGCGCCAGCGAACAAAAATCCCACTCCGATGCGGACTCCGGAGTGGGAGCGATAACAGGTGGGCCAGGTAGCGGCGAAGCGGATCTATTCGCCGAAATTGCTGGGGGACAGGGGAACCTTCCGGTCCTTCACCGGCAGACGCGCTTTGGCACCGGCGGACGGAGCATGACTCCCTGACGTTCTGAAAATCCAGTCAGAAAGCCTGCCGCTACGATGAAATGAAACGAGTGCACCAGCAGTGAGCAAGCACATCCCGCCCAAAGCCGCATCGAGCACCATTTCCAACCCCTTGATCGTCACGTAACGCGAATCCTCGCCCACCAAACTTATGGTAATCTGCCTCCTCCATTCACCTCACCCAAAGGTCATGGGTCACGGTAGCCAATCGGACATTCAAGGCGTGCGGGATGAGCACGAGACGGGAAACCTTTCGAATGAACAGGAGCTGTCATAGAACATTCTCTTGTCGATAGCGCCGGCTGGCGCCGGTAACCGTATCGGAACGCTATCGGCGTCCTACCACCAGGCCAGCTACCGGCTATGATGACGGAAACACAATGAAGTCCAACTGAGGAGGTCAGAACGTATGAGCCATCACGGCGAGGGATTCAGTCCCCTGGAATTCAGGCGGATTCCGGCAGAGGTGAGCGTCACGCGCTCCCGGGAATACTATGACATGATGCGGAAGCGGCGCACGGTCCGCGAATTCTCGTCCGATCCGGTGCCGATCGAGATCATCGAAAACGCCATCCGCGTTGCGGGCACCTCTCCATCCGGCGCCAACCAGCAACCCTGGCACTACGTCGTCGTCCGGGACCAAGATATCAAGCAGCGAATCCGCGAGGCCGCGGAGGAAGAAGAGAAGGAGAGCTACGCGCACCGCATGAGCGACGAGTGGCTGGCCGCTCTGGAGCCGCTCGGCACCGACTGGCGCAAACCGCACCTCACCGACGCGCCGTATCTCATCATCTGCTTCCGGCTCGACTTCTCCCTAAAGACCGACGAGCACGGAAACGAGACACGCGTCAAGCACTACTATCCCGGCGAGTCGATGGGCATTTCCGTCGGCATGCTCATCTCAGCTCTGCACAACGCCGGTCTCGCGACGCTCACCCACACGCCAAGTCCCATGAAGTTCCTCAATGAGATCCTCGAACGCCCGCGGAACGAGCGCCCGTTCGTGGTCATTCCGGTCGGCTATCCAGCCAGGGATTGTCAGGTTCCTAACATCACCAAGAAGCCGCTCGAAGAGATCATGACAGTCATATAGAGCAGCCGGCCCTGCTATGGACCCTCCTCCTCCGCGAAGGCCGCTTCGATCGCCGTCCAGGCGCCGAGCGTCGCGGTTGCCCGGTCGATCCAGCTATCGAGTGCCGGCAGATCGAGCGCCTGGTAACGAGCCAGGTGAGCGGCCATTTCTTGCCGCAATGCGCTCAGCGCATCGCCCAGCCGGTCGTCGATTGCCGCGCCTCGCAGGAGTTGCTCCAGACCGTTGGCACGCCCGAATGGCGTGACCGGTACGCCAAGCGATGCTCCGATCCGCTGCATATCCGCCGGAGACAGGAAGAACCCTGACAGAGCGGGAGTTGTCAGCCACCGCACCAATCTGCGCGTTCCCATCTCGCGCAGTTCCTCGACAAGATCCCGGTTCGTTTCGGTCATCGCCGCCATTCCTTTTCAGCGCGGTCTGGTGGACATGTACATCCGCGCCCAAGCCTACTCTCTGAGCGTCAAATGGGATCGACCGATCGCAGTTGCAGCCTGCGCCGGTCTGGTTGGTTCGGAGTTTGCCCGCCGTCTAGACTGACTGACACAATGCCGCTCCCGTCCAACGGGATCACAGATCAGGCAATTGCCGCGCGAACGAGTTCCGATGAAGTCCTGACGCTCGGTTCCCCCGGACTCGGCAGATAGCTGGAGAGGCCCGCATACATGAAGCGTTCCAGTGTCGATGTCGCCGTCATCGGAGGTGGCGGGGCCGGGCTTGTCGCGGCAGCGGGAACGGCCGCACTCGGAGCCGGCACTGTCCTGATCGAGCGCAACCGGCTCGGCGGAGAATGCACCTGGACGGGCTGCGTTCCCAGCAAGGCACTCCTGCACATCGCCCGGCAGGTTGCGAATATCGAGAAATCACGCCAGCTCGGGGTTCAGATTGACGAGCCGCAGATCGACTTCAGCGCCGTCATGGATTCGGTCAGATCGACCCGCCGCAGAATCTTCGAGGATAGCGAGACCCCCGAGCGCCTCAAGAACCTCGGTATCCGTCCTCTCCACGCATCGGCGCGATTTCTCGATCGGCAAACACTCAGGATCGAGCGCAACGGCAGGCAGCGGGAATTCACCTTCCGCTCAGCGATAATCGCTACCGGATCCCGGCCGTTCATCCCGGACATTCCGGGATTGGATACCGTGGACTTTCTGACGAACGAGACGCTGTTTGGGATTGATCGGCTTCCCGAAAGACTCGCTATCCTTGGCGGCGGCGCGGTCGGCGTCGAAATGGCACAGGCCTTCTCGCGCCTGGGCAGCCGCGTCAGCCTCATCTGCCATGATGATCAATTAATCTCGGAATTCGATCCGGCCGCCTCGTCCGTTCTCGGGAATGTGCTCGCCGCAGAGGGAGTGGACGTCTTCTTGCGAAGCACGATCGGCTCCGTGCGCCGGACCGAGCATAGCCTCGACGCCGAGATCATCGGGGATGGCAATCCCTGGCGTCTGGGAATGGACGGGCTGCTGATCGCAACCGGCAGAGTTCCGAATACCGGTTCGCTGGATCTGGACGCCGCCGGCATCAGCCACGATCGCAACGGGATCACGGTTGATCGACACTGCCGGACGAACATCCGTCATATTCTGGCAAGCGGCGACGTGACTCCCGCGCCGAACCAGACCCACGTCGGCGAGAACATGTCGAAGGCAGCCGCGATCAACGCTGTCGCCAGGCTTCCGATCTGGAAGCACGAGTCCGAAGTCATACCTCGCGTCATCTACACCGATCCGGAGATAGCGATGGTTGGACGGTCGACGCGGGACCTGAACGACAGCGGCGCTCGATTCGACACGATCGATTTCCCGATCGATAGAATCGACCGCGCTGTGACCGAACACGACACGACCGGATTCATTCGCGTGCATCACCGGTTCGGTAAGGTCCTAGGAGCAACGATCGTCGGACCGCGGGCGGGCGAGATGATCGTCGAGTACGCCATCGCGATGAAGCACGGCCTCAGCCTCGCCGATCTATCAACCACGGTACACCCGTATCCAACGATGATGCTCGGCGCTCGACGGGCCGCCGATCAGATCTTCTTCAGGGCGCTCAAACCCTGGATGGTTCGTGGCGTGCAGCTTCTCTACGGATACAACGGGGACCTTCCGGACTACATCGGCACGCGAACCATCGTATAGACTTCACGCCCAGAACCAGTGAAGACGGCGGCTTTCAACAAGAGGAGGCGGCGACGAATACCCGGCCCATCCGATCCGCTTCAATGCGGTCGATCGGCGCGTTGGCGGTCGTCTCGGCGACCGGCCTCGTTCTCCGCCCTCTTTGCCGTCGACGAGCTGTTTCTTTCGCGACTGGTTTCGCCGGTCTACGCGTTCCTGCTGCAAGCCGGGATCACCGTCGTTGGCGTTGGCGTCTTCACCTGGGTGGTACTGCGCAGCCTCAGCCAGACACAGGACCGGTTGCGGAGACAACACGAAGAAATGGCCGCTCTCCACGACGCCGGACTGGCGATCAATCACCAGCTCGAACTCAACGCCGTTCTGCAGCGCGTCACCGATGAATCGAGGCGACTTACCAGCGCCAGATATTCAGCGATCATGACCGAGGATCCGGCGACCGGCAGCCTCTTGTTCGTGACCTCCGGCCTCAGCGTTGAAGAGCGCAGGCGGATCGGAACGCCGCCGCAGGGCAAAGGCGTCCTCGGACTCGCCTATGAGGAGCGCCGGACAATCCGTGTCGAAAACATTCCGGGCCATCCGGCTAGCACCGGCGTTCCGCCACATCATCCGGAAATGAATTCGCTGCTTTCCGTGCCGCTCAGAGCCGATGATGACGTTGTCGGCCAGCTCTATCTCGTCGACAAGGAGAACGATCAACCGTTTACCGATGACGACGAGCAAACCGTCGAGAGATTCTCGATCCTGGCCGCGCTGGCGATCCGGAACGCACAATTGATGGAGCAGACCGAGGCTTTGGCGATCGCCGATGAACGGAATCGCGTGGCCCGAGAGATGCACGATCATATCGCCCAGGTGCTGGCGTACGTCAGCACCAAGTCCGACGCCGCCCGCGAGCTCATGACGTCCGGCCAGAATGCGGATGCCTTTTCCTACATCAGCGACATCAGCCGAACGGCCCGCGAGGCTTTCAGCGACGTCCGGGAGCAGATCGTCGGCCTCCGCAGCAGCTCGGCGGACATGCAGCTGAATATCGCCATTCCAGATTTCGCCGAGCGCTGGTCGCAGCGCACGGGGATCGCAACGACGATCGAGATTCCCGAGGCGCTGACCAGCGTTCCGCATGAGGTCCAGTTGCAGGTCCTTCGCATCGTCCAGGAGGCGTTGACGAATGCGGGAAAGCACTCGGGATGCCGACAGGTGCACATTTCCGCAACGATGTTCGCCAGCGACCTCGTCGTCACGGTCGACGATGACGGGGTTGGTATGCATGAACCGGGCGAACCGATGTTGGGCGGTCCCCGATTCGGGCTGGCGATGATGCGTGAGCGCGCCCACGCGATCGGCGGTGATGTTGAAATTTGCCCATCGCCCAGCGGGGGAAGTCGCGTGCAGCTCAGGGCGCCGCTGGACACCGGCCTGCGACGAGCAGCTATCTCGTGAGAATACTCATCGCCGACGATCATCCGCTGTTTCGAGATGGCGTCGCCAGTCTCCTTCGAGCGCGCGGCCATGACATTGTGGCCGTTGCCGAAAACGGCAAGGAAGCGATTGATCTGACGAGAGCCCTCCAACCCGATCTCGTCCTGATGGATCTCCGGATGCCGGAGATCGACGGGCTTACGGCGACGAGGATCATCAGCACCGAAATGCCGCATATCAAGATCTTCATCATTACGGTGTCGGATGAAGACGACGATCTCTATGACGCGATCAAGTCCGGTGCCGCCGGCTACGTCATCAAGAATGTCCCATCCGAGGAGTTCTTCGAACTACTCGATGCCGTTGTCCAGGGGAAGTCAGGACTGCCGCCGGCACTAGCAAGGAAAGTCCTCGCCGAATACACCGACGACGGACGAAATGACGAGGATAATGGTGACGCCGGGAGCTTGACGCGACGAGAACTCGATGTCCTCTCGCTTATGGTCGCCGGTGTGACCTCCACCCGCGATCTCGCGGACCATCTCGTCATCAGCGACAACACGGTCAAATATCATCTGCGAAATATCCTGAACAAGCTTCACTTGAACAATCGCGCCGCGGTGGTTGCCCACGCTGTCCGGCACGGACTCGTTCAGGCCCGGTCTACGGACCAGGATTCCTGATTCGTCCTATCCAGGAACCCGCATGTAGCGACGTGTAGCAGGATGTGATGGGTCATCTTCTGCCTCATGAGAAGAAGGCTCGAAGGTACGGATCGCCTCAGTCATCCTGCTGACGCCGCGAACTATTCGAGCACCGGCTGATCACCTGGCAACGAACGGTCTGGCATCCCGACGAAAGAAGTCACCAGTCAGGTGCCTGGTGGTTAGGGAACACCCTCCTGGCAATGCTGCACGCCGTCGGTCTCCCCGAGGCTGCTCAACTGCGTCGCCATCCTGGATTCTTCACGTACGACGGAAATGTGGACCGAGACGTGTTGGCGGGTTCGACAAGCAAGACTATCAGGGCCATCAACGGCTTGTGACAGCCGGTCTGCCTATCCTCCCCGGAAAGTCCAACAGCCCCACCAATGTCATCCTGAACGGAGGCTCCGCGCAGTGAAGGATCTAGCCAGGCCGTTGGAGCTGATCGGGAAATAGCAGAGTGTTTGAGGCCTGTGTTCCCTCCATGGAAAGCTCCAACGCTCGATGTAGATCCTTCGTACCCCCTCCGTAGGTGCCCAGCTATCGCTCCGGTCAGGATAGCGTGGATCAAGAGGTCAGGCGTCGCCGGCAACACCAGATTGCTCGGGCTGCTCTATGGATGTTCGTCACTGACCTCTCCCGGCGGGACGATGTCATGACACCGGAGGGTCCGTGAATAATCCATCCTCGTTCCTCGGGATGCCAATGTTGGAAAATCAGAAATTTCTCGGAGACTGCGAACTCACAAATCAGAGAGCGGGCGCGACGAAACGATGTCAGATGCTTCGGTCTGGCAACGCACGGCCGTGCGTCGTGCGCTCGATCGTCTGGCCCGGAAGATCAGGAAGCGTATCGACTATTTTCGATGGAGAAACGGAACTCGTGTTAGGTCTAGCCGCCACACGACAGGCTGAGGGAGTGTGCGGCATTGTAGAGGATCCCGCCCACTTTTCCTGCGTTGGCTTCGGCAAGCACGCGGTCAATATCTTCGGAGATCGTCGCAGCTCTCGGCGAACCAGTTCGGTACTCGGCTCGCAGGAATCCGGCATGATCGGTCAGGAAGACCGCGGGATCGTGGACGAGAGCGCCGTCGCCACGCTTCGCCAGGTAAACCTCGAACCCGGAGCCGACGACTGCCCGTAGCACCGACTCGCTGCCGGAAACGATCGACCAACGGTCTTCAACGAGATCGTGCTGCTCGGCGAAACTCTCGAGGACGTTCGGCTGCTCCACCGGATCGACGATGATCGTCATCAGCCGGATATCCGGTTGATCGGGATCGTCGGACGCGTTTGAGAATTGCTGTGCAGCCTGCTTCATAGCGCCAAGGGTGGCCTCGCATGTGTCGTCGCAATCGAGCGACGCGAGCCCGATGACGACGATATCGCCGCGCAGATCTTCGTTGGTGATCGTCGCGCCGGATTGGTCGATGAGCGCGAAGCCGGGGCTGACGCGCGTATTCGCGGTAAGATGGATGGTGCTGAGCAACGGAATGAGCACTACTCCAAGGCAATGAGCGGCGGCAGGATACATCAGAAACACCCTCAACCGCCGCTTTCCGGCGCTCTGTTCAGGTTGTTGCTCGACTGCGGCCGTCATGTGTCCTATTCAAGCGACTGCATGAATGCGATCAAACTGCTTATCTCATCATCGGACAGGTCGAACACCGGCATGATCGGCTGGAAGCCGTCATGAACCTTTGCAGCAGGCTGGCGCACCGATTCGGCAATGTACGCCTCATCCGCGGTGACCGTACTCCCATCCGCGAGCGGGACCTCGCTACCGAAAAGCCCTTGCCAGGTAGGTCCAACCCCGGATGCTCCATCGGTAGTATGACATGCTGCGCACTGAGCTTGATAGATTGCCTGCCCAGCAGCTGCATCTTCATCGCCGTCCCCGCCGCCGTCGACGACCGGGCCGGGTGTATCCGTCGGAACCGGTCGTGGATCGCTCGATGTATCCAGCAACGCGCTGTAGCCGAAGACGAGGACGGCTGCGAACACCGCCAACAACCCGATTAGCAATCTCCGTGACATATCACTCCCCCTACCAGACCTTCACACCAGGTGAGTTGAACGCGGCCGGAAGATAGGCAATCAGCGTTGGAAGGTAGGCGAAGATGATCAGGACTGCAGCCACGACCGTCCACATCCCGAGCCGATCGAGCTTGGTCCACGATTCACGCGGTCCATGAAGCGGCTCGCCCGTGATCGGGATCTCCGTATGTTCGGTCGGTTCTTTCGACAGGAACAACGTGCCGACGATGACCAGGAAGAACAGCGCGCCACTGACGGCCATCGTCACCCCGCCGATCGCGGTGAGCCAGTTCGAGAGTTCCCACCCCGGCAGCTCGTAGGCTGCCTGCCCGATCGCCGTGCGACGAGGCATGGACTCCAACCCGCCCGAGATCTGCCCCCGGGAGAACGTCAGGACGCCTATCGCCCAGAGCCACCCCTGAGCCAGCGCCAGCTTCGGCTGGAAGAGCTTCTTGCCACTCAGATAGGGGACCATCCAGTAGCAGACACCCATGATCGTCAATGCGACGGCCGTGCCAACGGTCAGATGGAAGTGTCCGGGAATGAATGCCGTGTTGTGGACGACCAGATTGACCGTCATGCTGGCGTTGATCAGGCCGGTTGCTCCGCCGAGGGTAAAGACGAGCATCGCCAGGAGCTGCGCATTCACCGACGGGTTGCCCCATGGCAATGCCGGTATCCAACCGAACAATCCTTTGCCGCCTGCCTTCCGGCCGGCGCTCTCGAGCACGGCCATGATCGAGAAAGCGGTAATGAGACTCGGGAAGAAGATGACGAACGTCAGCACCAGGTGGATGCTCTTCATCGCCCCGGAGATGCCAGGGTCGGTGTACTGATGATGGAGCCCGGTCGGGACGGAAAAGAGCAGGAACAGGAGGAACGTCAGGCGGGTCAGCCCATCACTGAAAAGCCGCGCTCCGACCTGACGCGGGATCAGCATGTACCACGACACATAGGCCGGCAGCAGCCAGAAGTAGACGATGGCGTGACCGGTAAACCAGAAGAAGATCCGGTTGAGTTGCGGGTCGGTGCTGTCCCAGATCCCGAGCGACCAGGGCAGTACAAAAACGACGACTTCGACGGCGATCCCGATCGACGCCAGCCCCCACATGATGTAGGTCGTGAGCGTTAGATACGCCGGTAGCGGAATGCGCTCATCCGGGTTGTCGGCCCTCCATTGCCGGTACGTCCAGACGAGATTCGCGAGCGTCAGCCAGGTCGACACGACGAGGAAGACGGCCGCCAGGTAAAAGAGCGGGTTCGCTTCCATCGGCGTGTAAAAGGTGAACAGCACCGTCGCCTGGTTCATGAGGAGGATCACGGCGGCGAGCCCCAACCCGGCTGCCATGAACCAGAAGCTCCCCTGCAGCAGCATCGTGCTGGCAAGCGGCCGCTTGAAGCCCTCGATTGTCAACAGCGACAGCAGACTATTGGCGAACGAGAAGGTCAGCACCAGGGCCAGTGTCACGCCATGGATCGACAGTCCCTGGTAATAGCTCTCCAGGCCGGCGAACGACTCCATCGTCACGCCGACCCGCTCGAGCGCCTGCCCCAGCCCCATCCAACCGCCGACGGCGAGGGCGATGAACATCAAATAGAGCTGCCAGCGGATCGGCCACATCTGTTCCGCGACGAACACGCCGCTGGTTTCCCGATCGATCGTCGCGGATTGCGTTACGGCAACGCTACTCATTCGACTACCACCCGCCCCCACATGTTATGGTGCCCGATTCCGCAGTATTCATGGCAAATCAGCAGGTACTCGCCGGCCTCATCGAAGGTCTGCTCGACTTCGGTGATCTGGCCGGGGATGATCATGGCGTTGATCTGGGTATTTTCGATGAAGAAACCGTGGATGACGTCCGCCGAAGCGACGCGAAAAGTGACCTCGGACCCCGCCGGCACCCGGATCTCGTTCGGCGTGAACGACCAGATCTGCGCGACAATCACGGCCTCATACTTGCCGGGCGAGATTTCGCGGACGCCCGGGTTGTCGAATGGCGCCGTCTGGCGAACTTCGCCAGGCGCTACCCGACCGGCAGGGGTCGGCACCATCGCCCCGGCCCCGACGACCGAAATCAGGATCGCACCGAGCCCGGAGAACAGCATGACCACGCCGAGGATCAGGAACACTTTCTCGTAATAATCGATCTTCACCGTTTCCTACCCCCGTGACAACAAGGTGAAATAGACCGTCCCCCAGAGACCGACAATCACGACGAGGTAGGCGAGAAGGATGATGAATGTACCCCGGGAATCATGGATATCGGTTTGTTCCTCCGGTCCCGTGCGTTCGATTTCCTTATCTCCTGCGTCGCTCACCAACATCCCCTTCCATACGAACGATCCGTCACTGCATGTCCTCCAACCCCTCGATGTATCGATAGGCGCCGTAAAGAAGGACAAGCACCCCGACGAGCACTGCCACACCCAGCACGATCCGGCCGGCGCTCGCATCGCCCCGAAACGTCAGATTCATCGTGCTCCATACGAAGATCGCACCGAGCCCGGCCGGGATAAGAGCACCGAGTAGTACGGCAATGAGACGCAGCAACAATCACTCCATAGGTGATTCGTTCTTCGATCATCACATACAGGATGCGAGTGTCCGCCCGATCCCCCGGCGAACTGCTCATTCAAAACGTAGCGTCTGATGTCTAGCGTTCGCCCCACTCATACGGGTGGGATTGCGCACGAAGATGTCCGCTACAATCTCGCATCGAGATTCGACTCGTCGATGGGAACATAGTAGACGATGGAAAAGTACGATGCAATCATCATTGGTGCGGGTCACAACGGACTGATCGCTGCCGCATACCTGGCGAAAGCAGGCAAGAAGGTCGCTGTCCTCGAGCGTCGTCACATCATCGGCGGCGCGACCGTCACGGAAGAGCACTTCCCCGGCTACCGACTGTCAACCTGCTCCTACGTTTGTAGCCTGCTGCTCTCTGAAGTGGTGCGCGAACTCGAGTTGGTCAAGCACGGCTACGATGTCCGGCCATTTGATCCACAGATCTTCTCTCCACAGCCGGACGGCAGCTATTTCATGAGCTTCCTCGATGGAGCGAAGACAAGAGAGCAGCTCCTGAAATTCTCGAAGCGCGATGCCGATGCCTGGGGGCCTTACTGGGATCACTGGGAACGGATCATCGAAAGCGCCTGGCCGCTCATCATGGGCCCACCGCCGGGACTGGGCGATCTCGAACGCGCATTCGATCGCCCCGGCGGCCAGGACGATTTGCGGCTGCTGCTCTTCGGCAGTGTCGCCGATATCCTCGAGCACTATTTCGAAAGCGAGGAGATCAAGGGCGCGCTGGCAACCGGCGGGGTGATCGGCAGTAGCCTCGGACCACGATCCGCCGGTTCCGCCTACGTCAAGTTCCACCATCTGCTCGGCAAGCTCGACGGACACCGCGGCGCCTGGGGCTATGTCCGTGGAGGAATGGGATCGATTGCCGACGCCATCGCGGCATCGGCCCGGGAAGCAGGCGCCGAGATTCTCATCGACGCGGAGGTTGCCGAGATCGAGACATCCAACGGCATCGCGACCGGCGTTCGCCTTCTCGATGACCGGCGCTTCGCCGCCGAGGCGGTGATCTCGACCGCCGATCCGCACCGAACCTTTCTGGGTATGCTCGACCGCGAGACGCTCCCGGGCGCGTTTGTCCGCCAGATCGAAGGGCTCAAGACAAAAGGCTCAGTGGTCAAGGTTCTGCTCGGCCTCGGAGAGCTCCCGGACTTCACCGCGATGCCGGGCACGACGGTCGGGCCCCAGCATACCGGCGGGATCATGATCTGCCCCTCGATCGACTATATCCAGCGTGCCTGGGAAGACGCCAAGGCCGGTCGGCCCTCAACCAGGCCGTTCATGGACTGCTACATCCAATCCGCCACCGAGGACGGTCTTGCGCCGCCGGGGAAGCACACCCTTTCAATGTTCGTTCAGTATGCACCGTACGATCTGGCCGAAGGAGATTGGGAGAGCCGGCGAGATGAGATCGGTCGGAACATTATCGATACGTTTGCCGAGTACGCTCCCAACCTGCCGCACGTCATCGAGCACATCTCGGTGCTTGGCCCGCCCGACATCGAATCAGAGATCGGCATCACCGGCGGCAACATCTTCCACGGGGAAATCACGCCCGACCAGATGTTCAATTTCCGCCCGGCGACCGGTCAGTCCGGCTACCAGACGCCGGTCGAACGACTCTATCTCGGCGGTTCCGGAGTCTGGCCCGGGGGAGCGGTGTTCGGCGCGCCGGGTCGGAATTCAGCGCGTGAGGTCCTGGGAAGCCTGACCAGCGCTTCGAGGACGGCTACCGCGTAGAGCCGAGGGCGTGGATCGCGTCTCGATAGCGGTTCGTTAGCTCACGCCGCTCGTGCTCGACGAACGGAGCCGAGCGGACAACCTCGTCGAGCGCCGCGAGCTGCCGCCGGAGCACATCCACTTCCTCGCGCTCGTCCAGCAACGGCCCGATCGTAATCGCGGCTTCGAGCAATTTCCGCAGAACCGATGGATGCCCGGCCCCGGCGTTGCGAATCCGGTCGAAGATACGGTCGATCAGCTCATCCATCTGAGGATTGTCGGCGATGATTCGCAGCTCTCCGTCCCGGTCATACCTGTATCGAGACGGCATCCGAAGATTTGCCAGTGAGGTCACCCCGGCCGTCAGCCAGTCGATACAGGTGAACGCGGTATAGGGATCGTTGATGCCTGGCGACAGAGCCCGGAGCGCGATCTCTATCAGTTCGTCGAAATACAGCTCGATATCCTGAAACGGCGTACGGCCCGAACCGACAAGGAAGACCTCCTGGAGCGCGCCACTGAGCTCCTTCGTCGCTCGCTCGGACGGCCAGACGACGGCAAGAAGAGCGTCGGGAACGATGAAGACGCCGGGTCTCAGCGCGATCCGGATCACGACGTCGTGGTCGACGGCCAGCTCCATCAGCGTTTCCTCGTCGATCGCCCGGATGTATCCGATCCGCTCCGCGAGGATGCCGCGCTGGTTGCTGTCCGGCACGACCGATCCGGACATCTCGCTCAGCCGGACCGCATCAGGACGCTCGTCCGACTCCCCTCCCCAGCCCAGATCCTCGGGGAAAAGGCTATTGATCGACTCGATCATCTCCTCGCCGACCCTTGCCGTGACATTCGACACCTGCAACATGGTGGCCATATGGTGAATAAAGAAGATCAGCACCCCGATGCTTGCCAGCGCCAGGACAAGCGCCATGCTCGTCGAGAGATGCGGCACATAGTCTGTCGTCTCCTCGACCGGCACCAGCCGCAACGCCATCAGGCAATAGATGAACGTCCCGACAAACGTGCCGAGTACGATCTGGCTGCCGGTGTCCTGCATGAAGATCCTGAGCAGTCGAGGACCGAACTGCGACGACGCATTGGCCAGGGCCGCGATCGTTATCGAGAATGTTACCGACGCGACGGTAATCATCGAGCCGGCAATCGTTGCGAGCATCGATCGTGCGCCATCCGGGCCGCCCTGGAAGACGCCGGGGAATGCCCCGCCAATCTGAAACTGGAATCGGTCATCCAGTTGCTGGGTGAGGAATGAGAGACCGAAAGCGAAGATAACCATCAACGATGGGATAAACCAGTAGCTGGATCTCAGTGACTCCCAAAAGCTCTGGATGTTGGTTTTCACTGGATCAGACTACTAACACGAATCTCGCTCATGTGCCCCGGCGTCCAAGCAACGACGCCAGCACAATCCCGACAGTCGCCACGACGCCGACGGCGAGCGATGCGGCGCTGCTCGCGGCTGGTATCGAGCGGCGAGGCGTAGAGTCGAGATCAACGACAGCCTCCCTCGCTCTCATCCGCGATTCGACACCGATCGCCGTCTGGTATCGCTCATCATGGCGGCGGGCGAGCACGGCATTAAGCTCCGCGCCGACAAGAAATAATAGCGACGTCAGATAAAGAAAGAAGAGAAAGACGATCAATCCGCTCAACGCTCCGTACGCACTTCCGGGGCTCGCAAAGCGCAGGTAAATGGAAAACCCCAGTACCAGAACACCCCAGGAAACGGTCGAAAATACAGCTCCCGGGAGCACCCACCTAAACTCCTGTTTCGCCATTGGCCCGTAGTAATAGAGGACAGACAGCATGAAGATAATCACCAGCACGCCGACCGGAATCCGCGACAGGTTCCAGACCCAGTCGAATGTCGATCCCATATTGAATTCCTCGGCAAGCCAGCCACCGATCTGTCCGCCGAAGACCCAGAGGACGAACGCCAGATTGACGACGATTCCCATCATGATCGTCAACAGAACCGCCGAGGCTTTCTTCTTCGGAAACGACCGGTCCTCCTCCGTGTCGTAAGCGCGATTGAACGCCTTGATCAACGCGCCCACCCCGTTCGAACCAGCCCAGAGCGCGACGATCAGCGCCGTGGCGAGACCGATGGACGCCGTGCCGCCGTCCGCCTGATCGATGGCATTCGTAACAAGTGACTCCAGAATGTCCTGGGTCGATTCGGGCGCATTCTGCGTGATCATTTCCTGAAGACGGCTAGCAAGCGCGACGTTCGCCACATTGTCGATGATTGCCGCAAGTGTCAGCAGCACGACGAACAACGCCGGTATCGAGAAGATAGCGTGATAAGCAACCTCCGCAGAAAGCCCCGGCACATCATCCTCAGTGATCTCGCCGACGAGTTCCTTGGCCATCGCGACGATCCCGGTTTTCGGTTCCCCGGTAGCTTCATCCAGTTGCTGGGCTGAGTCCGAGCTGCTGGTTTGGTTCATTGCTGGCTCCCGACCGTTGCTGGCAGTTTCGTCAAGCATACGCTTGCTCGAGCATACGATCCGGGCATTTGCCCGTGATTCGAGTCATTTAGCGCAGTTTGTGCGGAAATCCGTAACGCGGGGATAGGCCCGGTTACATTGTTAGTTTTCGGCCACCATCGGAAAGTAAAGGTGTACGGGCGGCATCGCCGTACTTCTAATGAACGAGAGGCAATCAGCATGCCATGGACCAGAATCGACTATCCAGCGACATTCAAGAACATGCGATCCGACGTGCGCGAAAAGGCGATCGATATCGCGAACGAACTCCTCGATCAGTACGAGGAGCCACGTGCAATCCGGATTGCCACTGCTCAGGCTAAGGAGTGGGCGAGAAACCGAAACATCGAGATCTGGACGGATGAAAAGCCCACCGGCAAGGATCAGCACGTCCTGCCCCACGATCGTGGCTGGGCCGTCCAGGCCGAGGAATCCCAACAGGCCACGAAGGTCTTCCGCATCAAGGAAGAGGCGCTCGACCGCGCCCGTGACATCGCCCGTAACCAGAACAGCAACGTGGTGATTCATGCTGCGGATGGCAAGATTAGCGATGTCGTCCAACCATAGAGATTCGAGACTCGATAGCCTTGTCTGATATCCCTGATGTGCGCCTGTTTGTCAGGAAATGTGCCAGGATGGAGCGATCCCGTTTTGACCAGTATCAACATTTTTAACCGCATGACTTTTCGTCATCTTCGATCATACATTTCAGTTGCCATTATTACTCTGGTCTTCGGCGGTCTCATCTCCGGTTGCGCCGTTACCGATGCGTTCAGCACCGACACCGGCGGCGACGATGCGCCGACCGCGACGCCGACGACCGAGCCATCTTCAGCCCGGCAGGCAGATCACCCGAATTTCCGGCACCGCTACTTCGTGGATCCACCGCGCGGCGACTACGACCCATCGATCAGCGCCGAATCGCCGGAAGACGAGCTGCTTGACGACGTGGCCAACCGATGGTCGGAGACAGACACGGTTCACTTCGATCTCGATATCGACGGCAATACCTACCTCGACGGGAACGAAACGATCGAGCTGAAGTCCGTCGAAGGCGATCTCAAGCGACCAGACCGGGCACAGGCGGAAGCGTCGGTCCAGATCGGATTCGCGTCATTTGACGTCGGTCTGGTTGTCATCGGCGACGACGCCTATACGACGAATTTCCTGAACGGCGACTGGGAGCGCGCGCCCTCGAACTTCGACTTCAATCCAGCATTGATCTTCGACGACGACCGGGGTGTCGGCGGCGTCCTCGAGAATCTGGACGACGTCGAGATCGGCGACGAATCTACCGTGGACGGAACCGAGGTCGTAGAGATTTCCGGAGTTGTTGCCCAGGAGGATATCTCCCAGCTTGTTGCGGGATCCCTGGCCGGCGATGAGATCCGCATCAAGCTCCTCGTCGACACGGAAACCAATGACATCATCGAGATCAGCCTGGCAGAGCCGGACGATGTCGAGGACGATCCAACGACCTGGATCATCTCCTTCTCCGATCATGGGGAGCCGGTCACGATCGAAGCGCCGGACCTTTAAGCGCCGATCCTAACCTGCGTCATGCCTCCAAGTAGCCCGCGATCTATCGCGGCAGGGGTCCGTTGTCTCCGATACTTGGAACTGATGATCGTAAGAGATCGAATGATCCGCGACCATCACATTCCAGCGTTTACGGAAGACATCAACGACATGAAACGAAAGCAGGGTTAGACATGAGCCAACAGGAATCGCTAAGAGATCTCTTCATCGACCAGTTGAAGGATCTCTACTGGGCCGAGACCCAGTCGATCCAGATGTGGCCGAAGATCGCCGCAGCAGCGACGAACGAAGACCTTCGGGAAGCGCTCGACGAGCATATTGGTAAGACTCACCGCCATGTCGAGCGTCTCAAGACTGTCTTCGATGAGATCGGCGTTCCGGCCGAGGCAGAAACCTGCCAGGCGATGCGCGGTCTGATGGCCGAAGCGCAGGACGCGATTCAGGACTACAGCGACCCGACCGTCCGTGACGCGGCACTTATTACCGCCGTCCAGCGGATGGAGCACTATGAAATGGCCGGCTACGGAACGGTCCGCACCTATGCAGACGTCCTCGGCTATGACAAGGTCGTCGACATCCTCCAGAACACCCTCGACGACGAAGGGTCGGCCGATCACAAGTTGACCGATCTCGCGGCCGGCGGCTTCTTCAGCAAGGGCATCAACCAGATGGCTGCCAAGTAGTCCGGGCATTTTCGGTTACAGTACGAGGGTGGCGCTAAGACGCGCCTCCCTCGTTTTTTCATGGTTCGAGACAGAGGTCGCGGGTGAGTCACTCCATTCCGACAGTGAGCGTTCCAGCGGCAAGTTTGCGGGAGCAGGCCGAGTCGATTCTGATCGCCTACGGCGCAGATCCGGCGGACGCGGCGATACAGGCTGATGCGCGCCTACAGGGCGAGTTGCGCGGCCACCCGGGGCAAGGCCAGGGCATGAGGGCATCGCTCGCTACTGCGAAATGCTCGGCATCGGAGGAATCGTCTCTCCGTCGAGATACGAGATTCTGGTCGACACGCCCGCCCTGGCGCTTGTAGACGGCCACAAAGGCTTCGGCCAGGTCGTCGCCCGCAGGTCGATGGATCTCGCGATCGAAAAAGCGCGGCTTTCAGGCATCGGTATGGTCGGTGTCCGCCATTCGAACCATCTGGGCATCACCGCCTACCACGTCATGCGCGCTACCGATCAACGGATGATTGGGATATGTCTCACGAACGCGGGACCGGAGATGGCTCCCTGGGGAGGCACGACCCCGATCATCGGCACGAACCCGTGGGGGATGGGCGCACCGACCGGACTGGGATTTCCGCTCGTGCTCGACATGGCGCTCTCGATGTCCGGCAAGGGCATGGTCCGCTGGCGCCAGCGCCAGGGCCTGCCGGTCCCGACGAACTGGGCGTTCGACAGCCGCGGCAACGAGACGACCGACCCGGCATCGGCAATGGACGGTCCGCTGGTACCGATGGGGATGTTCAAGGGAACAGGGCTCTCGATCTTCACCGACGTCCTTTGCGGCGTCCTGACCGGAGCTGCCTTCGGCGGCGCGCTGTACAGCCAGGCCGACAACCACGATGTCGGCCACATGCTGATCGCGATCGATATCGAGCGGTTCCTCGCCTATGACGACTTCATCCGCCGTATGGATTCCTACTGCGCTGAACTCAAGGCATCGGATCTCGCCGATGGATTCAACGAGATACTTCTGCCGGGAGAGATCGAGCACCGGCGAGCGGTCGAGCGCCTGTCCAACGGCATAGATCTCGACTCGGAGGTCTACGAGACCCTCCGCGACCTCGCAACCGCCCGCGACGTTCCATTCAACATTTGACACGACTTCACGGCCTGGTTGCCGGGTAGATCTCGGAATCCAAAATCTGCCCCATCGCTACCTGCCGCGATTGAGGGCAATCCATACCAACGCTCGCGTTTGGTCGCCGTCACGGATCGATTATCGTCTCACCAATTCCGGCGCTGCGACTCGCGAGTCGCAGTTTCCTTGGAAGGATTGATGCCTGTCTCAGGGAAGAGCATTGCCGGCGCGTTTTCATTGAGCCGAGAATGGACGCTTTCCGACGTTACTCCGTTCGATCGAGATTGGCCATCGGGCCTTCCAGGCGGTTGTTGTAGAAGCGGGTGGTTGGGTAGGCGAAATCGATGTCCGGATGGTCCGCGAAATCTCGAAGCACCGACTCCCAGATCCGCTCTGCCAGCCCCCGGCGCTGTGATGGAGGGACGGTGTACCGCATCGTGAGCAGCACTCCGCTATCGAGAACACTGGTATAAACCGCAGGCTGGGTGTTCAGCGTGCTGAGCCGGAATGTCCGGCTCATCCGCCGGAGATCCTCGGGCGATGGACGGTCGTGAATCGGAACGGCATGTTCGACGATGTTGATCAGGATGCGCTTCGCCTTCTGCCAGTCGCTTTCGAACGTCACCAGAACCGGTATCTCATCCCAGATGAACGGGATACCCAGGCTGTAGTTGAACTGCATCTGGTTGAAGACGACGCTGTTCGGGATATGAATGATCCTCCCGGACGGCTGGTCCGCCGCCACCCAGTTTCCGATCTCCAGCAGCGAGGTCTGAAAGATACGGATATCGATGACGTCACCGACCGATTCTCCGATCTGGATCCGGTCGCCAAGCTCGAACGGACGCCGCCAGACGATGAAGAGCCAGGCGAACATGTTCGTCACCGGATCTCGTAACGCGATCGCGAGACCGGCCGTGATGAGGCCAAAGAACGTCAGAAGGGAACCGGACTGCCCGAGCCAGATCTGGCTGGCGACGGCCAGCGACAGGGCCGAGGCGACGTAGCTGGAGATCTTCGTCACCCAGTATGTCGTCGATGAATCGTGAGTGCGTTGAAGTATCAGCCGGAGAATCAGCCAGCGTAGGAGCCAGATGGCGGCGACGATGATGGCGAGCTGGAGCAACTGCGCGCCAAGATCATCCGTCGACTGGAATTCTCGAGCGAACGTTTCCGCCCATTCACCGGCATCAGTTGGCATCGACGTCGCTTTCCTCGGTCGCGGTTGTCACCTAGATGATCTTACAGGTCGACAATCAGCGACCGGCTGTATCGGCTATGTCTTGCCAGTGCCGGGCTAGTATTCGATACTGTCTCGACCACATCCGTAGCGATACCAAGGAGTGACGAACATGGCGATCCGCATCGTGACCGGCGGCATCTCTCAGGAAACGAATACCTTCCAATGGGAGCCGACGAGTCTGACCGATTTCGAGAAGGGCTCGAGCCGGATTGACCGCGGTCAGGAGATTCTCGATCTCGACGGCACCGGAACGATCTATGGAGGGATCGTCTCGGAGGCGAAGAAGAACGACATCGAGCTCATCCCGACAACGTTCGGGCGCGCGGTCCCCGGAGGTCGGGTATCCCGCGAGGCATTCGAGACGATGCGGGACGAGATCGTCGAAGGCGTCCGCGCCGCGATGCAGGAACCGGGCGGCATCGATGGCGTTCTGCTCGGGATCCATGGGGCGATGGCGCTCGAGCACAATGACGACGGTGAAGGACCGCTCCTGACGGCGATCCGCGAAGTCGTCGGGCCGGACATCCCCATCGTCGCGCCGCTCGATCTTCACACCAATCTCTCCGAGGAGATGATGGAGGAGTGCGACGCGTTCGTCGGCTACAAGCACTACCCGCACATCGACACCCCGGAAACCGGCGCCCGGGCGATGCAGATTCTGATCGACACGATCAAGGGCAACATCAAACCCTCGATGGCCTATGTCAAAGTGCCGCTGATCGCTCCCAACCAATCGATGGTCACGACCTGGCAATCACCGCTCAAGACGGCGATCGATCGGGCGCGGGAGATGGAAGAAGAAGACGACGTCGTCGCTGCGACAGTTCTCGGAGGTTTTCCCTTCTCCGACGTGCCCTACACCAGTGTCGCGACGATCATCGTCACGAACGACAATCCCGAAAAAGCGAAGCAGTACGCCGAGGAGCTGGCCCAGATCTGCTGGGATCTCCGCGACGACTTCGAAATCATCCCGACGCCGATTCCTGATGCGATCGCCGAAGCAATGGCCGGCGAGCCGGGCAGCACGTACGTCCTGGCCGACATCTCCGACTCCGGGGCAAGCGGTACCGCCGGCGATGGGACCGCCGCGCTTGCCGGACTCCTCGAAGCGGACGCGAAGTCGGCGGCCATCGCGCAGATCATGGATCGCGAAGCCGTCGACGCCTGCATCGAGGCAGGCGTCGGCGCAACGGTCACGCTCACGGTCGGCGGCAAGCACGACGACTTCCACGGCGATCCGGTAGAAGTCACCGGCATGGTCCGGCTGATCCACGAAGGCAGCTTCGAAATGGGCGGCGTCATGGGGCGCGGCACGCGGTCCAGCCGGGGTCGGACGGTCGTGCTGGAAATCAACGGCCCGGGAGGCATCGAGCTACAGCTCACCGACTTGCGAGGCCATCCGAACGACCTGAACTTCTTCCGGGCGTTTGGAATCGAGCCGACAGAGCGACGCATCCTCGTCCTCAAGAGCGCCGCCCACTTCCGGGCCGCGTTCGAGCCGATCGCGACGAAGGTCATCGAGATCGATGCTCCCGGCATCAGCACGCCGAAGCTGAAGTCGCTCGACTATCAGAACCTCCGCCGCCCGGTCTACCCGCTCGACGAGGATTTCGAGTGGACGCCGGAGGCGATCCTCCCGTAGAGGTCAGGCGAGGAGCTTTCGCACGGCATCATTCCAGCGGGCGATCTTCCGATCGCGAAGATCGCCCGCCATCGTCGGAGAGAAGATGCGGTCCGACCTCCAGTAATCTTTGACTTCGTCCAGATTGCGATAGTGCCCGGCTCCAATCGCGGCCAGGAACGCCGCACCGAGGGCGGTTGTCTCGATGTTTCGTGGCCGGACGACATCGACGTCGCAAATGTCGGCAAGCATCTGCGAGAACAGATTATTGCCGACCATGCCGCCATCAACCCGCAGTTCCGTCGTGTCCGGCGCGCCGTCGGCATGCATCGCTTTGAGCAGGTCGAATGTCTGGAACACGACCGCTTCGAGCGCGCCGCGGGCCAGTTCAGCCCGTCCGGTATCCCGCGTCAAGCCGAACATCGCCGCCAGCGAGTCCGTCCGCCAGTGCGGCGCACCCAATCCGGTGAACGCCGGGACGATGACGAGCTCGCCGTCGCCGGACGCTTGCATCGCCAACCATTCGATATCCGACGAGTTCTTGATGATCTCCAGCTCGTCGCGCAGCCACTGCACCGTCGTGCCGGCATTGAAGATGCTGCCTTCGAGAGCATAGGTCGGCTTGCCCTC
Organism: Thermomicrobiales bacterium; assembly: GCA_041390865.1. Lineage (GTDB taxonomy): Bacteria > Chloroflexota > Chloroflexia > Thermomicrobiales > CFX8 > JAUIIK01. The sequence continues at coordinate 120,806 of JAWKPC010000005.1, forward strand.
GAGCTGATACGCGATCGTCGTGATGAGCTGGTTTTCGGACCGCACGGCAGTGGAGCCGGTGTTGAGGAGCAGGAACGCGCCGGTTCCGTAGGTCGACTTGATCGTGCCCGGCTCGAAGCATGCCTGGCCGACCGTCGCGGCGTGCTGGTCCCCGGCAGCCCCGGAAATCACCGGCGAGTCCGGGAGAATGTCGCCGCGTACCCGGCCGAAATCCCCGGCGGAATCGCGCACCTCCGGCATCATCCCCATGGGAATGCGCCAGATATCGAGCAACTCCTGGTCCCAAATGTTCCGGTGGATATCGTAGAGCATCGTCCGCGAGGCGTTGGTCGCGTCGGTCAGGTGGGCGGCCCCGCCGGTCAAGCGCCAGACCAGATAGCTGTCAACCGTTCCGAACAGGATCTCGCCTCTCATCGCGCGATCCCGGAGCCCCTGCACATTGTCCAGCAACCAGGCGATCTTGCTCGCCGAGAAATACGGGTCGACAACGAGACCGGTCCGTTCCTGGATCATGGTTCCATGCCCGCGCTCGACAACCTGGCGGCAGAGATCTGCCGTCCTGCGGTCCTGCCAGACAATCGCGTTGTGAACGGGCCTGCCGGTCTGCCGATCCCAGAGGATCGTCGTCTCGCGCTGATTAGCGATCCCGATCGCCGAGATCGTATGCCCGACGCTCACTTCCCGGATGACCGAGGACACCCCCGACCAGATGTCGTCAGGATCCTGCTCCACCAGACCGGGCGACGGATAGCTCTGCCGCAGCGACCGCCGCGCTTCGGCAACGACTCTCCCGGCGCTTCCGAATACGATTCCCCGGGTACTGGTCGTGCCCTGGTCTATGACGAGAATATTCGCGGTCATTGATGGCCTCCGGATTGTCTGGCTTCATTGTCTTCTGCGTACCATACTGGATGGGAAGGATCGGAGGTGGCGTTGACCGGCGACGAACCGACAAATGCGCCAGCGACAGACGAACCCTATGACCTGCTCGTTATCGGTGGAGGTATCAACGGCGTCGGTGTCGCGCGCGATGCCGCCGGTCGCGGGCTGTCGGTCTTGCTCTGCGAGCGCGGAGACCTCGGAGGCGCGACGTCTTCGGTGTCGAGCAAGCTCCTGCATGGCGGACTGCGCTACCTGGAGCAGTATCAGTTCCGCATGGTCCGCCACGCGCTGTCCGAACGGGAAGTGCTCCTGAACGCCGCGCCGCACATCGTTCAGCCGCTTCGCTTCGTTCTCCCGCACAACCCGTCGATTCGTCCGTTCTGGATGATCCGCATCGGGATGTGGCTCTACGACCGGCTCGCCAAACGCGACGTCCTGCCGGGCTCTCACCGTCTCGATTTCCACAACGGCGACAGTGCAACGCTGCTGAAGCCGTCGTTCGAACGCGGATTCGAATATTCCGACTGCTGGGTCGATGACGCCCGGCTCGTCGTTCTCTCGGCCATCGACGCAGAGAATCGCGGCGCGAAAATCCGCCCGCGGACCGCATGTACCGGCGCACGTTGGAACGGCGACGTCTGGGAGATCGAGCTGTCGGACATGGAGAACGGTAAGACGAATAGCATTCGAGCACGATTCGTGGTGAACGCGGCTGGTCCCTGGGCAGAGAGCGTCGCCCGTGAGATTCTGCAGGTCGACACCTCCTATCGCTCGCGACTGGTCAAGGGAAGCCACATCGTTGTCCCGAAGCTCTTCGAAGATGGCCGCGCTTACATCCTCCAGAATGACGATCGCCGGATCGTCTTCGTCCTGCCCTTCGAGCAACGGTTCACGTTGATCGGCACGACGGACATCCCGTTCGACGGCGACCCATCCGATGTGAGCATCGACGCCGACGAGATCGACTACCTCTGCCAGGTCGTCAACCAGCATTTCACAGTCGACGTGTCCGCCGCTGACGTCGTCTGGTCGTTCAGCGGGGTCCGGCCGCTCTACGATGACGGATCGTCCTCCGCATCCTCGGTTAGCCGGGATTATGTACTGGAGAAGCATGCCGGAGGATCGGGTCCACGAGCCCGGGCACTCACGATCTGGGGAGGCAAGCTCACCGGCTACCGCCTCCTGGCGGAGGATGTTCTGGACCAAATCGCGCCCAACTTCTCTCACATCGGGCCAGCCTGGACCGCCGATGCGACATTGCCGGGCGGGAATCTTCATCCGCCGGGGCTCGATAGATTCAGCCGCATGTTGACCCAGGTCTATGACTGGATGCCACCGGACCTCGCCGGATCGTACGCGCGTCGCTACGGCACGCTCGTTCACAGCGTCCTGGGAAATTCCGCATCGGTCGACGATCTGGGACCGGAGTTGTCGCCTGGTCTCTACGCGCGAGAGGTAGATTACCTGTGTCGCGCTGAGCGGGCCCGGACTGCCGAGGACATCCTCTGGCGTCGCACGAAGCTGGGCCTGCTTGCCACACCAGCCTCCCGAAACCGTCTCAACAGCTACCTGAAGGGAGAACCTACCAATGAATGACAAGACGATCGCCGTGCTCGCCGAGCTCGATCCTGAGAAGACCCGAGAGAACTACGGTCGCATGGCCTGGATCCTCGCGAGGTCGTCCGGAGCGCAACGCGCCCTGGCGATCGGCACGGTCGACGGCTACACGACGATCTGGTTGACTGACGCTATTTCCGAGTCGGACGGCAGCGTCCTGACCGTCGAAAGCGACGAAACCCAGGCAGCGGCGGCCCGCAGTAGCGTCGACCGGGCTGGGCTAGAGGGTTACGTTGAGGTTCGCCACGAGGGAGCTAACACGACCCTCGCGGAATACGAGGACAACTACTGGGACATCGTCGTGCTCAACGCCTGCGACGATCCGCTGCGCCTCTGGTACGACATCCGCCGAACGCTCAGACCGAGAGGACTGCTCGTTGTCGGCCCGTCGCCGGAATTCGAAGGACTGCTCGAAGAGATCTCGGCAGACCCCTCATTCGTCGCCAGCCGGATAGGGGCCGAGCTTCTCGTCGTCTACAACCACGAAAGTTGATCCCTGACGGGTCGATCCGGCCAGGCTATGCGGGATCGGTGACAGCTGCTTGATGAAGTGTCCGGCTCTACTCTCTGACCACACCATTCGAATGAAAAGCGACGCAACCCGGGGGATTTCGCCGTCCACGCGTCTGACCGTGGGGGTATGCTTCTCTGAGATAGACAATGCGCACGACAACAGGGAGAGTTCATGGGACGCGGATTTGGGATCGCGGCGGCGGTCGACAACGAAACAGTCAAAGCGGTCGCGAAGGCCGCCGAAGATGCAGGCTACAGCTCGTTCTGGGTGAACGACACACCGGGAGCAGACGGACTGGAATGCCTGCAAGAAGCGGCTTCTGTTACCAACAACATCATGCTCGGTGTCGGAGTCATTCCGATTGGCCGCAGGCCGGCGGCTTCGATCGCCGAAGACGTCAAGAAGTACGACCTGCCCCAGGATCGACTCTGGCTTGGCATCGGTTCCCCGGGCCCGAAAGGCGCCCTCGCCAACGCCCGGGAAGCGATCGACACCCTGCACGACCAGCTGGAGTGCGCGGTCGTTCTTGCCGCTCTCGGTCCGCGCATGGTGGATCTCAGCGGAGAGCTGGCCGATGGGGTCTTGCTGAACTGGATTACTCCCGCATTTGCCGCAACCTCGAGAGAGCGAGTTGAAGACGCGGCTCGCGAAGCCGGCCGCGACGCCCCGCTGATCATGTCCTACGTCCGTGCCGGACTCCTGCCTGAAGCCGAAGACGAGATCATGGTCCAGGCCAACCGGTACGCGTCGGTTCCCGCCTACGCCGCCCACTTCGAGCGCCAGGGCGTCGATGCGCACCTCACCGTGTTGCGGGGCAAGAACCCGCCCGTGCTCCAGGCAGGCATTCGCGAATTCGAGGCGATCCTCGACGAGTCAGTCGTCCGGGCGATCACGCCGAACGATGAGGCGGGAACGATCCTGGAGTTGCTCGATGCCTGTAAGCCAGGGGCGCCAGGCGCATGACCCATCGAGGATTCGGGATCGACGCGACCGTTCCGCTCGAGACAGTACGGAGGGTCGCCAGAGCGGCTGAGGCCGCCGGATACGATTCGTTCTGGCTCAATGGCTCGCCGCCGCGAGGCTCGATGGAGGCGGTTGCTGCCGCCGCGGAAGCGACCTCGCTGCCCATCGGGACGGGAGTCCTCCCGTTCAACCGGCGCCCGCTCGAACTTCTCATTCAGGATGTCCGCGAGCTTGGAATCCCGGAGGAACGATTCTGGATGGGGATCGGTTGGGGCGGAGGTTCGTCGGGCGCCCTCGACACGATGCGGAACGCCGTCGCACAGATCCACTCTGAATTGGACGCGAGAGTCATCGTCGGAGCTGTCGGACCGAACATGACCCGCCTGGCGGGCGAGATCGGCGATGGAGTCAGCTTCACCTGGTGGTTCCGGGAAGCTGTCGAAGAATCGCGCGAGCTCCTGGCCGAAGGAGCGGCAAGAGCGAACCGGGAACCGCCACCAGTCTACTCCTACATTCGCTGTGCGCTGCTGCCGCAGGCAGAGGACGCCATGAATGAGGTCGCTGACCGCTACGACCAGGCAGGCTCGTTCCAGAGGCTGTTCCGCAGCCACGGAAAGCGCGCCCACGATACGGTCGTAACCGGCACGACGGCGGCGGAGCTACGGCCAGGCATCAAGCGCGAGGAAGAAGTGCTCGACTACGCGATTATCCGGGCGATCACTGCCGACGAATCCGCCGAGAGCATCCTGGAGCTTCTGGAAGCTTGCCGGCCAAGCTAGCTCGCGCTGTCGGGACGCTGCTTCTGGCAGTCGTCGCGATCAGCTGCGATGTCGAGCGGGAAACAAGCCTTCAGTCGACGGACTCGGACGACGCATTCAAAGAAGCGCAGGTCGTCCGGACCGTCGATGGCGACACGATCATCGTCCGGGTCGACGGCAAAGAGGAGCGACTACGATACATCGGAATCGACGCGCCTGAATCGGTAACGCCCGACCAGCCGGTCGAGTGCTTCGGCCGCGAGTCCAGCGATGCGAACGCCCGGATCGTCGATGACGGCCCGGTCTTTCTCGAAGCCGATGCCGAGGACCGGGATCGCTACGGACGCCTTCTGCGATACGTCTACGTACCGGCCGAGGATGGCTCGATGACGATGGTAAATCGCTATCTCGTCGAACAGGGATATGCCGAAGCCGGTTCCTACCCGCCCAACGTTCGCCATCAGGACGAGCTGTTTGCCGCCGAGAGCGACGCTATAGAAGCGAACCGGGGGCTCTGGGGATCATGCCGGTAGGAGCATCCGATCAACGTGCCGAAGGTTAGTAGAAATGCCCGGCTGCTGATTCGGCGTGGATCTCTCTCGCCGCTGGACGGCGCAGGGATCGCTCTAGCCGGATACCTGGAGCTTGAAGGAGCCGTCAGCGAACGCCGGCTTGTCGATTCCCCAGGACCACTTCTTGATCGGCGTCACCGTGATGACCTCGCGGCCGCCATGGAGCATGGTCACTGCCCGCCCATAAACTTTGATACCGCGCGGACGCCAGGGATTGGTCGACTCGATATCGTCGATCACAACCGCCACAAGAGGATTCGTTCTCACATGGTGGTACTTGATCGTCTTCTGCAGGTTGAATCCCGCGATGTGAATCTGTCCATCATCATATTCATAGCCGACAACGGCGACATCCGGCTGGGCGTCATCGCTTCCGACGGTGGCGATCCGGGCAAGGCGCTGTTCTTCGAGGTAAGCGATTTCTTCGGCGGTAAAGCTCACAGGTTCCATGCCTAGTACATCCTTCATGGTTCAATCTCAACACGCGATCGATCGCTCGTCTCTTTCCACGATTGGAACTACTATACTCTGGCCATGTCTAGATCGAGCACGAGCACCGGTCAGAACTCATGGGATACGGCGTCAGTTCTTTCGTTTCTCATCCACGATTTCCCCGATCCGATCTTCGCATTGGACGAATCCGGCCTGATCGTCGCCGCGAACGACGCGGGGCTGAAAGTCGCCGGCCAGTCGATGGAATCCCTGTCAGACACCCCGCTCACTTCACTGCTCGGTCCAGAATTCGCCCGGAAGTTCGAGCAGGCATCCAACGCCGAAAGCGCCGACGAGCCGGTCCGATTCCGGTGCGCCATCCAGCTTCAGGGAGGAGCCAGGAGTCAGACCGATGTGACGATCCTGCCGGAACGCTCCAGTCACTCGCAGGTTCACGCCTATGTGCTCCTTGTGCCACATTCGAGCCGTCAGTACGACGAACCAGATCTGGCACAGATGCTCAACGTCAGCCAGGGCGGACTGAATGCGATCTTCAACTCCGGCGCAAGCGGGATCATCTTCTTCGATCTCGACGGCAAGATCATCGAAGCGAATCCCGCGGTGCAGCGGATGCTCGACTACGACGCGGACGAATTGCGGGGCAAAAACGTCCTCGATCTCGTCCACGAACCGAGCGGGCTGGCGCCGGCCACCTCCCACGGCGATCCGTTCGCCGATCTCGTCGCCGGCACGCGAAACCACTTCCAGTCCGTCCGCCGGTTCGAACACCGGGACGGACATCTCGTCTGGGCCCAGGTCACTGTCTCAGCCGTCCATGACGAACAGGGCGAGATCCGCTATTTCATCTCGATGATGCAGGATGTCACCGAGCACAAGCTGCTCGAAGATGTCGCCGTCATTGCGAATGAAGCGAAAGCATCACTCGAGGAAGCGCTGGAACGCATCGTCGAAGAACTGGCCATCCAGCTCGGATTCCAGGCTGCCCACGTCCTCCTCGTGCACGAACAATCCGCTCGGATCGTTCCGACCGGCATCTGGTATCTTGCTGAACCGGGCATGCTTCCGAATTTCAGCGAACTGACCAAAGCGACGACCTTTGCGCCCGGCGCTGGACATGTCGGTAGAGTCCTTTCCAGCAGCGTCGCGACGCTGGATCGCGACCTGCCTCACTCGGCCGATTCGCTTCGTATCGCGGCTGCCATCGACGATGGGCTCCGCACCGGACTGTTTGTCCCGATGATCATTCACAACGACGTCGTCGGCGTGATCGAGTTCTATTCGACCGAAGACCGGGACGTTGACCCCACGTTGCTCGAAACATTGACCCGGATCGCCCCGCAGCTTGGCTGGCTCATAGAACGGGAACGAGCAAAAGAGGCCCTCGAGCTCAAGTCCGCGGAACTCGAACGCTCGAACCGCGATCTCGAACGCTTCGCATCGGTGGCCTCGCACGACCTTCAGGAGCCACTGCGTGCTATCGGCCGCTGCACCGCTCTCCTGCGGGACCAATATGGCGACCAGTTCGAAGAGGATGCGGCCCAGTTGTTCTTCTTCATCGCAGACGGCGTCGAGCGGATGGAAGCGCTGATTACCGATCTGTTGCGATACTCCCGCATCAGCACGGCAACGGTCGAGCATACCCTCGTAGATCTCGATCAGGTTGTCCGGGACGTCCTTCAGGATCTGACCGTCGCCATTGACGAGAACGACGCTGTGATTACCGTCTCGGATCTGCCCGTCGTGCGCGGAAATGACACTCAGCTCCATCAGATTTTCCAGAACCTGATCGGCAACGCCTTGAAATACCGCGGACAGGACCCACCACGCATCCGCATCAGCGTCCGCGCCTCCGGCTCCGACTGGTTGTTCTCGATCAAGGACAACGGTATCGGGATCGATCCCGTCTACCATGCCCAGATTTTTGACATCTTCAGGCGGCTCCACGCCCGCGACCAGTACACTGGAACGGGTATCGGTCTTGCGATTGTCAAACGCATTGTCGAGCAGCATCAGGGGCGTCTCTGGGTGGAGTCGACCGAAGGAGAAGGGTCCACCTTCTTTTTCACGCTGCCAATTCCAGGAGGGAACGGCTCACACCGTGACGACAGAACAGCGCAGTAAAATCGTACTTCTGGTCGAGGATAGTCCATCTGATGCATTCCTGACGACGGAAGCAATCGAACAGTGCACTGCCGAACCGGTCGTGCATACCGTCCGGAATGGCGAGGACGCGCTCGACTTCCTCTACCGTCGAGGAGAGTTCGCCGACGCGCCCCGCCCCGATATCGTCGTCCTGGATCTCAATCTGCCGAAAAAGAGCGGGTTCGAGGTACTGGAAGAAATGAACCGGGACCCATCGCTCGAGATCATTCCGGTGATCATCCTGACGACCTCTTCCGATCAGGAAGACATCGTCAAGAGCTACCGGCTGCATGCCAGTTCCTACATGACCAAGCCGGTCGACATCCAGCGATTTAGCGACGCGATTCAGAGCTTCGACAACTTCTGGTTCTCGGTCGTCGATCTGCCGATCGTCGACGATTAGCCTCCATTACCCTGGCAAGTTGCGGGACATCGGCCCGGGAACCGGGCGCTCTTCCCCAACAGATCCCGGTCGACTTTGCGTGCGACCAGCAAAACCACGCGAAGTATCGCGGATTCAATGGACTGTCGAGGACATGAAGGTGTCAGACGGTCGCGTTCGGACTACATCCGCTTGAAGGCGCAGACGACGTTCTGGCCGCCGAATCCGAAGGAGTTCGAGAGAATCGCGTCCAGCTTCATCTCGCGAGCCTTGTTCGGAATGTAGTCCAGATCGCACTCGGGGTCCGGCGTTTCGAGATTGATCGTCGGAGCCATGACCTGATCGCGAAGCGACAATACCGCCGCAACAGCGCTGACCGCCCCGGCCGCGCCGACAAGATGACCGAGCTGGCTCTTCGGAGAGCAGACGCCGATCTTGTAAGCATGGTCGCCCAGCGCCTGCTTGATCGCCTTCGTTTCGGCGATATCACCAATCGGCGTGCTCGTTGCATGAGCGTAGACACTGTCAACGTCGGTGGCGCTCATATCGGACTTCTCGAGCGCCATGCGAATGGCCCGCGTGACGCTCCGGCCCTCCGGCTCGGGAGCCGTAATGTGGAATGCGTCGGCCGTCAACGCCCCTCCGGCAAGCTCGCAGAGGATCGTCGCGCCGCGCGCCCTCGCGTCTTCTTCACGTTCGAGAATCAACGCGCCGCAACCCTCGGCGAAGACGAACCCGTCACGATCGGCATCAAACGGCCGGCTCGCCTTTTCCGGACAGTCGTTCCGTCGCGACAACGCCTGCATGTTCGCGAACGCGGCGACAGAGACCTGGGTCAGCGCCGCCTCGGTTCCACCGGCGATGACGATGTCCGCATCCCCGCGCTGGAGCGTGTGATAGCCGTCGACGAGCGCCTGCGCGCCGGCGGCGCAGGCAGCCACGGACGCCATAACCGGTCCGGTGATCCCGAAGGTCAGCGAGACCTGTGCGGCCGCCATGTTCGGCGCAAAGACGGGGATGAAGAAGGGGCTGACCCTGCGCGGCCCCTTGTTGTCATAGGCCCGGACTTCGTTGACCATCGTGGGGACTCCGCCGCCGCCGGTATTCATGACGATCGCGGTCCGTTCGGCCAGCTCCTCGTCGATCTTGATCCCGGCATTATCAAGCGCCTGGCCCGATGCAACCACGGCGAACTGCGAAAAGCGGTCCATCCGGCGCACAGCCTTCGAGTCGATATAGGTGCTCGGATCGAAATCCTTGACTTCACAGGCAAACGTCACCGGCAGATCGCTGGTATCGAACGACGTGATCGGCGCTGCACCAGACTTCCCGGCGACGAGATTCGCCCAGAACGATTCCGGATCGTTGCCGATTGGCGTGACAGCGCCAATGCCGGTAATGACGATGCGCTTGTTCTCGCTCATGAATCTCCTACTCCCCCAGAACGCCGGTGATCGTCGATCCCGACCTAGTTCCCACCCAGATTCAGGTCGGTCAGGGTCAAGGTTTTGACATCCCGCTTGACCCGGCGTATCAGCCCGCCCAGGACGTTGCCCGGGCCGACTTCCACAAACGTTGTCGCGCCACTGTCGATCATCTCGCAGACGGAATTCGTCCACATCACCGGGCGCGTCATATGGTTGCCGACATTGCGTCTTAATTCATCGACCGAGGTGCTCACGCGCCCGGTCAGGTTCGAGACGATCGGTACGACCGGCTCGCGGAAATGGATAAGGCTAACAATTTCACCGAGCTGGTGAGCGGCGCGATTCATGAGCGGTGAATGGGATGCGATTGAGATGTCGAGCTTCACCGCCCGGCGCGCGCCCCGCTCCCGAGCAAGCTCCATGGCTCGTTCGAGGGCGCCGGCTTCCCCGGATATCACCGTCTGGCCGGGGCAGTTATCGTTGGCGACAACGACGACGCCTCCGGATTCCACGCTCGCCTGGGCGCAGACCTCGGCCAGCTTGTCGGTTTCCAGGCCGATGACGGCGGCCATACCGCCCGGAAACTCATTGCCGGCCTCTTTCATCAGGCGACCGCGCTCCCGCACCAGGTTCAAGGCATCGCTGAATTCGAGACTCCCGGCCGCGACGAGCGCCGAATACTCGCCGAGCGAATGACCGGCGACGAAGACCGGTTGGAGCTTCTGTCCAACCGCGTGCATCTGTTCCTTGAGGGCTTCCAGTGCCGCAACGCTCACAGTGAGAATCGCAGGCTGGGCGTTGAGCGTGTCTTCCAGTTCGTCGCCGGGCCCCTCGAACATGAGTTTCGAGAGCGAATAGCCCAGGACGGAATCAGCCTGGTCAATGACGGATCGAGCTGAGGGAAAGTGATCGTAGAGATACCGTCCCATGCCGACATGCTGGGTACCCTGCCCCGGAAACACGAGGGCGACTTTTTCCTTTAGCCATGCCAGATCGTTAGGCACCGTCATCCACACACCCCGCTATCACAACGTCCCGTTCCACCCCGTTTTTCGGCCCTGGTGGCCTGGCCGCTAAGGATAACCTAGCCCGGACTTTCAGGGAAACCATGCGTCTACCGAAGCCCGGGTACTGGAATATTCAGGACCTGAGGCCGAACGGACTGAAGTCCGTCTCCCGGTCATATGCGTCGCTCGAATCGACGCTCTTGAGGAAATTCACGACCCCGTACGTCAGGGGCGTGGCAAGCGTCTCATACGCCACTTTGACGAGCCAGGCATAGAGAAAGGTGGTCCTCAACTCATCGTTCGGGATCACGCCTCCGAACGCAATCGCGATAAAGACGCCGGTGTCGACAAACTGGCCGAAGACCGTCGAACTGGATCGTGCGGGTCCAAGAGCCATGTCCCCGCGTCAGCACTTTCAGGCGCGATAGTACTCGAACGAGTTGACGAACTCTACCCACCAGATAGCCGCGAACGATGCCGAGCAGCCGCCAGGTGAATCCCAGGACTGCGTCGTACGCCCCGGTCCTGCCAGAAGGCGGCCGCAGGCAGCAGCTCCTCCGACATAGATGGCGATGACGGCAAGCAGGTTATTACAGGCAAATCCAAGCCAGATGACCTGCCGTGCTCGCCGGAACCCGTAGACCTCAGTCAGCACGTCACTGTAAAGATGTAGGACACTGGAAACAGCGTCAGTGTTCCGGCGGGAACCTGGATACCGCGGATGTCGACACCTTACGCAACGATGTTCGCCGTGATCAACGACGTCACAGTGAACGCCGCGACAATGACGAACCAGATGCTCACCAGATGAGATGAGCTCGCCGGTCGCGCTTGTCCGCTCTCCTGACGAATCCTGAGACAGCCGCGCCTCTACATCAGCCGTAGCTATCTCCCGTCAGCATCGAAGCCCTGGTCATCGTCAGCAGGAACGGCGTCCGGCACCGGGCGTCCCGAGGATCTCCGTGATCTGATCCTGGTCGAGTGTTTCGTCGAGCATCAGCCGTTCGGCGAGAGTCCAGCTCCTCGCGGTGTTCGAGGAGAATCCGGTTCGCCTCATGCTGCGCCGCAAGCACCAGATCCTTTACGGCATCCGCCTGGTCCTGGGTGCGCTCGCCGACCTGATCGTGCCGGGCGATCTCGCGGCCGAGGAAGACATGCTCCTCGCCACTGCCGAGGTAGACCGGCCCGATCTCCTCTCGTCATACCCCAGAGACCGACCATCCGGCGTGCCAAGGTGGTTGCTTCCTTGATGTCGTTCTGCGCACCTGTCGTCATCTCGTCGAAGATCAACTCCTCTGCGGCACGGCCACCCATCGCCGTCGCCATCCGCGACAGCAGATAGGTGCGGGAGTAGTTGTAGCGGTCCTCGTCCGGCGTCTGGATAACGACTCCGAGCGCCCGGCCACGCGGGACGATCGAGATCTTCCGAAGCGGGTCGGAACCCTCCGAGTAGTGTCCGACGATAGCGTGACCCGCCTCGTGATAGGCGACGACCAACCGCTCTTTCTCATTCACGAGCGGCGAGCGCGCCGTGCCCAGAATGATCTTGTCGAGCGCTTCTTGCTGGAAGCTCATGGTGGTAACAACCTGTATCGTGCCCCTCGCCGCGGTCAACGCAGCTTCATTCACGAGGTTGGCCACGTCGGCGCCTGAGAACCGGGGTCCCCGCCGCCAGCCGTTCGAGATTCACGTCGTCCGAGACGGGAATTCCGCGAGTGTGGATCTTGAAGATCTCCTCACGCCCTTCGGTCAGGCAATCCGATCGTGACCTGCCGAGTCGAAGTGTCCCGGGACAGCAGCGCCGGGTCGAGAACGCTCAGGACGGCCCGGTCGCGGCCAGGACGATGACTTCCTGACGATCATCGAAACCGTCCATCTCGACGAGCAGCTGGTTCAGGTCTGCTCCCGCTCGTCGTTCGATCCGCCAAGGCCAGCGAAACGCTGCCGGCCAACGGCGTCGAGCTCGCCGACGAACACGATCGCCAGCGACGTCGCCTCTGCCTTGTTGAACAGGTCGCGAACGTGAGACGCGCCGACGCCGACGAACATCTCGACGAATTCCGACGCGCTGACGCTGAAGAACGGCACGCCAGCCTCGCCACCACGGCGCGCCCCAGGAGCGTCTTACCGGTTCCGGGAGGCCCGACCCGTGAAGGACGCCGCGAGGGAGTTTCGCACCAAGCTGGTGATACTTCATCGGGTGCTTCAGGTCAACGCTCGGACAGTTCCTGCTTGCTTCTTCCTCTCCGGCCATGTCACTGAAGGTGACCTGGGTTGCCCGCGTCGTACACCTTCGCCTTCGAGCTGCCGAACTGGAATACGTTCTGCTGGCCCCGCATCATGCCGCCAGGCCGATAAAAATGACCGCGATGAAGAGGACAAGCGGCAAGAAGCTGATCAGAGCTGGGGAAGGATCGAACCGCCGTCGGCGTCCGCCGATACCTCGACCTCCAGCAGCGAGCAGCGTCTGGGTGAACTTAGTCATCGGATCTGAACGGCAGAGTGGAGCTGAACCTGTCCGAGGACTCCACCTCATTGGGATCGACGCCCTCGGGAAGAGGCTCGCCTTCGGCGAGGAGTTCCTCACCGGTCCAGCGGAACTCGCCGGTCAGCTGCCCGTTGACGTCCTGTCCGCTGATCTCGACCGAGACGCACCTCGCCGCTTTCGGGACGGCGTTGATCATCGCGGAGGCGGGATCTCGATCCGGTTGGCCTCGCTCGGCCAGAACTGCGCGTAGGCGTACCAGAGGCCGATCGCCATCGTGGGATCGCGATAATCGCCCAAATCTGGATCCTGGATCGGGCCAGGGCGTTTCGCCGCCGGACCCTCCCGCCGGTCTGCGGCGTGGATCCTGATTGTCTTACTTGGTCCATCGTTCATTTAGAGACTTCACATTCAGGCGTGCCAGATCGCTGGCACGCCAGATCGGATGGTTGTATACGTTGTCGGTCGGGGAACACGTGAATCTCACTCTCTATAAGGATAAACCAGGACGATAGCTATGTACTTCCCCGTTGGACATATCAGGGGCCTGGTCGCGTCCGCCAGTACGGCATCTGGCTCCGGTGCCGGCTCCGGGGCGGGAAATCAACCCGCAGAATCCGGTTCGAGATGATGGAGGCGCCCCTTCGTAACCCGAACTGGGCTTTCGCCCGTTCTGGTATTCGGCGGCTTCGGGCCAGACGGCTCAGGCCGCGCCTTTACGGGCTTCCTCGTTTATCTCGTTGCGGAGACGGATTCCGGCGTCTGGCCGGCCCTGTATGTCATTATGTCTATTATACCGGCCCTACTCTTCGGTCTCATCGGCGGAGTCGTCGCTGACTGGCTGCCCTAACGCCTGCTGATGTTCTTCCTCAATTTTTGATTCGCGGTCTGGAAGGATTAATGTCCTGATCCTCCAGTGCATCTCAGTGTGACCGAGGTGATCACGCTTACCGCCGTCATCTGGACCGTTCACCAATTTTACGCGCCGGGCAGAGTCGGCGTTACTTCCGAAGCTCACGACGAGAGGGCCTTTCGCGGATGACTCCCCGCTATAACCTCGTCATTCCGCTCGCTCAGTCAGGGGATGGTTATCCGCGCCCCTGACCTTGAAACTCGGGAACATCGACATATTGCCGGCTGCTGTGCGCCCTCTATCTCGCCGCAAACGTCGCCCTGGTGGCTATCCGGGTACAGCGGCCGGTCACAGTGCCCCACGCCGATGTGGTCGTCAGCGAAGCCGCCGGTTTCCTCCGCGCCGGTTGGCGGCAGATCTCCCAGGACGCACGCGCATTCTCGGCGCTGGTCGATTCGGTCGTCCTCGGCATTGGGCTGAGCGCCCTCGTCGTCATCGTGCCCCAATTCCTCGAAGACGTCCTGCACACCGGAGCGGACAACACCGTGTTCGTCTTTGCGCCTGCGGCGGCCGGTCTCGTGGCCGGCCTCCAGGTCGCGCCGCTCGCCGGGAGGCTGATCGGTCACGGCCGGCTGGCGACGCTCGGGATCGGACTGTTCTGCTGCGCGCTGATCGCCATCGGCTCGATCTCGGTGATCTCCGGATGGCTGGACGATCGCCCGGGACTCATCTCCTGGCTCGACGGAAGCCTCGGGCTTAGTCCGGAAATCTCGACGACGATGCTTCTTTCGATCCCGGCCGGCTTCGCCGTCGGCATCGTCAACGTCGCGGTCCGGACAGAGCTCATCGTCCGTACGCCCGCCCCATCTCACGCCAGGGTATTCTCGACCCAGATGACGATCGCGAACCTCGGCGCGCTGATACCAACGATCGCGATCGGCTTCCTGGTCGACATCGTCCCCGTCC
Organism: Thermomicrobiales bacterium; assembly: GCA_041390865.1. Lineage (GTDB taxonomy): Bacteria > Chloroflexota > Chloroflexia > Thermomicrobiales > CFX8 > JAUIIK01. The sequence continues at coordinate 135,827 of JAWKPC010000005.1, forward strand.
AGCTTGTGGCACTTGCGATTGCGATCATGCTCGCGTCCGGCGCGATACTTGGACGAAGCCTCGCGCCATTCCGAATTGGCAATCGAGAGGGGAGTAGCGTCAAACTGACTGCAGCAGAGATCAAAGCAATCGTCGCATTCATGCGGGATGCATCGAAACCGGAAGAAGGTCAAGCGCCAGGGCTGGGTCGGATTGCGGTGGACGACCCGGAATCGTCGGCAGACCATTCCTGGGCCGTAGCGATCTTCGCCTGGTTGTTTCGCCTCGAGGCTGAGGATCTGGATAGCGAACGCGTGCTGTTGCCAGCACTGGTCCACGATCTCCCGGAAGCGCTGGCCGGCGACGCTACGCCATTCGATGTTCACCGGGATGACGAGGGCGACATCGTGCCGGAGCATTTTCAGACCGCTCCGATATACGACGAGCCGAGTCAAAGAGAAAGATCACCGTCGAGAACGCGTGATGGTGCTGACGAGATGACGGCGGACCGTCATCTGATCTGGCACGCCGGCTCTCTAGCGCCTGGGAGGAATACAAACGGTGTAGGAGAGAACCGCCGAGGCACGCTTCGTGCGTCAGGTCGACAAGCCTGGAAACGCCGCTGCAGGCCGAACTCTATCGAGTCAGAGCCGGAACTCATCATCAATTCCTTCCGCGCCGGGTCCGACAGAGATGTCATCACCGATGATCAGCTGAGATCCTCAACCGCATCCTTGGCAGCTGAGCAAACCGGAATCCACCAGAACAGGAAACCGATCGCGATGGCGAGCGGTCGGGGGCAGAGCCCAGAGCCAACGACCCTGGACGCTGACGGCCGAACGTTGCTCAGACCATCCCGAGTTACCTGCCGGGCCATCGACTCATTGAGAGACCGCGTCCGCGAAGCCGGGTATATGGGAGAACTCCGGTTGACCATCGGTAACGCAAAGATCAGGAGCCGCGAACAGTCCGCCGACGGCTACGCCATTCGCAGGCAAACCATCCCGACAGCGCCGCGATAGCGATGGACGAGACGATAGCGACGAGGGAAAAAGAGACGACGCCGAGCAGCAGAGCCCACCCGCGGGTAGGTTGATCCACTTCCAGACCGATCAGAATGGTACGGAGGTCAATCTTATCATCAACATGGATTGCCCGCCGATCGGGAGTGGCCGATCAGCCCGTCCGCCGACACTCAACCAACCTCGGGGCTGTTCCTGTCTGAATCGGAGAACTGTGGCGAAAGTATCGAGGGATGAGCCGGGAAATCCCCAGCGCGACGATGATGCAGCCGATCCCGCTGATCACTGGCGTGGCCCGGATTCCGATCAGGCTGGCCATGATTCCCGTCTGAAACTCGCCCAGGCGCGACCTCCTGGAGGAAAAACGTCGAGTGCGAGTCGCCGCCACCCGGCCGCAGGTGATCGGGTGTGGCGAGGTTCCGATCGTGTGGCGCATCGTCATGCTCACGGCTGTCTGACGTCTCGTAGCCGGCGAGACAGAGCATTATGAGCCAGATGCCGGTGATACCAAAGGAGGGTAAGAAAGACGCCATACGAGGGTGATCGCCAGGAGGATCAGCCGCCTGCCGCTTCTGGAGGGAGCGACAACGCTCATCACCGCTGCCCCTGCGACCGCCCCATCGCCAGAGCCAATTGAGCAGTCCCAATCCCTGCGGTCCGGCGTCAAAGACACGTCCGCGAAAACTGGAGTCAGGGCGACCGTCGCCCCGAGAATTGTCACAGGAAGTCGAGGATCATGATGCCGTAGATGACCGGCGTCTGCTTGACGAACTTCAACCCTCGACCACCATCGGTGATACCGCCGGCGAGATCTTAACCTGCCGGAGTCGCGCTGCTCCATAAGCAGGAGGTGCATGACGCGCGGAAGCTGACCGCATCGATAGCGTACGTCCTGGAGATGCCGATCAAGGCGATCGCGAACTGCCGATGGCCGGTCCCACCATCGGCCACGTTGCCGGTCAGGATGTTCAGGACACGGTGTCGGGTATCCGCCGCGTGGAACGAGCGTCGGGATCAATGCCTGCCGGGCCGGGCTGTCGAACGACGAAACCGCAGAAACGAGCGCCGCGACGATGAAGAGAAGGGCGAATGGCTGATCAGATCGGCCCGGGTCGCGAAGGCAAGCCCGCCGCTCAGAAGCAGCAGCACCCCAGGTTCGTCACGACCAGCAACTGCCGCCGGTTCACCGAGTCGGCGACTGCACCGCCGGGCGAGGGAGACGGTCATCAACGAGATCGCTCCGCATCGAGACCGAGGACCCCGAGCAAAGCGACGCTGATTGCGATCTTTGAAGATTCTGCCAGACAACGCGATCGCGTAACTGGCAAGCCGTGACAGATGGCCTCCCCGCTCCAGAGATAAGCCGGTAAACCCGATGCCGGAGAACCGTTACCGGTAATTCGCGCCGCTCGACGGTCTGTCCGAATCTGACAAACTTCCGTGGAGCCCGGTCTATCCGAAGGCGAAGGATGCGGCGACGCAGATTGCGACGAGACGAAGCAACAGGGCAATCAGGCCAACCACGACGCCGAGTACGGCAGCGGAGCGCTGCGTGTCGATCAGGGGCCGGTGGCCGCTCTTCGTCGGCTGTGGATCGGCTCGGAAACGGGTTCCAAGTGCGGACGCGAGGGCGTCAGTCCCGGCGTCATTCAGGTTATCTGTCGGTCTCGGCCGTCAGCGCCTCTTCGAAAGCCAATGCGGCTCAGGCCACTATACTGGATGACTGACCGAGCGAACTGGATGCATGAACATGGTGTCGGTACGCTCGATGACGATTCTGAATTTTGGCAAGGCCGATATCGATCTTGGCTTCGTCATGGCTCCCGGGGATATGGATGGCCGCTGGGCCGTCTGTCCGTTCCCTGGATACCTGTTCGAACTGTCCGATGGTTCGCATATTCTCGTTGACAACGGCCCCAACCGGCGGAATATCGACGAGCCGATGTATGAATACGGCGACAGCGAGTTCGCCCAGCATCTCAAGCCGCTCCTCACCCACGAGGATGATCCGAAGAATCGCCTGGCCGAGCTAAACCTGACCGTCGACGACATCGACACGCTGGTACTCACCCATACCCACTTCGACCACGCCGGCAATACCGCCGACTTCGCCGGCACCCGCATCCTCATTCACCGCGACGCGCACGCGTTTGGCCGGGAGCGCTGGGATCAGGGCATCCCCGGCGGAATCCCCGAGAATGCGCATGACGGCACGCCGCTCCAGTACGAGCTGTTCGACGGCGACCTCGAACTAGCCGAAGGGCTGACCCTTCTCGAAACGCCGGGACATGCCCCTGGACACATGTCGATCCTGGTCGAGTTGCCGGAGTCCGGGAACTTCCTGCTGGCGATTGACGCGATTTATGCGCGGATCAACCAGATTCGCGACAACTACCAGGTCGCGTTCGATTCCGAGCAAGCCCGGGCGTCCGGTCGGCGTTGCGTCGAGATCGCGGAGGAAAAGAACGCCCAGCTCCAATGGCCAGGCACGATCCCGTTCAATGGACGGAGCCTCCGGAAGCCCCCGCCGCCTACAGGTAGCCAGACTTTCCAGGTCAGTCAGGAAGTCGGTTCGCCCCCGCACGGCCGTTGGTCCCGCAATCTCCTAGCTGAGGCCGTAGATCATCTCGCGAGTTCGAGCGGCGATAGCGTCCGGATCGACCGGCACCCGGGCGACGCCGGTTTCGAGCGCCGCGCCCGCGACCGCTGCGGCAACGGCCGGAGCAACGCGCAAATCAAGCGCTTCGGGGATGATGTAGCGCGGAGCCAGTTCGCTGGCGCTCACCAGCCCGGCAATCGCCGATGCGGCGGCTATCTTCATCTCCTCGTTGATCGTCGAGGCGCGAGCGTCGAGCGCACCGCGAAACACGCCGGGAAACGCGAGAGAATTGTTGACCTGATTGGGATAGTCCGACCGTCCGGTGGCGATGACCATTGCGCCGGCTGAGGTCGCAACGTCCGGCGCAATCTCCGGCACCGGGTTCGCCAGCGCAAACACAATCGGGCTCGGATTCATCGATTCGATATGGTCGGCGGTCAGCACCCCCGGAGCCGACAGGCCAATGAACGCGTCGGCGCCCTGGAGCGCCGTCGCGAGGTCGCCCCGCAACCCTTCTTTGTTGCATTCCCTGGCGATCTGGTCCTTGATCTCGTTCATGCCTTCCCGGCGATCCTTGTGGATGATGCCGTGGCGATCGCAGAGGATCAGGTCGCCGATACCGCAGGCAAGCAGTAGCCGGCCGACCGAGATCCCGGCCGCGCCAGCGCCGTTGATTACGACCTGGGCGTTCTCGAATTCGGTGCCTCGTACTTTCAGCGCGTTCATCAGCGCCGCCAGTACGACGACCGCCGTCCCATGCTGATCGTCGTGGAATACCGGCAGGTCGAGATACTCGCTCAGCAGGCGCTCGACCTCGAAGCAGCGAGGCGCGGATATGTCTTCGAGATTGATCGCTCCAAACGACGGCGCGATATGCGCCACGATGTCGGCAATCTTGCGCGGATCGCGTTCGTTGATGCAGATCGGGAACGCCTCGACGCCGGCAAGCGCCTGGAACAGGACCGCTTTGCCTTCCATGACCGGCAGAGCAGCCCGGGCGCCGATATCTCCCAATCCGAGGACGGCAGAGCCATCGGTAACGATCGCTACCAGGTTGCCCTTGACTGTGAGCTCGTAGACGCTCATCGGATCTTCGCGAATCTCGACGGCCGGGGCGAGCGCAGCGGGCGGAACATAGAGCACGTTCAGAATGTGATGATCCTTGATCGGGATCTTTGAACGAACTTCGAGGACGCCGCCATGCCTTCGACGCAACTCGAGCGATTCCACTTCGAACCCATTCGTGCTCGTCCCGTCAACGTCGCTTTCCGGCGGCATCAGTGGCGGCAATACGCCCTCATACACGTACTGATGGGTGCGTTTGGCGACAGCTTCTGCACTCACCTTGCGGCGGGCTTCTCCGGCGGCATTGGCAGCCTCGACGACGACTCCTGCTATCGTCGACGCCACCCGGAAATCGAAAATGCGCGGCACGATATTCAGCGGGTGAAGATCCTCTTCCGGCACGAGCCGGGCAAGCGCCTGGGCCGCGCCGATCAGCATCCTCAGCCGGATGTTGCGCGCTCCACTGTCGAGCAGGCCGCGAAAGACGCCCGGGAAGACGAGCGAGATGTCCATCTGATTCGGATAGTCGGACCGCCCGGTGGCAACCACAGCCGCACCGGCGTCGACCGCTGCCAGCGGATCGATCTCCGGATGGGGGATCGACAGAGCCATGACGATAGGATCCTGCGCCATCGACCGGATCATGTCCTGCGTCACGACGCCGCCTGTGCTCAGCCCGACGAATGCGTCGGCGCCGACCAGCATGTCGGCAAGACTACCCTGCCGCTGGGTCTGGTTGGTTTCCTTCGCCAGATAGGCCTTGGCCCAGTTCATGCCGTAGGGACGCCCGGAGTAAATCGCTCCGGAGCTGTCGCAGACGACGATCGAGGACACACCGGCTCTCCGGAGCAACCGGGCAACACCGATCCCCGCCACGCCGCCGGCGACGACGACGTTCAGATCTTCGAGTTTCCTGCCGGTGACCCTGGCGGCGTTGATCAACGCGCCGAGCACGAGAATCGCCGTGCCGTGGTGCTGGTTTGAAAACACCGGGAGGGTCGAAGCCTTCTCAAGGTGATCGGCGATCGTAAAGGCTCGCGGGGTGCTGATGTCGTCGATACAGAACGCGCCGAACGTTGGCGAGAGTGCGGTAACCGTATTGACGATCTCGAACGGATCGAGCTGATCGAGGCAGATTGGAAATCCATCGATCCCGGCGAACGTCTTGAGAAGTACGCTCTTGCTTTCGAGAATCGGCAAGGCTGCTTCCGGCGGCCCGCCGGCCCGGCCGAAGAGATCCGAACCGTCGGTCACCATCGCAACCGTGTTGCCCCGGGACGTAATGTCGAAGGCAGCTTCCGGATTCCGCACGATTTCGAGGCAGGCTTCGGCCACCCCCGGAGTGTAGACCTGACTGAGGATCGAGCGATCTCGAATCGGAACCTTGCTCGAGACACCGATCAAGCCACGGTAGCGGGTCCGGTAGTCCAGCCCCTCCTCACGATCTTCGATAACGTACACGCTGGTTCCTGACCCTCATATCCAATGATCCGACAGATTCCCGTACCGGTTTCGGCAGTTGCATACTCTACCAGCCAGATTCGCGAAACGCGCATTCGGGACAGAGGTCAGGCGATGCCGACCACAATGCGGTGGTATCCGCTGGCTCCGTCCGGCTCGGGATCGGACTGCTCGGGCGACTGGAGAGCTCCAGTACCGTCGGTCGCCCGGACCTTGAGCTCATAGGCGCCGGAGTCTGCCGGGGTCCAGAGCGTCCGCCAAATCGTCCAGGACAGCGGGCTCGGAGCGTAGAGATCCTCGACCTCCGTCCACGTTTCGCCGTCGTCGAGGCTCAGTTCAACTTTGCTGATCCCGCGCGGACCGGCGAAGGCGAGGCCGCCGATCTCCTGCGGTTCGTTGCTAAGCACCGCCCGATCGAGCGGGCGCTCGAAAAGGGAGATCGTCTTGACGTTGCCTTCGTTGGTCCAGCCGCGATGCTGCCAGTATCCGCGGAACTCGTCGACCAGCTCGATCCGCCGCAGCCATTTGCCGTTCTTGATCCCATACTTCCCGGGAACGATCAACCGTGCCGGGAATCCATGCTTGTCGGTCAGCGGCTCGCCATTCATGAAGTAGGCGATGATCGTCGTCGGCTCGAGCGCCTTGCTGAACTCGAACGAGTCCGAGTAGCCGTCCTCGCCGTAGAACGCCACGCGGCCCGGCTCTCCCTGGATACCTGCCTGTGCGAGGACGTCGGCAAGGCGCACGCCGGTCCAGGTCGCGTTGTCGATCAGATCGCCGCCGATGGGATTCGATATGCAGGTCAGCGTCGCCTGCTGCTCGACGGCAGGAAATGCCAGCAGGTCATCGAGATTAAGATTGATCTCCCGTTCGACCATACCCGCCACGCCGAGCGACCATCCCCCGAGGCCGACGCTCGGATCGATGATGTTCTTCGAGACGGTATAGAATTCGGGCACCGGCGTGATCGGCGGCGAAATCTCGCCCTCCCGTCCGCCTGGCGCGCCCGCTCTCAAGCCGACCACGAAGTTGCCGAGGTAGCCCAGCCCGACGAGGCCAATGCCACCCGCAACGACCTGACCGATCAGACGGCGCCGGCTCTGACTTTCGGCCGGAACGTCCGCCCGGCGAGCAAGCAGGTCGAATTTGCCGAGGATGAGCGGGATAAACCAGTAGAGCGATAACGCGAAGACGGCCACGTCGGCCAGCAACGATAGCTCCAGCGTCAGAAGATCCCGGTTCGTCGCGAAGAAGACGGATCCGAGCGGCGAGAGGAAGGCCGAAAGCGCCAGCGGAACCCGACGGAGACCATCAGCCCGGCCACCGTGCGGCGGAGCCGGGTGACGCCTTCAGGTCGGACAGCGCCTCGCCATCGAAGCGGGCGATCATCGCCTCGACGGAGATGATCCCGATGATGACCGAGCCGAGCAGGATCGGCTCTCAGTCAGCCGCTGAACAGTCCGAGCGCACCTGAGAACAGCTCGATTGCATGAATCGCAGGACCGTGTTGGCGGACAGCTCTCGGCAGGCGGTCGTTGCCGAACAGGCCTCCAGTCAGAAACCGAACGCGCCATCAGTAATGCTGAAACCGCGCCGGCCTCGCTCGATCGCTTGCATCCCGTAGGCCCGGCCTGGTTCCGGTCCGCTGTCGGGCGAAATTTCTTGCGGTTTTGCTTGTTTCATAGTTCGATTCTAGTGGGCCGAAGTTACGGAATCATGACGAGAAGAAGCGTGCTGGACCCAGACGGGGTTGCCAGTTCAAGTAGATGTACGTACACTAGTACGTACGCGTCGACTTAAAGATAACCACACTGCTACGGAGTCCGATCATGGCCGCGCTACCGAAACCACCCGAGGACCTTACGTATCCATTTCTCTCCAAAGCGCCGACCGTCCAGCTTCTTAGCGAGGAATCAGCGAGCAACCCGTTCGGGCTGACCATCGCTGCTGCCTGGTCGTGCTATGGCGCGCGTCCGGCGAAGGTCGAAAACGTCATCAAGCTGATGGACCCGACTCTCGATCAGGGCGATGAGCTCCGCGGAGCCCGGCGCAAGCGTGCCCAGAAACTGTACCGGGATCTGTTCGACGCCGGCCATCACACGACGTTCCAGCATGCGAATTTCGTCTTCGTCCTGAACGGAGTCTCGCGACTGGCGATCTGGTCATTCTTCCATCATCACCCGTACTACAACTCGGAGCAGGTCAGCCAGCGCTATCGCGAGGTCTCTGGCAAGGTCATGATCACGCCCGATCTTACCGAGCGCCAGGAGAAGATTTACCGGGGCGCCATCGACCGGGCGCTCGATGGCTACCGCAACCTCGGCGAGCTTCTGGCCCCTGACGTAGCAGCCCGCTATGCCGAAGTATTTCCCGCCCGGGCGAAGGCGCGCGGTCCGGAAGCCGAGAGCCGGATGGCCGACGCGGTTCAGAAGAAGTCGCAGGAAGTCGCCCGCTATGTCCTGCCCCTCGCCACCCCGGCCCACTTCTATCACACGATCAACGGCCTGACGCTGCTCCGATACTACGTGCTCGCCAACCAGATGGATGTGCCGATCGAGGTCCGTTATCTCGTCAACCGCATGGTTGAAGAGGTCCTCGACGTCGATCCGTACTTCCTGGGAGCGCCGGACTACCCGCTCGACCTCGATGTGTTCGGCCAGGAAGACACCCTCGAATACGAAGCGCTTCAGGGCGTCGGCAAGAACATCGCCGACGGGGCGTCGGAAGATTTCTTCGCCGAGTTCGACCGCGACCTCAACGGACTCGACTCCCGGCTCGTCCATTTCGACCCGAACGCAGAGCAGGTGCTTGCCGACGCGGTCCGGACGGTGCTTGGCATTTCCTCGGACAGCCTCCCGGACCGGGAAGCGATCGCCCGGGTGCTCGACCCGAGTCAGAACAGCTACCTCGGTCACTCGCTCTTCCTGGCGATGAACTCGAAGCTGATGCAGGCGATGAACCACGTCACATTCACGTTCCAGAAGCGCATCAGCGGTGCAGAGGAAGCCCAGAATCAGCGCCACCGCGGGACGACGTCGTCCAGTCCGGTCCTGTCAGCCCACATGCGGCGCGATCCCGACGTGATCGTTCCCTACGACGTACGGCGGGTGGATGCGGCCTTGAACGAGTACATGGAAACGGTTCAGGCGCTCTGGGACGCCAAGAACGACCTGCTCGACGACGGGGTCGCACCGGAGAAGGTGCTTTACCTGCTTCCCAATTCCCATCGGGTCCGGTTCTACGAGACCGGCTCGCTGATGACCTATTACTGGAAATGGGTCAAGCGGCTCTGCTTTAACGCCCAACGTGAGATCTTCGACTCGGCCCACCAGGAGACGCTGCAGGTGGCCGAGGTACTGCCGGAGATCGGACGCTACGTCAATGGGCCGCCTTGTGTCCTGCGCAGCAATGCCGGCACCCGCCCGGCCTGCCCGGAGGGCGAGCGCTACTGCGGCATCCCGGTCTGGCGCGACTACAGCCCGCTCACCCTCGCCGAGCGCCGGGTGCTCTAGAGTCCCCCGAGATCATAATCCGACACGTTATGTAGAGACGCCCCGTCGGGGCGTCTCTACTCTTACTGGCTTTTCTGCGAACTGGCTGTTCCGCCAGAACAACCGATGCGGCAGTCTATCCAGCCTCGGTGCTTTCATCTGTTCGTCCCAGGAGGACGATCCGTTGTTAGGTCCGGTACCGTGTTATACTCAATCTGAGTATAAGGCTCATCAACGACATTGGAGGTCGTCATGTCACAGAAGGCTGTCATCGTCATCGACATGCTGAACGATTTTGTCACCGGCGCGCTCGCGAACCCGGCAGGCGTAGAAATCACGCCGAACATCGCCGCGCTCCTCTCTCACGCCCGCGAGCAGGGCTGGTTGGTCGTGTTCGCCAACGACGCCCACCTGCCTGGAGACTACGAAGAGAAGGTGTGGGGTCCGCATGCGCTCGCCGGCACAAAGGAAGCGGAAGTCATCGCCGAGCTCGATCCGCAGGAGAGCGACATCATCCTGCCCAAGCGCTTCTACAGCTCATTCTTCGAAACCGGATTGCTCTCGATCCTCCGTCAAAACGGCGTCGACGAAGTTATCTTGACCGGCCAGCACACGAACATCTGTGTCCGCCACACAGCATCCGACGCATTCAACAATGGCTTCGAGATTTCGGTCCCGCGTGACGGCGTCGCCATGTTCCGGCTGCCCGACCACTCCGACGAGGACTACGAGCGGCTGCAGCAGGATGCCCTCGACTATCTTGTGAACGTGTACGCCGCTTCGATCACCTCGGTGGAAGAACTCACCTCCGCCAGCGTACGGGAGGCAGTGGCAGTCTAAGGTTCGGATTTCCTCGCCAGGCATCGCTTCAGGGATCGGGGCGTTTACCCCGGTCCCTTTTGTTTGCCCATTCTGAACGGGAACGGCGGTGTGGATGGTACGATGCCCTCATAGAGAACGAGCATGTGGATAAACCATGCGGACAGGGAGAACATCCATGCAATTCAGCGGAGAAGAACACATCAAAGCCCCACGCGACAAGGTCTGGGCATTCGTGACCGACCCGGAAAAGATCGCCCAGTGCGCCCCGGGGCTCGAAGACGACGGGCTCCAGATCATCGATGAAGATCATTTCAAGGTCAAGGTTCAGGCTGGCGTCGGATTCATCCGGAGCACCTTTGAATTCAACTGTGAGTGGGCCGAACGCGACGAGCCGAACAAGGCGGTCATCAAGGCTAACGGCGATGCCCCGGGCTCCTCGGTCACGATGACGGCAACGATGGATCTGCACGATGACGAAGAAGGCGGCACGATCATGAACTGGGCGACCGACGCGCAGATCAGCGGCCGTCTCGCCGGCGTCGGCGGACGCCTGATCAATCCCGTTGCCGACCGCATGACCAGCCAGGTCTTTGACTGCGTCCGTGAAAAGCTCGAAGAGTAGGGACTTGGGAAGAGGCAACAGGTAGGAGCCATCTCCCGAAAAGCCAATTCCTTCCTCAATTCAGACGCGTGCGGGTCAACGCAAAACGGGGCCGGAAAAATTCCAGCCCCGTTCTTTTGCATCTACTTTTGTCAGGTCCTTCAAGGTGAAGATCAGTGCCGCCCGCAGATCGCTCTCACCTGACCCTTCGTCCCGACTCCCTACTCCTCCAGCGTCGACAGGTCGCCCATGTCAAGGCCGAGTTCTTCGGCCTTGAGGACACGGCGCATGATCTTGCCGGAGCGAGTCTTCGGCAGACCACCTCGGAACTCGATTTCCTCGGGCATCGCGATCGGTCCGACGGATTCGCGGACATGCTGCCGTAGCGCCGCAATCATGTCGTCGTTTCCGACACGGCCGGCGCGAAGGGTCACGAACGCCTTGATCGACTCGCCGGTCACCTCGTGCGGCTTGCCGATCACCGCGGCTTCGGCGACCGCCGGATGGCTCACCAGCGCGCTCTCGATCTCGCTCGATCCGAGCCGGTAGCCTGACTTGCTGATAACGTCGTCGACCCGGCCCTGAATCCAGAAATAGCCATCTTCATCCTTGTGAGCAGCATCGCCGGCGAAGTAGACCGGGTTGCCCTCGACTTCGATCGTGTGCCAGTAGGTCGCATAGCGTTCCGGATCACCGAAGATCGTCCGCATCATCGACGGCCAGGGTTTCCGTACCACCAGGTAACCGCCCTCGTTCGCGGCGACCGGGTTGCCGTTCTTGTCGACGACGTCGGCATCCACGCCCGGAAGCGCGAACGTCGCCGATCCCGGCTTTGCCGGCGTGATGATCGTCGGCGAGATCATCTGCATGCCGGTCTCGGTCTGCCACCAGGTATCGACGATCGGATTCTCGAGGCCGATCTTGCGGTACCACATCCAGGCTTCCGGGTTGATCGGCTCGCCGACCGTGCCGAGCAGCCGCAGCGTCGAGCGATCGTACTTGCCGGGCCACGCCTCGCTCAGCCGCATCATCGACCGGATAGCGGTCGGAGCGGTGTAGAAGATCGTGACGTTATAGCGGTCGATCAGACTCCAGATGCGACCCGGATCCGGGAAGTCTGGCGCGCCTTCATAGAACACGCCGGTCGCGCCAACGATCAACGGGCCGTAAACGATGTACGAATGGCCGGTGACCCAGCCGGGGTCAGCCGAGCACCAGTAGACATCGCCGGGCTTGATGTCGAAGACAAATTTCATCGTCATGCTCAGGGCAACCTGATAACCACCGTGGACGTGGACGATGCCCTTCGGCTTGCCGGTCGAACCGGAGGTATAGAGCATGTAGAGCCAGTCTTCGCTATCGAGCTCGACGGGCGCGACATAGTCCCGGGCGCCTTCCATCAGATCGTGGTACCAGACGTCGCGGCCCTTGAACCAGTTGATGTCGTTGTGGGCGCGCTTGATCGTCACGACCTTCTCGATCGTCGGGCTCTCCCGCACGGCGCGATCGACGATGTCCTTCAGCGTGACGATGTTGCCGCGGAAGAGGAAACCGTCGCAGGTGATGACCGCCCGCGCTTCGGCGTCCTCGGCACGGTCGCGGAGCGCCTGGGCCGACAACCCTGAGTAGACGACCGAGTGGACGACGCCGATCCGGGCGCAGGCCAGCATCGTGATGTACTGCTCGGGTATGCGCGGAAGATAAATGATGACCCGGTCGCCCTTGTTGAGCCCGAGATTCTGGAGGATGCTCGCGCAGCGGTTGACCTCCCGGTAGAGGTCGGAATAGGAATAGGTCTTGGTTTCGCCGTCCTCACCGATCCAGTAGAAGGCGACGCGGTTCCAGACCGGCGTGCCCTTGTGGCGATCGAGCGCGTTGTAGGTGATATTCGTCTTCGCGCCGACGAACCATTCGACGCCGGGCTTCTCGGGATCCCAGCGCATCACTTCGTCCCAGGGCTCAAACCAGTCGAGATCCTGGGCCATGTCGGACCAGAACTCGTCCGAGTTCTCTACCGTCCATCGGTGGAAATCCTGGTAGTTATCGAAACCCTTCTTCCGCATGTAGGCGGTGATATTCGCATTCTCAACGACATCCGACGGAGACTCGAACACGCGGTCTTCGCTCAATACGCGGCTTGTCGTTTCGAATCCGAGGCTTGGCGCTTTGGAATCGGTCATTCCTGCGGCTCCTCTCCCCCGGTTAGGTAGTGGCTTCCTTTTGATCGATTCTAGCCCAGATTTCGAATGTACCGGGTTCGGCGGGCCGCAGGTGTTTCCTGATTCAGCTAGCTCATCTACAATATCCGCTGTGGAGAAGATCCCAGAACACGGAGGCAGAATGACCGCAACCCCATCGGTAGTTGGTACTGCTACAAAACGCGTTGAAGGCGGGGATAAGGTCAGCGGCGTCACCAAGTACGTCGACGATCTCAGTTTTCCAGGCCAGCTTTCGGGCGCGCTTGTACACAGTCGATACGCACACGCAGAAATCGTCTCGATCGACGCTTCGGCGGCACGGGAGGTTCCCGGCGTCGTTGCCGTCTACACCGGCAAGGACACACACCCGGACGGACCGGAACCGTCCGACCGCCATCACTCGATGCTGGCGCGAGACAAAGCGATCTACTACGGACAGCCCGTAGCCGTCGTTCTCGCAACCAGCGACACGGCAGCCCAGGAAGCCGCCGAGCTCGTTCAGGTCGAATACAAGGACCTCGGCGCGGTCGTCGATCCGCTCAAGTCAATGCAAAAGGATTCGCCGGTCATCCGTCCCAAGTCGGATACCGGAGACTGGTCGGAAGGCGAAGCGCACGCGGCCGTTGGCGGCGGCGCAGACACCGTCGATCTCAGCGTCTATTCGGACAACGTCACGAACGCCGTGCGTTTCACCCGCGGCGATGTCGAAGCCGGGTTCTCGGAAGCGGACGAGATCGTCGAGCGGACCTACCGCTCCGGCTTCGTCCACCAGGCGTATATCGAACCGCACGCGACGATCGTCGTGCCGGATCCATTCGGCAAGCTGACGATCTACACGATGACCCAGGGCCAGTTCTATACGCGCAAGGCGACCGCCGGCGTGCTCGGACTCGAAGAAAACCAGATCAAGGTACACAACCTCGAAGTCGGCGGCGGCTTCGGCTCCAAGTCGGTCCTGCTCGAGCCGCTGGCGGGCTGGCTGGCGCTGAAGGAGCGCAAGCCAATTAAGATCGTCTACAGCCGTGCCGAGGAGTTCACCGCGGCAACGCCGGCGCCGGGTTCGGTGATCGACGTCAAGGTCGGCGCCAAGAAGGACGGGACGATCACGGCGATTCAGGCCAATCTGGTCTACGACTCCGGCGCTTACTCGGCCAGCCCCTATAACATCGGAGCGGTCCTGCTCGGTAGCTACTACAAGACCGACAATCTGCACGTCGATGCGTTCGAAGTGCTGACCAACAAGCCGGGTGTTGGGGCATATCGCGCTCCGGGCGCGCCACAGGCGACGTTCGCGATCGAGCAGGCTATCGACGAGCTGGCCGGAAAGCTCGACCTCGATCCGGTCGAATTCCGGTTGCAGAACGCATCGGACGAAGGCGATCCGCAGGTTAACGGTATGCTCTGGCCCCGTATCGGCCTCAAGACCGTCCTCGAAACGATCCGCGACCATCCGCTCTACAAGAACCGCGGCAACGATCCGAACAAGGGCGTCGGCATCGCGATCGGCGGCTGGCCGGGCGGCATCGAACCGTGCGCGGCCAACGTCAAGCTCAACACCGACGGCTCGCTCGTGCTGCAGGTCGGACATAGCGACATCACCGGCACGAACACGACCTTCGCGATGCTCGTCGCCGAAGAGTTCGGCACCGACCTGAGCAAGATCAAGGTCCAGAATGGCGACACCGACACATCCCCGTACGCGGGCATGGCCGGCGGCTCGAAGACGACCTTTACCGTTGGCCCGGCCGTGATGAAGGCCGCCGAAGAAGCCAAGCAGCAAGTGCTGGCAATCGCGGCCGCCGAGTTCGAAGCTTCGCCCGACGACCTCGAGATGGTCGATGGCAAGGTTCGCGTCAAGGGCACCGACCAGGAACTGACCGTCGCCCAGATCGCGACGATGAGCATGGGATTCGGCGCGAAGTACGAGCCGGTCTACGGCCTCGGCAAGTCGGCTCACAATGACCGGGCTCCCGGTTTCTCCGGACAGATCGCCGAGCTCGAAGTCGATCCCGATACCGGTCAGGTTCGCATCACCAACTACGTGACCATCCAGGACGTCGGCAAGGCGCTGAACCCGGCCGCTGTCGAGGGACAGATCCTCGGCGGAACGGTCCAGGCCATGGGCTTCGGCCTCTTCGAATCAATGGTCTACGGAGATGACGGCCAGCTCATCAGCGAAACGATGATGGATTACGGCATCCCGAAGGCCGATCAGGTTCCCTCGATGGAGACGATCATGATCGAGATTCCGTCGCGGTCAGGTCCCTTCGGCGCCAAGGGCGTCGGCGAGCCGCCGATCGTTCCCGGCGCAGCGGCGATCGCCAACGCCGTCGCCGCCGCGACCGGCAAGCGCGTCACCGAGATGCCGCTGACCCCGGAGCGCGTCAGCAAGGCACTTCACAACGGCGCGTAACTCGCATCCACGACTGAATCGACGAACGCCCCCTGCTGAATCAGCAGGGGGCGTTCTCGTGATTGAAGCCTGATCACGTTCTATGCGGTGCGCAGGACCCGCCAGTAGGAGCGTGAAACACCACGCCCGAGATTGCGTGCGCATTCCGCCCGGAACAAATCGAAACGGTGGATGCCGATCAACCGGTAGAATCTGCGTCGTACACGAGATGGAACGAGATTCCGTCGGGGTCCTTAGCGCCGAAATTCCCATTGTCCGGAGGGGAGCCGCCCAGACGGCGGACGACTGCTTCCCAGCTTTCGCGATCCGGTAGAACGATCGTATAGGCGTCCAATCCAGCGACATCCTCGCCGGCGAGTGGGCGTCCGCGGCTCTGCCAGACGTTCATCCCGAGATGGTGGTGGTAGCCGCCGGCGCTCACGAACAATGCTCCGCGCACGAAGTCGGCGGTGACATCGAACCCGAGCGTTCCGACATAGAACGCCTTGGATCGTTCGAGGTCGCTCACCCGAAGGTGGACGTGGCCGATCTTCGTGCCGTCCGGCATGCCCGACCAGCGGTCCTGACCGTCATCCAGCAGCCCGAGCAGGTCCTCGAAATCGATCGGGTCGCCGGTCATCCGAACGATCCCGTTGTCGACCGGCCAGGTCGAGCGGGGCCGATCGGCATAGACCTCTATTCCGTTTCCGTCCGGATCGTCGAAGTAGAGCGCCTCGCTGACGGTATGGTCCGACTGCCCGAACGGCAATCGGCTATCGATCAGATGCCTGGCGAAGCGTGCCAGGTCCGGACGCGACGGCAACAAGATCGCGAAGTGGTAGAGACCGGCAGCGCTCTGGGGAGCGCGGGCCAGCCCGGGAACCTCTCGCAGCACGATGATCGGCTGGTGCGATGCGGCAGCGCCCAGTCTTGCCTGCCCGCGGCCCCTATCAATGAGCTCGAATCCCATCAAATCGCGGTAGAACCCGAGAGAGCGATCGAGATCGGCTACGCGAATTCCGACTCGTCCCGGAGCTGTCGCAGCGGGCAGGATAGCGGAATTGGCTGTCTGCGGGGCGGTCATGGCTGTCGGCCTCTCATTGGCGTTGGCAAGCGTCTCTACATCTAACACCTCGATCAAGGTTTCGATTCCATCAAATCCGCCTCGGTGCTGGTCCTGCTCCGATTCGGAGAGATAAGCCAACAGCTTCTGATTTCGCAGACATGGCAGGTCGCTAACACATCGATTACGAGTCGCGAACGAACGAAATCTACATGGTTCGACCCGTTATTGCAGGATATGTACGCCTGAACAGGCGAGGGTAGGATCTGGATTGAACGAGACAGCAGAACCCGGAGGATCGCGTCCGGTACGCCGGCTCCGCACGATCTTCAGTGGTCTGATCGCCGTTGCCATGCTGGCCATCAGCGGCGGCATGGCGATCGCCCAGTCGACGGACCGGCGGACCCCGAAGAAGGTTGCTCCTACTTCGACGTCAGCATCGAACGTAGCATCGAGCCCCGGAGTGACGTCGCTCCGGAGCTCGTTCGTTGATTACCTAATCCAGTCAGTCTATTTGTCGGGCGGGATTCGATGATCGTCGCGAAGCTCCACCAGGGAACTTCTATCGCAGAGCTTCGCTGATCTTTTCGGCATTCGCCAGCAGCATTCCGTCGACCGTCTCGGCACCGCTGCCTTCCTCGCCGACTTGTCCAGTGTAGAGGCCGTAGACGATCTCCACGCCGGTATCTGACGCCAGAGACTCGGCGACCTTCGGGTCGATCAGGGCCTCGGCGAAGATCGCCCGGACATTTTCCTCTTCAATCAGCTGGGTCAGCTCGGCGATGTCGCTGGCGGACGGATCGGCTTCGGATGACGTCCCTGGTATGACCGTTCCGATGATTTCCAGACCGTAGCGCCGCGCAAAATACTCGAACGCATCGTGATTCGTCACGAGTTTGCGGTGATCCTCCGGGATTTCATCGATCAGCGCGCGGATCTGGCGGTCCGTCTCCTCCAACGTTTCGCGATACGCGGTAGCGTTGTTCCGGTAGATTGAGGCATTGTCGGGATCCGCTCCGGCCAGCGCATCGGCAATATTGTCCACCATCATCTCGACTCGTATCGGATCCAGCCAAACATGAGGGTCAAACGCACCATGATCGTGGTCGTCTTCTTCTTGGTCTTTCTCAGCCTCATCCTCGTGGTCTTCCGACTCGAGCAAGTCGATGCCGTCGGTCACGATGACGATATTCGCGGCGTCGTTGGCGCTCTCGACATCGTCCATGAGATAGTCATCGAGACCTATCCCGTTGAAGAACACTAGATCAGCGTCCGCGACGGCCCGGACATCCCCCGGAGTGAGTTCGAACGTGTGGGGGTCCACGCCTGGACCCATCAGTGGCTCGACCGCGACCAGATCCCCACCAACCTTTTCCGTGAGAGATGACAGCACCGATGTCGTCGTGACCACCGATAACTGACCTTCCGCTCCCTGGTCTTCGTCGCCGCCACAGCCGGCTAGTAGCCCGGCGACGACCGCGAGCGCGATCCAGATCCGGCCTGTCTTGCCGATACTCACGCTGCCTCTGTTCTCTCCAATTATTGATACTCAGTCTCATTACAATGAGCGGGATCGTACACTAGCGTCCGGGCGGTTGTAAAGAAACGGGACGGGATTCCGGAGATGAATGAGACGCAACGAGAACTCAGGGACTGGTTTGAACGCGAACAGGTCCACCCTCGCCAATCGGTAATCGAGGCATTGAAGAGCCTGAACCTTCGGCGCGGCGACCGCGTCGCCGATATCGGATGCGGGCCGGGAGTCCACCTGCCGCATATCCTGAAACGGGTCGGCCCTGACGGACAGGTTGTTGGCATCGACACAAGCCGGGAGCGTCTGCAGGTGGCTCGAGCGATGCTTCAGCGAGAGATAGAACAAGATCGGATCAGTCTCGTCGAAGGAGACATGTACAACATCGACCCCGACCTCGGCCCCTTCGACGTCGTCTGGATGTCCCTCGTGCTCCATCACGAAGATGTGCCGGTTGAGACGATCGGCAGCCTGATCCCGCTCCTCGCGCCCGGCGGGCGAATCGCGATCCTCGACGGGGACGACGCCGCGTCGTTTCCATTCTTACCATGGTCGCCGGATTTCGAGTTGACCGTCCGGGAGGCGGTTAACCGGGCGGCGGATGAGAAACGATTCACCGCCAGGCGCGTGCTCTCGGTCCTGAGAAAGGCAGGGCTCTCCGATCTACGGCTGCGGGCATTCTCAGACGTCAGGCACGCACCGCTGGACGGATGGGATCTTGACGACATCCGGGAGTGGTTCCTGAACTCGTTCGGCAGCCGCATCCGGAAGTATCTCTCGCCGGCCGACTGGCAGCGGTACGAGTCATACTTTTCCTCGCCAGACGATCCGGATTACCTGCTGGACCGTCCGGGTTTCTTTCTCACCAGAACCTGGTTTCTGGCCGAAGGCACGCTGAAATAGCGGCCGCAACCGGATAGCGATAGCCGATTCATGGTATATTGAAGGGTACCGCCCGGCAGACGGGCGGTTGGCGTGTTGGCACGCCAAGACTGGTGACACGACTCGGAGAGGATCACACCACCATGGCTAAGAAGAAGGGCGATCGAATCGTCGTCAAACTCCGCAGCACCGAGAGCGGTCACGTCTACTGGACTGAGAAGAATCGCCGGAACGATCAGGGCCGGCTCGAGTTGAAGAAGTTCGATCCGGTGCTGCGCAAGCACGCGGTGTATCGCGAACAGCGCTAAACAGTTCCGGACCTGAGGAGGAGCACGCAATGGGCAAGGTTTGCGCAATCACCGGCAAGAAGCGCATCTTCGGCAACAACCGTCCATTCTCGGAAAAGAAGACGCGCCGCACCTGGCAGCCGAACGTCCAGAAGCGCAAGATGTTCGTGCCGGAAATCGGCCGCTCGGTGACGGTCAAGATGTCGGCCCGGGCGCTGCGAACCGTCGAGAAGAAGGGTGGCCTGATGCCATACCTTCGGTCCCAGGGCATGCGCCTCGAAGATGTGACCGCCTAACCGCTTCCGGCCCTAGAGCCGGATCGGGTTCCAACCGCGCTCCGATTTCCGGGGCGCGGTTGTTGTTTAGGGATTGGTCGATTTGGCGTACAATCGGACCGGCGCGACGACTGAAGGCAAAGGGACCACCGGTGATCAAGATCAAGTTTCGAAGAACGCCCGCACCACGGCTTGAGCCGAAGCTGAGCCGTCCGGAAACGGTCGGCGCGATGCGCTTCACGCTTCGTTCCGTCCCACGCCATCACGACCCGATACGCGCAATCATCGATGCCAGCCCGAACGCCCGCGTCTTCTTCAGCGAACCTCTCGCCTACCTGCGTGGACAGGGAGTGTCCATCTTCCGGGTTGAAGCCACCGCGCTCGACTTCCTCGACGAGCTGTACCGCTGGTGGATAGAAACCGAGCGTCGGGAAGCCTTCGCATTCGACATCAACCTCTTCTTCAACGATCGAGAGTGGATTGCCTCCCTCCGGGAGCACTCTGCCGATGAGATCCGCAAGGTTATCGAGGATGGCGCTCCGCGAACCACCGAGGACGACCTTCTGCCGGCCTTTGCGGAAGACGAGTCCTGATAGTCCGACGGTCGTTCTCGTAAACAGCCCCGGATCGAACGGATACCCCGATGTTCTTCGACGCTACCAGGCGCCAGGAGGCTCTCAAGTGAGCGTTGCCCTGCGATCTGTCCTGGCCCAACATCAGACCAGCTCAGCCGAATCACTATGATGTTTGGCCGCCGGCGCACCCGGAGACAGCTCGTCATCTCCCTCCTCACCGGCGTCGGGCTGGTGACGGTCCTCGCTGTGATGGTCGGGACGCTGACGACCAACCAGCTGATCGTCGGAACACTGGCGATGACCGCGCTCGGATTGATCGGTATCTGGTTCTTCGACAGCGGACCCGAGTGGTCCTGGCCGTCCGATATCGCGGACTACCTGACCATCGTCCGGGATGATCGGGTTCTGGGACGCATTCCTGAGGAGCATCCTGAGCTGGGTCATCGCGGTGATCTTCTACTGGGGATTGGCGACACTGGTGCGCCGAGGCCGCCGCGCCCGCCAGACCTGATCCCGACGAGGCGTTTTCGGACAAGGCCAGCTCTCCGCCGTACTTGCCATGCATTCTCTCGTTTTCGGACCGGAATGAAAGAGACGACACGATTGGCCATTCATCATCTGACTATCGATCCAACCCACTCCACGATCGAGTTCGCCGTCACCTATGCGATGAATACGATCATCAAGGGGCGATTTCACGAGTACGAGGGCCGGATAACCCTCGATACGAATCCCGCCGAGTCCACGGTGTCGGTGACGATTCGATCGGAATCTCTGGGTACCGGAGCCGACGACAGGGACGAACATCTCAAGGGCGACGAATTCTTTGCCGTCGAGACCCACGACGATTCGATTCGAGAGCACGTCCATCGACGTCGTTGGGAACAATCACTGGAACGTTCATGGCGATCTCTCGGTGATCGGGGTTACCCGCGCCGTCATACTCGACAGCCCGCTTCTACGGCATTGTCCAGGACGCATTCAGCAAACACCCGTGCCGGATTCGTTGGCGAGACGGACATCACCCGCTCAGACTGGGGAATGGACTGGAACGCCGAGCAGGACACCGGCGTACTCGTGAGTGACCGGGTGCGGATATCGCTCTACATCTCTGCTGTGCCGGTTGAGGACGAATCCGAGGACGAGGGCCCGATACCGAATAGCCCCGGCGAAGGCTGATCAATCGGACCCGTTCGACGCGAGCCACCGGTGAGCCCCACGCCTCGATGGCATCGAACACCGACGATAGTTCCCGCCCCCTTTTCGGTGAGGTGGTACTCGGTCCGCACCGGAGTCGAGGGGATAACTTCCCGTTCGACGAGCCCGGCCTGCTCTAGCTCCTTCAGGCGCTCGGAGAGCATCCGCGGGCTCAGGGCGGGAATTGCTCGCTTGATCTCGTTGAAATGCGAGAGGCCATGGAACATGGCCCGAAGGATCACCCCATTCCGGCACCCGGCCAATAAGTTCGGCGGCCTCGTGGAAGTACGGGCAAAAAGCTGTATCGATAATTTTCTGTGTTTCTTGCTTCATCATAGGCTCATTCTAACGCAGCTCCCGTCTCCAGCCTGAATGCGGAAACGGATCTTCTCGTCCCGCTGTCGATTCGCCGGAACGCATGGCGACGTACAGTCGCCGGTTTTTCTTCCTCCATCACATTCGGCGCGCGCCTCGCGAACTGCAGCAGGACGATTCCGACCAATGCGCAGAATCCATACGAGAACGCGTCGCCGGAAATAGCTGAACTCATCCGGCCCGAAGTAGATCGGCAATAACGCCGACGTACCCTTCGGGCCAGCGCCAGCCGGTCGCGATCGCCGCGCCGAATGACGAGCCAACGAAAAACATCATGTTGTAGAGCCCGATGCCTGTCCCTGCCAGCCGTCCCAGGATCACCCCGCGTCACCGTCGTCTGGAGCGGCGAGAACGTCGACGCCTGACCGATACCGAAGACCACCAGCAGCGGCACGAGCGCCCAGATAGGCCATCCAACGGCGACGGTTGCGAGAATCGTGATGATGACGAGGACGATCGATAGCCCGACCGACGAGAGAACCACAGCGTCATACGAATCGGCGAGTTTGCCGACCGGACGACTGAGGAACGTCACGACCAGCGCCTGAGACAGGAGAACGAGCCCGACCCGCGACGTCGGAAGCCCGTTGACGTCTTCGAGCAGGAATGGAAGGAGGATGAACGTCGATATCGTCGCGCTCATCATCGTGAACGCCGTCGCGAATAGAGGACATACCGGCGGTTCGCCAGAAGCTCCGGATCGATGAACGGGAACTTCACCGACCGCTGCCGCCAGACAGTCGCGACGAACGCAACGACGGCGATTCCGACGGTTCCGAGGACGGCAAGCGATGCCACACCCTGTCCCTGGATGAAATCGACGGTGATCAGCAAGCCTGCGATTGTCATAGCGCCAAGCGCAACGCCGCCGAGCCAGTCGACCGGCTTCGGCGCGGCATCGGATTTCCCGGGGAACATCCGGTACTGGAGTGGAATCAGCGTCATGATCAGGGCGCTTGAGGAAGACCGCGCGCCAGGAGACGAACTCGGTTAACACGCCGCCCATGGTCGGACCGATCGCCTGACCCGCACCTACCGAGGCGGCAATCAAACCGATCGAAGCTCCTCGCCGCCCGCTCGGAATACGCAGCATGATGAGGGCGGTGCCCAGCGGCGGGATCGCCGCCGAACCAAACCCCTGGCCGACACGGAAGAGCACGAGTAGCGGAAACGCGCTGGTTGGAACGATCGACGCCAGGAGCGACGAGGCCCCAAAGATAATCATCCCGGTGATGTACATCCGGCGCAGGCCGTACCGGTCACCCAGGCGGCCGTAGAACGGCGTCATGATGCCGAAAAACAGCGAGTACAGCGTTGCCAGCCGGCCGGTTTCGGCTTCGCTGACATCGAAGACGTCGCGGATCGTCGGCAGGGCGACGTTGATCATCGTCGTGTTTAGGACACTCATGAACACTGCGGCGGCAAGCAGAGGGACAAGCCAGCGGCTGGTTGCCGGTGCGTCGGAGGTTTAGTTGGGAGGAGTGTTCGACTGGCTCACGCAGAGTCCCGACGGCAATCAGTCGTCACTACACACCCCATCCATAGCTTGTCCGCGATCACGACGATCGAGGACGTTCCAACCAGCCCCGGAACCGGATTATTTCCGGCCGCGACCCACGAGATTGTACCGATGTTTCGGGCGGAGCGGGATCAGCTGGCGCCAAGCAAGGGATAGATCGCCCGCTGCCAGTGCTTCCGAACAGCCTCCCGGGCCGGCGCGGTGCAGACGATCCGGATCAGACGGCGATGATGCTCGTAGATCAATAGAGACGAATCATCGACGCCGGTGACTGACCACCCAGGACATTGTTCGGCTCAGACCGACCGGCGGAGTCGTCGAACTGAACCCAGACGTTCGATCGCCATTTCTCCGGCTTCGGGATGTCGATCAGGATGTCGGCTGGCTCGATATTTTCCGCGGCCAATCCGGCGATCGTCTCGACCAGCCTGTGCTCCAGATCGCGCCGCCGGGCAGGATTGGCGAACAAACCGACTGAGATACGCATACAGATCGGTCGCCACGCCAGTGATCTCGACAGCGCGTTTGTGCATTTGTCGGTTCGTGAGTCCCGCACCAGCCGCCGCGTGCTGTCCGGCATATCCGTTTGCGAGAGGCGGTCGAGCAGCGCAACGTCGGCATACTCCGTCAGCTCGCTGGGCGGGAGCCCGGCGTCGAGAGCGTCCTGCACGGCCCTGAGGAGCATTGCCATGCAGGCGCGATTCGTATGGTGCCAGTAGACGTTGTCGAACATCTCCTGCCGTGCATTCATCAGCGAATGCATCGGCGAGATCCCTTTATGATCGATCCCGAGCACCCTGCCGGACGGCGTGTCGATGTCCGCCAGCGCCGCCAGCAACCGGGCAGTGTCCACGCCACCGTAGGGCACGGAGCAGGCGCGGGCGTCGCGGGGTAGATAGTCGAGCTTGTCGACGTCGAGGCGGCGGAAAGCAACTGGCGGGCGACGCGATCCGCCGGCGCGATGCCTGACTCACAAGGTCGATCAGATCCGCCACCCTCCCGGGATCGACATGCCAGTCGTCGATGAGGATTCGAGAGACTTCATGCCCCTCGATGAGATGCCTCCCGACCTGCTCGTGAGGTTGAACCGGGTCGCCGAGCTCCTCTATTGCATGGCTGAAAGGATAGTGTCCGACGTCATGGAGGAGAGCGGCCGCTAGCCAGTCCTGGCCCCTCGTCGTCGATCGGGACGCCCGTGATCGAAGCTGGAATCAACGCTTCACGCATCAGGTGCATCACGCCGATCGAATGCCTCGAGCCAGGGTGTCGAGCGGCCGGCCAGATACGCGAGACGAAACCCAGCTGCTGGATACCGTCCAGCCGCAGCATCGCCGGGGTCGCCAGGAGCTTCGACGCTTCCGCCGAAAGCGGCACCAGATCGTAGAGGCTGTCGCGAATTGTCGTTTCCGGCGTCAGGCCGAATTCCGCTCCGATCTTCATCGGACAAGTGTACCGGCAGCTATTCGATTCCGAGGAATAGACGGCTACAATGCGTCCACATATGAATGGGAAAGCAGGGAGATACATGGTGAGTTGGCAGCTGTCGCCGGAGTCCGAAGCAGAGTACGAGATCATTCGCGCGACCGACATAATGGTCCCGATGCGAGACGGCGTGGGGCTCGCGACCGATATCTATTTCCCGGCAGCAGCGGAAACCCGGGATCAGCGGGTCCAGGAGCCGCTCCCCTGTATATTGATCCGAACCCCGTACAACAAGACAGGCTCCTCCGACACCGGCGAGTATTTCGGGAAGCGCGGCTACGTCGTCGCTATTCAGGATTGCCGTGGGCGATACCGCTCCGAGGGGATCTTTTCGTTCCTGACGCAGGAAGCCGAGGACGGCTATGACTGCGTCGAGTGGGTTGGAACCCAGGACTGGTCCGATGGCAAGGTTGGCATGATGGGCACGTCCTATCTCGGATGGACCCAGACCGCCGCCGCGGTCATGAACCCGCCGCACCTCTCGGCGCTGGTCGTCAACCAGGCCGGAGCAAGCGCCTACTCCAGCTCCGTGCGCCACAACGGCGCGATCGAGCTCCGTTTCCTCGCCTGGGCATTCATGGGTGCCGCAACGGGAACCGAGGCGATGGCCGATCCGGCCGTTCGTGCCGCGCTGGAGCACGTCAAGGCCTCGGAGTGGCTCGATTCGCTTCCCTGGCAGGAAGGCCAGACGCCACTGGCTCACGCTCCTTCATACGAACAATGGGCGCTCGATCTCTACCGCAACGGCGACTTCAGCGAATACTGGGAGCACCCCGGCTACAACTTCGAGAAGCACTGGGACAATCATGCAGACGTTCCGACGCTCTTCTCCGGCGCCTGGTACGACTCGTATACCCGCGCCACGATCGAGAACTACGTTGGACTATCGCAGCGCCTGAACAGCCCCGTTCACCTGATGATGGGTCCCTGGACCCATGGGTCGACGACGGTCGATCAGACATTCTCCGGAAATGTCGACTATGGATCGCAGGCCTCCGTTGCCGGAAACCTCGCGCACGACTTTGATCACCTCCATCTGCGCTGGTTCGATCGCTGGCTGAAGGACGTCGACAATGGCGTCGATAGCGAGGGGCCGGTCCGTATCTTCGTCATGGGCGGTGAGCCGGAGCGTCGCACGCCCGAAGGCCGGCTCTATCGCGGAGGTCAGTGGCGCCAGGAAGCGCAAATGCCGCTCTCGACCGCTACGGAGACCCCATACTACCTGGGCGCCGGCGGTGGCCTGGGAACCGCCAAACCAACGGACGACGACGCGTCGACAACCTTCGCGTTCGATCCGGCGAATCCCGTGCCGACGGTCGGCGGCAATATCTCATCGCTGTCCGAGGTGTACGACGTTCCCGAGCAGATCGCCGGGAAGATCACCTACGAAGAACGCTGGGGACTGATCGTGCCGGTCGGCGGCCAGGATCAGAAGGAACCCGCTTCCAGCTCGCGTGCTGGACAGCCGATCAACTCCCGTCCCGACGTCATCAGCTTTCAGACGGAACCGCTCGAACATCAAGTGGAGGTCGTCGGGCCGATCCGGCTGTCATCTACGTCTCGTCCTCGGCGCCGGACACGGATATCACCGTCAAACTGGTCGACGTCGTGCCACCAGTACCCGGTTTCCCGGAGGGCTACGAGCTGAATCTATCCGATAGCATCTTCCGCTGCCGCTACCGGGACGGTTTCGACAATCCAAAACCGATGGATGAGGGCGAGATCTACCAGATAGAGATCCCGATGTACGGGACAGGCACGATCTTTGGTCAGGCCATCGCATCCGGGTTGACATCTCGTCGAGCAACTACCGCGCGCTTCGACGTCAATCCGAATACCGGCGAACCGACTCGGACGCCACAGCCACATGCAGGTAGCGCTCAACACGATTCACCACGATGCGGAACACGCTTCGCAGATCGTACTGCCGGTGATACCTAAAGAGTAGCTGTTCCTGAACCGGTTCCGCCTTTGATAGCCTTGGCTCACGCGCGATCCGCTTGCTGACGAAAGGGGGTCCGGAGAGAACTATGGTTCGCTCGCTTCCGTCACTCCACGAACTCCGGGGCAGGCTGGCCTTCGAAGCGCGGCTCTACTGGGCCGACGTCAAAGTCCTCGCCCACCGTACTGTCCAGGAGTTCGGAGATGACCGCTGCACCCAGATCGCGGCGAGCATTTCTTATTATGTCTTCTTCTCCGTCTTTCCGCTGACGATCTTCCTGGTAACGATCTTCGGTCAGGTTCTTCGCAACGAGAGCGTCAAGGCAAGGTCATCGACGCGCTGATGGAGATCGTTCCGCTGACGCCGGTTGAGGGACGAGCACAACTCGAACAGATACTTTCGGGCGTGGCGACCGATCTGTCGCTGCTTGGCCTGCTCAGCGTCGTCGGCCTGATATGGTCGGCAAAGCGCGATGATGGCCGCGCTCAGAAGCGCGCTGAACGTGGCCTGGGACACGACGCATCGCCGAGACCGCCGTACGGGGCAAGCTCGTGGATATGATCATGGTCTTGATCGTCGGGCTGCTGGTCGCCGTCTCGATCGCGGCAACGACGGTTCGCCCGTTTGTCCAGGATCAGATCAGCACCGCGGCGGCGGACTGGTACGTGATCGGCGACATACTGCAGTTCGGAATGTGGCTTCTCACCTTTTTGATCCCGATCGTCGTCTCCTTCATGATCTTCGCCGCGCTGTACCGGTTCATTCCGGCCGTGAAGACATCGTTCGACGAGATCTGGCCGGGCGCCCTCTTCGCCGCCGTCGCGTTCGAGATCGCCAAGGTGGGATTCTCGTTCTACCTCCGGAACTTCGGCAACTACAACGCGATCTATGGTTCGCTCGGCGCGGTGATCGTCTTCATGCTCTTCATATTCGTCGCCGCAAACGTGCTGTTGATGGGAGCCGAGGTCGCCTCGGAATGGCCGAGGGTCAGAGCCGGTCACTACGACCGGGGGCTGCCGAATCGCGAGCCCAAGCCGGCGATTCCCTTCATCGAGCGAGCTCAGACCATCTTGCGGCAGGCGTTGCTGGGATCCGACGAGGTGGTCGAGCATGTCGAGGATGATGAGATCGAGGAGCGAAATCGTCTCCGTCGAGAGCGTGCTCGCGCGCGTCGGGAGAACCGACCGTAGCTATTCCGGCCTTCGACCGGCAAGCATCGCGAGTTCAAGGATCTTGAAGTAGCAGTCGACGTCGACGAATCCAGCAGCATCCATCCAGATGCACTGGTCCTCGACGAGCGCCAGGATGTTGTCGTGCTGGTCCTCCCGCGTGTGATAGCGTCGCGCGATCTCGTCACGATTGACGGTTTCACCCCGAGACCGTGTCAGCTCGGTCTGGTTATCGATAAACATATCGTCGAACAGCTGCCGGGCCATCGGAGAGCGGGTGGCAACGTGCTCGAGATTGATGAACAGACCGCCCGGCTGAAGCATCTCCAGGATCTCTCGGAAAAGCGCCTGCTTCCGCTCATTCGGTAGATGATGGATGGCATATCCGGAAACCACGACGTCGAAACGCGAGCCAGGCGGTAGCTTCTGCAGCCAGGCCTGGCTGCCGAGATCTGCCAGGATGATCTCAACTGCTTGGCTGGAGCCCGCGAATCGAGAGCGTGCCCGTCCGAGCATCGGCTCTGAAAAATCGACCAGAACAGCCGTCGCCTCCGGATGTGCATCCAGCATCGTCGCCGCGAGCGCCCCGTCGCCGCAGCCGAGATCGAGGACGTTCCTCACGTGAGGTAACGATGCCCGCACGATCCGGTGCAAGAGATCGATCTGCTCGACGATGAGCGGAATCGTCCCCCGAACCTCATCGACATACGCATCCGCGTTGTGTTGCTTCCGCCATGCTGACATCGGTCGGCCATCCAGTTCAATGCCCGTGGTCTCCGGGACTAGTCGAATTCGGTAGGGAGTCCGGGTTGACGGGCGTGCTCCAGCAAGCGGCGGATTTGCGTCTCCGTGATCCGGTGGGTAGAGAGCGGGGGCAGATTATCGACGTCGAAGAACTCGACGGCAGTCGTCTCGAAGCTCGTCGTCGCCTCGCCACCGAGAAGGTCACAGACGAAGAAGAGTTTGTAGGTGTGCCGCGGAGAAGGAGGATGGCCGTGCAGGCTCTTGTCGTAAACCATCGCGAGCTTCGAGGCCCTGGCCCGAAATCCGGACTCCTCGAAGATCTCTCGCTCGACCGCTTTCGACGGAGAATCATTCACATCGGCGAATCCACCGGGCAGCGTCCACAGTCCGTCCAGCCGCTCGCGAACGAGCAAAACCTGTCCATCTCGAAAGACGGCTCCCCGAACATCAACCTGAGGCGTCGCGTAGCCGCTGTCCTGGGCGAAGAAGTCCTCGATCTGTGAGAGGTCGGCGCCGGTGTGGCCAGCGAAGATCTCATCAGCGATCCGGGCGATCTGACGATAGCGTTCGAGGTCGTACTCGCTCTCCCCATAGGCCAGTCCTGTCTGGGCGATAGCCCGCAGGCGTCGTGCCCAAACGACCCACTCCGGCTCCGTCACGAGTCCATGCCGTCCAGAAGCTCGGGCATGAACTTCGATGGATCGAGATGCTGGCCTTCGACGATGATTGTCATCATGCCGCCTTCCGATCCGGGCTCTTGGCACTCGCCGGGAATCCAGCCGACCGCCCGTCTGGACCGTATCGCGATTCTGGAGTCCGACGCTCCACGGCCCCAACCTTCACCGGATACGCAACTGAACAACTGTGTGTGGCCGCTTCGCTTCCTGTTGGCCGAGCACGCCGCCCCGGCTGACATGGAAGCTAACGTCTGGACATCCCCGGCAACACGGCCGCCGCGTCCAATCGAGATACCGCGACTAACGAATCGGGTTACCGGATAGCTCCCATCTTCGTCGAACCGATCCATCGTCATCAACTTGCGCCTTCGCATCGATCACTAGCCTGCAGCACTCTGCCGGTCGTAGTTGCGAATAATCATCCCGCCGGCCGGTTTCATGCCGAGGCGCTCGTAGAATGGACGCACGTCATCGTCACACATCAGATCGATCTGGTAGAGATGCTGGAGGCTGGCGATCATCCTGCGGGCAAGCTCGCTGCCGATTCCCCGCCCCTGGTAAGGCTCCAGCACTTCGAGAAGCGGAATGTAGGCGGCATGGACCCCATCGCTGATGGCGTTAATGAAACCGACAACGTTGCCTGTTTCGTCGTCGACCGCAAGCCAGACGGCGTAGCTTCCCTCGAGGATCCTCAGGTGGTTCTCGGGCGAAGGAGGGTCTGGCCAGCCTGCCCAGAAACCTCCGGCAAGATGTTCCGGCTTGACTCTGGAAAGATCATCGGTGTACCTGATCATGGTGGATCTCCAAACGCGATCAGGGCCGGCAGTGCTGCCGGCCCTGTATCTGAACGCTTGCTGTCCTGTGTGAGAGAACCGGTTACTGCTCTAGCCCCTGGCCCTGAAGCGTGGCCCGGATGTAATTGATCAGGTGCCACCGCTGCTCGCCAGGGATCAGATCCCCGAATGCAGGCATCCACTGACCGAGACCATTTGTCACGACGCTATAGAAGTAGTTGTCGGCCACGCCGTGCAACTCCTGACGAGCCAGATTCGCGGGTGGATTGCCGCCATACGTTTCCAGCTGAGGAGCCATCGGGCCATCGCCCTGCCCCGCTTCACCGTGACAGACGACACAGTTAACGTTGAATACTTGCTCGCCAATGGCCACCGACTCTTCTGTCCGGGGAATCGGATTCTCAAGCTGCCCGAGCTCCTGGGAGTTGTAGAGCGGAACACGTCCCTGCACCGGAACCGCACCTTGCGGAGCCCCGAATCGCGGCGGCTCGAGCGTCCGGTATGACTTCTGATAGTGCATGGCTGAATAGACGTCGATCGGATACGTGTTGGTCGAAGAACAGGCGGCGAGGACAGCTAACAGGAACACTGCCCCGAGCGCAGCCTGCTTCCACAGCGGCCAGGACCGCACGGCGGCGACCGGCCGGCCCAGGCCACGTCCTCTCGTCAAACCAGTGAGCCGGGTCGCCATTACTGGTCCTCCGGGTCCTCGAGGAGATTGACGGTCTTGCCCTCCTCATCGAACTTGACATCTGCTGCGCCGGCATCAGTCATCAGCTTGCCGGCGGACTGAACACTATTGTCGTCGCCCGAGACAAGCACGCCGATGTAGCCCTCGGTTACACGGGCATCGTACACCCGCGGCCCCGCCGACGGCAGCCGGGACTCGAACAAGACGCCGAGCACCGTGAAGATGATCGCGCCGAGCATCGTGCCCTCATACATGATGACGAGCATCGGCGGGATCGACAGGATCGGCTTACCACCCGTGACGAGCGGCCAGGAGATCTGCGTCCCGGCCGTGATCAGAACGCCCGTGATAAATCCACAAGCGGCCCCGATCAATGGGAACACATACAGATTGTGGTGACGCTCAGCCTCACCAAACGCCCCGTGGGGGAACGGTGAACTCGAGAGGATATCGAAATCCTCTCCGGTGAACCCGTTGTCGAGCATCGACTGGGTGGCGCTTGCGGCGTCTTCGACATCCTCGAATACCCCGAGTACGGCACGATCAGCCATTGTGCGTCCTTCCTACCGACTTCGGCATGGGACTACTCTTCCTTGACGATGGCCGGGACCACAGCGTGGCCGACACGTACGTTGGCCGCAAAACGCTGGCCCTCTTTCTCTTCCCACAACACGATCGGCGGGAATACCTTGCTGAACATCAGCAGCAGGAATATCACAACTCCGAACGATCCGATGACAAGCCCCAGCTCAACAATGGTCGGGTTGTAGAACGACCAGCTGAATTTGAGCTCGTACTTCCGTTCGATACCCGGCACGATGAGCCAGTATCGTTCGGACCACATCGCGATGTTGACCAGTAACGACGACCAGAACATCAGTTTGATGTTGCGCCTGACGCTACGTTTCAACCACATACCAACCGGTATCAGATACCCGAGGATGATGATCTCGACGAGCAGGAACCAGAACGGCCACTCGAACACGCGCCGTTCCATGACTGCCAGCTCGCGCGTCTCCCGGGTC
Organism: Thermomicrobiales bacterium; assembly: GCA_041390865.1. Taxonomy (GTDB): domain Bacteria; phylum Chloroflexota; class Chloroflexia; order Thermomicrobiales; family CFX8; genus JAUIIK01. The sequence goes on from JAWKPC010000005.1 coordinate 167,685, forward strand.
GCTATCGCGAACACGAAGTCCAGGAAGAAGAAGTAGAGCCAGACCGTCGCGATAACGATCAGCAGCCGGCCGACTGCATCGAAGTGCTCTGGCCGGATGAACTTCTCCCACCGGAACATCCAGCGCATCGCCGCCATCAGCGTCAGCACAGCCGACACACCGGAATGCACGGCGCCAACCACGAAGTACGGGGCGAACACCGTCGCGTGCCAGATCGGGACAATCGAGACCGCGAAGTCCCAGGAAACGATACTGTGCACCGACACGAACACTGGCAGAATCAGTGCCGAGATCAGAACGCCGGCGATACCCTGGAGCTTCCACTGGCGGGTGTTGCCCGTCCAGCCGAGCGCCAGCGTGCCGTAGAGCGTCCGGCGCCATCCGGTCGAGCGGTCGCGAATGACCGCCAGGTCCGGGATCAGCGCGGTGAATACGAATAGCGCGCTACCGGTGAGGTAGGTAAAGATCGCGCTCGGGTCCCAGATAAGCGGGGACCGAACATTCGGGAAGACATCCCGCATGAAGTCATAGGGAAAGACCCAGTAGATCGCGCGCCACGGCCGGCCGGTGTGGATGAGCGGGAAGAGCGCCGCCGTGCCGAGCGAGAACACTGTCATGACCTCGGCAGCGCGGACAACCGGTCGGCGCCACTCGGCCTGTGTCAGACGAAGGATCGACGAGATCATCGTTCCGGCATGGCTGATACCGACCCAGAAGACGAAGTTCGTGATCAGGAAGCCCCAGTAGACAGGGCGGTTCAAACCCGTTACCCCGACGCCCCAGTAGATCAGCCAACTCAAGGCGACCAGCCACATTGCGACAAACATGCCGAGTACGGCAGCCCCGACCCAGAATCGCATCGGGTGCTCAAACACCGAGCGCAATAGCTCGTTGTTGATCTCCTTGTCGCTCATTATGACGCGTTCTTGCATGCCTATTGCTCCTGCCTGGCGAGTGGAAGACCACTCACGGCTCTACTCGGGCTTCGCGATAACCGTAACCGGATGATTCAGATACTGGCGTCGGATCCGCAGGCCGATACCTCCGCCGACTTCCCAGATGCTGGGCAGCGGGATGAACCGCAGCGCCAGTCGCACGCAGAAGATCGCAGCCGCGATCGCTCCGATGACGATCAGCACATCCAGCACGCTCGGGAAGAGGAAATCCGGAATCATGTCACTCTCAAGCTCGTGCGCAAACGGGTCCTTGGAACCGAAGCCGGCCCCGAAGATGCGCAGGCGGTCGAAGAATGTACCGATCAGGACCGAGCAAGCTACCAGTGTCGGTCCGGTCACGGTCTTGCGGACCTTGTTCCACATCAGCGAGAACAGGGGCACCGCAAAGTTCAAGGCAAACGTCAGGATCATCGGAACCAGATAGATATCGACCATGACGACTTCGAGCACGTTGATCTGGCTCGGCAATCGTCCATACCAGAAGATCATGAATTCTGAGAACCAGAGGTAGAACCAGAGCAGCGACGTCGTAAGCAGCAGCTTACTGATCGACCAGAAGGAATCCCAAGTCAGGTAGTCCTCCATGCCGCCCCATCGGCGCAAGGCGTACATCGTGACGATGATCAGCGCCAGACCCGTCTGCAACCCGCTCATCGCGGCGAAGGCCGGGAACACCGAACTGCGCCAGCTGGGAAGGAGCGCGAGCGCGTAGTCCCAGAAGAAGATCGAAACGGTCCAGATGTAGAGAATCAGGTAGCAGGCTCCGAGCACACCGATCCCGGCCCGATGAACCGACCACTGCCGGACGCTCCCGCGCCAGCCATTCGCAAGCCGCTGGTAGCGCTCGAACTGTCCGACGTTGTCCCGACTCCGGTCCCGCACAATCGCGAGATCGGGAATCGAAGAGATGTAGAGAAATGCATAGCCACAGAACACGAGCAGCGCCAAGACAACCAGGTTGAAGAAGTTCGGCGCCCCCCAGGGCCAGTCGACCCAGACAGTGAACCGCCCTTCGGCCTCCGGCACAGTCAGAAATAGCGGAATGTACAGGATCAGCACGACAATTCCGGCGGCCGCCTGGATCTCGGCAATCCGGCTCAGCGGCCGGCGCCAGTCGCTACGAGTCAGCCGCAGCAGGACGGCGAGGATCGGTGCAGAAAGAAATGCGGACATCAGATAGTTCGCAGCGATCGCCGTGTAGCCCCAGGGCGCAAGATCGTCGAATCCTTCAATGATGGCATTGAGTACCAGCGCGATCAAACCGACCGCACCCAGAACGCCAAGCACGATGTCGAGCGTCACGAATCCGACGCCGGTGGCCAGCACTCGCCGCGTTGCGTCTTCAATCGTCTGCCGTAGAGAAATCTCCGGTGCGGTGTGCCCGGCGTGCGCGTGCTCAGCCATTCACCGTCATCCAAATCACTGGCGCCTTCTCAACCGAGGCGTGTCCATCTTCCTCTTCGTCCGCGTGAGCATCCACATCGACCTTCGCGAGGTAGGACACGCCCGGTTCGGTACCGAGCTCGCCGAATACCTCGTAATTCCGGCCTTTGGCTGCCAGTCGCGAAACTTCGCTGTCGGGATCGTTCAGATCTCCGAAGGTAATTGCATTTGTCGGGCATGTCTGAGCGCACGCCGGCACGATCTCACCGTCTTCTACTTCACGGCCGTCATATCGCGCCTCACGGACGCCGCGCCGGATGCGGTGCACACACATCGTGCACTTCTCCATGATGCCGCGGCTCCGAACGGTAACGTCGGGATTAAGGTGGTTCTTGAACGTGTCCTCGAACTCAGGCGAACGGTAATTGAAGAAGCGCACGTTCCACGGGCAGTTATTGCCGCAGTAGCGTGTACCGATACAGCGGTTATAGATCTGCGCGTTGAGCCCGTCCGGCGTGTGATACGTCGCGTAGACCGGGCAAACCGGCTCGCACGGCGCGTTGCCGCAATGTTGACAGTTCATCGGCAGGTACTGCGGCTTCGCCTCGGTGAAGTCCTCGGCCTCGGTCCAGTACCGCTCGATACGAATCCACTCGATCGCACGATTTTCGTGGAAGGCGGACTCCTCATTAATCGGGATGTTGTTCTCTGCCTGGCAGGCGACGACACAGGCGCCGCATCCCGTGCAGGCATCCAGGTCGAGGACCATTCCCCATCGGTGGTCTAGCGCCTCTTGTTGCAACAACATCTCGGCTCTTTCCCCTGCGTTCGGCTTCCGGCCGCTTACTCTTCGGCCGAAGGCGGAACGATCCGCACAACTTGATACTCTTCGGGCGCAGTCATATCGACCGAGCCCTCCATTCTTGGCAGTTTCTCGAACTCGCCCGGAACTCGCTGGACGTTGGCGCGTGTCCCTGCCCAGGCAAGCGCGCCGGTTTCAGATTGATGCAGCTCCGGGTCAACGATCTTCATAACGTTCACCCCGCGGCCTTCCGCGTAACGGGTGAAGTGCGTGTGGCCTTGTCCCATCGGGATGGCTACCACATTCGGTGGCGTCGCGGGATTGACGTAGGCCTGAACTTCGAGGTCTCCACCGGAGTCGAAACGCGAACAATGTCTCCGGTCCGAACTTCGAGCTCCTCGGCGGTCTCCTTATTCAGAGCCGCCCAGGAAGACCAGGTAACGGTCGTGATCGGATCCGGAAGCGCTTGCATCCATGGAAGATTCGCGTATTGACCTGCCCCGAGAGAAGTCGACTCGTAGGGAACCAGGAAGAACGGGTAGTCCTCACTGCTTCCCGAGTACTGCGGCGGTTCGAAGGCCGGCATCGAGCCGCTTCCCGAACCATCGGGCGCAGACGCTTCGGTGTTCATCCAGACACCCGTCTGAAGAAGTTCGGTCCAGTAGAGCGACGGGTCGTTGGCCGCCTGGATGTTTCCAGCCGTGCTCGTTCGAAGGGCTTCCGCCTGCTCCTGAACGACTTGCTGCATCGTGGCCCATGGCATCGCATCGCCGAGCCCGACTTCTTCAGCAATCGTCAACAATACGTCGCCAACCGCCTGAGTGTCGTAAAAGCGCAAGACGACTGGCTGCTGGAATCCAACGACAGGATATCCGGGCGTCACTGCCGGCATCACCGTGTTCCAGCTTTCGAGCGCAGTCTGGCCGGGGAGGAGCAGATCCGCGTTGACCGACGTCTCGTCGATATAGCGGGAGAAGCTGATAACCGTATCGGCGTTCTGCAATGCCGCGCCGAGCTCTTCACCCCAGGGTGTTCCATAAACAGGGTTAGCCTGATTGATAAAGATCGTGCCGAATTCGCCGCCCTGTATTCGGGACACCATGTCGCGCCAGGCTTGGTCGCTCGCGCCGGCGTCGCGCTCGAGTCCTTCGAAGGGACCTCCGGCGCTGCCGGAAAGGTACAGGCCACCCGGCGAGTTGATGTTGCCCAGCAACAAGTTCAATGCGTAGATCGCGGTCAGGTTCGAGAGACCGTTCGTGTGCGCGCCAGAGTTGCCGCCTCCGAACACGACGCTCGGCCCGGAGTTGACGAGGCGATCGGCAACTTCCCGGATCGCATCAGCAGAAACTCCGGTCTGAGACTCGGCGTCTTCCGGGCTCGGGAGATCGGCCCCGCCGGTAACCGCATTGAACGCGTCAGCGTTCGATCCTCCGCCGTTCTCCATGATCGCTCCGGCAATTGCCATCGCGACCATGCCTTCGTAGCCGGGGTTGACCGCTAGCCAGCGATCGGCCATGCCTGACGTGCCGTTGATGTTCGAATCGACGTGATAAAGAACTCCGCGCGGAGAACCCTCGTCATCCTTACGGAATTGCGAGTATCCCTGCCCGTACTGGACCGGCGACATCCAGGTGTGCAGCCAGTCAGCCCCGAAGGACAGGACCGTTTGGGCGTTCCCGATGTCGGCAAATGGAATCTGGCTGACACCAAAGACGCGGTTTACTGCTTCGAGAAGGACCGCCTCTTCCAGCGGGTCGAAGACAATCCGCTCCCCGCCGATCCCTTCAATGAAGGCGTCGACGACCTGCTTGAGCGCACCGCTCAGCGGCTCGGTGATGAACAGGGCGCTGCCCTGCGCTCCCCGGACCACTTCGGCGAACGCATCGAACGCTTCGTTCCATGAAAGGTCGTCGTAGTTCGTCGATCCAGCTCCGACGCGGCGCATGGGATTCCGAATGCGGTCTGGATGGTAGAGATCCTGGAGCATCGCCTGACCGCGAGCGTTGAGCGCGCCGTTGCTGACCGGATGGTTCGGGTTACCTTCGATCTTCTTCGCCCGGCCCTCGAAGACCCGGACGATCACGCCCGGCGCCTCCTGGCTATCGGAAAAGACCGACGCATACCACGCGTCATTCCCGAAGAGGTAATCCTCTGGCGTATCTCTCGGACTTTCGAGCTCAAACTCTTCCGGTGCGTCTCCATCGCCCCAGTCGCTGAAATCACACGCCTGGAAGATAATCGCGCCCGCGGCGGATGTGGCCGAAAGTTTGAGAAAATCGCGTCGTCTCATTCGTTTTCTGCCCTCGCCGCTAGTAGTGGCACGTCGTGCAGTCGATCGGAGCATCGTTGGCCAGGTGGCACTGCACGCAATCGTCCATCCGTAGGTCTCGCACCTGTTTGATCTTTTCCATGTTCTGAACATCACCATGACAGGTACTACATTCGACGCCTGCGTTGATGTGCGCTTCATGGACAAACTGAACATGGTCCGGAAGCTGGTGGACACGTTCCCACTCGACGTCCTCGTAGTTGTTCCAGGCCTCAAGCAGCAACGGGATCTGAGTGCTCGCTTCCGGCTGAACCGCCCGGTGGCAGAACATGCACTGATCGAGGGACGGAAGGCCAGCGTGCGGCTCCTCGGACGCCGCCCGGTGGCAGAAGGTGCAGTCGAGGTTGAGCGTGCCTGCGTGGACGGTATGCGGGAAGTCGATCGGCTGATCCGGTGCCGCCTGCGCCGTGGGCGTGAAAACTGTCCGCTGCAGGATCAGAAGCACTGCGATCCCGACGACGAGCAGGATAATCGGCGAAGCCATGACCGTATAGGCAACGGCCGGCTTTCGGAACATTCCGCGTATCCGATTGCCCAAGCTATCGGTCCTTTCTCCGTCGACTCTCGGAACTGCCAGATGCGTCCGGGGTCGCTACCAACGATCTACTAGTAGTACGTATGCTCATAGATGTCGAATGCAAAATCAAGGCTGCTGATCCACAGAAATGCGAGGATAATTGCACCGACACCTGCGACGGCGGCGAGCGCGAAGAACATAGGCCGCAGTCCACGCGCCCTCTCGGGAGCATGGCCGGTGTAGATCAGAGACGGGACGAGCGCGCGGGCGACAAGGATCGAGCCCGCAAACGTCACGATGGTGAGATGAAGGATTGCGAGATACAGGAGACTCTGGTTGAGGTCATCCCAAGTGGACTGTACAAGTGGTTCGATGCCCAATGAATCCCCCGATTCATCCCCCGCGTCACAACTCCGCGCAGAAGCTGCTGATGACGCCCTCAGTGCCTCGTTCGCAATTGTCGCCCGATTCCCCCGAATCGTAAACGGCGACGATGCTTTATAGGCCCTTACGTGCTCCGGCGTCAAGTCGCGTGTCAGAATCTCCGAAGCAGGACAGTGTTACCTAATTGTGAAAGAATTATCAAGTGTCCGAACACCCACCGAAAACCCATGTGATCATCGTCGGCATCGGTTTCGCAGGCCTGGAAACCGCACGCACACTGGCAAATCAGCCTGGAATCCTCGTGACGGTCATCGACCGAACGAATCATCACCTCTTCCAGCCGTTGCTCTACCAGGTGGCGATCGCCGGGCTCGAAGCGCCCGAGATCGCCGAACCGGCCCGGGCGCTGCTACGGAAATTTCCCAACATCAGATTCCTCATGGGCACGGTACGCAGCGTCGATCTCGACCAGCGCATCGTCTCCGTCGACGGCCGGCGGCTGCGCTACGACTACCTCGTCGTCGCCACCGGCAGTACGACCGCCCACTTCAACATCCCCGGCATAGATGAGCACGCGTTCGAGATGAAGACGCTCGCCCAGGCGCTCACGATTCGCGACCAGATCCTCTCGGCATGCGAGGAGGCGACCCGCGAACATGACCCGGAACGCCGCAATGCTCTGCTGACGTTCGTCATCGTCGGAGGTGGGGCAACCGGTGTCGAGCTGGCCGGATCGCTGGCAGAGCTCAAGCTGCACGTCCTGCCGCGAGACTACCCGGAGATCCGCGCCGACGAGTTCCGCGTCCTGATGGTCGAATCGACCGACTACCCGCTCGCATCGATGGGCGAAAAGCTTGGCCGCTACACGCTTCGGACGCTGGAAGACCACTTCAAGGTCGAGATCATCAATGGCGCCAGGGTCACTGAGGTTCGCTCAGACGGCGTTGTAACCGACCAGGGCGAGCATATCCCCGCCTACACCGTCATCTGGACGGCAGGGATCGTCGGGGCGCGATTCCCGGGGCTTCCAGAACCGGCTCGCGGTGGGCGGATACCGACGGACCAGACGTTGGCCCTTGCCGATTACCCCAATGTTTTCGTCATCGGCGACCTGAACAGCACGATGGACCCGGAAACGGACGAACCATATCCCCAGCTCGCGCAGACGGCGGTCCAGCAAGGGGAACGTACCGGCAAGAACATCTTGCGCGCGGTGCGGGGAAAACCGCTGAAGCCGTTTCACTACGCCGACAAGGGCGTCTACGTCACGATGGGCCGGAACAAGGGCGTTGCCCAGGTAGCCAGGCTGGAATTCACCGGGTTCCCGGCATGGTTCGCCTGGCTCGGCATCCATCTCATCCTTCTGGCCGGATTCAGAAACCGCATACTCGTCCTGACAAGCTGGATCTACAGCTACTTCACCTACGATTTTGCCGTCCGGGTCATCCACCGCCGGCGACGATTTCCGAAGTAGGACGAGTAACTCGCTAGCCGGGCTTGCTTGCCTCGATCGAGAGCATCAGTGGCAGCTGGAGGAAGCCGTCGGGAATCCTCCACCAGCCATCGTCGCCTTTGACCATGAATGGCAGCATCTGCCAGGCGAGCATCGGATACTCGCCGATCCGGTCGATCCTCAGGCCTGAAGCGATGAGTGCGTTAACGATTTCCTCGAGCCGATGGTGCCACTCGCGCGTGTCACGGTTGGCGACGTTCTCCGCCGCGTCGGCATACGATCCATCTTCGGCGAATTCGAACACGCGGCCGCTGTTGAAGTAGCCGTATTCGAACTCGAAATCCTCGACGTCATCCTGCTTGAACACCCACGCGATCGGATGGCCGTCGAGAAAGACGAAACGGCCGCCAGGCTGGAGATGGTTGGCAACGACACCAGCCCAGGCCTCGATGTCGGGCAGCCAGGTGATCGTCCCGTGCGAGGTGAAGACGATATCGAATTGCTCGTCGAGGTGGTCCGGCAGATCGTAGATATTCGCCTCGATGAACCGGGCGTCCAGCCCCAGTTCATCCGCCAGCGCTCGGGCGAGCTCAATCGCCGGCGGCGAGAAATCGACACCGGTCACGACCGCGCCCTCGCGGGCCAGCGACAGCGTGTCCATCCCGAAGTGGCACTGAAGGTGCAGCAATCTCTTACCCTGAAGCTCGCCGAGCATCCTCATCGACAGGTCGTCGACGCTGTTTCGTCCAGCCCTGAAGCTCTCGAGATCGTAGAACGCCGAGTCTCGATGGGCCGGGACAAGCTCATTCCATCGAGCCCGATTGATGTCCATCTCTTCCCGGTGCTTGACCATCGGCACTGTCCGTTTCCGTCAGCACGCTGTTGGCTGCGGCTACTTCTCGACGCTCGGATGAATCAACAGCAACGGGACGGTTGTGTGCTGGAGCACGCGGTTTGCGACCGAGCCGAGGATCAGACGGCCAATACCACCTCGCCCATGGGTCGCCATGGCGATCATGTCGGCGCCACAGGACTTGGCGCAATCGAGGATCTGGTCCGCCGCGCCGCCGTCCCGGAGCTCCGAACTCACCTCGTAGCCATGCTCTTTCAGCTTCCCGCCGAGCGCCTCCAGGTGTTGTTCGGACATTTCCCGGCTCGCCTCGATGTATTGGCTGACGAGTCCCGCATCGAAGGCACTCGCGCCCCAACCGGGGGACTCCAGCACCCGCAGCAGATGGAGCTGAGGCTTCGGCTCCCCGACAATCGAAGGCGTGATCGATGATGCTATCGCTGAATTCGGTGCCGTCCGTCGGAAGCAGGATGCAATCGAGCGACTTCGGGAGGGCCGAATTGCTACTTTGCATATTTGGACAACGATAACCGGGTTGTGGACGTCGTGGATGACCTTGAGCGCAACGCTGCCGAGTATCGTGATCTGCAGACGCCGCGTCCATGGCTCGCGAGAACGAGGATGGCGTCCTTCGTCGATTCAACTCTGGATTTCCTCGGCCGGGCGGCCGATACGCACCTCGGTCTGAACATTGTCGCCAAGACGTGGCCAGCCCGATGAGATACTCACGCCGCTCATCGAGCCCAGGCATCAAGCTCATCTTCGAGCGTGAACGCGGCTGACTCGATCCAGGCATCGAATTCGGTCGTGATTTCGACGACGGACAGGCAGCTTGAGACGGCCCTCATGGCGCTCGGCGATGAGCTGCGCGAACGGCAGCGCCTGCTCCGACGCATCCGAGCCGTCCAGGGGCACAATCACGGTTCTGGTCATGGTCTTACTACGCTTTCACGTCATTCCGGTAGATCTACTGACGTCGCCAGCATATTAGCCCTTGGCCAGCCCTGTACACCTCTCGCAGGTGCAACGGCTTCCTGAAGGCCTCAGTCAATCCGACAATCCAAGCGAATATCCGGGCTCGCAGCATCCAAGCCGGTTGCCTGGCGAGACCGCAGGTGTCGGCCGAATCTGGATTCCGAAGGAGAATCAGTTTCGCTGGTCGAGCAATTCGTCGATCTCCCGCCGTAAGCCGGCCAGATCCTGACGAAGCTCGTCGGAGAGATCTCGTCCACGCAGCTCGTCGAGGGATTTTGAAAGGCGCTTCGTCTGGCGTCCTGCAGTCTGGTAAAGCCGGGTCAGTACCGGATCGGTATCCACGGCCTGCGCGAGATCGAGTAGAGCGGCCGCCTCGGCCGCCGACGATGCGTCGCGCACGGACCTGGCAGCCTCGTCGAGGTCGGCGGAGTCGAGACGTCCATCGCTGATCCGTTCGGCCAGCTCTTCCTGGACGTCCTCATCCAGACGCTGAACCGCTCTCGTCTGCTTCTCACTGACCACGCCGTCGCGCAGCAGCGCCCGGAACCCGTCCGACAGCTTCTCGGTTCCCAGCAGCTGAAACAACCTGCTACGGCGTATCCCGACGGCCTCGGCAACCTGATCCCATGGCGCATCGTCCATCTGATCCTTTAGCGCCCTGAGGGCCTGGGCCCGGTCGAGGGCGTTCAGATCCTCACGAACGATGTTCTCCATCAGTTGCTGGAGAAGAACGTGCTCCTGATCGATCTCGCGGACGATAGCGGGTATTGACTCCAGGCCGGCCTGTCGGGCCGCGCGCCAACGCCGTTCACCATGGATGACGATGTAAACATCCTGCGCATCGTCGTAGCGAACGGCGATCGGCTGCAAGATGCCTTGTTGCCGGACCGAGTCGGCCAGCTCCTTGAGCGAATCGTCATCGATCGACGTCCGGGGCTGATCCGGATCCGGCACGATCCTGTCGAGACGGATCTCCTTGGCGTTGACGAGATCGCTGACGCCGGCCGCCTGCGGGCGGGTATCGGTAAACAGATCATCGACGGTGAATCGCCTGCGGCTAGACACGTTCGGGGCGCTCCACTTCCAGTCCGGCAAGCGTCGCCGCGATATCCCGGTAGGCCGCCGACAGCGGCGAGTTCGGCATGTAATCGAGGATCGACGTGTTCTCGACGATCGACTCGGCACCTTTCACCGATAGCGGAACCGCGGCGAGCAGCGGGATCGTCGGGAATTGCTCGCGCAACGTCTCGATCATATCGTTGGCGAGCCTCGAAGAGTGGTGCACTTTCGTCGGCAGGAACCCGACGACACGCAGATCCGGATTCAACCGGCGAACCCGGTTGATCGTCTCGAACAGGCGTCGCAGGACCATGATCGAGAGCGGGTGCGGCTCGATCGGCACGACCAGCTCACCGACGGCGACCAGGATGTTGATGCTCAGGATGTTCAGCGCCGGCGGAGAGTCAATCAGGACGTAGTCGAACGCGTCGCCGGCCAATCCCGACAGCGCATACTCGAAGCGTCGCTCGCGTTCGAGCACGTTCAGCAGTTCCAGTTCGGCGGCAGCCAGATCGGGATGACTCGGGGCGATCCAGACGTCGGGAATGGAGGATGGTTGGACGATATCCCTCAGCCGAACGTCATCATCCACGAGCGCTTCGTAGATCGAGCGGTCGAGTGACGGCACATCGACCCCAACCGCCATCGTCAGGCTGGCCTGAGGATCCATGTCGATCACGAGTACCCGTGAACCGCGCTCAACAAGCGCAGCGGCGACATTGAGCGTGCTTGTGGTTTTGGCTGTGCCGCCCTTCTGATTGAAGAAGGCGATCGTCCGCATCGTTAGCCCAGCGTCCTGCCATCGGGTGTAACCGTACATACAGGTGTCGAGTATACGGCGTTACCCGCCAGCGTGTCTGACGTGCCATGATAGTGACGGTGAGAACCGGGCAAATCGCCTCGGTCCTAGAGTTGTGCCGGGAGGCGCAAGGTCGATCATGTCCCTTTCGATACCGAGAATCTATGCCGGAAGGTACGAGATCACGCGCCCGATTGGCGAGGGTTCGTTCTCGCGTACGTTCGTGGCACGCGACACCGTCCTCGAGCGCGAAGTGGCGCTCAAGGTCCTCCGCCGCGAACACCAGTCCAACGACGAATTCGCCGCTCGTTTTGACCGGGAAGCACAGGCAGCCGCGCGGGTAAGCCATCCAAACGTCGTGTCCGTTTTCGACTTTGGGCGGGAGGAGGGCCTGCCGTTCATCGTCATGCAATACATCGACGGCCGCACGTTACGTCAATTCGATCGAGATGAAGGCCCACTGACGATCGAGGAAGTCATCAGCGTCGGACGACAGGTCCTCGACGGACTGGCGTCGATCCACGATCAAGGCATCATCCATCGAGATATCAAGCCGCAGAACGTCCTGCTCGACAGAAACATGGTCGCCCGGCTGACCGATTTCGGCGTGGCGTTCCTGGCGAATGACGTGACGCTCACCCAGACCGGCGCGACGATCGGTACAGCCGCCTACATGGCTCCCGAACAGGCCACCGGTCGAAGCATCGGCCCCGAGTCCGATCTGTACGCCGTCGGGGTCATGCTCTACGAGCTGCTTACCCGGCGCCTGCCGTTCCGGGGAGATAACCCGGTACAGGTGCTCTACCGCCACGTGAGCGACTTCCCGCCCCGGCCCCGCGACCTCAACCCCAGCATCCCGATCGAGCTTGAAGCGGTCATACTCCGCGCGCTGGCCAAGATGCCTTCCGAACGCTATCCGGACGCGAGGACGATGCGCGACGTCCTGACCGGCCAGCCATCCAGCTTGCAGGCGACGGCTCGAACGGAAACAGTCACCGCCGAACCGCAAAGGTTCACCGAACCGGTGGTCGAACCGAGACCTGAACCATCCATCCGCCCGCCGAGAAGGCGGACCGCCACCCGGCCGCCACGCCGGAAACGGCAGCGGTCCTTCCTCCTCCCTGCCATGCTCGGCGTCGTGCTGCTCGTAGCGGCCGGCGTTGGATTCGCCATGTGGGGGATGGAAGGCGACGGCGTCCCGAGTGATCCGGCAGGAGCGGCTCCCACGGCGACCGAAGCACAGCTGCCCGGCGGAGTCACCGATCCTTCCGCGTCTTCGACGCCAACTACTTCGCCCACCGCTGAGGCCACGCCAACAAATACGCAACCCCCTGAGCCCAGCCCGACGCTGACCGAGACTGAAGAACCAGGCGAACCGACCCAGGCTCCATCTCCAACGACCGCCCCGCCACCGACGGCGACCTCTCCACCATCAGGCGGGGGTGGCGCACCTTCGGTCGGCTTCAATACGCCATTCCCGGCAGCGGTGCTGCCTTCAGCATGGAGCGGAAATCAGCAGGTTGCTTTCGACCGCGATGACTTTGTCGAAGGGGGAGCGTACCGACGCACCGACGGGGTACTCTACGGCCGGCCTGCGGCACACCTCTACTCCCAGCAGACGGAGTATCCCTCCACGACCGTGACGTTCTCGGCAGGCGAGTCGCCTTCCGCGTTCGTCGGGCTGGCGATCACCGGAATGGATGACGAGATCCCCGGTTCGGTTCCGTGCCGGATCCTGCTGAACGGCAACCTCGTCTGGGAGGGCCCTTCCCCGTTCGGCAACGAGCAATGGACGACCGTCGGTTGGGAGATCGGTAATCTCGGCTGGATCGAGGACGGCGACAACGAGCTCACGTTCGAGGTCACTGCCCCGGCAGGCGAATTCGGACTGCCTCCTGGATTCTGCTGAACCAGGCAGCGCTCTACTGGGACTAGCCAGAGCCTTTGCAATAAAAGATCTCGACAACCTCTCGTTTCCCGTAAACAACGGCTAATCAATCGGCAGGGCAGGCATTTCGACGTCGTAGAGCCATCTGTCGAAGAGCGGATCGAGCTGGCGGCCGGAGACGTCCTCGGCAACCTCGATAAAGTCATCGGTGCTCGCGTTGCCTCCGGCATACTCATCATAGTAATCGCGCAGGATCTCGAAGAAGGTATCGTCGCCAACCGTTGACCGCAACGCGTGGAGCGTCAGCGCGCCTCGAATGTAGACGCTGCCGGCAAACATGTCGTCCGGGCCTGGATCGCCGGGCGGCGGTTGGGCTATCGCCCTGGGATCGACGCCTTGCTCGATCTGCTCATCGATACTGACCCCGGCGGCCTCCTCGATCCAGAGCCACTGAGCATAGGTCGCGAAACCCTCGTTGAGCCAGATGTCGTCCCAGGCTGCGGGAGAGACGCTATTTCCAAACCATTGATGGGCGAGTTCGTGGGCGACGGTCGGCTCAGCGCTGATACCGCGCCGCGCGAAGTTGCGGTCGAAGATCGAGAACGTCTGGGTCTCCAGCGCGATACCGCCTCCAGTTGAAATCCAGCACGGCGTTGCCATAGACGTCGAAAGGATAGGGGCCGAAGCGCTCCTCGAAGAACTCGATCATCTGTGGCGTTCGTTCGAAATTCTGTTTCGCATCATCGGCGAACGACTCATCGTAAGCGTTGCGGACGGGAATGCCGTCGTTCGTCTCCATCTCTTCGAAGACGAAGTGGCCAATAGCCACCATCGCGAGGTAACTGGCCATCTCGGAAGGGGACTCATACGTCCAGGTCGTCCAGCCATCCCCTCCCTCTTCGGTGCCGGCAAGCGTCCCGTTCGCGACCACCTCCAGGCCAGCCGGGACGGTCACATCGAAAACGTAGGAAGCCTTGTCGAGCGGATGGTCGTTGACCGGATACCAGGTTGCCGCGCCGGTCGGCTCGCTCAGGACGAACGCCCCGTCCTCGGTTTCGTTCCAGCCGAGCCGTTCACCGAAAGGCCCGACGGCAGGCTGGGGAACACCCTCATAATCGATCTGGATCTCGAACGACTGATTCGCCGGGATGCCGTCCGGAGGCACCACCTGCAGTTCTCCTCCGCTCCGTTCGAAGTCGACGGGGACACCATCGACCTCAAGACGCATTATGTCGAATCCGACAAAGTCCAGGTAGAACGACTCCAACGCCATCGTCGACATGGCCTGGATGACCGCCGTCCCGTCCAGCACGTCCGTCTGCGGGTCGTAGCGCAGGTCGAGATCGTAGGAGGAGACATCATATCCGCCATTGCCAGCGTTGGGGAAGTATGGGTCGCCAAGGCCGGAGGAGCCGTCATCCCGTGCCGCAGACGTACTCGTCGGAGTTACAGTCCGTTCGGGCATGGTCGCTGTCGATGGAGCAGCCGTAGCGGTGGCGGTCGGAGGCACAGGAGACCTGGTCGCTGCTTCGTCGTCATCGCTGATGCAAGCCGATAACAAGATCAGAAGGACTGGAAACCAGCGTAGCGACCGTCGGGACATCACGTCTCGAACACTTGACGACTGATCCCGGCCGATCTAGCCCTCGAGAGCACTACGCAGCTCGCTGTTGGACAGGTAGATGAACGGAACTCGCACGTCTTCCTGGCAGCGTCCGGAATGAGTTCCCTGCATGCCCTCGGGTGCATTGTCAGCCGGCTCGACGTCATGCTGACCGTGGTCGGCATGGAGGAGCAGTGCATAGCCGTGTTCGGCGGCGGCCCTGACCATGTTCGCCAGCCGGAAATCGGTGCGTCCCACTGCCTGGTGGGATTTCAAATCGAACGGCCCGTCTGCGTGACCGGCTTCGTCGACATCGAGCAACTGGGTAAGAACGTAGTCGGTCCTCTCAGCCAAGCGCTGGATGAAGAGTTCCATGACCTCCTTATCGGTGTTGCTCTCGGCCCGCGCCGGCGCCGAGCTGTGGCCGGCAAGCAGCATCCCGGTGGTCGACAACGCCCGGCCGCAGACGGCTGAGGTCTTACCTGCCGCCTCCAGACGAGCGAAGGACGTATCGACCGTAAGTTGCTCTTCCCGGTTCCGGACACCGTGCTTGTCCGGCGAGGCTCCGGACGCAATCGTCGAGAAGTTGACCGGCGTGATCGCCGGCAAGACGGACTGCACTTCGGCGCACCGAACGACGGCCAGCTTGCCGAATGTATGCGAGACGTTCGCGTGGCACTGCCAGGTCGCCATCCCGAACGCGTCGATGACGACGTGCGCCAGCCGTTCGGCCCCGGCAAGCGCATTCACCACCTCATCGATCGCCTGCTCGTCCGCATCATTCGGCGGATCTACACCGAGGATGGCGCAGACGGTCGGCGCGAGGGCGCGCATCGAGGCGACCGGCGAGTAATCTTCGAGCAGGTACTCGCCGGCCCGCTCGCTCAATGGGCCAATTTCGGCTTGGTCGGCAAGCATGAGATTGGTCACTGGATCTTCCTCCCGGCGCTGGCTTACCTGGGTATTCAGGACTACGGAAATTCAATGCGAGTGATGATACGGTTCTGCCGGTGTGGAGTTCCACACTTCGATGTACGTCATGGAAGACGGTGAAGATGGATTCGGCGTTGTTGTTTCTCGCGTTCATCGTGCTCTGGTTTGTCCTGCAGCGCTTCGTGCTGCCACGATTCGGCGTCTCTACCTGAATGATGCCGGTCGTTCCCCCGGCGGGGGAAGCACAACAACGCGACAAGCCTGATTCCGAAGCACCGGCACAGGACGGCACGCCCCTCGGCCGATAGTCAACCATTGTCTGCGACGCTCAGGAAGGCGGCGGATCTTCTTCGGGTGCCAACCGGTCCAACCGGTCCAGAACCGTGGCGATACTTGTCTCGCCATAGCGCCAGATCCGGTCGCCCAACGCGTGCCGCCAGAGAAAGCGAACCAGCACCGCCCAGCCGGCGACGATGAAGCCGAGCATCACGTAGCCCGACCAGGGCAGCGTCCGCAGGTCGAAGAACTCCCGCAATCCCGGAGTCAGCAGGATCACCGCGTAGATCGCATACATCGCGATCACGAGATGGGCCGGCCGGCGGTCTCCGTTGAGGCTACTCGCGCCGACCCAGTGCCGGCTTGGCGGCTGGGCGAAGAGGACGATCAGGAGCAGCGTGCTCACCATCGTCGTCGTGACGGCAGCCTGCGACCAGATGACGTTGCCGCCGGTCAGGGTCAGGAAGAAGTCGTAGACGGCCACGGACAGAATCGAGACCATGAACGCGGCCGGTAAGACGAACTGGACGATGAGCTTCCAGAGGTTCCGCGGGGTATGGCCAGGACGCGCCCAGATCGCCAGCGCGAGCGACGGGATCCCGACGGTCAATGTCGCCAGGATCGAGTTCTGGCTGGGGGTGAGCGGGAACTCCTGACCTATCAGCAATGTAAAGAAGACCAGGAAGACGATCGACAGTGTACGAGTCAGGAAGAGTTTGATGTTGTCGGTCATCCCGCGCAGCACCCGCTGTCCCTCGGCAAACGCTTCAGGCAGGACGTCGAAAGAGTCTTCGAGTAGAACGATATCGGCGGCGCTTCGCGTTGCCGGGCTGCCGCTGCGCATGGCGATTCCGACGCTCGCCTGCTTTAAGGCCAGGATGTCGTTGACGCCGTCGCCGGTCATCGCGACCCAGTGACCGCGGCGTGCGAGCGCCGTCACCAGTCGCTCCTTATGTTCGGGAGTAACCCGCCCGAAGATCGCCGTTTCTTCGGCGACATCCTCGATTTCGCTGTCTGACAGGCCATCGAGTTCCCGACCGGCGACGGCCCGGCTGTCGGTCGGCAGGCCGGCCTGCTTCGCAAGGGCCAGAACCGTGTCCGGGTTGTCGCCGGAGATGACCTTCAAACCAATTCCAAGCTCGGTGAAGGCCTTGATCGTACGCTGGACGCCCGGCCGAAGCTCGTCGCTGAGCGCGATGAGCCCCAGAATCTCCAGATCCGGGGGCAACGACGGCTCACCGTCATCGTTCGTCAGCGGCCTCGTGGTTCTCCCCCGGCCAAAGAGGAGGACCCGGTATCCCCTGCCAGTCCAGTCCGCGAGCTGCTCTTCGATTTCCACCGAACGGTGTTCGACCACGCCGAGCAACACCTCCGGAGCGCCGAGGATCAACGGGAAATTGAAGTCGCCCTCGAAAGTCAGGCCGCTCCACTTCCAACTCGAAGAGAAGACGACCTCGTCCGAGAGCTTCCGCTCGGTCCCCTCGATCCCGGCGGCGATTGCCTCCGATGTCTTGTTCGGCGAAGTCCCGCTCGCGGCAAAGTCTCCGACGAGCCGTCTCAGCTCCTCAACTTCGACTCCGAACGGAACGGCCTCCTTCAGCGCAAGCCGCTGGGTGGTCAGCGTGCCGGTCTTGTCGACACACAGGAGGTCGATGTGGCTGAGAGACTCAACCGAGTTGATGCGCTGGATCAGGGCGCCCTTCGGGGCGATCCGCAGCACAGCAAGCGAGTAGGCCACGGTAATCATCAGGATGAGCCCCTGCGGGACCAGCGCGACCAGCACCGCCGACGCCTGGACTGTCTCGACGATCGGCAGGCGGCCGTAAAAGCCGCCGAATGCCTGGAAGACCTGGAGAGCAAGGAGCATCACGACGACGGTCATCGTCCGGATGATCGTGTCAACCTCCCTCTGCAGCGGAGTCTTGACGTTCCGGTAGGCACGGGCCTGGGACGTCACCCTTTGTGTGGCACTTTTCTCTCCGACATTCAGTGCCTCGCAGAAGCCGCTGCCGGAGACGCAGGCGCTGCCGGAGAGCAGGACGTCTCCCGGCCGCTTCGAGACCGGGTCCGACTCGCCGGTCAGGTTCGCCTCATCGACCTGAACCGGTGAGCTCGTCCGCAGGAGCGCGTCCACTGGAAACTGGTCGCCGGTCGCGAACACGATGATGTCCCCGACGACGACCTCGGATGGATCGATCTCGACCCGCTCGCTGTTTCGCACGACCGTGGTCGTCGCGCGATTCAAGAGGGCGATTCGCTCCAGCTGGCGCTTGGCCCGGAGCTCCTGGAAGATTCCGATGACGACGTTCATCAGAACGACCCCGGCTGTCAGGACGGCGTCGCGATACAGCTCGAGGACGACGAGGCCGATCGAGATGACGAACAGCAGGATATTCACCGCGCTGAAGGCGTTTCTCCGGATGATCTGCCAGTTGGCGTCTCCGGAGGTCGACGGCGCGGTGTTGACCTGGCCTGACTCGACGCGGGCGCGTACCTCGTCGTTTGACAGGCCGGTACTGAGTTTTATGTCCAGTGGCTGATCGAGCTCGACCGTGTTTTCGCGGGAACTCGCCACAACTTCGCTAGACGTGGGGAAGAACCTCCTCGATGACCCGCTCGAGCTGTCCGAACTGGTCCCAGCCGGTCACCCTCAGCGTTACTTCGTCGATGCCCATCTCCTTGAAAACGCGCAAATGCTCGATGCACTGCTCCGGACTTCCGGTCGCCACCCATTGATCGACATAGTCAGGGTCGTAGTCCATCGAGTAGTAGATATCGAGAAACCGCTTCGACTCATCCAGAGCGGCGCTCTTATCTTCATTCACGTTGATGTTGTGGTAAAGATGCGTCTCGAACTCGTTCCAGTTCTTGCCCTGTTCGTCGACGTAGGACTTGAGATACTCAATTCTGCGGCGTACGTCATCCGGTTCGGCGATTGATGTTTCCCAGCCATCGGCATGGTTGACCGCCCGCCGAAGCGTTCGACGTATCAAGTCCCAATCGCCGCGAGCGTTATTCGCGATCCAGATCGGAGGGCGAGGCGACGCGGCCGGTCGGGGTTCGATCGTGATGTTCTCACACTGGTAGTGCTTGCCTTCGAATGTGACATTTTCCTCGGTCCAGAGGCGCTTGATCAGCGTTATCCACTCGATGAGCCGCCCGACCCGATCGCGAGGCTGGAGCCCGTACAGCTCCCCCTCGATGCGCCCGCCTTCCTGGGGCACGATCCCGGTGCAGGCGACGAGGACCGAGCGGCCATTGGCGAGCAGATCGAGGCTCGCCCACTGGTATGCCAGGAGGACCGGGTCGCGCAACGGGAAGCTCGCCATGCATGCGGGCCCCAGCCGCACGTTCGATGTCCGGGCGGCGACACCGGCAAGCAACGCAATCGATTCCATCCGCGGCTTGCCGAGCAAGCTGTCGCCGACCCAGACCGAGCTGAAGGCTCCGGACTGATCGGCGATCTCCGCCATCTTCAACATGTCATCGGACGTCGTGACGTCGAACAGCACTCCACGGTTCGGGAGCGTCAGGCCGATCTTCATCAGCATCCCTTTCAATCGTCTGTTTCCGGATCTCAGATACATGGTAGCCCGAATCCCGGCAGTCCACCGGGGTGGACGCAGGAAAGGGTCTCCCATGGCAATGTGTCGTCAGGATCAGATGCTCGTGTATCTTTGTGAGGAGTCCATATCGCATTTCTCTGCCCAGCCCGCACGGAGGTCTCGATGAGTGGAACCGAGCCAGCGACCCCTCAGAGCCGTGAACTCGAGATCATGCGCGTTCTTTTCGAGCGCCGCTTGAAGGACCGGGCGATCGCTCTGGCCGATTCCCGATGGCCCGGAGCCGGCAAGATGGTCGATCTCGCCTACGAATGGGGCCAGCTGGAACCAGCGGAACGCCGGGAACGGCTCAGTTCGATCGGGCCGGCGGAAATCGCGAGGCTGCGCGAGTTCGCGGAGCTGAACCCGGATCTCTCGAAAGCCGTCACCGAGCTCGACCGGCGCGGAGTACTACCCCACCTCGAAGCGGCGGCGATCGACGTTGCAGCAGCCTCGCGTGAGGCGCAGCAACAGCCGGCCCCCGAGACCCGCGAGGAAGCTGCCGCTCCGGACCCGCCGTCGATCGATGAAGCGACCGTTGAAGATCCACAGCCAATCGCGAGCATCGAACCCGAACCTGAACCATTGGACGCCGATCCGGTCGAGGAAACGTACGACTTTGAAGACATGAATATCGATGAGCTTCAGGTCGACATGCCGAACCTCGACCTCGGCCTGCCATCGACGAGCGAGTTCCTTGAAGGTGAAGAGGATCGCCGGGCCAAGGCTGCCAAATCCGCCGATGAGGCGATGGAACGGGTCCGCCGGAGCCTCGACCAGGCCACCCAGCGGGCCTTCGACCGCAGCGCATCGCTCGGGATGCCGAAGATGCCCGACGTCTCCCGGCCTACCCTGCCTTCGATCGAGATGCCCAGCCAACGCGAAGCACCGGATCGTTCAGCCGTACAGACCATCGACGCCCCGGCGACGCTGGCGCGGCACCTCGAGGACCACATCGTGGCGCGGATCCGGCCGGGAGACCCCATGCCGACCATCGACCAGCTCGTCTCACTGGCGAACGACCTCCAGGTGGGGTTCACCGAGCACACGGTGACGTTCAGCAATCGCAAAGAAGTCTTTGGCGGCCTGTTCGCTGAGTTCGGGAGCATCGAGGTCAAGCCGGGCTCGATCCCCAAAGCGATTGCCGGGCCGAATCTCGTCGTTGTTCACGGACGCCTGGCGCCCCAGCTGGTCGATCGGATTGAAGAAGGCTTCTTCGACATCCCCGGGACCAAGGCCTCGGTCAGAGTCCATCCGAAAGCCAGAGTCGTCGTTCTCGGCGACGGCTAGCGGCCAAGCC
Organism: Thermomicrobiales bacterium; assembly: GCA_041390865.1. Classification (GTDB taxonomy): domain Bacteria; phylum Chloroflexota; class Chloroflexia; order Thermomicrobiales; family CFX8; genus JAUIIK01. The sequence continues at coordinate 188,794 of JAWKPC010000005.1, forward strand.
CCGAGCCAGTCAAATCCTTGATGAATTCGGGGTCACCGGGTGATGGAACCTCTGGAGCTGCGTCCGGATGAGGCTCGTCCCGATCCGCGTAGGTTTGCACAACTCTGGCGGGATGGGAACGAATCACGCGCCGTTTCCCCAGCCCTCCCATAACGGCAATCCAACGACAACAGCCGGCGACATCGATCAACGTGTCGCCGGCTGTTCAGTTTCAGCCTCTATTGGACTGGCAAGGCATACGAATGCCCTGAAGGAAGCCGGTGATACCGGCTAGACCACAAGAACACGGATATGTAGTGAGTCGGGACTTGTGGTGAGTCGTCAGACCGTTTCGTCGATCGGCATCTCTATGGGTTCCAGGCCCCACCAGTAGCTAACCGACGCTCGGCCCCAGCCTGTCTTCGAGGATCGGGCAGAAATGCCACAGCAAGTGACCACTGCCTGTCGTGCCGCTGAATCGCGTCACCCGCTACTCCTCTCACATTCAGTCTGTTTCCACGCCCTCATAATAGAGGAGCATCGGGCCGAATGCAAGTCCCTTAATTCCGCGTTCGTATGGAGGTTCCAGAGCCAATCTACATCGGCACCAGGCCTACCTCTTTCATCTTTTCCATCGTATCGCCGAAGGTCGCGACGGTATGGGCGATGTCCTCATCCGAATGAGCAATCGAGGTGATCGCGCGCGCATTGAAGAGGTGCACACCGCCCATGAGCATGCCGAGATTGAGCGCACGCCGCAGCGCCGATCGTCGGTCGCTTCCGTCCCGACGGAGCGCCGGGGATCGGCCGCAGCAAGTCCTCGGCCGGTGGCAGATCCTCGCCGCCCAGGGCGATTCGAACCATCGACACCGCTCCGTAAGCGCATCCTGGGATCTCGAGGTCGCGCAGCACGCGGTTGATTCCCTGCCGCATCGCCGCGGCGGCACCGGTTGCCTTCTCCTGGATCGCCGGGTCGGCAACGAGATTCAGGCATGCCACACCCGCGGCGGCCGACAGCGGGTTCGCGTTGAACGTCCCCGGGTGGGCGATCTTGGCTCGTCCGCCGCGTGCCTGCGGGTCGAACGAGAGCGTGTTGACGATATCGGCCCGTCCCGCCACCGCCCCGCCGGGAAGACCACCGGCCAGGATCTTCGCCAGCGTCGTGAGGTCGGGCGTCACGCCGTAGTACTCCTGTGCACCCCCCGGAGCCCAACGGAATCCACTGACGACCTCATCGAAGATGAGAACGGTACCCGTTCGCTCCGTTATGTCGCGCAGTCCCTGGAGGAATGCCTTGGGATCGGGCAACGTGAAGAAGTCGGGATGGCTTGTCTCGATAATCACCGCCGCGACGGTCTCGTCCGCCAGCGCCCTCTCAACCGCGTCGAGATCGCCGCATTCGAGGACCTCGGCCAGCCCGCGTAGCGCGGCCGGTAGCCCGGGACCGCCGGCGCCGCCAAAGGCTGTGTCGCCCCAGCCGTGGAAATGGCCGGCGAACTGGACCAACGTCGTGCGGCTCGTGTAATTCCGTGCCATCCGGAGCACCATCATGACTGCTTCGGTGCCGGAGGAGTGGAACCGGACGACTTCGGCGCTGGGCACGATCTCGATGACCTTGTCCGCCCACTCCAGCTCCAGCGGATGATTCGCGCCGAGATGGGTCCCCTTCTGCAGCTGCTCCGCGACCGCATCGATAACTTCCGGACGGTTATGTCCGAGAATCAGCGAGCCGTGTCCGGTGACGTAGTCGATATAGCGGTTGCCGTCCACGTCCCACTTGTATGCGCCGCTGGCATGGGTTGCGACGATGTTGAATGGTTCGGCAAACCTGCCGTCATGTGTCACGCCACTCGGGAATTTCTCCCTGGCGGACTTGAAATGCTCGAGCGATCCTGGATGCGCGTCGATATAGGCAGCATCATAGAGCTGCTCGGCGATCGTCCCGGCCTGTTCCTGCTCTGTTTCGCGTCGGAGTACCACGTCCTGCTCCTGTCACTATGCCGATCGGGTGAAGCACAAGCTAGCACTCACAGCTTCAATCAGCAACAAGCCGCCGGGGTGTTCCCGGCGGCTCGAGCGTAGAATCCTGGATGGTCAGGCGGATTCGACGTCGAAGCCGGCCTCATAAAGGCCGTCAGCAATCTGCTTATCGGTCACGCTATCCTCGGCTTCGACGGTAACCGTCTTCGTCTCCAGATTGACATCGATCTCGCCGACGCCATCGATCTGACCGAGTTCGCGGTTGATTGCGGAGATACAGTGATCGCAGTGGACTTCGGGGACGCTATAGGTTCGCTTGCTCATGATACTCCTATCTTATGTCGACTTTCGCATACCCCGTAGGGGCATATTCACGATACCATCTGAGCGAGCCAGATGCAGCGTGTTGACTGGCATCAACATCCAAGGAACTTCTCCGTGGCTGACTCGATGATCCGCCTCGCATTCGGCAATACGATCGTAACCCTTGCCTTGTCGCGCCCGCTCTCGCGGCAGTCCGAGGGATTGCTCGTGCCGGCAAACGTGCGCGGCGTTATGGCTGCAGGCCTGGCCGGTGAAATCCGCGTTCGAGCCGGCAGGGATGTCGAAGACGAGCTCCTGGCCCACCGACCTCTGAGTATCGGGCGCGCGTACCGGACCGGTCCGGGACGGCTCAGCGCTCTGGGCGTCAAGGTCCTCGCACATGCCGTGACCAGCAACGAGCCCGGCACACCTCCGCAACCGATCCAATCGGAACGGGGATTGAGAGCGGCGCTCGAGCTACTGGAGGAAACCGGCATGCGAACGGTGACGCTGCCGCTTGTCGAGGTGGCCAGAGGCCAGGCTGGCGGAGCGGCGCATGGTCGCTCGTACGGCAGCTTGTTGACGAGCCACCTGCGGCGAAGGTCTCGGCTTCGTGAGGTCACGATCGCCGGGCTTGACCGCGATTTTCTAACTGGACTCGACGCATACCTCCGCGAAGCCGGCGCTATTCCAATCAAGGCGTAGTCCGCCGGTATCCAGTGACAGGGCCTTAAAGCTTCCGACTAGGGCAGCAGTCATCAGGGGAGTCTCTCAAGCCCTGGTGATCGTCCCTCTCCATGACGAGTCCAAGACGGGGAATCGCAGCGCGTGCTCAATGATCTCCGACCCTGCAATCCTGACGATCTGAATTCGAGCGAGACCCGCTTCAGGCATCGAACCGCACCGAGTTACAGTGCCGCATTCGGCGATCAAGCCCCCCGATGTCGGTAGCGGTTGGCACCCAAACAAGGGTTTCACGTGGAACACGAGCGGCTGTCCACCCGGGTGGACGCCAACGTTCAAGGCCCAGCACCCGCGATCAATGCCTCCGTCGCACAGGACGCCCCATATCCACTGGAGGAGGGCACCAGCAAGGTGACGAAGGATCGCCGTGGAGCAGAGCGAATCGCTGGGAACGGGAAAACGCAACCTCACCGGCACAACGACGGCGAAACGAGCCCGATGGCGATCGGTCCTCGCTGCGAACCGTTAATCCAGCCCCTCGGATTGCGACGTGGTGATCGATGGATCGCCAGAAGGCTCGGAAACGCCATACACCGGACTGCGCGCCCCGAGTAGGCTTCCAATCCCCTGAATCTTCGGCGGCCACGTCATGCGCTGCTGTATCGGTAACCGCCCCTGAATCACAGTCGACGCATTTTCGACGGAAACTCCGGCCACCGGCTTCAGCATGGGCGAGGCTCTGACGTGCAACAAACTCATCGGGAACAACGGGATAGTGCCGGTTAGATCTTCGGTTTATCCGAATTCCTCCGACCGAAGCACAGACATATGGTCTGAGGAGAACCGCCCTTCCTGTATCACCTCGTCGATAACGGACGCTTGCGCACGCTACCGGTCGAGCGCTGGCACCTGATAGCGCTGGCCGGCTGGGGGAAGGGGTCTCCAAAAGACTCCGCCATCATCTGCGTCCTACGTTCGAGCTGAGCTTCAAGATCAACCATCCCGGAGTATTGGCCCAGACAATTGCCTACAATGTCCACGATGAAGGCAGCATCGGGCAGTTCGACCGGATGGAGGCCGTCCTGGACGGCGCGAGAATCGACATAACCTCATCCTGTACACGGGGAGATCAAACGTACGATCGTCCTTCCCCCGGGGTCTTCAGCCCGCCTGACTCGGCGGCGACCGTCATGGTGGGTGAACATGTATCCGGATGACCGTGAGAGCCTGGCCCACGCCCAACCGGATCTGGCCGCCCGGATCATTTCCTTCTGTGCGGGCTCGGAAGAACGGAACGATGGTTCGATCCGACCGGCATCCGCGATCGAAATTCGGAGAGAGATCGATGCGCAACTCTGGACAACCTTCGAACAAAAGCTCGTTGAAGGCATCGTGAAACTGAATGCCGGCTTTCGAGAGTCATTCTCGGAGTACCCCGTCGCCGCCAAAGCGAGGGTTCCGCTCTACCCGGATGGCTCCAGGCCGTTTGCTCTGGATGCCGGCAGGATCAGACAACGCCGCATCCTGACCCCGGGCTCATGACGACAGCGGAGCAAGAGAGTGAGCGCGAAATGACTCGACGAGACAGTCATCTCGCGCTCGGTTGCGCCTTCGGATGCGCGCTCATCGTCGTCGCGCTGCTCATCGTTCTCCTTCTGGCAGGCGTATGACGCCTCAGGGTATCGAGATACCGGAATACTTCAAGACCTTCATCGAAAGCTACTTCGGCGAAGCCGGAACGAGCTGGCTCGCCGAGATCCCGCGAATCGTCAGTCGCTACGCGGATCTCTGGGCACTTGAGATCGAGGGCCCGTTCGATGGTCTGACGTACAACTACGTCACCGGAGTCAAGCTGGTGGACGGTTCGCAGGCGGTTCTCAAGGTGGGTGTGCCGGAGAAGGAGCAACGAGCAGAGATTTTCGCGCTCCGTGCCTTCGAGGGGAGAGGGATCGTCCGGTTGTTCGCGTCAAGCGTCGACGATCATGTCGCGCTGATCGAGCGCCTGTCACCCGGGACGATGCTCTCGACCTACTTTCCGGATCGGGACGGCGAAGCAACAGCGATCGCCGCCGGGATCATGAACGATCTGGCGATCCCGGCTCCGCCGGATCGCGAACAATACTCAACCGTCGAGGGCTGGTTTGTGAGCGGCATGCAGCATCTTCGCGAGGCTTTTGACGGCGGGACCGGACCGTTCCCCGAACCGCTGGTCGATCGCGCCGAATCCCTGTCCGTGGATCTTCTGGCGTCGACCGGCGACCGGTGGCTCATCCATGGTGACTTGCACCACATGAACATCCTGTCGACCGACAACGGCCGAGGCTGGCTGGCTATCGATCCCAAGGGCGTCATCGGCGACCGGGCCTACGAGGCGGCGCCCTTTCTCCTCAACCCGAATACCATGATCCACGGTGCAACGGATCTCGACGCCATTCTCGCGCGCCGGATCGACATACTCTCGGAGATGCTGGATATCGACCGCCGGCGAATCCACGGCTGGGCGCTTGCCTTTTCCGTTCTCTCATCCTGGTGGAGCTACAGCGGGACGGGAGAGTGGAGAAGAACGCTCGCACTCGGGGAGCGCCTGGCCAGCATGTAGGTCACATCGATTACAACCGAGTCGCGGATCAGTTCCGCGTCATCACCAGTTCGTTCTCGGTGGCCGTATCGCCGATGATCCGGCCGTCGAGGATGTCGACGACGCGATCGGCAATGTCGATCAGCGCGGGATCGTGGGTGGCGACGATCGCGGTGACGCCTTCGCTGCGGACGAGCGCGAGAATCAGGTTCATGATCGAGCGCCCGGTGCGGGAATCGAGTTGACCGGTCGGCTCGTCGGCAAGGATCAGCTGCGGGCCGTTCGCCAGCGCCCGTGCCAGGGCGACGCGTTGCTGTTCTCCACCGGAGAGCTCGTGGGGGCGGTGATTGGCGCGCTCGGCAAGGCCGACCAGCTCCAGGAGAATGCGAACCCGCTCTTCACGCTCGGCAACGCTCGTGTGGGAAAGCCGCAGGGGGATCTCGACGTTCTCAGCAGCGGTCAGGATAGGGATCAGTCCGAAGGCCTGGAAGACGAAACCGATCTTTTCCCGTCGCAACGCGACGAGATCGCTCTCATCCATGACGGTAATGTCGGCACCGTCGACCCTGACCGTCCCGGATGTCGGCTTATCGAGCCCTCCAAGGAGGTTGAGTAGCGTCGTCTTGCCGCTGCCGGACCGGCCGCGCACCGCAACCAGGTTTCCCCGGTCGACCGAAAGATTGACATCTTGCAGTGCGTGGACGGTGTGCGCTGGCGTGACATAATCTCGAGCCAGGCCAATAGCAGAGATGATCGGCTCGTGACGATTCCTGGCGGATCGATCTGACCCGCGCGACCAGCGCCGCGACGTCGACTCGTCCTCGCTGATGAACGCCCCGCGGGCTCCTTCGACGCCCGGACGGCGCCAGCGTTCGTCATTCGACTCGAAGCTCATTCGCCGACCTCCTCGGTCTCTCGTTCCGTTGCCGGGCGATAACGATCATCGCGGTCTGGCCAGACATTGGCATGATCGTCATCCATCGTCAGCCTGACACGGCGCTCAAGCTGTAGCGTATCGACGTAGTTTTCGGGCAACTGCAGCCTGCCGACCCGGTCGAGGACGACGAACTCCTCGGCGATCGTCTGCCGCTCGCCCGCCTCGTCAATCTCCGTCCGCCGCAACGTCTCGGTACTAGTCCGGCCGTCCCGGATCGCGACGGTTCGATTGACGTGCTCCGACACCAGCGGATCGTGGGTGACGACGACGACCGTGACGCCCTGATCCTCGTTCACATGGCGCAACACATCGAAAATCTCGGTCGACGTCGTCGTATCCAGCTCGCCGGTCGGTTCGTCGGCGAAAATAACAGATGGCGCGTTCGCCAGCGACACGGCGATAGCGACGCGCTGCTGCTCGCCGCCCGAGAGCTGTTCCGGACGGTGATCGGAACGGTCACCAAGGCCGACCAGCTCGAGCAGTTCCTGAGAACGTTCTTTCCTGAGTCTGCCGGGCGTGCCCTCGAGGATCATCGGCAGCTCAACGTTCTCGGCGGCCGAGAGATAGGGCAGGAGATTCCGGGCCGTCTGCTGCCAGACGAAGCCGATAACCTGCCTGCGGTATCGCGTTCGATCCTCGCTCGACATGTTCAGCAAATCGTAACCGGCGACGGCTGCCGCGCCCGCCGACGGCACATCCAAACCGCCGAGAATATTGAGCAGGGTTGACTTGCCGCTGCCCGATGCGCCGACGATGGCGATGAACTCGCCTGCATCGACGATCAGGTCGAGCCCCTGAAGCGCAACGACTTCGAGTTCGGCGACTTTGTAGATCTTCACCAGGTTGTCGCAGGCAATGACCGATCCACCGCCGTAGGCGACTCGTTCCGCGGTTGCCGCGCGCTCCCGCAGTTCTTGAAAGTCTAGTGACTCGCTCATATGCGATCCCCCAATCGGAGCACGTTTCCGAGTTGCATTCTTCGGGTGAGGTAACTGTACGCTGCTATCGCGGCGACCACGGTCAGGAGCTCGGCTCCGGCGACGAGACCGACGACTCTTGTGTTGAAAAGGACTTCTACCGGCAGCGTCGTTCCGGCGAAGGTACTGAGATCCAGGCCCGGCTCGACCAGCCAGACCATCAGGAAGCCAAGACCGGCGCCGGCAGCGGCGGATATGATCGCCGGCGGAAGCTGCTCGATCGCCGTCAAGACAACGGCCTGCCGCGAGGTCAGTCCGAGCGTCCGGAGATAACCGAGATCGCGCGCTCGCTCCTGAGCGGTCAAGGCGATTCCGGCCAGGGCCGCCATGACCGCGTACAGCGTTGCCAGCACAGCCGTGGCCCTGAAGCCAGTCTCAACGCCGTCGACAAGCGGCGCGTCGGCTATATCCGCGTAGACGTCCGAGCGCGAGATGACATTGGTGCCGCCGGCCTGATTCCGGGCAGTAGACTCGATCTCATCTCCGGCAGCGGCGGGCGCACGGACATAGAGGTACTTCGGGCGGAGATCGAGCGTGTCATCGACCGCATCCAGGCTGGCCCGTTGGACAATGACGAATTGGGAATCGGGAAGCAAACTCGGGAACCGCTCCCGAACGCCGCGAATCACGATCCAGAACGGCGTCCGCGACGTCTGCAGGTTCACGACGTCGCCCGATTCCAATTCCTGGTTCGCCGCCCAGGTCGACGATACGATAGCCGGGAGAGGGTTCGACTCCGAGCCGATGCCCTGGATGTTCTGGTCGATCAGTAACGCTTCCGGAAAATCCGGATCAGCCCGGGTATCCTCGTTGACAACCTCGAATTCGGCGGTGTCCAACGCCATCAGCGTGAAGTTCCCGCGCGGTTGCGAGGAGCTGACGTTACGAGCGTCCAATATCGCCGCTTCCGCCGTCGCCTCGACCGCATCAACTTGGGAAAGATCGATGAATCGCGAAACGTAGCCGCTCTCCCGTACCGACTGGATACGATAGTCAGCGCCGACTTCCTGCCAAGTGGAGTTCTGCTGCCCTTCGGTGATCGAGTAGAGCACGACCGACGAGAACACCGCCAGCCCGGTAGCGACGAGCATGACGACGAGCGGCAGACGGGCCGCCAACGGCTGCTGGATGATCCGGCGGAAACCAACGAATATCACCGCGCCACGGCGCAGCGATCCGAACCAGCCCGCCAACCGCACAGGCAGCGGGTAAATCCTCAGGAGTACGATGCCGATCGCCAGCGTCAGCAAGATAGGCACCGAGGTGAGGAAGGGATCGAACCCTTGATCGGGATTGCTCAAGCTCCCGGCCTCGAGGCCGCGGCGCCGGAAGAGGATCAGGCCGGCGATCGCGGCCAGGAGCACCACGCCTTCGATAACCAGCCGCTGGCGTCCACGATCTTCGCCGGAGCGATAACCGCCCAGTAGCGCGCCGAGATCCCCGCGCATGATCGGCAGGGCAAGCAACAGGACGATCGCCGCCGCGGCCAGGGCAACGCCCAACGCGATCAGAATGACGAACTGCGGCGCGCGACCGGAAACCAGGATGGTTGCCAACACCATGCCGATCATCGCCGCCGGCACAAATACGACGAGCGATTCGATGATCTCCGCCCAACCAAGCTGGCTTCCCGACGCACCCCGGCTGCGAGCCAGCAGCGTCGGTTCCTTCCGGCGCGCCGAGATGAGCGCCCCGAGTAGCGCCGTCACGGCAATCGCGACGACGAGCGTACCGGCGATGACCAGCGATAGCATCGAGATCGTCAGTTGGCGCTGCCGTTCGTAAGCATCGGCGAGCCGGACAAGTCCGGTCCGTAGCCGGTTCTCGTCAGTACGGGACAGACCACCGGCACTGTATTGCACTTCGAGCGCCCGCAGCTCATCGGTGATCTCGCCAATCTGTCCGGCATCGAGGCGGTCGGGGTCCACAAAGAAGCGCCAGCTGTAGTTGAACAGCGACGGGCTCGTGTCCGCCAACATGCTCTGGTAATCAGCGGGCGACATCAAACCCATGCCATAGATCAGCACGAAATCAGGATTTTCGACGATGACCGGCTCGTGAAGGCGAGTATCGCCGAACCAGTATTCGTCCTCCGGTTGGTCGATCTCGATGATCCCCGACACCGTTGCGACGATGGTGTAGCCGAGCTCGTTGAGCGGAATCCCAAGGTTCAGGGGATCTTCGCGCTGCGACATCAGGATCATCGAATCCCCGACACCAACCCGCATCTGCTCCGACGTTGCGGCGGTGATCGCAATCTCGTGGACCGGTACCTCGACCGGAGGCTCGCCCTCAACGAGCGCGACCTCCGTCGTTCCGGCGGGTGCAGGCATGCTGCCATCGACCAGGCTGACGTTCTCCTCCGCATGCTGCTGGTAACGAATGCGAAGGAAGCGCGGGAACGGCACGGCAGGCTCTCCGGGCATCGAGCTGACCGTGAAGTTGACCGTATCGGCAACGTAGGTCTGGTCGCCAATTATCTCTTCGATCTCCGGGGAGAAGCCGTTCCGCAGCTCGCTGCCCTCTTCGATTACTCCTTGATAAGGGTCGCCGCTGCCCTCGGCCGCGATCCGCGCGCCCCGGTCGATGCTGATGTTGCGATTGATCGGCGCAGCGTCCCGGACAGCCGTTCGAAGTCCATCGTCCGAGACGTCATTCAGAAAGCGTGGCAGCGCGGCGATCGCGAACGAGGTGAGGATGATGACGCCGCCGAGGACGAGCATCGCCGTCCCCTCGAAGCGCAGCCGCCGGATATTGACCAGCGCGAGCGACAGGACGCTGGAGAAGCTGGAACCCCGGGATGTGTTCTCGGCGCTCGCCACGGCTACTCCTCACCCAATCTCAGCAACGCGCCGAGGCCCATACGCCGCAGCATGATCGCCAGTAATCCGACTGCGAGGATCAGGACGGCGATCATCGACAGTTCGAGCCAGAGAATCGTCTGCCATGGATAGACGACGATGACGCCAGGGACCGCCTCGGTGGCTTCCTGGGTGATCGCGATCAAGGGCAGCACGGCCCAGGCCAGCGCAATGCCGAGCAGCGTGCCGCCGATGAGTCCGAAAAGCACGAGCAGGGCGTTCTCAAGTCCTAGCCACGCCATCAGCTGCCGATTCGACAGGCCGACGGCCCGCATAAGCGCGAATTCAACGAGGCGCTCGCGTGCCGATACGGCTGCATTGACCGCAAAACCTATCCCGGCAAAGATCGCCGCCGCGATGAACCCAATCATCAACGACCCGATCGTCCCCAGCGCGACCGGGTCGGACTGCAACGTTGTCTCGCGTTCTTCCTGGCTCATGACGTCCGCGCTCGCCAACGGGGCCGCGATGAGTTGCTCGATGGTCTCATCCACGGAGTCAGGATCGACCGTCAACCAGTACTCATCCGGTCGCTGGATGACGATGCCGGGATCGAAGCTGGCGAGCAGGTAGGTCTGATAGTCGACGACAACCGGCTCGCCGCGCTCCGGCTCGACGGTCGGAAACTCTTCGAGCGTGCCGACGATCGTCCCGGATCCGTCGTAGCCAGGCAGCGACGGAAGCGGCATCTGGTCGCCGACTTCGAGGCCGCCCTGTTCCATCAACTCCGTCGAGACAAGCACCGGCAGACTCTCGATCGTAGGCGAACCGGCCGGACGGAAACCGATGATGATCGGAATTGCCGCCTCGCTCGTCGTCGAGCCGGAAAAGATTTCCAGGCTGAGCCCCGGCGCTTCCGCCCCCGGATTCGGCGTCAGCGCCGGTCGGTCTCGAGCCAGGGCCAGGTCGGTGACGGTGATATCCCAGCTGCCGGGGTCGAGATCGGTCGATACCGGCTGCCAGGCATCTCCGTCGAAATCAGGGCTGATCAGTATCGATTCGATTCTCAGCCGGGCAGTGCGAGGTATGTCCTGCGGGGCCGGCGTCCGCATCTCCATCGTCAGCAGGCGGAGCGGGTAGTTCGGCAGGAGGCGGCTGCCATCCTCCGCCACGTAGGTGAGATCGCCTGCGACCCGTCCTGCCTCGCCGGTCTGATTCGCCTCGCCGAGCTCGACTCTGAATATCTGGCCGTTCGCATCGACAAGCGCTACACGCATCTCCGCCTGAAGTTCAAGACGGGCCGGCCGGACATCCGGCGGGATCTCGACGTCCGAAGGCAAGGGGTCCACCTCGAAAGCGACATCGAGCGCGATTCTCGCCGGCTCGCCGGGGAGATCGATCGTGACCGGGTCGACCCGACTCCCGGCAAGCTCCGCCATCATCTGGTCGAGATCGCCGTCGGCCAGATCGGGCCGGAAAAGGACAGTATCGGCTGCGCGGCCGGCGTCCAGAATGACATAACGAGCGTACGACGTGGAGCGCGAGACCTGACCGAACTCCCGCTGGACCGGCATAGCCTCTTCGAATCCGGGAAGTTCGTCGTAGGCGTCACGCAACACCCAGTAGGGGATCGCCGTCCCGATCCGGCGGTCGGGCTCGACCGTAGCTGCGCGCCGGTCTGGAAGGATGCCTGATCGCTCTGCGAATTCCTCCAGGTCGTGGCATAGGCAACGGAAAAGAGGCCGATGCCTGTCGCCAGGATCAAGAGCAGCGATGCGCGGGCGTAGCGCAACGGTCTCCGGGCTACCTGCCAGGCGCCGAGCGCCGGGACGAGCCAGGTGCTGCGCGACGTCACCGACTCGGCGACCCTGGATATGAGCGGCAGGCTGCGCAAGGCGACGACGCCCCCGGCAACCAACCCGAGCGCTGGAGCCGCAACGAGGAGCGGGTCAATTCCCAGCCGTCCCTGGACCGTCTCGGTGATCGGCGCGCCGAAGCGCTGAAGCTGCCAGAAGCCGACGAGAGCGAAGACAATCAGGGCAATGTCCAGTCCGGCCCGCTGAACGACTCCTCGGGTCGACTCGCGCGAGCGCTCGGCACGAACATTGCCGAATTGCCTGGCGCTCCGCAACGCCGGGAGCGCCAGGGATACCAGGCAGCCGAGAGCGGCGACGCCGGCGATGATGAAGCTGGCACGCGTCACGACCGGGTTGATGGCAAGGTCGATCTCGGATAGTGGCCTGGCGACATTGAGCGCCCGCAAGACGACGGTCGCCAGAAATGGCGCGACAATCGCGGCCGGAATCGTCAGCAAGATGCCTTCCATCAGAGACATCGCCAGTATCTGGTTGCTGCCCGCCCCGCGTGAGCGCAGCAGATTCGTTTCAACCTGGCGGCTCTCGGCCAGCAACCCGGCCGTCAGCAGCAGGGCATATCCAGCCAGCACGGCGAGCTGAATAGTGAGGATGAGGACCGACGAGCGGGTTACGAGCAGCGAGCGTTCGGTTTCGCGAAGAATGTCGATCAGGCCAGTGTCAAGCCGGATCTGGTTGCTCGTGCGGCGACCGACATTCAACCGGCCCTCGAGACGCTCCAGTTCCCGACGCAGGTCATCGACCTCCGAAACCGTCAGATTGTCGCGAATCGGGTAGACCCGCCAGTTGATCTCGGAGCTGAACGGCGTCATTGCCTCGAAGAACGTCTCCGGCGCAACGACGAACGGGCCGTAGGTCGTGAAGGAGGAGCCCATCTCCACGCCGGTCGTGTCGAGCTCGTCGGCATACCAGTAGGGATCCTGCGGGTTCACCACCCGGTAGATGCCTGAGATCCGGATAGTGACGACCTCCCGGCCTCCCGGCGGTTCATGAGAGTCAGCTCGTCGCCGACGGCCAGGCCAAGAGTTGCGGCTACGCTGTCCGGAATCGCCGTCTCGAACGGTGATTCACCGGGAGTCGGCCACGCACCCTCTTCCAGCTCCGTGTGCGCGTCGAGCTGGTCGAAATAGCGAAAGACGGTGAGGTCGGTGACCGTGTCGCCGGGCTGGTCCGGCAGGGAATAGGAGTCCGAGGTGCCGCGTCGGACGATCGATCCGCCAGTGTAACTGAACGCCCGCGACGCCTCGGTCGTGACGCGCTCGTTGGTTGCCGCGTAGTCTCCCGGAGTGATGCGGGCCGAGATCTCGGCGTTGGCGTCCTGTACTTCGGCATCAGCAAGGGTGCGGCGAACGGCGCTGAGAGAGACGGCGTCGGCGTAGATCGGTCCGGACGCCACGAGCATCGTCGCCAGCAAGATGGTGACGAGCGCCGCGAGTAAGATGATCCGGTCGGCCACCGCACGGTTCACGACCACACGCCATGACGTAGCAAGCACCGACCACATTCGAGCGCGACCCTCCGTCCGTTCCCACACCGCCACGAGTAGGCCGCATGCTAACAGAACCTACGAAATCGAAGCATTTCCGGACGCTTTTCGCCGAGACGGTCCCGCAGGTCACGCCCCACGGCTAGCACCGGCATCTTGACAGGTACGCGCACCGGCGGCCGACTGTGACAGGATAGGAAAGAAGATTGAAAGATCGTATCTTCAGCCAGGACTGCAGCTATGGTCGAATGCGAGTAGCTACCATGCTGCTTGCCTTGCATAGTGTAATCGGACTCGATCGGTTAGAATGCTTGTATTGAGACTTAGTATCAATACAGTGACGACGGAACCTTGATGAACACCCTGTCCCTCGACCGCGTATCAGTTCGCTACGACGTCATCCGGGCCCTCGAAGACATTTCGCTGACGATTCCCGGCGGATCGGTCACCGGGATCATCGGGCCAAACGGTGGCGGCAAGAGCACGCTGATCAAGGTCATCGCCGGGGAGGTGACCGACATCGACGGAGTGGTCCAGCTCGACGGCGCGGCGTTGGATCGTTCCCGAACCCGGATCGCTTACGTCCCACAGGCACGGGAAGTCAACTGGGACTTCCCGCTCAGCGCACATGACCTCGTCATGATGGGGCTCTCTCGCGACCTCGGCTGGATTCGACGACCATCGATGGAGGACAATCGGCGGGTGAGCGCGGCCCTTGAGCGGTTGGGGCTGGGCGGGATGGACGACCGGCATATCAGCCAGTTTTCCGGCGGCCAGCAGCAGCGGCTGTTTCTCGCCCGCGCGCTCATCCAGCGTCCCGATATCGTCCTCCTCGATGAGCCGATGACGGGACTTGACGTAACTACCCGTGAGACGATTCACAGCCTGATCGATGAATTCGTCGGCTCCGGAGCAGCCGTCATCCTCGCGTCTCATGATCTCGACGAGGTTCGCCAGATCTGCGACGAGGTCGTCTGTCTCAACCGGCGCTTGATCGCGAGCGGCCCGACAAATGCGACGTTCACGCCCGAGAACCTGCGGCGAACCTTTGGAGGACGCATTGCCGTCTTCGATGCCGCATGATCGAGTTGCTGACCGATCCCTGGACCTACCCGTTCATGCAACGGGCATTCCTGGAAATCACGATCATCGGGATCGCCACCGGGCTCGTCGGCGCATTCGTCGTCCTGCGGGGACTCGCCTTCATCGGCGATGCGCTGATTCACGCCGTCTTTCCAGGTCTTGTCCTGGCAACGATCCTGGGCTACGACATCATGCTCGGGGCGTTCATCTTCGGAGGCGCGACGGCCCTGGGCATCGGTCTGGCATCCCGGAACCGGCGCGTCAGTCACGACGCGGCGATCGGGGTGATCTTCGCGGCGTTCTTCGCGGTCGGCATCATCATGGTCAGCGCCCGGCGCGGATACAGCGCCGAAGTCACTTCGCTACTCTTCGGCAACATTCTGGCAATTGATGAACGGGATATCGCCATCACGGCGTTCCTGGCGCTTGCCGTCGTGGCAGCCGGGCTGATCTTCAAGCGGGTATTCATCCTGATCGCATTCGATCGAACGCTGGCCGCATCATCCGGCTATCCCGTTTTCCGTCTGGAACTCCTGCTGCTCCTGCTCGTCACTTTGACTGTCGTCTTCAGTCTCCAGGCGATCGGGAACCTGCTCGTGCTGTCGCTGCTCGTGACCCCGGCTGCCGCAGCGCGGGTGTTGACCGACAGGCTGAACCGGATGATCGCCCTGAGTATGGCGATTTCAGCCGGCAGCGGAATCGTCGGCCTCTACATCTCGTTTCATCTGGATATCAGCGCCAGCGGATCGATCGCCCTGGCGACGACCGCCGTCTTTCTGACCGCCCTGGCCTTCGCCCCGCAGCACGGCTATCTCAGCCGCATCCTCCAGCACCGCCGCGGCGAACACCACGAGCACCACTTCCACGAACCCCACGAGCACCGCGAGATTGAAGGAGCTGGAGAGAGCCGTAGTCCGTGATGGATAACCTGAGATTTCTCGACACTCGCCGCTCGGAGTACCCGCGGAGATCACAGCTCCACAGAATCGCCCTCGGGGAACAAGAAAGATCCCGACAGGCTAGTACCTCTGTTCCCTGATTTACCGGGCTACATCGCGGTGATGTTGAACCCGCAATCGGAGTAGATCGTCTGGCCGGTGATCGAGCTGGACAGATCGGAGGCAAGGAACAGGCCAACGTTACCGACTTCTTCAAGAGTGATGTTGCGTCGAAGCGGCGAGCGCTCTTCCATCAGCTGCCGGGCGTCCATGATCCCCTTGACGGCACTGGCGGCGATCGTTCGCATCGGCCCGGCCGAGATGGCATTGACTCTCACGTTGTCGGGGCCGAGGTCAGCCGCCAGGTAGCGGACGCTGGACTCGAGCGATGCCTTTGCCGCCGACATGACGGCGTAGTTCGGGACCACCCGCTCCGACGCCAGGTAGGTCATCGTGATGATGCTGCCGCCACCAGCTTCCTGCATCAACGGGGCGGCGTGGCGGCTGCACTCGATCAGCGAATAGGTGTTGACGTCCTGGGCCAGCGCGAATCCCTTGCGAGAAATCTCGCTGTAGCGGCCGGTAATCTCGTCGCGGTTGGCGAAGGAGATGGAGTGGACGAAGACATCCAGCTCGCCCCAGACCTTGCCGATCTCCGCGAAGAGCGCTTCCACCTGCTCGCTATCCTGCACATCGCAGGGTATGCAGGGAGCGTCCTCGGCGCCTTCGAGTCCGCCGACGAGCTTGTCGAGGTTACGTTTCATGCGGTCATCGGGAACGTAGCTGAACGCGAGCTCAGCGCCCTCTCGATAGAGAGCCTGGGCGATTCCCCAGGCCAGCGACCGCTGATTCGCAACACCCATGACGAGTGCTTTCTTCCCGTCCATCAATCCCATAGTGTCCCCCCTCGTAACCTGACTCGGTCGTTTCTGGACGTCCGGACGTCGCGCCGGCACGTCAAGCGTCTCAGTCTGCAAGTCTAGTCGAGCGATGCGGAGTGACAGACATACGCCAGCGGGGTGTCGCCAGTATTTCGCACCAGGCGGACGACATCTTTCGGATAGCAGAGCGCCGATCCGGGTCCAATCTCTATCTCGTCGTCGTCCCAGATGGCGACGCCGGTGCCGGTCAGGACGTAGATCGTTTCCTCTATATCGGGATGCGTATGCCGTTGGGTTGCCGAACCCGGCAGCAGGGTCAGAACCTCGGCTGGATCATGGGTGCGCTGGCTCCGCCGGAGCGGAATCAGGTGAATGCGCAAGTGCAGCCCTTCTTCGTGGCGGTGAGTTTCGTAGAGATTGACCGTATTCTGCCCCGCGCCGGGCGCTGCTACGCCCGACGCATCGACCGCCGTCCAGGTCAGCATCCCGTCCTGCATCTCCGGCACGGCGACATCGCTGACGCGGAAGACGGTGAAATACAGGGGACGAGGTCCGGTGTTGCGAATCTCGGTCGGGATCATCGGCGTCGTCCAGAGAGCCGTATTCTGGCGAATCTCGTATTGATCGCCGGGATAGATGTCCATGAAGCCGCGACCGTCGGTGAAGTAGTAGAGACGCTCCTCTGGATAGCCCTGAAGCGGGATCGTCTCGCCGACCGGCAGCATCACTTCGTCTACCGCCGTGTAGCGGCTCTGCTGGTGGCCATTGCCTCGTCCCGGTTCAAATAGCGTCTTCGACTCCATAGGACCGCCTGCTCTCAGATTTCACACTTCGGTTTGCATAGCCCGCTCGCTCCGCAGGGCAGCATAGAGCAACAGATCGACGAACCGTCCCTCCGAGCGGGCGCGTTCCCGCTGCCGTCCTTCATACAGGAAGCCGCACTTTTCCAGTACCCGCTGCGATCCAGCATTCTCTGGCTGGACCTGGGCCTGGATCCGGTTCAGCAGCATCCTGTCCCAGCCGAACTTCATGACCTCCCGAACCACCTCGGTCATGAGCCCCCGGCCCCAGTAGGGCTTTGCCATCACGTAGCCGATCTCGGCAGCAGCGACGGCCGTTTGCCACCAGACGAATCCCACCGTGCCGATGAACACGCCGTCCTCAACGTGCTCGATGGCCCAGTCGGCCATGTTGCGGTTGTCGTACTTCGCGATTGTCGCCTCGATGTACGCTTCGGCGTCGGCGATCGATTGATACGTGTCCCACCCGACGAAGCGGCTGACCTCGGGATCCGAGCCATAGGCATAGAGCGGTTCGGCATCTTCCCGGGCGACTCGGCGCAGTCTCAGGCGCGCCGTTCGTAGCTCGGGAAACGGCCCGAAGACATCCTCAACCTTGACGTCGATTCGTGCGTCCAAATTCCCTCCGTAGGCTCGCATAGATCCTGAACGTCTCGAGGCGGCCCTTGACGTAGCGGCCATCCCGGAGCGTCCCTTCATGTAGCATCCCGCACTTTTCCATCACCCGGTATGAACCGACGTTGGTGTCCCGGCATGTCGCCTCGATCCGGTGGAGCCCCATGTGGCGGAAACCATAATCGAGCACGGCGGCCAGCGCCTCGGTCATCAACCCGCGCCCCCAGTACGGCCTTGCCAACGCATAGCCGACGTCGCCGATATAGCCCTCACCCCGGATCGTATTGAAGCTGATCGTGCCGATGATCCTTCCCGATTCATTGTCTTCGATGCCCCAGACGGCGCCGGCATCCTCGGCGTAGGATGCGATCACCTGCTGGAGAAACGCGACCGAGTCGTCGATCGAGAGATGCGTCTCCCAGACCAACGTCGCGGTCACCTTCGGGTCGGAGGCGTAGGCGAACAGATCCTCGGCGTCGTCGAGACGCAGCCGGCGCAGGAGCAACCGTTCCGTCGGTATCTGCGGCAGATCATGAAGCGCTTCTCTTACCGTGCCGGTATTCGACATTGCGTCGCCAACCTTTCGCCCGCGAAGTCGAGAGACATCGAATTGTAATCGCGACGTAACGCAGAGATAACGGAGCGATCACACTGGCTTCCTAAGCTTTCTCCGTGACATGGAGTCTCCGCGGCGACTCTTACCGCGGTACGGGGATTACTGAGGAGGACACACACGTGACCAGACCATGGCGCCTGCAACGCATTGCGTTCTTCGCGCTGATTATCGTCGCAAGCATGCTCCTGCTGGCAGCCTGCGGCGACGATGACGATGACGACGATGATCCAGCGGCGACGAGTGGAAGCGGCCAGACTGAAGCCAGCACCACCGAAGGCGATATGGATCTGTCCGGCTCGATCGATATTGACGGATCAAGCACAGTCTTCCCGATCTCGGAAGGCGTCGCCGAAGAATTCTCCCGTGAGTATCCGGACGTCAACATCACCGTCGGATTCTCCGGCAGCGGCGCCGGATTCGAGAAGTTCTGCGCCGGTGAGACGCAGATCTCCGATGCCTCACGGCCAATCAAGGATGAAGAAGTCGAAGCCTGCGCATCCGAAGGCATCGAGTTCACGGAATTCCAGGTTGCGATCGATGGTCTCTCCGTCGTCGTCAACCCGGAGAACGACTGGGTCGACTGCCTCGACGTCGACCAGCTGGCGATGATGTTCGGGCCGGACAGCACAGTCGAGACATGGTCCGACGTCGACCCGTCCTGGCCCGATGAGGACATCACCTTCTACATCCCTGGCACCGATTCGGGGACGTTCGACTACTTCACCGAAACGATCGGCGGAGAGTCAGGTGCAACCCGGACCGACAACATCGTGACCAGTGAGGACGACAACGTCCTGGTTCAGGGTGTCGAAGGCGACGAATACGCCATCGGCTACTTCGGTTACGCCTACTACGTCGAGAATCAGGACCGGATGAAGGTCCTCGGCATCGACAATGGTGACGGCTGCGTCAAGCCGAGCGACGAAACGGTCAATAGTGGCGAATATGCGCCGCTGTCCCGCCCGCTCTTCATCTACGTCCGTAACGACGCGATTGCGGAAGAGGATGCCGTGCGCGAGTTCGTCCGGTACTACATGACCGAAGGCCGGGTGGTTATCTCCCAGGTCGGCTACGTCGAGTATCCGGACGACGTCTACGAAGAGAACCTCTCGACACTCGACGAGGTGGCAGGCTAAGCTTCTGAGTTTTAACGGCTTGACCGGAAGATTCTGAAACACCGGGGAGGATGGCGACCGTCCTCCCCGGTCCTGTCAGCAAAAGACATACTGCTGCTCTGTCCCGCTTCTGATGATGCCCTTCTAACCATTCGTTAACACTCTACTAATCCAAGTATCACTCTCGACACCTAAGCTGAAGTGTCGATGGAGAAGCCGGTCAGATCATCATTAGTGGACATAACATTTTCTTCTCCATTGAACGGTTCAAGCAAAGGGAGGGTCGATTCTCTGGATCACCAGCAGCAAATACGGGAAATTGAAATTGCTGTGCGGTGCCGGGAGAGGGGAGCTGACAGACCACATGCATCACGATCTCGTCGCGCACGTTTCGGGAGGGTGGATCCGTAGTGGCTAAGACTGTCACATCGACGGCGGATACCGGGCGCATCCGCGAAAACGTCGGATTCCGCACCCGGCCACTCACCGGATCGTCCGAAGGACGCATCGTTGAGCGGCTTGTCCGCGGCTTCCTGTTTCTCTGTGCCACGGTGTCGGTCGCAACGACAGCAGGCATCGTCTTCGTTCTCATCTTCGAGACGATGTCGTTCTTCGAGAAGGTCTCACCCTGGGAGTTCTACACAGGCACAACCTGGACCGCGCTGTTCAACAACGCAGAATACGGGGTCCTTCCGCTCGTTGCTGGCACGCTGGTCGTCTCGATCATCGCGCTGATCGTTGCCTTGCCGGTCGGTCTCGCAGCAGCGATCTACCTTTCGATGTATGCGCCGCGCAGGCTGCGATCTGT
The DNA here is from genome assembly GCA_041390865.1 of Thermomicrobiales bacterium. Lineage (GTDB taxonomy): Bacteria > Chloroflexota > Chloroflexia > Thermomicrobiales > CFX8 > JAUIIK01. The sequence goes on from JAWKPC010000005.1 coordinate 209,249, forward strand.
CGTCAAGCCGGCGCTTGAGGTGCTCGCCGGTATCCCGACGGTCGTCTTCGGCTACTTCGCACTCACCTTCGTCACACCCCAGATCGTCCAGCGGATCTTTCCCGACGCGAATGTCTTCAACGCGCTGTCAGCCGGATTGACGGTCGGGTTCCTGATCATTCCTCTCGTCTCTTCGCTCAGCGAAGACGCGCTCCAGGCCGTGCCACGCGACCTCCGTGACGGAGCGTTCGCGCTGGGCGCAACGAAGTTCGAGGTTGCCACTCGCGTCATGGTTCCAGCCGCATTCTCCGGCATCGTGGCATCGGTGATTCTGGCCTTCTCCCGCGCCATCGGTGAAACGATGATCGTTGTCCTCGCGTCCGGTGGCATCCCGAACTGGACCATCGACGCGCGCGAGAGTATGCAGACGATGACCGCCTACATCGTTCAGATTTCGAGCGGCGACGTCGCACGTGGCACGACGAAGTACGAGACGCTTTTCGCGGTCGGATTCACACTCTTCCTGATGACGCTCGTCCTCAACATCGCCAGCCATTTCCTCGTTCAGAAGTTCCGGGAGGTTTATGAATGAACGCAATCAACTCGTCGCTCGTGACGACACAGGGCCGCTTGCGCCGCCGCCAGATATTCGGGTCGATCATGAGCGCAGCGCTCATGATCGCCACCGCATTCGGCATTCTCGTCCTGATCGTGCTTCTCATCTCGATTGTGCGCGATGGCGGACACACCCTCAACTGGAACTTCATGACTGCCCTACCGTCGCGATTTCCGGATCGGGCCGGAATCCGGGTAGCACTACTCGGCTCGATCTGGATCATGGTCCTGACCGCATTCGTCACCTTTCCCATTGGCGTCGGGGCTGCGATCTACCTCGAGGAATTCGCGCCTCCAGGGAGAATCACGACGACGATTCGCACGAACATCGCCAACCTGGCCGGCGTACCGTCCATCGTCTACGGTTTGCTCGGTCTTGGGATCTTCGTCGAGTTGCTGAGCATGGGACGAAGCATCGCAGCCGGAGCGCTGACCCTCTCGTTGCTCGTCTTACCGGTCGTCATCATTGCCTCGCAAGAAGCGCTCCGAGCGGTACCGGATTCGATCCGCCAGGGCGGACTCGCGCTGGGAGCGACGCGCCTTCAGGTCGTTCGCGCCCATGTGTTCCCGGCCGCGCTTCCCGGCATTCTGACCGGCACGATTCTCGCGCTCTCGCGGGCGATCGGTGAGACGGCACCACTTATCGTTATCGGAGCCGTCGCGTTCCTGAACTTCTCGCCTGAAGGGCTGGGCTCCAAGTTCTCGGTGCTGCCGCTGGCGATCTACGGCTGGACTGCTCGTCCGCAGGACGATTTCCACGCTATTGCGGCGGGAGGCATCATCGTTCTACTGGCAGTGCTGCTCACGATGAATATGGGAGCGATCCTGCTGCGCAACCATTTCCAGAACAAACAGCAGGGTTAGGAGAACAAGCATGAGCAGTCTTACCACCTCAGTCACCAGCGCTCTTGGTTCAAACGTTGTGCGCGACCTGAGCGACACCAATACGATCATCGCCGTTAACGATCTCAAGGTGTACTACGGAGATTTTCTTGCCGTCACCGATACGTCGATGAACGTGCCGGAGAAGCGGATTACCGCGATGATCGGCCCGTCGGGATGCGGCAAGAGCACCGTCCTGAAGGTCTTCAACCGCATGAACGATCTCGTCCCCTCGGCGCGTGTCGAAGGAATGGTCTCCTATCACGATCAGAACATCTACGATTCGGCGGTGGACCCGGTCGCTGTGCGGGCACGAATCGGGATGGTTTTCCAGCGCCCGAATCCGTTTCCGAAGTCGATCTACGATAACGTCGCCTGGGGCGCGAAGATCAACGGCTACCGCGGTAACATGGACGAACTGGTTGAGCGCAGTCTCCGCCAAGCGGCGCTCTGGGACGAAGTCAAGGACAAGCTGAAGGACAGCGGCCTCTCGCTTTCGGGCGGCCAGCAGCAGCGCCTCTGCATTGCCCGGACCATCGCCACCCAGCCGGACGTGATCCTGATGGACGAGCCCTGCTCGGCGCTCGACCCGATCTCGACGCTCCGGATCGAAGACCTGATGCGGGAGCTGGTCGAGGATTACACGATCATCATCGTCACCCACAACATGCAGCAGGCTGCCCGCGTCTCGGACGTCACGGCGTTCATGACCCTCACGGAAGGCCGTTCCGGCACGCTGGCGGAAATGGGGCCGACCGACGAGATATTCACGAGCCCGCGCGATCCTCGAACCGAGGATTACATCACCGGCAAGGTGGGGTAGGCACTGCAGTCGAGATATCCACAACCTGCGTCGTATGTAATTGGGAATGAGGTTTCGTGAACGACCAACACGCCACCAGAATCGAATACACGAGCGAGCTGCGCACCCTTCAGGATGACGTCCTTCGACTCGGCTCGATGGTCGACCGCCAGATCGTACGCGCTGTCGATGCTCTTGGAAAGCAAGATGTGAGCGGTGCCAGACAGGTCATCGAACTCGATCAGAATGTCAACAACCGACGCTGGAAGATCGAAAACGACACAATGACGATCATCGCCCGCCAGGGACCGATGGCGGGCGACCTGCGCCGGATCATGGCCAGCGTCCATATCGCAACCAATCTGGAACGCATGGGCGATCACGCCGAGGGAATTGCCCGGCTTACCTTGCGTACCGCCGACCAGCCGCACCTCCACGAGCTGGACAGCATCAGCGAGATGGCCGATACGGGCCGGGCCATGCTGACCGACGCGCTCCAGAGCTACGTCGATATCGATCCGAACAAGGCGCGCGAGATCGCAAAGCGCGACGATGAGGTCGACCAATTGTACGAGCGGGTGTATCGTGAACTGTTAACAATCATGATCGCCGACCCGGACACCGTATCGCGCGCGACGCACCTGCTGTGGGTAGCCCACAATCTCGAACGCATCGCGGACCGCGTGACGAACATCTGCGAGCGGATCATCTTTTCCGTCACTGGAGAGTTCGAGGAAGTCAACCGGAAAGACTTCGGAGAGCGCTTCTCTGATACGAATTAGACGGTGAAGACGGGCGGTTGATCGATCATTGTTTGTCATTCGATATTTCGTGGCAGGCAAATACGGCAATGACGCGGACCAGCTTTACAACAAGCATTCAAGGCGTTAAGGACGCGACCCTCGCCCTCTCGAGCATGGTCGACAAGGCCGTAGCGCAGTCGATCGACGCATTCGATACCTGGGACACGGACAGTGCTCGAGACGTCATCCGGGATGACGAGGCAATTAACGATGCCCGCTGGATGGTCGAGGAAGAGGTGATCCTCCTGATCGCCCGGCAGGCGCCGATGGCGAGCGACCTGCGCGAGCTGATCTCGATCATCCATATCTCGACCGAGCTCGAGCGGATCGGCGACTATGCCAAGGTCGTGGCCCGCACGGTGGTCGAGTTCACGGACTCCCCGAGAATCAAGGCAATGCCAAGTATCCTGCAACTCGGGGAGCAGGGTCGAGATCAGCTTGCCGACTGTATGGAAGCTTTCGTCGAGCATGACGCGGCGATGGCGCGCCGTATCGCCAAGAACGATGATAAGCTGGACGCACTCTGGAACCGGATATACCGGCAGCTCGTCGCCGAGATGATCGCCGATCCTGAACTGGTCGAAGAAGCGTCCGGGTTGCTCTGGATCGCTCACAATTTCGAGCGTATGGGCGACCGGGTTACGAACATCTGCGAGCGCATCATCTACGCGGCAACCGGCGAATTCGAAGAAAACGTCCACCTGGAAACGGCTGAATCCAAGCAACGTGACTAGCAATAAGACGGCGCAATCACTCACCCGGCTCATGGTCGAGTGCAGTGAGGTTGTCCACCGCGCGCTCCTCGGTGCGGAGTTCCGCACGCTGGCGGAGATCGTCGGAATGGGCGCGGACGGAGAACACACCAAAGGGATCGACCAGGTCGCCGAGATCGCGGCGCTGGAGTTCCTCGAGCAGGCGAGGCCCAGGATGAATGTCCTCAGCGAAGAAGCGGGGTATATAGACCGTGGATCGTCGCTCACTGCCATCGTCGACCCGATCGACTCGACGATCAACGCAACCTCGCTGCCGGTCTTTGACCGGCCGGACCGGACGGACCTGACCGAGCGAGCCACACAGGTCGAAGTCAACCAGCATCTCTTCGGCTACCCCTACTTCGCATTCTCGATCGGTATCTTCGAGGACGGCCAACCGGTCGCTGGATGCGTCCGCAACCTCCCGACAGCCGAGATCTTTACCGTCGTCGAGGGCCGGCCGGTCGAGCTTGACGGCGTTCCGGTAAGAGGGTCGGGAGCGACGACCATAGCCGGGGCCAGAATCGCGTTCGTCCGCCCGGAAACGACGACGGCGCTGAGGGCGATCGAATCGATGCTGGTCGGGACGAGCACTCGCGTCCGTATTGCGGGCTGCTCGGCGCTGGACCTGGCATTGATCGGCTCCGGAATTCTCGACGGCGTGGTGAACCCGAACAGGATATCGCCACGCGGCTATGGAGAAAAGATCGTCGACTGGGCCGGCGGCTGGCCAATGGTCCTCCGGACCGGCGGCAAACTCAGCCACAATGACGGTTCTGATATCCCGACCGGGCTCGACCTCTCGATCCGAACGCCTATACTGGCTGCCACGACGCTCGAGCTGCATGCCGAACTGGTCGGGCTGATCGATAGCGCGAACTGGGATGAGGTCGGCCATGAACGAGACGGATCGGTTTGAACTCTACGACCTGAGGGTGACCGTCCACGAAATTCATGGACGCTCCGTCTGTGGTCTCCAGGTCGGCGACTATTTCGAACTCACCGAGTCGAGTAAAGTCCGGATTCCCGACGGCAAGCACTTCTGCCTCTATGCGCTCCAATCGGTGCTTCCTCTGCTTCCAGCCAAGCAACGCGATCTGGACCGGAACGACTGGCTGGAACGGGACACCCTGGTCGCATGCCCGGACCCCGAAGAGCAGTTGATCATGCGAATCGAACGCGTGGCGAGGCGGTCGCTTGCAACCGACGACCTGACATGACCCATCCCCGCGAGCTTTCGATCGCCTTTCAGACGGACAAACAGCCTGATATCTACAGCGACCTGGCCAGAGAAGTCGAGCGCTACGGCTTTGACGCCCTGTCGATGTACAGCGACCTGACCTACCAGCCGCCGATTGTTCCCCTCACGCTTGCAGCCCTCGCCACTTCGACCATTCGGCTGGGACCGGCATCGCTCAACCCCTTCACCTTGCATCCGGTTGAGATCGCCGGCCAGATAGCGACGCTGGATATGGTCAGCAAGGGCAGAGCATATCTCGGAATATCGCGCGGCGCCTGGCTCGACGCGATCGATATCGAGCAGGAACGGGCGATCGACAGAGTTGTCGACACCTTCGGCACCGTCCGGCATCTTCTGAGTCGGAGCGGCTATGAATTTCGAGGTAAGACGTTCAAGATGCGGCCCGACGTGCGCCTGCGCTACGAACCACAGCGTCCGGATGTTCCGATGATGGTCGGTTCCTGGGGGCCGAGGCTCATCAAGGCCGCCTCGTCGCTCGTCGACGAGATCAAGCTCGGCGGCTCCGCGAATCCCGACGTCGTTCCAGTCGTGCGGGAGTGGATTGGCAGCAGCGCCGACGCCGCAGATCCGGCGATCGTCCTCGGCGCGGTCACGATCGTTGATGAGGACGGGGACGAAGCACGCGCAGCCGTCAAGCGCGAGATGGCGCTCTATCTCCCAGTCGTCGCGCCGCTGGATCCCACCGTCGCCGTCGACCCGGCGCTCCTCGAGAACATCGAGCGGCTGGTCCGCGAGGGCCGCGTCGACGATGCCGGCCGTCAGATTCCGGATAGCCTGGTCCGGAGGTTTGCGTTTGCCGGCACGCCCGGAGACGTCATCGAGCAGTGCGAGGCGGTCTTCGAAGCCGGCGCGGGACGGATCGAGTTCGGGACTCCGCACGGTCTTTCAACGGCATCCGGGATCAAGCTTCTGGGGGACGTTGTCCTGCCGTCACTGGCTAACCATTAGCCCTCAGCAAATATCTAGCGCGAAGCGGACCGTACCTATAGTCCGGATGGCCCGGTGCGAACGGTCCAATGTTCCCGACCTTCAGGGGACCATAGAATCTGCATAGGTGCGCGGAAAACGCATACTGTTGGTACAGAAACCAGAAGGCGACGCCCTTCCCTTCTGAACTCTGTATCTGCGGCCCCTGGAGTGGCACCGGGGGCCGCAGTCTTTTTAAACCCTCGGAACTTTTCCATTCAGGCACCTTGACGAGTGTACGTACCGCACGGATAATCAGGAACAAGGAGGATACTCCTGATTAGGCTCTGAAAAGGTGGGGACCATGAACCTGGTCGGGGATCCAGGGACGACAGAGCTGGGATACGCTCTGCTGCTCCTTGGAACGTTGCTGCTCGCGATCGTTTTCGCGATCCAGACAGCGATACTGAGCCGCAGGCTGCGGCAACGCGAAGCGCACGGTCGACTCATGGAAGAGCTCGCCTTCTTCGACCCGCTCACGCGCCTACCCAATCGCCGTCTCCTCGGCGACAGACTTCAGCACGCTCTCTACGCCTCGGAGCGCTACAACCAGGGCACGGCCGTCTACTTCGTCGATCTCAACAGCTTCAAGGAGATCAACGACCGGTTCGGACACGAGGTCGGCGACAGCGTTCTCGCCGAACTCGCGCGCCGCTGGCAAGCCGAACTCCGCGCGACGGACACCCTCGCACGTTGGGGCGGAGACGAATTCGTCGTCGTGACGGAAGGCATCACTTCCATCGCCGACATCCAGTCGGTCATCGCGAGACTCCAGCATGTCGTCGATGCGCCGATGGTTTTGAATGACCATGAGGTAGAGATCACGATGAGCCTCGGAGTAGCCGTCGGTTGCCGTGGCATGGAACAACCGGAAGATCTCATTCGCTGCGCCGATGTTGCCATGTATCGCGCCAAACGCTCCGGTCGCTCGGACGACTACGAGATTGTCGGCAAACCAGCCTGCATCGAGCGAATCGCCGGATTGTCCGTCGAGGCGGATGCCCGATCCGCCTCCGATTCCGAGTACGTCCGCGCCCTGGCCTAGTTCTGCGCTACCATCTTCCCGATTACGTCGGGAACTTAGGCGGGAAAGCAGGCGATGGCGGAGCAGGTCCACAACAGTTCACTCTTACAGGCGGCACTCGAGCATTCCGGGATCGACGCGCTCATCGCCCGCTCCGGGAGAAACGTCGCCTACCTTTCCGGTATGACTTTCCCCGGCACCCTCGGGCGCCTCCAGGATTTCACCTACGCTCCAAGGGCAATCCTCGCCGTCTGGCCCCGGGCAGGTGAACCGGCGCTTGTCGCCAGCGCGATCGCCGCCGGGCTCGCGAAGCAGCGCAGCTGGATCGAAGACATCCGCTCCTTCCAGGAATACGTCGAATCTCCCTACGCGGCATCGGCCCGGATCATCGATGAGAAGGGGCTGGCGAAAGGCCGGATCGGGATAGAACGGCGGGAACTGGGTGCAGACCACTGGCAGGAACTTCAGGATGCCCTTCCCGGCGCAGAGATTATCGACTGCACCGACCTCCTCGAAGGTGTTCGGAACATCAAGACGCCGATCGAGTTGCAGCGATTGAAGACGGCCATCGAGATCCAGGACGAAGCGCATCTCTACGTCTTCTCCAACGCCCGCGCCGGGGACACGGAACGAGATCTGCACGCCCGGATGGTCGGGAGGATGATCCAAAACGGCGCTGACAGCGCCCACGGCATGCTCCAGGCGAGCACGACGCCGGTGACGTACGGGGGAGAAGGTGACGTCCCGATCCAGCCCGGCGTCGCCGTGCGGACCGACTACGTCTGCTACTACCAGGGCTACGCAGCCAATCTCTCCCGGATGGCCGTCATGGGGCCTCCATCGACCGGCCAGACGGAACGCTATGCCGACCTGCTGGCGATCCACCGCGACACGATCGACACGATGCTCCGTCCCGGCAACACCGCCGAATCCGTCTACAACTTCGGACGCGAACGCCTCGCCGCCGTACGGTCGACAGCGATCGGAGGGCTGATCGGGCACAGCGTCGGCGTGTGGTGGCATCAGGAAGAACCGATGCTCGTGCCCCGGGAAACCCGGGAACTGCGTCCCGGAATGGTGGTTTGTCTCGAACCGATCCTCGACGGCTTCTGGCACCTCCAGGACGAGATCCTGATTACGGACAACGACCCGGAGCTGTTATCCACGATGTTCGACACCAGCAGACTCTACGAGATGGGCTGATTGCCGGGGCCACCCAGTCTTCCTATCGCCTGTCACGTCCCTGTAACGATAGTGCACGCTGTGTCGTGACTCTGTCATTGATCTTGAGATATCCTTGAGTCAACCATATCCCGGAATTCCACAGATGGAGGAGGTGTCGGCATGACGCGAATTCTCGGTCAACTCTGGCTCGGCATCGCGCTCCTTGCAGCCGGCCTGATCCTGGCTACGATCCTGAGCATCGCCGCCGGATTCGACTGGCTCATGACGGCCCTGGTCACGATGACGGTCATCGGAGCGATCAGCATCGCCTTCACGTTTGCCCCGACCCCGTCCGGGGGCACTGGCGTAGGCTCCTGGACGGCGTTCAACGATCTGCGCGGCAGCGGACTTGGCACGATCAGCGGGGCATCGATCGGTGGCCGGAGCGGGTCGGGCCATCAAACGAACGAATGGGATTTCCGGTCGATCATCAACGGGTTGATTCCGATGCTGGCCGCAGTCCTGCTTCTCGTCGCCTGGATCGTCCGCTAGCTCGAACCATCCGAAGTCAGGAGAATAGCCAATGGAAGACATACTGACGCTCGTTGGCGGCGCGCTCTTGCTCACCATTCTCGTCTGGATCGTTCATCGGCTCCGGATGTCGCGACGTGGACCTGAGCGAAACCGCTCGCGGTCGGAGACCCGGGCGCTTGACGAGGCCGAAGTGCTGACCCGGGCCAAGGGACCATTCGTCTAGATCTCATCTCCTCTCCCTCTGGATCATGACGGAGATGCGCACTATGATGCGGCTCCAGATGAGGGAGCGTGCGAATGACAGATCAGATCACCAACCTACCGGCTCACCGGCTCGCCACGATGATTCGCGATCGCGATCTGTCGTCGATCGAGGTCGTCGAGACACACCTCGAACGCATCGCGGAAGTCAACCCGGCGCTTAACGCCGTCGTTCAGGTCACCGCGGACGAAGCGATGGCCGCCGCGAGGTCGGCCGACGAGAGGATGGCAAGCGGCGATATCGATGGTCCGCTTCACGGGGTTCCGTTTACGGTGAAGGACAACATCCCGGTTGCCGGAGTGGTCATGACGAACGGGACGCTCGGGATGAAGGATTTCGTCCCGGACGAGCACGCGACGGTCGTCAAACGATTGAAGGCCGCCGGCGGCATCGTGCTGGGTAAGACGAACCTCCCGGAGATCGGCATGGCCGGCGAGAGCGACAATCTGGTCTACGGCAGAACGAACAATCCCTACGACCTCGACCGGACCCCTGGCGGCAGCAGCGGCGGCGAAAGCGCAATCATCGCCGCCGGGGGTTCACCGCTCGGCATCGGGACCGACATCGGCGGCAGCATTCGCTATCCGGCCCACTGTTGCGGAATTGCCGGAATCAAGCCGACGATGGGACGCATTCCCTGGCATGTCCCCTACGGCTACACCGACGAACTGCGACAGAGCGGCCCGATGGCTCGATCGGTAGCCGACCTGATCCTTGCCTTGCCGCTCATGGCGGGCGCTGACTGGCAAGATCCTTCGGCTCCGCCGGTCCCGGTCGGCAATCCGCACGATGTGACGATCTCGTCGTTGCGGCTTGCGGTCTACGCCGACAATGGAGTGATTACCCCGGTCGATGAGATCGTCCAGGCCGTCGACCGCGCCGCCTCGGCCTTGCGAGAATCCGGCGCCAGCGTGGAAGAAAACCGCCCCGCCGAGCTGGACAAGACGATGGACCTGTTCGGCCGGCTGCTTGGAGCGAGCGGCGGCCAGCAATACCTGGACGCCCTGGAAGCGGCGGGAACGACGGACGACCAGATTTCACCGATGATTCGCCGCTTTCTCGATGATGTCAGCAACGCGGCCGTTTCGACGGCGGATTTTCAGCGGACGATCCTTGAATGGGACCAGCACCGCAGCGTCATCTGGGGATTCTTCGAGAAGTACGACGCGGTGATCTGTCCGGTCAATTCCCATCCGGCGCCACTGCACGGCACAGGCAGCGAGCACGGTCTGGGACTCAGCTACACCGCGGCGTACAACATCGCGGGATTGCCGGGAGCCGTCGTCCGCGCCGGGCAGACGGAGGACGGAGTGCCGGTCGGCGTCCAGATCGTCAGCCGTGCCTGGCGCGAAGACATCGCCCTGGCAATCGCACTGGAACTCGAGAATCGGCTCGGCGGCTGGCAGCCACCAACGATTTAGCAGCGAGCTGTTAACGATTAGAAACGCAGGATGCAGAAACGGAGAGAGACATTGGCGGACACGTACGACTCCATCGTCATCGGACTCGGAGCGATGGGTAGCGCTTCGCTCTACCACCTGGCGAAACGCGGCCAGAAGGTGCTCGGACTTGACCGATTTGAGGAAGGGCACGAGCTAGGCTCCTACCACGGAGAGCATCGTATGATCCGCGCCTCAGCCGGCAGCAGTAGCCTGCGGCAAGTTGACGAGTACGTGCCACTCGTAGCTCGAGCTTTCGAACTCTGGGAAGAATTGCAGGAGGAGTCTGGCTAAACCTGATCAAGATTCTTGGAGAAATCTCGATCCTTCATGACGATCAAATCGAACGATTCGGGGCATCTCTCGATGACATCAGCAACAACCCGTTTCGCGAACTGCTCTCCGATAGCGATCTGGAGACGAGGTTTCCGGGGATCCGTCCTCAGGAAGGCATCCATGTTACCTATGAAGCACAGGCCGGCTACCTTCGACCAGAAGTCTGCATTTCCGCGCACCTTGCACTGGCTCGCCAACACGGAGCTGAGATTCAGCGGCCGGAAATGGTCACCGGCTGGGAGGTAGACGGCGACGGTGTTGCGGTTACGACGACGAGAGGCCAGTATCTCGCGGGTCACCTGACCGTGGCTGGCGGCGCGTGGGCGGGCCAGATACTGGAGGAGCTCGACCTGCCCCTTCAAGTCGTCCGCATCGTGAATAGCTACTTCGAGCCGACCTCGGAGCATTGGTATGGGGAAAACGGCGCGCCAGATTTCTTGTTGTCGGTGCCAGAAGGAAATTTCTACGGGATGCCGGCCGACGAAGGCGTGGGATTGAAGATCGGACGACACCAGGGCTCTTTGACGACTGCCGACACCATCGATCGCAATGTGCGAGATGAAGAAATCGAGTACTCGAGAATGGTCCTCGACCGCTACATGCCAGGTGCATCGGGACCAGTCGTCAAGAAGGTCGTCTGCATGTACACCATGACCCCCGACGAAGACTTTATCGTCGAACTCCACCCGGAGCATCCTCAGGTCTCGATCGCCTGTGGTTTTTCTGGCCGTGGCTTCAAATTCTCCCCTACCGTCGGCGAGATCATGGCGGATTTCGCGATTCGCGGCTCAACCGACCATAATATTGACTTCCTTTCATCAAGCCGGTTTGAAGACCAGGTTCTCACGCTGCCACGATCAGTCGTCCTGTTGCCAGAGTAGATTTTCTACATACCTGGTCATTACAACGGTGCCCACGGTTCGGAACACCAGCAGATCTCAGTCATTTGTGCTACCTCAAACCGGGGATTCAAATTCTCGCCACCGGCCAGCGGGCCGCTTCCGGGCGGCAGGGCCGGCTGGCGAGGACAAATCGGCGACATAGACAGGAACGAGCATGATGCGGCTACTTCTCACTTCGGCCGGTATCAAGAACCCGAGCATCCACAACGCGATGGTTGACCTCCTGGGCAAACCGATTGCCGAGTGCAACGCGCTCTGTATTCCGACCGCGGCGTACGGGCATCCCATGGCGGGTCCCGGCGCGGCATGGCGGTTCATCAGCGGGCGGGAACCCGAGTGCCCCATGTGCGAACTTGGCTGGAAGTCGCTGGGCGTTCTGGAGCTCACCGCACTGCCCAGCATCGATGTAGCACTCTGGGTCCCTATGGTCCGGGAAACCGACGTGCTCCTGGTGAATGGCGGCGATCCATTGTATCTGTGCTACTGGATGCGCCAGTCCGGGCTGGCTGACCTCTTGTCATCCCTGAGCGCGGTCTACGTGGGACTGAGCGCCGGGAGTATGGTGATGGCTCCCAGGATCGGGGATTTTTTCGTAGGTTGGACGCCGCCCGGCGGTGGCGATGACACGTTAGGGCTGGTCGGTTTTTCGATGTTTCCACACCTGGATCACGAGGACTTGCCGCACAATACGATGGCCAACGCAGAAAGATGGGCCGCCGACATGCCAGTGCCCGCTTATGCGATTGACGATCAGACCGCCATTAAAGTCGTCGGAGACACCGTCGAAGTCGTATCCGAGGGCGACTGGAAACTGTTTACCCCCTGATTCCTGGGGGCTCAGACCTCACGGAACGCCGCCTCGGCTGCCTCCAGCGTCCGATCGATGTGTGAATCATCATGGACGGCGGAAACGTACCAGAGGCCCCGTTCGAGCACCCGCACGCCCCGGCCGAGCATCGCAACCGCGAACCGTTCGTATCTCTCCCGATCCACCTGGCCGGCAAACGACGCGGCATCGGTGAACGGCCCGGAATCGCTAAACCCGACGAAAAACGCCGCCGGATAGCCCTGGATCACGAGCGAGAGGCCGAGCCGTTCGCCGATGTCCTTGATGCCGTCCATCAGGCGCTTGCCCCTGGCCTCGATGCGCTTGTAGGCAGCGTTGTCATCGCGGGTAAGTTCGGTGAGGGTCGCGACGGTCGCTGCCATCGACAGGATGTTGCTGTTGAACGTGCCCGAATGGTTAACGCCCTTGCCGAATCGCTCCATCAGCTCGGCGCGGCCAACGATCGCCGACGTCGGGAAACCGCCCGCCAGCGCCTTGCCGTAGGTCGCCAGATCCGCCGTGACGCCGAATCGCTCCTGCGCCCCGCCGGGAGCGAGGCGAAACCCGGTGATCACTTCATCGAGGATCAGCAGTGTCCCGTACCGGTCGCAGTAGGCCCGAACGCCTTCGAGATAGTCATCCGACGGCGGGATCACGCCGGTGTTGCACATCATCGGTTCCATGATGACGGCGGCGAGCTCGTTGCCGTGCTCGGCAAAGGTCGTCTCGATCGCGTCGAGATCGTTCCAGGGCTTCACGATCACCTCGGACACGGCGCCGGGAGATTGCCCCTCGGACATCGCCATCGCGCCATCGCCATCGTCGGCCGGAGCAACGAGGACGTTGTCAAGCCAGCCATGATAGTGCCCCTCGAACCGCAGCAGCTTGGTTCGCCCGGAGACGGCCCGGGCCAGGCGGATTGCCGCCTGGACGGCTTCGGATCCGGTCAGGCTGAAACGGCAGAGACCGGCACATGGAACAAGACCGGTCACGATCTCGGCAGCCTCGATCTCGAGCTCCGACTGTCCGGCGTAGATCTGGCCGTCGCCGATCGCTCGCTCCACTGCCTCGAGAATGGCGGGATGGGAGTGGCCGAGCACCAGCGGCCCCTGTCCAAGGGCATAGTCGATGTAGTCGTTTCCATCGACGTCGGTCAGGATCGCGCCCTCGCCCTTCTTGAAGAAAAGCGGCGCCGGCTTCATGTTGATTCGGACGTCGCTATTGACGCCCCCGGCAATCGACTTTCTGGCCCGTTCGAACAGCGCGGTCGACGTTTCGTATCCCACAGTTCAGTCCCTCACGATTCGCGAATCCGGCCCGGCAGGCGGCGGTCGGCCAGCCACTGAACCAGCTCATCCAGTGGCCAGGTGTTGACGACCTGGTCAGGCTCAACCCATGCCCGCCGGGCAATACCGATACCGTAGCGCATGTTCGCAAGCGACTCGGGATGATGCGCGTCGGAATCGATCGAAATCAGGCACCCTGACGCGAATGCCTGCCGGGCGTGGCCTTCCCGCATGTCCAACCTTGCCGAGTCGGCGTTGATCTCCAGCGCAGTCCAGGATGCCTTTGCCGCCTCGTAGACCGCCGGCCAGTCGTAATCCGCGCCCTGTCGCCGCTCGATCAGCCGGCCAGTCGGATGGGCCACGATATCGACGTTGGGGTTCGCCAGCGTCTGACAGATCCGCGCGGTGATCGTGTCCCGATCCTGGCGAATCCCGCTGTGCAGCGATGCAACGACGAGGTCCAGCCCGGCCAGCACGTCATCATCGAAGTCGAGCCGCCCGTCGCGATGGACCTCGACTTCGGAACCGGCCAGCAGATGTACGGGAGCTTCGCCGCGCAACGATTCGATTTCGGTTCGCTGCTCGGCGAGCCGTTCGGCGTTGAGCCCGTTCGCGATCCCGAGCCCGCCGGAATGGTCGCAGATGGCCAGATACTCGTATCCGATCGTTGCCGCGGCCCGGGCCATGTCCATGATCGAGCCGCTTCCATCCGACCAGGTCGAGTGCAGATGCAGATCGCCGCGAATATCCGATAGCTGGATAAGCCGGGGGAGCCGGCCTTCCCGCGCGGCGTCGAGCTCACCAGCATCTTCCCGCAACTCCGGGGGGACCCACTCCAGCCCGAGAGCCGCGTAGCACTCCTCCTCGGACGCTGCAGCCGGCAGTGCCGATGCGCCCCCGAGCGCTTCAAGGTGTGCAGAAGATCCGGTAGCTTCGATCCAGGCACTTCCTGCCCGGTCCGACGGAGCAATGAAGACGCGAAGTTCCGGACCGGGGTGGAGCTTGTACGTCGCGCGGTCATCATCAGTCGAAACGACACCGGCTACTTCATCGAGATCCTCGATCGCGCCGATGATTGACGCGGCATTGTCGGCGACGACCAGGAGATTGATGTCGCCGACCGTCTCGGCCATCCGCCTGACCGATCCGGCAACCTCTACTCGCGCCCCGGTCTTCGTCGCGATGCGGTCCTTCAGGCGCTCGGCGAGCGGCAGGCCGAGACCGATCGAGTAGCGGTCGGTCCTGGTACGCAGAAAGGCGATGCCCTCGAGGATTTGCTCCTCGGCCTTCGGTCCGATCCCTTTCAGCTCGCGCAGGCGCTGGCTGTTCGCTGCTTCCTCAAGCTCGCCGACCGAAGTGATATTCAGTTCCTGATAGAAGCGATGGACCCGCTTGGCGCCGAGCCCGGGGATATCGAGCATGGTCAGCAACGAACCCGGCAGCGCCTCCTGCAGGTCTTCAAACTCCGAGTACTGGCCGGAATCGAGGATCTCCTGGACGACGGCGGCGATCCCGGCGCCGACCCCTTCGATGTCGGTCAGGTCGGGCTCATCGGCCACGGCGCGCTCGTGCGACTTGATCGCCCGCGCCGCGCGGCGGTAGGCGCCGATCCGGAACCTGTTCTCGCCGGCAATTTCCATCAGATCGGCGTGCTGGGTAAGAATCTCAGCGATCTCAGCGTTCGTGCTCGTCATGCTGCGCCGGCTCTCCGTCTCGTGACTAATCTTCGAAAGCATCCATCAGGGCGCGGACGGAGCTGAAGTAGTCGCCTCCGGCAACACTCAGCGCCATGTGCGTCATGCCGGCGTCAACCCAGGACTGAAAGCCTGCCCGGACATCGTCCGGCGTCCCGTAGACGGCGATGTCATCGACCATCGCGTCGGAGATCGCCCCAAGGACGCCATCCTGGTCCCCAGAATCGGCCGCCTGACGCGCGGCATCGACTTCCTCCTTATATCCGGCCTCAATGTAGTAGTTCTGGTAATTCACGAGCTGCAGATAATTGATCAGTGCCCGGCGAACCCGCTCCCGCGCGGCGTCCCGGTCTTGATCGACGGCAGCGGGAACGACATTGCTGACGATGAAATCGTCGGGCAGTCCTTCCGGAAGCTGAGATAGCGAATGGGGCATATGCGACCGGACGCCGTTGGCCCACATCACGCCCTCGGAAATCTCGCCCGCCAGCCGGGTCATCCGATCCCGCAGGGCCGCGAGCATCAACGTAGGAAAAGGCATCCCTTTCCAGACATCCCGCATCGCCGCGACGTAGTCCCTGGTATCGCTCAGCGGCCGGCCGGTATCGACACCGAGCCGCTGGTGCGTCGGCGGATGGGAGACGCCGATCCCCAGGATGAACCTGCCCGGATGCAACTCCTCGATGAATGACGCGGCGTTGGCCATCTCGGTCGGATGCCGGGTGTAGATATTCGCGATCCCGGTTCCGACGGTTATCCGCTCGGTTCGTTCGAGGACGGCGTGAAGGAGCGTGATGTTGTCGCCGGTGCTCGGGGACATGACGCCGGGAAATCCGCGTGCTTCTGCTTCACTGGCAACTTCAAGGAGTTCTTGACGCCGTCCCGGCATATCCCGGATGAAAATGTATGGCTTCGTCATAGTCTCTCCCTCTCGCTAATCCGCTACCTGGCTCTGCCCTTGATTCCGCAGCGCCGACCGAATCGCTCCGGCTGCCTGCTCCAGATCGTCCGGATCGACGCTGGAAGCGGCGTTGGCCATGTCAAGATGGTGCATCCCGTTCATCGGCACGACGTGGACATGGCAATGCGGCACCTCGAACCCGGCGATCATCAACCCGATCCGCTCCGGCTGGAAGGCGTCCTGCAGGGCACGGCCGATCGCCTGGCTGACGGCCATCAAATGCTGAGCGACGTCAGGAGAGAGATCGAGCCAGTGATCGACCTCGTCGCGCGGCACGACCAGCACGTGACCCGTGTTCAACGGGTTGATCGACAGAAAGGCAACCGCCACATCATCCTTCCAGACGAACGTGCCCGGAAGATCTCCTCGATGATCCGCGTAAAGATGGATGCCACGGCGGTACCCCATTTCGTGATTTCACGATCGTTTACAATCGCCCGAATTATGTTTGCGTCCTCCGGGACAATCATCCAGGATCTATGAGAGACGATCAACGGCCCGCCCCGCACAACCACGGAGACGACCAGGACGATCCCTGGGACGACGCGCTGGACGAGTTGTTCGGCCCTGATGAGGACGAACTGGAAACCCGTCCTCGTCCTTCGCGCCAGACGCCCCAGGCTGCCGGCGGAAACAATCCGCCCCCGCGCGTCTACGAGCCGGACGAGGATCATCATCGCACGGATGGCGATCACGTCCTCGGGGCGGAGAACCAAGCGCCGCCGTCGTCCTACGCCGACGATGCCGGAACCGCCTCAGCGGCAACCGACACGATGGCGATAGCGCCCGAACGCGCCAGCGGCCCGGCGGCGAAGCGGGCAGCCACACGCGACTGGCGAAAGATCGCCTGTTTCGGTTGTCTGGCGATCACGGGAATTCCGGCGCTCTGTCTCGGCGCGCTGGTCGTCTTAGGACTGATCAGCGACGCCCAGGATGGCGAGCAGGCCGAGCCTGCCGGCGGGGTCTTCGTCGATAATCTGACGCCGACGAGTGATGAAGCGATCGCGAACGTGCCTACGGTTGCGCAGCAGCCGGCGTCCAGCGGCTCGCCGGATTTCTATCAGGAGCTTCATGGATGGTCGGGAGCAGGTCCTGATCGAGCTGAATGGCGAATCAGGATTCGGGACGATCAACAAACCGGTGCCGATTGGCGTCTCTGGGCCGGTCGGCGGAGGATGGGATCTACGGGTCAACTCGGTCGACCCGGACGCCAATCAAACGATCCTCGACGCCAACATGTTCAACGAACCGCCGGCCGCCGAGCGCCAGTTCGTGCTGGCGAACATCACGGCGACGAACGGCACCGGACAATCTGAGATGTTCGACGCCAGCTACCGGCTACGCCTGGTCGGGACGGCAACGGGAACGGTCTACACGACGTTCGAGGTCGTCGACCGATGCGGCGTCATCCCGGAGCCGGTTGAAGATGTCGAGATTGCCCATGGCGATTCGATCAGCGGCAACGTCTGCTGGCAGGTACTGCAGGAAGACCTTCAGAGCCTGATCCTTTTCAACGAGGAATTCCTGGAACGGGACCTCGCGATCTGGTTCGATGCTACGGCGGGAAACGGCTCAGTCGCCTCCTGAGCCCGTTGATAGACGGTACAGCAGGACCATCCCCCCGATCCCGAACAGAAAGCTCGCGACGAAACCGGATGATGCCAGCGTGAACGCCGGGAAGACACCGAGGTCCCATCCGGGGGAGAAAATCAGCCAGAGCGGGAACTGGGCGACGAGCCCGATCCCAAGCAGCCAGCTCACGACGCGCATCCAACGCATGCCCGGTGGCCGGGCGATCACCTCGCCGGTAGCACGCCCCATCATCATCGCGCCGATCACCGGGTCGTAGGGGCTTCGGGCAAACGCCTCAACCAGTGGATCCACCTCGACGCGCGCTTCACCGGGATGAGCCCCGGGAGCATGGTCGTCGTCCTCATCCTCGGCCAGCACGATGGAGTTCCCGTAGTAGTCGAAATTGACGACGAGCTCGTTGCGCTCTTCCTCACCGGCCATGGTGAACCTCGCTTCTCGTCCCGCGGATGTCCGGTTACCGGTGAGTACAGGCAGCCGTGAGCCTAGCGGACGGACGGAATCGAACTGTTTGCGGTATCGTGGTTCAAGTGTGCCAGATCGGCGATCAATCGTGCGTCATAGCGCCCTGTATTCAGGAACAGAGTGTATTGGAATGAGAATCATCGTTGGCGGGGATCACGCCGGCTACGAGCTAAAGCAGAAGATCGTCGACGCTCTCGGCAGCTGGGGACATAACGTCAACGACGTCGGGACTCACAGCCGCGATCCGGTCGACTTCCCGGTCATCACCCGGCAAGTCTGCGATCCCTTGCGGGCCGGCGAGTACGACCGCGGCGTGATGGTTTGCGGCAGCGGCATCGGCGCGGCGATCGCCGCCAACAAGATCCCCGGTATCCGGGCCGCCCTCTGCCACGACGTCTATTCCGCCCATCAATCCGTCGAGCACGACGACGCCAACGTCATCTGTCTCGGCGCGCAGATCGTCGGCGACCAGCTCGCCTTCGATCTCCTCCGCGCCTACCTCGCCGCCGAGATGAGCACCGAGGAACGCTTCCAACGGCGTGTCCGGCAGCTCGCGGATATGGAGCGCCAGGCCGCCGCTGAGCTCATGTCAGACAGGAACAATCCCGACCGAACTTCGTCTGACTAGGGCCGGCGACATTCTTCCCACTGCTGGGCGATCGTAGGCGCAAGATCACGATCGTCAGTGGCGAAAGGAAGAGCGCTCGTGGAGTACAGCCCAGAGGAATGGCGCGGGACGGCATCGATCGAACCAACCGACCGCGTCGAAGCCGGGACGATGGGCACCTGGACGGTCCGCTACCGGACCGGCATCGCCGGTATTGACGAGGGCGGCCGGCTCCGGCTCAGCTGGCGAAGCGTCAGCGATTGGCCGGCCCCGCAATTCGACCGGCCGAAGGACGCCAACTTCGTCTCTATCCGCACGTCGGGGAACTCGACGCTCGTCCCATCCTTCGGCGTAACCGGCGTCCGGCCCTGGTCGAAGGCGCTGACGATCCGCGTCGTCGAGGAAGCGCTCGCGCCCGGCGACGAGGTCGTCATCGTGCTCGGAGACACGTCAGGCGGCGGGCCCGGGATGCGTGCCCAGACCCACCCGGAGTATCCCTTTAGATTCAAGTTCGACGTCGATCCATTTGGAACGGCGCTGTTCGAAGCCGTCACAGCCTTCGAGCTTCAGATCATCGGCGATTCGGCCCAACAGCTCCATGTTGTCGCCCCGTCCGACGCAGTCTCGGGCGCACCGTTCAGAGTCCAGGTACGGGCCCTCGACCGATGGGGGAATCCGGATCCGTCCTATCGAGGCACGATCAGCTTCATCTCAGATGCCGCCGACGGGCTCCCGGACACGTACACATTTGTAGAGCGTGACGAAGGCGTGCACTGGTTCGACGGCGTCCGCATGGACGGCTCCGGCATCGAACGAATCGAAGTTCAGGACGCTGATAACGGCTTCCGGTCGACGAGCAACCCGATTGAAGTGCGCGACTCGGCCCCGCAGATCCAGCGCTACTGGGGTGACATCCACGGCCAGACCGAAGAGACGGTCGGAACCGGCACGATCCCGGGATTCTTCAAATACGCCCGGGACATCGCCGGGATTCAGGTCGCTGCCCACCAGGGCAACGATTTCCAGATCACCCCCGAGCTCTGGGATGAACTCTGCGAGCGGGTCGAGGAGTACAACGACCCCGGCCATTTCGTCACCTTCCACGGTTACGAATGGAGCGGTAACACCACCGCGGGCGGCGACCATAACGTCTACCTGAAAGAACCTCGCACACCACAGCGTTCGAGCCACACCCAGATCGAAGACAAACGGGACGAAGACGAGGATCGGTATCCGATCACACGCCTCCACGAGTCGAACCGCGACCGCGACGACATGCTGATCGTGCCCCACATCGGCGGTCGCCGGGCCGACATCCAGTGGCATGAGCCGGCGCTGGAACCCGCAATCGAAATCGCTTCCCAATGGGGACGCTTCGAATGGTTCGCGAAGGAAGCACTCGAACGCGGCTACAAGGTCGGATTCACCGGCGGCTCCGACGACCATAGCGCGCGCCAGGGATGGAGCTCCCCGACGTTGGCACACCACGGCGTCCGGGGAGGACTGACCGCTTTCCTGGCTCCAGAGCTCAGCCGGGACGCGATCTGGGACGCGCTGAAGTCTCGCCGGCTCTACGGCACAAGCGGTCCGCGCATCCTGATCGACCTCGACGTCAACGGCCACCCGATCGGCAGCGAATGCGAGCTCAGCGATCTACCGCGTGTCCAGGCCCGGGTTGTCGGCACGGATGCAATCGATACCGTCGAACTGCGGCGCGGCGCCGAGACACTGCACGCGGTATCCGGCCTGCCGGAGCCGGAAGCCGATGAACCGACGAGAATCCGCGTCGCCTGGCGTGGAGCAAGAAACCGGGGCCGGAGCCGCGCTCTCGATTGGGGCGGAGAACTCCGGGTCTGGAACGGAACGGTCACTGCGGTCGAGAACCACGCCGTCGACAATCCGCTCGAAGGCATCCAGCAGTGGAACCCGGGCCGCATCGTCTGGGAGAGCCACACATGCGGAGACTGGGACGGCATCATCCTCGACGTCGAGGCGGACGACGACACCCTCTTCGATTTCCGGACACCGACGATGTCATTCCGGTTCACCCTCGATGATATTCGCGCTGGTCAACTCCGGAAGACCGGTCAGCTTCTGGAGCAGCAGGTCGTCGTCCGCCGCCTGTCCCACCAGCCGGGAGTCAGTGAACTCGCCCTCGACTGGCAGGATGAGAACCCGTCCCGAGGCATCAACCCTTACTGGCTCTGGATCACCCAGGCAGACGGCGAGCTCGCCTGGACGAGCCCGGTCTACGTGGACTGGCGGGGATAACTCCGATACACCAGAACGATCCTGTTTCAAGGAATTGACTGCGCAAGCCGGAGCCGGCAGACTGGGCCGACTCCGGTTCCATTCGATCCCGGGTTAGATTGTCGAAGCGCACGATTTTCCCTGACCGGCCGGCAGTTGACGGCACGCCTAGGAATCGAACGTCACCGGCAGCGTCCGGGCATGGCGGAAAGCAAATCCGCGCGCCCATTCGATTTCGTCCGAGACGAGCTGCAGATTGTCCAGCCGCTGGATTGCTGTCAGGACGGCGATCTGAGAGACATTGCGAGCCAGAGCCGAACCGAGACAGAAATGCGGGCCATGGGCAAAGGTCAGATGGCGATTCGGCCGCCGGTTGATGACGTAGGTGTCCGGATCGTCGAACTGGCGCGGATCGCGGTTGGCGGAAGCGATCATCAGGTTGATGTTGTCGCCGGCTTTGATCTGCTGCCCGTGAAGCTCCATGTCCTCCATCGCGATGCGGCTGGTCGTCATGACCGGGCTCTCGTAACGCATCACCTCTTCGACGGCCGTGCGGATCAGGTCCGGCTCGGCCCGGAGACGGGCCATGTCATCGGGGTGGCGGATCAGGGTCAGGATCGAGTTGCCGATCAGGTGGGCGGTCGAGTTGTTGCCGCCGATCAGGAGCGCAACGACCATAACGACCATCTCGTTCATCGTCAGCCGGTCACCGGCTTCCTCGGCCTGAACGAGCTCGGTCAGAAGGTCCTCTTTCGGGTTCCGCCGCCGCTCGTCGATGACCTCCTCGAGATACTCCTTCATCTCGAGCATGCTGGCCTGCCCCTGACGCATGATCGTCACCCGGTCGCCGGCCCCGAGCCGGTCATAGATCAGCACCTGATCGCGCGCCCAGCGGGTAAAGTCCTGTTGCCGGTCCTGGGGGATGCCGAGCGTGTCGGCGATGGTCCACCCGGGTAGAGGCGTCGCGAAGTCGGCCATCACGTCCATCTCGCCGCGATCTACGACCTGGTCGAGAAATCGGTCGGTGAACATCTGGATCCGGTCGCGGCGCCCGGCGGCGGCCTTGGCAGAAAAGGCCTTCATGACCAGCGTCCGCAAACGCGTGTGCTTCGGCGGATCGCTCAACAGCATCCGGTCGCCGAGCACCTCTCGCAGCGGCTGGAGCTCCTTCTGGACGTCCTCCGGCAAGACGGCGAACGTCGCGTCGATCCTTTGCGATGACATCCTCGGATCGGTGAAGAGGGAGACGCAATCCTCGTATCGCGAGATTAGCCAGGCGTTCCCGTTCCAGAAGACCGGGTCGTTTTCCCGTAGCTCCTCGAAAATCGGGTAGGGATTCGCCTGTACCTCCGGATCGCTGAAGTCGATTTTCACCTGGACAGCCATATCGCCCCCGCCTTCATCTCCTGCGCGTCGAACGTCGATGCAACAAACTCGTGCCGGGAATCGTAGTACGAATAGAGGGTAGCAAGGCATGCCCTCGAAAGAGAACTGGACCAGATGCACGACGTAGAACTGGCACAACGCGCGCAGCAAGGCGATCTCGACGCCTATGAGACACTCCTGCGCCGCCACCAGCAGGGAACCCACCGGGCGGCATTCTTCCTGCTTCGCCAGCGGCAGGAAGCCGAGGACGCCGTCCAGGAAGCGTTCATTCGCGCCTGGGACCGCATCGATCAGTTCGACGTCGAGCGAGATTTCCGGCCCTGGCTGCTCAAAATCGTCGTCAATGAGGCTCGCGATCGGCTGCGAGAGAGTGGAAGCCGGCAGCGCTCAGGCTCCGGGCGATACAAGAGACCAGGAACAGCGACTCGGAATCGTCTCCCGAACAATCAGCCGTCGCTCGGGAACAGATGGAGACGGTCCTCACCGAGATCAACCGGATGGACGAGAGCGATCAGATGATCCTGAGCTACCGCTACTTCCTTGACCTGCCAACGGCCGAGATCGCCGCTCTACTCGACATGCCGCACGGCACGGTGCGGTCTCGCATCTCACGCGCAAGGCAGCACTTACGCGACCAGCTCGCCGAGCCCGATCGGCCGGAAACGGACATCCGATGAAGAAGACTCCACGCGACATGTCCGACGAACAGATCGATGAACTGCTGACCAAGGTTGGCGATCACCTTGACGTCCCGCCAATGCCGAACGCCGCTGCCACGGCTCGCGCCCGGATCGAACAACGTCGACAACCCTCCCGGACCACCGGCAAACCCGTCGACGTCATCCCGCGCCCGGGCGCCGTGACGAGCCCGCTCCCGGATCCGCCGGCAGCAGCCGAACAATTGGGCCGCAATGAAACCTCGCGCCGCCGGGAACTGGCCCTGCTCGCCGCCGTTCTGGCAGCGGCAACGATTATCGGGCTCGTCCTGACCTTGGTCTTCCGGGGCTGGGGGAGTGATGGGGGCGATGCGTCTGACCCGAAACTGGCCGGTGGACCGCTCGCCGCCGAGCCGTACGCAATCCCAGGCTACGAGTTCGTTACGGCAGCCGGGCAGCCGCAGGTCCCGAATGAGCCGGTCGACATCGCCATCGGCCCGGACGGCACGCAGTACGTGCTCGACATCGGACTGCGCCGGGTCGTCGCGTTCACCCCGGACGGCGAGATCCGGACGGGCTGGGGAGACGAAGGATTCTCAGCTCCGCTTCCAGAAGGTACGGCGGACGCGATTGGCGTCGGTCCGGATAGTCAGATCTATGTGGCGCTTCCCCGCGAGGTACTCGTCTTCGACGCCACCGGCGAACAGGAAGGCTCCTGGCCGTTCCCGGAGCACGCCAACAACGATACGCGCAGCGGACGCAGCCAGGGACTCGTCGTCGATTCGGACGGCAACGTCTACGTGGCCGGCCGGGGCGTCATCTGGCGATTCGAGACAGGCACCGGAACCGCAACCACAATCGAGATCGGCTCCGAGACGGACATTCAGCTTGACATCGATGACCGGGGACAACTCTTGGCGGCGTCCTGGCCGGGCGGTATCTACCGCGTCGGCACGGATGGGGAGATGGAGCATGTCGGAGGCACCAATAGACAAGCCGACATTAACGGGTTCGCTGTTGCACCGGACGGCCGGTTCGTCATCTTCCGGAGCAGCACAGGGACGAACGAGGCTTCAACGTTCACGATTCTGGACAGCGAGGGTACCGAAGCTAGGAGCTGGCCGGTCGAGCGGCACGGCATGTTCGCGGGGCCGCTGGGTCCATACTGGATCGGGATTGACGTCACGCAAGACGGGACAATCGTGCTGCCCGACTACATGGGACACCGCATTACGTACTACAACACCGACGGCACGCTAGATTCAGAGATCCGCGACGAGCAGCCCGGGGCCTTCGGGCGGCTCTGGCGCATCGCTGTCGATGAGGACGGCAACGTCCTCGGCTACGACCCGTCCCTCGATCCAAAGGTCGTGCGATTCGCTCCAGACGGAGAAGTCCTTGAAGCAATGCGATTCGAGGCCCCGCTACTCGGCGCGATGGCGTCCCTGTTCGATGGAAACGGTTTCGCAGCGACCGAGGACGGCGGATTCATCGTCGCCCATGGCATGAATAGCGTCTCGGTTCATTCACCGGAAGGTGATCTTCTCCAGAATTGGGACCCGGGATCGTTCGAAAGCGATGCAGGAATCACGTTTCCGTCGGCAGTTGCCACGGATGACGACGGCTTCGTCTACATCGTCGATCAGGGATTCGCCGGGAGCTTCGCGGAGAATCTCAGAAAGTTCACAATCGACGGCGAATTCGTCGCCGAGATTGGTTCGATCGGCTATCCCGCCCGAGCCGACATCGCCTACCGCGACGGCGCAATCTGGGCCGTCGACGACGGCAGCATCGTCCGCTACCCGATCGACGGAGGCGAGCCGGAGACGATTGCAAGCCCCGACACCGATGAAGGCGATGGCAGCCTGCCCGGACTTGCAGTGTCGCTCGCCATCGATCCTCAAGGCAACATTCTGACCTACATGTTCAGGCTCGACGGCGGGCAGGGCCGCTTCCCGAGCATGCTCGCCAAGCTCGATACCCAGGGCAACGTCATCTGGACCGCAGATCTCGCCGACGACTCCGGCAACCGCTACATCGACCTCGCCATCGCCGACGACGGCACGCTCTACCTCTCCGACAGCGAGCTGCGCCAGATCCTCGTGTACCGCCCCACCGGGGAAGGCGCGGCAGAATCCGAACCGACGCCAATGGATAATCCTTCCGGGGACGGGGTCGACCTACTCCTGCC
>JAWKPC010000006.1:0-184202 GCA_041390865.1 Thermomicrobiales bacterium
GGCTCGACACGATCAAGTTCATGCCCGACGGCGGAATGGGCGACCGGACAGCATTGATGTTCGAACCGTATCTCGATGAGCCGGACAACTACGGCCAGTTCGTCGTCTCGGAAGACGAACTCTTCCGAAGAGTGCGGTGGGTCCATGACCGTGGCTGGTCGATCGACAGCCACACCTGCGGGGACCGGATGCAGGAGATCGTCGTCCGGGCCTACGCCGACGCCCAGGACGCCAATCCGAACTCGAACATACGCCACCGCATCCACCACGGCTACTTCCCGACCGAGCGGACGCTCGAGATCATGCGGGAGCATCGATTCCCGGCCCTGGCGACGATCCCGTTTGTGACGAACCTCGGCGAGAGCTACGTCGCGAGCGTCGGCGAGGAGAGAGCCGCCCGGACGATGCCGCTGCGCACCTACCTCGAAGCCGGCGTGCCGCTGGCGCTCGGCTCCGACTCGCCGGTGACGACCTACAACCCGTTCGTCGGGATCTACAGCGCAACGACTCGCAAGACCGTCACCGGCCGCGAACTCGGGCCGGAGGAGCGGATCACCCGCGAGGAAGCCCTCCGGCTGTACACGGCAACCAGCGCCTGGGTCACCTACGAGGACGACATAAAGGGCAAGATCGCTCCGGGGATGCTGGCCGACATCGCGGTGCTGAACCTTGATCTCTTCAGCGTCTGCGATGAGGATCTGTTCAGTATCCGCAGCGCGCTGACCCTTGTCGGAGGGGAAATCGTCCACGACGCCCTCGGCAACACCGCGACCTGGCGCTAGGGCGTGCAGTCCGGACAGTGACGCGCGTTCGGGGTTAATCCAACCTGGACGCTGCTTCGTAGGAAGAGTGGAACAGGCGAGACTGCCGAAAACGTCTCCCATTCCTTCCCTTCCTTCTGGGGACCCCGGCCCGTGGCATCCCAGCCTCATGGGCCGGGGTTTCACCATCTCTCGCTACCTAGATCAATCACCGGCGTCATCGGGCTCGACCAGCCGAATCCGCAGCACGACGATCTGCGGCAGGACGGACCGGGCTCGGGCAAGGTCGATGCTTCCATCCGCATCGAAGCTCAACCCGTAGGCACGGGCATCCCGGGGACGTTCTTTGAGGAAGTTGACGAAGATCGGCAGCGCCTCGTCCTCGTTGTCGACAACCTCGGCAAGACCGCGCACGTTGCGGCCTGCCAGCCGGAGCGAAACCTTCGGAACGTCGAGGAGGTTTCGCCACCAGACCCGGAATCGCTTGGTGAGAAGGATGACCTCATTGCCGGATCGCAGGTAGGTGATCGGCGTCGTGTAGGTCTTTCCCGATTTCCTGCCCTTGAACGTAATCAACGCGATCGCGCTGCCGACCCACCGTTCGACGCCTGGCGTCTTGAGCAGCCGGGCCATCAGGGAGTTAGCCCACCCGGGCGGCGACCAGGTCGAAACTTGAGGTACATCGGCGACCGTTGCGGAGATCGTGTCAGCCATAGCGCCCTCCTTGATCGTTGCCGTGCTGGAACCTGCCTTCAATCTAGCGGCAGGACCGTCAAACAGTCATCGAAGCGGTGGCGAGGACACTACAGTTCCGCAACAATCCGGACGATTGAGACGAGCCTGTAACTCCGTTTCACCGGCTGTTGTACCTCTGTCACCGGCTGTCCCGTAGGGTAAGGATGCGTATTTCTCATCGAAGATTGGAGGTACAGTCATGCGCGCAGTCGTCGTTTACGAATCTGTCTGGACAAACACGGCGACGATCGCCAAGACCATCGCCCGTCGTCTGGAAAGCTTCGGTGATGTCGAACTGGTGTCGGTTCTCGAAACCGATGCGACGGCCGTAGAGGGCGCGGACCTCCTCGTCGTCGGCGGTCCGACACACATGCATGGCATGAGCCGGGAATCGTCCCGGCAGACGGTCGCAGACCGGGAACTGGTCGCCGGCGCGTCCAAGGGACCGGGCGTCAGGGAGTGGCTCGACAATCTCCCCGAAGGCAACGGCACCTGGGCGACGGCGTTCGACACTCGTCTCGACAAGCCGCGCTGGCTTGTCGGCGCGGCGAGCGGTGGGATCTCCCGGAAGCTGCGGGGGCATGGCTATCGGATGGTGGTTCCGGCCGAGAGCTTCATCGTGACGGACGGCGAGGGGCCTCTCAAAGCGGGCGAAATCGAACGCGCAGATGCCTGGGCGGAGCAGATCGTCCGCCGGATGGAAGAGCGCAGCCCCGCTGTTGCGGCAACCGCCTCGTAGCCATCCTCAGGCCCCGGTCGAAGCTCGGTTTCGACCGGGGTGCGCGGTTCCGGGTAGCAGCCGCACTACGAGCGCCCATCGATCTGGCGAAGAATCTCGATTCCATCCCATTCGCCGGCCCGCTCGACGATCAACCCGTCGACAACCCGCAACGTCTCGATACCGTAAAACGTGACGCACCGACCTGTCGGCGCGACGCCGAAGAACTCACCCCGATGCGTCCCATTCGCACTCCAGCGCACGGCGAGCTTCCCTGATCCGGTGTCGACGATGATGTCTTCGATCTGTGCGAAAAAGTCGGGAAAAGCCGCGTAGAGTTCCCTGATTCCGCGGACGTTGTCTTCGCCTGTGCCACGTTCGGCATAGGGGTTGCTGACGTCGACGAAGTCCGGCGCATACATCGCCAGCACAGCGTCCGCATTCCCGCGCTGCCAGCCACATTCGATCCAGCGTCTGGCGATGTCTTCGAGTTCTCCTCGTGATGGCATCCTGCCGCTCCGATCCCCTGCACCATGCGGCTCCACTCTGCATCGCGCTATGATACGCGGCCTGAGAGGAGAACATGTGTCAACTCAGATCGATGTCATCGAACTCACCCAACAGCTGGTGGCCTGCCCGAGTCACGCGGACGCCGGGGAAGAGGCTGCCGCGAAGGTTGCCCGGGATGCCATGAACCAACTCGGATACGAGGATGTCCGAATCGACCAGCTCGGCAACGTGACCGGCGTCATCCCGGGAAAGGGAGACGGCTTTGTCGTCTTCGACGGCCACCTGGACACCGTGGGAGTCGGCGACGCGGAAGCATGGATGACCCCGCCGTTCAAGGCCACGAAGATCGGCAACCGGCTGCACGGCCGTGGTGTTGCCGACATGAAAGGCGCGATCGCCGCGATGATCGTCGGCATTGCCCGACTTCGAGGCGAGCAACCGGCCTCGAACATCGTCGTCTCGGCCAGCATCGCCGAGGAGCTCGTCGAAGGGTATGCGCTCGGCTCTGTGCTCGACAGGTATCCGGCCAAGGCCGTCGTCATTGGCGAATCCACCGGACTCCGGATCGCCCGCGCCCAGCGCGGCAGGGCGGAGGTTCTGATCCAGACGAAGGGAATCCCGGCCCATTCCTCGACGCCGCACCTGGGCGTCAATGCCGTCAAGGCGATGGCAGCCGTGATAACCGGGCTTTCGGCGCTCGAACTGCCGGAGGATGCCCTGCTGGGGCCGGCCGTGCTCGAAGTCACCGACGTCATGTCCCACCCGTATCCCGGCCTCTCGGTCATCCCCGAGCGCTGTGACGCGACCTTCGACCGCCGCCTGCTCGTCGGCGAAACGGAAGAGGGCATCCTGGCCGAGATGGAAACAGCGCTGAACCGGATCAAGGAAGGCTACCCGCAGCTTCAGGCTCAGGAATCAATCGCCGTCGACCGCTTCACCAGCTGGACCGGCGTCGAGGTCAACGCGCCGAATTTCGCTCCAGCGTGGCGGATGGACGACGATTCTGCAATTGTTCGCGCTGCCGGTGAAGCGCTCGAGTCAATCGGCATCGCCCCGGTCCTGAGCCACTACGCATTCTGCACCAACGGCAGCCAGTCCGCGGGTCGGCGCGGGATCCCGACGATCGGGTTCGGTCCCGGCGACGAAGCCCAGGCCCACACGATCGACGAATCCGTCGAGATCGAGCAGCTCGTCCGGGCCGCTGACGGCTACGAGGCGCTGGCCCGGCATCTGGCCTGAGCGCTCAACTCGCTACCAGGAAATACAGCAAGCTTATTCTGCTTGTTGACTGACGCTGTTCAGCCGCTATCTGAGCAGGGTTCCGCCTTGGTTCTTACTTGACAGCTCTTACTCACAGTCATAGCTTGTACTATACGAGCATCTGAAGGCAGCTAGCTTGCGGGCGCAACAGATGGCAATTAGGAAGGCGGGGACATGGCCCACCAAACATCTCCACACCCAGTCAGCGACGACCTGATCGATGAACTTCCAACCGTTGGAGATGGTAGTGGCTTGTCTCCGGACGATCGCTATTACGCGGAGGAAGTGCAGTTCGCCCTGCGCAACCACGGCATGCCGCTGGAAGCATTACGCTATCCCATTACACCGGTTGGGATGCACTACCTGATTGTCCACTTCGACATTCCCATTGTGAACGAAAGCGACTGGCAACTCACCGTGAACGGCCTCGTACAGAAGCCGCTACAGCTTTCCCTCTCCGATCTTCGCAACAGACCTGCGGTGACGCTCCCGGTCACATTAGAGTGTGCCGGGAACGGCCGCGCGTTGATGAAACCGCGCTCTGTCTCGCAGCCCTGGCACTTCGAAGCGGTTGGCACATCAGAATGGACCGGAGTACCGCTCAGCGAGATTCTTGAAATGGCAGGGCTGAGCGATAACGCGGCCGAACTTGTCATCACCGGTCTGGACTGGGGTATTCAGGGAAACGAGGTGCAGCCGTATCAGCGAAGCCTTACCATCGACGAGGCATGTCGCGAGAATGTGCTCATCGCGTACGAGATGAACGGGCAACCGCTTACGCCGCAACATGGATACCCGTTGCGGCTCGTCGTGCCTGACTGGTACGGCATGGCCAGCGTCAAATGGTTGGCGGCCATCGAGGCTGTGGCGGAGCCGTTTGAGGGCTACCAGATGACCGGCTCCTATCGCTATGCAAAGAGTCAGGATGATCCCGGCGATCCGGTGACGTTGATGCGGCCGCGAGCATTGATGGTTCCACCGGGGATACCGGAATTTGCCAGCAGATTGCGGGTGATTGACGCCGGACCGGAAACACTGTCAGGGCGGGCCTGGACGGCTCGCGCGGAAATCACCCGAGTCGAAGTCAGCACGGATAATGCGAGAAGCTGGTCGGATGCAGAATTGGAGCCTCCGCTGTCACAGGTCGCCTGGCGCGGATGGACATTCGATTGGGACGCTCCACCGGGACGGCATACGCTCTGCGTTCGCGCGTCCGATTCCGAAGGTAACACTCAACCACTCGAGCAGGAGTGGAACTTCCAGGGCATGGGCAACAACATGATCCAGCGGGTTGACGTCCTGGTACGGTGACGGAGATGACTCCACCTGCAAAACCCTTGCATCGCGCTGAACCAGACGAGATCCCGGCTCGCCTCATTGGTCCTGTTGGATCATGACGTTTAGCACCGTACAACCATAGAAACAACTCGCATCAGCCTGTTCAATCCTGATGCGAGCTGTATTTCAGGATTTGGTGCGACTTTGGCGCCGCGTGACCATCACGGAGCCGCGCACCAGGCTTGATTGGGCCACGCAGATCCAGCAGTTGATCGAGGTCGAATATCCCGCAGCTGAGCACATTGTGCTGCGCCCAGAGGGCGCCCCTCAGTGACTGCAAGGTCGCGTGCCGGACCGGACGGCCCTGGAAGCCGAGCTTGCGCTCTGGCTGGTCGCGCGCAATGCGAAGGGCGCACCGATCGCCCGGCGCTTCAACACTGCCGATGCGCGTATCAAGCGGCACCGACTCTATCCATCATTTCAAGCGTAACGGTCTATAAGAATGGTCGCCTCGAACCGGCGCCTCGTGATTATGAGAGGCCCTCACCTCCTGGTCCCGCAGTACAATCCGACCGCCAGACCAAATGATCCGTGAAGCAGGGGCGATGAAGACGACCGATCCGCAAGACGAACAATTCGACCTCTACGACGCGTCGGGCAACCCGCTCGGGAGGTCAAAGCCCCGCGGCGAGGTCCATCGCGACGGAGACTGGCACCGCTCATTGCACCTCTGGGTCTGGAGTGGCGACCGCGACAGGGCCGAGGTCATCTTCCAACGACGGTCAATGACGAAAGACACATGGGCCGGGTCGCTCGATGTATCGGTCGGAGGTCACTTCCGCAGCGGTGAGACGTTGGATGAAACGTTGCGCGAGGCTGAAGAAGAGATCGGCCTGAGCGTCACCGCCGCCGACGTCGTGCGTTTGGGACGCCGCTTCAATACCTGGCGGGCTGAGACCTTCTACGACTCCGAGATCAACGAGGTCTATGGCCTGCGCAGCGACCAGTCGCTCGCAGACTTCCGCCAGCACCCGGAGGAGATCGACGAGCTGGTGCGAATCAACGTGAATGCGGCGCTGGCGCTCTTTCTCGGACAGGTTGATTCCGTCGAAGCGACGTCGATGCCCCGTGGAGCCGGATCGACGCAGACGGTTCAGCTCGTGCTGTCCGATTTCGTCGATATGAGCGACGACTATGCCGTGCAGACACTCCATGCCATCCGGCAGCTTGCGGACAGCGAGACACCGGAACCCTTCCTGATCCGGCCATCCGGATAACCTCGCGATTACCCCGGTATCAAGTCTCGGTAACGCCCGGGATGTATCCTCTCTGCTCTGGAGATATGGAGGAACACCAGCGTGATAACCGCAAAGACAACGAATGACGGATCCAGCACCGATACGTCTGACCACAAGCCCAAAGGCATCCTCGCGCTCGACATCGACGGGACGCTCACCGGTCCGGACGGCGAGATCGGGGAACGTACCCGGCAGGCCGTCCACGAAGCCGGGGAATCCGGATGGACCGTGACGATCGCAACCGGTCGATCGTGGGCCGGCACGAAGCCGGTCGCCGATCATCTCAACCTCCGGCTGCCAATCGTGACCTACAATGGGGCGCTCGTGCGCGACTCGGAGACTGCTGAGATTCTGCACTACATCCCGCTCGCATCGAAGATCGTCGGGACGGTTGTCCCGGCGCTCGTCGATCACGGTCTTCAGCCGATGGTGATCGAGGACATCCAGCAAGGGGAGCGCACCTTCACCGGCCCATCCGAGCACGATGGCGAGCCGACCAGCCGGTGGCTGAAATACGCGCAGCGCAATTTTCGAACCACCGTCCAACGCATCCCCTACGAGCAACTGGCTCATGTCGGGCACGCCGTTCGCATCCTGGTCTTTGACGACGCAGAGCGCTTGCGCGGCATCGAGGCGATCGGAGCGGGCCGCGAGGCGGAATTCCGGATGCTCTACCACGAGGGAGATGAGGAGCATCCCGGCTGGGTCGAATTCCTCCATCCGAGCAGCACCAAGGCCTACGCCCTGGATTGGCTCGCCGGTGAGTATGGCCTGTCGATGGCGGATGTCGTCGCCGTCGGAGACGGCATCAACGACATCGAGATGCTGGCCGAGGCCGGTTTCGGCGTCGCGATGGGCAACGCCTCCGAGCAGGTCCAGGCTGAGGCCGAGGTGACGATCGGCCACCACATGGACGAGGGGTTGGCGAGCTTCATCGAAGATTACCTGCTGCACGCCGGCAGCGTCGGGGAATTGACGCGTCTGGCGAGCTGAACGGGGTCCCTAAACGCATCAGGATCCACTCCTGTAGAACGTGGATCACTGTCGTTTCAGTGCAGATTCATCTAGGATGAAACCTGTGCGCTCTCCGTCATGAAGAGGACACTGCACACGAGCTTGAATATGGTCTGGTACGAGCATGGCGCCTACGATCGACGCAAGACAGCAGACTGACCTCCCGGCTCTGAAGTTCATCAATGTCAACAAGATATACGGAACCGGCGAACTGGCGATTCACGCGCTCAGTGCGATCAATCTCGAGATTCAGCAGGGCGAGTTCGTCGTGATGCTGGGGCCGAGCGGATCAGGCAAGACGACGCTCCTCAATATCGCCGGAGGGATCGAGTCGCCAACCGACGGCCGGATAGTTCTTGAGGGTCGCGACATCAGCCGACTCGACCGACAAGCCCTGACGGCCGTCCGGCGGGATCATATCGGATTTATCTTCCAGTTCTTCAATCTCCTACCGACATTGACGGCACTGGAGAACGTCCAACTCATCGCGAGCCTGCGTCCCGATATTTCTGACTCCCGCAGCGTTGCAGTCCTGAAAGAGATTGGCCTGCAGGATCGGCTGGAGCACTTCCCCGGAGCGCTTTCCGGAGGCGAGCAACAGCGAGTGGCTATCGCGCGTGCACTGGTCAAGGATCCAGAACTTATTCTTTGCGACGAGCCGACCGGGGCACTGGACCTCGATACAGGTCTCCAGGTGCTAGGTATGCTCCGGAAGATTAATCGAGATCGAAACTGCACGATCCTGCTTGTGACACACAATTCAGCGATTGCGAAAATGGCTGACAGGGTCATCAGGCTCCGTTCGGGCAGGATCGATGACGACAGCACCAACCTGTCTCCACTCAAGCCCGATCAGATTCGATGGTAGGTCTTCTTTTCAAGAAGATGCGGCGCGACATAGATCGCCAACGGGGACAGTTCATCGCCGTTATCGTCACGATATTCCTCGGAATCACCCTGTTCGGAGCATCCTACGACGCCTACCAGAACCTGAGGGCTTCGTACGACAAGACATTCAGCGAACTTGCCGCCGCCGATCTGACCATATCTGGCGGAGAAACCAGCAACATCGCTCAGATGGCCGGACAGAACCCCGCAGTCGAAGCGGTCACGACCCGAACCGTCATCGATCTCCCATTCCAGATCAGCGAATCGTCAAAGCTCATCGGCCGGGTGATCGGTATGCCGGTCAATGATCAACCGCCTGTCAATCAGGTCCAGTTGCTATCAGGGAACTACCTATCGAGCGGCCAGCCTGACGGCGTTCTGGTAGAGCAGCACATGGCCGAACATTTCGATCTGTCTGCAGGCGATCAGTTCGTTGTCTCGGGCGCGAATGGCGATAGGTCGGTCACGGTGATCGGCACGGTAGCCTCGACAGAATACCTCTGGCCGGTCCGCAACAGGCAGGAAATCTTTCCGTCGCCCGACGAGTTTGGTGTTCTTTTCGTTCCAGAGGAAATGGCACGGGCTCTCGCAGGTGAGCAGAGCACGACTGAAGTGCTCGTGCGCTATCGGGCCTCATCAAATCGTCAGCAACTCGATCAGGAACTCGGCCAGACTGCAAATTCGGCGGGCGCAGTGGCCGTTGTGCCGCTGGATGAACAGCCCTCGAACGTGGCGTTGAGTCTCGACATCGACGGATTCCAGGAGATGTCGTTTCTGTTCCCTCTGCTATTTCTCATTGCCGCTGCCAGTGGAACGTATGTGCTTGCAAACCGCATCGTTCATGCCCAACGCTCGCAGATTGGCATGCTCATGGCGAACGGATTCAGCCACAGGACAATCCTCGGACACTACCTCAGCTACGGCATTTTCGTCGGGCTGGTCGGAGCGCTGCCAGGAGCAGTAGCGGGCGCGCTTCTGGCCCGTTCGGTTACAAGCCTCTACCTGTCAGAACTCTCTATTCCGGTAGCCGCAAGCACAGTCAGGCCGATAAGCATCCTGATCGGCATCGGGCTCGGGCTGCTGATGGGAGCTGTTGCGACGCTCGCTCCTGCGTGGACTGCTGCACGCTTGTCTCCAGTTAAGGCTATGCGGGGAATTAGCGCTTCCGGAACGGGAAGCCCAAGTCTCATCGAGCGTATTGTGCCGCCGCTCAAACGGACGTCAGCACGCTGGAAACTCGTGATGCGCGGTATCGGCCGCAGTAAGCAGCGTAGTTTGTCAACAGTTGTTGGCGTAATCCTCGCACTTGTATTGATTCTCGTGTCATGGAGCATGATAGATACCGTGAACATCCTGCTTGATCGACAGTTTGGCGAGATAGAGCAACAGGACGTCACCGTTTACTTCTCAGCGCCGGTGACGATAGGGCAACTGGATGAACTGCGTGCGATTGAAGGTGTCGAGCGAGTGGAGCCAACGATCGAGCTGTCGAGCACTATCCAGTTTCAGGGTCATCAGTATCCGACGACACTGATTGGATTGGAACCAGATACCCGGCTTCATACATTTCGATCAGAAGATGGAAATCAACTTGAACTTCCAACGAGCGGCATTCTGGTTGGCCAGGCGCTTCGCGATCAAATCGGGGTCGATCAAGGAGACCAGGTAACCCTTCAGATTCCGTCCCTGGCAACATCGACGGAAGCGACGATAGAGGGATTCGTAGACGAACCACTTGGCACCTTTGCCTATAGTCCCCTCTCTCAGGTAGCCGGCCTCTACCCGCAGAACACGCAGATCGACCGTATCAATGCCGCACTCATCTCATACAGCCCGAACGTAGATCGTGAGGCGATCGGCAACCGGCTTGACTCGACACCAAACGTTGCAGCCACCCGTGATGCTCAGTACCTGGCGGACACGATGCGAAGCTATATGAGCCTCTTCTATGCCTTTGTGGGAGTTATGCTGATATTCGGCGGGGTCATGGCATTTTCGCTCATCTTCAATACGATGTTGGTAAACATCACCGAGCGGTCTGTCGAATTCGCGACACTCGAAGCAGCCGGTATGGAGGAGCGCTCTATCCAGAAGATCGTGGTAGCGGAGAACATGTTCCTCGTATCGCTTGCCATTGTTCCGGGACTGTTGACCGGTTACCTTTGCGCCCGATGGTTCATGGCGAGCTTCAGCACCGACCTCTTCCAGTTCGACCTTCAGGTCTACCCACCGACGTTCCTGCTCTCAGCCCTGGCGGTTATCGCCGTCGCGCTGCTCTCCCAATGGCCAGGGTTGCGCGTTATCTCACGCCTGGATCTTCCTCGCGTCATGCGAGAACGACAGGGTTAGGTGAGCGGCTATCGGCCCGCTGCACTCGCACGAAAGCGGTGCGCAGAGCAAGGAGCTAGAACTCCGTCACGACCGGCAGGATCATCGGGCGAATCTGCGCTCGCTTGAAGACGTAGCGGGCAATCGTGTCCTTGACCCGACTCACAAGGTAGCCGTAGGACATGTTGCCGCGGCGCAGGCTGCGCTCGAGGAACCGCGCCAGATCCGCCTGGGCGCCGTCGAGCAGTTTCTGACCCTCCCGGTCATCGAAGCCCTTGCCGGTCAGCTCGGGGCCGGCGACGAGAATCCCCTGGTCGAGATCGACGGCCAGCGTCGCGATGATGACCTGGGCATCGGCGAGCGAATCGGAGTTGCGGAGCACGACATTGCGATAGCGGTCGCGCCCCATGGCATCGACGAGCACAGCACCATGCGGGACCGCAGGCTCGAAGCCCCAGTCCTCGGACGAGATCGAAATCGGTCTACCCGACTCGGGAATGATGATGTTCGCGCGCGGCACATCAGCTTCGATCGCCATGTCGTGATAGAGATGGAGGTGGCGCGTTTCGCCGTGGATCGGCGCGACGAACTTCGGATTCACAACCTGGATCAGGTGCTTCAGCTCCTCGCGGGCGGCGTGGCCCGAGACATGGACGTTCGGCTCGATCGCCGAGTAGATCACCTTCGCGCCCAGGCCGAACAGGCTATTGATCGTTTGAGATACGGTCTCCTCGTTCCCGGGCACGGGAGTTGCGGAGAGAATGACGGTGTCGCCCTCGCGGACACTGAGTGTCGGGTGGTCGCCGCTGGCCATCCGGGACAGCGCAGCCTGGGCCTCCCCCTGCGAGCCGGTCGTCAGGATCAGGATCTCATGGTCCGGAAATCGGACGACTTCCTGCAATGGCCTGATGATGCCCTCGGGGTCGTCGATATAGCCGAGCTCCTGGGCGATGCGCACCGAGTTTTCCATGCTCCGGCCGACGACGCCGACCTTTCGGCCATGCCGCGCCGCCGCTTCGATCGCCTGGTACAGCCGGGAGATATTCGACGCGAACGACGCCAGGAGTATCCGCCCCGGCGCGTCGCCGATGACCCGGTCGAGCGTGCCGGCGACAACCTGCTCCGTCTGCGTCCGGCCCGGGGTCTCGATGCGCGTCGCGTCGGAGAAGAGAACCAGAACGCCGTCATTGCCAAGCTCCCGCAGGCGCTGCTCGTCCGTGGCCGGTCCGAGCGGCGGGGTGCGGTCGAACTTGAAGTCGCCGGTATGGATGATCCGGCCGACTTCGCTATCGATCGCAACGGCCATCGAACCGGGAATCGAGTGGGTGACGGGGATGAACTCGGCTTCGAACTCGTGGCCGATTGGATAGATCGATCCAGCCTCGACTTCGATGAGCTGGGCCAGATCGGTCATCTCGGCCTCTTCGAGCTTCGAGCGCACGAAAGCAAGCGCCAGGGGCGTGCCGTAGATCGGAATCGGGGCAATCTCCTTGAGCTGTGGGAGGACGTACGGAATCGAGCCGATGTGATCTTCGTGCCCATGCGTGATCAGGAAACCGCGCATGCGGCTGCGATGGTGTTGGAGATAGGTCACATCGGGGATCACGAGGTCGATGCCTCGCATTTCCTCCTCGGGAAATTTGCAGCCGCAATCGATCACGACGAGGTCGCCGCGCAATTCGACGACCA
This sequence comes from Thermomicrobiales bacterium, assembly GCA_041390865.1. Lineage (GTDB taxonomy): Bacteria > Chloroflexota > Chloroflexia > Thermomicrobiales > CFX8 > JAUIIK01. The sequence goes on from JAWKPC010000006.1 coordinate 12,480, forward strand.
TCATGCTTTTCCCGATTTCGCCGCTACCGCCGAGCGGCGTCACTTTCAGTCTGGCTCCCGACATAACCTGTCACTCGTTCCGTCCTCATTCGATGAAGCCACGAAACCTCATCCCGTCGTTCGACTCCGCCAATCAAGCATACCCCGCGCTGAGCCGAACCACGTTTCTCGCTCGAACAGCCTACGGTATGGCAGGTCGTGATGTAGGCTAGTGACGGGAGTTTGTCTGGTGAAGGGGGACTGACCCGTGAGCGATGAAGCGAAGAACCTGGAAGACACTGGCGAGCAGAGTGGAATCCGGGAAACTACCTATAAGAAGCCTGCATCCCGGGAAGAAGCACCAGCCACCGAAGCGGTCCGGACCAGCCTCCAGAGTATCGAAGCCGAGACGGTCATGATGAACCGCTCCCAGAGCCAGACCGTCAACGGCAGCAGGGTCGTCATGGAACGGTCCGGCGCGAAATCGATCGAAGCCAGTTCGGCTCAGCTCGACAACTCTGGCGTCGTCTCGCTCGGCAGCGACAATGCCGTGCTGCTGCGATCGAAAGCCGTTCAGGTCGTCAGCGACGAACTCCGTATGAACCGCAGCCGCGCCCTGATCATCTCGGCCGGAAATGCCGAGATCGAGAATTCCCGGATGGTCGTGTTTGCCGGCAACGCGAGCGGCGACGTCAAGACCGTCTTCACGCCGACGACGGCTGCCATCGCCGGAGCCGGGCTCGGCGTCGTGCTCCTCATCCTCGGCGCGCTGCTACGATCAATCACCGGCCGCGATTAGGTATCACCGCTCGGTGCCGGCGTGAGACGAACGTTCAATAGTGGGCCATTCTGGTTAACGTGATGGCACGACTCAGCATTTTCGCTTCGATGAAGGAGAAAGATCATGGCAGCTGGCCGCAATCTGATGAAGGTAATCCTCGGTTCCGCCGTCGGAACAGGCGTCGCGGCGCTGGTCGCGCGCAAGGCGCAGCAGGATGACCTGCCGGAAGAGGAGCGGGTGCCGCTGACCGAGACAGTCAAGACAGCGCCGATCCGTCTCCGGGAGCGATGGGAACGAGCCAAGGAAGCCGGTGCTGAAGCCGAAGCCGAGGCGACCGCCCATCTCACGGCAGCCTTCCGCGACAAAGTCAACGACCCCGACGCGCTGACCCCACCTCGCCCGCCGTCCCGCTAGACGCCTTCGCGGGCGTTCTTCACCAGAACGATCCAGAAATCCATACCAGCGGATTCCCCCTGCCCCGGTCACAGCCGACATTTCCGGAATCGCCTGAAACGAACATCGGCCGTCTACACGGATTGTCGAGATTTGTGACCGTCCGGGCGTAATCTGCCACACCCCCGCCCATATGCGCAGGAACGTTCCAGAGCATGGCCGTCTCGGCGACCCCGGGACAGTCGAGAAGTGGCAGCAGCCGCCGCGCGACGCGCCATTCGGCTGGTTCGAAATCCGGGCAAGGAGATAGTTCTGCCTGTCCAATCCAATTCGAAACAGGTTCGCGCTCCAGGCTGAAGATTGACACGTTTTTGTTACATCTTTCACAAGCTTGTAGACGCTCTCACGACATCATCGCCCTGATCATCCTCCCGGTGAGTTGGATGCCGGTGCGTGTGCACCGCGCAGTGCGTGAATGAAATGGATGCGATACAGGTGATGCAGACAACGCGACGGAAGTTCATCGGTACCCTCGGCGCATTTGGCGTGGCAGCTGCAGGCGGCGGCCTCCTGAGCGCTTGCGGAGGCGGCAGCGACGACGACAGCGCGCTGGCGGCGGCTTCGACCGCTACCGAGCCGGACGCCACCGCGACGGAAGCGATGAGCGACGAGCACAGCGGGGACGCCACGACAACCAGTGGCGGGGAAACCGTCGAAGAGATGGACGCCATGCATGAGGCGGGCATCACCTCCTTTCCCGCCGAGACGGCCGGGCTGGGTGGCCAGCCGCTCGAATACGAGATGGACGGCGACGTCAAGGTCTTCAAGCTGACCTGCCAGGTCGTCCCGCAGTGGGAATACTCGCCCGGCAAGTACGCTGAAATCTGGGCGTACAACGGCGTCACTCCCGGTCCCGAGATCCGGGTGACCGAGGGGGACAAGGTCCGCATCGAAGTCACGAACGAGTTGCAGGAAAGTACCGCTGTCCACTGGCATGGATTGATGGTGCCCAACAACATGGACGGCGTGCCGTTCATCACTCAGCCGCCGATCAAGCCCGGCGAGACGTTCGTCTACGAGTTCCCGATTCGCGAGGGCAACGCCGGTTCGCACATGTACCACTCACACCACAACTCGGCCGAGCAGGTCACCAAGGGGCTCCTCGGAGCCTTCATCGTCGAGCCGAAGGACCCGAGCACGCGCCCGGCCTTCGACAGCGAGTACACGATGATCCTGAACGACGGCCCGATCGGCGGCTTCACGATTAACGGCAAGGGATTCCCGGCAACCCAACCGGTTGTCGCCAAGCTCGGCGAAAAGGTGCTGATTCGCTACATGAACGAAGGGTTGATGATCCATCCGATGCACCTGCACGGGATGCCGCAAACAGTGATCGCCCAGGACGGCTACCTGCTGCCTCAGCCCTACAGATGCGACACGCTGAATGTCGCCCCCGGCCAGCGCTTCGAAGCGATCATCGAAGCGACGGAGCCCGGCGTCTGGGCATTCCACTGCCACATCCTGAGCCACGCCGAAACGCGCCACGGCATGTTCGGCATGGTCACGGCGATGATCGTCGAGGAGTAGTTCCGGAATCTGTCCGATCCCCGGCAAGCACAGGGGCCGGCGGTGTAGCAACCGCCGGCCTCCGATCCATTCGTTCCGCCGTCGAGTGTCGCTCGGTTACTCCCGACTTTTCACCGACGATACCGATGCCATCATGCCGTCTCACATGAGGATGTACCGCTTGTCATCGCCTGTTGAAAGCGAACGATCGATCTGCCCGGGCAGTTCCCACTTTCACGCCTCGTCTACCAAGCACGCTATCCTGACCGAAGCGGCAGCGGAGTGGAAGGGTTTCCACGGCGACTTCCGGAGCTTCCAGGAAAGTGCGGGACGACATGACTGGACATATGAAGTCGGAATACACGGTTGCTGTGCCCTGTACCTGCAATGCGATGCATTGCCAACGTAGTGTACGCTACGTTGGACAGGACATTCAGGAAGTCCTCGACATGATTCCGTATCAAACCTATCGAGTGGCCTGATCCCTCTGCCTGTCGACGACAGCCGGCATATCTCCAGGTACCTTCGCGGCGCCCGTGGAAATTCAAGCTGATAGCCGGGCTCCGGACACCGTGAGAGCAGACCATTCAGCCAAGCTTGCGTTTGATGTTCCAGATCGACCAGAGACCGTAGATGGTCTGGCGCATCGAGAGCAGCGCGTTGGCCGGGATCAGCACGATGTGGCGGAGCCCCGCCTCGCCGAGATCGCGCAGGCGCCGCTCGACCTCGTCAGGCGTCCCGAAGATCCCTGCCCTCAGCACGATCTCGGGCGTCGCGGCGGCGAGCGCTTCTTCCCAACCGGCGCGGTCCAACTTCCCGGGCATGAAGTCCATCACACCCCGGAATTCCTCGCCGAGAGGATGGGTCAGTCCCTCCTCGCGCCAGGTTTCGGCAGCCATGGTCAGGGCGAGCAGCCGGATAGCCGGTTCGCCAAGGACGCCGGCAAGCTCGCGTTCGTCGGAGACCACCATCACGACGGATTGCATCGACGGCGTGATGATCCCCGGGTTTCGCCCGGCTTCCCGTGCCGCCTGCCGGATCGCAGCCAGCCCTTCCGCGTAGCGCTCCGGCGACATCACGAATCCGGGATACCAGCCATCGCCATACGTTCCGGTCAACCGGAGCATACGAGGCCCGCTCGCCCCGACCCAGATAGCCGGCTTCCGGCGCGGAGGAACGGGTAGATCCATGATCGCCTGTTCGAGCCGGAAGTGCTTACCGTCGAAGTCGAGCGGCGAACCGTCGTCGAGAAAATGCCGGAGGATCTGTAGCCCTTCCTCCAACCTGCCGACCGGCGCTGACATGTCGATGCCATAGGGTTCAGTATTCTCGCGCTCCCCGGCCCCGAGACCGAGAATCGGGGCGCGCTTCGTGAGATGGGCCAGGGTCACCATTGATTGGGCGAGAATGACCGGATGGTGACGGTTGACCTCGGTGACGCCGATGCCAAGCCGCATCCCTCCGGCACGTCCGGCCAGATAGCCCAGCATCGTCCGCCACTCGTAGTACTGGTGCGGGCTGGACCGTTGGCGGCCAACCCAGATGAAGTCCTCATCCCAGAGTGAAGCAGGGTAGAAGTCCTGGAGATGATCCCAGAGCATCAGCGTGTCGAACCGGCCCAGCCTCGCGCCCCAGGCCAGCATCTTCAGCTGACCGAGCGGCGGTTGCGGAGGTAGGTACAGGCCAATGTCGATGCGCTGAGAGGGCATAATTCTGGATCTCTGTTCTCACGTCACTCGCCCGCCAGTTCGGCGACAATCGGAGCGACGGTTTCGAGCAAGGCGTCTGAGAATACATAGTACGAGAATCCATACTGATCCCGCCGGGCACGCATCTCCCGAACGATGTCATCGAGCGTCCCGATGAAGATGGACGGCATCGCCAGGACATCATCGATCTCCATCCCGTTCCAACCTCGCTCTTCGATGAGGTCTGCGGCTGCTTGCCGCCGGTCGTCGGTCAGGACGATGGTCGGGATCAAGCTGAGCTCGATCTCGCTGTAGCGATCCCCCGCGCCTTCGCGAATCCAGGCAAGCTTGCGCTCGACTTCGGCGGGCATGCGCTCATCGGGAGTGTTCTCGACAACCCCGGTGGAAACGGACGTCGTCAAGATACTCACGATGTCGGCATACCGGCCCGCCAGCCGGAGCATTCTCGGTTTCCCGCCCCCAACGAGCAACGGCGGCCCGGAGGGGTGCGCAGAGCGGGGGAAATTCTCGAGGTTCTTGACGGAATACTGCCGGCCACCGAAGGTCAGGCACTCTCCGCCGAGCAGCCGGCTGAGGATCTCGAGCGACTCCTCCAGCCGATCGATCCGGGCACCGGCCCGGTCGAGGTTCAGTCCGGCCGCTTCGTATTCAGACGCCAGCCATCCGGCGCCGATCCCGAGCTCGAAACGGCCGCCGGACAGGGCGTCAAGCGTCGCCGCTTCCTTGGCCAGAAAAGCGGGATGGCGAAAGTCGTTCGAGAAAACCAGCGTCCCGACATGCAGCCGTTCCGTCACGGCAGCCGCTATCGCCAGCGCCGCCAATGGGGCAAGCTGCGGGCCGAAGAAGTCGGGCAGGATGTGGTCTCGAATCAGAAAGGTCGAGAAGCCCAGCACTTCGACTCGCCGGACATGGTCGATCCAACCGTCCGGATCCACTCGTGCATCATTGACGACCCCGAACCTGAACGGATGATGGGGAATAGCCATCTGTCGCATCTCCAATCGCATCGCGAACCCTGATGTCACGATACGGCCGGAGATGGCGGCGAGCTATCGGAAACGTGCGGTCAAAATACCCCCGGCGGGCCGGGAGCCACGAAGCATTAGTACGACTGCCGGCCGAACAGATTCGTTCGTCGACGCTAGCTTCCGGACGGAATGGCGGTCGCACCAGCCAGATCGAGGACGGCCTCCGCACCGGCGACCACTTGCGACGAGACGCGCCCCTTGCGATCCACCAGCACGGCAGACGGCGTCCCGCTCGCGCCAAATTGCCGGCCAAGCCCGAACCCTTGATCGAGCACGACCGTCGATCGCAGCCCCATTGCCCGGTTAACCTCTACCGTCCCGGTCGAGACGACGAGCAGTTCCGGCGCGTCGCCGGAACGTTCGCTTTCCCAGCGTTTCAGGTCATCCAGCATGCGCTGGCAGAAACCGCAAGCCGGATCCCAGAAGAGCACCAGCGTCTCGTTGTTCTCAAGTACGCCAGTCGTGACCGGTTGGCCGTCGAGGTCCGGCAGCTGAAACGCCGGGGCGGGCGATCCAATCCGCACCAGCGGGCCGAGCGGCGGCTGCGAACCGTTACCGTTCAAGGGGACGGCCCTGCGTGTCGGATCCAGCAGGCCCATGACGTTCTCGGCCCCGACCATGACGTTTTGAAGCGACCCTGCCCTGACCGTTGATCAGCACGGCCGATGGAGTGCCGTTCGCGCCAAAGTGCCGACCGGCTTCGAATCCTCGTCCAGCAGAAACGGGATACGCGTCCCGATCGATTGATCCGCGTCGGCACCACCACTGGATACGATCAGCAAATCCGGCGCGCCGGCGGGGCGATCCGCGTCCCGGGCGTTAAGATCATCGACCATCCGGCGACAGAAACCGCAATTCCGGATTCCAGAACAACAGCACTGTCGGACGGCCCCCGAGATCGGAAAGTTCGACCATCTCCCCCGAAGATCGGGCAGCGCGATCTGTGGCGCGGGCTGTCCACCCACTGCCATGGCTGTCAGCGGAGTAGGAGCAGGACGGGGTTGTCCCGCACTTCCAGCGCCGGATCGGCTGGAGCCGTTCGTCGCCGAGGCACCGGATGCGCCTCCCGGAGAGGGGGCCAGGGCGGGCGGGCTGTCGAGGACTGTATCGAGGAGCCGCTGGATCTGACGGGCTCCGCCGGCCGGCGAACTGCCGATCGTCCCATCCGGCCGCACCAGAACTGCCGACGGCGTGCCCTGGGCCTGGTAAGCGTCATAGACCTCCAGGTCATCCTGCAAGAGCACGGTACTGAGGCCATGCTCGTTCACCTTGGAAAGATTGGCGTCCCGGTCTCGCCGGCTGATCACGACCGCCGTCATGCGGTCGGCATATTCACGCTGCCAGCGGGAGATCTCCGGAAGCAGGACATTGCACGGCACGCATTGCGGGTCAGTGAAGAGCAACAGGAGCGGCTTGCCCGGTGCCAGCAGCGAAGCGAGCGTCATCGTTTCACCGTGCAGGCCGGGCAGGCTGAACGCCGGCGCACGGCTGCCGACCGGCAAACCATGCTCCTGCGCGTTTGCCGTCGCCGGCTCCGGTTGTCCGCCGATCGCCGATCCGACATGCGCCTCAAGCCGGTCGACGCGTTCGAGCAAGCGTCCATTCTGGGCCATGAGCTGGAACAGGAACCACGTCTGAGCGGCAAGAACCCCAGCGGCCACGACTATCGCGACGAGTCCGACCTGTTCCACACCGGTCAGGCCGGTCAGCCAGGCGGTAGGGCTCGCTCCCGGTTGCCTGCCGCCAACAACGATGATGAAGCCTGCGACTCCGGCCAGGATTGCATTCCGAACCAGCGTCGACCAGCCGGCGGGCTCCGAGTGCAGCTGGCCGAAGCAATGACAGTCCGGCGCCTCTCCGCGCGCCATACTCAGCGCGATGCCGACCGCGAACAAGCCGAGGAGCCCGAGCGCGCCGACCGCGCCCCAGAACGCGAACGCCAGCGGTAGCAGGCTCACGGCGACAGCAAGCTCGATCAACGGCAGAAGCGTCGCGAGCGGCCGTGCGGCAACGGCAGGGACGCCGAAGCCAATCAGCGCCTGGAGAGATCCTTCCCGGTCAATGAGCTTGGCGGCCCCGGCAACGACGAAAACGCCGGTCAGCAGGAGTCGAGCAAGGAGTAATGCGATGTCCATCTGAAATCCTCCAGCTTGCACGGCGTCGTTCGCGCGAATGCCCGCAACCAGTCTATGTGCCTTTTTCAACGGTCTAGAGACATCCTAGCACTCGTTTGAACGGAAACTGGCCAGAGTATTGACCTTTTGCCAAATTCGGGTTAGGTTCGATTCATAGTCGAAGAATTCATAATTTGCGTGCTTATCATGAATGAGCGCCGAGCCGGGGATAGGCCTGCAGGCTATCCGGTAGAAGTTCTGGCAATGACTGAACACCGTTTTGACGAGCTTTCCAGACTGATCGGCGCCCGCACCTCCCGGCGCGGCGTGCTCAAGGCAGCTCTCGGTTTCGCCGCCGGCGGACTCTTCTCTCGCTTTGGCCGTGAGGAAGCCAGCGCCGAACGCGAGCCGGCCGTCGCGCCAGCCAACGATGCTTTTCAACGCACCTGGGCGCGTACCGACAAGCCGGTGGCCGATGGGGCCGCCAACCGCACCTGGATGTGGGGGCCGGAAGCCTTCACCGCGGCGATGACCGAGGACTACGCAAACTCTCCTGGCGGAGTCCGCACCGTCCAGTATTTCGACAAGTCCCGCATGGAACTAACCTATCCGCAGCTTGACCCTTCTGACCCCTTCTATGTCACTAATGGCCGGCTGGCGTCGGAGCTCATTACCGGCCAGATGCAGGTCGGCGACGATGATTTCATCACCCGCCAACCTGCCCAGGTCAACATCGCCGGAGATCCCGGCGAGCGCCCGACCTATGCCGAGATCGGCCAGCTCGGGCTCCTCGATGTCCCGGCAACACCGCCCGGCACGACGCTCACGGCAACCTACGCGGACGGCTCCGTCGGCGACGACAGCACCTATGCCCAGTACCAGGTGACCGCCGCCGAGCGGGTCACCGTCCCGGGACTCGATCACACCGTCGCCTCGGTCTTCTGGGAATTCGCCAACCAGACCGGCCCGGTCCACGTTGATGGGCAAACGACCGAGGCCCGGCTCTTCGATCCCTGGTTCTTCGCGACCGGCCTGCCGATCACCGAGGCCTACTGGTCGCGCGTTGCCGTGGCTGGAACCGAAAAGGATCTGCTCTGGCAGTGCTTCGAGCGCCGTTGTCTGACCTACACCCCGGACAACGCGCCCGGCTGGCAGGTCGAAGCCGGCAACGTCGGCCAGCACTATTACGAGTGGAGGATGACGTCGCAGGAAGGTCCATCGCTCGACCCGGCGCCGCCGGAGGTTGAGACGGCGCTAAAGGAAGCGGCGAACGGCGACGGGCCGTATCAGCAATTGGCCGCCTATCTGGCGACAGAAGGATTTACCGAGATTAGCCAGGGAGCGACACAGGCCAGCGGGCCGGGAGTGACACCAACCGAGTTTCTTCAGGTCATATTCGAGACAGCGCCGCCGAACCCATTGCAGGCAGCGCTCACCTTTGACCCGGACATGGCCGGCCAGCCGGTTGCCTACGCGCCCGTTCTAACGGCACAGGATGAACTGCTGTACATCCTCTATGTCGACGAGGCGGGCCAGATTCAGGCGCAATTCCCATCGCCGGGCACTGGAACCAGTAGATCACGGCAGCTGGCCGGGGGTGATCAATGCGACATTTGCGTAGCCGAGTGCCTGGAGCAGCCAATCGCCTACTTGATTACGGCGGCAGAGTCTAGAGACTCTTGCGAGTCTATCGCCCATGTCCTTTGTGAGGGCGTCGCGGTCGCAGACTTTACCACTATCAAGAGACAGATACAGGCGTTCAATGCCTGCGTCAGCGTCACGGTTACGGCCTGCCTCCACCAGAGCACTATTTCACTCTGTGACAGCATGTGCAAGGACTACTGCACGGATTGCACGGCCTGCCCGGGTACCGACGAATCGAACTTCTGCTGCCAGGGTGGCTGTACAAATCTCGACACCGACGCCAATAACTGCGGGGGTTGCGGTCAGGCGTGCGCCCCGGGACAGCAGTGCTGCAACGGCGTTTGCCTCGACATCCTCTCCAATGCGTCCAACTGTGGAAAATGTGGAAACGCGTGCCCGGAGGGCGAGGGGTGCATCAACGGCATCTGTACGCCTCCAGTCGAAGGCGCTTGCGTTGGCTGCGACGAGACCGACCTCGCGAACTACTGCTGCGACGGAGTTTGCCTGGATCTACTCAACGATGTCCAGAACTGTGGCGGTTGCGGCCTTGCGTGCTTCTCCGGCCAGATCTGTTGCGACGGTGTCTGCCTCGATCCGACGGATGACGACCAGAACTGCGGCGCCTGCGGCAACGTCTGTCCCCAGGGCCAGCTCTGCTGTAACAGCGTCTGCATGGATGTGCTCTCCGACAATCAGAACTGCGGCGCCTGCGGCTTCGAATGTGGTCCTGACGAAGAGTGCAATAACGGGATCTGCACGCAGTCCGACCCCTGCGACGGATGTCAGGCTGGCGAAGCTTGCTGCGACGGCGTCTGCATCGACGTGTCGTCCAACGACGACCATTGCGGCGCCTGCGGCATCGAGTGTCCGGCCGGGACGGACTGCATCAATGGCGCATGTGTCGAGTGCCTCACAACGAGTGATTGTCTCGGTTGCGAGGTTTGCGATGATGGCAGATGCCGGCCCTGCCCCGGTACGTGCTGTGCCAGCGGAGTCTGCGTCCCCGACGACGTCTGCTGTCCAGAACTCATTGACTGCGGCGGCGGCCTGTGTTGCGGAGGTAACTACCCGATCTGCTGCCCTCAGCACGATGTCTGCTGCCCCGCCGGATATCCGGTCTGCTGCTCGTCCGATTTCTGCTGCCCGGCCTCCTTCCCGGTCTGCTGCTCGGATGACTGGTGCTGTCCCTCAGGGTGCACCTGCACCGGCAACCAGGGCTGCCACTGCCCGAATGACGACGTCACCCTGGCCGCAGCTTCAGTTAGTGGAGGTCCGGGCGCTCAAGGACACAGTTCGCCCGGCGTCGCCGACATCAGCTACTGGTAGCTGATGTCGGCTTCCTCCGGTGGCGTGAGTAATGGCCGAACCGGTGAGAACCAGACGACCAGGATAGCCAGCGGAAATCCGATCGCGGCGATCGCCAGCGTCGGGCGCAGCCCGATCCACTCGCCCAGCAGGCCGCCCAGAATAGCCCCGACCGGGGCTGCGCCACGGATGACAACTCGCAAACTGCCATTGACACGACCGCGCAACCGGTCCGGCGTAACCGCCTGGCGCAGGCTCACCTGATTCAAGTCGTAGACTGGACTGCCGGTCCCGGACAGGAAGAAACCCGCGAGAAGCAGCGGAACAGCCACCGCCGCAGGGCCGCTCGCGAGCGGGATCAGGATTTGCCCCACAGCAGCGATCGCCAGCCCGGCCACGATCGCCCGGCCGAGCCCCAGCCAGGCTGATAGACGGTTCGCGATCACCGCACCGGCGAAGTAACCGACGCCGGCGGCCGCGAAGACGATCCCGAACGTTCCTGCGCTCAGCCCCAGCTCGCGGGTGATGTAGAGTACGACGGCCACAAAGAGGATGTTCTCGAACAGGACGGCGATCCCGGTGCTGATGCCGAGCGTCCTCAGAATGGGCTCGTCCAGAATCGCGCGAAGCCCCTCGCCAATTTCACGGCGCATTCCGGCTCGTGCCTTGCCCTGTTCCGGAGCAGCCTCGTCAGCATCGATCCGCCAGAGGAAGATCACCGACACCAGATAGGAGATCGCATCGAGCAGAATGGCGAACGCAGCCGAGACGAGCTGGACAATGCCCCCGGCCAGCGCCGGTCCGATGATGCCGGCTCCGGAGGCGCTCATCGCCAGTCTGCTGTTGCCCTCGACCAGCTGATCTCGCCGGACGATCGTCGGCAGATAGGACTGGTAACCAACGGCGAAGAAGACGGTCAGGATACCGGCCAGGAATGAAATGACATAAAGCAGAAGGATATTCAGCCACTCGAACCAGACGGCCAAAGGGATCAGGAAAAGGAGCAGAGCACGTCCGAGATTCGCGGCGATCATCACCGGACGGCGGCGCAGGCGATCGACCCAGACACCGATGAAGAGCGCCAGCATCAGCGCTGGCAATTCGCCGGCAGCCGTCAGGAAGCCGATCTCGGCCGGCGTCGCCTCGAAGGTCAGGACCGCCAGCAACGGGATCGCCACGACGCTGATCTGCGAACCGAAGACCGAGACCGTCTCCCCGGCCCACAGCTTCAGGAAGTTCCCATTGCGCCACAGGCCCTGAAAACGATGACCCCCTATCATGTTGAACACGCTTGTCCCCTGATGGTCTGCGGTCATCCGGCTACCTAACGCATATATGTCAGATCAAGGCCGTACGGGTTACTCTAAAGTCACAGGTCGACTCGTATCAATCACCCAAAGGACCGATGATTCGTCATTCTCAACCCTCCTGAAATCGAGGTCAGCCGCGACGCACAACGGACGTCGGCTTGAAACGAGCGACATTCACGACTTTCCTGTCGTTCCTTCAGGCTCGACAGCGATGCTATACTGAGACTTGCCGTAAGGCAGATGTAAGCGTTGACGGAAACGAGTAGGCTGGGGGAGATGCCCCAAGCGAGTCCGGGCTGGTGGAAGCCGGATGGCAGTCGACCAGTCGAAAATCCTTCCCGAGCCGCCGCCCGAACAGGTCACTTCATAAGACCCAAGTAGACGCGGCCGGGTTCGCCGCCCGTTACCAGCGGCGCCGGTATCGCTCGCACAGACGAGCCGCACCGGAGTGAGTGGTCCGTGCTTGCATTGCGCGGACAACCGAGGTGGTACCGCGGGTTACGCCCGTCCTCGATTTCGAGGATGGGTTTTTTGTTTGGAAAACAGTCAGTTTACAGGTTGTAGTACGCCGCTTGCAGGAGATCACGTCTTTGCCTTACTCCCCTCTCCCCGCGTAGCGGAGCTGCGGGAAAGGGGCTGGGGGTGAGGGAAATCTCCCGGCTTTCCTGCAAACGACGCACTACGACCTACGAACTCACCAGGGGGCACGCAATATGACATCAACACCAACCAAGAAGGGCTTCAAATCGGTCGAGACCAGGGTCGATTTCCCGGCCATGGAACGGGACCGGCTGCACTGGTGGTACGGCGACGGGGTCGTCGAAGAATACCTCTCGAAGAACGACGACAACCCGGAGAACTGGTCCTTCCTCGATGGGCCGATCACGGCCAACAACCCGATGGGCGTCCATCACGCATGGGGCCGCACCTACAAGGATCTCTGGGTCCGCTACCACACGATGCTCGGCCACCGGCAGCGCTACCAGAACGGCTTCGATTGCCAGGGACTCTGGGTCGAGGTCGAGGTCGAACGGGAACTTGGATTCACCTCGAAACGGGACATCGAGGAATACGGCATCGCGAAGTTCGTCGAGAAGTGCAAGGAGCGCGTCCGCAAATACGCGATGGTCCAGACCGAGCAGACGAAGCGGCTCGGGAGCTTCATGGACTGGGACAATTCCTACTACACGATGTCCGACACCAATAACTACACGATCTGGAACTACCTGAAGCAGTGCAACGAGCGCGGCCTCCTTTATAAGGGGGACGACTCGATGCCCTGGTGCCCGCGCTGCGGGACCGGCCTCTCCGAGATGGAGATCGGCGAGGGCTACACCGAGCGCACCCATCGATCGCTCTACGCCCTGCTAAAGCTCGACGACGAAGACGCCTCGCTGCTGGTCTGGACAACGACCCCCTGGACGCTGCCCGCCAACGTCGCGGCAGCGGTCCACCCGGAGCTGACCTACGTCAAGGTCGAGCAGCACGGCGAGATTTTCTACCTGGCCGAAGAAGCGAAGCAGCACGCCCTGCGCGGCGAGTACACCGAACTCGACAAGGTCAAGGGTTCCGACCTCGTCGGGCGGACCTACACCGGGCTCTACGACCACCTGCCGGCCAATGCCGATGTCAAACATCGGGTCATCCCCTGGGAGGATGTCGCGGCTGACGAGGGAGCGGCATCGTCCACATCGCGCCCGGCTGTGGCCGCGAGGACTACGGCCTGTCGAAGGAGCACGATCTTCAAGTCATCGCGCCGATCGGCGAGCTCGGCCACTTCTACGACGGCTTCGGGTTCCTGACCGGCATGTACGCCCACGATGTCGCGGGACCGGTCATCAACGACCTTCGCGAGCGCGGCCTGCTGCTCTACGACCACGACTACACCCACCGCTACGCCACCTGCTGGCGCTGCAAGACCGATGTCGTCTTCCGCGTCGTCGATGAGTGGTACATCGCGATGGACCCGCTCCGGGAGCGGCTTCAGGAGATCGCCCGGGACGTCCGCTGGATCCCCGAGTTCGGCCTCGACCGCGAACTGGACTGGCTCCGGAACATGGACGACTGGATGATCTCGAAGAAGCGCTACTGGGGCCTGGCGCTTCCTATTTATGAGTGCCAGGAATGCGGCAACTTCGAGGTCATCGGATCGAAAGAAGAGCTCAAGGAGCGCGCCGTCTCCGGCTGGGATGAGTTCGAGGGCAACTCGCCGCACCGCCCCTGGGTCGATGCGGTCAAGATCCGCTGCTCCAAGTGCGACGCGAAGGTGAGCCGGATCAAGGACGTCGGAAACCCGTGGCTCGACGCCGGCGCGGTGCCGTTCAGCACGATGTACTACACCGAGGATCGCGACAAGTGGCGCGAGTGGTTCCCGGCCGATTTCATCACCGAGTCCTTCCCGGGCCAGTTCCGGAACTGGTTCTACTCGATGCTGGCCCAGAGCGTCGTCATGGCCGACGAAGCGCCCTACGAGACCTGCCTCGGATTCGCCCTGCTGCGGGACGAGCATGGCCGGGAGATGCACAAGAGCGCCGGCAACTCGATCCCCTACGACGAGGCAGCCGATCGCATGGGCTCCGACGTCATGCGCTGGCTCTACAGCCGGCACAACCCGACCGTGAACCTGAACTTCGGCTACGGGCTCGGCGACGAGGTCCGGCGGCAGGTGATCATCCCGATCTGGAACTCCTACGCTTTCTTCGTCAACTACGCCGCCCTCGACGGCTTCGACCCGACCCTGCCGGAGAACCAGGTCCCGCTGGCCGAGCGAACACTGCTCGACCGCTGGATCCTCTCCCGGCTCCAGCACGCGATCTCCGAGGTCCGCGCCGGGCTCGACGACTACGACCCGGTTCGGGCGACCCGGGCGATCGAGTACTTCGCCATCGAGGAGCTCTCCAACTGGTACATCCGCCGCAACCGACGCCGCTTCTGGAAGACGGAAGCCGACCGGGACAAGGCGGCCGCCTACCAGACGGCTCTACGAGGTACTCGTCGATCTGTCACGGCTGATGGCGCCGTTCACACCATTCATGCGACCGAGGAGATGTACCAGAACCTCGTCGTTGCCGTGGAGGATGATGCGCCCCGCTCGATCCACCTGACCCGCTATCCAGAGGTCGATGCGAGCAGAGTCGACGCCGATCTCGACCGCGACATGGCGGCGCTGCTGCGGGTCACGAATCTCGGCCGGGCTGCCCGGAACAAGGCCAACGTCAAGGTCCGCCAGCCGCTCTCGACGCTCTACGTCTGGGCCCGCAACAACGAGGTCCGGCAGGGAGTGGACTCGCTCCAGGATCAGCTGCTCGACGAGCTGAACGTCAAGAACCTCGAATGGGTCGACGACCCGGCCGAATACGCCGAGTACCAGGTCAAGCCGAACTTCGCGGTGCTCGGCCCGAAGTACGGCGCCCAGATGAACGCTCTGCGCGGCGCGATCATGCAGCTCGACCCGGCGGCGGTCGCCGGAGCGTTCCGGTCCGGCCAGACCGTCTCCGTCTCGCTGGATGGCGAGGAGATCGAGCTAAACGACGAAGAGGTGCTGGTTGACGTCGCCGAGCGCGAAGGTTTCAACGTCGCCGAGGATGGCGATGTCCTTGCCGCGCTCGACACGACGCTGACCCACGAGCTAGTGCTGGAGGGCATGGCCCGCGACTTCGTCCGCGGCGTCCAGGATCTCCGCAAGCAGGCGGGGCTCCAGATCGAGGACACGATCAAGCTTGTCTACAGCGCGACCGGCGAGGAAGCCGAGGCGATCAAGGCTCACGCCGACTACATCAAAGCCGAGACGCTGGCCGGAGAGATCATCGCCGGCGACGCCGAAGACTGCGACCACCACGACGACGTCAAACTCGGCAACCACGTCGCCTACGTCGGCCTGACCCGGGTAGGGTCGTTGCTGGACTCACGTTGACGCGTGAGGAATAGCTGATTCGAGAAGATGTCGTGCTAGGCTGAGACCTCGATCGATACAGATCCGGGTGGCGCGGTGCGTCTCCAACGCGAGAAGCATCACGCTGCCTGTGATGGAAGCGAGGAGGTCCGCCGTGACCCAGTCAGCATATTTCGAAGCCTATGGAGGTTCAGGGCCAGAGAACTATGAGCGCTATTTCGTCCCGGCGATCGGCCGTCCGTTGGCGCGGGAACTCGTAGCGGCGGCAGCTCTCCAGCCGGGCGATCGTGTCCTCGATGTCGCCTGTGGCACGGGAATCGTCACCCGCCTTGCGGCCGAAGAGGTAGGGGCCGACGGGCACGCGGTTGGTCTGGACCTCAATCCCGGCATGATCGGCGTCGCCGGATCAACTACCCCGCCGGAGCTCGGCATCGAATGGCAAACGGGCAGCGCTGAATCGATGCCGAGCCCGGACGACGCATTCGATGTCGTGCTGTGCCAGCTCGGACTGCAATTCATGGCGGACAAGCCCGCCGCGCTGGAAGAGATGCGGCGAGTGCTGACGGCCGATGGACGGCTGATCCTGAGCCTGAGCGGTCCGACGCCGCCACCCTTCGGCGCGATGGCCGAGGCATTGTCGAAGCACATTACTCCCCAGGCCGGCGCGTTCGTCAACATGGTCTTCTCGCTACATGACCCCGATGAGATCCAAGCGCTTGTCAGCGATGCCGGATTCAGGGATGTCGAGATTCAAACCGATGAGCCAACACTTCGCCTCCCGGCGCCCGAGGAGTTCCTCTGGCAGTATGTGTCCAGCACCCCGCTGGCAGAACCGGTGGCGCAAGCTGGTGATGATCAACGCGCGGCAGTCGAGCGCGACGTCGCCTCGGCCTGGCAACGGCACACCGAGAACGGCGAATCGCTGGTCTCCGTACCGATGAAGACGGTCGTTGCCCGCAAGTAGAGGTCGATGCCGGGAAAACCGGGCAAGGCGGATCAGCCGCGGATTCGGGTCGCGATCCAGGTAGCCGGTCCAGAACCACCAGCGGGACGTCACCACCCTGCAGATTGCTACACTGAGCCTGATCATTGAAACGCCATGAACCCCCATCCGAAGCGCTGACGAATCGGGAGGGTGATCTCGATCAGACAGGATCAGCAACCTCGCCACCAGAGTGACGCGCGTGCCGAATCCGTCGACGTCCCGCCGGGTGCGCCATTTGTCGGCCGCGAATCCGAGCTGAGCCAGATCCGTTCCGGCGTGGACCGGATGCTCGCCGGCCAGGGGCAATTCGTGCTGCTGGGCGGCGATCCCGGCATCGGCAAGACACGGATGGCCGAGGAGATCGTAGCCGACGCCAGAGCGCGCGATATCCAGATCCTGTGGGGTCGTTGCTTCGAGTGGGAGGGCGCGCCGGCATTCTGGCCCTGGATCCAGATGATTCGTGCTTATCTACGCGAGAGCGAACCCGATTCCATACGCCAGCAATCTGGCAGCGGCGCAGCGTTATCGCCCAGGTCAGTTCCCGAACTGCGAGAGTTGTGTGGTTTGTGATCTCCCGCGCTCCCGGAACTCGACCCGGCAGAGGAGCCGTTTCCGGTTGTTCGATGCCGTTGCTTCGCTGCTCAGGAATATCGCCGGCGAGAAGCCGCTGATGATTGTCGTTGACGACCTCCACCGGGCCGATGCACCGTCGGTCATGCTGCTGCTTTTCCTGGCTCAGGAGATGCGCGACAGCCGCCTGCTCATCCTGGCGACCTACCGGCCGACGGACATCCCGCCGGACCATCCGCTCGCGTCGATCATCTCTCAGCTCATCGGCGATCCCGCATTCCAGCGCATCCCTCTCCAGGGACTCGGGAGAGCGCCTGTCGAGCAGTTCGTCAGGACCGTTGCCGGCCGCGACGCGCCTCCCGAACTGGTTGACGCGATCTTCCGGGAGACCGAGGGCAATCCGTTCTTCATAACCGAGGTGCTACGGCTCCTGCAGCCGACGGTGCGCTGGACGTCGATGTTCAGACCGATGCCCTGGCGCATCCCCGGGTGCCCGAGAGCGTGCTGGAGGTCATCGGCGGCGGCTGCACCGACTCTCGACGGCCTGCCACGACGCGCTTGCCGTGGCATCGGTCATCGGCCGCGATTTTGGCCTGGCGGTGCTGGAACCGGCCAGTGGCGCCAACCGTATCGAGCTGCTCGATCTCCCGGATGAGGCGACTTTCGGCCTGGGTCGTCCAGACGGACGACACCATCGGGCACTACCGCTTCAGCCACATCCTGATCCGCGAAGTGCTCTACAACCAGCTTACGACGGCGCGGCGGATATCGTTGCACAGAATCATCGGGGAAACGCTCGAGCGTATCCATGCCGCGAATCTGGCGCCGCACCTTTCCGAACTCGCTCACCACTTCCTGCAAGCCGCCCCGGCCGGCGAATCTTCGAGCGGGCGATCGACTACGCCACCCGCGCCGGCAGACAGGCCATGGAGCAGGTTGCATGGGAACCGGCCGCCGCTCACTTCATCCAGGCGCTCCAGGTACTGGATCTGCAGAGTGAGCCCGAACCAGGCCGGCGCCTGGAACTGCTGCTCGCACTTGGCGAAGCGCAGAACCGAATCGGAGGCGGTTCGGGCGACGTGCCCGAAGCGCGCGCAACCTTCCTCCAGGCGATCGAAATCGCGCGCTCGCTCGGATCTGCAGGGCAATTCGCGGAGGCAGTGATCGGGTACTCCGGCTACAACGTCATCGCGACATTCGGCGGCGCTCAACAGATCCGGCTGCTCGAGGAAGCGCTGAGCATGCTTGGAGACGATGTCACCGAACAGCGCGTTCGTATTCTCTCTCGCTTGGCGCTCGATCTCCCGAACAGCGAGACTACGTTTGATATCGAGCGGATCCGGGCGGTCGGGGACGAGACTGTCGCTCTCGCACGCCGGCTTGGAGATCTGGCGACGCTTGCCTACGCGATCGCCGCGCGTCATTTCAGCGGATGGGCGCCGGACAATCTGGAAGAGCGTCTCGTCGACGCGGAGGAACTCGTCGAACTGGTCGAGGCAACTGGGGATCTCCTGTCGACGGCCTGGGCGCGGATGATCCAACTTGAAGCTCTGGTCGAAGCCGGTGACCTGACCCGAGCCGAGCAGGCCTCGGAGAAAATGTCGCAGATCGGCGAGCAGTCCCGCGTACCCTACGTCTCGCTTCGATCCGCCGTCTACCGCGCGATGATGTTGCTGATAGCCGGCCGGTACGGGGAGGCGGAGCCGCTGATTCAGAGGGGTGGAGGGCTCTGGCAGAGTTCTTCAGCCTCGACAGCATCAGTTCCAGCTCTTCGCATTGCGCCGGGAACAGGGCAGGCTCGATGAGCTACGCGAGCTCGTCGAGTCGACCAGCCGGGAACCGCTCACAGGCATCACCCGTTATTCACATCTTGCCGACATTCATCTGCCGCTGCTTTATCTTGAAATCGGCGAAGCCGGCCTGGCGCGCGAGAAGTTCGAGCAGGTAGCGGCAGATAATTTCGCTGATGTGCCGTTCGACATGTCGTGGCTCAGTCTCATATGCCTGCTGTCTGATGCCTGCGCCCAGCTTGGAGACAAGCCGCGAGCTGAGACGCTATACGAGATGCTCCTTCCCTTTGCCGATCAATATGCTCTTCTCGCGATCAGCGCGGTCTGTCATGGTTCGGCCGCCTACTATCTCGGACTTCTCGCGACATCACTGGAACGCTGGCCGGATGCGGAACATCATTTCTCGATGGCGCTGGCGAAGCACGAGCAGATGGCCATGCGCCCGTATGACGCCCACACGCGCTTCGCATGGGCCAGGATGCTCCAGATTCGCAATGATCCGGCCGATCGCGAGCGGGGGCTGAACCTCGCCCGGAAGGCAGCAACGGTCGCTGTGGAGCTGGGGATGACCCGCCTTGAAGAGCAGGCAGGGACGCTCATCGGAGAACTCGAGTCCGGAGAGCGGGCCGACGCCGAACTGACTCCGCGAGAGCGGGAAGTTCTCGGGCTCGTCGGCCAGGGGCTGACCGACACGGAGATCAGCAGCCGCCTCGAGATCAGTACACGAACGGTCAACGCCCACATGCGCTCGATCTTCGCCAAGCTCGACGTGCCCTCGCGTGCCGCGGCAACCAGAGTCGCCGTTGAACGGGGACTACTTGTGGAAGATATTGACGCCCACAATGAGGATGGGCCGCTCGCCGACCTCTAGCCCCCGCGATCCGAATAGGCAACCTTGCCTATATCGCCAGGATGCGCTGATTCAACCACCCGGCAAGACTGGTGTGATACAGCCATCGATCCGGCTCCTATCGTAGAAACAGAACACATCGAAGACACTCCTGAAGGGAGCCGCCATGAGTCAGACAACGCGCGCCCGCACGGTGGACTCAAGCCAGATAGCCCTGGCGCCGCAGGCAATCGAAGCGTTCGCGCAGAGCCTCCAGGGCGAGCTGCTCCAGCCCGGCGATGCAGGCTACGACGCTGCACGGCAAGTCTGGAACGGAATGATCGACCGTCGGCCGGCGCTCATCGCGCGCTGTATGAATGTCGGTGACGTCGTCGCGGCGGTGAACTTCGGCCGCGAGCAGGGGCTGATGATCTCGGTACGGGGTGGGGGACACAACGTCGCAGGAACGGCCGTCTGCGACGACGGCCTGATGGTCGATCTCGCGCCGATGAAGAACATCGAGGTCGATCCGGACACCCGGACAGCCCGCGCTGAACCGGGCGTACTCTGGTCGGAGATGGATGCCGCAACCCGGGCCCACGGCCTGGCGACGCCGGGCGGCATCGTCGGGAGCACCGGCATCGCCGGGTTCACACTTGGCGGCGGGATCGGCTGGCTGAGCTTCAAGCACGGTTACGCCTGTGACAACCTGATCGCGGCCGACGTTGTCACGGCCGATGGACGGCTGCTGCGGGCGAGCGCCGACGAGAACGCGGACCTGTTCTGGGCGATCCGGGGCGGGGGCGGCAACTTCGGTATCGTGACATCGTTCGAGTACCAGCTCCATCCGATCACGGAAGTCCTGGCCGGTCCCGTCTTCTATCCTGCATCCGGGGCTGAAGAGGTGCTGCGCTTCTACCGGGAGTTCACGGCCGATCTGCCGGATGAACTGGCGATAGAAGCAGGTTTCATGACGAACCCGGACGGCGACTGTCTGGCCGCGCTCTTCGTCTGCTATGCCGGTGATCTCGAAGAGGGAGAGCGCATCATCGAGCCGCTCCGGTCGTTCGGCGCGCCGCTGGCCGACATGATCGGCCGCATGCCCTACACCCAGCTCCAGTCGATGTTCGATGACTTCTTCCCGGACGGCCGCCAGAACTACTGGAAGTCAAGCCTGATCGACGAACTCAGCGACGGCGTGCTCGATGCCATCATCGAGTCGGGGAGGGCGATGACCTCGCCATATTCGATGGTCTTCCTCCAGAACCCGCACGGCGCCTGCCAGCGGGTGCCGGGCGACGCCATGGCCTACTACCAGCGCAACGCACCGTACAACATGCTCATCCTCGCGAACTGGATCGATCCGGCCGACTCCGACCGGCACATTGGCTGGGCCCGCAATCTGTTCCGGGCCGTGCAGAGCCCAGATACCGACCGGGTATTCCTGAACTTCCTCAGCGGCGACGAAGAAGTCGGCAGGGTGCGGAGCGCCTACGGCGAGAACTACGACCGCCTCGTCGAAATCAAGACGATGTACGATCCGGACAATCTCTTCCGGATGAACCAGAACATCAGGCCGATGGCCTGAGAATCCGCCCGCGGGATAGTGGTCCGATCCAGAGATGAGTAGAAGCCTGGCGGGAGCGGCTAGAATAGTCCGTTCCCGCCAGGCTGTCTTCCAGGTTTTCAGCGGGGACGGCATGCCCTGCGTGAGAAGAGACCGACACAGCAATCGAGGACAAGCCCATGCCGGACACGACACGACAGATTACGCTGATCCCGCCGGACGGCGCGGACGCCGCCGTCGGCTACTGGATTGCCGCCCTCGAGGATGGGCGCAGGCGAACGCTCGAGATGCTGGAAGATCTCGAACCGGCACTCGTCGACGCCAAAGCGCCGTATCACCGTCATACGATCGGGACACTGCTCTATCACATCGCCCTGATCGAGGCAGACTGGCTGTACGTCGAGATCCAGGAGCGGGAGGACTATCCCGACGAGGCGATCGAGATGTTTCCCCACGGAGTTCGCGATGACCAGGATAACCTGACCAGCATCATCGGCATGTCGCTCGACGCGCACCTGGAGCGATTGGCGTGGGTGCGCGAACAACTCACCCATACGCTGACGGGTCTCTCTGCCGAGAGGTTCAGCGGCGCCCGGGAGATTCCCGGCGCGACCGTCTCTACCGCCTGGGTCGTCCACCACCTGCTCCAGCACGAAGCGGAACACCGGGGCGAGATGGGACAGATTCTGGACGCGCTCCGGAGATCTCAAGAGAGCTAACCACCGTCGCCACGCCTCACCCCACGAGGATTGCTCGCCTCATCCGGTCCCGGCTAGGATCTGGGCAGCAATCTCAGTGAACGTCCCGTTGCACGCTCGTAGCGTGCGCGGATCAAGGAGTGGGCGAATGAAGCGGGTGGCGGCGGTTTCCTTCTATCATGAGACGAATACCTTCGCGCTGGAGCAGAACACCGAACCCGACGCCGAACTGCATCTCGGGCAGGAGATGGCGGAGCGGGCGCATCCGAAGAGCTACGTCGGCGGCTTCCTGGAAGGAATCCGGCGAGACGATATCGAGGTCGTACCCGTTGCACATATCCAGTTCGTCCACGGCGGTCTCGTCAGCGCCGGGATGTTCGAGCACTACCGCGACATCATCGTCGACGGCCTGCGCGAAGCGATGCCCCTCGACGGCGTCTTCTTCGCCCTGCACGGCGCGATGGCGGCCGGGGATCCCTATACAGACGCCGAGGGAGAACTGCTCCGGGCGGCACGGGAGGTCGCCGGCGAGGGCGTGCCGTTCGTCGCGACCTACGATTTCCACGGGATCATGACTCACGACGAGTGTGCCCAGCTTGCCGCTGCATTCCCGAATGACACTAATCCTCACATCGACAACTACGAGCGTGGGCTGGAGGCCGCCGGCTGCCTGCTGCGCATCCTCGACGGCGAGATTCAGCCCGTCACGCGCGTCGTCCATGTCCCGATCATCGGGCCGAACATCGGCCAGAGCACCTGGTCGCACGACGCCGACGAAGAGGAGCGATTGCCGCTCTACCAGCTCAATCTGATCCGCGAGGCGATGGAGGACACACCCGGCATCGTCAACCTGACGATCATGGGCGGCTACGGCTACGCCGACACGCCGGAGTCCCGGATGTCGGTCATCGCGACGGCTGACGGTGATTCCGAACTCGCCGAGCGGATGGCCGGCGAGCTGGCGGAACGCGTTTGGCAGAAACGCCACGACATCCTGAGCGTCCGGCCGATCTACTCGATCGACGAGGGCGTCCGGATGGCGGTCGAGAGCGACGAGGAGCAGCCGGTTGTCCTGGTCGACCTCGGCGACGACCCCGGCAGCGCGACACCGTCCGATAGTCCGGCCGTACTGGAGAGCCTGATCCGGCTGGGAGCCCGGGATTGCGTTCTCACGATCCGCGATCCGGTCGTCGTAGACGCCGCAGTGGCAGCCGGTGTCGGGGCTTCGCTCGACATTCAGATCGGAGCAAGCATCGACCAGCGCTTCTACGAGCCGCTGCCGATCCGGGCACAGGTCAAAACGATCGATGACGGCAAGTACATGATCTGCGGCCCGACCCACGGCGGCTGGGGCCGGGAGGTCAACCGCGAAGCCTGGCGCGAGGCTGACGCCGGACTGCGGGTGGTCCTGCGACTCGAGAACAAGATCGACGTGATCGTCACCCGGGAGAGGACCCGCAACGACCGCGACTTCATGAAGAGTGCCGGGATCCTCTTCGACGAGAAGAAGATCATCGTCGTCAAATCGAACCAGGCCCATCGAGCGTCGCTTCGGCCTGTTGTATCGAAGATCATCGAACTGGCGACGCCGGGCGCTAGCACGGTCGATTATGAGAGCTTGCCTTTCCGCCATCTCCAGCGCCCGCTCTGGCCGATCGACCAGGATTTCGACTGGTCCTCGGGGCGCTGAAAGAGCCCGCGATGACTGCTGTCGTGAGCGGCATCAAAGCGATAGAGCCATTATTAACAAGGACAGCGTAGAACTGGCCAATCAATCCAGGGCGCCATATGGTGCTCGTAGCAGTGACGGCTAATGGCGTGCAGACCCCTGTCGAGCACGAGCGACGCATCGTCAATACTGGCTCGTAGTCGGTCAGAGGGCTCACTTACAAGTAACGTGTGACCTCTGTTCCATCACAACCGCATCGAGCCCTTTATCACACGCTTACCTCTTGCGTCCTTTACCTCTGCGCCTTACGCTACCACTACAACAGGCCGACGTCTCGGCATGAAGGTGTTGGGGATTGCTACAGGCAGTTTCTGGTGCCACCCCCATCAAACTCAAGAGCCTGAGCACGCTGGTGGTGAGTGCTTGCCAGTCGATGAGATCCGCAGAAAGGAATCTCGCATGGTTGGAGCTTTCGCAAACAGACGGGTGTCTATTCGTCTCTTCCACTTGCTCTTCATCGCCATGATCGCCAGCGGCGCATTCGTGCTGGGCATGGTCGCCCATCCATGGAACAGCTCGGCTGCTCCAGCAGGCACGATTGAAGCCTGCGTCAACAAGTACACCGGCGCCGTGCGGATGAGCCCGTACGGGACGGTTACCTGCAACTCGAACGAAACGCAGGTCGTCTGGCCGGCTGGCACTCCCTCTACAACCTATGTCGTGCGCACCGAAGAGTTGTCAATCCCGGCCAATACTTTGATCAACGCTGACGTCGCGTGCAACTCCGGCGAGATTGCCATCAGCGGGGGCGTTTACGGCGCGAACGATATTGAAATATGGGGATCAGCACCGGAAAAACCCGTCGGTCCTCCTACACAATGGTTAGCCAGGGTACACAACCCAACCACTGAACTCCGCAGTGCCTCGGTGCGTGTCGTCTGCGCATCCGTATCGCCGTAGGGAGCTGACCCAGCCAGGCGACGGGCGATGTTAGCTTTGATCGCACTACTGCTCGTTTCCGGCATCGGGCTCGTCATCCGCCAGTTGACGGCGGACGCCGCGCCCGTGTCGGATATCAGCGCCTGTATCAGCCGTTACACCGGCAGTGTGCGAATGAGCTGAAGCGGTATGGATACAACCGGCCTCCACAGACCAGCGAATGGCCGGGACGTGCGTGGGTGACGAACGAGAATTGCTGCCCGCCAGCCGGAGGTAGACGTTCTCGTCAGTGAGCCGCTGGGCAACATGATTCCGGGCTTGACCGCCGGGTCGTTACCGCATTCAACGGCATCGCTAAGCTGATCACCCTCCGGGCTAGAGCCGCCTGCGGCACATAGCCCCGTTTGATAGCCGGATCAAGAGTACCCGGCTACCCATCGACACCGCCGCCGCTGGCCTGTGATTGCTCGAGGCTCTGGCCTGAGAAGCACATCAACGTCTGGTTGCTACTGCTACGATGGCGCTATGAAGACCTCCCGGCCACGAGGAACGACAATCCCCGATACAGCGCCGGGCGAACCGCACACCGAGCTCCAGATCGGCCTGCTGGCGCCGCTGGCGCTGACATCGTTCATCGGCCTGCTCAATGGCTTCGCGCTCGGTCCCTTCCTGCCGTCGATCAGCGACGACATCGGGACGAGCGTGCCGGTGCTGGGGCAGATCGCAACGGCAACGTTTCTGATGACAGCCGTCGGCGGACTATTCGTCGGACCGCTGGCCGATCAGCTCGGCCATCGCCGGATGATTCTGGTCGGGCTGGTGGCGACGATCATCAGTGCCGGAGGGACGGCGCTTGCGCCCGGGTTCGGATCGGTGCTCGTCACACGGATGATCGGCGGCGTTGGCGGCTCGGTCGCGTCAGGCGTGCCGCTGGCGGTTGCGGGATCCCGCTTCGCCGGCGATGCCAGACGGCGGGCGCTCAGCATCATCACGGCGACAGTCGCCGCCGGGGCAGTCGTCGGCGCGCCGATGCTGACCTCGATCGGCGCGTTCTTTTCCTGGAGGATCGCCTTCGGCTTCGTCGCGATCGTCGGGATCTGCTGCCTGGCGGGTTTCGCGCTCTATTTTCCGAGAGACGGCGAACCTTCCGATCCCGGAAGACCGGCGATCGCAGGCCTCCTGCAAGCCTACATGCCGTTGATCCAGAACCGCACGATGGTGCTGCTCTATGGCGCCGCGCTGCTCCAGGCCATCGCCTGGACCGGTCCATTCACCTACCTTGGCGCATTCTTCGAAGAAGAGCTCGGCTTCTCAACCCAGGAGATAGGTTACGGCTACATGGCGACCGGCACCGGTCGCCATGTAGCCGTAACCCAGGAGATACCTGCTCGGTGGAGGCGACCGCGCGGCATCCCGCTGGTCGTCGTCTTCACGATTTCGACGACCTCAATCGGCGTCTTCTGGGCCTCGATCCTGACGACCGGCTTCGCCCCTATCTGACGATCGGGATGCTGGCAACCCTGACGATGGTCGGCGGGATCGACGCGTCGCCTTCACAACGCTGCCGGCAACGTCTCGCCGGCTGGCTCGGCAACGACGACGATGGTGCTCAACTCGTCGACCATCACGCTTGGAGCGGCCCTCGGCAGCTTGATCGGTGGAACGCTGATCGGCTTCGGCGGATTCCGGCTGCTCGGCGCCGGACTGCCGATCTTCGCCTTCTCAGCCGGACTCATGCTGGTGCTCACCCGCAAGCGAACCTCCAGCGGTCGACCTGTATGACGGTGACGCGACACCGGTCAATCCGACCGGAAGTTATCTTCCAGCGGAGACAGGCGACCGTGCGGCAACCGGCTGGTCGCTGTGTCTTGCATAGGACATAGGGGTATCATCTCTCGAGCAGGCGACTGCTGTCTCCCCGGTATCTTCATTCGCTCGTTCGCGAGCGGAGCCACGGCATTGACTCGACAGGCTGATACTATCTCGGCAGGCAACCGGCCATTTGGTGATCGGGGAGTGACTGCCAGAGGCTGCCGCCAGCGGCGAGAAGTACCGGCCGATTCGACTACGGCATCATCGGGGATACCCGCGGCCTGGCGCTGGTCAACCGTGAAGGCGGTATCGACTGGTGCGCCCTGCCGTTTGTCGATAGCGCGCCCTTCTTCTTTAAGCTGCTCGACGCAGAGAAGGGCGCAGCCACAGATCAAAACCCGCCACGGCGCTTCACATCAGAGCGCCGGTACATCGACGACACCAACATTCTCCGCACCCGCTACAGCACGAACACCGGAACGGTCGAGGTCACCGATTGTTTTGCAACGCCGAGCGGCGACGAGCGCGAGGACGAGCCGGCACAGAAATCTCCGGCTGGCTGAATGCGTCCGGGGCACGGTCGAAATCGAACTCCACCGCCGGGTCACGCCGACCATGCCCGCCGGGACGCAACGGTCGAGCCGTCGACGGAGCAACGGCACACTGGACCTATGACGGCGGCGAAGTCTGGCTGACCGGCAACTGGCCGCTGGAGATCGCCGAAGATGGAGTCACGGTCGTCTGCCGGTGCGCGATGGAGACAGGTGACCGGCTCTTCAGCGTCCTCTCCAATTCGCGCCCATCGGCGCCGGTCTCGGGGCACATCCGCTACCGGATCAACCAGGCCGTCACTTCGGCGGCAATGGTCAGGAGTGCCCGTACTTCGGGATGTATCGGGCCATGGTCATCCGGAGCGCCCTGACACTGAAGTGTTGACGTTCCGTCCCCACCGGCGCGATCATCGCGGCAGCCACGACTTCGCTGCCGGAAGAGATCGGCGGGGAACGCAACTGGGACTACCGCCATACTTGGATACGGGTCAGCGACGCTGACGCTCTGGCTACCTGGGTTGATCGCGCTTCACGACGAAGCCCGCGACTTCATGCACTGATCCAGGATCGCCTTCGACACCCACGACGGCAGGCTCTGATTATGTACGGGATCCGGGGCGAAACCGACCTTACCGAAAAGACGCCACCGACCATCTCTGGCTACCGCAACTCCAGCCCGGTTCGAATCGGAAATGACGCGCACGATCAGCGCCAAATGACATCTACGGCGAGATCTTTCGACACCGCCTACCTCTTCTATCATGCTGGGACGGGCTCGAACGCTACCAGATCATGGCGAGAAGCTGGACGGCGATATGTGGAACGACCTGCGCTGGCTGGCGGACGAAGTCTGTGATGTCTGGATGGAGAAAGACCAGGGCATCTGGGAAGCGCGCGGCGGCGCGCACTTCGTTCACTCCAAGCGTCATGTGCTGGGTCGCCTCCATGGCGGTGCTGATGGCCCGGAACTTCGATCTACCCGGCGATATCGAGCGGTGGAGCAAGATCCGGAACAACCAAATCGATCACGATGGGAGCGATACAACGAGGGAGATTGGCAGCTTCACCCAGGCTTACGACAGCGAAACCGTCGGACGCGAGCGCCCTGCTGCTGCCGATGCTCCATTTCATCAAAGGTGACGACCTGAAGATGGCCAGCACGGTCGATACGATCCAGAAACGGCTGACCCACAACGGCCTTGTCTACCGCTACCGGGTAGAGGAGACAGACGAAGGCGTATCCGGCCACGAAGGCACGTTCACTATCTGCTCCTTCTGGATGGTCGATAATCTCGCGTTCCTCGGGCGCGTCGAGGAGGCGCGCGATCTCTTCTCCAAGCTGATCAACTACTCGAACGACCTCGGGCTTTACTGGAAGAGATCGACCCGACCAGCGGCGAATTTCTCGGCAATTTCCCGCAGGCATTCACCCACATGGCATCGATCAACGCCGTCAATCTCGACAAGGCCGAGCGCGAACTCCAGGAAGGCAAGGACGGTAAGGTGACGGTCGGAGTCAGGAGAGATTAGGGATCAGGGACGAGGGATGAGTGATGAGTCGGAACCGGCGAAGAAGCTCTCTCTCTGTCCCCTCCCTCGAGGCCAAGGGAGGGGTATCTGCTGCAGTACCGAATTTCAGGCGCAAATGCCTGCGCCGATACATTCCCCCTTCCCTCAGTTTCGAGGGAAGGGCTAGGGGGAGCTGTCCCGTATGACCATCCGTCAACAACTGGAGCGACCAGCTAACCGCCGACCGCGAACGGGATCATCGGCTGGTCCAGGAGGCCGATCAGGATTCCCAGAGAATCCGCCGGTGATACGACCGAGCTTTGCGCCCGGGTCGTCGATTATTCGGGAAGAACGGCGCGGACTACGAGGTCGTCGCGCCGGAGCCGATGATGCCGAACATCATCGTCCACGTTGATGCAACGGCCCGGGCAAGCACCTCGTCCTCAACGGCCACCTCGACGTGTCTTACCGGCGACGCCAAAGCCTGGACCGACGATCCATTCTCCGGGTCGATCAGGGACGGGAAGCTCTACGCGACGCGGCGCGATCGACATGAAAGCCGGCACGGCCGCGTCGATTTCGCTCTATCTGTCGGAACGGCGCGAGGCATGGAACGGCAAGCTGACCCTGACGATCGTCTCGGACGAGGAGATCGTCTGGCCCATATGGCGCGCCATCTGGCTGAGCATCGCCCGGACGTCCTCGGCGACGCATTGCTGAGCGGCGAGCCGAGCACGCCCTATTTTGTGCGCTACGCCGAGAAAGACCGCTCTGGATCGAGCCACGGTCCAGACTCCGGGAGGCCACGGCGGCTACCCAGCAGATCAGCCCGAACGCGATCCTCGTCGCCGGCGATGTCCTGCGAGATCTCCAGGCGCTGAGCGAGATCGAGATCCGCGCTCGGCAGCCGTGCTGACCTCGGTCGAAGCATCGCGGACCGGCTGGAGGAGACGTTCCGGCGCAGAACGTCAACGCACTGACTCACGTCACGGTCAATGCGGGCGTCATCTCCGGCGTATGCACAAAGTCAACATGATCGCGGCAAGCTGCCGGGTCGAGGTCAGACATCCGCACCCCGGCGTCGGCGTCTCGACCGACGAGGTGCTGGAGCGGATCGACGAGATCCTCAGCCGCCATGAAGGCGCGCGAGCTACCGGATCATCAACCGGGCCGAATCCAACGCCTGCGAGCCGGACCACGAACTGGTCGGGATCATCCAGCGCAACGCCGAAGGCCGGGGAATCCGGCCATTGCCCTCGCTCGGCCTCGCAGGACAGACTGCCGGCTCTGGCGCTACCGCGGCATCCTGGCCTACGCTTACGCCCGACCCCCTACGCCATGGGCGCCCCCGACGAGCACGTCCTCATCGACGACCTGCTGGCAACCGTGCAGGTCCACACGCTGTCAGCGTTCGATTACCTGTCGAGCTGAAGCCGGCGCTATGGGTCAGTCGTCAGCGCCGAACGCCGGCTCAACCGGGGGCGTTCCGACCGCTTCGGCTCCGGCTCGTCCCTCGACCCAGAGGTTCGGCAGCCAGTTCAGCCAGGACGGGAGATACCAGTTCCAGCTGCCGAGCAGCGCCATGCTGGAAGGCACGAGCACGGAGCGGACGAGCGTCGCGTCGAGCAGAATCGCGACGGCCAGCCCGAACCCCATCTGCTGGAACATCATCAGCCTCCCGGCGGCGAATCCGCCAAACACGACGACCATGATCAGCGCCGCCCCGGTGATCAGCCGTCCGGTCACCTGCAGCCCGGACACGACCGACGCGTGATTGTCGCCGCTGAGATTGAAGTTCTCGCGGATCCGGCTGAGCAGGAAGATGTGGTAATCCATCGAGAGCCCGAAGAGGACGGTGAAAAGAAAGATTGGTATCCAGGCTTCGATCGTCGGGGTGCGTTCGAACCCGAACAGCTCGTTGCCGACGCCCCACTGAAACACGAGCACCAGGAGCCCATAGGCGGCGCCGACCGACAGCAGATTCATGACGATCGCCTTGAGCGGCACGATCAGCGACCGGAAGACAAGGGTCAGCAGGACGAAGCTCAGTCCGAGGACGATCGCGAAGATCCATGGCCGCCAGTAGATCGTCGAGTCGATAAAGTCATACTGGACCGAAAGCTGCCCGGTCGTGAAGACCTGATCGGCGCGATCGCCGAAGACCGCCGGAATGTGCTCGTCCCGCAGCCGCTCGACGGCGTCATAGGACTCCGGCTCGCCGGGCAGCATCGCCAGCGGCACCTCGAGCCGGGCCAGGGAATCTCCGGCATTCCAGGTCAACGCGGTGGCCGGGATGAAGGCGTTATCAGCCTCGATCCTCTGGATCAAGTCATCGATCTCCCGCTCGGTCTCGGCACTGCGTTCGAGATCGATCACGATATCGATCGGCTGGAGAATGCCGGGGTTGTACTGCGATTCCAGCAGAGCATAGTTTTCGCGGATCTCGCCATCGGGGATCGACTCGGCGCCGGTACCGGTCGCGCCTTCTTCGAGGTCGATCACCGGAGCGGCCAGGGCAAGGAGGATCACGGTCGACAGGACCAGGCTCAGCACTGGTCGAGCCATCACCCGCCGCGCGATCGCGCCCCAGACCGGCTCCTCCTGGGCGGCGGCACCCATCCCCGGCTGGCGTCGCGGCCAGTCGAGCCGGTCGCCGATCAGACTCAACAGCGCCGGGACGAGGGTCAGCATCGCCAGCACCGCCGCGACGACGGCCAGGATCGCCCCAAGAGCCAGACTGCGGAATATCGTCGTCGGGATCAGAAAGAGGCCGAAGAGCGCGACGATGACGATCCCGCCCGAAAACAGAACAGCCCGGCTGGCCGAATCGCCGGTTCGGGCAATCGCTTCGATTCTCGAATCGCTGCGAACCCGCTCCTCACGATACCGCCGGACAATGAAGAGGGCATAGTCGATCCCGAGCGCGAGCCCCATCATCGTCGTCATGTTGACCAGGAAGATCGAGAGGTCCATCTGGAGCGCGAGCAGGCCGCCGATACCGATCGCCACGACAATCGAAACCAGAGCCAGAATCAACGGCAGCCCGGCCGCGACCAGCGCCCCGAAAACCAGGACAAGCACGACCATGGCGATCGGAATCGCGATCAGCTCGCCGCGCTGGAGGTCGGACTCTGAGATCTCAGCGAAAGCCAACCCACCGCTCAGGTCGCCAACGGTGCTGACGTCGAAGCCGTTGCCGCTCTGCTCATGGACGAGGTCGGAATAGTCCTCGGCTTCATCCTCGACGCTCTCGTAGCTCCCATCAAACATGACCGGGATGAGCGTCGAGTGCCGGTCTTCGGCAACCAGGCTCGACGCCTGCTGAGGATTGACTTCGGCGGCCTGATAGTAGTTCACTGCGGAAGCGACGGGGTCGAATCCCGCCAGAGCGCCGGTCACCTGCATGACACGTTCCTGAAACGCGGGGTCGTCGACCGTCAGGCTATCCGACCTGATGATGACCAGCTCATGAGCGGGGTAGTCGCCGCCGATCAGGTGCTCTTCCAGAAGATTTCGCCCTTGAACGGACTCCGGCTCGCTGGTGAACCGCCAGTTGGTCATGAGCCGGTCGCTGATTCCGGCGGCGCTGACCCCGGCGACGGCCAGCAACAGCAGCCAGGCCAGAATCGTCCACCAAGGCCGCAACGCGCAACGTCTCGCCCACCCCGCCGGCGAAAACCAGGACAACATGTTTGTACGTTCCTCACAGCAAAACGACGTGCAACATCCCCCTACGGCCAGGCCAGCCGGATGCAGCACGATACCCCTATGGTGATGATGGTAGATTCATGTTTCGCAATTATGCAAGCCACTGTCAAGCCACCCGTTAAACCGGGATTAGGCCAGAGTGATGTCAACGCTGCCGACTCGAAAGAGCCATTACCCTACACTATGGCACCACAGACAACCACCGATTAGTTCCTGGTCGACGACGTTCTCGGCACCTTCTCGAAACATGATCAGTCGATCTTCAATCCTCTTGCCCCTTCGCAAAGGTCGCGTAGCTTTGTGGGGACCGGAAGGGAATCGAGCGCCATTCCTACAAATCCCCTGGCAGCATGAATTCCTTCCGCCGACGCCAACGCGTTAGCAACCAGGACTCCTCACCCGATGACTCACGGCCGAGTTCGATGAAAATCCATGCCGAGAACCACCAGGCAGGGCCAACAATTGAGGCACATCGAATACAGAAGTAAGCAGTAAATCTGCGGAAAAGAACATCACAAGTGGAGCAAATCGAGGCGACCATCGCCCCTTCGGCAACCACAGAATCGCTAATGCAACCATCATTGCCATGTAGAGCGAGATGATTTGTATCCTCAATGACCAGGAATCAGCGAGGCGGTTCACAGCATAGATCGCGGACACGAGGGCGATCGTGAACCCCATTTCTACAAAGATGTTGGGGCGTTGCCGCCACCCGAATACAACATTTCGAGGAAAGAACAACTCCTCGGCAAAGACAAGAACCGCCACTGCAAACACCGCCATCACCACGGCCAACACCAACTCCTCGGAAGTCGAGCCTGACTCGATGCCTACCCTGCTAACAACAATTTCTGTGAGCGCGACGCTGAGAACGAAACATGCAAGAATAAGCAATGCGAAAAGTCCATAGCTCGGCTTTTGCTTCCAGGGGAGTGAGACCTGCAGTACGATCGACGCTGTAACCCAGACGAAGCCCAGCAGCATCCACTCCCAGGCTTCGGACGTCGCTCTGATCATTCCTACCATTGGCACGAGTAACAAGAAGCAACGACTTCGGCCAGAACTCGTCGGCCGTGTTTATTGGTCTTTGCGCTCATACAACCGACTCCTTCCGCTCATGCCGCTTCCGGTACCGGCTGCTGGCGAGCTCGTAGAGGAATACGAGAGCGATGAGAGTCGAGAGTTCGGAGGAGAGGTGGGTCTCGCTGCGGCCGACCCGCAGCACCCAGGGCGACCAGACCAGATGGGTCCAGCCGACAACGACGGTCGCAGGGATCAGGATGACCGCCAATCGGGGTAGGCGTCTGGCAGCCAGCATCGACACGGCGAACGCAGTGAAGAAGAGGATCGCGACCAGCAGGCCAGTCAGCACGAGACCCGGCAGCTCAGGCGCGAGGGCGTAGACGAACGCGACGACAACCGCCACCGCACCGATCAGAACATCATAGCCGGCCCGCTCCATGCCATGCCACTCCATCAGCGGCTTGAAGGCTAAAAGAGCAGGTAGCGGATCAGGAAGAGCGTCGTCGCGATCAGACCATAGCGCAGAATCGCTCGCTCGACCGGCAATGATGGGATTTCCCTCACCCCCTAGCCCCCTCTCCCACTGCTTCGCTCCGCTATGCGGGGAGAGGGGGAACCGGAGACAATGTCGACACGCATCGTCTTCTATTTTCGTCTTACTCCCCTCTCCCCCGCTGAAGCGCAGCGCAAGCGTGTGGGAGAGGGGACGGGGGTGAGGGCTCGCCCCTGCTCTGCGATACTCACTACAAACCACCATCGCATACCGGATCGGAGGATAGCTATGCACCTGACGCGCCTGATACTCGGAATGTTCCTCATCGTCGCCCTCCTGGCTGGCTGCATCACCAGAGATGACGATGACGACGAAGTCAGCGGCGATGGCGAGCAAACGAGTGCAATCGAGGCGGCCATGGCGGTCTATGAAGATGCGGTTGACAGCGGCGTTGATCTATCCAAAGGCCCCTGCATCGCCGAGGAGCTGGAAGAGGTCCCCGGCTGGTCGGTCGACATCGCCCACGACCCGCGCCAGGAGGTCGACAACGACCCGGCCAACCAATGCCAGGCCTACCGCGACGGCCAGACCAGCCACTTCGTCGAGCTGAATCCGGAGGGGGAGCTCATACGTGCGCAGTGAGATCGAAGGCAGGTAGGTTGTAGTTCGAAGTTTGTAGGTCGTAGGAAATCCAAGTGGTCGAGGTGCTCCTGGCTGTTCACTACAAACTACGTACTACAACCTACAACCTCCCCCGAATGGCATCAACCAGCCCCCACAATGCCTCGGCCTGGACGCTATCGGGGTTGGTGATCAAGACTGGACGGCCAGTGTCGCCGGCGGCGGAGAGGGCGGGATCGAGCGGGATTTCGGCCAGGAGCGGGACCTCAGTCGAGATCGGGCGCTCGACGTCGGTACGGTGGAAGATCTCGATCCGCTCGCCGCAGTGGGGACAGCGCATGTAGCTCATGTTCTCGACCAGCCCGAGGACCGGGACGTTGCTGCGCTGAAACGCCCGCAGGGCCCGGGTGCTGTCGAGCCGGGCGAGATCCTGGGGCGTGACGACGATGAGCACGCCATCGAGGACGACCGTGCGCAGCAGTGTGGCCTGCGGCTCGCTGGTACCGGGCGGGAAGTCGATCAGCAACACGTCGAGATCGCCCCAATCGACGAGAGTGAGCAGGTTCCGGACGAGCCAGCCAACCGTCTCGACGTTGTCGAGCATCGCCGTCTGGTCCTCACCGACCAGCAAGCCGATCGACATAACTTTGACACCGTAGCGCTCCAGCGGCGGCATGCTTGCCGACGACGAAGCACCGCTCCCGCTCGCCAGCGGGACGAACGATTGCCAGCCGCGCGCGTCCTGCCGACGCCGGACGCCGAGCATGAGCGGCACATTCGGCCCGTGGACGTCCGCATCAAGCAAACCGACCCGCAGTCCGCGCTCCGCCAGACCGACGGCGAGATTCACCGCCACCGTGGATTTCCCGACACCGCCCTTGCCACTGGCAACGGCGATGACGTGCCGCACGTTATCGAGCTTGAGGCGGTCCAAAGATTTCCCTCACCCCCAACCCCTCTCCCACACGCTTCCGCTGCGCTCCAGCGGGGGAGAGGGGAGTAAGAAACGGGCGGGAATAGGGAACAGGTACATAGAAGAGAGCGAACGCACCCGGCTTTGCTACGAACTACAACCTACAAACCGGCTGTTTCACTATTCCCTATTCCCTGTTCCCTAATCCCGAATCCCTTCCCCAGTGCTAGCATCAATAGCAGTCAATGTTTCACTCTTCAGAGAGGATTCTAATCCCAATGGCACATCCCGTACGATTCGGCATTCGCTGCAGCCAGCATCATCGCGAGTGGGCCGAGATCAAGGAGTGGTTCCAGGCGGCGGACGATCTGGGGCTGGAGAGCGCCTGGGTCTTCGATCACATGATCCCGCTCAGTGACCCGCGCGATAACCCGAACCTGGAAGGCTGGACCCTGCTGGCCGGTCTCGCCGAAGCGACGAAGAACGTCGAGATCGGACCGATGGTGACCGGCATCACCTACCGGAACCCGTCGATGCTCTTGAAGGAAGTCACAACGGTCGACCATATCTCGAATGGCCGGGCACTGCTCGGCGTCGGCGCGGCCTGGTTCGAGGGCGAGCATGAGATGTTCGGCATCGAGTTCCCGGGGCCGGGACAGCGTGTCTCGATGCTCGAAGAGGCATTGCAGATCTTCAAGATGCTTCAGGCCCAGGACCGTAGCACCTTTGACGGCGATTACTATCAGCTCAAGGACGCCATCTTCGAGCCGAAGCCCGTCCGCAACCCGATGCCGGTGGTGATCGGCGGATCGAAGCCCCGGATGCTCGGCCTGATCGCCCGCTACGCCGACTGGTGGGACAACAATTTCAGCGATGTCGACGAGTACAAGGCTCGCCTGGACCGGATCAACAGCGTCTGCTCCGATATCGGCCGCGACCCGAGCGAGATTCGCCGCTCGACGACCAAAGGCGACACCTATC
Source organism: Thermomicrobiales bacterium (assembly GCA_041390865.1). Lineage (GTDB taxonomy): Bacteria > Chloroflexota > Chloroflexia > Thermomicrobiales > CFX8 > JAUIIK01. The sequence goes on from JAWKPC010000006.1 coordinate 48,859, forward strand.
TAACCGACAACAACCAGGACGAAATCGTCGAAGATCTCCAGGCATTGCGCGACCTCGGGATGACCGACTTCCTGTTCCATGTCCCGAGCGACATGAACGTCTTGCGGGACTTCGTCGAGAACACCGTCCCGACGCTCCGCGAACGCTGGAGCTAGTCTGATGCTGGGCGGCAGGATCGGGCCGGTGCTTGCAAGCTGGAGAGAAGAGTTGGGCTGGACGCAGGAGGAGCTGGCGCATCGCGCCGGAATCAGCCGCGGCTATCTCTCGCGTCTGGAACGCGACCTGCCCGAGCAGCCCGGTCTCGCCGTCCTCAGCCGTGTCTGCGGCGCGATGGGCCATAGCTGGGCGGAGCTCTATCGCGACGCGGGGATCAACCTGCCCGGCGACGTCACCCTGGCCGACATCGCCGAGGGGATCAACGATCCCGAGCTGATGCTCTATCTCCGCCGGCTGCCGGAGCTCGACGCCCGCGACCGCGAGGTGCTGCGAGCATTGCTGCGGTTCCTCTTTGAACGGCATGTTGTGGAAAAGGAAGCCCGCCGCAATCTCGGCCAGCAACTCGCCCTGCCGGCCGTGGGCGGCGATGGCCTGGATCAGTAAGGGCACGTTCTACGACTGAGTTCATGCATCACGTTAAGCGTTCATCGGCGGCAGTGGACCGCTGACACTCCAGTAGAGACGTGCCGCTGGCGCGTCTCCGTACCAGCTACCAACGCGTTCCCGGAAACACGATGGTGTCGCAAGCGAGACGCGCCAGCGGCACGTCTCTACGTGACCGACGACGTGTGATTCCCGGGCAGATCGGCAGGGATGCTGGTCACAGGAAGCAGCCGCTGCTCTCTGCAACGTCCCTTAACTTGATGCATGAAGGGCACGTTCTAAACCTGAGGGGTGTCCCGCAGGTTCAGCCGGTTCGCTTCCTGGTGCAGCTGTTCTTGTGATCGGGTTAACGACGAGGCACGCCGCAGCTACCCGGCGGTCTGGTCGTCAATCTCCGCTGCGGGTGCGTTGTTCTTGACCGAGTCGATCCCGTTCATACAAGCGGTTTTGGTCGTGTACCCTTCGCCGCCGGTAGCGATGACCTGGCCATTGGACGCTTTGAGGCGCCAGCGATACTCGCCACTCGCATCCCGGTAGACTTCGAATTTCCCGGCCATAGCGCAGTCTCCGTTCCTAAACGGGCTATAGATGATGATCGTTGGTCAATAATACTCCTGTTACGGATTTGCGATGAAATCTCCGGGGATCAGAATTTCTCACTATCATTTGACAATTCTTATAAGTTTCTGTAATATCATGATAGATAGAGGAGGCGATGATGACTGTACCTATTGAACACTGTATATCCTGTGGCGGTCAGCTTGAAATTCGGGAACTGCATTGTCGCGAATGCGACATCACCATCCGTGGCCGCTTTCCAATGGAAGGCCGCGGGCCGTTCGCGCGGCTGTCCGACGACCAACTGGCGTTTCTTCATCTCTTCGTCACCAGCCGGGGCAACATGTCCGACGTCGAGCGCAGTCTCGGCGTGAGCTACCCGACCGTCCGGGCGAAGCTCGACGACCTGATCGCCGCCCTGGAGCCTGGCGAAGGCGTGCCGGAGCCCCAACCTGCGACCAGCCTGAGCCGCAGCGATGTGATGTCGCGCGTTTCCAGCGGCGAACTGACCGTTGATGAGGCGATGGAATTGCTCGCCTCTCTACCAGCCGAAAACGACTAGGAATTCGTTGTGTCCTCTCCTCCCACACCCCCATCTCCACCTTCGCCGCCGGCCCAGCCGAACCCAGCCGCCGTCCAGGAGGTGCCGTTCGAAGATCTGACCGGCATCGAAATCGATGCTGCGCGCCTGGACCTGGTGATCGAGTCGGACCCCGATCTGATTGATGCCGCGCAGCTCCTGGCGGAGTCGGGAACAGACGCGCCAACGCTTTCGATGCGGGGAACGCGGCTGGTCCTCAACCATGACGGCCGCTATCGCGGCACGACCGCACCGGTCTTGAAACTCCCGGCGTCCGATCTCCCGACCATCGCCGCCAACATCGCGCGCGGGAATCTGACCGTCGACAACATCAGCGCCACGCTGGCGCTCAACATCTCCAGCGGCAATCTGCGCATCAGTGGCGGCGAGGGAGATGCCGCGGTCAACGTATCGAGCGGCAACGCCACGATCCGCCAGCGAGAGGGAAACATCGCCTGCCATCTGGATAGCGGCAATCTCGGGTTGGCCGGTTGTCGTGGAGATTTCGGCCTCAATATCAGCAAAGGCAATGCCGACTTGCTCGACTGCGGTGGAGAAGTCCGGCTGCGGGTGGACAAGGGCAATGTCACCGCCATCAGACCGATCGAGCAACAGCTTCAGGTATCCGTCAGCAAAGGTAATGTTCGCGTTCAGGGCGGCAGCCTTGAGTCGGCCGACATCGACGTCGCCCGCGGGAACGTCAACTCCTCGGCTCGTCTATTGTTCACCGAACCAGCAGAGCCCACGGACGAGCCGGATGATCTGGGCGGGTTTGAAGAAGCGATTGACGATGTCGTCAACGCGCTGGACGAAGAAGTCCGCTTCAACCTCGGCTCCGTTCAGTTCATCGCCAGCGAGGCCGGAGTTCGCCTGAGTACCGGCGGGACGGAGCGATTCGTTGCCGGCCCGGACGGCGTCGAATTCCGGCGCTCCGACGGCACGCCGATCTTCAGCGCGTCCGAGCGCGGCGTCAACGTCGGCACTTCCAGACGAGGAGGCAACGAGCACTTCCGCTTCAAGACCGCCCGCGGCAATATCTCGATCGAAGTCCCGGAGGACCAGCCCGCCCGCGTCGAGCTGATTCTCAACCGGGGTAGCGTCCAGAGCGATATTCCGCTCGTCGAAGTCGGCCGGCCCGGTCCGCGCAGCTCCACTCGCCGCTACGTCGGGGTGAGCGACAGTTCGGACGCCGACCGCATCCTGATTCGGGCGCTCACCCAGCGCGGCGACATCCAGGTGCGCCAGGCCAGCGCGGCACGCGAACAGGCGCAGCCCGGCGGGACGAGCACGCGAGAGCGGCAGCGCCGGCAGATTCTCGAAGCGCTGGCCCAGGGCCGGATCACCGCCGATGAAGCCGACATCCTGCTCGCGGCAATGGAGCGCGAATCCGGCTAGCCGCTCACCGCAGTTCCTGACAATATTCGTTGATTTTGACCCAGCTCAATCGGGAGGGATTCGCCATGTCCGGCTCCAGCACCGCTGTCGAACAAGCCAACGCTCCGGAAGTTTCGTGGCCGGAGCGAATCGGCATTCCAGCCCTCGTCACGGCAACGACGATCTCGAATATCGGCAATGGCATTACCAACCTGGCGATTCCCTGGTTCGTCCTGGTGACAACCGGCAGCCCGGCCCGGACCGGTATCGCCGGGGCGCTCGTCGTCCTTGCCAACGTCCTCTCGAGCTTTCTTGGCGGCGCTGTGGTCGACCGGCTGGGACACAAGCGCGCCAGCATCTTCTCCGACCTGCTGAGCGGCATCACCGTCGCGATCATCCCGACGCTCTATTTCGCCGACGTGCTCGAATTCTGGATGCTGCTGGCGTTGATCTTCGCCGGTGCCGTCTTCGACGCGCCGGGCAGCGTCGCCCGCAACGCGCTGATTCCCCGTCTGGCGCGTCAGGCAAGGATGCCGCTGGAGCGCGCCAATTCGGCCATGCAATTCGCCGATCAGGGCAGCCGATCGCTCATCGGCCCGCTTGCGGCCGGTCTCCTGATCGGCTTCATGAGCGCCGCGTCGGTGCTCTATATCGATGCCGCGACCTTCGCCATATCGGTCATCGTCATCGGCCTGCTCGTGCGGCCGCTGGCGCGGTCGGCGGCAAACGGCAGGGCCGCAGACGCAGTGGAAGTGCCGGCGGATGAGTCTTTCATCGACTCGATCCGGGCTGGATTCCGTTTCGCCCTCAAGGACGACTTCTTGCGTCTGGTCATGCCGATCTCGCTGCTCTTCAACTTCGTCATCTCCCCATTGGTCGCCGTCGTGCTGCCGGTGCTCGCCAGAGACGAGTTCGACAGCGCAACGGCCCTCGGCTTTATGATCGCCGCCTTCGGCCTCGGCTCGGCCCTCGGCACTCTGGCTTTCGGATGGAAGGGCCATACGCTTAGCCGGTCGTGGACCTTTCTCGCCGGCGTGACGATGTTTGCCGTCAGCTTCTGGATCATCCCGCTGGCGAGCTCGGTATGGATCGGCATGCTGGCAACCGGACTCCTCGGGCTGGCGGTCGGCCCGACGAATGTGCTCGGCATGACGCTGATGCAGTCGCGTGTCCCGGAAGAGATGCTGGGCCGTGTCCTTGGCTTCGTCTTCGCGATCGGCGCAGCCCTGGCGCCACTCGGTGTCTTTCTGGCCGGTATTCTCATCGAGGCGACGAGCCTCCAGACGGTCATGATCGCTTCCGCCGTGCTGACAACGATCGGGACGCTGCGCACCTATATGCTGCGCGACATCGTCCGCCAGTTCGACGCCGAGATCGAGTCCGGCGGCGAGCTGGGTAAGAGTGAAGCCTGACCAGCAGGCGGCGTCGCCGGATGACGCCGCCGCCAACCGGGACCGGCTAGGCATCTGGGCGCTGGCTGTCGCCAATGGAATCTCGCAGACCGGCAATTCGATGACGGCGCTGGCCGTGCCCTGGTTCGTTCTGGTGACGACCGGCAGCGCCAGCCGAACGGGCATCGTCGGGGCGATGGTGGCCCTCTCGCCGGTCTTCGCCGGGATCGTTTCGGGCCCGATCGTCGACCGGCTGGGCTTTCGGGAATCGAGCATCATCTCGGACGCCCTGAGCGGCGTGACCGTCCTGCTGATCCCGCTGCTCTACCTGGCAGGCTGGCTGACGTTCTGGCAACTGCTGCTGCTCGTCTTTCTCGGGGCCTTCTTCGACGTGCCGGGACACACGGCACGCAGCGCACTGGTCCCGGCACTGGCCCGGCGCGCTGGAATGCCACTCGAGCGGGCCAACTCGATTCTCCAGATCGCCTACGGCACGAGCGACGCAGTTGTCGCTCCGCTTCTCGCTGGCGTGCTGATCGCTGCGCTCGGCGCGGCTCAAGTGCTGTTCATCGACGCCGGCACGTTCGCCGTCTCGATCCTGATCGTCGGGCTGCTGATCGCGGTCAAACCAGCAGCCGCTACCGGCAGCGAGGAACCGGAAGAAGATTCACCGGCGATGGACCGGTTCCTTGCCGGCTTCCGATTCGTCCTCCGTGACCGCGTCCTCCAGAACCTCCTGCCGGTAGCCGTTCTCTTCAACTTCGTCGGCCGTGCCTACGGCGGCGTGCTCCTGCCGGTCTATGTCCGGGATGAGTTCGACAACCCGACCTATTTCGGTCTGATCATTAGCGCGATGGGCCTCGGTATGCTCGCCGGGGTGATCCTCTACGGCGCATACGGTCACCGCTTCAGCCGCTACAACACGCTGCTGGCTGGATTTACCCTCAGCGCCGCGGCGGTCTGGCTCTTCACCCTGCCGGTGTTCTTGCCGACCGACCTGCTCGGAATGTTCTTCTTTGGCCTCGGGATGGGCCCGGCGAACCCGCTCCTTCAAACGCTGCTGCAGATCCGGACGCCGGAACGGCTCCTGGGCCGGGTGCTGAGCGCGATCTACACCCTCTTCACCGTCGCCGCGCCGCTCGGCGTCCTCGTCGCCGGATTCGCCATCGATCTGATCGGCGTCCGGCCGGTCCTGATCGTCTCGGCATCCCTGATCTCGACCGCGCCATTCTGGATCGCCTTCGCCCCCTGGCCCCGAAGGGCCGCTCCTGCGTTCGAGGAGTAGGATGTCCGGCCGGGCGATCTCTACGGCCCCTGGTTGGCATCCCAAGTGGAGATTCCGTGAATCGGGAATGGGACTCGATTTTCCCGCTCAGCTCCAATGGCCTGGCTAGATCCTTCACTGCGCGGAGCCTCCATTCAGGATGACATCATTGAAACTTCTGGAGTTCCCGGGGAGGATGAGCAGAATCGAACAGCACAAACCGTCGATACCGCGGACACTTCTGCGTGTCGGGGTCGACTGGCTCGCCTCGGCGCAGGTCAATAATCCGGGCGCAAATCGCAGCCAATTTAGTTCGGAAACCTTGACATTATAATTCGGATACCTTATCATTCGGCGGTCGAACGATTGTGGCAACGGTGCCGCACGATGAAGAAGGAGACTGCAATGGAAAGCAGCACGGAACAGGATGAACTGATCGAACGGGCGCTCGACGCATTGCCCCGCTTCAAGCGCAGCATGCTCCAGCACATGGGCGGCCCGCCGCACCGCCACGGCCGCCGTGGTGGACCTCACTGGGGACGCGGCGGAAGAGGGCGCGGCAAGAAAGCTTTCCAGGAGCGCCTGCGGGGCCGCTGGGGCGGTCCGGGCTCGCCGGCTCAGATGAGAATCGCGATGCAGCTCTACCGTCGGGGACCGGCGAAAGTCGGAGATATCGCCAGCTGGATTGGAGTCTCTGCTCCGACCGCATCGGAGCAGATCGACGGTTTGGTCGAAGCAGGACTGGCCGAACGGACGGTCAATCCCGACGACCGGAGAGAGGTCCTCGTCGAACTCACGCCCAAAGCGATCGAGCTCTCGGACTATTTCTGGAACCTCCAGCGTTCAAGAGTGACAGCGGTCTTCGAACGTTTCTCGCCGGAGGAGCGGCCGATCGTTGTCCGTACCCTTGAAGCCTTCGCCGACGTTTTCGAACAGGATCCGGCGAAACTTGACGATTGCGGAGAGGAAGCCGAGGCCTAGTAGTTTGTGACATGTGATCTGATCGATTACCCGGCGCATGCCGGGCGACTTCACAGCAACCAGATTGTTATTTCGAGTGGAGCGAGAAATCTCAGCCGAACCCCAGGGATATGCTGTACTGAGATTTCTCTCTTCGTTCGAAATGGCATGTTTGTAGCTTATTGAGCCCCCCATGGTGCATGCTGGGCAACCTGCCACCTCATGTGTCACAGGCCACTAGCCTTCTCATATCTCAACGGAGAGAGAGTAATCTATGTCCCAAACTCATGTATCCGAAGCGCCCGGACAGGGCGCCAACACCAGCCAGGGACGCAATCCCTGGCTGGTGTTGGCAGTCCTCGCCGGGGCGATCTTCATGCTGCTGCTCGATACGACGATTGTCAACGTCGCGCAGGTCAAGATCCGTGAAGGGCTGAACGCCGACCTGTCCGAGATCCAGTGGATTCTCGACAGCTACCTGCTGGCGTTCGCCGTGCTGCTCCTGACATTCGGGCGGCTGGGAGATGTTTTCGGGCGGAAACGCCTGTTCATCACCGGCATGGCGATATTCGCGGCATCGTCGGCCCTCTGTGCCGCTTCCAGCTGGGTTGGCGATGTGACCGGCCTGGACGGCGCGACGACGCTGATCATCTTCCGGGCCATCCAGGGCGCCGGCGGCGCGTTCATGATGCCGCAGACGCTCTCCCTTATTACCGTCGTCTTTCCGCCCGAACGGCGCGGGGCGGCGATGGGCATCTGGGGCGGCATTACCGCGCTCGGCGCCGTGTTCGGACCGATCATCGGCGGGCTCATCGTCACGAACTATGCCTGGGAGTGGGTCTTCCTGATCAACGTCCCGGTCGGCATCGTCGGCATCGTCGCCGCGATCGCGATCATCCCCGAATCCAGGGACCCCGAGGCGACGACGAAACCGGACTGGGGCGGCATCCTGCTTTCCGGCGCGGGCATCTTCGCCATCGTCTTCGCCCTGATCGAAGGTAACAGCTACGGCTGGACCAGTCCCGAGATCCTGGCGCTGATCGGCCTCGGAGCTGTGCTGATAGCCGCCTTCGTCTGGTGGGAACTGCGGCATCACGACCCGATGATGAAGGTGGAGCTGTTCAAGTTTCGAAACTTCTGGGTCGGCAACATCATCACCGGCGTCATGGCCTTCGGAATGTTCGGGATCTTCTTCCCGATTACGATCTTCCTGCAGGCGATTCTTGGCTATACGCCGATCCGGGCCGGCTTTGCCCTGACGCCGATGGCCTTCACGATCATGCTCGTCGCACCGGTCGCCGGCCGGTTGAGCGACAAGATCGGGTCGCGCTGGCTGCTGGTCGGCGGGCTCTCGACGGCCGCTACCGGCGTCTTCTTCCTGACGACGCGGATCAGTCTCGAAACGAGCATCTGGGATCTCTTCCCGGCGCTGGTCGTTACCGGTCTCGGGATGGGCATGACCTTCCCGCCGATGACCAACGCGACGATGAAGGAAGTGCCGCCCCGTATTTCCGGCAGCGCATCGGGCATCCTGAACACGGTCCGCAACGTCGGCCAGGTTCTGGGGATCGCGATTCTCGGATCTGTGCTGCAGAGCTGGGCTGGATCATTCACCAGTGATGAGCTCGCGAACGTCCAGATAGATCCTGCGCTGAAGTCCCGTGTCGCGGACCTGGCGGGAGCGGGCCGCACCGACGTCATCCCGACGATCATTCCGGCCGATCAATCGGCACAGCTGCCGGCGGTGATGCAAGCCGTTTCGCGAGCGTTCGTGGACGCGATGCAGAACACGTTCTATGTCAGCATCACGGTCCTGCTTACGGCAGCCGCAACCGCACTGCTGATTCGAAATGTTGTGATGGTGCGGGAGACCGAGGAAGCGCCGGTCGAACAGCGCGAGCGACCCCGGCCTGACGCCGAGCCACAACCTATCGGAAAGTAAGGTGGTATCCTACGGGCACAGTGATTCTGCCCCGGCTGGATGTTCGACAGCGATCATCCAGCATCACCATACTCCGCTCGGGAGAAGATGGAGGCATCCCCCATGGCTACAGAAACCACAGTGCGGGAGCGGCGTCCGGCGTCACCAGTCATCTGGCAATCCACGATTGTTGCGGGAGTCGTTGCGATCGTCGGAGCGATCACCGCCAACCTGATCATCCGCTGGATCGGCTTGCAGATCGCCGACGTTCCGAATGCATTCGAACCGCTCGCCAACGCCGAGCCAACGATCCTCGTCAGCATCATCTACGGCATCGGCGCGGTCGTGGCGTTCACCTTGCTGCGGCTCTATAGCGGCCGTCCCTGGCGAACGTTTGCGATCATCGCGGCGGTCGTCTTCGTGCTCTCGTTCATCCCGATGCTGGGACTTCGCGGTCAGGACGGCACGACGGCTGCCGGCATCGCCATCCTATCCGCCATGCACGTGGCCTCGGCGATCATCATGGTTGGTTCGATCTCCTGGCTGGCGGGCGGAGAAGCGGAAGCTTAGATCAGCACGTTCCAGAGTGACAACGACGCCCCGCTACGCAAGCACGGTAGAGGGGCGTCCGGTTGGTCGCTGATCCAATAGAGCCTTAATAGGCCGGCGTCGGATCGTCGAGCTTCGGAAACTCGAGACTATCGAGCGGCATCACCATCAGCTCGATGATGATGTTGTTCGGGTCGGGGAAGAAGATCGCGCTGACCATGCCGGGCACCTCCATCGTGCTGTACTCGATACCGTGGCCGTCGAGCTTCTCCTTCCAGTCATCGAGCTCTTCATGAGAGTTCAGGAAGAACGAGATGTGATCGAGCGAGCGGCCACTCTTCGGCTTCGTCGGCGGCAACTCCTCCGGCATCTCGGCGTCGGGGAACTCGAAGAAGGCGAAGACGGTGTTCGGGGCGACGGTGATGAAGTAGTGCCGCACATTGCTCTCACCTTGACGGTGGGCCATCGCGATCTCGCTGTCCAGGACATCCCGGTAGAACTTGACCGTCGACTCCATGTCGTTCGTCACCAGTGCGACGTGATGCAGCGCCGCAAACGGCGCTTTGAGTCCCCAGCGGTCCTCAAGCGATAGCTGGCTTGTTGCCGTCATTCTTCGATCCTTTCAGCGTTCGGGCGTGTCGCGGAGATTCTCTCCACTCCATCATAGAACCGCCCGGGAATCTGGACAGCTATGCTATGACGTGAACATATGTGCTCTTCAAGAAGATGAATGGAGGCGGTGACACCAGCACGTCTCTACGGGGTTAGCGGTATGGTCTGGTTCTCTGACGCTCCGGGACCTGAGCGAATGAGGTAAAGATGAAACTGACGCGCTATGACAGTATCAGGGACTTCCGCGAGGTAACCGCAGGCTTTCTTCTCGAAAACGAAGCCGAAAACCATCTCATTATCGGTATTGTCGGCGATCTCATGCACAGCTCGTCCTACGACGACCATCCGCCCTATCTGGCAGTAGTCTCGGACGATGGTCAGATCCATGCCACTGCCGTTCGTACTCCGCCGTACCAGCTGGTGATTTCTAGAGCTACCGCTACCGCAGCCAATTTGATCGCGTCCGATGCGTATTCGCTGTACCCGGATTTGCCCGGCGTACTCGGGCCGTCCGCTACCGCCAGAGATTTCTCCGAAGCTTGGAGGTCACGATCCGGCAGGGCATTTGAATTGACGGTCGCCCAGAGAATTTATCAGACTGAGCGGGTCACTCCACCTGAACATGTAGCAGGGGAACTCCGCCCGGCTACGATGGAAGACTATGAGTTACTCCTGCGCTGGTTCGAGGCATTCGAACACGAAGCGTACGGGGAAGGTGAGCGGCCGCAATCTGCCGAGCGTCTCGTTACCGAGTTCCTCAGCGGAAATGAACGCGGGCTGGGAATCTGGCACGATGGCCAGGCCGTATCGATGGCCGGTTACAAGGGACCAACACCGAACGGCATCCGTATTGGCCCCGTCTATACACCACCGGAATGGAGACGACGCGGCTACGGCAGCGCCTGCACGGCAGCTCTAAGCCAACATCTCCTCGATATTGGCTATCGCTCTTGTTTCCTCTTTACTGACCTGAGCAACCCGATTTCTAACAGCATCTACTGACGCATCGGCTATGAGCCGGTCGTTGACGTCGATGCATACAGGTTCGAAAGCTAACGCCGTTCCACGATTTCTTCCAGTGGGAGATCTTCCCGGCTGCCCCATTCAGCCCAGGAGCCGTCATAAAGGCGGACCGGCGGGCCATTCAGCGCGCTCAGCACTAGCCAGGGCAGGCTTGCGAGCGTCGCATGGAGCCCGTAGACGACGATCTCCTGTGTGGATTCAGAGTCAATCCCCACGTCCGAGAGCCGCGCCGTTAATGTCTCCGGCGACACGACGGCCGGGATCAAGCCATCCATGAGAAATCGTTCGCGGGGAATCCAGACGCTGCCGGGAATACGGCCGCGGCGCAGCTGCCCCCGCCAGGTCTCGTCGCGTTCGTCTTCGGTGCGAGTGTCGATGATCGCCAGGCCGGGGTCGTCCAGACGGGCCAGAACATCGGCGGCCCCGATGTTGGCCGATTCATCCTGAACGTCGCTGATGCCCTCCGAATCCGGCCCCTCGATAGCGTGGTTCGACAGCTCGCCACCACTCTCTTCCCAACCCTGCAAGCCGCCACTCAGGAGATGGGCTTCCGAGAACCCCATGTATCGCAGTACCCAGACCAGGCGGCTGGCGTAGACGCCGCCGGAGCGGTCGTAGCAAACGACCGTCGTATCCGGCGCGATTCCAGCCTCGCGGACCGCTTTCTGGCGACCTTCCGATCCAACCAGCATCCCGTAGACCGGGTTGTTGATCTCGATCAGGTCCTGCCACCAGAAATGCCGGGCGCCGGGCAGGTGGCCATCGCGGTAGTCAGGCATCGAGGACATGTCGAGCAGCCGGAGCGTGGGGTTGTCCATCCGTTCCCGCAGCCACACCGGCCCGACAAGCAGGTCATCCTCTGGATATCCGGGAGCCAGCAACGAGCGGTCGAACGCCGGGAGCTTCCCTTCCGAACCATCACGGGAGCAGGCTATGGCAGCTGACGCGAACAACGCCAGCATGCCCCGCCGCGTCAGCCGGAGCCCGGAGGATTCCGGCGCCCGGACTCGCTGATTTTCAGATTTCAGGTTGTTCTCAGCATCGTTTAACTCTCGTTTCAGCATCGAGGTCCATCATAGGAAACATAGCGATGCGATTGCAGCACGCGGCGGCTCTCAGCCGGCACCCCCGTCCCGGCACTCTGAGCAACACGATCCAGAGCCGTACCGCCACCTGACAGATGCATCGCACCCGCAAGAAGCGTCGTATCGGATCTCCCCCGAACCGATACGATGGAAATTCTCCCCCCTTTCCCACTCGGCTGCCTCTTTCGATGACGAGAGAGGCAGCCGAATCTCTTTCCCATCACGCCCGGCTCGATCGGCTAACCCGGATTCTCCGGGGGCGTTGCCGGCATGAAGAATCCAGGCGAATCGAGACCATCGGTTCGTGGCATGATCGGGCAGACCGGCGAATACTTGGAATCGCAGATCTCAGCCAGAAATCAGCTTGAATTCAGGTGGCTTTCAGGGTGAACCCCCAGACTAGGCACTGTGGAATCGCGAAACGGATACGGAACACATCCTATGTATGACGACCAGAACAACCAAGAGTGGAGTCGCCCGCGGCCCAGCTATTACCAGCAACCGACCGGGCCCACACCGCCGCCTCGAAATAACGGTGGCGGGGGAATTGCCCGGCGGACGGTCATGGTGGTTGCCGCCATCGTCCTGGCTCTCGGGATCGTCGGTGGTGGCATCGCCGGCGGTGTCATCGGCTACATGATCAATGATGATGCGGACGCCGCGACGGTCGTGACCGCGACACCCGCAGGCGAGCGCACATCGACCGGCACGACGGCAACCGCCAACGCGACAGCGGATTCCGGCGACGGCGCAGCATTCGTCCAATCGGACAACCCGACGGCAACCGAAGGTTCCTCGGACAACTCCACGGCTTCGACGAACGACGGCGACGCCAGTCCGGCCGACATTTACGAGCAGGTCAGCCCGGCGGTTGTCACGGTCATCAATGAAGTGCAATACGCGGGCGGCATGTTCAGCGAGTCTGGCATTCTCCCGGCTGGTGCCGGTACCGGCTTCATTATTAGCGAAGACGGCTACATCGTAACGAACAATCACGTCGTCGACGGCAGCGACGGTCTCCGGATCATTTTCACCGACGGTACGACCGTCGAAGGCACGCTCATCGGAACCGACGAGCGGACCGATCTGGCCGTGATCAAGATCGAAGGCGAAGTTCCCGGCGTCGTCTCGCTCGGCGACTCCGACGCCCTTCGGCCCGGCGAAGAAGTGATCGCGATCGGCAGCGCGCTCGGCGACTACACCAGCACGGTGACGGCCGGAGTGGTGTCCGGACTTGGACGGCAGCTCGACGACCTCGACAACCTGGTCCAGCACGACGCCCCGATCAACCCCGGCAACTCCGGCGGGCCGCTGCTGAACATGCATGGCGAAGTCGTCGGCGTCAACACCGCCGTCATCCGCAATGCCCAGAACGGCGTCGCGGCAGAAGGCCTCGCCTTCGCGATTCCAAGCAACACGGTCGATAAGATCGTCGGCCAGATCATCGACAACGGCGAGGTCGTTCGCCCCTTCCTCGGCGTCACCTTCCAGATCCTGACGCCGAGCCTCGCTGCAGCCGAGGAACTGCCGATCGACTACGGCGCAGTGGTCGGCGAGATCTCGACCGGTGGGCCGGTCGCCGATTCCGGCATCCTTGTCGGCGACATCATCACCAAGATGAATGGCGAAGAGATCTCTCAGAACCTTTCCCTTCAGACGATCCTGTTCCAGTACGCGCCCGGCGATACGATCGACATCGAGGTCTACCGCCCGGACACCGGCGAAACCCTTTCCTTCCCGGTGACGCTGGGCACGCGGCCGGCTGACCTGAACTAACCAACGTCTCTTCCCACACCCTTCCTTCCTGCATAGACCCCGGCCAGGCGGCCGGGGTCTATTGCGTTCGCTCTGTACGCATCACCTGTATCGCGCTTTATCTCATAGGAAATGGTTGCTCCCTACCGTAGAGATACAGGAATTGAACGGGCGGACGGCCCGCGAACAGATGAAGGGTGAGACATATGTTCACGAAGAATGGGATGCAGCGACTGGCACTACGAGCACTGGCGATCGCGTTCCCGCTATCACTGGCGCTGACCGTTCCGCTTGGCGCCGGCGCGGACGAGCTTCGCTGCGAGAACCAGCAGGCCACGGTCCGCTCATCGGGCGAGCAGGACGGCTTCATCATCTTTGTGGGAACCAATGGCCCCGATGTCATCGTCGGAACCGAGAAACGCGACAGAATTCACGGCCTCGATGGCGACGACGTCATCTGCGGTCTCGGCAGCGGTGACGAGATCATCGGAGGCAACGGCGACGACACGATCATGGCCGGCGGCGGCCCGGATACCGTCTGGGGCGGACGGGGCGACGACGACATCTACGCCGGTGAGGGCCGGGACACGATCATGGGCGAGGGCGACAACGATTCGTTGTTCGGCCAGGGCGGCTCGGATCAACTCTTCGGCGGCGACGGGCGAGATCTCATTCTCGGCAACATCGGGCAGGATTACATCGTCGGCGGACCGGGCGACGACGACCTGCGCGGCGGCGAACACACCGATACGATCTACGGCGAAGACGGCAGCGACTCGATCCAGGGAGAAGGCGACCGCGATTTCCTCTACGGCGGCAACCACGATGATGAAATTCTGGGCCAGGATGGGAACGACATCATCCGCGGCGACGCCGGACACGACCGCATCTACGGCTACGACGGGGATGACACGATCTACGGGCTGGACGGGAACGATACGATCATCGGCGGGCTCGGCAACGATCAGCTCTATGGCGGCAACCACGACGACGTGATCGAGGGCAATGACGGCGACGACACCATCTCGGGCGGCGCGGGCGACGACGATCTCGACGGTGGAAACGACGAAGACAGCATCTACGGCTCGGACGGCGTGGACGTCATCAAGGGCGGTCCCGGCAATGACCTCATGAGCGGCAATAACGGCGACGACGTCATCGACGGCGATGCCGGGGACGACACGATCTATGCCGGCAACGGCGACGATATCGTCGACGGCGGCGCTGACGACGATCTGATCATGGGGAGCAACGACAGCGAGCGGTTGTATGGCGGCCCTGGTGATGACACGATCTACGGTTACGACGGCATGGACAGCATCACCGGCGACGACGGTAACGACTATCTCGACGGCGGCAACGGATTCGACGTTATCTACGGCAACGAGGGCAACGACGTCCTCAAGGGCGGCAGCGGCGAAGATCACCTCTTCGGCGACAACTTCTGGAACGGTTCCGGCAACGACTGGCTCTGGGACGAGGACTGGAACACCGCCTACAACTGCGGAGGCGGCTACGACCGGGCAAGCAACACGATCTGGGTGGCTGGCTGCGAGGCGGCACTGACCTCCGAACCGTAGACCGGGACCAACGACAACGAACAACCCCGTTCCGGTGCTCGCCGGAACGGGGTTGTTGCTACGCCATCAATCCAGGGGCGAACTAATCGCTGAACGCCTGGAGGACGTACTCGGGCGACGCGGTCGGGGTGTCGTGCCCTCCGGGAACGTCATCGACGAACGTCGCGTGAGGAATCTGTTCCGCATAATGCGGAATGACATAACGCAGCATCGCTGATTCGTCGACCGAACGTAGGACGACGGTCGGCTGGTTGAGATCGGCCAGCAACGGCGTCTGGTCATCCGTCCGGATGATCTGCATCTGCGCTTCGGCGGTGGCCGTGATGTCCTGATGCTGCGCCTGGCCGTCCGGACCGATTTCCAGGTTCTCGAGCCAGCGGCGCATGACCGCGCGGGTCGCCGGACGATCGGGCTGCCGGTCTCGAAGCTTCTGCAGCACTTCCACGACGTGGCCCTTGATCCCGGAAAGCTCGCTGAAATTGCCTCCGCCCTGCTGGACCAGCTCGGGGTGCTCCCGGCCGACGTCGTTCAATGCGTCCGGCCCGGCGGCGGCGATCAGGATCATCTTGTTGACCCGCGATGGATATTTCGCGGTGAAATCGACGGTCAGCCGGCCGCCGAACGAGTGGCCGGCAAGGGTGAAGGACTCGAGCCCGAGCTCCTCGGTCCATGACTTGAGATCTTCAACATACATCTGGATATCGCGCCCGACCTGATCGTCTGACATCACCCGGCTTTCTCCGGCGCCACGGAGATCGGGCGCGAAGACGTGCCAGCCCTCGCTGGCGAGCTGCGGGCCGATGTCGGACCAGTAGTGGCGGTTGCCGCTGACGCCGTGCAGCAGCACCGCGTGACGGTCGCCGGCGCCCCATTCGCTCACCACCGTCGTGATCCCGTTCGTCTCGAACTCCCACTCGGAAGATCGTCTCTTCATCGTTTCGCCCATTTCAATTACAGATATTGACTCGCGATTCGATGATAGCCGACGAAAGGTCGAGGTGCAGTCGAGAAGACGATTGGAAGCGGCAGCCTACCGAGCTATTACGGTCGGCTGCCGCTTGTCGAATTGGAAAAGGATCGCTAGCGGGCGAAATGCCAGCCAAGGACCTCCATCGGTCGTTCATTACGAGTGCAGAGCGTTGACGGATCCAGAGCCGGCGGATTCGCGGGGGGATTACTGGATTGCCGCACGTAGCCTGTATAGCCGTTGACGCAGAGGTAGACATAGCCTGAGCCAGTGGTTTCAGGGATCTCCGCGATGTTTCCACCACCGGAAGAGGCGACGAGTTCGCTGTATGCGGAGCAGAAAGCGATGAATGCGTCGCGGTAGGCGCCCTGGCTCATGACATCGACGGCATTGTCATAAGCGCTCTGCGCGTCAACCACATTGAAACCGGCGTCCTGCGAACCGCTGATCGCTTCCTGAACAACGCCCTGGACATTCTCGAGCTGGCCACCATTGGCGATCGGCAGGTAGAAGCCGACGAGCGGGGTGCAGGGATAGAGCGCGTTCTCGATCTCGATCCGGTTGTTCTCGGTGTCATCCGTCTCGGTGATGTCTGTCAGCTCGTCAATCTTGTCGTCCACCAAACGGAGCAGTTCCCAATGCGCCTCGTTCTCACACTCCAGATATCGCTCGTGATTGGCTTCAATAATAAGAGCAGCTTCCTGAGCGGCCTTATAGGCAACGAGCGCAACGACGAAGAGCGGGTGCGGTCCATCGGTCGATACTTCACCCTCGCCAGCGGCGATAATGCCCAGGACGAGGTCACGCGGCTCCGATTCCTTGCCGATCTCGGCCACGATCTCCGTCTGCTTCGCGGCAAACCAGGCATCAACGCCTTCCCAATCGGGGCAATCCGGCGCCTCGGCCTGCAACTGCCGTCCTTCCGGTTCTCCAGCACCATTTTCCGCGGCAACCGCCGGCAACAAGGTGCTGGCGATCATGGCAGTAACGATCAGGAGCGCAAACAAACGTGCTCGCATCCCGTATCCCTTTCCCAATCCACATACCAAACGCCGCCTCCCGTCGAGGCGGCGGTCCGGGGCATATGAGGGTTTCCCCGATTTTCACAGTACGTGCTCGAGAATCGGTCGGGACATAGCCAAGTGGGGCTACATCCGTGATTGATAAAGGTATGGGGCGGCGGTCAGCTGAATCTGCTTGACGGATACTGCCTAACCGCTAGTGGTCTGTGACTCTTGATCTGGTCGATAGCATCGGGCTTCCCACATGGCTCAACAAGCACCAAGCTTGTCCTTTCGAGCAGGGTACCCGCGTTAGCGGGTGCGAGAAATCTCAGGCAAACAGGAAGCCGCCGCCGGGAACGAGCGCGTGCGCTAGTCGTCCGCTAGAGCGAGACTGGGGCGGGCGTTGCCAGGCAAGATCGTTGCCGGCAACTCAGGGGACGACATAGCTGACGATCTGCGTCTCGATGGTATCGGCGTCATCGGGGTTCGATGAGAAGACCACCCAGCCTTTGCGGCTCGACTGCCGGGGCAAGACCGGCGCCGTGACCGACGCGGTCTCGATCTCCTGGCCATCCTGCATTAGCGTGATATCGACCTCGACATCCTCAACCGATTGGCCGCCGCTATTGCTGAACCGGACCGGGACGGCGTAATAGCCCTCATGGGGTTCCGGCGTTCCAAGCTGCACCTCGATCTCGGCCGGATCGCCTTCCGAGGTGAACGCGTCGTAGCCGAGATAGCCGAGGATGACGATGAGCAGGACGGTGCTGATAGAGAACACCGACCATTCGAGCCAGTTCTTGCGCGGCACTGTCTAGCCTCCTACTGCAGCAGCAACCGGCCGGCCGACGCGCCGAGCGTCGAGACCAACCCGAGTGAGACCGTCGCCGAGAGGCCGTGGATCAGCGAGGCCCCTTCGAACCGCCCGAAGAACCAGAGCATGACCGCCGAGGCAGCCAGCGCCACAATGTACGACGAGATCGACCTGCCGGCGATCATCAACACGCCGAGCCCATCCGGCACATGCCGGGACGAACCGACGAAGTCCGCGTAGAAGAGGATCATCGCGGTCAACGCCAGCGACAGGACCGCCAGTACGGTGAGGTTCAACGGCGCGAGGTACATCCCGAGAAACATCACCTCGTCCGTCGGCGCGATACTCCCGGAGACGAGAATGGCCGCGATGAACGCGATCACCAGTTGTTCGTGAAACGCCGATGGCCGCTTGCGAGCCGGCTGGCGCACTGATTTTCCAGCCTCATCTCCGCCAAGCTGGGCCGTCCCGACCGATACGCCGATCGCGACGGTCATTCCGACGATGACCGTTTTCCCAACCATCTCGGAGAACGCCATATCGCTGGTAATCCGGCCAATAACGGTGAGAAAGAGTGCCGACAGGGAGATGCCGATACCCATCTCCTCGATGGAGTCGACAGCAACTTCCTGCCAGGTCGCATCGTGATGGAGTCCGGCATAGCGGTTGTAGCCCAGGAGCAGGACATAGGTGGCGACGGCGTAGACGAGGAGCCTTGCCGGCGGCAGGATGAACCCGAACTGCCACATCTCGAGGGTGTAGAGCATGGGGAGGCTAAACAGAAGCCCGCCGGCGATTCCCCGGCCATACTCCTGTAACGAGAGTCGAACTGAGTCGTTCATCGTTCCCATCATTGCCGCGATTGTACTGGCTTCCCGCATCGCCAGGGAGTCACACTGATCAGCCAGCAAGACCCGGGGAAACAGGTGATGCCCTAACCTGTATCCCGGCTCTGGGTCAGGGTACGTATCTCGTCCGGCCTCCAGTTGTTACATTCAGACTATCCCAATGGTGGCAGGTGGCTGCGTGAGGCCATGTCACCAGCATCTCCTCAGGGTTGCATCCACCCCGGATGGAGCCCGGCGCTCGGGTATCGGTCCCACACCATCGCACCTTTGCCCGGGTGCCCTACCTCATCCATAACGTTCCCGAGCGGTGGGTTCAGGGGAACAAAATCCCACGGCGTGTACCCCGCGCCGTGGGACCTCTTCATTCCAGCGAGAAAGATCATCGCCACGATTGTCGACCGACCGCGCCGGGCCGATACAATTCTCCAGGGTCGCTCGTCATCTTCCGCCCGGCAGCTATTGGAGTCGCAGTCATCTTCGAAAACGTGGGCATTCTCGGACTCATTATGGCGCTGGCGTTCTTCGCCGCCGTCTGGGATGCGATCCGGCACCGGGCGACGCTCTTCTCGGAGCCGATGACCTCCGACGGCCGCGGGAGGATCCTCCGGCTGGTGATCTTCGTCCTGCTGCCGCTCAGCATCATCTTCCACGAACTCGGGCACGCCGCAGCGGTCAAAGCCGTTGGCCGGGACGTGATCGACTTCGGCTTCTTCTTCGTCTACGGCTATGTCTCCTACAACGGCTTCGGCCTCTCGCCGACCGAGCAGGGGCTGATCGCCCTGGCCGGTCCGGCCGTCAGCATCGTCATGGGTCTGGTGGCGCTCGCGATCGGCTGGTTCAAGCCGACCAGGACACCAATCAACTTCCTGCTGCTGGCCTTCGGCGCTCTCGAACTCGCGAACGTCCTGATCTTCTATCCGTTCATCGACTTCATCGGCGGAGTCGGGGAGGGTGGCGACTGGCACCAGATCTACGCCACCGATACGCCGATGATCGGCATCCCGGTCGGCATCTTTCATGTCGCCGTGCTCGCCGGCGCGGTCATCGCCTGGAAGAGCGACAGCATCCGCAACGGTTACGCCCGGCGAACGGGGCAGGTCTACCGGACGCGCAGCCAGATCGGAAACCGCTCGGAGCTGGCCCGGATCATGGCCAGCGCGGCTGGTGTCGCGAGCGACCGCTGGAAGCATCCGGTCGAGCTGGTCGCCGATGCTCAGGCGGGCGGAATCCAGATGATCGTGCGCTGGCAATCGGACGGCTTCAACCGCGCTTTGCTGATCCATGCCCCGCCGATCGACGGGCCCGATCCGCACATCGAGATCCACGCCGCCATCCGCGCCCTCGACCCCGGTCTGCCTCCCTACGAGCGCCCGCTCAACCGCGTCGACGGCAAGCCCAACGTCGAGGAGCTCGCCCGCTACATCCGCCGCGCGCTCGACACTGTCGACAGCTGGGACGGCGCGGTGACGGTCAATTAGGGAAATAGATAATCGAGCATCAAGGGCTAGACCAGGCTATCTTTCGTTGCTCACGACTGTCGCGATCCTCTGCATCGGTAGAAACAACCGGCGGGAATTTTCACCGAACGGTTGAAATCCATAGTGGCGGTAGAAGCGGACCGCCGCTTCACCCTTAGCATCGACGACAACCGCAAGCGCTGCGATCCGCTCGCTATGAGTCAGTGCGCGTGCCAGCGCGTCCATGAGCAGCAGTTCACCGAGCCGTCGTCCACGATAACGCGTATCGATGGCAAGCCGGCCCAGCAGCACTGCAGGCCAATCAGGATAGTGCGGCAAACGCCGGACCATCTCGTCGGGCAGATCGTTCAGGCCAATCGCCGTGGCCGAGAGTGTGATGTAGTCCGCAAAGCCTTCTGCTTCGGAGTCGATCAGGACGAAAACAGCAGCGACGTTGCGCTGCATACCCTGGCACGCCTGCCGCTGGAGATAAGGATCGAGCTCAGGTACGCCATACGAACAAGCCGCCCGATCGTAATGGCGGACGAGCGGCTCGAATCGATAGGACTGGGCTGTCACGGCGCCCGGGTCTCGTGGAAGCTCCGCGCCGGCAGCCTGCTCAAGCGCCGGGAGCGGCGACGGTGGACTCAGCGGTCTTGCGACGAACTCTTCGCTCGCCGCAGCTGACTAATGCCCCAGACTCCCCCGATTGCCCGTCAGACCCGCTGAAACCACACCCTACGGCCTATTCAAACAGGCTTCACATCCCGTTTAGGCTGGTATCGAATCTAAACAGGCAGAGAGGGTGGAGCAGTGATGAACGGGCGGGTACTTCGAGTTGTGATCGCGCTATCGGCGATCCTGGCTTCACTGGGCGGGCTGGCAACGGCGAACGCGCATGGAGAGATCGCGAACATCGACTTTGACGGCGTCTGGGAACGGACCGATCTGCCGGTCGTGGAAGGGCAGGCCAACCGCACCTGGATGTGGGGGCCGGAACCCATCAGTCAGGCACTCAGCGAGCCTTACTGGGAATCTCCCGGCGGCTGGCGGCAGGTACAGTACTTCGACAAGAGCCGCATGGAGATCTCCAACCCGAACGGCGATTCGTCGAGCGTCTGGTACGTCACCAACGGCCTGCTTGCGAAGGAGCTCATGACCGGCGAGATCCCGATGAGCGACAGCTCGATCATGCTCTACACCGATCCGGCCGAGATCAACGTCGCCGGTGACGCCGACGACCCGGATGGCCCGACCTACGCCACCTTCAACTCGCTCCGGAACATCAAGCCGCAACCTGACAGCCAGCCGATCACGGCGACGGTCGACCGGACCGGGAGTGTCGGCGACGACAACACACTCACAAGCTATAGCGTGACCGCGGCGCACCACGTCGAAGCGACCAACCACAGCGTCGCCTCGGTTTTCTGGGACTTCATGAACTCCAACGGGACAGTTTGGGACGGAAGCGGTTACAGCACGGGGAAACTCTTCGAGGACCCCTTCTTCGCAACCGGCTTACCCCTGACCGAGGCTTACTGGACCACCGTCCGCGTCGGCGGCACCCCGCAGCAGGTGCTGATCCAGGTTTTCGAGCGCCGGGTGCTGACCTACACCCCGAACAATGCCCCCGAGTGGCGGGTGGAAGCAGGCAACGTTGGCCGCCACTACTACGACTGGCGCTACGGAACGTTGCAGGGCCTGACGATGGACTACAGTGCGGCACTGACCGGCGGAGAACTCCCTCTTAAGGTATGTGTCGACTATACCGACGTGCAGACGACCGCGAATTCCTGGCAGCTACCGGGGTTGCGGGACTACTACGGCTTCGACGTCGCCGCCGACATCAGCGGCCGCCTCTGTGGCGTTCAGCAGCGCGACAGCTACACCTACTGGTATCACCTCGTCGGCGCCGCCGATATCTACCAGGGCACGACGCCGAGCGGAGAGAAGCTCGACACCCGCGCATTCCAGGCCTTCGGCTACTTCGTCGAGCCGAACAACACGATCGGCAATCTACCGCGGCCCGAGGAGTGCACCGCCGAGCGCTACTACGCGGTCGCCGGAATCGAGGATATCTGGGCCGCCATCGCCCGCAGCTCCGACCCGGCCCACTGGGAGTTCTGGGTATTCTCGATGATCGATGGAGTCGTCAATCTAGCCCACTGGGAAACGTATCCATGTGGCTAGATATGCGTCCGAAATCGTCAACACGAACGAATGCGGACCGAACACACAACCTTCTCGTCCTGGAATTGGCCGTGTCTGCGCAAGAAGACTTGATACGCCGTACCGGGAGGCTAACCTGACACGATGCGCTCACCAAGCGGGTTGGGAACATCGCGTACAAAGGCTGACTATCCGGAGGCCATCCGCACGACCATCATCGCGAGGAAGCCGCAGCCGAGGCCGATCATGACTCCGGCGGCGACATGGCCGATGACCATTCCGATGCCGATTCCGATAAACAGACCGGCCGGGATCGCCAACCCTTCCGCGCCAGACCAATTCCGCCGCTCATCCTGATGCGATGACATACCCGACCTCCTCACGCGTTGCTACCGTTGTCTCCATGCTACTGAGCCACGAATAACAAAGGCACAACACAACAGCACTGGCGATTACAGAAACGCAGCAGGGCTATGATCTACACTATCCGCAAAGGGCGGAAATCAATCGAACAACTGTGGGAGTCAAGAGCCATGGGGATCGTCGGGCGTGGATTGGCCGTGTTTGTCATGCTGGCGGGCCTTCTGACCGTGATCGCGGCCAGTCCGGCTATCGCGGCCGGTGTCGTCGGCGACGGGTCGCCGGGCAGTTGCGACGAGGCGGCGCTTGACAACGCGCTGATCGGCGGCGGGTCGATCACCTTCGCATGCGGTCCGAACCCGGTGACGATTCCTCTGACATTCGAAAAGGAGCTCGAAGACAACACCATGATCGACGGCGGGGGATTGATCACGCTCGATGGCCAGGACCTGATCAGGATCTTCTACGTCAATTCGGGCGTAACATTAACGTTGGAGAGCATCACACTGAGTAACGGCAAGGCCGGTTCCGGCGGCGGCATCGTGAACAACAATGGCACGGTAACACTCAACGACACCGTTATCAGTAGCAGCTCGGCCGACGTCGACGGAGGCGGTATCTACAACAACGGTGGCACGGTCACCCTCACCAGCAGTACCTTGAATGGCAATGTTGCCGGCGGCCTCGGCGGCGGCATATACAGCGACGGCACGCTCACTATCACCAACAGTACGCTGGCCGGCAACATAGCCGGCGTCAGCGGCGGCGGCATCAGTAACCTCGCCTCCACCACCATCACAAACAGCACATTGAACGGCAACACAGCCGACCACGACGGCGGTGGAATCTTCAACAACGGCTCGCTCACCCTCACCAACAGCACGCTGGCCGGCAACGGAGCCAACCTCGGCTCCGGCGGTGGAATCTTCAACTATCTGGTCACCGCCAATCTGCAAGCGACCATCATCGCCGGCAGCCCCGCAGGCGGCAATTGTGGTGGCAACATCATCTCGCTCGGCGAGAACCTGAGCGACGATGGCAGCTGCAACCTGATCGCAGCCGGCGACCTGCCAAACACTGATCCTCTGCTCGGGCCACTCCAGAACAATGGCGGGCCGACCGAGACCCAGCTGCCGCAGTTCGGCAGCCCCGCCATCGACACCGCGCCTGCCTGCCCGACCGGCAGCGATCAACGCGGCGTCAGCCGCCCGCAGGGCGCATCCTGTGACATTGGCGCGGTCGAGCTCCGCCCGAGCCCGACCTACACCCTCTGCGCCAGCTACTGGACCGGCGCCGTCACCAGTCCGCTCTACGGCAACTGCGGCACAGGACAGATCGAGATTGAGGTGTCGAATAGTCCGAGCTTCTGCATCAGTCCCTGGACCGGCCAGCTGCAGTACATGTTTGGACGGCCCTGTAATCCGCCACGTTTCGAGCACACCTTGCCCGACGATGGCGATCTCCTGACCTGCGTCAGCTACTACACCGGCGCCAACCGCTGGGTCCCGAGCCATAGCCAGTGCAGGGCCAACGAAGCACCGAACACCATCCCGGCGACGAGCTGACCGGAAGCGGGGGAGTGGCTGGATCCCGGCGGCTCTCCGCCAGCGTGACATGAAATAATCAGCCGGGCATAGCTGGCCCTCGATCGCTGTACGAAAGACTGCGCCAACCAGTGAACTCCCCGCGGCAGGACCGCTTCATCGACCTCTGGAACGCCCTGGTCCAGGCGCGCCGCAGCGGCGAACTGCAAGAGCAGCTCCCTTCGCTCTTCCAACGCTTCGCGGCGAAGGCGGCCCGCGAGATGGGGCACTCCCGCACCTTCATCGCAGCGGTCGCATTCGTGCTCGTCTGGCTGATCAGCGGACCGCTCTTCGGGTTCAGTACCGGCTGGCAGCTGGTGATCAACACCGG
This sequence comes from Thermomicrobiales bacterium, assembly GCA_041390865.1. Lineage (GTDB taxonomy): Bacteria > Chloroflexota > Chloroflexia > Thermomicrobiales > CFX8 > JAUIIK01. The sequence goes on from JAWKPC010000006.1 coordinate 73,644, forward strand.
AACGACGATCATCACCTTTCTGATGGTCTTCCTGATCCAGAACACCCAGAACCGCGACAGCGCCGCGCTCCAGGTCAAAGTCGACGAGCTTATCCGGGCAACCGAGGGGGCGCACAACGCGCTGCTCAACCTCGAAGCGCTCGACGATGCCGAGCTCGACCGGATCCAGTCGCGCTATCGCCAGCTGGCGAGCGTCGCCCGGCAGGACATGGCCTCCGGCGTCGCCGACACCAGCGTCGTGGCGGTCGATTTTCGCGACGAGATGACCGAAGTGGAATTGACCAGCAAGGCCCAGGAGATCCTTCAGCAGCGGCTCACCGCCGGGATCGAGGACGCGGCGCACTCCGCCCGTGAGATCGGCGGACGGCTGATCCACCCCCAGCTCGGTCCGGACAGCCCGCCGGTCAGCTCGCTGAAGCAGCTGATCGCCGGAAATCGCCGCTACATCGCTGGGAAACCCCGTCACCCGCACCAGACGATCGACGACCGGCATCGGACGTTCGAAACACAGAAGCCTGTCGCCGCCATCCTCGGCTGCGCCGATTCGCGAGTGAGTCCGGAGCTGCTGTTCGATCAGGGGATCGGAGATCTCTTCACCGTCCGGGTCGGGGGAAACATCGTCAACAGCGTCGTCGAGAATAGTCTCGAGTTCGCCGTCCTCCAGTTCGGGGTGCCGCTGATCGTCGTCCTCGGCCATCAAGACTGTGGAGCGGTCCAGACGACAATTTCAGCGTTGACGGCCGGCCAGGACATCGAGCATCATCCGAACAGCCTCGTCCAGTCCATCGCACCGGTTGCCCGGAGCGCGGCCTCACGGTCTGGCGATCCGGTCGAGAATACCGTTCGGGACAACGTCTATCTCTCGGTCGACCGGCTCCGGGCAGCGGCGAACCTCTCCCAGCACGTCGACGCCGGCGACCTCCAGATCGTCGGCGCCTACTATCACCTCGATACCGGCGAGGTGGAGTTTCTGGAGGAATGAGCCCGTTAATCCAGCTGCTGGGTGTCGGTCATCGCAAAGATCTGCGACAGAAACGCCACGAAACCGGGCATTGTGGAAGTACGATATCCGGATAGCGAGCCCGCCCGATGGCGACCGGCTCATCCGCACCATAGCCTGTGATTGACGGGCCTCCCCGGTCCGTCGTCGCGTCCATATTGCGGTCCACGACTGAGGGAGGGATCCCGATGATGTTGTCTCCAGGGCCCGGATACCATCTGGCACGACGCTTCTGGCCGCTTGCGACCACACCGCTCGTGCTGGCGCTTCTCGCACTATCGATCTACTCGGCGACGGCCGCCCCGCCGGGCAACGGCGCGTTCCAGCGCACCTGGCAACGGACCGACCAGCCCGTCATCGACGGCATCACCGCCCGGACGTGGATGTGGGGCCCGGAGGCGAACACGGACGTCCTCCAGGAACCGTATGCCGAAGCGCCGGGAGGAACCCGCGACGTCCAGTATTTCGACAAGTCGCGGATGGAGATCACCGACCCCGCCGGCGACGACAGCTCGATCTGGTATGTCACCAACGGGCTTCTGGTCGTCGAGCTGATGACCGGCAACATGCAGACCGGCCATGCGACATTCCAGCAACGGCAACCGGCCGCGGTCAACGTAGCCGGGGACGCCGACGATCCGACCGGGATCACCTATGCCGTGCTGGCAGGCTTCAGGGACTCCGGCCCCTGGGGTGACGGTACCTACTACGACGGCCGTATCCACCCCGACGGGACGATAACCGTTGAGCCGGAGCTGCTCGACTACGGCGTCGGCTCGGCAACGATCGATCTCACGACGAATCATTCGATTGCCTGGCCGTTCTGGGAGTTCATGAACTCGAGCGGAACGGTCTATCAGGATGACCAGTTCGTCGACAGCCTGCTGTTCGAGAATCCCTATTTCGCCACCGGACGCCCGGTCACCGAGGCGTACTGGGCGAACGTCAAAGTCGCCGGGACCTACCGCGACGTCCTGATCCAGTGCTTCGAGCGGCGCTGCCTGACCTATACGCCGGGGAATCCGGAGGGCTTCGTCGTCGAAGCCGGCAACGTCGGCCAGCACTACTACACCTGGCGCTACAGCCAGCAACCCGCCAGCCCGACGCCGACCTCGACGGCAACCGCGCCAGCGGCGACGATGACGACGACTCCAACGGCAACAGTCACGGAAACGGCGACCAGTACCGCGACAGCCACGACGACGGCCAGCCCCACGCCAACGATCACCGAAACCCCGGCACCGGAATATGAGTACACCGGCCAGTGGGGAAAACAGTACACCCCCTTCACGCCGCTCAAGGCTCCGGTCGGCGTTACCGTTGATGCAGAAAACAACCTCTGGGTGATGGACACGCACAACCACCGGATGATCGAGTACGACGCGCACGGCGTGTTCATCCGCACCATCGGCAGTAAGGGATCGGAGCCGGGTCAATTCCAGTTCCCGGTCGATGCGGCGTTCGGCGACGACGGACGGCTCTATGTAGCCGATCAAGGCAATCATCGCGTGCAGGTATTCAACGGCGATGGCGTGTTCTTAAAGGAATGGGGCTCCCTGGGAACCGGAAACGGCCAGTTCGACGGGCCGTCGGACATCGTCGTCCAGGGACAGGCGGTCTATGTCGTCGACCTCGGCAACGATCGCGTCCAGACGTTCAGCCTGGAGGGCGTCTACCTGGGCCAGTTCGGTTCGGGCTATCTGGATCACCCGGCTCAGCTGGCGATCGCGGCGAGCGGCATGATGTACATCACGGACTTTCAGATGCACCTGATCCGCGAATACAACCCGGCAACCGCCAACTGGACCTACTTCGGCGGCGAGGGCAGCGGAACCCGGCAGTTCAAGAATCCCGCCGGCATCGCCATCGACGCCGGCGGCTCGATCTACATCGCTGAAAGCGGTAACAGCAGGATCCAGGTCCTGGCGTCGAACACCGCCTATCAGACCCAGTGGGGCACGCAAGGCTTCGACCTCGGCAGCCTGAATACGCCGCGCAATATCACCCTCGACCGCGACGGCAATCTCTACGTCGCCGACTACGGCAACAACCGCATCCAGAAGTTCACGACCAGCGGCGAGTTCCTGTTCGAGATCCACGACGCCAGCCGTAGCCAGTTCGGGAACGTATCGGCCATCACCCTCGATCAAAACGGCAATCTCATCACCATCGACTCCAACAAGGAGGTCTACGATTCCGGCTCGCTCTCCCGCTTCACTCCGGAAGGCATCCCCCTCGACGTGTTGAGCTTGAGCCGGGCGGAGCGCGGGCAATACGACATGCTCGCCGGCGTAGCAGTCAACCTCGCGAACGGCGACATCTACGTCACCGATCGCATCACCAACCTGGTCCAACGCTTCAGTTCAACCTGGCAGTATCTCGGCAAATGGGGAAAGACCGGAACCGCACCGGGCGAATTCAGCGGGCCGACGGGCATCGCGATCGACGCCGATGGCTACGTCTACATCGTGGATACGGGCAATAACCGTATCCAGAAGTTCGACGCCAACGGTGTCTTCCTCGACCAGTGGGGAGGCGTCGGCAGCGGCAATGGCCAGTTCCAGCAACCGGCCGGCATCGCCGTCCGTGGAGAGCGTATCTACGTCAGCGACTACGGCAACGACCGCGTCCAGGTCTTCGACCGGGACGGCGGCTATATCAGCCAGTGGGGCGCCGCCGGCAGCACCGGACGAACTGGACGGTCCGGCAGGAGTGGCGGTCTCGCCCGAGGGATACGTCCTCGTCGTCGACGTTGGCAACAACCGGGTCCAGGTCTTCAGTTCCGATGGCGACCTTCTGACCAGCTTCGGGGCAGCCGGCAGCGGTCCGGGCCAGTTCAATGTGCCCTACGGTATCGCAGTCGACGGAGACGGCTATGTCTACGTCACCGATATCGGCAACTACCGCGTCCAGAAGTTCCAGCCGATCAGCTAACCCGCACGACGGCACGTCAAGCGCCGGCCCCGAGCAAGACGCTCGGGTCCGGCGCTTCGTTTCTCCCGCGCAGACGGACCATCGAGAAAACACGATGGTCCGTCCCGATGCCCGCTCGATATCCGTCCCGGCCGTCCCGCCCTACGCTTCGGACAGCGGAGATGGTTGACCGGAATCGATTTTCTGACAGCGATATACGTATCCCGGCTCTCCGCAATATCGGTCACCTGGACGATGTCCTATCCGGCTCCAACCACGAGTATGGAGACACAGGAAACAGACACGGACGCACACCGGGAGGGCAAGACAGATGCAAACACTGAAGGCACAGGGCAAAGCACAGATCACATTGATCGATGCAGCGGCGCTCGACGAGGACCAGTTCAATCACCTGATCAGCGATCTCGACGCACGCCACCCGATCATCCCCCTCCTGCTGACCTGCCTGGTCATCCTCGCCGGAGCGAGCTTCCTCGCCTGATCCTTTCTCCCAATTCCCTTCCCCCACAGCAGAGCAGGAACCCGATTGGCGTCGGGTTCCTGCTTTTTTCGTGCGACAGACACAGCCGGATCGCTGGGGAACTCGCTGACTCACGAGATTATCCGGGACGCTTCCTGATCCACCCGGACGGCAGATCCCGGATGTCATCGACCGGCCGGATCTCCGAATCCACGGGGTCGACCACGGCAGCCGTCAGCGCCGCGTTCGCTTACCAGTGACTCGGATGCGCACGCACGAGATACGTATGGATACGTACGTATCGCCCGGAAACGAAATCGGTCAACTGGACGATGGAGAGACGGCCCTTTCCCGGGATGATGTGAATGTAAGGCAAACGCGACGCGGAACACCGCACCGGGAGAGGGCAGACAGATGAACGCAAGCGCAGAGCGAGACCAGCAACTTTTCATCGAGTCGAACGTAGAGGGAAAGGACGACCGGGACATGACGGCACGAAACTTCGCGATTGAAGCGGCAGGCTCCACCGATTCAGAGAACGGCAATCGACGAACACGCGCCAACCACATCCGCCGGCGGCGATGGCTCCGGATGGTGGCGGCTCTGGCGGGGATCATGATGCTCGTCCTCCAGACCGCCCCGGCCCTGGCTTCCGGGCAATGCTGGAAGACAATCCAAACCGGACGGGCATCGGCCGCTCCGGCTACGTCGCCAACAGCAGCCCGGTCTCCTTTGCGTCCGTCTCGATGACCGGCCAGAACGCGCCAGCCGGGCGTCGGCAGCTGGCGGCAGCAACACCGAAACGCTCAAGGACGCGGTCGGCAGGCTGCGCGGATCCCAGATGTCGAACGACGGCACGCTCGAGGAGCTGGCGGGCGCCGGTAGCGAAGCTCCGGACTCCGACGCCAATCTGGCCCAGTCGGATGCCCCGGCACTCGTCGTCTCCGACGAGTTCACCAGCGGAGGAAACACCTCCCTCTGGACCGGCGAGGTCAACGGCAGCCAGGCACTCATCAGCGAAGAAGACGGCGGCTGGTACGTCATGATCCCCCAGGCAGGCGCGATACTGCCGGTGATCGCGACCGGCCAGATGAACATCACTGACGGTCAGATCATCGCCGATGCCCGCTTCTCCGGCGACGGAGCCGGCCAGGTCGGCATCTTCGGACGCTCGACGATCGACAGCAGCAGCTACTACTTCTGCGGCACCGACGTCTATGGCGGCGCGGGCTGCTACCAGTTCGACGGCGGCCAGTGGTACGAGCTCTTCCAGCTCGGTTCCGGCGAATTGAGCGATACCAGATGGATCGACTGGTCCTCGATATCTACGGCGACACCCTGACGTTCCTGGTCAACGGCCAGACCGTCGGAACCTACCCGACACCGCGGTCGCCGGCGGCTCCTGGCCTGGCGGCAGCCTGGAAGCGAGGGCTGGTCGCCGGCAACTTCGACTTCGTCGACATCTACGACTACGGCACCACGACCGGCAATGAAGTTCCGACGACAACGGTTGTCGCGACCGATTTCAACGGCGAGCAGGCCGACAGCTTCTACATCGGCGAGGGCGACTGGGGATACGCGGACATCAACGAGGGCTTCTACACGGTCGCGCTGGCTCCGGGTCTCTACTTCCCGAACGCGATCGCCGGCACCGACGGCGTCAACGAGGGCACGATCACGGCTGACGCTGCATTCAACGGAGAAGGCGCGTTCGGCGTCATCGCCCGGCTCAGCTACAACGACGACGGCACCGACAACTACTACGTCTGCTGGGTCAACAGCTACGGATTCGCGAACTGCAACGTCGTCGTCAACGACGCCTGGTACGAGATCGATGGCTCCGCCGGCGTCGAAGTGGCGCTCGAAGACATCAACCGCCTCTCGATGGGCGTCATGGGCGACCAGATCTTCTTCGGCGTCAACGGACAGCTCGTCACCGACGCGATCGACAGCACGCTGCCGTCCGGCGCGATGGGCTTCTACCACGAGGCATTCGGTGACTCGGACGCCGGTTTCACCAGCTTCATCGACGCGGTCAATGTCGAGGCCATCAGCGCAGATAGCGGCGACAATGGCAACGGCGACGGATTCCAGACGTTCGCGGAATCGGACCTGAACGACAACGGCCTCGGCCTCTACGTCGACAGCGGTGACTGGGGATTCACGGACTTCGTCTACGACGGCTACTACACGACCGAGCTGAATCCCGGATGGACCTTCGCCAACCCGATCGCCGGCACCGATTCCGTCCAGTCCGGCCTGATCTCGACCGTGGTCGAGTTCGGCGGCAACGGCTCGGCCGGCCTGATCGCCCGGCACCAGTCGAGCGACGCCGGCACCAGCTACTATGTCTGCTGGGTCGACGCCGACACCGCCCTGGCGGGCTGCCATCTGGTTCTCAACGGCGACTGGTACACCCTGGCCGTGACCGAGAACCCGCTGGCGCTGAACGCGAGCAACGAACTGGTCATGGGAGTCAACGGGTCCGACATCTACTTCATGGTCAACGGCGAGCTCATCATCGAGACATTCGACGACTCGCTCTCCGGCGGCAGCTGGGGTCTCTACAGCGACTCGACCAGCGAGGGTGAAGGTTTCTGGAGCGACACCGACTCGATCACGATCGCCCGGTACACCGGCGCCTGATCCCTGACCCCGATCCCCCGCGGCATGAACGCCGCGGGGGATTTTTCGTTCCCTGGCGGGCGGGATTTCAAGGCAGACGGATGCCTCCGATGATGTCCGCGAGCATTTCCATCAATACACGCAATCTGGCATCCAGTATTCCGGCTCGTTATTTGTATCCAGGCTTCAGTCGGGATACCGGTGGACTCTTCTACACTTGGAAGAACAACGACCGGAGGCAATTTCAATGACAGCGAACGACCGGACCTGGGATTACATCATCGTCGGTGGCGGCGCAGCCGGCTGCGTCCTGGCCGCGCGGCTCACCGAGAACCGTGACGAGACCGTCCTGCTGATCGAGGCGGGTCCGGATTATGGCGAGCGGCACGAGGACTGGCCCCCGGAAGTCCTCGATCCCTCCTACCTCTGGGAGGACTCGCACCCCTGGAACTATCACAATGCTCCGGGACCGACCGGCTACCAGGTCCACCTGCCGCGCGGCAAAGTGCTCGGTGGTTCATCGGCGATCAACGCCTGCGTCTGGCTGCGCGGCTCGGCCTCCGACTACGACCAGTGGGCAGCCTGGGGCAGCCCGGCGTGGCGGTTCGATAGCCTGCTACCCGCCTTCAAACGAGCAGAGTCCGACCCCTTGGCGAGCGAGAACGAGCTGCACGGCGCGGATGGACCGGTGCCCGTCGAACGCATCCGGGACGAGCAGATGGCACCGCTCGAGCAGGCCACGTTCGAGACAACTGAAGAGCTCGGCTTCGACCGAATCTCCGACATGAACGGGGATGCGCAGCCAGCACCCGGGCGTCGGCCATGTGCCGAGGAACGTCGCCGACGGGGTCCGGATGAACGGCGCGTTCACCTACCTGGAACCGGCTCGCAGCCGCCCGAATCTGACGGTGATGACCGATGCGCTGATCGACCGCGTCCTCTTCGACGGCAAGAGAGCAACCGGCATTCGGACCGCCAATGGCCGCGAGTTCCAGGCGCGGGAGGTGATTCTTTCAGGCGGAGCCTACGGTTCGCCGGCGATCCTGCTGCGCTCCGGCGTCGGGCCGGGGGAACATCTGCGGGAGCTTGGAATAGGCGTCACGCGCGACCTGCCAGGTGTCGGAGCGCATCTGATGGACCACCCGGCGGCACGCGGGGTCAACCGCTTCTACGTCATGCGGGACGAGGACGCGCCGGGAGACCGGGAGACGATCATCTTCGCACGGCCAGTCATCTTCGCCCGCTCGAACCAGATCGACGAGGAGATCGACCTCCATCTCTATCCGATCCAGATCTTCAGCGAGGATCTCGGGAAGTGGGTCTACCGGCTGACGCCGAGCCTGCAGTGGTCGCGCTCGACCGGCCGGGTCCGGCTGACGTCTCCCGACCCCGAGGCGGCGCTCGACATCGACCACAACTACCTGAGCGAGCCGGCCGATCTCGAAGCGCTCTGCGACGGCGTCGAGCTGTCGGACCGGATAACCGGTACCCCGCCACTCTCGACGCGCCTGGAAACTGTCCCCGGCCACAAGTTCGACTGGCAAAGCCGCGACGAGCTACGGGAATTCGTCCAGGCCCGCGCCGTCACGTCCTATCATCCTTCGTCGACCTGCCGGATGGGTCCGGCGGATGACCCCGGCTCCGTGGTCGATCAGGAGGGTCTGGTCCATGGCCTGACCCGCCTGCGCGTCGTCGACGCCTCGATCTTCCCCTGGGGGCCGCGCTGCAATCTCCATTTCCCGACGATTGCTGCTGCGGAACATATCGCGGCGATGATTCGTCAAGAAAGGTAGAGCGCAGGACGAACGCCCGGCCATGTCCCTACCGCCCCGCGTTCGTCATCACTTGAAGGTACCTGCTCCAGGTTGGCATGTACATTGATGGAGAATAGGCCTGCGCGGGTGTCCGCCCGAGACCATGAATGGGCTTCAGATCGTACAAATCGGTCCGGACGATAGCATCGGAGACCAGTGTCTCGGGTTCCTAGGGGAGGCGTTGTCGATCTCCTTCATACGTCAAGCTAAGCGTTCACCGGTGGCAGTGGACCTCTAACACTCCAGTAGAGGCGTGTGGTTCCCGGGCAGATCGGCAGGGATGCTGGTCGCAGGAAGCAGCCACTGCTCTCTGCAACGTCCCTTAACTTGATACATGAAGGGTGGCGCTGTCGATTTCCCTGGATGCCACAGAGTAAGTCCGGCAATCTCATCCCTGATCCCTCAGTACCCTCGTTCCCGATCGATCACATTTCGTAGCGGCTGTCCGGCGATGTAGCGGCGGAGATTGTCGGTGAAGAGGTCGGCGATGTTGTCGCCGATATAGGGCGATGAGTGGGAATCGTGGGGGATGACGGTGACGCCAGGCGCGTCCCAGAAGGGGTGGTCGTCGGGCAGAGGCTCCTCGGCGTGGGCGTCGAGGAACTCCGGAGAGTTTGCCCGCGTCCAGCGCCGCGAAGCATCGGATCCTGCTGGACGACGGAGACCGCGCGAGACGTTGATCGGGTAGGCGCCGTCCTGATCGCTGCGAACCCGGAGCGCCGATCATCCCGTGGGTTTCGTCGGTCATCGGACAGGCGATGACGAGGTAGTCGGTCTCGGCCAGAGCGCTGTGGAGATCGGCTGGCCCGACGACGGTGTCGAAATGCTCGGTCGGCTGCGGGTTGCGGCGGACGCCGATCAGGCGCATCCGGAATGCGCCGGCCAGCCGGGCAACGGCCGAGCCGATGTGGCCGGTTCCGATGACGGTCATCGTCCGGCCCCGCAGCTCGTCGCAGTGCAGCTCTTCCCAGGTCCGGGTGGCCTGATTCTCCAGCCGTTTCTGGAGCTGTTTGGCGTGGAAGAGAACGGCGGCCATCGTACTCTCGCCGAGGGCGTCGGCGTGGACGCCGGCGGCGTTGGTCAGGATGACTTCTTCGTCGAGCAGACCGGTGCCGAGGATGTGGCTGACGCCGCTGCTGCAGGCCGCATCCAGCGCAGCTTGTTCGTCACCAGTCTGGCGAAGCCGTCGTCGGGTATCTCGTTGCGGTACCACTCGTCGTCGCCGGCTTCGAGCAGCAGCACCTCTGCCCCGACCATCGGCAGGATGTTCTCGTCGAGTTCGTCGCGGGTCGTGTGGAGCACTCGCACCCGAGGCGAAACGGCTTTGATCTGCTCGATGTGGTGCTCCCGCAGCCAGCGTCCATCAGGATCGGGGTTCTGGTAGCCGCGCGGCACCCCGGCAATGACGATGTGGATGATGGGGTCTTCTTTGGCCATGATTCCTCCGCGTTTCTGTTTCGGGAGACATTCTAGCGGGGATTGGGAAAGGGCACGATCGCGACCGTCGACTGGTGACGGCTTCGGTTCCCGGGCAGAAGACTCGAACTGGACACCATTGGCATCCTGAGCGGAGTCTTCGGAGTGAGGGATCTAGCCAATGTGTCGCGCGTATTGGGGGAAGTCGGTACCGGACGACCTCTACGTTCGCGTCCAGCCACACGACCGCTCGTAGATCCCTCTCCGCTGCGCTCCGCTCGGGATGCCAATGACGTGACGTTTTGGCTCACCGGTAAGGGTTCGAGCGACCGCCGCTACCAGTCGCCACGTCGTCGTTGGCGGGGCAGGGGCCGGGATTGAGGGCGATGGTGTGGCTCTGGATAATGTTGCGGAGGATTCGACGTAGCGGGTGATGACATCGGCTTCGGCCACATACCAGCGGGGGAGGAGAAGAGGACGATGCAGCCGTCGCCGCCGGGATCGGCGCGGTTGGCGGTGCCGTTGATGTACTCGATCTCTATGGCGTGGAGATTGCTCGGAGCTCCCGAACCCGGAATCTGGAACCTTAGGAAAGAGGGAGAAGCAGGCGCGGTCAAACGCCGGCATGATGCTGGAAACGTCGCCTGGAAGAGGGTCAGGCAGGGACGAGCTCACGGTCGGGCTCGCGAGCTTCCGCAAGCGCGCCAACGACGGACATGCTGTTCAGGTGGGTCGAAACCTCGTAGTGGGTCACGAAGACGTCGCGCGATCCGGGGATGCGGCCGAGGCTCGAGAAGATCTCACCGTCGAGGTAGGCGTTGACCGAACGGTGCGAATCAAAGGTCTGGATCAGCATGACGCGGTCGGAGGTACGCAGCCAGGAGGTCGAAAGCAGTCCATCGACCGAGGCTAACGCCCGGGCCACGCGTTCGAGCCTCGCTTCGGTGTCGGGCTTGATCTCATTGAACTTCAGGGTGACAACCAGGGCGCGCATCGATCCACCTCCTGAGACGCTTGGCGACCGCTGTGACCATCGCTTCGATCCGAGCCTAGCAGCGCTTTGTGAAATGCGCATGAGCGGTACGTAATCGTTCGAAAAGGCCATTTAGCCCATACAGCCCGGCGTTGCCGGGAAACCTGACACAATCGTCGAGGCTCTATGCATAAATTGCATCGGGCACGCCGCACAACAGGAGTGCAACGTATGGTGCAAAAGGACGAACGTTCTCGCGAAGCGTTGCCGCCGATTGTCTCCACGAGGAACGTGCCGGCGACACGAGCACGTGGGCCGGTTGGGCCTGGATACACGCGGGCGACCGGGGGTGGGGCCGCCCGCGTACGAGGGGGGTTAGGAGGCCTGGTTGCTTTCGAGGTCGACGACGTGCTCGTCGACGTGGTGCATCGCGCCGGCGATCATGTCGCCGACGCGCCCGTCCTGACCCCAGGGGAAGGTGGCCGGGTTGTCGAGCTGATCGTCTTCGATGTCGGATAGCAGCGCCTCAGCCCGGTCGAACGAGGCATCGAGGTCGGCCTTGACCTCGGCCCAGGACTGGCCCTTGCGGGCTTCGGCATGGCTCGTGTTGTAGGCCTCGCCGTCTTCGACCGGCTCCGGAGCCTCGGACGTCCGCCCGAGACCGTACTCCGCCGCCGCCAGCAGCTCGTCGTTCCAGTCAGCGACGTGGCCGGCGACGTCGCGAGCCGACCAGACGCCGCAGATTTCCAACGACTCCAGACTATCCGGGTCCATTCCAGCCGCGGCGGCATCGAAGCGCTCGCGTGCCTGCTGCACCCTCGTTCGGAGATCCACTTGTGCCGTCATCGCCGGTTCCTCTTTTCCTGACAGATCGAAACACCTGTTCTGATTCTCGCATCGAAATAGGGTATCTTTCGCCCTGATTTCATCTCGCGAGGTGAGGAAACCAGATGTACCAGCCTGCCAGCCGGGTACTGACCGTTCTGGAATTGCTGCAGTCCCGACCCGGGATATCGGGGACCGAGATCGCCAGACGGCTGGAGGTCGATCGCCGGACGGTGCGCCGGTACATCACGACCCTTCAGGACCTCGGCGTACCGGTACGCGGCGTCCGGGGACGCCACGGCGGCTACCGGCTGCAGCCCGGCTTCCGCTTGCCGCCGCTGATGCTGACGGACGACGAAGCCCTGGCGGTCAGTCTCGGGTTGCTCCTCAGCCGGCAGCTCGGGATATCGATCGATCCTGATTCGACGGACAGCGCCAGCGCCAAACTCGCGAGAGTCCTGCCGATCCCGCTTGGCGAGCAGTCACGGGCAATCCAGGAGGTCGTCCGGCTGGCCCTTCCAGCCGCTTCCGAAACGCGGGTCGACGGTGCCCTGATCGGGGCCCTCAGCAAAGCGACCGGCCAGCACCGGCGGGTCCAGCTGCGGTATCGAGCCTGGCAGGGGGAAGAATCCCGGCGCGAGATCGATCCGTACGGGCTGGTCTACCTGATGCAGCGCTGGTACCTGGTTGGGTATTGCCATCTTCGAGATGACCTGCGGATGTTCCGGCTCGACCGGATCGCCCATTGCCGAACGCTGGAAACGACGTTCGCGCCACCGCATGGGTTCGATTGCCTCGAATTCGCGACCCGATCGATCGCCTCGATGCCCGGTCACTGGCCGGTCAGCGTCCGGCTCGACTTGCCGTTGGAAGCGGCGCGAGAACGGATACCAGCGACGCACGGAACGCTGGCGGCCGATGGACGTTCGACGATCTACCGCTGCACCGTGGACGATCTCGACAGCATGGCGCGATATCTGGTCGGGCTGGGCTGCCGATTCACCGTTCTCGAACCCGACGATCTGCGTTCCAGGCTGCGCTATCTCGCCCGCCAGATCGAGCGATTCGCCGCTGGCCCGGCGGAGGCTGAATCCCCGGGGCGGTTGGACTGATCGCCTGACTCGTCACCCTGGTGAGTGGATCCCTTCGAACAGCATGAAAAGGCATGGCGACGCATCACACCCGTCAACGCCCCTGAAACTCGTACATGTTGACGACACCCAGCGCGCCTCGACGTGTGTTTGCGTCAGCGATGAGCAATCCAGGTTGGCGGGTGGAGTCTGGCCTGGATAGCGAAGCGGGCTGACTCCAAACGTCAGCCCGCTTCGCGGTGTCATTGGATTCCGACGGCTGGACGTCAGGTCGTCGGGGTTGGCGCTGGCTCCTCATCGGCCGGAGGGTCCGGTTCCGGGTCGGTGACCGGCGGCTCGGTGGGTTCCGGCGTCGGCTCAACCGTTGGAACTACCGGTTCCGATCCGGCGCCTCGGCGATGCCGGGAGAGCTGAGACGGGCGGTGTCGCCGGCGCCTCGGTGGCAGGAACGGTCGGCTCCGGCGTCGGAGACGGAGTCGGATCTTCCTTCTCCGGCGCGGGCGGCGGGATAGGCGGCGGGCTCTTGGCCCAGGAGCCGGGGTAGTCCACCTCGACATAATTGCTGTGCTGCAGCCCGAGCGCGGTAAACGCACTCCAGCTCAGCTCGACCGCCCAGTTGGATACCAGCAGCCAGTTGTGAAGATCATGATCGGCCACCATATCACCGACCGTGCAGGTGATCGTCACGCCGTTGGCTCGCAGCCGCAGCTTCTCGCCGGGCACGTACCCGGGACGGACGCAGTAGTAGCCGTTGGGATCGGGCTCGTATTCGGGAGCGATGACGCCGATGCTGGCATAGAGATTCTGGGTGCGTTCCCACCAGGGCGTCGTGTAGCTCGGGTCGTAGTGAGCGGCCGGGCCACGGTCGAGCACGCCGCCCCAGACCTCGTTGACGACCGGGTCGACTTCGAGGCGGGGATACTGATCCTTGAGCTCGCCGTACGTTTCGAGAACGCCGCCGACGAACCAGTTGAGATCCTCGCTGTTCCAGTCCGCGTTGCCATAGGTGTAGTAATCAGCCAGGACAGCGCGCCAATCGAAGCTCTCGACGCCATCCGGGGTCCAGAAGGCCAGCGCCCGAGCGCCGTTGACCGCATTGAGATTCGGATCGACGAGCTCGGTCGACGTCGGAACGTCGTGGAGAGCCGGGTGAACGGCCAGGAGACCGCTGCCGCCGTTGCCGCTTAGATCGCGCGGGTTGCCCTTCGAGGCGACCTTGCTGATCGCCGCGAGCATGAACGGATCGACGTCCCAGGCCAGCGCCGCGCCGACGATCTCTTCGCCGAACGGCTCGCCGGCCGCAAGCTGCATGTACTCGGGATCGGTGACCCGGGTCAGGCCGCGCCATGAGCGGTAGTGGCTGCCGACATTGGTGGATTCAACCTGCCAGCCTGCGGCGGCCTGCGGGTCATAAGTCAGCACCCTCCGCTCGAACGCCTGGATCAGGACGGTGGCTGGCTGGCCGGCGATCATGGTATCGATCCAGTACGGCTCGCTGATCGGGTGGCCGAGCAGGTACAGCTCGGGGTAATCCTGATTGGCATTCCACTCGACAAAGACGTCGGCGATGTTGTGGCCCGTCGTTTCATCGAATTGAGCGTAGCGCACGGTAGAGTCCGGCACGCCGTTCGGGATCAGGCGGCCATCGCCGCTCAGGTGGGCCATCGTGGCCTCGCCGGAGCGGTCCGATACGCGCCGCTCGCCCCCGGTCGCCGGGGTGGAGTTCTCGTCGGCTTCCCAGGCGCTCGAGAATGGCGCCAGGGTCGCGTAGGTGACCGGCTGGTCCTGACCGAAATCACCGGTCAATGGAATCTCCGGCGCCGGCCGGTCGACGAAGAAGGTATCGCCCAGTTGAACGCGGCCGGCGAGCATCTCATGAACGAGCAGGCCGCCGACGGCGTACCAGTCGCTCGCGGAGTTCGCCTCCGGATCGACGATGTCGAGCCGTCCCTTGTCGTAGTAGACCAGGATACGGGTCTCGGTCGGGCTCTCCGGATAGAACTCGGTTGATGTCGTGATCGGTTCCGGGCCCCAGAGCCAGGGCCGGTCGGCGCTTCCACGCTGGACCGGTCCATCGGAGCGTTCCCAGATACTCTCGACGGTCTCGTTGATCTTCAGCGTCAGTCCATCCGCTATGCCAGGCTCACCCTGGCCGGGACGGATACCGAAGGTGACGACGCTCGTCGCGATGACGAACAGCGCCAGCAGCCGGAATGTCTGATGGGTTACGAATCTTCGTGTCAATCTACGCCTCGATTTCGCCTGTGAGAGACAGCGCAATCCAGTCTCAGACCTTAAGGTCCGAGCATCAGAGGCACTACCCGCCATTGGTCCCCTACGATCAGTCAGTGCATAGACCATCAGCCCCAAAAGGCAAGGGAAAGCTAGGTTAATAGCCCTTAGGCGAAGAAGAATCCGGCCACTTGCGTTGGCTGCGAGATGACCGCTCGATGGCCGAGATTGCCCGGATACCGTGGAGAGCGTAGGCTGTCAGGGCGACAGATCGCGTACCGGAAGAGACCGCCATGCCACTACCGGAGAAACTGACCCGCTTCAACCGCCGCATCGCCAATCCGGTGATGAAGCGCCTGGCTCGGCGGGTCTCTCTCATGGCCGTCGTCATCCACCATGGCCGGAACTCCGGGCGGCGCTACGAGACCCCGGTTCTCATCTTTCCCGAGGGAGCAGAGGTGACCTTCGCCCTGACCTACGGTGCCGATGTCGACTGGCTGAAGAACGTCCGGGCCGCGGGCGGCTGCACGATCATCTACCGCGGCCGGGAACGGGAGCTGACGAATCCAAGAATGCTCTCACCCGCCGAGGGACGCCGGCGCATGCCGCTTCCGATCCGGATGCTCCTGCGCCTGCTCAACGTCGATGACTTTCTGGAACTGACGAAGTGTCCTTCCGACGCACAACCCGGAGAGGAACGTCGATGACGGTCGCGAAGTTCTGGCAGCAGGCACGAGCCGTGCTTGGAGCAGCGTATCCGGAAGAGCCGCCGCAGGCATGGTCGTTCGGGGATTCGCCGGAACTGGCCAATGAGCTGCTTGACCTGGTGTTGTCGGGCCGGAAGACGGCGACGTGCGACGCACTCTGGCGCTTCGAAGCTGAAAGCGAGCCGCTGCCGGCGCCGGGCGATCTCTCGATCATCCTCGACGGGAGCGGGATTCCTCGCTGCGTTCTGGAGACGACGGACGTCCGGATATCGCCGATGAACGAAGTCGACGAGCAGTTCGCCTTCGACGAGGGCGAGGACGACCGGACCTGGAATTCCTGGTTTGCGGCTCACGAGAACTACTTCCATCGTGTCTTGCCTGGCATCGGCCGCGAATTCAGCCCGGCGATACCGCTCGTCCTCGAACGCTTCAGGCTGATGTATCCCCGATAAACCGCACGTCTGGATGCCCATTCATCCACCGCACAACGGTGAGCGGCCATTTCCGCTAGACCCTTGTCTAGAGGCCCGTCCTATTTCCGGGCACCTTTCCCCACGCATGCCCGGAAGGCGCGCGTCTCGCTGATACAGTGAAAATGGGGAAGGATAGGCTGGCGAGAAGCCCCAGCCTTGATCGTGCATGCAAGACCACGAACGGACCAGCTGATAGATGGAGAAGTACCGGGGTATGGATAGAGCGTGAGTTACTGGCGAGCGGTTCTGATCCGGGCGGCGGCGATCATCATCGCGGTCGCCGCGCTGTACTCCGCACTGGTTCTGGCCCGGCCGATCGCCGTTCTGCTGGCGTCGGTGATTATCGCCGTCGCCCTCGAACCGCTCGTGGAGCGGCTCGAACGGTGGCTGCCGCGCGGCCTCGCGACGGTTGCGGTCTACGCGACCCTCGTCCTGATCGTCTTCGGCACCTTGACGGCCATCGGCGTAACCGTTGCCGATCAGGTCCAGCAAGCCATCGATGAAGCGCCCTCCAACCGCGAAGAGGTCACCGACCTGATCAATGACTACGATCCATTCGGCAACGGAAGGCTGGTGGACTTTCTCGAGAAGAACCGGCCCTCCTCGAGCGGCCTTGCTCTTCAGGTCCCGATCGAGATCACCTCGACGATCGCCGAGATCGTGGTCGCCTTCTTTCTCTCGATCTATTGGGTCATTGCCGCACCGGCTCTCCGCAGGTTCTTCGTCTCGCTCTTTCCGGACGATGGCAAACGCGAGCACAGTATGCAGGTGCTGGACGCCATGGGACAGAAGATGGGCGGTTACGTCCGGGCGATCACGCTCGATGGGCTGGTCCTGGGCACGGTTACGTTCATCGGCCTGAGCTTGATCGATGTCCGGTTTCCGATCGTCCTGGCGATCATCTCCGGACTATCGGTCCTGGTGCCGATCATCGGACCGATCGCCTCGGCAATTCCGGCGATCCTGCTGGCGCTTCTGGATTCCCGGTCAAGGCAGCGATCGTGCTGGGTTTCTACATCCTGGTCCAGCAGCTCGAGAGCAACATCCTGTTGCCGAAGATCATGCAGCGGGAAGCCGATATCCATCCGCTCCTGGGAGTATTCGCCGTCTTCGCCGGAGGGTCGATCGCCGGCATCCTTGGAGCACTGATCGCCGTGCCGACGGCGGGCGCAATTCAGGTGCTCGTGACCGACGCTATCGCGCCGGCGATCCGGAACAGCCACAACGCCGACACACCGGACATCATTCGCACCCGGCCGGTGGAAGAGGGTGATCAATCTGAAGATGAAGACGACGCCGGATGAGTGTCCTGACGTGAACTGTTGGCAATCGCTCCCCCGAAGAGCGTGATCACTGCGCTGATCCAGATCCAGAGCAACAGGATAACCAGCGACGCCAGCGATCCGTAAACGAGATCCTGCTTTCCAAAGCGTTCCAGATAGAAGATAAAGAGCGGCCGGACGATGACGAAGAGCATCGTCGCGGTAACGGCGCCAATGAGCGGCGGCCGCCACTCGTCTTCCTTGCTCGGGATGAATCGATAGATGAGGAGGAAGGCACCGAAGAGCAGGAGCACCTGGACAGCGCCGGCTATGAGATCCTGTGCCACTCGCTCCTCGCCGGACGGCAGGAAACTGACGGCTTCGGACAGCACGCCGAAGAGGTAGCGCGAACTGAGCGCCAGTAGAAATGCAGCGCCAATCGTCAGCAGCATGATGAGCTGGACGCCGATCTCGCGAAGGAAATGGTGCTCCGACTCCTGGTCGTAGATCACGTGGAGGGCACGAGTGAGCGACGCAAAGACCCGGGTTCCGGTATAGAGGAAGGCGATCGTCGAGAAGAAACCGATACGGTTTCGCGATTGAACGGCGTTCGAGACGAAATCACGCAACCGCCCCTGGCTCTCGTCGGGCAGGAAGTTGCCGAGGACGCTCGATAGACGGTTCGCCGCCCAGTTCACGTCGGTAAAAAATGACGCGGCGATCATGATGACCAGGAGAAGCGGCGCGAACGAGAGCGCCGCATAATAGGCTATGGCGGCTGCCCAGTGCAGGAGATTATCATCCCTCGCATCCACGACAGCCCCAACAACGACTTCCTTCACGCGGTTGAAGCGATTATTCACCTGCTGATTCCCTCGATCTCGATTATCCGCACCGCAGCAGCCATTCCATTGACGACGATGCACGCAAAAGTGCGCTCCCAGAGGAGCGCACTCCGTCTATCACGTTGTGAACCTGATTAATCGAATGATTACAAGAGTAGGATCAGAAGCAAGACGATCACGATCAGTGCCAGTATTCCGCCACCTATACGCATGTTGAATTCCTTCAATTCGTTTTTACTTTCAGTTTCAATGATAGGAAGTTAATCCGGCGTATCCATGTATAAAGGGACACCACCAGGGCACACGTCGGGGGTGGTTTGGCCATTCCTACGGCAAAATCGTCAGGTCGTTAGCCCGGCAAGAGCTTCAACCTCGGCAAGCACCTCTCTGGCGCCGGCCTGGGACAGATTGAACACGCAACGCTCGATACCCGCCCCGGCCAGCCGTTCGATGTGCTGAGGATCGGGCTCGACCGCAAACGCCGTGACTGGCAGCGGATCTCGCCCGGATTCCCGGAGCCGCGCAGCCAGCTCAGCGGCCCGATCCGGCAACTCGGGATAATCGTTCGGAATCCATCCGTCGCCATATTGAATGACGCGATCGAGGACCGTCGGCCCTTCACCGCCGATCAGGATCGGCAGACGCGGCTGCTGGACCGGCTTCGGCCATATCTGGATCGGATCGAACCGGACCTGCCGGCCGTGGTACTCGGGCTCATCTTCGGTCCAGATCGCCTTGATGGCGAGGACCTGCTCGCGCATCTTGCCGAAGCGCCTGCCGAAATCGACACCGTGATTCTCCATCTCCTCGCGATTCCAGCCCGCACCGACACCAAGCAGGATACGCCCGCCTGACTGGTAATCGAGGGTCGAAACTTCTTTCGCCACCTGAATCGTGTCCCGCTGTGGCAGGAGGACGATCCCGGTGCCGAGCATGATCCGTTCGGTGACGGCGGCGGCCCGGGCGAGCGATATGAACGGGTCAAGGAATCGGCTCATGAAGCGAGGCATGCCCTCGCCGCCCGGCCACTGCGAAGCGGTCGCAACCGGGATATGGCTGTGCTCGGAAACCCAGAGCGACTCGAAACCCGCCTCTTCGACAGCCGGAGCGAGGTCGCGAATATCGATCGTGTCGTCTGTCGGCCGCAGGTGGACGCCCAGCTTCACTGAGTGATCGCCAGTTGCCGGAGCCGGACCGACTGCACCGGAGGGAGGTCGTCTGCAACGTGCCTCCAGACCAGCTCGTCCACTCTGGCCGTGAAGACATCGCCGTCCCGCGTGCCAAAGGCGACGTCGTTGTCTCTAGCGTCGAGGCAGAAGGTATTGATGTTGCCGTCAAACCACTCCGGCAGGCCCTCTCCGGCCCGCTCGAAGCGTTCAGGGTTGTCGAGATCGATACGATAGATCGCCGAGCGGGCGTTCGACGACGATCCGGTCGAGCTGGTCACGAAGGCGGTCGAGCCGGATACGGCGACGGCTGACATGTAGTGGCCATGGACGCCCTCCCGGTAAACCTCCCAGCTGTTGCCGCCGTCGCGAGAGACAGCGAGGCCGCGAGCGCTCGCCGCAAGGATAAGCTCGGCGTCATCCGGATGGACGAGCACCTGATGAACGTCGGTCTGTACGTCGATTGTCGGTTGCCAGCTCGCGCCTCCGTCGGACGAGAGAGGAATCCCGCCGACGTGGACATTGGCGAAGACCATCCCATCAGGGTTGACTGCGAGCGAGCGAGTCTCCGGCGGCCCGCCCCAGGGAGTGAACCAGCTCTCCTTGCCCGCGACCTCCTCGAACGCCTCGATTCGCTCGACCCGATCGCCGACCAGACGGTAAACGTGGGGCGGGAAGGTCCCGATCCAGACGGTCTCCCTATCGGGCGCGATACTGGCGACTTCGACATCGTGGAATCCGGCCACCTCGTGCCATTCGACGGCATCGGCGGAGCGGACGACGAAGCGGCGGTCGAGGATCGCCCACCAGCCGCCATCATCGGATGGAACGAGGTTCGAAACCGACCGCCCCGGCAATCGCCGGTCGGCGCCATTGGCGTCGAGGGCATAGAGGCCATCTTCGGTTCCAACGAGTAGCGTACTGGGCATGGTGTCCGCCTTTCAGGATGTAGCTGACATGATTTCCACCAAGCATGCCCGACGGAAATAGTGAGTCGCATCAGAGGAAATTCGCAGCCGTCCCGAATCTCCGTCGCCATAACAGACGTATCTGACACAGTTCCAAGATGCGCCTGGCAGGAAGAGCCCGGAGGCACGGCGAACCGTTCACGCCTCCACCAACGCAAAGAGTATGGCGGCACGAGACATCAATTCGGATGGTAGGCCACCGGGAATCAGGAGGCCAGATCGGGATGCCGCTCGTGCCAGTCGGTGGCCTGCTGGTAGTGATGCGCCAGACGCAGCGCCGTCGCGTCGTCGAAAAGCCTGCCAGTGAACTGGAGGCCAACCGGAAGATCGTCCCCGGTGAACCCGCAAGGCACCGAAACGGCGGGATGACCGGTCAGGTTGGCCCAGCCGGTATGGCCGATCTCCATGTCAAGAACGTCGCCTTCCGGCATCTCCGGCATGCTGTAGGCCTCGAGTGGCGGAGCGACGATCGGCTGGGTCGGGAAGACCAGCGCATCGTAGCTCTCGAGCAACCGCTCGACCTCGTCGTGAAGCTGGCGGCGCACCCGCTGGGCGTCGAGATAGTCCTTCGCCAGCACCGACGCGCCGAGATTGAGGTTGGCGCGGATGACCGGGCCAAAATCCTCCGGCCGGTCCCGCAGCGTCTCCCAGTGGTAGCTCGTCGCCTCGGCCTGAATGATCGGCATGATCGCCGGCCCGACGAGCGAGACCGATGGCAGGCGCACCGATTCGACCCCGATACCGAGCTCTTCGAGGGTTGAGACCGCCGCCCGGGCAACGGTTCGGACCTCCGGCTCGACGAACCGCTCGAAGAGATCCTCGATCACGGCGACTCGCATACCAGCCACCGGATCGTCCAGGCTGTCCGCCGCTCCGGCGACCGTCACCCGGGCCGACGCGGGATCGGCGGCATCGTATCCGGCAATCGCGTCGAGGATGATCGCCGCATCGCGTGCCGTTCGCGCCAGTGGACCGGCGTGGTCCAGCGACCAGCAGAGCGGGACGACGCCGGCCCGGCTAACGAGCCCGTAGGTCGGCTTCAGCCCGACGAGCGACGTGTAGGCCGCCGGACTGCGGATCGAGCCGCCGGTATCGCTCCCCATCCCGGCATAAGCCAGACCAGCCGCGACCGCGGCAGCCGAACCGCCGCTAGAGCCGCCGGCCGTGCGATCGAGCGCCCAGGGATTGCGGGACTCGCCGTAATCCGGGTGCGGATAGCCGTAGGCGAACTCCATCATATTTGTCTTGCCGAGCGTCACGGCGCCGGCAGCGTCCAGCAACCGGACAACCGTTCCGTCGCTGTCCGGAACCCAGTCCGCGAGCACCTTCGATCCGGCCGTCGTCCGGACCCCAGCCGTATGGAAGAGATCCTTCAAGGCGATAGGCACCCCGAGCAGCGGGCCAGACCGGCCTTCCGAGCGAGCCCTATCCGCCGCCGCCGCTTGTTCCAGGGCGGCTTCAGCCAGGACGGTGATGTAGGCGTTGAGCGCTTCGTCGTGGTCCTCGATACGCGCAAGCTGGGCGCGGGTGACGTCGACCGACGACAGGCTGCCCTGTTCGAGCTCGTCGACCAGCTCGGCGATCGAAAGAAACGCGATGTCCCTGGACAGGGAATCCATCAGTCCTCCTCCCGTCGATCGGCGGCTACTCGCTCGAAATCCGGAACGATCATCGGCTCGGTATCCGGCCGCGCGGCTCCGGCCAGCCGGGCACGCTGGGCGGCGAAGCTGACATGCAACCCGCTGGCGATTGCGAGGTCCCGGTCCGAGAGTTCCAGACCGATCGAATCGAACAGTTGTCGGAGCATCTCCCGGTTCGAATCTCCGGCTGCCATTTCCGCCTCCCTCGCGTCGTCCCGACCGGCAATCGTGTTGTCCAGAGCGTAGCGCATCCGAAGCTCCGAGTACGCCAACCGGCCCCCGTCTCGGTTGAAACGGAAGCTGGTTGGCGTGATGGACGGGAAGCTACAGGCGATCAGACAGGCGGCTGAAAAGCTCGATACGCTGGTTGCCGGTGTCGAGGACGAAGACGGTGCGGTGCTGATCGACTTCGATCCGGGTGGGATAACTGAGGAAACCGTCGCCGGAGCCGGAGGAACCGAACTGCGTCAGATACTCGCCGCTGGACGAGAACTTCTGAACGCGATGGTTGCCACTATCGACGACGAAGACACTCCCATCGGAATCGATCGCGACGCCCATCGGTTCGGCGAACTCGCCGTTCCCGTCACCGGCCTGGCCAATCCGGCTCAGATAGACGCCGTCCCGGTCGAATACCTGGACCCGATTGTTGTCCTGGTCGACGATCAGGACGAGATTGCCCCGGATCGCGATGTCGACCGGACCGTTGAATTCACCTTCGCCATCGCCGGATCCTCCCCAGCTGATGAGCGGGGCGCCCGAGTTGTCGAACTTCCGGATCGTGTCGTCTCCTGCATTGGCGACGTAGACATTGCCGTCCGGATCGACCGCCACCGCGACGGGCTGATCGAGGCTACCGGTCCACTCGGTGACATAGCTGCCGTTTCGTTGGAACTTAAGCACGCGGTCATGGAGCGGATCGACGGCGTAGATGTAGCCGTCCAGACTGGCGGCGATGTCGATCACTCCATCGAGCTGACCGGTCCCCGACCCCGGCTCACCAAACTCGCGAATGTAGGCGCCGCTGGAGTCGAAGACCTGGATGCGATCGTAGACATTGTCGGCCAGGAAGATGTTGCCGCCAGCGTCCATCGTCATGGCGAGCGTCGATTCGGCGATCCAGCCGCGTCGGGCGTCGACCCACTCATCGAGGTAGTTGCGATTCCGGTCGAATACCTGAACCCGGGCGTTGTCGAAGTCAGTAACGTACAGCCGGCCCCGGTCATCGATGGCGATACCGATCGGCTGGCTGAACTCTGCCGGTCCCGAACCGTTCGTCCCGAATGCGCCGAGCAGGTTGCCGGCGCGGTCGAAGGCCTGGACCCGATCCTTGCCGCTGTCGACAACGTAGATCGTTCCGTCGGCATCGACGGCGAGACCAACATCGAACTGGAACGAGCATGTCCCGCCGGTCGTGTCCGTGTCGATCTCGTCGATGTAGTTGCCGCCGGTGTCAAACAGCTGAACCCGGCAGCGAAGATAGTCGCTGACGTAGATCGTGTCGTCGTCATCGATGACGATGCCCGTCGGAGTGGTGAACTGCCCGTTGCCCGAGCCGTCGGAACCCCACTCATCGAGATAGGTGCCGTCCCGATCGAACTTCTGGACCCGATAGTTATTGCTATCCACGACGTAGACGGAACCGGAACGATCGACCGCGATACCTCGCGGGCCGTCGAAGTCGCCCGGCCCCGAGCCGCGCGCGCCGTCGAGCGTTCCCCACTCATCCAGGTACTCGCCGTCGGCGCTGAATTTCTGGACACGGTTATTGTTGTAGTCGGAGATATAGACGTTGCCATCGGCGTCGACCGCGATACCCATCGGATTGGAGAACTCACCTTCTCCAGTCCCGAAGGTTCCCCACATCGTGACGAGCCGGCCGTTCGGCGCGTACTTCAGAATGTGGCCGGCCTGCCAGTCAGAGACGTAGACATACCCTTCACCATCGACCGCAATGGCGTAGGCGCTATCGATCGCTGCCTCCTCATTGACCGGCCCGCTCCACTGTCCGGCGAAGAGATAGGGCTCTTGGGTCGGGGGCGGGGTCGGTTCCGCCGTCGGGTCTCCGGGCCGGGTGGCTGTCGGTGACGGCTCCAGCGTCGCCGTTGGTTGGGTGGTCGCTCCTGGCGGCGCGGTCGTCGTCGGGGACGGGATCACTGTTGGCGGTTCCGTCCCGGCCTCAGTGGGATCTTCCCCAGCCGTCTGGCCGTAGCGCCAGGCATAGTAGTGCTGGCCAACGTTCCCGGCTTCGACCTGCCAGCCGTCGGGATTGTCCGGCGTGTAGGTCAGGCAGCGGCGCTCGAAGCACTGGAGCAAGACATTCCGGTACGTGCCTCCGACTTTGACCTCGGCCCAGTACGCCTCGGTGATCGGATAGCCGGTGGCGTAGAAGGGGCTGAGGAACATCGGTGCATTGATGTACGCGCCATTCTCGTAGACCGTGCCGCTGGAGTTCATGAACTCCCAGAAGGGACTGGCGACCTGGTGGTCGATGCCTGGCTCGGTCACCCGATACGCGGCGGTAACGCCGAAGCCGGCGAGCGTAGGATCGGAGGTCACGTTTCCGGTGCGGTCGAGCCGCTGGGTGATAGCCTCGCCATCGGCAAGCGCCGGGGCATCCAGCAGTCCGGCCAGCGTCGAATACTGGACGCCGGACGGGTCATCGGCGTCGCCCGCGACATTCACGGCGGCCGGGCCGCGCTGCACGAATTGGGCGTCGCCAATCTGCATCCGGCCGCTGATCAGCTCGACGACAAGCAGGCCGTTCGTGACGTACCAGACAGAGCTGGACGTGGCCGACGGGTCGGTGATCTCCATCCGGCTCTTGTCGAAATACTGAACGGTGCGCTCGCCATTCGGGCTCTCGGCGTAAGCTTCGGTCATCTCGCCGGTGAAGCCCTCGGGTCCCCACATCCAGGTACGGCTGACCAGCCCCGACGAGACAGGATCATCGGTCCGCTGCCAGGTTGATTGGAAGTAGCTGTTGGCCGGAGCGGCGGCCATCACCTGATGGATGATGCTGAAGACCAGGATCATACCGGCAAGCAACGCACCGGCAACGGCAAACGGCCGGCCGCCGCGCCTCCTGAAGACGCTTGTGTTTTCTATTCCCATTTGAGTCATCAATTCGGGGTTCCTTCCTCGGGCCAACCGGCCCCACGGCGCCCGCCAGTCTTATCCAGCAGGCATCAAGCTATCGATCTGGATTGACGTCCCGATTCGCACGAGCCGCCCGCATCACCGGTGGTATCTCGATGGCAGCCGGGTATCGCGAGAACGGCTCACCTTTGCGAACGGGAGCGAACGGATCCGGGATTGATTGCCGCTGGAACCGCCGGGCGTGGCGTCAGACTCTGCCGGCTGCGCGCCACGGCGCGCCCCCCGAAGTTACCGGCCATTCTGACGAACCAGACGATCGAGCGAGCACACAACCGGAGCAGGTTTGGAGAGCGATGACGCCCTGCCGTTGCCAGCCGCTCGCAGCGAGCAGCCTCGGCAACCTTCCGGGTCGTGGAGGGGTGAGGTGAAATCATCGTCGTCTCCGTCCCTGGCGACTGCGATCCCGTGCCGTCATGCCTCGCGACGCCGGCGCGTCCTGCGCCGCGTAAGCCGCGAGACTCGTCGCCGGATGCTCCGGCGCTCGATCTCAGTCTGCGGAGAACCGCCCACAGTCACCATGAAGGCGTCTCACAGTTGCGGCCACAGTTCTCTGGAGTGGCTGAAAGGACACAGGTCAGACGACGACCCGGATGGTCGAGAGCTCGGGATCCGCCGGTCCGCGCACGTGGACGCCACGGGCGATCTCTTCACGGAGGTAATCGATCTTGTCGGGGGTAATCAGCTCACCGGGAGCGATGACCGGAACGCCGGGCGGGTACGGAACGACCATCTCCGCAGCAACCTCACCCGAAGCACTCGTCAGCGGCACCGGCCGGGTTGGGCCGAAGAAGGCTTCCCGGGGAGTAAGCACTGCGGATCTCCGGCCACAATCGGCCCTAGGGCGCACCGATTGTGCGGTCGGGGCTGCGCGGCGGAGGATCTGCGATACCCGACCAGCTCGCCAAACCCGCCAACCAGCCGCTCGATACTCTCCGGGGTATCGCCGATGGAGATCAGACAAACGACGTTCATGTGATCGCTCATCTCGGGCGCTATGCCGAGGCGGTTTCGAAGCAGCCGCTCGGCGGCATAGCCGGTCAGCCCGAGCCCACGAACGTCGATGACGAGTCGGGTCCGGTCGAGCCCTTCGATACCATCCAGGACGGAGATTCCGGGCAGTTGCGAGATACGCCGGCGGGCATCGTGGGACAGATGGATCGTTCGCTCGACCAGCAGTTCGCCGTCCAGCGCCATCTGCCGCCTGGCGGTATCGATCGAAACGAGGACCGGCAGCAGCGGGCTCGTCGTCTGGGTCATGGCAACGGCCGTCGCAACCCGCGCGTGGTCGAGCCTTGGGCCACGAAGCAAGAGCAGCGATGCCTGCGACAGGCTCCCGAGCAGCTTATGGGCGCTCGTGACGGCGGCGTCCGCGCCGGACGCCATTGCCGAACCGGGCAGAGCCGGATGAAAGTGCAGATGCGGCCCCCATGCCTCGTCGACATAAACCGGCACGCCGCGGGAGTGAGCTTCCCGGACGATCCCGGGCAGGTCGGATGTTGCTCCATAGTAGTTTGGCCGCACCAGTGCGACGAGCTTCGCCCGGGGATGCCGGTCGAGCGTAATGGCGACGTCGGCAGGATGGATGCCGGTACTGATTCCGGTTGCCGGGTCGAATCGCGGCGTCACATAGACCGGCCGGGCACCGGTCAGGATCAGCGCCGTCAGCAGAGAGGCATGGATATCCCGGGCGACGACGATCTCATCGCCCGGCCCGAGCGCCGCCATAAGCAGGGCATGGTTTCCGCTTGACGAGCCGTTCACGAGGTAGAAGGCCCGCTCCGCGCCCCAGGCGTCCGCGCCGAGCCGCTCCGCCGCTCGCAGTGCCCTGGAAAATGAACCGGCGTTCAGCCAGAGATCGCTGGCGAGGAGATCGGATCCGAGGTGCTCCACGAATTCCGGGTCGGCACCGGAGCCGCCCTTGTGGCCCGGACAGGAGAAGGACGTCAGGTTGCGTTCCCGCGCGTCACGCAGGAGATTGAGCAGCGGCGCACGGCGATGATCGTGGAGCGCCTGTCGAGCGTCCCAGCAGGCCCGGAGGAGGGAACGGGGCATCTGGATTGTCATACGTCGCCGCCGTTCGGCGTAATGATCAGATAGGCCTGGAGCAGCAAGAGACCGGCTACCGCGACCCATTTACCCGGCGGCAGCACAACACCGTAACGCTGGGTATCGACCAGGATGATGCCGACCTGCAGGAGGACGATCCAGCCGAAGGTTACCGTCGAGAGTTCGGCGAATTTCAGGCTGAACGCATAGACGGCAAAGAGCAGCAGGAAGGCAGCGGCTCCCGCGATATAGAAGGTAATCTGATGACGCTCGGCCCACTCCTTGGCGAAGATCGCCCCGAGGAAGTCGAGTCCGGCCAACGCCAGCATCGCGCCGACGCTCAGCAGGTAGAAGTGCCACGAGGCGGGCACGATCGATGCGTTCAGCATGGTTTGGGGCTCCCGCCGCCGGGAGAGCTTGCCGGCCGGCTGGATACGTTGGAGAGATTGGCCACGGCGATAACCTCCGATCCGGTTCTGGACCAGAACCCGGCAGAATTCCGACACCCAACCCTTGGTGAGAATGGCCGCTCGACCGCATTCCAAGCGGGGTGGCAGAGTTCCCGATCGAATGGCAGATTCTTCACCCCCGGTTCGATTCCAGTATCGGAGGCAGTGGCGGGGAACTCCACGCAGAAGACTCACAGTTCCTGTCACAGTTTCCGGGGGCGGCTGTGATATTATCCCGTCACATAGACTCACCTTCGGTATGTCGGAGAGGAAAGGCCGCCAGCGGTGGCCACGTCCAGCCAACGACGCAATCAGACGGTCCGGCCGGTTCCTTCAGCCTTCGGAAGATTGTTGAAGCGCCTGAGACTGGCGGCGAACCTGACCCAGGAAGACCTTGCAGAGCGGGCAGCAGTAAGCGCCAGGCTGATCAGCGACCTGGAACGGGGCGTCGTGCAACGCTCCCGCAGGGATACGGTCGAGATGCTCGCCCACGGCCTGCGTCTCAGTGGCACGGAACGGGCCACGTTTGCTGCGCTCGCGAGCCGGCGGCAGGCACCGGACAATTCCGCAGACCGGGAACCGGCACCGATCAGCTTGCCCGTTCAGACAACCGCCTTCATCGGACGCGAGCGCGAGATCAGCGCGACGACGTCGATCCTGCTTCAACCGGAAACGCGCCTGTTGATCCTGACCGGACCCGGAGGAGTGGGAAAGACGCGGCTGGCCATCGAAACCGCCCGCCGGGCGGCGGTTGCGTTTGCCGGCGGGGTGACGTTCGTCGACCTCACACCGCTCGCCGCAGCCACCATGGTGATGCCGGCGATCGTCCGAGTCCTCTCCGGACCGGACGAGAACGAGCCTCAGGATCTCGACGAGATGGCGGAAGCGATAGGAGACGAGCCGCTGCTCCTGGTGCTCGACAACATGGAACACCTCGTCGATGCCGGCCCGGATATCGCCGCGCTCGCGGAGCGCTGTCCGCAACTCAAGCTGCTGGTCACCAGCCGCCAGATTCTCAGGCTCCGGATCGAACGCGAATACCGGGTCAGTCCGCTCGGACTGCCGGCGAGTACGCGAGAGACGCAGGTCAATGCGCTCATCGACGCGCCAGCGGTGCAACTATTCGTCCAACGAACCGAGATGGTGCAACCCAGCTTCACCCTGACCGACGAGAACGCCGGAACGGTTGCCGGAATCGTCACCAGACTCGACGGGCTCCCTCTGGCGATCGAGCTGGCGGCGGCGCGGATGCGGCTCCTGACTCCGGCCGAACTGCTCCAACGGCTCAATCGCAGCCTGCCGTTGCTGACCGGCGGGCCACGCGACGCCCCTGACCGGCAACGGACCCTCCAGGCCGCGATCGACTGGAGCTACCAGATCCTCTCTCCGGAAGAGCAGCAGTTATTCCGCTGGTTGTCGATATTCACCGGCGGATTCACCCTCGATGCCGCCGAGTTCCTGAGCGACCGCATGGGCCTGAGGGCAAGCGCTGACACGCTCGACACGCTGGCATCACTGGTCGACAAGAATCTGGTTCAGCGGCTATCCGAACCCGCCGCCGGAACGGGGATC
Source organism: Thermomicrobiales bacterium (assembly GCA_041390865.1). Taxonomy (GTDB): domain Bacteria; phylum Chloroflexota; class Chloroflexia; order Thermomicrobiales; family CFX8; genus JAUIIK01. The sequence goes on from JAWKPC010000006.1 coordinate 103,301, forward strand.
CCGGCGAGCCGCTTCCGGATGCTCGAGACGATCCGCGAATACAGTCTCGACCGGTTATCGCAGTCGGAAGAGCGCGACGACGTGCGCGCCCATCATGCGGAGTGGTGCGCCGAGCTGGCGGCTCAATCCGACGCCGGTCTCAACAGCCCGGATCAGGCTGCCTGGCAGGCGAGTCTCGTTCAGGAGCATGACAATTTCCGGTCGGCGCTTGGATGGGCGATCGAGATGGGCAGGTCGGAGCTTGCGCTGCGGATTGCCGGATCCCTGTTGCGGTTCTGGGTCAACGCGGCCCAGTTCACCGAAGCTCAACGCTGGTACGAGCAGGCACTGGCGCTCGATCGGGACTCGGAAACGGCTGCCCGTGCCAAGGCCCTGCTGGGCATCGAGGTCATCAGCTACTTTCGCGGTGATTACGCCGCCGCCAGATCTTATGGAGAGGAGGGGCTGCGGATCTACCAGGCGCTCGAGGATAAGGCGGGAATCGGCTGGTCCTATGGCAACCTCGGGCTGATCGCGGACGCCGGGGAAGATTACGAGCGCGCAACCGACCTCTACGAACGAGCGCTGGCCATCTTCCGCGAGATCGGGGATGAGACGCATACCCATTTCATGCTCGGCAACCTCGGGTTGATCGCCCACCTGCAAGACGACCAGGATCGAGCGACGGAGCTGCTGGAGGAAGCGCTGTCAACCTCGCGGGAGCTGGGCAACCAGAACAGCGTCGCGATCAACCTCAGCAACCTTGGCCTCGTCGCCTTCGCCCGGGGAGATCTCGACCGGGCGATTGAGCTCCAGACCGAAGCGCTGGGCCTGCGAGTCGATTCCCGGAACGACGCGAGCGTTGCCCGGAGCTTCGATCACTTCGCTGCTATCGCGGCGGCCCGAGAGGATTACGAGCGTGCCGTCCGGCTCTTTTCTGCGGCTGAGGGAATCCGGATCGAGCTCGGGACAACGCTCCAACCAAACGATCGCGAATTCAACCGGCCCTACCTCGAGCGGGCGGAGTTATCCCTCGGCGGAGATAGATTCATTGCCTGCTGGGAAGCCGGCGTCTCGATGCCGGTGACGGACGCCATTGAATATGCCCTGCGCGGCGGGACGTCTGGCACATCGAAACGGCCGGTTCAGGGCAGTATCCGCTCCATAGGCGGCTCCTAGCTCAACCGGCTTCGACCCTGTCATCATCCCAGATACCGAGCGAGACCCTGCCATCGCCGCTCATGCCGCCAGTGGACTCGCGAACGATGAGTTCCGGAGGCGAGTCAACGGTCGAAGTTGTCCGTTCCTTCCTCTTGATCTCATCAACGATCATCCTGACGGCACATTCGCCCATCGACTGAAGCGGCATCGCGATTGTCGAAAGTGTCGGCGCGGTCAATGCGCCGATGTTCGATCCGCCAAAGCCGATCAGCGCGAGGTCATCCGGGATCTTGATTCCATGGGCGCGGGCGAACTGGATGGCTCCAATCGCCGTGAGATCGTTCGATGCGAAGACTGCATCCAGATTGTGATTCTGCCGCAGCATGATCTCGAGCGCTTCATAGCCTGCCCGGGCTAGCCGCTCGAGTGGACGGCTCTGTTGCGATGGTGCGCGTCGGAGGACGAGACGCGGATCGAGTTCCAGATCGGCCTCGAAATGCGCTCGACGGTATCCCTCGTACTTGTCGGCATCTAGATTGCTGTCATGAGAGAAACCGATATAGCCGATCGTACGGCGCCCGAGGCCAATGAGATGCCGGGTCGCGAGTGTGCCGCCTTCTTCGTAGCCGGGCCAGATCACGAGCCCTCGCTGACCGGGCACCTCGCGATTGACCTGCACGACCGGGCAGATCGCCTGATGGGCCCTGGAAAACGTCTCGTCGTCCAGATGGGAATTGAACGTAACGAGGCCAGCGACCCGATGACCGCGAAGGCGCTCGATAGCCCGTCTCTCACGCTCCTGGCTCCCGCCGGCAGTGCAGAGAAACACGCTATACCCGAGCCGGTTAGCTTCATCTTCGACGCCTCGCGTGATCTCGGCGAAGAAAGGATGATTGATCGTCGGGACAACGAGCCCGATAACCATCGATGTATTGGTTGCCAGACTCCGGGCAAATGAATTGGGCTGGTAGCCGAGATCCTGGATGACTGCGAGGACGCGCTCGCGGGTAGAGTCGGCGATCTCTCCCTTGTCATTGATGACGCGGGAAACGGTCTGGCGCGAGACTCCAGCCCGTTCGGCAACGTCCCGCAAAGTCGGCGGTCGCCCGGACAGCCCGTCATCGATCATTTCATCCCGTTTTCATTGTGTCGTGGAATATCAGCACCCGGCTATGGATGCCTCCCGATCCCGATTTCCGCACGCGGGTCCGAACCCGCTTCGAGTTCGCCGTCTCCGCCGACCCGAATCGCCTGCACCCGCGACATATAGCTACTGGGTTGCACCTCGTTGCCCATATCCGCGAGCGGACCGGCAACCAACGCCTCCAGTTCCGGCTCGACGAATATCAACTGATCCTCTTCGCTGTGGAAGCGCAGAACCGATACCGCGCGTTCCAGATCCATCTTGTGGTCGATCGCATTCACGATCGTCTGGGTCATCGCGGTCAGGATACGGCTTCCGCCCGGCGCGCCAATGATGATATGGGGCTGGCCATCCCTGAAGAGGATCGCCGGCGCTCCGCCGACCATCTTCTTGCCCGGCGAAATCGAATTGGCATGCCCGGGCAACGGGTTAAAATGACCCAGGAAATCATTGAACATGAACCCGAGCTCTGGCGCAACAACACCAGATCCACCGAGCGCTCCGACCGAATGGGTAAATGTTACGACGTTGCCCTGCTCGTCGATAGCGCTGAGATGCGTCGTACCGCTGACCGCCTCGCCGCTGCGGACAACGACGCGGTCCCCACCGGCAATCCGCTCAGCCCAGGCGGCCGCGCGTTCCAGCGCGATGATGTCGCGCTCAAGCGGTGCCGCTTCGCGGAAATCCATGCATTTGAGTGCGACGTTGTCGGCGAACGTAGCTCGGAAGACCCGGCTGACCGTGTCGATATACCCGGGGCTATTGTGGTCGAGTTCTGCCGGATCAAGATGATCCAGGATCTGAAGCATCTCGATGAGGTGGGCGCCGCTTCCGGCCGGCGTCGACGCCACCTGAAACCCGCGATACTCGCCGAACAGCGGCTCGAGATCGTCGATTCTGTAATTCCGTAGATCGTCAGCGGAAATGAATCCTTCATGGGATTCGAGATAGCCCGCGATGCTCTGGCCGATGTCGCCGTCGTAGAAGTCCAGACCGCCGGCATCCGCCAACTGCTGGAGAGTATCCGCCAGCCTTTCCTGCACCAGCCAGTCACCGGCTGTGTAGAGATCCTCTCCATCCTTGAGGTAGATCGCTCCAGCCGCCGGCGTCGCCCGAAGCTTCTCCATGATTGAAGGATAGCCGGGGTTGCGGTCGCTATCCCGCGGAGCCGTTCCCGTTTTTGCCGATGGATCAACATACGGGGAGATTTCGAAACCTTTGCGGGCCAACCTCACGGCTGGCTGCAAGAGTTCGGACCAACTGAGCTGCCGCTGCCGAACCGCACGTACGCATCCCAGCAGCAGCGCACAAAACCGGGAACCATGATCGAATAGTGGCCTACCTGGTTCGCTTCCGATGACAGGATAAACCGGCCAACGGTTTCGGACCGCCCGACGAATTCGTCAATCCAGCCCGCAGGCTGCGGCCGCGATCCGATGGCAACGCCGCCATTCATGACCACCCCCTGGCCGGTTGTGCCTGAGTGAACGTAGAGCAGGGCAAATCCCCCGATGCCGGTCGCAAAAGGATTGACGACGCCCTGGACAAAGGCCGTCGACACTGCGGCATCGACGGCATTACCACCTGCCGCAAAAACCTCCGCGCCGGCTTCGGCGGCAAGCGCCTCCGGACAAACGATCATGCTTGCCATCTGTCCTCACTTTCTCCCGGGGTTCACCGGCCATTGGCACACGACAACTGTTGCCGCGTGGTTGACCAACCGTCAATAGAGATGATAGCTTGTTATCGGTCACGTGACCGATAACATTTCGTGAACTGGAGGCGACTTTAGCATGTTGAACTCGCTTGAGGAACTTATGAACGCAGCTCGCTCACAGGATCTTTCGCGACGCGATGTGCTCCGTAGAGCGCTGGCACTTGGCCTTACCGCGCCGGTCATTGCCGGGTTGCTCGCCGCCTGCGGCGGGGATGACGACGATGATACCGGCGATACCCAGGACGCCACGGCAACCAGTGCCGGCGATGAACCGGCTCCTACCGCCACTGCAGCCAACGACGAAGCCACTGACGAACCTGGCGATGACTCGACCGGAACAGAGCCGGCCGGTGATGGCGACCCAACGGCAACGGAAGAGGAATCGGACAGTGACTCCGGAGATACCGGCGAGCGTGGCGGCGGTGGCCCGCTCAACATCCTCTGGTGGCAGGCACCGGTCGTGCTCAACGGTCACCTGTCGGTCGCCGGCAAGGACATTGGCGCGATCCGGATCTGCATGGAGCCGCTTGCCGATTACAACACTGACGGCGAGCTGATCCCGTTCCTGGCGGCCGAGATCCCGAGCAAAGAAGCCGGCAGCGTCGCCGAGGATCAGTCCAGCGTCACCTGGAAACTTCGCGAGGGCGTCGTCTGGCACGACGGCGAGCCCTTTACCGCCGACGACGTCGTCTTTACCTTCGAGTATCTGAGCGATCCGGCGACGAACGCGACGACGCTCGGCTTCTATTCCGACATCGACACCGTCGAAGCGCTCGACGACTACACCGTACAGATCAACTTCAAAAATCCAGTCGCGGCCTGGTTCAATCCGTTCGTCGGCGCGTCCGGAACGATCCTGCCGGAGCACATTCTCCGGGATTCGATCGGAACCGATGCCGAGTTCGCGCCATTCAACCTGATGCCGATCGGGACCGGCCCCTTCAAAGTGGTCGAATTCAACCCCGGCGACGTCGTGATCTACGAGATCCATCAGGATTACTGGGACCCGGGCAAGCCCTACTTCGACCGGGTCGAGCTCAAAGGCGGCGGCGACGCGGTGAGCGCGGCTCGTGCCGTCATGCAATCCGGCGAGGCCGACTGGGCCTGGAATCTCCAGGTCGAAGCGGCCATCCTGGAGTCGCTCGAATCCGGCGGCGAAGGCGTGCTCGTGTCCTGGCCCGGCGCCGGCACCGAGAAACTTGTGATCAACCACTCCGACCCCGAAACCGAGCTGGATGGCCAGAAGTCGCATCGCGACGTCCCGCACCCGCACCTCAGCGATCTACGAGTACGCCAGGCCATCGCGCTGGCAATCCCGCGCGACGACATCGCGAACGAGCTCTACGGAGCGGCGGGCACGGCCACGGGCTACACGATGAACGAGAGTCCCCAGGCAATGCCGGACGGCATCACCTGGGAGTACGACATCGAGGCGGCGAATGCCTTGCTCGACGAGGCCGGTGCATCTCCCAACGATGGCGGCATACGGGAACTGAACGGCCGCGAGATGCGCTGGGTCTCGTCCGCGTCGCTCAACAGCCTGCGCCAGAAGGAGCAGGAGATCATGAAGGAATCATTCGCCGAACTCGGCATCGAGCTCGAGATCGCGGCGATCGAGGCGAGCGTCTACTTCGACGCCTCGAACATCGACTCGTTCCAGCATCTCTACTTCGACTTCGGACTGGAGCGGAACTCTGCCGCACTGTATCCATTGCGGTGGTATGTACGCTACCTCTCGATCGATCCTCTGACCCAGATCGCCCAGCAGGAGAACGGCTGGTCCGGCCGCAACTTCGGCCGCTACCAGAATCAGGAGTTCAACGATCTCTATGCCCGGGTCGAAACGGAGGTCGAGGCCGACACGTACTACGCGACCTTCCGGGAGATGCAGCAACTCGTCGTCGACGATGTCGCCGATATCGGCCTGGTTTCAACCAACTCCGTCGCGGCCGCCAGCAACAGCCTCGCCGGCTACGAACCCTCGGCATTCGCGACCGATGTCTGGAACATCAAGGATTGGCGCCGCTCAGTCTAAATCAGGCCGCATCGCGGTCAGAATTCAGGCAACGTCAAAGCGAGCCATGGAGGATCTCAATCTCCCATGGCTCGCCTATCACATCCGAGAGCATTTACGAAAGACCCTCTGGCGCAGGAGTCCCGGGATTCAGGAGCATCAAGAGCTTCGAACCGGCAAACCCGGATCCCGCAACGAGAGGTGGCAACAGCTGTTGACACCCTGCCCTTCCACCGCGCACACTCCAGTGACCTCATCGATATATCGGGACGCGGTGAGTGACGCTGAAACGGCGGCGCTGTGGAACATCCTACACTGCACATTCGATTGTTCGGCGACCTCGAGCTACGCTTAGGGGATACGGTGCTCGCACCGTTCGAGTCCTCACGCGCCGTATCGCTCCTCGCCTATCTCCTCCTGAACCGGGATGGCCCGCAACAGCGACAGACGACCGCTTTCCGGCTCTGGCCGGATTCGAGCGAGGCGCAGGCCAGGACCAATCTGCGTCATCTGCTGCATACGCTCCGCGGGCTAATACCGGACTCCGAGCGCTTTATCGATGTGACACCACGCACGCTCCAATGGCGCGCAGATGCGCCGTTCTGGCTCGATGTCGCCGAGTTCGAGCGCGCCGTCAACACATCCGATGGCCAGGCTGCCATCGAGCTCTATCGGGGCGACCTGCTCGCAGGTCACTACGACGAATGGCTCGTCGACGAGCGTGACAGGCTGCGCCAGCACTATCTCCTGACACTCGAGCGCTTGACTAGAGCGCTGGAAAGCACGGGCGCCTATGCGCGGGCCATCGCCTATGCCGGCCAGATACAGCGCTACGATCCGCTGTACGAGGAGAGCTACCGGTTGTTGATGCGCCTGCACAACGCGAACGGCGACCGGGCCCGGGCGGTACGCGTCTACCACGAATGCGCAACGACCCTGGAGCGTGAACTGGGCGTCGAGCCATCGCGCGCGACCCGGGAAGCCTATGAGGCCCTGCTGGCGAGCGAAACCGAGCATCCGCCTCAGCAAGCACCGCGCGCCCAGGTGCGATCCCCACTTGTTGGCCGGGCGAGCGAATGGGAGCAGCTAACGACCTGCTGGCACGCAGCCGAGCATGGCTCGCCGAGATTCGTCCTGATAAGCGGCGAAGCCGGTATTGGAAAGACCCGTCTGGTCGAAGATTTCCGCGCCTGGTGCGAGCAACGCGGGGCGCTCGTGGCTGAAGCGCGCTCGTACGCCGCCGAGGGCGCGATCTCCTACGGACCGATTGTCGACTGGTTGCGTTCCGATGGTGTCAGGATGCGTCGCGGACGCCTGGACCAGACGACACTCTCCATCCTGACACGCTTGCTGCCCGAGATATATGACGAGCACCCCGATCTCCCGTCTCCATTGCTGTTCTCCGAGAGCGATCAAAGGCAACGCCAGTTCACCGCACTGGCCGGGGCACTATCCGCTCCCAGCATGCCACTCCTGCTCATCATCGATGACATCCATTGGAGCGACCGAGAGACACTCCAGTTCCTACACTTTCTGTTGCGATCCGGCCCACAGGCCCGCTTACTCGTCGCCGCGACGGCCAGACGTGAGGAGGTCGACGCCCGGCATCCATTGAACGATCTACTGACCGGACTGCGCACCATCGATCGCCTCGCCGAGATCGAACTGGAACGTCTCACGCGTGAAGAGACGATTGCGCTGGCAGAAAGACTGTCGGGGCGTTCATCGGGAGAGTTCGCAGCGGATCGCCTCTTTCGGGAGACCGAAGGCAACCCGCTGTTCATCGTCGAGGCACTGCGGGCCGGCTGGATCGAGTCGTTCGAGCCCGGGGGTTGGATGAGTCCGCGCGTACAAGCGGTGATCGAGTCGCGCCTCGCACAGCTTTCGGAATTTGCCGGTGAGCTGATCGGCATTGCGGCCGCAATCGGCCGCGCATTCTCGACCGACGTCCTCGGCGGCGCGAGCGATCTCGACGACGAGACACTGATCCGGGGCCTGGATGAGCTCTGGCGGCGGCGCATCATTCGGGAGCACGGCGCAGATGGCTATGACTTCACCCATGACAAGATCCGCGAGGTCGCCTACCTCAATCTTAGTCCAGTCCAGCGCCGGCATATCCACATCCAGATCGCGCAGGTTCTGGAACAACTCAATGCCGGCCATCTTGAAGCGGTCAGTGGTCTCCTCGCGGCACACTACGAACACGCGGGGCGAACTGAGCAGGCCGTCGCCTGGCTCATCCTGGCGGCAGAGACAGCGCGGCACAGGCACGCCAGCGCCGATGCTGCCCTCCTGCTTGAACGAGCGCTGAAACTGCTCAACACACTCAATGCCACACCGGAGCGTCAGAAACGCGAACTCGAGATCCTCACAGCGCTTCCGGCGGCGCTCGTCGCTACCGAAGGCTATCGTTCGCGGCGGGTGGTCGAAATCCACGAGCGGGCCCTGAGCATTACGCAACAACTCGGGATCGAGCCAGAGCCGCCACTGCTACGCTCCCTCGCCGTATCCGCGCTAGCCCGCAACGACTTCCAAACAGCCCAGGAATTCGGCGCACAACTTTTGCGATACGGGCAAGGCGACGAAGACTCCGTGTTGCTTACCCAGGCCGACTACGTGCTCGGCATCGCCGCGTTCTGGAAAGGCGATCTCAAGAATGCACAACGATATCTTGAGGAAGGGGCCAATCGAGTACGTCCCGCCGATCGCCCGATCCATCTCCTGCGCTATGGTCACGACCCTGAATCGACATGCCTGATGCGTCTCGCGTGTACCTGCTGGTTTCTTGGCTTGCCCATGTCGGCGGTCCGGGCTCGCGATACAGCCCTGGCGGTAAGTTCTGGATTCCCCGACCCAGCTATGCGCGCGGTTACGCTCATCTTTGGCGCGTTGCTTGCCCTCGAGATGCGGGATATTCGGACCCTCAGGGCATTCATTGACGAACTCGTGGAGGAACAGAGTGCGGACGACACAGTCCACATTCGCGGGGCGGAGGTATTCACCGGATATCTACAAGTACTGGATGGCCATAGCGCGCAGGGCATCACGCATATCCAGCAGATGATGAATGATCCTGAATACCAGTACCAGATGCCCGGGCAGGCGGTATTCTACGCACGTGTATTGCTCGAAGCTTGTGCGGTCGCCACTGAGCCCGCTATCGGCCTCGAGGCAGCCGACCGACTCCTGCACTCAACCAGATCCGCGTCGGTGTGGGATGCGGAAGCACACCGCCTGCGGGCTGGCTTTTTGGCGCAGTTCGACATCTCGAACGCAGAGATCGAAGACGACTACGAAATAGCGCGACACATTGCCCGCGCTCAACATGCGAAGCTCTTCGAATTGCGTGCCCTCCGCGATCATCTCCGCTACCGTCTCGCGACCGGATGCTCAGCAGAGGAAAACGACGGACTTCGCGCGGCGCTCAACGCTCTGATCGAGAGCTATCCGGAACGCAGCGATGCGCCGGATATAAGCGACGCCCTCGCCCTCGCCTCCACGTCCTGATCTATCTCACGCTCGAACGCTCCATGATGGAACGCTGCCGGAACGCTCCCAGAACGCTGTCTCTCCTATCGTCATCCCAGAGTCTTCAATCTCTACGCGAAAGGAAGAGCAGGATATGGTCGAAGCAGGAGCAACGACAACTGGTTCTGCACGACGACAGGCGCAACTCTGGGGCCGGGCAGCGCAAGACTGGGCCGAGCACGCGGAAGGGTTGATGAGCGCCTATTTCACCCAAGTGCTCGAGCAACTCGAGGTCGGACCCGGCGTGCGTCTGCTGGACATCGGTTGCGGCTCGGGCGTCGCCGCTGCAATCGCAGCCGATCGCGGCGCTGAGGTCCACGGCCTGGACGCGGTTCCGGAGTTCGTCGCGTACGGCCGCAAACGCGTCCCTCAGGCGCAGTTCGTGCAGGGCGAGATGGAAGCACTGCCGTATCCGGACGATACGTTCGACGTTGTAACCGGTTTCAACTCGTTCCAGTACGCAGCCGATCCGGTCCACGCCCTCGTCGAAGCACGCCGGGTCACCCGGACGGGTGGATCCATCATGATCACGACCTGGGGTCGGCCTGCGCACGTCGACATGGCTGCGATCATGCGCGCCGTCGCAGCCTTGCTGCCACCGGCTCCACCGGGAGCACCCGGGCCATTCGCACTCTCGGAGGATGGCGCCCTGGCGGCACTCGCCCGTCGGGCCGGACTGCAACCGCGCCACGGTGATTCGCTCACCGACGCCTGGGATTTTCCAGACCTCGAGATGCTGCTGCGCTGCACACTGTCGGCGGGCGTGATGACCCCGGCACTCGAAGTCGCCGGAGAAGCACGCGTGCGCGAAGCGATCACCGCCGCCGTCGCCCCCTTCCGAAGAGAAGACGACAGCTATCACCTCGAGAGCGAATTCACCTATCTCATTGCACGGGCCTGACGCCCGGCAGGCAGAATGGAGCGAACACGATGTACGACGCGATCATTGTCGGCGCGCGCTGCGCCGGTTCTCCACTGGCGATGCTCTTGGCACGGCAAGGGCACAAGGTGTTACTGGTCGATAAAGGCTCCTTTCCGAGCGACATCATGTCGACGCACGGATTGAAACCACCTGCCACTGCGAAGCTCAAGGAATGGGGTCTGCTCGACAGCGTCCTGGTCTCCAATTGCCCACCGGTCCACACGCAGGAACTCAACTTCGGGCCGTTCTCGTTGTCGGGATCGTCACCTGGAGTCGACGGCGTTCGATTTCTCGTCGCGCCGCGACGCAAGGTTCTCGACACCATTCTGGTTGACGCGGCTGTTGCGGCCGGTGCAGAGCTACGAGAGCACTTCACCGTCGGTGAAGTACTGTTCGAAGACGGCATTGTGACCGGCATCCGGGGCCACGAACGGGGCGGCCGTGAAGTCACAGAACGTGCCCGCATCGTGATCGGCGCCGATGGCCGCCATTCGGATGTGGCGAAGGCTGTAGGCGTCCCGACGATCATCGACCGTGGCACCTTCTGTTGCGCCTACTACAGTTACTTCAGTGGCGTGCCGACCGACCGCGTCACGCTGTACCCGCGTCCGGGACGCTTCGCGATCACCTTTCCCACGAACGATGATCTGACGGTGGTGCTCGTCGAATGGCCGCGTGAGGAGTTCCAGCCTTTCGGGCGAACATCGAAGGAATTTCCTGCAGACGCTCGAGATGGCGCCCGAACTCGCAGAGCGGTGCGGGCAACGGGCAGAGCGCTTCACTGGCACGGTCGACCTGCCGAACTTCCAACGCAAGGCATATGGGCCAGGCTGGGCGCTGGCTGGCGATGCTCTCAGTCACAAGGATCCTATTCTCGCTCAGGGCATTAGCGATGCCTTCAGCGACGCGGCCCTGCTGGCTGAAGCGCTCAGCGATGTTTTCAATGGACTGCGACCGATGGAAATCGCACTTGCCGAGTACGAGCGTCGGCATAATGAAGCGAGCATGCCGCTCTTCGAGATGACCTGCGAATTCGCGGCGATGCAGCCGCCCCCACCGGAGATGCAGCAACTCCTCGGCTCGTTCATCGGTAACCAGGATGCTATCGATCAGTTCATTGGCACTGCCGACGGCACCGTCTCACTGGCCGAGTTCTATGCCCCGGAGAACCTGGCGCGCATCACGGGAGCGGTTGCAGCCTGAGAGGATTTCCTCCCCTGTCCCCTCCCTCGGAACCGAGGGGTCTCTTCGACGGTTTTCCTCTGTTCCCTATTCCCTGTTCCCTAAACTGCCCCAGTTCTGCAGCACAGTCGCGCCGCCGTCGATCGGGATGACGGCGCCGTGCATGAAGCTGGCTTCGTCGCTGGCGAGGTACAGAGCGAGACCGGCCATCTCCTCGGTCTGGGCCTGGCGGCCGATGGGCTGGAGAGCGGCGCGCCGCTCGCGGAGCGCCTGGGCCTCGGCCCGCTGGTCGGGAGGCATCGCGGCCCGGCGGCCGCCGAGATCGGTGTCGACAAAGCCGGGGCAGATAGCGTTGATCCGGATGTTCTCGCCGGCGTAATCGACCGCCATCTGCTTCGTCAGCATCACCAGTCCGCCTTTCGACGCGGCGTACGCGGTGACACCCGGAGCGCCGATCAATCCATAGACCGAGGCGACGTTGATGATCGCGCCGCCGCCCTGCTTCCGCATTTGGGGAATCGCAAACTTCGCGCCGTAGAACGGACCCGAGAGATTGACGGCGAGGACGCGATTGAAGGCCTCGACCGTCGTGGCCTCGGCATTCCGTCCATCTCCGATACCGGCATTGTTGACCAGCACATCGAGCCGGCCGGTCTCTTCGGCGGCGCGGTCGATCAGCGCTTCGAACTGTCCAGGATCGGAGACGTCGCACTGGACGAAGGTCGCGCTGCCCCCGTCGTCGCGAATCGTTGCAGCCGTCGCCTCACCGCCCTCGATATTCTTGTCGGCGGTGACGTAGACCGTCGCGCCCTCGCGCCCGAAGCGCTCGGCGATGGCTTTCCCGATGCCGGACGAGCTGCCGGTGACGATGGCGGTCTTGCGCTCTAACACCTGTGACACGGCTCCTCCTTGATAACACTCAAGAATCTCCACGACGTCATCCTGAGCGGAGGCTTTGCGCAGTCGAAGGATCTACGTCCATTACTGAAGCTTCGTTGGAAAGTCGAGGGAGTTGACGACTCACGATGTGCTCGCCTGCTTCCGTCAACGTTCCAACGTCTCAACTAGATCCTTCGACTGCGCAAAGCCTCCGCTCAGGATGACATTGTGATGCGATCGAATCTCCTGTCAGGCAGCCCTACGACTTTTACCCCTGAATCGCCGGGACGACCTCGTCGGCCAGGAGTTGGATCGTCTCGCGGTCGGAGCCGTCGACGATCTGGACGACGAAGTACTGGATTCCAGCGTCGACGTACGCCTGGTACTTCTCGACGATCTGCTCGGGAGTTCCAGCGGTGACGCCGAGGTAATCGAGCGAATCGGGGATGCCGCCGGGGTAGTAACCGGCCAGCTTCTGCTTCAGCTCGGCTTCGGTCGGGGCCATGATCAGCCAACCGGTGAAGTCGGTCTTCAGGATCTCGTCGTAGTCGCGGCCAAGATCGGCGCAATGCTGGTTCAGGATGTTGAGCTTGTGGCGAGTCGCCTCCGGGCTTGCGCCCCGGTTGAAGTTGCAGGCATCGGCCAGCTTGGCGACCTGCCGCAGGGTGACTTTCTCACCCGAACCGGCGATCATGATCGGCGGGCGTTCCTGGACCGGTGGCGGCAGGACACGGATGTTTTCGACCTGGTAGTACCTGCCGTCGAAGGAGTAGGGCTCGTCGCCCCAACTGCCCTGGATAATCTGGACGACCTCTTCCAGCGCACGGAAGCGATCGCGATCCGGCATGTATTCGACACCGAGCATCTTGAATTCCTTCGGCAGGTAGCCGATGCCGAGGCCGAGCATCAGCCGGCCCTGGCTGAGATGGTCGAGGTCGGTCGCCAGCCGGGCGAGGTAGGTCGGATAGCGGTGGAAGACGCAGTTGACGACAGAGCCCAGCATGACATTCTCGGTAACTCCGGCCAGCCCGGAGAGCCAGACCCAGGGATCGGGCGCCTGACCGACGTGGTCGTAGATGAACACACCGTCAAAGCCAAGCTCATCGACCAGTTTGCCGCTCTCCATCAGCGCGTCGTATGGATTCGCTTTGATATCGCGGTCCATCGCATCCCGGCGGCCATCCTCGGCGCAAAGCTGGATGCCGAACCGGATCCCATCGTCCGCTTTCGCTACCCACGGGTGTCGTGCCATCGTCCATTCCCTTTCAATTCCCATCTCATATCGGAATCCACAATATTCTGCTGGTGACTTTTCCTTACCATCTTCGCAGGTGTGGGGCTCATCTTCATCCGGTTGCCAGCCACGGCAACATGTGAATGCCGTCGGTGTGTCGCGCAGGATCTGGCCCTCTGAGGTGTGCATCGGTTTCCAAACCGTGTCGTCGTACCCGACGACCGGATGGGGACGAGCCCCACCCCTACGATAGAAGCACAGCGCCAACAGACGTTGAGACGTTCTTCCCGGCTAGCCCACATGCGGTGCGACCTCGCCGGCAAGCAGCTCCAGCGTCTCGTGATCGGTGTTGTCGATGGATTGGATGACGAAGTACTGGATACCGGCGTCGGCCCGGGCGGCATAGTAATCGGCAATTTCCGACGGCGTGCCGATCAGCAGGAAGCCGGGGCGATCCGGGACGCCTTCGGGGAACATACGGGCCAGCTTCCGGTCGAGCGCCGCCTGGTCTGGAGCCATGATCAGCCAGCCGGTGAAATAGCTGCGGAGGATCTCGCCATAGTCCCGGCCGACGGCGTCGCAGTGGTTCCTCAGGACGCCGAGCTTGTGACGGACATCATCCGGTTCGTCGGCGTGCCCGGTGACCTCTCCCGGGCCGAAGTTGCAGGCGTCGGCAAACTCCGCGACCTGCCGGAGCGTCCGCTGCTCGCCGCCGCCAGCGATCATCAGCGGCACCCGCTCCTGAAACGGTCCGGGTTGGACCTGCATCGAATCGACCGAGAAGTGTGCGCCCTGATAGCTGAATATCTCGTCGCCCCAGAGCCCGCGCACGATCTCGATCGCCTCTTCCAGACCGTCCTGCCGCTCGCGGGCCGAGAGAAACGGTACGGACAGCGCCCGGAACTCGGACTCGTCCCAGCCGACCCCGAGACCGAGCATGAAGCGGCCCCGGCTCAATTGATCGAGATCGGCGGCGAGCCGGGCGAGGTAGGCGGGATTGCGATAGAACGCGCAGAGGACGACCGACCCCAGCATGACCCGCTCGGTGTGCTGGGAGATACCGCCGAGGGCGGTGAATGGATCGGAGACGCGCGCCGGATGATCCCCGAGAAAGAAGCCGTCGAATCCGAGGCGCTCGACCAGCTGGGCGATCGCGATCAGCTCGGGGATCGGGTCGCTACTCCCGCGCCGTTGGAATGTCTGGATCCCGAACCGTACGCCATCATCTGCCTTCGCCACCCAGGGATGCCGCGCCATCCACACTCCTTCGTCTCTCCGCTCCACCGGCCCGGGCATTCTAGCGCGGAATCGCAGGAACGCAGAGTGGGGGAACTTGAATGTCCGCCCCCAAAGGCAGCAAAGCGGCAGCACACATCCCCACGTTGGCATCCCGAATGGAGGCTTTGCGACATGAGGGATCTACGAACGGGCGTGTAGCTGTGCGTGGCGAACGATGCTGGACGGCATCGACCTTACTGCAACATCACGATACTTCAGCCAGATCCCTCATTTCGCGGAGCCTCCATTCGGGATGCCAACCATGAAACGCCTCCGGTTCCCAGGGACAAAAGAGACTTATGCCAATCAAGCTCTACTTCGCTAGGCAGCCAAACCCGGCAGGTATTTCTCCGTCAGATCCTCGATGTGATAATCGAAATGCCCGGCGAGGATATAGACCAACGCGCGGACGCTGACGTCGATACCGCTTGCGACGCCGTGGCGCAGGCAGGCCTCGGGGGTCAGATGCCGGAAGGCGATCAGATTCGCTTTCCGGAGCATTCCAAGCTCTTCGAGCATCTCGGACAGGCTCCAATCATCGAAGTGCCCTTCCTGGACATATTCATCCTGTTCCATGCTCGGCAGCTCACCGGATTCGCCGCGCGAGAAGGCGAAGGCGCGATAGGCGAAGGTCCGCTCGGCATCGACCAGATGCCCGACGACTTCCTTAATGCTCCACTCCTCCGGCGCAATTCGATACCGAGCCTGCTCGTCCGACAACGGCTCCAGCATCGAGTCCAGAACGCCGGTCTGTTCGGCAAGGAGGTCCAGAACATCCCCGTCCGGCACGCGTTCGACATAGCCGCGATAGTATGAGGAATATTCGGTGTTCTCGGGACGCTCGATCGTGGCCACTGAACTCGCCTCGTTTCCGTTTCGATCACTCCAGTAGGTCGCCGCCGGCGGGCCGGGCAGGGCAGGGCATTCTAGTGCATGAACGGGCCGGAGCAGCCAGGGATGTGACCTTTCTCCGCTTGCCTCGATACGGGAAGATGGCGCATACTTGGTGACGCTGTGGCGTGCGCCAGAGCATGTTGCTGGCCGAATGCAACAGCACTCAGTGCCGGAGAGTCCAATTCCGGCAGCAGGTTTATCAGGAGGTTCGTCTTTCTTGGACGGTAGTCAATCCAGCTTATCCGACCCCGCGGGCAAACCCTGCCGGCTGTTGGGAGATCGGGGATTGGCGCGCCTCATGAGCCTGCGCCACTAGCCTTTCCGGGCCCCGTCTCCTCACGCCGGTGAGGTACCTGCACCGCGGAGTCACGCTTCCGACGCGGTAAGCAGACAGACGGGAGTTTCACAATGGTCAGATTTCTCCGGAATCGTGGCGGGTTGCCACGTCAGGATGAGATTGTCCGCAGAGAAGTCATCACGCTCGATGGATCAGGCAAGGATTTGCAGATCGACGACGAGCGAGTGAAGCGGGAAATCCGCAACCTGATGAAGGACCAGGAGCCGGGACGCTATCGCGTCCAGGTCCGCCGGCGCGTCGTTCGCCCCTAGGTAGCGAATGGCCGTCAGGCAGCCGGATATCGTTCGCGGCATCGAGGAATTGCGGATCGGCGGATCGCCGGTCTGCATTCATTCATCCTTGAAATCATTCGGCTACGTCGAGGGTGGCGCCAATGCCATCCTCGACGCGTTTCTCGATGCTGGATGCACGGTCGTCGTTCCGACCTTCTGCTACGCGAACGAGATCCCACCGCCGGAGCATGTGCGGATCGAACGCAACGGCTGGGACGAAGGCCGCGCCCGGTCCGTCAGCAACCACCGGGCCGAGCCGTACGACCCCTCATCGATGACAATGACAACGGAAGACATGGGCGCGATCCCGGCGGCGCTCCTCAAAAGAGAGGCCCGAGTGAGGGGTATCCATCCGATCGACTCGTTCAGCGCTCTCGGCCCGCTCGCGGAAGAGATCATCACAACCCAGACACCGACGAACGTCTACGGTCCGCTCCGGGCGATCGGAGAACATGGCGGCTGGGTGCTCCTTATGGGCGTCGAGCTAACCCGGATGACCCTGCTCCATACCGCCGAGCAGGATTCGGGCCGCGAGCTCTTTCATCGATGGGCCCTCGACCGGCACGGCCAGCCGATCGAGACGCGCGTTGGCGGCTGCTCCGAGGGCTTCGGGAACCTTGAAGCCGCCATTGGCCAGCTGGCGCGCGAGACGATCGTCGGAGAAAGCCGATGGCGCGCGTTCCCGGTAATGGAGACGCTCAGCACCGCAGCCGCGGCCATCCAGGCCGAGCCCGGGATCACCCATTGCGGCAACCCGAGATGCGGCACCTGTCCCGACGCCGTCCTCGGTGGACCGATTATTTCCGCGTAAGCAGCAACTCCGGATTCCCGGCGTCAGACTCCAGCAACCGGGCGAGATTTCGACCACCAGCTTCCATGACGCCATCATGACTGCGCACCATCCTGCGCCGGATCGGAGGAATCCGGCTCAGGAGTCGTAGCAACCGGTTCGTCGGCTCGACATCCCAGACGTAGGTCACGCTCGTCGCACCATCCTCATGCGCGAGCCGCCAGACGCGGGTTCCGGCCAGCCCCCCCGCCGAAGCAAGCCGGATGTATTCGGGATGGCGCACCTCCTCGATGCGCGTGACGAGATCGAACCGCAGCCCGAAGTCGCCCCGAACCCGGAAGTAGGAGAGCATTCCGACCTGGCCGGTCCCGTCTACCCGTGCGGATTCGAAGCCGGGCCACCAGCCGGGAAACGTTCGCGGGTCGGTGAGCCGCAGCCAGACTTGGTCGAGCGGCGCGTCAAATCGCCAGCGCATAACGAAATGGAATCGCGGACCAGAACGCATGGCGCAGCTACGATCTAGAAACCCCGGTTCTTCGTCAGCTGGATCCTGACGGCCACGGAGTAGGTCGAGGCGAAACCTTCCGGCGTCGTGCCGATCCTCTCGATGCCATCCCGATATTTCTCGATGAAGGCATCGACGCCGGTAGCGGCTGGAGCGTCGATGTCGGCATGAGCTTCTCCGTCGAACTGGACGATGTTCCCGCCGCTGCCGTCAGAGTCGAAATTGACCGAAACGCGCGGGTTGTCGGCGATGTTCCGGAGCTTCGGCGTGTGCGGCTTGCTATAGATGAGCAGCTCCGACTCGCCGTCCCAGAGGTACCAGACCGGCACCGATATCGGCTGGCCGTCCTTCCGAACCGTCGTGAGCCAGATAATGGTTTCCTCATTCAGGCGGCGTTGAACGCGCTGTCCATATTCCGTCGATGTATCGATCAGCATGTCGGCTCCAGTTCTCGTCCGGGATCGTTGTCGAATGCATCATTCTACCGGGCGAAGGATCGTGTACCGTTGCAGGCTGTGCCGGTTGACGATCGGCAGAGAAGTCCGTCCCGAAGCGGATTGCGAAGGACTTGCCGTTGGCGCGGATTGAGGCCAAACGAGAGATCAACTCGAGTCCACAGGCGATCTGGCGGGCTGTCCTCGGCTACGAGTCCTGGCCGGAATGGTCGCCACTGTTCCAGGATGTCCGGCCAGAGTCCCCGGAGATCGGCCTCAACGGCGAATGGACGCTTAACGGGCTAATCGGCAGGGTGCCATACACCGGACTCTTCCATCAGGTCGGCCATCGACCGGTCGAGGCGTTCGCCTTCGCTTCGATCCGCGTCTCACCACCCTTTGACTTCATCCGCCATACCGTGCTGCTCGATACGAGCACACCAACGCCGCAACTCACCTGGCGCATTGAATACACCATGTCCGGCGGCCCCGGCGGCTGGATTATGGACAGGCTCCTGGTCCGCCGAGGGCTCGACGGATTCCTCGAACGAGCGCTTTTTGCAACTGCGGAATATGTGGGATCAAATCAAGCGGAACGCCGCACGAATGGACGAGAGTAAGTTCGGCTACCGCCGTTCGAGGGCGTCGTAGCCTGCCTGGGTGATGACGAACTCGCGGCCGACGTCGGGGCCGCGACGGTGGTAGACGCCGGAGAGCACGCGGATCAACCCCTCGCTCACGAGCCGGTCGAAGCGTGCCTTCGGGACGGTAATGCGCCCCTCGTGGAAGGCCGGGTGGAGGACATCGCCGTTCTGGGTGTGGATGAAGGGCGCACCGGTGTCGGCCCGGTGCGCCTCATTGAGCAGGCGCAGTAGCTCGAAGGCAGCTTTGAACTGGTCGTCCTCCGGCAGACGGGGCTGTCGAATGGGTATCGGACTGGTTCGCGACCGGGGAGTCTCCTCGTCTTCATCCTCTTCGTCGTGTTCCCGCGCGATTGGCACCGGGCGGGCCGCAGCCCGGACCTCGGAGATGTGGACGAGCTTCTGCCGTCGGTCGAGCGGGTTCTGGTAGATCGTAAAGCGGCCTTCGCGAACGAGGCGAGCCATCGTTGTGTGACTGACGCCAAGGATGTCCTGTGCTTCTTTTAGAGGGATGAGATCGCGATCTTCCATCAGTTCGCTCCACAGTTTCGCAATATGCCGCAACTTGGCTCCAGTTGAGACGTTACGCTACCAGTTGCTGCGCGTCAAGGTCGCTCAACAGCATCAGCAACCTATCCACTCTCCATAACAGCACCATCGTTCTTGTCGTTGCCCGGCTATCGCTTCCGGCGTCTGCCGCCAGCCTGAAGCCGTGTTGCGGGTGACATCTAGCCTGCCGGGAAGAGATCCGCATCGCCTGGACTATCTAAGCATCGAGCTGCTCGGAGGCGCAACGGAGTGTTCGGGCACCTACTCCCGTAGCCACTCCCACATCTGCTCGATCTGCTCCTCGGTGATCTGATCTTCCGAATATCCGGGCATCGCCGAACCCCGGCCATTGCGGACACGCGCCTTGAACTGCTGGATGATCATGCGAGTTCCGGCAATCTCGGTTTTGGGGTTCGCGCCGTCACCCTCACCGTTCTCACCGTGGCATTCGGCGCAGCCGACATCGATATAGAGTTGCTGAATCTCGGAGACTGCGGCATCGTCTCCGTTGCCATCTCCGCCGCCGCCGTCATCGTCATCACCGCCGCCACAGGCGGCAAGACCTCCGGCAAGCAGCACCAGAACGGCGAGGAACATACCCAGACGCTTTCCGACGATCATGCACGCCTCCCTCTTTCCAGATATGCATCAATATCCCCGGCATGCGGCGAAGGCTTGCCGGGATCAAGCGCATTTCCCCCTGCACTGTGGACTCTACTTTAGCTTAGCGGGACGACCTGACCAGCCTTGACCCAGGCATGCTCGTAGGCCAGCAATCCGATCAGCGCCAGCAGGGCGGCACCTTCGAACGCGCTCATCGGTCCGCCACTGAGGTAAATCGTCGCCAGCACCAGCGGGACGACATGACCGGTCAGGATCGCGCCGTACCAGAATAGACGCGAGTAGCTGCCGACGGTCATCGCCGAGGCCGCCCGCGCGATATGGGTCGTCGGGTGGGATGAGAAAAGTTCCGCGAAGATCACGAGCGCGTTCGCCAGCAACCCGCCCAGCAGGATCCAGGTCAACACCTCGGCGAGATTTGTCGTGATGTCCAGCCCGACGCCGACGAGCAGGAGCACCGATGCACCGGCAACCGACGCCTGGATCAGCAGATGGGGTAGCAGCAGTGGGCTCTGCCAGAAATCCCGTCCCTCGGCCTGGCCGAAGAGGTAGGCGGTGTAGCCTGCGCCGGCCGCGCCGAGCGGGATCCCGAGGATGCCGAGCGTTATCCAGACAGCGTCGCTATCCAGGTCGAGGACGCCGGCGGCGAGCCATGCCGTGGCGATCGCCCCGAAGGCAGTCAGCACATATCCGCCGAGCGCCAGCCAGGAGGTGCGATTCGGCATGACCAGCAGATACCAGAAGCGCTCGGGCCGTTTCAGGTCGGCGATCAGCAGCACGGCAGTCACACTAATGAAGAACAGGGCCAGGATCGGCGCCGCGACTTCGAGCAATCCCAGATCGGTCGACCAGTCGAACAGCGCCAGCGCACCGGCAAGGGCGAGCGATCCGGCCGCGATGGACTTCGTCCAGAGGTAGGTCGAAACCTTCCAGCCCCACGGCTGGGGATGATGGACGTCATACGCGACGTGCGGCGCGCCCGGCTTCATCAACGCCGGGTCCTCCTCCCAGGCGGGAGTGACGTCGGAGGATGGCGGGACATAGGGTTCCGCCGACAGGTTCAGGTTGTGATGGTCGATTCCATTGACATAATTATCTTCACGGGATTCTGACCAGAGGTAGGAGCGGCCGCGTGCCAGCGCTTCGGGCGTCAGGTTCGCGTCTTCCGCGCCGAGATAGAAGACCTTCGGCTTCGTGCCCTGCTCCGGCTTGCGCACGCTAACCGGCTCCTGGCCGATCAGGCGGGCGATGTCGCTGGCGGGATCGTCCATGTCTCCGGCGACGATCGCCTTTTCGGGACAGACGACGACGCAGGCGGGCAGGAGATTCTGCTCGACCCGGTGGACACAGTAGTTGCACTTGGCGGCGGTGTTGTTGTTCGGGTCGATATAGAGCGCGTCGTAGGGACAGGCCTGCATACAGGCCTTGCAGCCGATACAGCGCCGGTTATCGAAATCGACGATGCCGTCTTCACGTTTGAAGAGCGCCTGGGTAGGACAGACATTGACGCAGGGCGCGTCCTCGCAGTGATTGCATCGCAGGACGCTGAAGTGACGCCGGGCATTCGGGAAGGTCCCGCTCTCGACGTACTTCACCCAGGTCCGGAAGACTCCGACCGGTACCTCGTTCTCGGACTTGCAGGCGGTCGTGCAAGCATGGCAGCCGATACACTTCCGCTGATCGATCACAAAACCGTAGCGCACGCGTACTTCCCCCGTTAGCCGGTCATTCACTTGCCGCGACCGTAGCATACCCGGTTCGGATCGAGAAAGAGAGAACTCGCCGGAAATCATCGTACTTCGAAGATCTGGATTATTCCCGGCGCCGGCAGCGCTGATCTAGCCATACCTGTGAATGGAACCGATAGTCCTCCGCCGGCGTTTCCCCACGAGCAGACAATGCACCAGCTCTGACCATTTGCCGGGCAGGAAGACCAGGAGTGTGGATTCGGCTCCTACACCGAACCACACGAGAACGGCTTCCAGGTGAATGTGCCGTCCACATTCCAGTACTCCGGCCTGCCGCCCGGACACTACGCCGTCATCGTCCGCGCCATCTTCGACGGCGGCCGGCAACCGGGCGATACGGAACAGGGTTTCAACCTGATCATCGCTGAGGAAATGTGGCGATATCGCGTGATACTGTTCTGCTACGGCGTTGCTACGGCGAAGGGACCGAACATGGTCGTCACCAAGCAGGATCTGCACCGGCTCATTGACGAGATCCCCGAAGAGGAGCACCAGGCGGCTGCCAAGTACCTGACGCGCCTCCGCGATCTCGCAGACGATCCCGTCTACCAGGCGTTCATGAACGCCCCGATCGACGATGAACCGCTTACGGATGAAGACCTCGCGGCTATTGAGGAAGCCGAGGCGGAAATCGCGCGGGGCGAAACGTACAGCCTTGAGGATATCCAGAGAGATATCGATGAACGCCGCGGCAATACATGAGCTGGACTCTACGGTTTGCCCCTCGGGCCCGGCGAGATTTGCGGAGCATTCCAGCAAATGACGCCGACCGAATCGTTGCCCACTTGGTCGACGCATCTCATTCTCCAGGTAGTGCGGTCCTGCGCAAACTCGCAGGTCAAGGCAACCGATGGCGTCTGCGCATCGGACGATGGCGGGCGATCCTTCGACTCGACAATGCAACCGGCACGATGACCGTGGTCCGGGTGCTACCGCGCTACCGCGCGACCGCGCCTACCGCTAACTAACCCCATACCGTGACGCCATCGGACTGGAGCGCTTCTTCCTTGCATGGATAACTCACGACGAAGAACAAGACATAACGAACACATGGGCAAGCCGACGACACGACATCAGCAGGAGATGCCGAACGACTGGATGTTCCAGCGCACGGATCTCGCGCCAGCCCGGCAATCGACCGATCGATTGCCTCCGGTCAAGGCGAAGCGAACGAAGCAGCGATCACGCAGAGGATGGGGCATGAAGCTCGTCGTCTGGTTGATGACGGTGACGGTCATCGCGATCGTGCTCGTCATAGGCGGGATGCTGGCGAGCGAAGCGCTGGTGAAACCGATGGTCGCCGACCGGGTGGAAGCGGAGCTGAACGAGGGGGTTCAGACCTTCGTCAACCAGGAGCTCACCGCCATACCCGCGCCTGCCGAAAACGGCCCGCAGGAATATTTCATCTCGGAAGCGGAGATCAACCAGCGTATCGCCGAGCAACAGGATCTCGGCCCGCTCGATGGGGCGACGGCCGAGATCAATGATGACGGGATCGTCGTTCATCTCGAGGCGTACCGGATGTCGGGTACGTACCGGGCCCAGGTCTCGGCATCGAATGGCGCGATCACGATTCAAGATGGATCGTTGAGCGGCCCGCTCAGCTATGTCATTCCGGTCGAGGAACTCGAGCGTGTCGCCAACGAGGCAATCCTCGGTTCACTCGTCGCATCGAACCTCCAGGTGACAGACGTTACACTTGTCGATGGCGAAATGGTCTTGACGATGGAATCTACAGGAGCAGGATACGGTACCCCCAACGGATAACGAACCTCCGCCGGCGCCACATTCGAGCGCTCGCGGGATTCCAACCGGCACCTCAATCATCTAGTCCATGGTCGACGCACGCGGCACAGCGCCGATCCAGAACATCAACTGGCGTCGCAACCTCTACGCGCTCTGGATCGCCCAGCTCATGACGATCATGGGCTTCAGCATGCGAACTCCCTTCCTGCCCTTCTTCCTTGAAGATATCGGAGCTTCGAGCTTCTCAAGCCAGGCACTCTGGGCCGGCGCGATCAACGCCGGCGGCGCGCTGATCATGGCGATCTCGGCGCCGGTCTGGGGCATCGTCGCCGACCGGCGTGGCCGGAAGCTGATGGTCCTGCGGGCCATGTTCATGGCCTCCTTCACCGTCAGCCTGATGAGCCTTGCCCAGAGCCCGTGGCACCTGCTCGGGCTGCGCTTCCTTGAAGGGGCCTTCACCGGCACGGTCGCGGCCTCGACAACGCTCGTCGCCAGCACCACTCCACGGCATCACCGGGGTTTCGCGCTCGGGATGATGCAGACGGCAGTCTTTTCCGGAGCGTCGGCCGGACCGTTGATCGGCGGGATCCTGGCCGACCAGCTCGGGTACCGGCCAACGTTCGTCATCGCCGGGATGCTGATCTTCGCCAGCGCGATCGTCGTCGTGACTCAGGTGCAGGAACACTTCGTGCGGCCCGACCCTGACGCCGAAGGGGATGCGACTGGCCCCTCAACCCGGATGCTGCTCTTCGGTGCCGCGATGCTGGCCATGATCGGGGTCATGTTCGCCCTCCGGGCCGGCAATAGCGCGATCCAGCCGATTATGCCCCTCTATGTCAAAGACCTTGCCTCGTCGGGCTCGGTCGCAACCCTGGCGGGATTGACGCTCGGCATCGCCGGGCTTACCAGCGCCCTCTCGGCGATCACCCTCGGCCGCATGGCCGACAAGATCGGGCATCGACGGATCCTGGTGCCCGCGGCATTCGCGACGGCTATTCTCTATCTGCCGATGGCGCTGGCCCAGTCTCCCTGGCAGCTCATTATCGTCAGCGGGCTGGTCGGCATCGCCGCCGGCGGCGTCGCACCGAGCGCTAACGCCGTGATCAGCAATCTGACCCCGGCATCCCGGCGCGGCGCGATCTTCGGCTTCACCTCGTCCGTCACGGCGCTCGGAGGCTTCGTCGGCCCGATTGGAGGAGCGGCAATCGCCGCGACCTTCGATATCCGGATCACCTTCATCGCCATCAGCACCTTGATGTTCTTCGGCGCGGTCGGCGTCCTGCTGGCGATCCGGTCTGGTGCCGATCTGGACGCCGAAGGCGAGGAGTGACGGCACCGCTACCGCGACGTCGTCCTGCCTGAAGCCCTTCCTACCGTCGGTTGCCGATTGACTCCCGTGGCCCACCCGGTCTACCGTCACCGTACGGCGCTGCCAGCGCTCCGGAGTAGAAGACTGGACCCGGGAGGAAGATGATGACGGACTCACCAAGAGGCGCCTTACTCGTCGGCAGCGTGCCGCTCGAAAACTCGGAACAGGTCTTCCGCACCGCAGCATCAATCCTGGGAGATCACCTCCAGCGGATTCCCGACGGAGAGACTGGAGACCGGCTGAACTGGATCGGCTGGCAGATCGGCGTCATCCAGCAGAACCCGGATCTCGAACCGGTGCCGGTCGACCCGGAGCACTATGCGCCACTCCCAACCGTCCGGATTCGCGAGGGTGTCGACCCGACGAGCATTCGTTTCGGATCGCTCGGCTACAGCGACGCGGCGCTCGAATCCTGGAAGACGTTCTCGAAGCTCCAGCAAGACGGCGTCATCCCGGCGACGACCCGGTTTCAGGTGACATTCCCGACGCCGCTTGCCCCGATTACCTCGTTCGTCCATATCGACTCCCAGGCCGACGTCGAACCGGCCTATGAGACCGCGATGCTCCGGGAGGTCAGCGAAGTGCTGGCCGAGATCCCCCATGACAGGTTGGCGATCCAGTGGGACGTCGCCGTTGAGTTCGGCGTCCTGGAAGGCATCTGGCCGGTTCCGTTCGAGGATCTGATGGACGGGATCGTCAAGCGCATCGTCCGTCTCAGCCGCCACGTTCCCGGCGACGTCGAGATGGGCTATCACCTCTGCTACGGCGACTTCCAGCACCAGCATTTCGTCGAGCCCGAGGACACGAGCCGCCTCGTCGAACTGGCGAACCGGGTCAGCACCGGCGTCGAGCGGCCGATCCAGTGGATCCACCTCCCCGTCCCGCGCGACCGCACCGACGACGGCTATTTCGCCCCGCTGGCTAATCTCGATCTCCATCCGGAGACCGAGCTCTATCTCGGGCTGGTCCACCACACCGATGGTGTCGAAGGGACCCGCCAGCGCATCGAAGCGGCCCGGAAGGTGGTCGCTGAATTCGGCGTCGCGACCGAATGCGGCTTCGGCCGTCGCCCGACCGAGCAGGTCACCGACCTGATGCAGATCCACCGGGAAGTCGCAGCACCGGCCTCCTGAGCACGGCCAGATTGAAGACCGCCGCGCGAACTCCCAAAGCGGTCATTGAGGGGCGTCTGGCATCTCCGCATGGAGCGGTGCGATGGCAGAGACGGCTCGTACATGGTCCGGACTAACGGTCAGACGATGTCCCAAGGCAGATACCCCGTGCAAATCCGGGCGTCCGCTGGGCCCGAAGGATCGACGACCGCCAGAACGGATAACCAGGAATGGCGCTACGCCTGGCCATCCGAATTGTGCCCCGTTTTCAAACATCCCTCACTTCCCGGGAAAGCTCGATAACACCAGCACTGCCATGTTCGGTTCCAATTTCTATAAGCGGGGGTGAAGACAGTCGAGGATCGTCGGGGGCGTATTCAGCAGTAGCCTTGGAACCTTCTCGAGCTCCCGGAAGCCTTCCTGCCGTTGATCGTCTTCGATCCGGACCGGCAGCCTTTCCAGCGACCAGCGCAGTTCGGCTTGAGGAGAAAGATCCAGTGGCCGCTACTGTCGGATTCATCCGCTGTCAGGCCATAGACCCGGATCTGATGATGCAGCTGCAGATGGAGCCTGACATCCCTCCGGCTCGAAGCAACTTCGCATCTTCCCCAGCTGCGCCGATTGCGCACGCCACGTTTCCAGATGCACTGCCCCTCTTGCCATCCATCACGGCAAGTCACCAATCCGACTGGAGCTCAGAATCGTTGTATGGCATGGCGTGCGCCGGTAACGGGGGCGGAGCCGAGGACAGATCAGTCATCGATTCGCCACTGGTCGGGGTCACGATATCTATTCTGACCGGCGAGGGAAGGAGCGAGGCGAGCGCCTGCTCCACTGGCCGGCGGTATGTTCCGTCGAGAAGTCGCGCCGCCAGCCGTGTCGGCGCCCCGAGGATGAACTCGCCGTCCGTGCCTTCCCCAATCGGGATCACACCTCGAAGCCGGAAGAGATTGTCGCGAACCCCGTCGGCGGCGAGGACATCGAGGACGACGTTCCACAACCGCTCGCCCTGAGCAGCATCACGCGCCAGACGGCAGAACCCGGTTCGACTCGTTACTCTCCGCGATTTGTCACGTGTTGCTTGATTCTTTGGTCGTGAAGTTCTGCCGTGAAGCGTTGCGTGAGGATTCCCGTCTTCCTGATCGTCTTCTCGCCCTGTCCCTGAGGGCCGGCCCCGAGCTCGCCCAACGGTTTACGATCTCCCGGATGCGCTTCGGCGCAACGAACGCCGAACCGGATCCAACCGCCTCGCGCAGTGCCGCCGCGATCCAGTCCGCTCCGGTGGAACCGGCGGCGCGAGCTGGAGCACCGGCATCTCGTTCCAGTTCGGACAGCAGTATGCGCTCGAGTCCGGTTGCGGTCCGGTCATTGGCGGCTTCATAGAGGAAAGAACCAGTGGACTCGGATCTCCCACGGGCCCTCCGCCTGGGGCTCCAGCCATACCTCGCTGCGCCGGCCCTCCGCCCTTCGTCTCAGTTCCGCCGTCGAGATCGCCATTAGCTTCGGCCTGCCCGGACGAACGATTATTTTGCGGATCGCCGACGCTTCGTCCGTGGTTCTCTTCCGAACGCTGGCCATCGCCTTCGTCAAGGTCTTGCCGAGTGTCACCTTGTCGGGTTGCCTGGCTGTCATCCCCACGGGGCTAGTGGTTGTCGTTGTTGTTGTAGAAGATTCGTAATACATTGTGTTGCCCGGTTCAACAGAGCTTTCGTGACCATTGTTGGCGTTTGCAACACTGCCCCTCTCGGATTCATGCAAACCATTGTTGACCGGCTCATCAACCGGCCTTGAACCGTTGTTGGCCCGTTCATCGACGACCGAACCACTGTTGGTCTGTCCAGCACTGGTTGGTGATCGTCGCCCGTTTTCTCGTTCGTGTTTACCGGTGTCTAACATCTCGTGCTTATCATGACCAGTGGTCATTTCTGCAGCAAAGTCGCCGTCTGCTCCCGTGTTCCGAGCTGCCGGCCTGCCTTCGGGCTTCGCTCGAGCATCGCTCTCTGCTCTGTCAGCGCTTTGTTGTTGCCGGGCGCGAGCACGGTGGCCAGCCCTGGTGCGGGCGCTGGCTTTCGCCTCCTGCTTCTGGGCTCGGGCCGCCAGCTTCACCCAGGTCGGGTGGTCGGCCAGTTCCTGCAGGATCTCGTGCCAGACGCTGTCGCGATCGATCGGCTCGAACTTCGACGAGAAGATCTTGCGAATATGCCGGTAGACGGCTTTGTCCTTGTCGGCCAGCTCGATGACGCGAACGACGTCGGCGGCCGTCAGGTCGATGCCATCTTGCCGGTCCTTGACCCGGTAGAGATTCTGCGGCACCTTCCAGCGGCGGCCCTGCTCATCGACCTTGCGGACCATCTCCTTCCGGATCTCGATGAGGTCCAGGGCGACGAGGATCTTGTTGATCGTGATGAGCTCGGCGCGGTCCTCGCCGTAGAAGTTGGCTTCGGATTGCTGGCTGGGGAAGGCGTAGCCCCGGTGCGGGGAGTCTTCCCGGCGGTCCGTCCAGACGGTATAGGAGTTGAGGAGTCCGACGCCCTTCAATCCGATCAGCGGCACATACTG
Organism: Thermomicrobiales bacterium; assembly: GCA_041390865.1. Classification (GTDB taxonomy): domain Bacteria; phylum Chloroflexota; class Chloroflexia; order Thermomicrobiales; family CFX8; genus JAUIIK01. Next base: position 131,937 of record JAWKPC010000006.1, read on the forward strand.
GGTAACGATGCCGTTCCAGTGCCAGAACCAGCCCCGTTTCCGCTGATCTTGCCCCGACCGATTACTCTCATTCCCAGCACCCGGTTTTCCGGTTGCCGGTTCGGGGGCTGAGGGTGGGTTGTCGGCTCGACTCGCAGGGTCTCGAGCCATGCTGTTCCGTCTCTATCGATACCCGCCGATCAGTCTGGGCCAGCATAGCATTAAACGGCTGGCGTCTCAAGCATACGTGCGTCAACGTTGGACGCATATTCCGCAAGTAGACTTGAGAAGAAATCTCTTTTGCGACCGTGATCCCTCAAGTATAATAGTCAAGCAGCAGGCGGTTTCGCTCTGTTGTCCGATCGCCTGGTGATAACGAGAGAGGGACAGGAATGCCGGACTACACGCTTCCATACCGCACCGACTGGCAGGACATGGCAGCTGTCCTGGATTACGCGAAGGGCAGCGGAGCAGAGCGGGCCGCGCTCGACGCCCGCTTCGGCGCCGGCGAGGCCATGCGCGAGACGCTCAATGCGCTCGACCAGTTGGGCCTGGTGGTGCGTGACGATTCCGGCGGCGCGCGCTTGACCGGGCTTGGCGACCGGCTGGCCTATGCGCCGGACGAATCCGGACGGCTTCAGGTCCTCGTCGAAGCGCTACTCGGCTATGCGCCCTACCGGATCCCCCTCGAGCGGGCGCTCGCCGGTGATCTGGAAACGATCGAGGCGCCCTGGGTAGAGCACGTCTGGCAGGTTGATATGCGTCTCGGCCAGCCTCGAAACCGGGTTGCCGAAGCCCGCACCTTCTTCTTCCGCCTGGCCGACGCCGCCGGCCTCGGGACCTACCGCCGCGGCGTCCGTGGCCAGAGCACCCGCCTGGAACTCACCGCCAACTTCCCGGACCAGGTCCGTCCCCTGATCGAGCGGCCCTCAGCGGTAGCCGAAGCCGAGCCCGAGGAATCCGCTCCCGTCGCCGATGCCCAGCAGCCGCCCCAGGCGATCTCGCTGTCGACAAGTCCGGCTACGCCGGCAGACGGCAGCCCGACCCCGGCAACGATCTCGATCACCATCGACATGTCCGACTGGGACCTCGAACGAATCGAAGCCTTCCTCCGTATGATCGGCTACCCGATCGTGGAGTAGTGGCTGTTCGGCAGGGAGGTGGCTATGCTGGCCTTCGATGGGATGCGGCCTGCGTTGTGATGGGCGGGGTTGCAGGTAGTTCCGAGTGACAGAGCGGACGTGCAGCAGACACGGTCGGCGTAATCGGGATCCTGGAGCGGCTCTCGTTATGCCCGGGCCGAAAACGCCATGAGCACGTCGCGACCACGCCTCCTGGTCAGACGATTTCGATGACGAGCTCACCGCGCTCGATTGCGTTGAGTACATCGAGCAGCAGCGGTTCAAACCAGCTGAGCAACGCGGCCCGGGTGGTATTCCCTCGCCTTATCCAGACTATCTGTGGTCCTTGGGCCGCCAACGTTCGTCGGTTGGCAAAATCTTCATCCTTGGTTACGATCACGGCCTCTACCTCGATCGCATACTCCCAGATCTCGCGGTCGTCAGCCGTTTCCATTTGTCGATCGACGACATGCTCGGCTTCTAGGCCTTGATCTGCAAGCCAGCGTGCCAGGACAGGTGGTAGGGGTCAATCAGAAAGCGCATTAGGCGCTGCGCAGCACCGGATGATCGCTCTGGAGGGCGGCGAACTCCAGAGCGGCGGTGATATCTTCCGCTTCGAGATAGCAGTAGTCGGCCAGAATCTCGTCACGACTTGCCCCTGACGCCAGAAGATCGAGAATATCCTTGACCCGAACACGGAGCCCGCGAATGCATGGCCGTCCGGCACACTGCTCCGGGTTCACGGTGATGCGATGCAGTTCGCTCATGCCATCCTCTTGCCTGGTCCGCAAGTCGCCATACCGATGGTGCACGCTTCCATGATACTGATCGAGATGGTCTTTCCTACTCAGCGGTGGCGATTTGCCAGATGCGACTGATCAAGTCATGGTGATGACCTGCCCCCAGGGTCTGATCCAATCATTATGAGAATCTGTTAGCGATGCTTTTGAAGGTAGGAGCTTCAGGCGGCCAGCAGGACGGCGATGATGGCGGCGAGGGAGAGGTAGGCGCCGTAGGGGATGTAGTCCTTGCGGGTGCGGACCTTGATCGCGATCAGGAACAGGCCGCCGAGCGCGCCGGTCATCATCCCGAGCAGGAGCGTTGCCGCAATGAACTGCGGGCCGACCATCGTGCCGATCAACGCCGCCAGGAAGACGTCGCCCAGACCGAGCGCCCGCCGCTTGTAGATCAAGATCGCGACGAAGTAGAGCACCAGGAATACCGCCGCCGCGCCGAGGCCGGTCAGCGCCGAGTAGAGCAGGTCCTGCGGTGAATCGAATAGCTGGAAGATGAGCGCCAGCAAGATCCCCGGCCAGATCGTCAGCATGAAGATCAGGTGGTGCTGCCAGTCGATCCGGAGGATCGTCAGAAGGACCGAGGCGAGGATGATCGCCTCGACTGCCGGGAACGAGAAGCCGTGCAGCGCCAGCGCCGCCAGGCTCAGAATGGCCGCGCCGATCTGGGTGCCGAGGTTGGGCCAGTCGATCAGGCCCGTTTCCGGGTTGCGCGCGCCGAGGTAAGGGACGTGCCAGCTCGGGTTCGGCTGGCCGTCAGTCGTCCGCAGTGCTGGACCGCGTAGCGGCAGGTCTGCCGGTAGCCGGGTTGCCAGGACGTTGATGATCGCCCCGATGGCTCCGCCGAGCAGTATCGCGATGATGAAATACAGTATGAACTCCACGCGCCAGAATTCCTCGCCAATACCCCGATCGTGAATCGAAAAGATCCGAAACCGGATTGCAGAACTCGCCACCCCCTACGTTAACAGGGCGGCAGCGTCGCTCCACTGGCTCAGAAGTCACGGATTACCGGACGAACGAGGGAATGATGGCGAGGCACGCGTAAATACTCTGAACTCTGAGCCGGATTCGATGGGTTGCTACGGAGCCTTCTTCTAGAAGAAGCGGGAGGTCGTCACCGTTATAAATGCAAGCGGCGCGGTGGCGGCGAGCATCGCTTCGTGCGGATGCCGGACCGGGATGACCCCTCTGGATAGATCTTTGCCGTACGCAGCCATTGCCAGTCCAGCCAGCAACATCAGACTCGAGCAGATTCTAACCGCGTCAAACCATGGCTGGTTCAGCAGCGTCGTTGACGCCTGAACCGATCCCCAGAGAAGGCCGACGATAATCCACGATTGCCAATTGTCTCTCCAGATACCGGTTGCGATAAGTGCCGTGCTCGCAAGCAGGGCACCGACCACGACGGTCAAGGCGCCAGGTGTGCCAACCGTTGGAAACAGCAGATGCATTCCAGTTGAAAGGCCGACGCCGATGACCAGGAAAAGGACCGGTGAGAGAAAGCGCGCCATGTCCTGAGTTGGGTTCAACCCGTTCGATGGTGCCTCGTCGTTCGTCTCCGTCGAGGAAAGGATTTCGGACAATCTTGCCGCCCGGACGAAAGCGACCAGGAAACCCGTGGCCAGCAACGCGGCTGGAAGCAGTGACAGGCAACCTGCGAGGCTGTATGCGTGATCTTCCATCTGAAGCAGGCCGAAGATTGTGGAGACCGGAATTAAGGCGATCAGTACGGCAGCGATAGTCCACTCTCGCCAGTAGGGGCGTGCTTCGGTGGTCTTCCACGGGATGAGCCCGACGCCGATGCCGAGAAGGATCCCGATGGCGAGCGCACCGATGATCTGAGCGTCCCGAGGAGCGTGATCGGTCAGGATGAGGAATCCGGCTATGCCGAGCGGGTAGCTGAACTGGAAAATGCGACGCTCGGATGGCGTCCAAATCCATGCGATGATTCCCGTTGCCAGCAGCGTTGCGCCGACAGCAACCTCCGCACGAGACGATAGAACCTGGCTCAGCATCCAGTCCAGCGCTACGGCAAATGCGAGTGCCCAAAAGGGCAGCCTTCCGGCGAGCGATGCTCCCGGGACGGCTGGAGTGTCCGTTTGTCGATCAATGCTCGCCTTCAACATAACAACCCCTCGACCAATCGAGTGTCCGTACCGAGCTTAGGCTGGTTGGGTCAGCGTGGAAATAGGCGTAATGTCCGGATATGGCGGGATTGCCTATTGGTAATGATGGTGCAAGACAACCCCCCCCCGCGCCGTGCAAGCCAATGGGGGCTACATTCATTGGTTTAATCGAGCGGTCTGACGGCTCTAGTCGCGGGAGTCTCGCGCCTCGATCGCCGCAGCCATCATCAGATCAACGGGCGGTCGCTGGCACGTCCAGAGACTCGAAGGAGCGGGCGCCCTGATGGACGAGCATGGGGAGTCCGTCGATGGTCTGGAGGCCGGCGTCGGTGGCTGCCTGGATGTAGGGTGTCTGGCGGTAGGTGAGGTCGTAAGCGATGGCGTCCTCCGGCAATCGCTTGAAGAAGTCCTGGCCAACCGGCGCTTCATCGTGCCAGCCGAGTGCGGTGGCCCTGGCCGCCTATCAGGAGGTGCTCCTCCTGTCGAACAACGCCGCCGGGGCCGATTTTCTAGAAGCCCGGATTGACATGCTTGGGGAGTTTGGGGCCACTGGACAGGCGCTCGACGGCGAGCGGCACGGCGATGATTGGTATCGTGGACCGGCGCGTCGAGTGGCCAGGGCTCGATAGATGAGCCACCGGGCGCGTGAGGTGGAGCGCGCGCCCGGTGTATTGGCCGGTCCCGTTTGCGGAGTGGCGTCGAGATAGTGATTAGCCGCTGGACGTCGTCACCGGCCACGCGGAGGCAGGTTCAGGCGAGTGCGGGTTGGCGCGGCAAACACAACACGAGTAGGGTTGCCGCGAGCCCGGCGTCACCGTCAAATGGGACGAGATCACGCTCGGCGAGTTTGGCGCCGAAGTAGGGCGCGTCAAGGCTGCTAACCACCCGGCGTGAGTCGCCCCACGCGCTCAGGAGGGCGTGGGCCAGGGCGTCGAGGCGGAACTGTTCGGGCCCGGCCACCTCGCTGATCGCGTTCTGCGGCCCGGCCAAGGCTGCCTCACACACCGCGGCGGCGACGTCATCGGCCGCCATGGGTTGGATGAGCGCCGGCGCGAGGTGGACTGTGTCGCCGTTGGTCGCGCTGTCGATGATGCCTTTGAGGAACTCGAAGAACTGCGTCGCACGGACGATCGAGTAGGGGATCGGGCCGTTCTCGATCAAGTGCTCCTGGGCGACTTTCGCCCGGAAGTAGCCGCTGGCGGGCATGCGCTCGCTGCCGACCACCGACAGCGCGACGTGGTGCCCGACGCCGGCGGCTGTCTCGGCAGCCAACAGGTTGCCGGTCGATGTGGTGAAGAACTGCATTGCTGCGGTGTCCTCGAAGGAGGGCGAGTTCGTCACGTCGATGACGACCTGTGCATCCTCCAGCGCGGCGGCCAGACCCTCGCCGGTGAGAGTGTTGACGCCGGTGCTGGGGGAGGCCGCCAGCACCTCGTTGCCGCGCTCGCGCAGATTGTTCACGACTTTCGTTCCGATGAATCCAGTGCCGCCGATGACCACGATCTTCATGTTCGTGATCTCCTTTCCTTGCTTGCCTTTTCAGATGTCCAAAGCTGTCAGGCCGGCCGGTGCCGGCGTATGGGGACCGCGGCGGGGCGGTCGGTTATCCCGGCGGCGAACTCGTCGTTGAGCCGCCGCCGGGAAGCCGGGTGCGCCGGTGCGCCTACTCGACGGATTTCGCCGCGCGCTCGATGATGTCGAAGACCTTGTGCGGCTTCGAGACCATGATCGCGTGCGAGCCCTTGACTTCGACGGTGTAGCCGCCGGCGCGTTCGGCCATGAAGCGCTGGGCGTCCGGCGGGATCACGCGGTCCTGCTGCGGGATCAGGAACCAGGATGGAATCGACTCCCAGGCAGATGCGGCCGAAGGTTCCTCGAAGGCGGCGAAGGTGGCCGGTCGCTGGGTGGCGGCCAGTGCCGCTGCCGTCCCCGGCGTCACGTCTTGCACGAAGACGTCGCGGAATTGCTCCTGCACCAGATAGGTATCGATCCCGGTGGAGCCATCTGCCAGCGGGAAGGGCACGGTGCGGATCGCGCCGAGCGCCTGGCTACCGGGGAAATTCTCGAGCAGGCCGAGAAGGGATTCATCTTCCGCCACCGCGAAGCCGGCGATGTAGACCAGGGCTTTGACGTTCGGGTTGCCTGCGGCGGCGTTGCTGATGACCGCGCCGCCGTAGGAGTGCCCGACCAGCACGATCGGCCCGTCGATGCTTGCCAGGACACTGGCGACGTAGGCGGAGTCTCCGGACAGGCTGCGCAGCGGGTTGGCCGGCGCGATGACCGGGTAGCCCTCGCGCTGCAGTTGCTTGATCACTCCGGTCCAGCCCGACGCGTCGGCCCAGGAGCCGTGCACCAGCACGATCGTGGGCTTGTTGTCGTCGGGTTGCCCCGACGAGGGTGTCGCGCCGGCCGGTGCGATCAGCGTAAAGAGCCCGCCGAGCGCCGTTGCGACGGCGAGAATCAGCAGGGTCGGCCGTGTCAACCGGCCGGTGAGAACGACATCGTTCATCGTGTTGCTCCTTTTCAGCAGCGGTGCTGTATCAGCGCAGTACGGGCGCTGTCTGGTTGACCGCGGCAAAGATCGTGCCGGCCACGACGTCAGGCTGAGAGGCCGCCAGCGCATGAGACGCGCCGGGGATCTCGCAGGTGCCGCGCGCGCCGGCCCGCTCGGCCATGAAGCGCACCAGCGCGGCCGGGATGTTGAGGTCGTGTTCGCCCCAGACGAACCAGGACGGGATGCCGCGCCAGCCCGGTTCGCTGATGGTCAGGCCTTCGGTCAGCGCCTGCTGGGTCACCGGGCGCTGGGTGGCCGCCATCAGCGCGGCCTCGCCCGTGTCGAGATCGGCGCAGAATTGCTGATGGAACTTCTCGTCGGCGATCCGCAGTTCCACGCCGCCCTCCGTCAGGGGATAGGCAACCAGCGCATCGCCCAGCGTGCTGCCGGGGTATACGCCGGAGAGCTGCACCGCGTCCTCGCCCGTCTCGGGGGCGAATGCGGCGACGTAGACGAGCGCGCACACCGCCGGGTTGCCGGCCGCAGCCGCGCTGATCACCATGCCTCCGTAGGAATGGCCGACCAGGATGACCGGGCGGTCCAGGCTGGCGATGACGTCGCGCAGATAAGCGGCGTCGGTCGCCACGCTACGCAGCGGGTTGGCCACCGCGATCGCAGCCAGCCCGCGATCGTGCAGCCGCTGGATCACGCCGTTCCAGCTGGCCGATTCGGCGAAGGCGCCGTGGACCAGGACGACAATGGGCTCGGGGTTGCCGTTGCCGCTCATGACGTCACCGCCGCAACCGGGGCCAGGGCGGCCTTCAGCGCGCCGACCGCCTGGAAGATCGCGGCCGTGGCGGCGCGCGTCTCGCGCACGGGATTGAGCATCATGAAGTCGTGGATCGCGCCGTTGTAGCGCACGCTGGTGGTTGGCACGCCGGCCGCCGTGAGCTTCCGGGCGTAGGCCTCACCCTCGTCGCGCAACACGTCGTTCTCGTCGACAAGGACGAAGGTGCGCGGCAGTCCCTCAAGATCCTCCAGGCTGGCGCGCAGCGGCGAGGCGGTGATCTCAGCGCGCTCTGCCGGATCGGTGGTATAGGCGTCCCAGAACCAGGCCATGGCCCGGGCGGTCAGGTGGGGGCCGTCGGCGAACTCGCGGTAGCTGTCGGTGTCCTGCGCGGCATCGGTGACCGGGTAGTACAGCGACTGCTGCACGAAGGTGACGTCGTCGCGCTGATTGGCGAGGATGGCTAGCGCGGCAGCCATGTTGCCGCCGACCGAATCCCCGGCGACCGCCAGCCGGGATGCGTCGAGCCCCTCGCTCTGGCCCTCCCGGGTGATCCACCGAGCCGTGGCGTAGCCCTGCTCGATCGCGACCGGGTAGCGGGCTTCGGGCGAGCGGTCGTACTCGACGAAGACGATTGCGGCGTTGACGCCGGCGGCGAGCTCGCGGACGAGCCGGTCGTGGGTTCCGGCGTTGCCGAGGATCCAGCCGCCGCCATGCATGTAGAGCACGGCCGGCAGCATGCCGGTCGCCCCGAGCGGCTTGACGATCCGGACCCGCACGTCGCCGGCCAGGGCCGGGACGGTGATCCATTTTTCGTCTACCTCGGGCATGGCAATCGGGGCGGCTTGGATGTCGTCGAGCACCTTGCGGGCGTCCTCGGCGCCAAGCTCGTAGAGGAACGGGGGCTTGGCGGCAGCGTCCGCGAACGCCTGCGCGGCCGGTTCCAGGGTATGCTTTTGCATGCTCGCGGTTTCCATTGTCGCTCTGGAGATGTGAACGGTCATGTGGGACCTTTTTTCGGTTCTCATTGGCCGGGAATGAAGTTGCGGTGGGCCGGCGGCCCGGTAGCTGTGGCCCGCTTACCTTGATCTAGGCCATGGGGATTCCTCTCGATGCGCACGGCTGACTCTGCCGGCCGAAGAGGCTGCACCGGCGCCTGGGCGACGGGGCTTTCTCCGGTGCGTTCGCCACTTCGCTCGACGAGTTTCACTCTAGGGAGTGTCCGGGAGCCGATCTTCCGAGGCTCCCCTCAATTCGATTGGGGAATTCGCGCCGTGTGTGAGGGGAACCCCTCAATTTTGTCGGCGCGAGCGATCGCCCGGACGTGGGTTGCGGTCGAGATGTGAGCATTCAGAGGTAGAAGCGGGGTGCCCGCTACGCGCGCTATGGCTCGTGCGTATCCGAGGCGACGATGCCGTGGCGCAGGGCGAAGGCGGTCGCTTCGCTACGCCGCTGCACGTCGATCTTGCGGTAGAGGCTGGTGATGTGCCGCTCGATCGTCCGCTCGCTCAGCCAGAGGACGGCGGCGATCTCCCGGTTGCTCAACCCCTGGGCTAGCAGTCCCAGCACTTCGGTTTCGCGGCGCGTCAACCGGAATTGGGGAGCCGCACCGGCAACCTGCCCGGCTACGCCCGCCGCGCGCGCGCCCGGCACTGTCTCCACGCCGGCGGGTGATGGCGAGTAGTCGGATTTACTGGCGAATGCGTGTGCCTCAGCCGCCTGCTCGGCGAGTGCCGCGAGCGGCTGCTTCATGTCCCGGGCGAGAGCTGCCAGGAACTCGTTTCTGCGGCGCAGCGCGGCCTCGGCGCTCACCCGCGCGGCCCGTTCTCCGGCCAGGCGTCGAGCCGTGTGGATCGAGATTGTGGCCTGACCAGTGGCGATGCGCAGCAGGTGTAGCTCGAGGTCGGTCGGGAAGTCGGGCCGGCGGCAAGCGACGATTACGAGACCGTTCTCCCCGGGAACGCGGAAGCCATGCTAGTGATGCGCAGGCTGTCGCTGCCGGACGGGTTCGCTGCCGAAACGGTGAGCGTGCCTCGCTCGCCATCCAACGTGGCGGCGAACGCCGGCTCCAGTTCGACGGGTATCTGGGGGCCGTCCGGCCGCCAGCGTTCGAGGGCCGTCCGTCCGTTCGGATCATCGAAGCGCGCGTAGGCGCTCTCCAGACGGAACACGCCAAACAGGACGCCCAGCAGGCTCACCGCGATGTCGGCCGGATCGTTGTCGACCCACATCGCCGGCAGCGCGAGCAGGGCCGCAAGATCACGCAAGGTGCGCCGGGTCTGCGCCGTGGTATCGTCCCCGTCCCGGACGAGCGCGGCAGCCACACCGCTTCCCAACGGGTCGGAATCAGCCATCCGGATCCGGGCGCTCGCGCGAGCGCAGCTCGCTAGGAATTCGTCGGGCGGCACGAAGAAGGGGTTGACCTGCAGCACGCCGCCGATCAGCACCATCGGATGCGTCCGGAGAACGTCGATCACGATGTCGCCGCCGAACTTGGCGGTGTCGTAGACGCAAATGACGACGTGTGCGTGTTTCGGGTGCACGTAGCTTGCCTGCGCCTCGTACTCGATCATGACGTCGCTGAAGTCCTCCTCCTCGACCGCCCATCCCATGTCGGTGATCATCCGGATCCGCGGAGACGGAGAGTCGCTAAGGATTTCGTCGAGGACGTGGACCATTCCCTCGCGGTCGAAGCTCCCGCCGCGAAGATAGGTGTCCGACCATGTATGCACCTCGGTCTGCCGTTGTTCGAGCAGCGCCGTGGTGTCATGGCCGAGCTGCCCCAGGTGACGCACAAGGCTTGCGCGCTCCCTTGGGTCGACGATGTACAGCAGCTTGTCGCCCTGCGCCAGTCCTTCGCTCACGAAGGGGTCGAGGGTCCGGTACTCTTCCTCTTTGCTGTTGACGAATGCGCAGACGTGCCGGTATGGGTCCAGCACTCCACCGGCGAAAGAAATCGGGGAGTGTAGGTGCTGGTCATGTTGAGTCATACCGGCCCTCCGGGTGGGAGTGGTGGCGAGGAAACCGCAAGCGATCCGTTGCCTCGACGGATACAAGCTCGCACAACAATCCTCATAATCGAGTATGCGTGCAGCGTCAGAATACACCGGCCCGGAAGCGTGTCAAGCGTTTACCGCATTTCTAGGCCTCAGTGCTTCTGGCCCGTGGCGCATTAGAAGGGAGTTGAATCAGTTGCGGGAATCGCGTGCCTCGATCGCCGCAGCCATCATCAGATCGACGGGCGGTTGGAGGTCGGTCCAGAGCTCGAAGGAGCGGGCGCCCTGGTGGACGAGCATAGGGAGTCCGTCGATGGTCTGGAGGCCGGCGTCGGAGGCTGCCTGGATGTAGGGTGTCTGGCGGTAGGTGAGGTCGTAAGCGATGGCGTCCTCCGGCAATCGCTTGAAGAAGTCCTGATCAACCGGCGCTTCATCGTTCCAGCCCAGTGCTGTCGCGTTGATCGCCAGCCGGACCCCGCCGGCGTAGCTGGGAGCCTCGGTGAGGACGCAGGTCGCGATCCGGGAGTCGCCGAGGTCGCTGGCCATCGCGTCAGCCCGGGCAAGGGTGCGGTTGGCGACGGTGATCGAGCGGATCCCGGCGTCGAGCAGGGCGACGACGACTCCGCGCGATGCCCCGCCGGCGCCGAGGATCAGGGCGTCGCTCTCGGCGAAGGGGAAATCCTGTTCCCTGAGCGGCTGGATGAAGCCGTAGGCGTCGGTGTTGTCGCCGTAGAGTCTTCCCTCGTCGTCAAGCATCAGCGTATTGACCGCGCCGGCTCGGCGGGCGACGTCGCTGGCGCGGTCGACGGCGGCGGCAAAGGCCTCCTTGTGCGGGACGGTGACGTTGACTCCGTAGATCTCGCCGGAGCGGATCGCGGCGATGCGTTCCAGGATCTCCTCTGCGGTCGTCTGCCAGAGTTCATAGGTGACCGGGATGTTCAGCGCGTCGAAGGCCGCCTGCTGGAAGACCGGCGACAGGGAGTGCTCGACCGGATTGCCGATCAGGCCGATGCGTCCGGTGATGCTGCGTGTCATGCGGTTCCTCCTCCGTCCGGTACGTGATTTCGATCGAGATTTCTATGAAGAGGAGAACACAAAGCATCGCATTCGTAACGGTGGGGCTTATCCCCACCTGGATACGGGCGAGTGTTGTGTGCCGGGCCCAGAGGGCGTCCCGGACGAGCCCCACCCCTACGATGTTGGTACCTGTCCTCATTCAATCAGGGGTGGCCACGGCGGCTCACCAAAGTGTGATTCTACTGTTCGTCGCGGACGTACCGGTCGACGTTTTCCTGGTGTTCCTCCGGGGTTTCCGCGAAGACGTGGGTCCCGTCACCGCGGGCGACGAAGTAGAGGAAGGTTGTCTCGGTCGGGCTGAAGGCGGCCTGGAGCGAGGCCAGGCCGGGATTGCAGATCGGGCCGGGCGGCAGGCCGGGGCCGTTGTAGGTGTTGTAGGCGCTCGAGACCTGGAGGTCGGAGCCGTCGATCACCGGCCACCATTCGCTGGATGTGCCGAGGGCGTACTGGACGGTCGGGTCGGCCTGGAGCGGCATCCCGATCAGGAAGCGGTTGTAGTAGACGGCGGCGATCAGCGGACGCTCGGAAGGCACGGCCGCCTCACGCTCGACGATCGAGGCCAGGGTGATCGCCTGGTGGATCGTCATCCCGAGCCCCTCGGCCGAGGCGCGCAGTTCGGCGTTGACCCGCTCGTCGAAGGTCCCGAGCAGGGTGCGGATGATGTCGTAGGGCGTCGCGTCGGTTCGGAAGCGGTAGGTATCGGGAAAGAGATAGCCTTCCAGCCCGGCGCCGGAGGGGCGCGAGTGGAGGAAGCTGAACTCGTCGTTCCAGCCGGGATCGTTCGCGGCGTCGATGAACTCGGCTGGCGTCTCGATCAGTCCGGCCTCGACCAGCGTATCGGCGTATTGCTCGATCCGCCAGCCTTCGAGAAAGGTGACCGTCGTCTCCGGGACCGAGATGTTGTCCTGCGACGTGATCGTGTCGATGATCTGGGAGGTCGTCATCCCGGTGTTCAGCGGGTGGGTGCCGGCGACGATGTCGTTGTCCTGGCCGGAGAACTGCACCCGTAGCCGGAAGTAGGTCGTCGAGCGGATCAGCCCCTCGTCGTTGAGCCGCTCCGCGATCGAGTCGACCGATTCACTCGGTTCGATGACGAAGCTGACCGGTTGGCCGGCGTCGTCCCGGGCGCTGTCGAGGTAGTCTGTGAGAATCCGCTGGACGACGAACACGACCGCGGCCGCGATCAGGACGATCGAGCTGATGGCGATGATCTGACGGGACTTGGGCGACATAATCGTGATGAACTCCTGGATGCCGGTAAGATCGAGTGGGTCGTGAGCGAGCGATAGTGTTATCGCCGGTGACACAGAGGCAGAAGTCTAACAGTGGCCAACTGTACGGACAATCCACGCGGGCTGACGCCGGGGCTGCCGGTCGTCGTAATCCTCGGCTTGACTGCGACCGGCAAGACAGGGTTGTCCCTGGCCCTGGCCGAGCGCTTCGACATTGAAATCGTCAACGCTGATTCCCGTTACCTCTATCGCGGTATGGACGTCGGCACCGCCAAGCCCTCGGCGGAGGAGCTTGCGGCCGTCCCGCATCATCTGGTCGATACGCTGGAGCCGGATGCACCCTATTCGCTGGCGCTATTCCTCGACGACGCCTTCAAGGCGATTGAAGCCATAGGCGGTCGTGGACGGCTGCCGGTCGTCGTCGGCGGGACGCCCCAGTATCTCCGGGGGCTGATCGAGGGCTGGCAGGCGCCGCGGGTTCCGCCCGATGAGGATCTGCGTGCCCGTCTGGAGCAGCAGCCGGTCGAAGATCTCTACAGGCGGGTGCAGGCGGTCGATCCCGAATCAGCCGAACGCGTCGGCCCGACCAATGCCCGCCGCCTGATCCGGGCGCTCGAAGTCTGGGAGAAGAGCGGCGTGCCGCTGAGCGAACAGCAGGGAAAACACCCGCCGCCGTACCGGATGCTCATCATCGGCCTCCAGCTCGACCGGGATGTGCTCTATGCCCGCATCGACGAGCGCGCCCGGCGGATGTTCGCCAATGGACTGCTCGACGAGGCCCGAGCTCTGCTGCGCTACGACGCCTCGCTGCCGTCGATGAGCGCGATCGGCTACCGCGAGGCGCGTGCCGTCGTCCAGGGCGAGATGAGCGTCGAAGAAGCCATCGCACAGACCAGCTACGCCACCCACCGTTTCGCCCGCCACCAGCAGACCTGGTACCGCCGCTTCGAGGGCGTTCAGTGGTTCGATGCGGAGGACGAAGGATTGGTGGAACGGGTGAGCGACGTGGTGGATAGTCTGGTGGGCGACGCCGACGAACCGTAGCACCAAACCCTTCAGTCGATGCTCGAGGGTGAACGGTATCGGTGGTTCTCGCCGGATTGGCCGTGAATGACAGTCATTCTGGCCGAGAGCTTGGCTCAAACTCCAAGCAGCCGCTTCTGCTCTAACGGCTGCGAGCTGCTAGCCCTGACTCGCGGATGCTCGGATAGGAGCACATTCGAAGAGGTTGTCGGCTGGGCGATCCTGCTGGTGGGGGCCGGAGTTGGCAGCCTCTGGTTGCCTGGACGATTTGGTCTGGATGGGGGCGCGCTGATGCTGGTTGTCGTGGCGTCTCCGGTCGTAGCGCTCACCACGGTTGGGCTCCTGGCGACCCTGACGCTGTAGCTTCGCGCTCCGCCCGCAGTCGACAACTGTTCCCATTCCAGTGAGAATATCCACCATCTGATCGTTACTGGAAATTCCTGGTCTGGAGGCGTAGTGGAGTTCAACCCTGGCGAGTTAGAGGCGCAGGACGTGTACAAGCTGATGGCGGCGCTGGTCGTGCCGCGGCCGATCGGCTGGACGTCGACGCTCAGTCCGGAGGGCGTCCATAATCTGGCGCCGTTCAGCTTCTTCATGATGATCACGTCGAGCCCGCCGCACATCGCTATCTCCGTCGGCGCGCGCGATGGGCAGTCGAAGGATACGCTGCGAAACATCCGTCACAACGGCGAGTTCGTGATTAATACCGTCAGCGCCGACGTGGGCCTGCAAATGGCGGGATCGGCAGTGGAGCTGCCGCCCGATATCAGCGAGTTCGAGGCGACTGGCCTGACACCCGTGGCAAGCGAGGTCGTCAAGCCCATGCGTGTGGCCGAGGCGCCGGCGCACCTCGAGTGTGTCAGCCGGAACATCATGGCGGTCGGCGATCTACCCTATGGCGCTCACCTGATCATCGCCGAGGTCGTCCGGATTCACGTCCGTGACGATCTGATGCTCGAGCGGAACCGGATCGATCTCCAGAAGCTCGACGCCGTCGGCCGCCTCACCGGCGACTGGTATTGCTCGACAACCGATCAGTACGAGATGCCTCGTTCGCTGGAGCCGTTGAAGAACCGCGCAACATAGAGCGCAACCGGAAACGCTGAAATCCGGATTCACAGGTCCTTATCGGTGGCCGTCGATTTCGGCTGCGATCAGATCTGCGGCGGCAGCGGACCAGTCGTCGCCTTTGGCCTGCCCGAGCAGGGTAGCCAGCCGGGATGGCGTGATGTCGAGGTCGGGCAGCCGGCCGAGGGTGAATGCGGCATAGTAGCCGGGCCACAGCTCGTCCCGGACACCGTTCAGGTAGACCGTCTCGAATTCGTGGTGCGAACTTCCGGCGGCCTTCAGCGCGGTCCTGATCTCATCCTTCGTCGCCATCGTCCGTCATTCCCGGCTCGATCATCGGGGCCCGAGCAACTGATTGTCGCGCTAGAGCGATGCGCGCTGGTGCGGGTCCATCAGATCCCGGAGCCCATCACCCACGAAGTTGATCGACAGGGCGGTGATGAAGATCGCCAGACCCGGCAGCGTGGGCAGCCAGACGTCGCTCCAGTTGAACATGAAAGCCTGCGATTCCTGGAGCATATACCCCCAGCTTGGCGTCGGCGGTTGGACGCCCAGGCCGAGGAAGCTGAGGAATGCCTCCGAGATGATCAGCCGCGCTACCTGGACCGTCCCGATGACGATGATCGCGTTGACGACGTTCGGCATGATGTGCCGGCCGATCAGTCTCGTGTGACCCAGCCCGACGACTCTTCCCGCCTCGATGTATTCCAGATTCTTGATCCGCTCGACCTCGAATTTGAGGACGCGGGTATAGATCGGCCAGGAACCGACGCCGAGGACGATGACGACGTTCGTGAAGCTCGCCCCGAGAACGGCGATGACGGCCAGGGCGAGGAGAATGAACGGGAACGTCATCATGATGTTCACCAGCGTCGAGACGATGGAGTCGACGAAGCCCCCGAAGTATCCGGCGATCACCCCGAGGAACACGCCGATCGCCCCGGCAACGAGCGTTGCCAGCAGCCCGACGGCCAGGGCAACCCGGGCCCCGTACATCAGCCGGGTGGCGTAGTCCCGTCCGATACCGTCGGTGCCGAGCGGGTGCGACCACGAGCCGCCTTCCTGCCAGGCCGGCGGCTGCAACCGTTCGGTGATCCTGCCTTCCTCGGGGGTGTACGGCGTCAGGATCGGCGCGGCGACCGCGATGAAGGTCAGGATCAGGAGCACGGTCGCGCCGCCGACCGACATCCGCAACCGCCAGGCGGCGCGCATGTAGGACCGGAACGAGCGTTTACGGATCCGCTGCTGGCCGAATGCCGAGGGCTCGACCTGATTCGCCGTAGAACTGGCTGATGCCACGATACTTCCTCACTAACTGTCGCTAACCCCGGCCGGAAACGCGCCGGGCATGGATCATCTCCGGATGCGCGGGTCCAATACCCCGACGACGAGATCTACCGCGAGATTCACGATGCTGATGATGACCGCCAGCGTCACGACGGCCGCCTGCGTCACCGGGAAATCAGCGTTGCGGATCGATTCGATCGCCAGCAAGCCGACGCCCGGCCACGCGAAGACGGTCTCGGTGATGACCGCACCGCCGAGCAGCTGGCCGAACTGGAGCCCGAGGACGGTGATGACCGGGATGATCGAGTTACGGAGGGCGTGTCGGACCAGCACCACGCGCTCCTTGAGCCCCTTGGCGCGCGCCGTCCGGACGTAGTCCTGGGTCAGTGCATCGAGCACGCCGGAGCGGACGAGCCGCTCCGTCACCGGCGCGAGAAAGACGCCGAGGACGATAGTCGGCAGGATCATGTGCTTGAGGCGATCGAGGCCGAACTCTCCGTAGCCCGATGGCGGCAGCCAGCCGAGATTGACGCCGAAGATGATGATCAGCATCAGTCCGAGCCAGAAGATCGGCATCGCCTGCCCGGCGACGACGAAGAGCGTGCTCAGGTTGTCCCAGAAGCTGTACCGCTTGTAGGCCGAGATGATCCCCATCGGGATCGCGATGACAATCGCCAGGACCGTGCCGGCGAGCGTAAGAAGCAGCGTCGCCGGCATGCGTTCCAGAACGATCGTCAGCGCCGCGCGCTCGGTGCGGAACGACGTCCCGAAGTCTCCTCGAACTGCGTCGCTGAGAAAATCGGCGTACTGGACGATGAGCGGCCGGTTGAATCCCATCTCTTCGCGGAAGACTTCCCGTTCCTCGAAGCGGGTTTCCGGAGGCAGCAACACATTGACCGGGTCGCCGATCATGTTCGTGATGACGAAGACGATGACCGATATGCCGAATACGGCAATGACCATCTGTATCAGGCGATTTGCGATATACGCACCCACAGTTGCCGTCTTCCCCGTTAGCTACTGAAGATCCGGTGCATCGGGGGACGCAAGTCCCCCGATGCGTGCTCGGTCTAAGACTTTGGCCGTGCCGTGAAATACATGTCGATCTCATCCGGGCGTGGAGACCACTCAACGCCGTTGTTGACTCCCCAGACGGAGTGGAAGCCCCACATGAAGATCATCGGCGCCTCTTCGCGCACGATGCGCTGGGCGTCTGCGTAGATCTGCATGCGCTCTTCCGGATCGAGCGATCCGCGGCCCTGCTCGAGGAGCGCGTCGAGATCGGCATTGTTGTAGTAGGTGAAGATCGAGCTGCTGTGCAGCATGTCCCAGTAGATGCCGTCGGCGTCGAACACCGAGTAGGAACCCCAGTTGTAGTTCATCATGTCGCCGCCATTGCCCTCGTTGTGGCGCGTCGTGAAGACGTTGCCGTCGCTGAGGGTCTCGAACTCGGCCCGGATCCCGACAGCTTCCAGGTCGCGCTGCATTGCCTGGTCGACCTGGTCCTGGTTCGGCATCGAGGACGGGCCGCGCAGCCAGGTCACGTCGATACCGTCCGGATAGCCGGCTTCCTCCAGCAGTTGCTTGGCGAGATCGGGGTCGTACTCGTGCGGCTCGACGGTCGGGTCGAACCCGAAATGCTTCGGGTTGAGCAGGGCAGGCGCCCGGTCGCCGCCGGGTTGCAGGGCGTCGATGTAGCCCTGGATATCGACGGCATGGTTGGCGGCGTTGCGGACCCGCACGTCCTCGAACGGGCTCGGTCCGGAGCGGCCCATAGCGTCTAGCCGGACCATGCCGACGCGCAGAATCGCCTGGGTCACCGGCATCGCGACGCCGGAGCTTTCGACCGTCTCCATCTGGTCGAACGGGACGACGCGGATAATGTCGGCGTTCCCGGCTAGAAGCTCCGCCAGCTGGGTCGGCAGCCCGGGGACAATTCGCAGGACGAGTGTCTCGTACGCTGCATTGACGTCCGGATTCCAGTAGTCCGGGTTACGGGTCAGGACGATTTCCTGGCCCTTCTTCCATTCCTGGAGCATATACGGGCCAGTACCGACCGGATTCTCGGCCAGGTAGGCGTCGCCCTCGGCCTGGGCCAGTTTCTCGGGGATCATCTGGAAGTTCTGGAGCCGCTCGGTGAAGATCGGGTACGGCTCGGTCGTCGTGACCTGGACGGTGTAATCGTCGATGATCTCGACGCCGGCGATGGCGACGTGATTCCCGACCTGCGGGCTGGCCTGTTCCGGATTCGTCACCCGTTCCCAGTTCCATTTCACCGTTTCGGCGGTGAATGGGTCGCCGTTGTGGAACGTGACGCCCTCGCGGAGCTTCATCTCCCAGACGGTCGGCTCGATGTTTTCCCAGCTCTCGGCGAGCCACGGTTCGATCAGGTTCGTTTCCCTGTTGCGGACCCCCAGGTTGTCATGGGTGTGATAGAAGGCGATGATCCCGGTTCGCAGGTTGTGCATATGCGGGTCCATCGTCGGCAGGTCGGACTCGCTGAGGATCACGGTCAGGGTGCCGCCTTCGGCGCTGTCTCCTCCGCTGTCCTCGGTTGCAGTCGCTTCTTCATCGCCGCCGCCATCGGCGGTCGTGGCGGTCGGCTCGTCCTCCGCATCGGGGGCAGAGGTGTTGGTGGCTGCTGCTGCTCCGGAATCGTCGTCGTCATCATCGTCATCGTCGCCGCCACAAGCGGCGAGAAGCGGCACGGCCCCGGCGCCCGCCGCCCAAACCATCGCTGCTTTGATGAGCGTTCGGCGGTCGATACGCCCTTCCTGATAAAAGCGCTCCCAATTCGCGTACACGCGATCATGGAGTTCGCGAGGTCCTAGAGAACTCATCCATCCTCCTTCGCAGACGACGACTACGGTTCCCCCATTTGCTCTCCGGGGGTGCATTGTTCCCGGAGGCGTCGTCGTCAATATTGCGCTACAGCGAAACCGCGGGCAGCCTAGCCCAAGCTGGAATTGCCGTCAATGGTATCTGCGAGGTTTCTTCAACTTTGACACTCGTCCATCCGGCCCGTATGCGGGCGGCCGGGCATTGGGGCCTGCACATGTTGTTCCGGATCTTTGCGTTTGTGATGAGACAGGTCGTGGATGGGCTGAAGTTCTCGACATGGAGATCTCGAAGATTACCGAAATGCGGAGAGCAAGCCCCGCGAGCCGTAGCTACGTTTGGTGTAAATGTTTAGGAAGTTCCTACCCGTTTTGGTGGGGTGATCGCGGCAGTCTGTTTGGTCTTCCCCCGGTCGCTGTCGCTGCCTCCAGGCGATCGGCGCAGCACCGATCCTCTCCAGAGGGTTGCTGATAACGAGGCGGCGTTGTCGTGAGCGATAAAAAAGATCACGATGATAGAATATCGGCCGGCCGGACATCCCCGGGCTGCTCGATTCGAGACGCGTAGATCCGGCGTATGGTTCAGCCGGTTCTGCCCGCATTCCAGAGATCCCGGGTCAATTCAGCCTGGCCGAGGTGCTCGGCGCTATGCCGGGCGACGACGATCAGCACCTCGCGGCCTGTCAGTGATCCCCGGCGCGGGTGGTTACAGGGTTCGCTCAGCCGCTTGTCGTCCGGATCGCCCAGGTCGCGCTCGAGCAGTGGGCCTAGCGCCTGCTGGTCACGATCGCGACCGGCTTCCCGGCCAGAGAGCGTTTCGATGACATTCTCCTCGGCGTTGCCGACCGTGTGAAAGGCCAGAGCGGCAATGCTGTTCGTCTCCGCGGCTGGGGATGCCATTGGAATCCCTCTCCGTCGATCTCGAGCGCAAGCGTCACCAATCGGTCGAGCGAACTGGAGATATAGCGCCAGAAGGTAGCGGCTTCGGACCGCTCCGCCAGCGCGTTCATGTCGTTGCCTGCCACTCGAGCTCGGCGATGCCGATGCCGGACTCGCCGCCGAAGGCGTAGAGCAGGTAGACCCGGCCATCTTCTTCGTAGATCGCCGGATCGCGAAGCTGGTTGACGAGCCCGTAGGCGACCGAGCGGATCGATGGTTCGACCGGCGCATCCGCTCCCTCCCAGGGCCTTTCGGGACGCAGCACCTCGTGCGCGTCCCGATCTGTCCACGCTTCAAACGGCTGGTTGAGGTCGATCGTCGAGACGAGGATGCGCTCTGGTGCGTCGCCGACCTGAGTCCAGAAGACGTGCAGGACGTCGCCGCGTTTCAGCATCGCGAAGTGACGCAGGTTCGGATTGAAGATGAGCGGCCCTTCCTCGAACCCGGCAAATCCATCGGTGGAGCGGTAGAGCTGGCCCGGCATGGCCATGCCGTAGAGCGTGCCCCGATGCTCGAAAGCGCGAAGGTAGCTGCGCTCGACGACGATGTGCGGCTCGGCGGTGAAACTGATCCCGTCGGTCGAGGTCGCGACCCGCGTCACCTGTCGTCCTGGCGCTTGGAGACCGTGGAAGTACATGACGATCCGCCGGTTCTCCTTGTCGACATGAACGTCGGGCGAGGCGATATGCGGCGTCGTCAGCTCCATCCGCAGATCATGCGGCAGCCGCCTCCCGGCTTCCTCGTAGCGACGCCTGTGCCGTTCGAACTCCTCCTCGGTCAGTTCCAGCGGCTCTGTCGGAAAGTGCGACTGCTCCAACTGCAGGCTGCCCGGCCCATGCACCGTCCACGGCCCAGCAAGGTTATTGGCATAGGCCAGCCGGATGTAGCGACCCTTGTGGTCAGCGAAGTACAGGTAGTAGCGTCCGAGTGGCTCCTCGACCCACCCCGGCACCCGGATCAGCGACGGTCCCTGGATGTTTTCCCCGATGCTCCGATCCGTCTCCGCGGAAATGATCGGCGCATCCACCAAACGATGAGCCACCCATTTGCCAGCTGATGGAATGTCGCTCATCGGGCCTCTCGAGCCAAGTTCCACCCCTATGATGACGATTGAAGCTGCTCTTTTGCGGGTTCAGATTCATTCTATGCTTCGATCGCCGTACCGCTTTCCAGCGATTGCTCGACTGCCGACCAGACTTCCCGAAGTCGCTCGGCTGAGCGAATTTCGGTGGGGCGGCTGGCGATGTGCTGGAGGAGGCGTTCGGCTTCATCTTCCCACCACGGTAGGGCGCTGGCCGGGGCATCGGTGCGCTCGACGACGACGGACTGGCGCGTTGGTTCGACACGCAGGACCTGCTCGGATCCGGTGATTTCCACCAGCACCTGTGGACCGGAGCCCGCCGGTCGGGCGGCCATCGCTTCGAGCGTCAGAAGGGTCTCGTCGGCTAGCCGCAGGGTGACGAACCAGGCATCGTCGGTCGCCAGTAGCGACGCACGGCGAACCATGACCCGTTCGGCTGCGCTCTGGAAGATGTCGAGCGCGTAGGCAAGCAGGGGCACGAGCGCTTCATCACGCAACGCATCGGAACTCGCGCCGCGTTCCAGCCGGTAGGAGCCGAAGAACCCGTAGATCTTGCCGGTTTCGCCCTCGCGTGTTGCCCGGGCAGCTTCTTCGAGGACGCGGAATCCGTAGAGCGGCGACAACACCGAGCGGGCGTTTGCCGCCAGCATGGCTCTACCGGTCGCTACCGCGCCAGTCGGGATGTCGTCCGGCGCCGTTGAAATGGTGCGTGCCACGGAGTTCTCGACATAACCGGCAGCTTCGGTCAGCTGTCCCGCGAGCTCATCTTCGCCGAGAACCGTCCAGTTCCCTGTATCAACCATCGATGTCGACTCCTTCCGGCAGGGGCAGACTGACCGGTTCTCCACGCTGGTAGGAGAGCACGGCAGCGGCTGAGAGTTCGATTGCGCCGCGGGCTTCGTGGGCGCTCAGGACCGGATCGGTGTCGTTCCGGACGGCGTCGGCGAAGGCGCGAATCTCCCGGACATAGGCCTCGTCGACGTGGAGGAGGACTGGGAAGTTCTGGCGTTGGGTCATACCGGTTGCGTGTGCGACGGTCATCGGGCTCTGTTCCGGGTCGATTGCCTGGATCCGTCCCTCGGTGCCGATGACTTCCATCATATGGAAATAGGGATAGCCCCTCGGCAGGTGGTTCACGACTTCGGTGGCGGCGATTGCTCCGCCCTCGAACTCGACCGTGTAGGTCAGCATGTCGGGGATCTCGGAGTCGGCCTGGGTCATCCGGGCTTCGGCATAGACCGAGGTCGGGTTGCGGCCGACGAACCAGCGCGCCAGGTCGGTCTCGTGAACGGCGTTGGTCATCGCGGCGCCGTGGGTGTAGCCGGCCATCTGGACCCAGGGTTTGCCGCCTTCAGGCTCCCAGTAGGTCGCCGCCAGATCCAGCTGGTCGTACATCGTCAGCGGGCGGCGCTCGTTCTCCCGGACGTAGCGCACCTCGCCGATCTCGCCGCGGTCGATGGCGGCGCGGATCTGCATGTAGCGCCCGGTGAACCGGCGGGAGTGGGCGATCATCAGCTTCACACCGGCGGCCTCGCAGGCCCGGATCATCCGGTCGGCCCCGGCGACGCTGGAGGCCATAGGCTTCTCGCAGAGGACGTGGACGCCGGCCTGGGCCGCCGCTTCGGTCTGCTCGGGATGGAGGAATTCCGGGGTACAGATGTCCACGAAATCAAGCCGCTCGCGCCGCAGCATCTCCTGGTAGTCGGTGTAGTGGGTCTCGACGCCGTACATCTCGGCGGCGGACTGGACGGCCTCGGCCCGGACATCGGCGACGGCGACGAGCTCGATCTCGTCACGGAGTTTCCTGAAAGCCGGCAGATGGGCGCTGAAGGCGATCGTCCCGGTCCCGATGAGCCCCGCCCTGAGTTTTCGTCGTTCTTCCGCCATCACCCCCGCCTTTCCATGCGTCTGTTGATGGGCATCATAGGAGCGGAGGGCGGAGGGTCGCAAGCGCGAGCAGTTTGGGCGTCAGGAGAGCTCGCGATGGCGAATGATCGGGCCACTGCTGATCGTGGTGAACATGCCCATGAGAACAGTGCCATCAGCAATGAGGTCAAGTACGTCGAGCGCTGCCCGATCTGGGGCTGAAGGAAAGCTACGGAAGTACACGACTGCTGGAGGCGCTATGTGGCCCTGGCTGAAAATGAGCTCACCGTAATCGCGATCTAATGTCAGCAGGATGCGCTGCTCTGTGACTGCGCGCCGTAGCACGGCGTCGTCTGACGCGCCTCGATTGTCCTCCCTGATGGAGGCAACGTCATGCCCGTTGCTTCTCAGCAGCGCGATGCTCGGAACAGGGAAATTCTCGTTGGCGAGGAACTTCACAGGGTGGCGCTAGCTAGGCTGGTATCTGGAAGAACCTGTAGTCGGTCATCATTTCGGCTGCAAAGGCGAAGACGGCGCGCAGGTCCTCCTTAGTCACGTGAGGATAGCTTTCAAAGATTTGCTCTTCCGTCCAACCCGTGGCCAAGAGCCCGAGCAGCAGTTCGACGGAAATGCGCGTGCCTCTGACCACGGGCTTCCCGCTCAAGATCTTGGGATCTGAATGGATGCGTTCCTGCCAGTCCATCTGCACGCCTTTCTTTCGCTGCTCTGCCGACAAATTGTACGCCTCATGGCGCCAGCCAGTCTGGACGAAATCAAGGCGTACACTTCTGGGCTATGAAAACGATGCCTTCTGAAGCTCAACGGGCGCTGCTGGGTTGGTACCGGGAGAACGCACGCGATCTTCCATGGCGGCGGACGCGGGATCCCTACCGGATCATGGTTTCCGAGATCATGCTCCAGCAGACGCAGGTCGACCGGGTCATCCCGAAGTACGAAGCCTTCCTCGAACGGTTCCCAACGCTCGAGGCGCTTGCCGATGCGCCGGCGAGTGAGGTGATCCGGGCCTGGGCGGGGCTGGGCTACAACCGGCGGGCGCTGAACCTGCAACGCGCGGCGCGGACTGTGGTTGAGGAGTTCGGTGGCGAGATGCCTCGCACGGTCGAAGAACTACGTTCGCTGCCGGGGATCGGCCCCTACACGGCCGGGGCGATCGCCTGTTTCGCCTTCGAGCAAGATGTCGGCTTTCTCGATACGAACATCCGTCGCGTGCTGCATCGCGTGGTGCTTGGTCCGGAGATTCCACAACTCACCGTAAAACCACGCGAAATGGCGCAACTCGCCACAATATCCGTGCCGTCAGGCGAAGGATACGCTTGGAATCAGGCACTGATCGAGCTCGGCGCGCTGGTGTGCCGTGCCCGTGTCGCCGAGTGTAATGTCTGCCCGCTCGCTTCCTGGTGCGTCGCGAGCCCGGTGATCAACGACGTTCTGGCGGAGGAACAGTCCACCCGGTGCAGCGCCGGAATCGAAAGCCAGCCGAGCGCTTCGAGACGACCAGCCGCTACTTCCGCGGTCGCATCGTCGACCTCCTCCGCGACGCTCCCCACGGCCTCACGACCCCCCAGCTCGCCGACCTGATCAACGCCGACCGCTTCGAGAGCGGCTGGATTGAACCGTATGTCGATGGCCTGGTACGGGATGGGCTGATTGTAAAAGCTGCGTCCACGAGCATTGGCGAATCATCGATCGCGTACGATGATTCCAGCCTAGCGTCAGTCGTGCGATACCGACTGCCGGACTGACAGAGATTGACAGGCAAACACTATGCATAGTCGCGATTCGCTTGATCCGCCCTGAGAACTGCGGTCCGACGAGCGAGCTGTTCTCCGCAAATTACTCTCCGTCACCATTCCGGGAGTGGACGAACTATGACAACAGATTCAGCACACACGGGTACGTGATGAGTGCGGCTGCGGTTGTTCAAGCGTCGTCTTCACGGTAAACAAGACGGTAGCCCCGCCAGCGGTAGTCGAAATCAACATCCCTGTCGAAGGGTTTGCGCGCCCCGGTGTCCACGTCGTGTTGTTTGTCTGGGAAGAATATCTAGATGAACTTGAAGTGATGGGGCCGCAGGGAAGATTCCTCAAGCGATTGCCAGAAGCCGAGTCCCTCGAAGTGTTCATCGAATCCTGAAACACATGCGTTCTGACAACGATCCAAATATCTATCGCAAAGATCCACTGCTCAGGAGGATTCTCACATGGATTCATCGATATCGAGAAGGAACGCTCGATGCGGGTTGTCTGGCAGATAACCTGTTCGCTGCCGATGGAGCGATAGACGGAAGTACGCCACATGATATTCGCTATGCGCTCCATGCCGCCGCTAATGGTATGGAGGGTGCCCGTTTTGGTATCGAGATCGAAGATGCCGAATCGGCACTCGCGTCCCTGGAGTCGAGTATTACGAGATACCTTGAGCAGTAGATTCCAAATTTCCGTGCCGTACTAATCCCTCTCCTGATAGTCACTCTCGTGTGCGTGCTCCAGGAAGAATCTCAGTAGATCGATGGTGGCCTGGACGTCGGCAGGCGAACAAATTTCGTTGACCGTGTGGGCGTAGCGGACCGGGATCGAGAGCGTTGTTACGGGTCTTCCGCCGGTAGCGCGCTGCATGGCCCCGGCGTCGGTGCCTCCGCGGGTGAGAATCTCCATCTGGAAGGGGATGCCGTTGTCGCGGGCGAGTTGCTTGAGGTGCCGGTTCAGCGGGTAGCTCGAGATCGTCGATATTGTCGATCGCCTCGATCCCGACGCCTTTGCCCAGCCGGAGCCCGGCTGTCTCCTCCGGCGCAATGTTCGGCTCGTAGGCGAAGGCGGCGACACCGGCTCGCAGGCGACGGCGGTGATCTCGGCATTCGTCGGGCTTTGGACGGTGAAAAGAAATCCGAACATCGTAGGGGTGGGGCTCGTCCCCACCCGGTTCGCGGTCTGCATACGTACGCGGGTGGGGACGAGCCCACCTACAGAATCTTGTGAATCTTGGTCCTCGTCGACGAGGAAATTGCGGCGCAATCGAGGGGTGTTCGGCTGGTGGATCGAGCGTGGCGGAGTCGTCCTTCTTGGGGTGACGCCGGAGAGGCCGGGCGGCGGGCGGCGGTCATCAGGTGGAGCGGGCGGTGGGCGGCTGGGTGCTCAGGTGGCGGCGCGGATGTTGGAGATGCAGTTTCGGTCGGCGTCGGTGTTGCCGATCTTCGGCCCGTAGGTGAGGTAGATGCCGAGGCTGTCCGGCGAGCTGAGTCCGGGCCGCTCGCCGATCAGGATCACGGCCAGCTCCGCGCCAAACAGCGCGCCGATCTCGTCGCTGATGGCAACGCGGCCCTGTTCGACGGGGGCTGGCTATCGGCGCGACCCGCCATTCTTCGGGATCGAGCCGGGACAGGATGGCGACCATTGCCGGAGCATGGCGCTGGACCGCCAGCGCCGAGAGCCCGTCGGCGACGATGAACGCGACGGTGCCACCGACGCCCTCGCTCTGCTCCAACAGGCGGCGTGATTGTTCATCCAGCCGCCGCCCGAGGTCGGGGCGCTGGAGGTAGGTTGCCCGGTCGGGCGCGGCACTGTGGAGGCGAATCGTCTCATGGCCGAGCGCGGCGAGGTCGCGTTCGAGATGCCGCCGTGTCCAGCTCGCTCTGGACGGCATCGCGGGCCCGAGCGTGGGCGAGTTGGAACTCCAGATGGCGATTGGTCGGAAGACTGCTGCCGGCCCGGCCGATCGCGATCCGGGCGGTGGTGTAGTCTCTCAGGAACCTCCATGGGTTGGCGACCGCTGGCGCGGCCTCTTCTAATTGAGTTCTTCGGGTCAGTCATGGGATGCCCGCCCAGCCGATATGTCGGCCAGCGCTCTCTTCGAACGGTGCGGAATGTCAGTCAGCCGGGAGTGCATCGACTCGTCGAAGATGCCCATCCGTTCCAGCCACACCTCGAACTCGAGCCGGTCGCAGGCCTGAGCACCTGCCTGACATACAGCGCGTCGTGGAACGACGTTGACTGGTAGTTGAGCATGATGTCGTCCGAGCCGGGGATGCCCATGATGTAACTGCAACCTGCCACGCCGAGCAGCGTCAGCAGGGCGTCCATGTCGTCCTGATCGGCCTCGGCGTGGTTGGTGTAACAGACGTCGCAGCCCATCGGGACGCCGAGCAGCTTGCCGCAGAAGTGGTCCTCAAGCCCGGCTCTGTTGGTGATCTGCTTCCCGTCGAAGAGTACTCCGGCCCGATGAAGCCGACGACGGTGTTGACCAGCAGTGGCCGGAACTTGCGGGCGACGGCATGACTGCGGGCTTCAAGCGTCATGATCGACGCCGTGGTGGGCACCGGCCAGGAGTGCGCTGCCTGGCCGGTCTCGAAGTACATGACATTGTCGCCGAGCGTTCCGCGCCCGAGCGCCAGCGCCGCCTCGTAGCCCTCTTGCAGAGCCAGGTTGACGCCGAAGCTCCGGTTGGCTGCCTCGGTCCCGGCGATCGGCGAGAAGACGAGGTCAGCGAAGCGCGCCGCGCTCGATCGCTTCGATGCTGGTCGTGATGTGGGTCAGGACGCAGCTCTGGGTTGGGATCTCGTACTGGGCGATGATCTGCTCGAGCATCTGGAACGCTCGGTGACGTTGCGGAGGCTGTCGGTGGCCGGATTGATGCCAATGACGGCGTCGCCGCTGCCGTAGAGCAGCCCGTCGAGGATGCTGGCCGCAATCCCGCCCGGGTTGTCGGTCGGGTCGTTGGGCTGGAGCCGGGTTGCCATCCGCCCTGCCAGACCGATGGTGCGGAAGCGAGTCACGACGCGACATCGCTGCGCGACCAGGACGAGGTCTTGTAGCCGCATGATCTTCGAGACAGCCGCGACCATCTCCGGCGTCAGTCCGGGCGCAAGCCGCGTGAGACTCTCCTCGTCCGCGCGCTCCGACAGCAGCCAGTTGCGGAAATCACCGACCGTCAAACTGCTGACCGGCTCAAAAGCCTCCGCATCGTGCTCATCGATGATCAGTCGGCTGACCTCATCCTCTTCATAGGGCACGACCGTCTCGTTGAGAAAGGTCTTCAGCGGCAGATCGGCAAGCGCCATCTGGGCTGCAACACGTTCCTCGGCATCCTCCGCCGCGATCCCGGCCAGGACGTCGCCCGACCGCAGTGGCGTCGCCTTCGCCATCAGGTCGCGGAGATCGTTGAAGCTGTAGGTGCGGTTAGAGAGTGAAGAGCTGTAACCGGCCACGGAGGGAACTCCAGATCATCACATGCGTGTTCTCGACATTGTAGGCCAGACCGGCCGCCGTGATTGACGGCCCGGTTGTCGGGGGCTAATCTCATCCCATCGATACGCAATTCGAGCCCGCATGGTCAGGAGAAAGACGATGGCCAGCATAACCGGTTCCGGCCGCAGCACTGACGCTCTACTCGCCGAGGCAGAGGCGATCTTTCCGGGACTCAGCACCGGATCCTACGCCGTCCCGGAGTGGATGAAGAGTGTCGTCATTGCCAGGGGCGAAGGGCCGCGTCTGATCACGAAGGATGGCGACGCCTATCTTGACTACATTCTCGGCTCCGGGCCGCTGATCCTCGGCCACGCCCATCCGGACGTCGTCCGGGCAGTCCAGGACCAGGCGCCGCTCGGCTCGACCTTCTATGCCCTGAACGAGCCGGTCATCGAGCTCGGAAAGATGATGGTTGACGCCATCCCCTGCGCCGAGCGGATCATGTTCGCCAGCTCCGGCGCCGAAGCGACCTATCTCGCGTTGCGGCTGGCACGCGCCCACACCGGACGGGACAAAATCCTCCGTTTCGAGGGCGGTTACCATGGCCACCACGACTATGCCAGCACTCAATCGGCCGGCGTGCCCCGGGCCGTTGCCGGGACCGTCCTGACCGCGACGTTCAACGATCTCGCCTCGGTCGAACAGCAATTCGCCGCCAATCCGAACGAAATCGCCGCTGTTCTGGTCGAGCCGCTGCACCGCATCACGGTACCCGAAGAGGGCTTCCTGTCCGACCTCGCCAACCTGACCAGACAAAAGGGAGCATTGCTCCTCTTCGACGAGGTCGTGACCGGCTTCCGGCTGGCCTGGGGCGGCGGGCAGGAGCGCTACGGCGTGACGCCGGACCTGGCGACCTATGGCAAGATCATCGGCGGCGGCTACCCGGTCTCGGCGATCGTTGGACG
This sequence comes from Thermomicrobiales bacterium, assembly GCA_041390865.1. Taxonomy (GTDB): domain Bacteria; phylum Chloroflexota; class Chloroflexia; order Thermomicrobiales; family CFX8; genus JAUIIK01. The sequence goes on from JAWKPC010000006.1 coordinate 160,813, forward strand.
GGCAGACATCCTTGACCAGGCCGATCCCCGGCGCGGTGGAGATCCCGGCTACGTCTTCATCAGCGGCACGCTGAGCGGCAACCCGGTCGGGGCGGCGGCTGGTCTGGCGACGCTCCGGGCGCTATCGCAGCCGGGCGTCTACGAACGGCTCGAATCGGCGGGAGCAAGGTTGCGTGACGGGTTCAACGAAGCGGCGGCCGAGTTCGATCTGCCGCTGGAGATGCGCGGCGAGGGCGCCGTCGGCGTGATCGCCACGCCCGGCGCATCCGCAGATGCCGGTTCACTGTTGCCGAAGCTTGGCCGGGCCCTGTTCTCCCGCGGCATTGCCAGCAACCTCGGCAAGGTCTATGTCTCGCTCGTTCACACCGACGACGATATCTCCGAGACCATCCAGGGGTATGTCGGCGCGCTGGACGAGGTAAAGCGGGACCAGATGCGCTAGTTGACAGTATCCCCATGAGGGAGTTGGCTAGCGAATTGCCAGGGGAGTTCGATGCTGGAAGGTAAGTATCAAGTGCTGCTGGAGTGGGACCCGGACGAAGCGGTATGGGTGACCTATGTCCCGGCGCTCGACTATCTCTCCACGTATGGCGAAACTCGAGAGGAATCGCTTGCCAATACCCGCGAAGCCATTCTCGGCTACGTTGAAGCTGCTGAGCATGAAGGGATTGCGATCCCGAGCACTCCCACAGTTGAACTCATTCAGCTCGACATTGCTGTCTGATGCCGCCCCTTCCGCGTGCGTCGGCGTGGCTGTAGAGGTCGCTGGCGCCGAAGGTGGTGATCCTCGGCTTTTTTACTGCCGTAGCTGCCGGAAGATCTCATCCGGAGTCGCAACGATGACACCGAACTCGGACTGGATTTCATCACGATAGGCCAGCAGGTGGCGTCGATCGTAGCTTGCAATCCATGACGCGCCACCTGCCACCGCAGCTGCGACTATCGGGGCATCTTTCGGATCGACGGTTTCTTCCGCTCGCTGAGTGGTCTGCCTGTCGGCGCTCGCAACCTCGATCTGCGCTGTCTGACGAAACGCTTGGAATATTGGAACGGCGGCAGGCGCCTTAGCACGTAGGTTGCGTTCAGTTTCCTCCATGACGAGATCACTCCAGATCAGCACAACCTCGTGCTGGAGCCCGGCGTTAATAAGGTCTCTGGCATAGCCGCCCGATGAGATCGAAGCGGCGATGATAACACTCGAATCGACGAATACCCTCGATCTGCTACTGATCGTCTTTCTCCATGTCGGAGAACCCGAGGAGAGATGCGCGTTCCGAGCGCCCTGACTCGATCAGTTCATCGAGTGTAAGTCCCTTGCTTCGCAGGATCTCGCCGATCTCATCCAGCGCCTGAGCGGCCAGAACTTCTTGTGGTGTGATGAGAAGTGCACCGTTCTTCTCTTCGACAGCCACGAAATCCCCCTTTTTGATACCGAGCTTGCGCCGCAAGTTTGCAGGAAGTGTTACCTGGCCCTTTTCCTGGACGCGAACAAGCTTGGATACTGGCATCGTGCGACCTCCGAAAGTCATACTTTCCGGAAGTATAACCGAGGATCTTGAACGGAAACGTCCCTCATCCATCTCGGATGAGGGGCGCGTCATTGCAGATTTTCCTGCGTGATTCTTGCTACTCGCTCTCCTGCTTGCTCAGCGCCGCAACCTTGAGCGGCAGGGCGAAGAGGTTGATGAAGCCGCGTGCGTCGGCGTGGCTGTAGAGGTCGCTGGCGCCGAAAGTCGCGAACTCCTCGGAATAGAGCGAGTGCGGTGAGGTGCGGCCCTGGATGATCAGGTTGCCCTTGTAGAGCTTCAGGGTTACTTCGCCGGTGTTCGCCTTCTGGGTAACGTCGACGAAGGCGTCCATCGCCTCGCGGAGCGGCGTGAACCAGAGACCGTCGTAGACCAGCTCGGCATAGCGCTGGGCGACGAGATCCTTGTAGTGCAGGGTGGCGCGGTCGAGGGTAATCGACTCGAGCTCCTTGTGAGCCGTCGAGAGGATCGTCGCCGCCGGTTGCTCGTAGATGCCGCGGCTCTTCATCCCGACCAGGCGGTTCTCGACCAGATCGATCCGGCCGATGCCGTGCTTGCCGCCGATCTCGTTCAGCGTCTCGATCATCTCGATCGGCTTCATCTTCGAGCCGTCGACGGTGACCGGCCAGCCCTCTTCAAAGCCGATCGTGATGATCTGGGCTTCGTCCGGCGCGTCTTCCGGCGAGGTCGTGATGCCGAAGATGCTGGCCGGAGGCGGCTGGCTCGGGTCTTCCAGGACGCCGCCCTCGTGGGAGTAGTGCCAGAGATTGCGGTCGCGGGAGTAGATCGCCTCGGCCGTCGCCGTGACCGGGATCATGTGTTCGGCGGCGTATTCGAGGGCGTCCTCTCGGGACCGGATCGACCACTCGCGCCAGGGTGCGATGATCGCCATCTCCGGCGCCAGGGCGTGGTAGGTCAGCTCGAAACGGACCTGGTCGTTGCCCTTGCCGGTGCAGCCGTGTGAGAGCGCGTCGGCGCCTTCGGCCTTGGCGACGGCTACCTGGTGGCTGGCGATGACCGGACGGGCGAAGCTGGTGCCGAGCAGGTACTTGCGTTCGTAGAGCGCGCCGGCCCGCAGCGTCGGGAAGGCGTACTCGGTCAGGAATTCTTCCCGGAGGTCTTCGATGACCAGCTTGGATGCGCCGGAGCGGAGTGCCTTCTCTTCCAGGCCGGTCAGCTCGTCGTACTGGCCGACGTCGGCGGTGAAGGCGACGACCTCGCAGCGGTAGTTGTTCTTGAGCCAGGGAATGATGACTGATGTATCGAGGCCGCCGGAGTAGGCCAGGACGGCTTTGGTGACGGTTGGTTTGCCATTGGAGGAAGCGGACATGAAAACACCCCACGTTTCTTCTATGAGAGACGGTTCATCGGAACCAGTGTCAAGACAGGATACGGTAAAGCGAGCCAGCGTCAACAGCCTGCCGTTCGAACCGAACGGCTAGGGCCTGTGCCTTTCCCTGTATCTGTATTGCCCTGGCCGGACCATCACCGTGAGGTTCCTCCCGCGTTGCCAGCAACTTTGTGAAACAGCGAACAAACTCCCTACCCAACTGCCCGCGGGACGTTATCACGGTAGTGGGGCAGTGTCAATCTGGGATACGGTGGGATCAATACGTCATGTTGTGTTCGACCATGGCCCGGTTGATTATCGGACGTAGCTCCGGTGCGTCAAGCCGGAGAGTGTCAGCCTCATCGCAATTCAATGCGTTTTGGGCCCGTTGGTAGAGCATGACTGCTGGACCGTCGTTGTGAGCGTTGGCGTAGATCAGACCATCGAGTTGTCCAAATACAGCCGTCTCCCCATAGAAGTAGCGGGACCATGGCTGAGAGAGCGAATGCTCGCATTTGGCGATGGCCGACACCGTTCCGGCGCGCATTGCACTACTGCCTCGCAGATCCAGGAGGTCGAGGATCTTGTCGTCCTGGGGATCCGGACCCGCATATCTTCGGGCGTCACGATGCCCGTGTCACCGAAGATCTCAACCAGACAGCTGGCGAGCGTAGCCTGCAGATCAGGATCCCAGGCGGCGTAGTCGACCGCTCGATCGGGATCGTCAGTCGGATGGCCATCCGATCCCGCATCTCGGTGACGATCGAAGCGCGACAGTGGTCCGAATCGCCGGAAGGTCAGGGCCGTTGTGTTCCAGCGGGAGGGGTCGTAGATTCGAACCAGCAATGAGCCTTCGGGAATTCTGAGGAATCGTGGATCCGGCGTGCGGAATGGTGGCGGTGGATGGATGGCCGCCACTTCAGGCGACACCCACTCCTTGCGCCTGCCAAACTACTCGTTCGATCTGACCGTCTTTGAGCAGATCGAGGGGGCTCCGGCCGTCGAAGATCTCGCTTGGTCGTGTCAACCAGCTGATCTTGGCCAGTGGCGAGACATCCACCAGTGCTTGAATGACGTCGGGTAAGCCAGCGATGACGCCATCGGGTCCCTCGGAGTTGAATTGCCAGGCTGGGAATCGCAGTGCGCCCCGATCCATGACGGCGAGCAGGGTGCCTGCTTTGACTCGGTCGTGAGGCGTCTGGCGGGTCGTGTTGAGCAGTGTCGCAACCTGCGGTGCCGTCAGCGAACCGGCCAGCAGCTCCCGGCGACGCTCGAAGGAACGCATCAGCAGCTCCAGCTCATCTTCGATTCGCTGGGATTCCGGGACTGGCGCGGTAAACAGGATGGTCTTGCCGGATGTCGCCAGCGTGTCTGGCCGTTCGAGCGCCTGGGCGATGCTATCGAGGACCGTTTCCAGATCGTCGTCCGAGAGTGCATTCAGTCGCTCTTCCAATCGATCGATCTTCGACCGGACGGCGGGGCGGCGCGCGCCGAATTCCCGGGAAGCGGAGATATGGAGAGCTGTTGCCATGGCGGGCCTCCTCATTCAGTCACGTTTCTAAGGCCCTAATGTAAGAGATGTCAAGCGCATTAGGTGCCGACGAAATTGGCTCGATGGCGGCATGCTCCTGATCACCTGATCCTCGTCGTATAGTGCTCGAGAGGGAAAAGCGTGGAGAGGACCCCATGAAAGCCGTCGTCCAGACAAGGTATGGGCCACCGGAGGTGCTGGAGCTGCGGGAGATTCCGAGGCCGGTGCCGAAGGACAACGAGGTGCTGGTGAAGGTGCGGGCGGCGACGGTGAACACCGGGGACTGCGAGATCCGGCGGTTCGAGGTCATGCCGCTGGTCTGGCTGCCGCTACGGCTGCTGATCGGTGTCCGGAAACCGCGAGGAACGACGGTTCTCGGCCAGGAGGTTGCCGGTGTCGTCGAGGCGGTCGGGAAGGATGTCTCGCGCTTCAAACCTGGAGATCAGATCATCGCCGCCACCGGGCTGGGGTTCGGAGGCTACGCCGAGTACGTCGCTCTGCCGGAGAAGCGGACGATGGCGATCAAGCCGGCGAACGTCAGCTTTGAAGAAGCATCAGCCTTGCCCGTTGGCGGCCTGAATGCCCTGTACTACTTGAAAGCGGCGGGCATCCGGCCAGGCCGGGATGTGCTGATCTATGGCTCGACCGGCGCGATCGGGACATTCGCGGTTCAGCTGGCGAAGCACTTCGGGGCGAACGTGACAGCGGTGTGCAGCACCGGCAAGATCGATCTGGTGCGGTCGCTCGGGGCCGACTGGATCATCGACTACACCCGCGAAGATTTCACCGAAAACGGTCTGTCCTACGACGTCATCTTCGACACGATCGGGAAGAGTTCATTTTCCAGGAGCATGAGTTCCGTGCGGGAAGGCGGCGTCTATATCCAGGCGAATCCAACGATTACCGATATGGTCCGGGGTCCGATTGCGTCGAGGAGGCAGCGCAAGCGGGTGCTCCTCCAATATGCTGGTGACGACAGCGAGGAGCTTGCGTTCCTGGCCGGATTGCTCGGTGCCGGTGAGATCTCGACGGTCATCGATCGGTGCTATCCACTGGAGCAGACAGCCGAGGCGCACCGCTACGTCGAGCGTGGACATAAGTCCGGCAACGTCGTCATCTCGGTCGAACACGGCGAATCAGCTGCCGGGGAGGAAACTCCGTGAAAGCGATCGTTTACGACCGCTATGGTCCGCCGGACGTGCTCCGGCTCGAGGATGTCGCGAAGCCGGTTCCCGCCGACGATGACGTGCTGGTGCGGGTCCATGCCGCGTCGATCAATTCATGGGATTGGGACCTCGTCAGAGGTCATCCATTCCTGATTCGCATGTGGGGCTTACTGAAACCGAAGCACCGGATTCCGGGCGGAGACATTGCGGGCACGGTGGAGGCGGTCGGCGCGAACGTGGCCGGGTTCGAGCCGGGAGATGAGGTCTTCGGCGACCTTTCGGGCTGCGGCTGGGGCGGCTTCGCCGAGTACGTTCTGGCTCCCGAGTCGGCGCTGACGTTGAAGCCGTCCGGCGTCTCGTTCGAAGATGCCGCGGCACTGCCCCAGGCAGCGGTCATGGCCCTCCAGGGGCTTCGAGATTACGGGAGGATTCAGGCGGGCGAGGCGGTCCTGATCAATGGCGCCGGGGGCGGCTTCGGGACGTTCGCGATCCAGCTGGCGAAACACTTCGGGGCAGAGGTGACCGGCGTCGATAGCACCGGGAAGCTGGACATAATGCGCTCTGCCGGCGCCGATCATGTGATCGACTACACCCGCGAGGATTTCGTCAGGAATGGCAAGCAGTACGACCTGATTCTCGATGCGGCAGCCCACTTCTCGATCTTCGATTACCGGAAGTCACTGAACCTCGGCGGGGTCTACGTCATGGTCGGCGGTAAGACTGGCCGCATATTCCAGGTCATGCTGCTCGGCCCACTGCTCTCGAAGCTCGGAACCCGGCAGCTCGGCGTTCTAGGGCACAAGCCGAACAAGAACCTCGCTCTTCTCGGGGAGTACCTGGAGAACGGTACGATCTCGCCGGTCATCGACCGCCGCTACTCGCTCGGCGATGTTCCCGATGCCTTCCGTTACTTCAGCACCGGATGGGCGAGAGGGAAGCTGGTCATCGTCATAGATCACGAGGGTTAGACCACAGAATCAGGGGATAATCTCGGGTCGCCGTAACCCATCCCGAGTTTCAAGACTTCCCCAGGCAGACGGTAGATCCATCCAACACAACATCCGAGTCCAGCGGGTATGCGCGGCCCCATCGCGAGGGGCAGCCGTGCTCCGATATACACCCATGGCCGCAATCTATGGAGGTCAACGCGGGTAGCGACGGTCTTAAATCGTAGACTGTCCAGCATCACGAATCTCTTGCCCTGATGTAATCGAACGGAGCGTGCGTTGACCTGGACCGAGCCGGACAGGGTGGTCGTCGAGCTGGCGGGTTCGCTGCCTCCGGGGCGGGTACTCGACATCGGCGCCGGCGACGGTCACGACAGCCTCTGGCTGGCCGAGCGGGGCTGGTCGGCGACGGCAGTCGATCTGTCGCGTCACTCTGTGCGCAAGCTCCGGGCGATCGCAAAGGAACGCGAGCTGGATGTGACGGCCGTTCAGGTCGATGCCGCCGACCTTGGCTACCAGGCCGAGTTCGATCTGGCGCTTGTCTGCTACATCCACGTTCCAGCCGATGTCCGGGCAAAGATATGCGCTGGCGCCATCCGGGCGCTGAGACCGGGCGGCCTGTTGCTCTGGCGCAGTTTCGAGGCCGGAATGCCGGGCGATCCCGGCTTTGACCGTGCCCTGCTCCCGGCACGTGAGGATCTCTTGTCTGACCTCGGCGATGCCGTCAGCATCGAGCGCGCCGGGACAGGAGATGAGTATTTCCCCTACATGGAGCAGGACATGTTCCTCCTTACGGTTATCGCGCGTCGGAATGGTTCGCAGCGGCACGTCTAGCCATGCTGCTGCTCGTAGATCTGCCGGGTGAGCGTTGCCTGACCGATATGCTCGCGATTGTGCTGGAGTGCATGGAGCAGGTAGTAGGCGCCGTTGTGGGTGCGGCTGCCGGTGATGCTGCTCGGGCGGGTGTGCTCGACCGGCAGGACATCCTCGGTCAACCGGGAGATGTAGTCGCGCATGTCAGTTTCCGTCTCGTCGATCAGCGCCAGGAGATCTTCGGCGCTGGCCGCTTCATGGTCGAACTTCTCTTCGCGGTTGCGGTCGAGCGTGATGCCGAGAGCATTGGCCAGGTGGTAACGGGTCGCATCCATCGAGTGGGCGACGAGGGCGGAGATCGAGTTCGTTTCCTCTCCCGGTTTCCAGTTCAGCGCCTCGGTATCCAATCCTTCGACGGCCTCGCGCCATTCGGCGAGTTGGCGGTCGAGAACCTGGCTCGCCGCCGTCTTCAGAGCATCGATCGTGACTGGCATAGCGTTACCTTTCGTGAATATGCAGCGATATCACGCAATATGCTGCAGTGTTTGGGATTGTTCTTCCCTCTGTGCTTGAGGTATCTGGAATGATCTGCGCTGAGCAGTCGGGGCCGGCTTCCACCTGCCTCCCCGCTTTCCAGCGATTCCGGGCGATACTACCAGGAGCATACCGGGAAGAATAGAGACGGGTGATGAGAATGCTCTCGCATGTAGACCCAGACGAAATCGTCGACTTGCTCCAGGCAATGGTCCGGACGCGGTCCGTGAACCCGCCAGCGAAAACCGAAGAGTGCGCCGGGATATTGCTCGACCTGTTCCGCGCCGAAGGTATCGACGCCGAATCAGTTGAGGGCGCTCCAGGGGTCGTGAATGTGGTTGCGACGCTCCGGGGAACCCAGCCGGGCCCGAAGCTGATTCTGAACGGTCATATCGATACCGTCCCTGCCGGGGAGGACTGGACGGTCGATCCCTTTGGAGGCGAACTGCGTGACGGCCAGATCTGGGGACGCGGGACCTGCGACATGAAATCGGGCGTCGCGGCGATGCTAATGGCGATAGTCGATCTGAAGCGCTCCGGGCGGTCATTTGCCGGCGAAGTCCAGTTCCAGGCCGTCGCTGATGAGGAGACCGGCAGCCGCTGGGGCACGCTCCACCTGATCGAGCGGGGCTACTGCGACGGCGCTGACTGCGCGATCTGTACCGAACCGACCAATCTCGCTGTCGAGCTTGGAAACCGGGGCTTGCGCTGGATCGACGTTACGGTCGAGGGGTTGGCATCGCACGCGGGCAGGCCGCAGCTGGGGGTCAACGCGGTCGAGATCGCCTCCGACATTATCGGCAATATCCAGGCGATCGAGTTCGACCTCCATGATGACCGCTTCGAGATTCCCTCGCCGAGCATTTCGGTGACGACGATCGCCGGGGGACACACGGTCAATGTCATTCCCGACCGCTGTACCTTCTCGGTCGATCGCCGGATGCTGCCGGGCGAGACCGGGGAGCAGGTCCTGGCCGAGCTTGAGGGGGCGGTCAGCCCGGTTCGCGAGCGCTACGAAGGTGCGAAGATAGAAGTTTCCGTTCGACCGGGCTCCTGGGATCCCTACACAATATCTCCTGACGAACCGGTTGCCGTCGCGGCGGTAGAGGCCGCACGCGAGGTGCTCGGCCACGATCCGGTGGTCGGCTACAAGGCTGCCTGCACCGATGCCTCTCACCTCGTGACCCGGGCCGGTATTCCGACTGTCCTCTTCGGACCCGGCAACCAGCAGCTCTCCCACAAGCCCGACGAGCGGATCGCCGTCGAGGCTCTGGTGAACGGCACGGCGGTATACGTGGAGATGATGCGGTCGTTGCTCGGCTGAGCTTGCTGACTTCACGCAGAGCACATCTCGAACACGCTCGACAGCGCCAGGAACCTGACCTGACCCTGTCGAAGTGACGAGAGATCTCAGGCTCACGCGGCACTGATGTGCGGTGGAGATTCCGTGGCACTCGTTCGCCTGGGTTCGTCCCTGAATACCCGCTGTTCGGGACCGCAAGCTCTCCGAACGTGGCCTGGTCTGGATCAATCACGGGCGGCGCAAATGTGCATGGAGGTGTGCCGCTCGTCGTCAGTAGGCAGAAGCATCAGAGGAGCCGGCAGCTGGTGATGTCGAATCTGTCCGTGCTTCCCCCGAAAACTCCAGAATCTCCAAACACGTCGGCTCACCGATCGACCTGCCGGGTCTGGCACGGTTCATGGCCTGGTTGTTCTGGCTGGCCTTCACATGGATTCTTCTGCTGAAACGTGCGTCCTGGGCCTGCATCCACTGCGACAGTTCGCGCCCACCGTCGCGGGATCTCGTTGAGCGTCGGGTCATGTGGTTATGGGACTCGCTCTATGCTGCTGGTGCCAAACGCGCCCGGGCGGTCAGATGCCAGTCCTGTTCTCCGGCAGTTGGTCGGCATCACAGGCGAACCATCGATCGGGTATTGACAATCTAGCGTCCTCTTCGTAAATTTACGAAGAAGTGTTCGTATTTTTACGAAATGAGGGTCAACATGTCGGCGCCGTCACCCGAAACCGTCCGTGAATCCGTTCAGAAGAAGTACTCCGATGCCGCCCGATTGGTTCTCGAAGGGCAGCCTGCGGCGTGTTGTGGCCCGGCTGGATGCGGGTGCGGTTCCGACGGGGTCTCGCCGATCGTCATCGGGAATTATGATCCGGAGGCGACCAGTGCACTTCCAGAAGATGCCGTCCTGGCGTCGCTTGGCTGCGGCAACCCGACGGCGCTTGCTCAGCTCGAACCGGGCCAGACGGTGCTCGACCTCGGCTCCGGGGGCGGCATCGACGTGCTGCTCTCGGCCAGGCGTGTTGGTCCGACCGGCTTCGCCTACGGGCTCGACATGACCGATGAGATGCTTCAGCTGGCCGAGCGGAACAAGCAGGAAGCGGGCGTCGGGAACGTCGAATTCCTCAAGGGTGAGATCGAGAACATCCCGTTGCCGGACAACACCGTCGACGTCATTATCTCCAACTGCGTCATCAACCTTTCGGCAGACAAACCGGCCGTTTTCCGCGAGGCCTTCCGGGTGCTCAAGCCGGGCGGTTACATGGCCGTCTCCGATATCGTCGTCCAGGGTGAGCTACCGGAGCAGATCCGGACCGATATGGAATCCTGGGCTGGTTGCGTCGCCGGGGCATTGCGGGAGGATGAGTACCTTGGCGGTCTAGTCAAGGCCGGCTTTGTCGACGCCAGTGTCGAGGTCACCCAGATCTATGATGTCGAAGGTGTGCTCGGCCCCGAAGCGGCTGCCGCCACGGCTGGAGTGGACGCATCGTCAGCGGCTTCGTCCGGGCGACCAAGCCGGCGCAGCGATGAAGACGATCGAGCTACCCCAGGCCGTCGACGAGGAGATCCGGACGCTGCTGCGGGCCGTTGCCAACCCGGCACGTTACCGTATTCTCCAGATTCTGAAGGAACGCGGCGAGTGCCAGTGCGGCCCGATCGGTGAAGATCTCCCGATCGCCCCATCGACGCTTTCGCAGCATCTCAAAGTCCTCCGCGAAGCCGGCCTGATCCAGGGTTCCGTCGACGGCCCGGCCGTCTGCTACTGCCGCGACGAGGACCGCATCGCGCGTTCAAGCAGCAGGTTCAAGGGCTGTAGCAGATGCAGCCGCCTGCAATGGAATGCTTTGTGTAGCTGGTGCCCCGGACGCGTGACGTGTTCTGGGGCACCAGCCGATGAGGATACAGCACCCGGGCGTTGAATCAATCGCTCCAGGTGGTCGAGCCGCTGAAGCTTCCCGCTCGACCCGATGCCCAGCGGGCAGTCTTCGTTCAGCTTGTCCGTGAGCTCCATGCTGGTTGTGCCGGTGACGCTCGGCGTAGGCGCCGGTGCCGCCGTGGAAGATGGCTTTGCGCGATGCCGTGCGGACCGTACCGATCGACTGCCAGATGGAACTCCAGCGTTCCATGCTCGCCGGTAAGCGTTCCTGCCCCATGACCAGGCCACTCTCGACCGGTCCACCGACCAGGAAGCCCGGCGTCCATTTCGCCGCTGTCGATGTCCTGATCGTCGAGCTCGAAGTCGCCGTTCAGGTCTGCCATCATGCCGAAGGCTCCGGCAACCGTCGCCAGGCTCGTGATGCAGACGTCGAAGTGGACGTTGAACGGCGCGGCCGGCGAGAGCTGCTCGACGAGTTGTCGGAGAGAGTGATCGATGCTCCCGTCTCCTCGAGTATCTGGTCGAAGACGACGGTCTGGCCTGCGTTGCCGCCCTGGCCGACGAGCGTGGCGCTGTACAGAGCGAGGCTGCCGTCCTGATCGGCCGTGAAGATCGCCCGGTAGGACCAGGAGCCGCTGTCCGACTCGACCTGCGCGGTGATCCAGATTGTCTCCGATTCAGCCGTGCCGTCCCGGTTGACGACCGTGCTCGCAGTCCCGGTGAGATCGCCGGCTAGCTCCTGTTCGAGCTGCTGTCCCCGCAGGTGGTTGCCGCTGGAGTCTTCCCAACTTCTGCCGGGATGCGTTTCTTCCAGGGTGGTGACGGTTACCGTCACCGGGGTGGTTGAGCCGGAATCGTCCGGCGATTGAGCCGTGATCAACCCGGCGCTCGCCAGCAGCATCGCAGCAATCATTCCGAATGTCAGCAACCGGCTGCGTACGAGACGCCTCGCTAGCGAAGCCGGTCGGGATGCATTCCCATCCACGTTCTTGTCCTCTCACTTCATGCGTGACCTGTCCGGATGGACCGGGACAGACCGCCGCGCACGTCCGGATTCGCAGCCCGCGAGACATCTCATCCGGGTAAATGCCGCGCGGCTGGTGCTCGTGGAAACTGTCCCGGGTTGCTTCTCACCCTAGGAGAAGTAATGGGCCGGTACATCCAGTGAACGACCTAATCTGTGATGATCGCGGGAATTCAGTCGATTGACGTACTGGCGGGACCTTCCTCGCTCGAGGCGAGACCGGACTCGAAGGCGAAACGGGTGGCCGCGGCGCGGGAGTTCACGCCGAGCTTCCGGTAGATCGAGGTGATGTGGGAGCCGACCGTGCGGGCGCTGATGAACAGCTCGTCGGCGATCTCCGCGTTGGGCAGACCGCGCGCGACCGTCTGGAGGACTTCGACCTCGCGGGCCGACAGGCCATCTGGATAGCGCTGGCGCTTCATTGCCGAATCAAGCCGCCCGCTCAGCTTTTTCGGCCCGTTCGATGAGAGGCCGGGCTTCCAGTCTGCTCAGAACCGGCAGTACGTCATTGACGATCATCCGGGCTGCCTGAGAATCTCCGCAGTGGCGAGGACGTCGGCATGGGCAAGGCGGCTGGAGAGCAAGCTCGTCCGGAAGCTCGCAGCGTTCGGCCAGGGCCAGCGAGCGTTCGCTGTGCTCCCCGGGCTCGCTCGATATCTCCCTCTGCCAGCTCCAGTTCGCTGAGAAAGCGGTCGACCGCGAGCAATGCGCGTGGTTGGTTCGGGTTACTCGCTCTGGCGCAGGCGATACCCGCCTGCTCCCGCGCCCCTTCGATGTTTCCGCGCTGCAGCTGCAGGCGAAGCTTGCAGCAGATCCGCGTCTCCAGGACGGCCGATGAGGCAACTGATGCCGTCAAGCCAGGCTTCGTGGACATCGAGCCAGCGAGCAGCAGATTCGAGATCGCCTTCCTCCAGCGCCACCTCGATAGCCACTCGCTGAGCGCGTTCGTGGACAAAGAACAGCGGCGTGTTGGGCAACGATGAGGGGCCATAAGGGAAGAGCCGGGCGATCCATTGTTTCGCCTCATCAAGCCTGCCCTGCTGCCGGGCGATAGTGGCCAGAATCGACATCGCGCGGCCCTGTTCAGCAAGTGGTGGGTGGGGTGGCAAGGTTCGCAGATACTGACGTGCAAGCTCGCGAGCTTCGTGCCAGCAGCCATTTGTGAACAGTGTCTGGAAGTCCTCTGCCGACGGGAATTCCAGCCAGGGTCGAATGTCGCGGACGGTTGCGAGCTTGTGTCGGATCGCTTCCTCAAGCTGCTTGCGGTGAGCGACGCGCTCGGTTTCGTAGATCAAGTTGACCAGAAATATCTCGAGCATCGCGCTAACGGTGATCCACTGATGGTCGTCTTTGGCAGCGGCAGCTTCCGGGAAATCTGAAGATGGTAGCTGGCTTCTTCCGGGCGGCCTCTGACGGCGTGCACCACACCGAGCGCCCGGAATGCTTCGAGGCCAGTGCCAGGATCTGATCGCGCTCAATGGCCGCATCGTGCAGTTCCTGGATCACCGAAGACGCCATCGTTTCCGCCTCGTCGAAGCGGCCGCAGCCAGCGAGGAGCCAGGAGAGCGTCGGTTTGCGGAGGTTGACGCCGGGAACAGTCCCGGGCATCGTCACTGCGGCATAACCGGACCGGGTGTTATCAGGAATCGCTTCGGCAAATAGGGAAGAGATGCTCGCCGCCGAGCGCTCTCGCTCTTCGACCGGCAGGGCATCGATCAGCTCGACGCCAGCGATCATCTCGTCAAGGCTGCCTGGCACATCGCCGAGAAAGCGCTGGAGCAGGCCAGCGTCGAAGCGTGTGTAGGCTTCGAGCGTCCGGTCCTCGATCCGGCCGGCGATCTCAGCCGCCTGCCGGAGAAAGGGCAGACTCTTCGCGGGATCATGCCAGCGGTAGAGCCGGGCCACGCGGTGCATCAGCCAGCCGCGCTCTCGGTCTCGCTCCGGGAACTTCTCCAGCGCGCACAAGGCACGCTCGTAGCGTTCGATCGCCACAAGCGGCGCATACAGCTGCTCCGCTCTCCCGCCAGCCCGGATCAGCCAGTCCCCGGCGCGGTCGTCTCCGGATCGCTCCAGGTGATGCGCAACGGTGCTTGGTTCCGGGTTGCCGGCTGCCAGGAGAGCTTCCGCTACCTGCTGATGCATCACTCTGCGTTGCGGCAGGAGCAGTCCATCGTAGATGGCCTGCGGACGATCGCATGCCGAAATTTCATCGACCCGCTACTGGCCGAATTCTCGAAGATCTGAACTGCTGTCGCTTCGCGCGCGATCGCGACCATGTCCGAGTCCGGGACGGTCAGCGTCTGCCAGAGATCGAAGGGGACTTCCTGGCCGATGACCGCCGCGATTTCCAATGCGCTACGGGTCTGGTCCGAAACATCTACCAACCGGGCTTCCAGGTGCTGGAGGATGAGCGGTGGGACGTCGATCAACGCAAGGTCTCCGAGTTCCCAGCCGGTATTTCCCGGTTGGAGGATCCCTTGATGCTCCATGGTTCGCAAGACCTCGCGGACGAACAGCGGATTACCGTCGGTGCGTTCTAGCAGCGTCTTCGCAAGCCGCGATTGTCTATTGGCCGGCAGTCCGTAGGCCGACTGCAGCAGGTCCTCGAGCGCATCGATGTCGAGCGGCCTCAGTTCGAGACGTATCGGTCGCGATTCGCTGATGATCGGCGGAAGGAGCCGGAACAGAGGATGGCCCCGGCTGATTTCCGGGTCGCGGAAGGTGGCGACGATCAACATCCGGTCATCGTCCAGGCCGCGACCGAGGTGGCGGAGCAGTTCGAGACTGGCCTGATCCGCCCAGTGCAGATCTTCGAGCACGATCACCAGTGGCCGGCAGGCGGCGAGTCCTTGAAGGAGTTGCCGTATCTCGTCGAAGAGTTCAGTCTGCCCGCTCGTCCGCTTGTTGGCTGCTCCTGTGCCCGGCCAGGATGGGAGCTCTTCCATATCCGCTTGCGAACGAAATACTTCGATCCAGGGGCCATAGGGTGGTGTCGTCGTCAGGTCGTAGCAGCCGCCGCTCAGGACGAGGCAGTCGCGCTGCTTGGCTTCGTGAACCAGGTCGTCGACAAGGGTGGTCTTACCGATCCCAGCTTCGCCGCTGATCAGCACCAGCCGTCCGCGGCCAGTACGGGCATCGGCCAGCAGATCGCGAAGGTGCTGTTGCTCGCGCTCGCGTCCGACGAGCGCCTCGGCTTGAGGTTGCATCGCTCCCCGAGCCACATCTTTTTCATGCGAAGGCTAACGATGGTCCCACGATAGCACGAGTCGACACCTTGGCCTCAGGCGCTACCGCTGGCCAAGCAGTTCTGGGGCTCCGGTATGTGCCATTACCGAATCGAGCAGAGGGACTATCTTCTTTAAATGGGCCTCACGGTCGGAAGTGAGAATACTGGCAAGACCTACGGGTCGGACCAGCCACCAGAGACAGGCAAGCCGGAAGTCGTCCCACAGCACGTCGAGGTCGTAATCGTCGATGCCTTTCTCGACGATCATCGCATGGTAGGTCCCGACCAGGGCGCGCAGCCGATCGTGATCCGCCGGATCCACAGACTGACAAAGCAGCGTAGCGAGATCGAGCGCCGGGTTGCCGGCTGCGAAGAGTGCCCAGTCGAACATCACCAAAACCCGGTCAGCGTCGTCCGGAATGAAGATATTCTTCGCGGAGCAATCCAGATGAACCAGGGTCGTTCTCGTGGACAGGTTCGCCTCGACCTTCTCCAGCCACCCTGGCATAGACCCGATAGAGTCAGCCAGGGCCGGACTCAGCAGGTCGCCAAACCAGTCCAGGAAGTTGCGCACCCTGGGATCGCCCGGTTCGAGCTGGATGATGGAGCGCCGCATCGTATCGAACGTCCGCACACCGCTCAACCGGCCAAGATCTGGTGATTCCCACCAGGCGGCATGAAGCGTGGCAAGCGCCGCAAGCACGCGCTGTAGGTCGTCACTGTCCATAATCTGACCAGTTGACCCGATCCGGCCTCCGGAGAGGAATTCCTGGATGATCGCAAGCCGCCGGGTCTCGGTATCGAATTCGGCCATGTAGGTCGCGGGAACCGGTATGCCGGCGCGTGGTGCAATCTCGCGGTAGAAGTACGCCTCGGCTGCATAGTAGCCGTCGGCCCGCGTCGATGCGTCAGGGTCGTGGAGTTTCACGAGAAGCTGGAGCGGCTCGCGCGATCCATCTGCCTGCTCGACTTCCACAGTCAGGCGAGACACCGCGCTCGCCAGCGAATCCTGTCCACTGATCGGCTCGGCCTCAACCGATGTGACGGCGCCGCCCGGCCAGTTCTGCGCGCCAGCCAGCGCGGCATTGAGCCAACCGGGTGTGACGTCAATTACAGTCGCCGGAAGTGGTCGCACGTCAGATTCTCGCTTTCAATGCAGATGAACCATCCTGATCTGGGTTCAACTTCATTCGTCCCTGGCTATCGGCCCGCGTTGACGACCCGCATCCACGGTTGCCGGCATCAAGTTCAGAGACGGTTGCTAGCCGGCTGCGGTGCCTTGCCATGGCCGGCACGATCGAGCCATGGGCGCTGATGGCGTCGTCCAGGCAGTCGCGCAGTTGGGCCTGTTCACGCTCGCGTCCAACGATTAGATTGGAAGGAGAAGGTTTGGCCACCGGTTGCTCCAGAAGTGCTGTCGAGATCGCTTCATTTGTGGTCTGATGTCACTATAGCATTGACTCAAGCGACTCGAATCGAAATGGATGGGGCGAAGCGGATGAAGACAGCAACCGTCGGCGGGCTGGCAATTCACTATGACCAGCGGGGCGCGGGGCCGGATGTCGTGCTGCTGCATGGAATCGGCGGGAATACGAAGCTCTGGCGCTATCAGCTGGAGGGACTGTCGGACGAGTTCCGGGTGACGGCCTGGGACGCGCCGGGCTATGGTGAGTCGGACGATCCGGATGACGACGATTGGTCGATGGCCGGCTACGCCAATCGGCTCGCTGCGTTTCTCGATGTTCTGGGGATCGAGCGAGCCCACGTCATCGGCCAATCCTGGGGCGGAGTGCTGGCACAGGAGTTCTACCGCCTCGCTCCGGAACGCTTCCGCTCGCTGACGCTGTCCGACACCTATGCCGGTGGCCAGGCGCAGCCCGAGGAAGAGCGTGAGGCTTCGCTTCGGGCGCGGCTGAATGCGCTCGAGACGATGACGCCGGAGGAGATGGCACGCCAGCGGGTTCATGCCCTGTTGATGCCCGATGCGCCCGAACATCTCGTCGCTGAGGTCGAGTCGGTGCTGGCCGAGATCCACTCTCCGGGCTACAGGATGGCGGCGATCGCGCTGGCCAATGCCGATACGCGCGATGTCCAGCCCTCGATCTGCGTCCCGACGATGATTACGGTCGGCGATCACGACGGGATCGTCCCTCCCGAGCGAGGACGCGAGATGCATGCGTCCATCCCCGGCAGCCGTCTGGTCGTCATCGAGAATGCCGGCCACCTGCCCTGTGTCGAGCGGCCGGAGATATATAACGCCGCCGTCAGGGATTTTCTGATGGATGTTGAATCGACATAGCTTCGATCGTTCTCGCAACAAGAGATGGCGGAGATGTCTTCTTTTGAGGGACGCAGTTTGTGACGTGGTTTCGCTCGTCCGATCGTCTCGTACGAAATCGGGCTGAACGCTTCCCGTGCCCTGTACCAGCAATGCGATGCATTGCCAAGGTGCGTACCCGCTGGGTTAGACAGGAAATTCAGGAAGCCTCCGACATGACTTCGTATCAGTCAGCATTGGTGTGTTGTCCAAGCGCGGACGTGATGAATCACGCTCCTACATAGTTGACGATATCCCGCCGGTGCTAATGCGAAACGCCAGTACGTTCTCCATCAGTCTTATCCGGAATTCGGAGCACTTGTCGCGTGGGAACTCATGTCGTGTCGAAGCGGGCGAGATCCTTTCGCGCCAGCGTCTTATCTCCCGGCCTGAGATCCAGGATCAGGTCAAGGTTGTCGGTCGTGACGCCGTCGGCGCCCCAGCTGATCACCTGGTCAAACCGCTCCCGGCTGTTGATCGGCCAGGTCATCAGGATCGCGGTCTTCGTCTTCAACGCCTCGACGATCGACCGGTCCAGAAGCCGCGCCTGGATCGAGACGGCATCCCACTGTTCAGCATCGAGCCGGCTCCAGGCTCGACGAAGCTGCCAGCGGTTTCCGATCGAATAGACCCGTACGGCGTCGGGATACGGCTTGAACCGGTCTATCTGGTCCCAGTTCTGGGAGCAGATCAGCACCGGCCTACCCGGAAGATGAACGCGCAGGGTCTCGATGATCTGTCCTGGCGCAGCCGGATCCCGCCCCTTGACGTCGAGCATCAGCAGCGTCTGGTCGTCGACCGCCTGGAGCAGGTCGTCAAGCTGGAGTCGGGGTTTCCAGCCGGGCTCGAGCAACCATCGGTCCCACAGCACCGGCAGAGGTCCGAGCGTTTTGGTGTGCCGGACCTCTAGCCTGCCGCGATACGGCCAGACGTCGGCTTCGATGACGTCGGCACCGGCCTGGCTCGCCTGCCGGAGTCCATCGAGCGTGTTCCCTGAGCGATGGGCGACGACGAACGGACTGCTGTCGAGGACGTCCAGAATGGACGCCGCACCGTCGTGCCCCTCACTCGCACCTGTCGCTATCGGTGCGTCCAGGGCAGCCTGAGAACCAACTCTCGCGCCGGATCGCGCGAGGAATGTTGCGGCTGCCAGGCTGGACAGGACGATCGCACCTCCCGCGACGGCATCAAGGATGTAGTGGTTGGCCGAGAGCACGATCGCCGAGAACATCGCGATCGGGACGATGAATCCGATGATCTGGGCCGGCCGCTTCGATGACTCCCGCACCAGCGCGATGCCCATCAGCAGATTCCAGCCGAAGTGCAGGCTCGGCATCGCCGCATAGGGGTTCGTCAGAGCCGGAGGCTGGAGCACACGGTAGGAGCTCGAGCGGACCGTCACCGTGTCGACCAGCTCGTACCCCGGCATCAGTCGCGGCGGCGCGACCGGGTAGGTCGCGAAGATGATCATCCCGACGACGCCGGATATCAGGAGCGCGTTTCGATAGACCGGATAGTCGTCGAAGTGGCGGAGAACCAGCCAGGTCATGACCAGGGCGATGACCGGCCAGTGCCCCCAGATGTAGACCCAGTTCACGAGATCGACTCGCCAGGCGGACCCCAGGATCATCTCCTGTAGCTCCCGCTCCCACCAGATTCCCAGCCACTTCTCGATCTGGATGATCTGCTCGCCATGACGGATCGCGGTCGCGCCGTCGCTGCCGACCAGCCCGCGGACGAGAAAGTAGAGCAGGGCTGCCGGGAGAATGATCAGTACCTCGCGCAGAACCCTGACGCTCCGCCGGGTCTTCCAGGGAAGCAGGAACCGCAGGACGATCGCGAGCACGATGAGGGCAACGAAGACCGGCGAGGGCCAATCAACAGGGCTGAGCGGTATGTCGAGTAGAGCGTTCATGGCATCGACCGTTGTGCGTTGTAAGCTGCCGCTTTCGCCGTTTCCGGCGGAATCCGTCGTCAGCGCGCGTGGAATGGTGATTCCGGATCGCGCCGCCGCAACGCCGGAGCGTTCAGACTTCTATAGCACGATAACCAGCGCCGCGAGGACCAGCGCGGCCGCGACGCCGCTACTGAAAAACCCGATCGGCGCGTACGCAGCCAGTCTTTGTCGCGACCAGATGGTAAACCGGCCGGAACCGTCGATCGGAATCCAGCGGCCGGCCTGGAAGACTGCGCCGAGCAGCAGCGGGAACCAGACGGTGCCTCCGCGATAGAGCAAGGTCGCCCCGATTGCGATGCCGGGCGGGATTCCGAACTGCTGGAGGGTTACCGCCATCGACACCTCGACGATGCCGATCCCCTGGAATGCCGGCGCCAGCGTTACCGCGGCGGTTCCGACTGTGTAAGCGGCAAGGATCGAGACGATGGACGGCGAATGGCCCAGCGCGTAGAGCGCGGCGGCGAGCGTCGCCGCATTGGCCAGCTGGCTGAGCAGCGCCAGCAGGTAGGGCATCCCGAGGTCGTTCAGTCCGAGCCGGTGATCGCGCAATCGCTCGACCATGCCGGTCGCCCGGGCGGGAACGCGCTGCTCGATCCGCCGCAGCGTGGCGGGGCGGCGCGTCAGCCAGGCGATCGCTCCAACCAGCAGGACGAAGCTTCCGATGAGGCCCAGACCTCCGGCCAGCAAGTATCCGTCCGGTCTCACGAACACGATCGCCGGGAGGAGCAGCGAGATGAACGAGCTGAATCCCATCAGGCTCCGGACGCCGATAGTGAACAGCGCGTCCTCGCTGGACACCTTGTCGCGTCCGAGTCCGCGAACGAAGACATAGACCGAGGCCGGTCCGCCAGCCGGGACGACGGTGCCGATGACCTTGCGTTCCATGTGAAGTGCGAAGAGCCGGCGCAGGCCGAGCCGGTGTCCGATATGCCGGAGGACGATCCGGTAGGTCCCGGCGGCGAAGATCAGGATCGCCAGCTGGGCGGCGATCATCGGGCCGAACCAGACCGGAGAGCTGCCGGAGATCGCATCCATCGCTTGTGAGAGGTCGCTGCGTCCCTGGAAGAAGAAGATCGCGGCGCAGATCGTCAGCCCGGCGACCCAGAGCGGCTGCCCGTAGCGCCGGGTAAAGCGTCGGGCGGCCGCGAGAGGCGGATGAAGCGAAGATGTCGTCAAGTTGGATGGTCCTCGGTTTCTATCGGGATCTTGCCGGTCATCCAGAGATGCCCGGCGTCTCTCCATAAAGTCTATCGACATGCTGGTGGCGGATGCATGGCACATCCGTCGTGAAATGGACGGCACTGCCAGGGCGAGCACCGGTCGATCGGGATGGCTCGGCGCAGGCATACTCGTGCCATCTCCTCCGTTAACAACCCCGTCGGCGGTTGCGAGGTGACGCTGCCGGTCGCTTCAACGGCGCATCACCATATTGGAGCGTCGTCATCGTTGCCGTCGAGCAGCGCTTTATAGCTGTCGTACCGGTCGGGATGGATCTTGCCCTGTGCCACGGCCTCGAGGATCGCGCAGCCGGGTTCGGACAGGTGGCGGCAGTCGGCGAAGCGGCACTGGCCGAGATAGGGCTCGAACTCCGGGAAGTATTCATCGAGATAGTCGAATTCGATGCCCCAGAGCCCGAGCTGGCGCATCCCGGGCGTGTCGGCGATGAAGGTGTTCGGGGCGATCTGGAAGAGCTGTGTCCAGGTCGTCGTGTGACGTCCCTTGCCGGTCGCGTCGCTGATCTCGCCGGTGCGAGTGTCGATGTCCGGCGCAAGGGCGTTCAGCAACGTGCTCTTGCCGACACCGGAAGGTCCGGCGAAGGCGGTGATCTTCCCGCGCAGCGCGTCCCGGAGCTCGTCGAGCCCTTCCCCGGTTTCCGCGCTGGAGTGGATCACCGGATAGCCGGCCATCTCGAACCGCTCGGTCAGGTCGTGCAGGCGGTCATCGTTGCCGAGATCGATCTTGTTGAAGCAGACCATCGCCGGCAGGTCGCGCGCTTCCGCGATCAACAGCATCCGGTCGATCATCCGCGGCGACGGGGCCGGATCGCGGATGGCATAGACGGCCAGGAGCTGATCGGGGTTGGCCAGGATGACCTGTTCGACGTCGTCGGTGCCGCGGGCCAGCCGGGAAAGCGTCCGCGTTCGCGGCTCGACCACCTCGATCGCGCCCTCCGGCGGATCGGTCTCCAGGCTGGCGACGGAGACCCGCACCCTGTCCCCGACGGCAGCTGGATCGGTCTTGACCCGTTCCCGTTTCAGGATGCCCCGCAGCGTGCACCGCACGATCCCGGCCCCGGTCTGGACATCGAACCAGAGCCCGTAGTCCCGGACAATGACCCCCTCCAGCTCAGTACCGATAGCCAGTTCATGCGATGCGGGCAAGCAGACCTCCTGCTGGATTACTCGAGAGAAGCGCCGCAATTGTAGCCGTATCAAGTCTGAAACTCGCGGAACGTCGAAATACCCATAACGAAGGGAATTCCTTTGCTACTGTTTGCGGACATCGATCTGACGGGGATATGTGCTCGAAACAAGGTGAACCATGGGCTTGACCGATACATACAGCTTTCGCGACCTTCAAACATTCCACGACGATTTCACGCTCCGAAACTGGATAGAGCCGGGCGAGATGATGCGCTATGCGTTTCTCAATACCGCCGAGTTCCTGCCGCATGCAGTGATCCATCGCGACGGTCCGGTCGCGGAGCTGGACGAAGCGCCGCGCGATGATCTGCCTCGGATGGAATTCCGCACGCCGCTTGGCCAGCTATCGCTCGACGACTACGTTCAGCAGGGACCGGTGAATGGCGTCGTTGTCCTGCACCGGGGAGCGATCGTCTACGAGCGCTATCCACGCATGCGGAGAATCGACAAGCATCTCTTGATGTCCGTCTCGAAGATCTTCGCCGGGACGTTGATCGGGATCATGGAAGATCGAGGTCAGATAGACACGAGGGAGACGGTGGACGTCTATCTGCCGGAGGTGTGTGGCTCCGGCTGGGAGGGCGTCAGTATCCGCGACGTGCTCGACATGACCTCGGGCATCGACTGCGACGAGCTGTCCCCGGAGGCGTATCACGATCCTGATTCGGCCTACTATCCCTTCGAAGAATCGCTTGGCCTGATCCCGACCTACCCCGGCTCGCGCTACTCGACCTGGGACTACGTCGCGTCGCTCGGCCGGGCGAAGGAGCCGGGTCAGGCCTTCGACTACACATCGGTCAACACGTTCGTTCTCAGCTGGCTGGCCGAAAAGATCACGAACATGCGTTTCTCGGACCTGGTCAGCCAGGAGGTCTGGAGCAAGATCGGGGCGGAGTCGGACGCCCTGATTTCGTCCTCGCGCTGCGGCGCCGTTGCCGCACACGGCGGCGTGGTGGTCCGGCTGCGCGACCTGGCCCGTTTCGGGCTGCTCTTCACTCCGAGTAGGAATGTCGTCAGCGACGAGCCTGTCGTGTCGGATCGTCAACTGAACCAGATCGTTCACGGCGGACGGCCGGAAATCTTCGACCGCGGGCGATGGGGCAAGCGCCTGATCGACCAGCTGGCTCCGGCGAAGCCGGTCCACAACTCTCACCAGTGGGACTTCGTGATGCCGGACGGCGACTTCTACAAGGGCGGGATGGGCGGCCAGGGGCTCTACATCTCGCCGTCCCGCGATCTCGTCATCGCCTTCGTCGGCACGATGATCGGCGAACGCCGCGAGAACGCGATGATGAGCGTTTCCCAGCAACTGAGCGAGCGCTGGCCGGGGTAGATTTCGAGATAGTGGCTGGGAGTCAGGCAAGCCGTGTTCCTCACGATTCCGGTTAGTTGAAGAGCCTCTCAGTGAGTTCAGGGCCGGACCGGA
>JAWKPC010000007.1:0-176906 GCA_041390865.1 Thermomicrobiales bacterium
GATCGCCATCCCGAATGAAGGCATGATGGCCGGGCAGCCCACCAACTGCTACCTCCTCGGCAACATCGCCGATGGACCGTTGACGCTGATCGATAGCGGGCGTCCAGAGGGCTTTGAACTCTTCGAGAGCGCGTTCGCCGATGCCGGCATCGACCCGAGCCGCATCAAGCGAATCATCCTGACCCATTGCCACCCCGATCACGTCGGCGGCGCAGAGCAACTCAAAACGCTGACCGGAGCGCCGGTCTATGCGCCGCCGCTGGAGAAGGACCAGATCGAGCGTTTCGCGCCAGACCTGGAGGTCGATTACTGGCTCGACCACGAAGCGCCGGTCGAGTGCGACGGTTTCACGCTGACGCCCGTCTTCACGCCCGGCCACGCGCCCGGCCATCTCTGCTTCATCGACTCGGATCAGAGGATGCTCCTGGCCGGCGACATGATCTCCGGCTTCGGCAGCGTCGGCATCTTCCCGCCGAACGGCTCCGTCGCGCAGTACATCGAAAGCCTGCGGCGATTGCTGGCCCTCCACGAGGCCGAGCCCTTCAGCGCCGCCCTGCCTGGTCACGGTCCGATCGTCCCCGACGCCGGCGCTAAGATCGAGGAGTACATCGCCCACCGTCTGGAGCGGGAACAGCAGATCGTCGACGCCCTGGCCGAGCACGGCCCGCTAACGCTCGACGACATCCCGCCGCTGATCTACGACGAGATCCTTCCCCACCTCCTCCCGGCCGGCAAAGCCACCATCTCGATGCACCTCCAGAAGCTCGTCGACGAGGGCCGGGTAAACCATGAGGATGACCGCTACGCGTTCGTTTCCGCCGCGGATTAGTCCGCTTCGACTGGCTGGCTCGTTCGAAACTCAAGCCGCGGCTGGACCGCGCCGCCGGCCGCATCGACCATCGGTTCGATCGTGACTCCGTCCGGCAGCTGATCCCGGACGTCGCCAAGAATCCGTTCGACGTCGGCGTCTCCCGGGACGGTCAGCCGCAGCATGACCGTCGTCATCTTGGCCGGTTCGAGAACCTCGGCTTCAGGCTCGGCGCGAAGATCACGCAGCAACAGCACGCCGTTGTAGCTGACGACCACGGCGCCGATGGCGACGAAGCCAAGAGGGTAGCTCAGCTGGCTGATGAACTCGGCCTGCTCGACCGAGACGCCGAGCAGCCGCTCCATCAGACGATAGAGAATGAACGCGGCGCTGACGATCAGCGCGACGAGCCCGCTCGCCAGTACGATATAGAGATATGTCCGGCGCACGACTGATTGCTGCTCGTCTTCCTGGAAGACGGAGACACGCCGCTGAACCTGCTGCCATTCGTAGATCCAGACGGCGGCGGCAACCAGTAGCAGCGACCCGTACCAGGCGACCTCTGCCCGGAAGTCATCAACGCGGAACCCGGATGAACGCTCGCCGCCGAGCAGATCGTCGAACAACTGCCCGGTCAACGCGGCAGCACTTCCGGCGGCGACAAGCACTGCAACCAGACCGGCGGCGTAATTCTCAAGTCGAACGGCGCGAACCGCGAACTGCCCATCGTCGCGGACATAGAAGCGGTGAAGCAGCCACAGGCCTACGAACGGCAGTCCCATCATCATCGAGACGAACGACAGCCGGATCGACTCCGACATCCCCGGGGCCGACCGGACATCGAGGACCTGCCTGCCAATCTCTTCGAATCCGCCGGCGAAGAACCAGATCGAGGCGAGGACGCCGGCCATCAACAGTACCGAGAGATAGACAAGGCGAATTCGGGCTGCCCGTTCGGCGGCATCGCGGACGACGAGGCGTGAGATAAAGCGCCAGTGGAGGCCCCAGATCGCCGCTCCGACGACGGCTGAACTGAGGGCGTCGACGGTGGGGACATGCCACCACACTTCGCCAGCTCGTTCGGCCGGCACGTCAAGTAGCCACCTGGTGATCGTTTCGAGACCCCAGACGAGGCCCATCAGCAGGATCGTTGCGCCGAGCGCGGCGGCAGCGTAAGCATAGAGGCGTGGTATCCAGCTCGACGGACCGCTCAACGCGACGGCATCCGCGTCTCGCCGCTGGAAGCGGGCGTGCGCCGCCCAGATTGCACCAGCAACGGCCGACATCGCCAGCGTGCTCGGCAGATCGCTCGTCACCACATCACCGTCTATCCCGATGATCGCTTCGACGATGCGGCGGATGATGAACATGGACGCCGTCAGCAAGACCATGAGCGGCAGAGCGACGGCCACTGCGAAGTACGTTGCCCGTACCCACGATTGCCGCTCGTCATCCGAAGGGCCGGACCGGTTGGCAATTCGCCAGTGGAGAAACCAGATCGGAACGGCGATGGCGACGAATGGCAGGGCAAAGCTCAAACGCTGCCGGACATCATTCGGACCGATATCCATCAGGTCCTCGCCGCTCAGCACAGTCCAGATCTCATTGATGCCCAATTCCAGGAGCGAAACGACGCCGAACGCGGCCATCGCAAGGCTCACGGCGAGCATGATGTAGACGTAGAGGCGTCGTATGGTTTGCATGGCTTCCCCTATCCAGAGAAGAAGAATGACCGCCACGAGGGTGCAACCCTAACTTCCCATGACCGCTGTCAAAAAGTCGCAACAACGCAAACCCCGGAGTATCGATTCCCTCACGGATTCGTCACGGTGTCATGACGCTAGACTGGGATCGACCGGAAAGGAAGATCCCGTGATCTCATACTCACGTATTGTCGATCTGACGCAGCCGATCGTACCGGGGCAGGGAGCGCGGCCGTTTCGCATCGAGCGAGGGCGAACCGAGGAGTTGACCGACCATGTGCCGGTCGATCACGACTGGTACATCATGCACCGGGTCGAGACGATCAGCCACATCGGGACGCATATCGAAGCGCCGTATCACTGCATACCGGACGGACGCGATCTCGGCAGCATCCCGGTCGAGCGGTTCGTTGGCGACGCGGTGGTGCTGGACCTGAGCGAACTTCCGCAGGACAGTCTCGTCGGCGCTGAGGAGATGGCAGCGGTCGGGGAGCAGGCGGGCGGCGTACATCAGGGCGACATCGTATTCCTCAAGACCGGCTACGTCGATCTAGAGGGGGACCCTGTCTTCGAGCACCGGCCCAGCCTGACGGCGGAGGCGATGGAGTGGCTTATCGAACGCGGGGTGAAACTCGTCGGGACAGATCTGAGCGGCCTCGAAGGCCCGCTGACACCCGGCCACCTCGACTGCCATCTCATTCTCCTCGGTGCAGACATCCCGTTTATCGAGAACCTCGCCAACCTCGACCAGATCAGCCAGCCCCGCGTCTTCGTCTGCGCCCTGCCGATCCCCGTTCAGGGACTGGATGCGTTTCCGTTGCGGGTGGTTGCGTTCGAATAGGATCTGTCTCGAGGAGCAGACAATTACATATCACTTGGGAACGTGAAGAAGAGGGCGGCCGTTTAGGGGCCGCCCTCTGAGTCGCTGATCGCTCGAACGTGTCTCCCCTACTCCTTCTCGTCCGGCTCGAAAACGTAGACCGCATAGTGGTTCTCGGAGGTCGCATAGAGCCGACCCTCGTAACCGGCATCGATGCCGACGGGGCGGCCGCCCTCAGGGACATCCGTGTTGTACGAGTTCAGGCTCGTAACGTACTCACCGTCGTAGGTGAACTTCTGGATCCGGTCGTTGCCGGTGTCAGCGACGTAGATGTTGCCGTCGTCGTCGGTGTCGATCCCGGAGGGCTCATCGAAGTAGCCGTAGTCCGAGCCATAGTCGCCCCAGCTACGGATGTACTCTCCATCCTGGTCGAATACCTGAACCCGGTGCGTCTCGCGATCGGTCACATAGACGTAGTCATTCCAGACCGCGACGCCGTAGGGATCCTTGAACTGTCCCGGGCCGTCGCCGTAAGAACCCCAGGCGGTCACGTACTCGCCTTCCCAGGTGAACTTCTGAATCAAGTAGTTCCCGGAATTGACGATATAGATGTATCCGTCGTTGTCTGCAACGATGGCCGAGGGATTGTCGAAGGTCTCATAGCCCTCGTCCGGGATACCGTTCAGCAGCAGGTTCCCCCAACCGCCGATGTATTCGCCCGTAGCATCGAAGACCAGTACCGACCGGTATCCGGCATCCAGCACGTAGACGTAGTCGTTGTAGAACGTGACGTCTACCGGCCGATCGAACTCGTGCTTGATGATGCCGTCGAACTCCCCATCGTAGGAGATGATCTTGACCTGACCATGCAGCTCGTCGGCGACGTAGATGTAGCCATCACTGTTCTCGACGATGCCGGCTGGCCGGCCGAACGACGTGCGGTAGTCGTTGCCCCAGCGGTCGAGATACTCGCCGCGATAGGTGAACATGTGGATCAGGGCATCTCCAGCGCCAGTGATGTACACGTTGTCGTACTGGTCGGATGTGATGTCAACCGGGCCTTCAAACTGTCCTGGATATCTGCCGCTGCTACCGAACGAGCGGGCATACTCTCCATCGGTCGTGAAGACTTGAACCCGATCGTTGCCGTAGTCGGCGATATAGAGAAAGCCCTTGTCGTCGATCTCCAGCCCGCGGGGGTCGTCGATCTGCTCCTCGCCTGAACCTTCTTCACCCCAGGTCAGAAGATGGTTGCCAGTCGGGCTGAACATCTGGATGCGATCGAGCGCGCCATCGGCGACGAAGACATTGCCGCTCTCGCGAACGGCGATGCCGGTCATCAGTCCGAATCTTGCCATCGCCTGCGCCCTTTTCACCCCAGCCACGAACGTACTTGCCATTCGGGGCAATGACCTGGACCCGGTAATTGTTGGTGTCCGCTACATAGAAGTAGCCGTCCGGTCCGATAGTGAACGCTTCCGGGCTGTTGAACTGCCGGAGATCGGATCCATAGCCCCGAACTCATCCAAGTATTCTCCGTAACGATCGAACTTAACAAGCTTGTGGTCTCCGAGTCAAGAATCCAGATATCCGTCGCTGTCGACTGCGACATCTGAAGGTCGCAACCGGCAGATCTTCGCCTTCCGCTCCGCCGAAACCGTACTGGTAAAAGCCATTGGCGTCATAGATCTGAACGCGCTTCTGTTCATCATCGATGACGACGATCTCGCCATCGGGCAACGTGGCGACGCCACGCGGTGCGACAAGCTGGTTGAGCGGATTTGGTGACCCGGCAACGCTACTCAGGTAGTCGTAGCCACTTTCAGGTTCTGGTTCCGTGGTTGGCGAGGGTGTGGGTGACGGATCGGGCGTCGGCGAAGGCTCCGGCGTGCCGGTGCCCGGCGTCGGCGATGGATCGGGAGTCGGACTCGACGACGGTTCCTCCGTCGGAACAGGCGTCGGCACGTCGCCACCTTCTTCGGCGTAGCGCCATGCATAGTAGTGCAGGCCGACATTGCCGGCCTCGACCTGCCAACCGGTCGGATTGTCTGGGGTATAGGTCAGACAGCGGCGCTCGAAACACTGGATCAAAACATCTTTGTAAACACCGCCGACCTTGACGTCGGCCCAATATGCCTCGGTGATCGGCAGGCCGGTCGCGTAGTAAGGCGTCGGGAAGAGCGTGTCGGTGACGTACTGGCCCTCGCGATAGATGACGCCGGAGGAGTTCATGAAGTTCCAGAACGGCTCGGCAATGGTGTGATCGGTCGTACTGGCGTAATAACCGGCGGTCACTCCACGGTCGGCCGCCTTGGGGTCGTCGTAGATCCGGCCGCTGCGGTCTATCCGCTCGATGATCGGCGTGCCGACTGCCTTAGCCGGTTCGTCGAGAACGTAGTAGAAACTATTGTAGGTTGGGCCAGTCGGGTCATCGGCGTCACCGGCAACGTTGACCAGCGCCGGGTCACGCTGCTCGAAGCTGGTGTCGCCGACCTGCATCCGGCCAGTGATCAGCTCGACGACCAGCAGGCCATTGGTGACATACCAGTCGCTGTTCGGGTCGCCGTTCGGGTCGGTGATCTCCATGCGGGACTTGTCGAAGTACTGAACAAGGCGCTCGCCGCCCGGAGCTTCCTGGTAGTCCTCATCCAGGCCGTCGGTGAAGGCTTCCGGTCCCCACATCCAGGTCCGGGAGACGAGGCCGTTGGATACTGGCCGGTCGGGGCGGCCCCAGGTGTTGCTGAAGGGCGTCGTTGCCGGTTCCGCAGCCTGGCCGCGCAGTAGTGGCAGCGCCGCTATGATCAGCAGGAAGCTGGTGGCCAGCACGGCGAAGGCCGTGCCGGGTCCACGAAATCTCAACAAATGCGACGAAACATCGAATCGCGAATGCGTCATCAGTGCTACCTCCTCGTAGCCACGCGCGCCGTCGATGGCACGCGCTGGATTGACTGGTGTCGAACGCGAGCCCGGGCGTCTGCGCCGCAGGCCGCTTGTGTCTGTCTTGCCCTCCCCTTCGATCACTGCAGGTCACTCCGTTGTGACCACCGTGAGAGCAGGATGCACCAGCACCGGTTGCGGGGATAGCGGAAGATTGCCTATTCACGGTAGCGGATGGCTCGGGCCGGGATGTGAAGACTTACCCATCCGGCGTTTCGCGGGAGTACCCAGTCATCAGACACCACTATGTGCTTCGAGGCAAGCTGAAGGCTGTCAGAGAAGCGCCCGCTGGACGGGCGCTTCTCGTGCTGTTACCCGGTTCGGCTGCTATTGGGTGGCGGAGAAGATGACGACAGACTCCGGATCGTCAGTCGTCATGTAGATCGTGTCCTGATCGTCAACAGCTATTCCGACCGGTTCGATCGCTGCGACGGATGGAGCATCCGCAGGCTGTGCCAGTGATGTCACCAGCGCGCCGGTCGGTGTGAGCTTCTCGGCGACAACCGCGTCGTCTTCATGTCGCGTCACATAGATGTACCCGTCACGGTCGACATCGATGCTGTAGTGTCCCTCTTCGATGTCTTCGAGGATCCACTCCCGCAGGTAGTTGCCGTCGAGATCGAAGACCTGCACCCGGTTCAGGTAGGAGTCGAGCACAAAGACCTCATCGCCGTGGACCGCCAGGCTGGTAGCGCTGGTGAACTCTCCTGGGTCGACGCCCAGCTCGCCCCAGGCGGTAATGAATTCTCCATCGGTCGTGAACTTCACGATCCTGTAGTTGTAATAGTCGGAGACATAGACATTGCCCTGGCTATCGACATCTATGCTCACACCTCCACCGAACTCTCCGTCGCCGGAGCCCGGCTCTCCCCAGGTCGTGAGGATCTCGCCGTCAAGAGTGAGCTTCGTGATCCGTTCGAAGGCCACGACGTAGGCGTATTCGGCTTGCACGCTGATATCGATTGGTTTGCCGATCTGTTCGTCCTGCCAGATGCCGGCGAATGCGCCTGTTGCGTCGAAGATCTCGATGGCCCCATCCGAACTGTCGGCTACGTAGATGTTGCCGGCGGCATCGACATCAAGGCCGCGAGGGTCGGCGAAGGTTCCGCGCTCGTCGCCGCTCCAACGGTCAACGAACTCGCCATCCCCGGTGAACTTGTGGACGTACGGGTCGACTTGATGTGTCGTGACGTAGATGTGCCCGTCGTTGCCGGCTGTGACATCCCGTGGTCCCAGCAACTGACCCGGCTCTGTGCCTTCCTCGCCGATGGTACGAATGTACTCGCCGTCGGTCGTGAAGACCTGGATCCGGTGGTTGCCGGTATCGACAATGTAGACGCGGCCGGCCTCGTCGATCTCCAGTGCGGCCGGTGATTCGAACCCTTCGTCGCCGGCGCCTTCGACGCCCCAGGAGAAGATGAACTCACCGGCTGGATCGAACATGTGGATGCGGCTCGTCTCCTGGTCCGCGACGAGGACGTTTCCGTTCTCGTGGACGGCGACATCGGAGATGAGGCTGAACTGCCCATCACCGGCGCCGGGCTCGCCGATCGTCCGGATCATGCTCCCGCTCGGCGTGAAGACCTTGACGCGGTTATTTCCGGTATCGGCAACGTAGAAACTGCCGTCCGGTCCGATCGTGAATCCGGCCGGGTCTCGCAACCTCTGATTCGGTTTCCCGACCTGGCCGATTGCCTTGATGACTTCACCATTGGTGTCCATATGCACGATGCGGCTATTGCCGCGGTCGAGGATCCAGATGCGGCCTTCGGTATCGAATTCGACGTCTTCCGGCGATTCCAGCGGACCCATTTCGAATCCGTCGCCGCTGAATCCGTTGATCGATATGCCGTTGGGAGAGAACTCCTGCACCCGCTCGCTCGCGCTATCGACAACGAGGACTGTGCCAACCGGCGTCGTCGCGATCCCCGAGGGACTGGAAAATCTATTCAGACCGTTGTGCGGCGTTCCGACTGAGGCGGCATAGCCGTAGTCCATCACTGGCTCCGGTAGCGGGTCGGGATCTGGCTCGGGCGTCGGTTCCGGTATTGGGGTCGGTGATGGGGTTGGAGATGGCGATGGATCCGGTTCCTGCGTTGGTTCGGGTTCTGGCTGTTCCCCGCTATCCACTGCGTAGCGCCAGGCATAGTAATGCTGGCCGACGTTGCCGGCCTCGACCTGCCAGCCCGGCGGATTGTCGGGGGTGTAGGTCAGGCAGCGGCGCTCGAAGCACTGCATCAGGACATCCTTGTAGACGCCCCCAACCTTGACCTCGGCCCAGTAGGCTTCCGTCACAGGGTAGCCGGTTGCATAGAAGGGATCGGGGAAGAGCGGGGCCTGCCGGTACTGGCCGTCGACGTAGACTAGATCGTTACTGTTCATGAAGCTCCAGAAGGGCTCGGCGACGCTATGGTTTGTCTCGGACACGTAGTGGGCTGCCGTCACTCCCTGAATCGCTAGATCTGCATCGACGTTGAGCTTGCCGGAGCGGTCGAGCCGCTCGATGATCGGGGCGCCCACGTCGCGGGCCGCCTCGTCACTGACGCGGTCCATCGTCATATAGGTGGGTCCGCTTGGGTCGTCGGCATCACCGGCGACGTTGACGGTTGCCGGCTCACGCTCCTCGAAGGAGGCGTCGCCAACTTGCAGCTTGCCTCTCATCAACTCGACGACCAGTAGGCCATTGGTGACGTACCAGGGCGACGCCGGGTCGCCGGCCGGATTGCTGATCTCCATGCGGGATTTGTCGAAGTACTGAACTGTGCGCGCTCCGTCGGGGGAGTCGGCGTAGCCCTCGGTCATCGCCTCGCTGAAGGCGTCGGGCCCCCACATCCATGTGCGCGAGACCTGGCCGGAGATGACCGGCTGGTCTGGCCGCTGCCAGGTCTCCTGAAACGCGTTCGTGGCCGGTGGCGCAGCCAGTACGCGGAGCGTCTGGCTCAGGATCACGACAAGCGCCACTCCGGCCACCAAGATGACTCTGCCGCGGAATCCATCGTCGTTTCGCCATCGGAATAACATGGCTACCTCCTCGTAGCGTAACGGTCGTGCCGGCGTTGGCACGGCCGCATCAAGCTCGTAATCGTCGATCGTGTGTGCGTGTCTAGCGCAACTGTTGCTGGTTCATCTCTCCTCCCGCGTGTTGGCCGCTTGGCCAGCGTGCCTGGACGGAGTCGCTTGCCCCCCGACCCCAAACCAGTGTGAGTTTGCGGGTAGGTTTGCTGGGCGCCTGACGGTTTACGAACCGCAGAATTCTCCTGGCGTTCATGCGGATCTCCTCGTCGAATGTTTGCAGCCGCTCCGTTACGGCTCGCTGCTCTGAGGATGGGCGAAGCACTGGTGGCGGGGAAGGAGAAGAGTGCGCAATCCTGATTCGCGCTACGATGCTCAGAACTACGCATAGTGTTCTTGCGCTTCCGAAATGGCGGAAATCTCGATATATAGGACAGCCAACGGGCATGCATACTGGCGGGCGTGAAGACCATCATGATCCTGGCTGAGCCGACCGGGCAGTTGGAACCGCTCTTCGGCCGCGATCGCGAGGTCGCGACGTTGCGTGCTGTTCTGGACGCCGCGCGTGCCGGAGAGGGTAAGCTCGTCCTGATCAGCGGCGCGGCCGGGATCGGCAAGACCGCGCTGATCGAGCACGTCGCGGGCGCTGCGAACGGAAACGTCGCCGTCCTGGCGACTGCCAGCCGGGAGTTGATGACAAGCCCTCCCTTCAGCCTCTGGGCCGACCTGTTCACCGACTACCAGCGTCAATCGCAAGCGGACGCCGCCGTCGCGATCCCTGCCACGCTATCGAGTGGCGGTGATCCCGAGCATGCAGCCGGCCGGGGCGAGCTCTTCGCCAACGCGCTCCTGTTCGTCACCCGGCTGGCGGAACAGCAGCCGGTCGTCATCGTGCTGGAGGACCTGCACTGGTCGGACGATGCAAGCCTCGAGATGCTGCATTATCTTGCGATCAATATCGAACACCTGCCGGTCGCGATCATCGGGTCCTACCGCGACACCGAGGTGACTAGCGGCATCCCGCTCTATGCCCGCTTGCCGGGGCTGGTGCGCGATACCCGAGCGACGCGCATCGAGCTGCGCCACATCGACGCCGATGCGGTCGCGGCGCTTGTCGCCGCACGCTACCCGATGGACGCCCCCGGAGCATCCGGCCAGCTGGCGTCCTGGCTCTACCGCCATGGCGAAGGCATTCCCTTTTTCACTATCGAGCTGCTCTTCAACCTGGAAGCCGATGGCACCCTGCGCCGGCAAGACGATAGCTGGGTGCTTCAGGATCTTGGTTCGGTCCAGGTGCCGCTGCTGGTGCGGCAGTTCGTCGATCAACGCCTGGAGCGGCTGACACCGGAGCAGGTTGAGATCCTGCAGATCGCGGCGGTCATCGGCGACGAGGTGCCGCTCGATCTCTGGACAGCGCTGGCCGGCGTCGACGATCTGGCTCTGATCGATGTGATCGAAGCTTCACAGCAGATCGGTGTCCTGCGAGAGTCGGCGAGCGGCGATGGCTATCGCTTCAGCCACGCACTCTTCCGAGCGACGCTGTATAACCAGCTGATCCTGCCGCGCCGTCGCGCCTGGCACGGGCGGGTCGGCGAGCATCTGGTGAGCGGCCCTGCTCCTGACCCGGACATCGTCGCCCATCACCTGCAGCTAGCCGGAGATCCGCGGGCCGGCCGCTGGCTGATCGATGCCGGTCGACGGGCGATTAAGAGCTTCGCCTACGAGATGGCGTCACAGCGCTTCGAGCAGGCGCTCGGCGTGCTTGGCGAGGGTGAGCTCCCCGTTTCCGAGCGGGGCTGGTTGCTCTGCGATCTCGCGATGACCTTCCGCTTCGCAGATGCCGACCGGGGGCTGGGCTATAGTGACCGGGCGATCCGGCTGGCGATCGAGTCCGGCGACAAGGCGCTGGAGCTCTACGGCCTGTGGTGCCGGGCACAGATTCGCAGCCTGCGCGGAGACAATGCCCTCGACGAGATCGGCGCGGTTGCCGGGGCGCTCGACGAAACAGGCCTCTATCCGGGGCTCAGGGGGACGATCACACTACCGAGCGGCGGCGCAGTCGCGCAGGCGTTCGGGCGCTACGGTAGCTACCAGGCTGCTGTCGAAGCCGCTCGTGGCTATCTCGCGTACCATCCCGACGAAGTCTCCGAAGCTGCCTGCCGGGCGCATTCGGCTCTGGGGCTGGCGGCAGCCGGCAGTGGTGACCCCACCGCCGCCCGGCGGGCATTCAGCGAGGGGCGGGCGATTGCGTCGCAGCTTCGCGATCCCCACCTGACCGGGATGCTGCTCAACTGGGAGCTGATGGAGGTCGTGCTGCCCTACGATGCCGACCTGAAGGACGCGCGCCGTCGGCTGGCGACTGATGCATTGGCCGCCTGGGACCGGGTCGAGATGCCGGGCAGCGCTTCGGACGACTCGCGCCCCTCGACCGATATGTCGGTCTACGCCACGTTGCTCCTGGATGGCGATTGGGACACGGCCGAGGAGCAGGCGCTGATCGACCTTGAGTTCGACGGGATGCGCTTCGACGCGCTGCGAGTGCTCTGTATCCTGGCTGCGCGTCGGGGCGAGCTGGCCGCCGCGCGTGGCTATCTCCAGCGCGCCTTGCCGCAGGGACCGGCCACCCAACCAAGCAACTACTACTTTTTTAGCACCCTCTGGCTGCAACGCACCGCCGTTGATCTGGCGCTCGCGTCCGGCGATCTCACGCTGGCGACGCAGTGGCTGGATACGCATGAGGCCTGGCTTGCGTGGAGCGGCCGGCTACTCAACCGCGTCGAGAGCCGTGTGCTGCGTGGACGGATACACGCGGCGCAGGGCGACCTCGACCTGGCCCAGCGGTATGCGACCGAGGCGCTGGAGATCGCCGGGAGTCCGCGTCAGCCGCTTGCGCTTCTCGAAGCCGAACGATATCTCGGCCATCTGGCCGTCGAGCGTGGCGATCTGGATACGGCGATCGGATGCCTCGATCGCGCCCTGGCCATCGCGACCGACTGCGCTGCGCCATAC
Organism: Thermomicrobiales bacterium; assembly: GCA_041390865.1. Lineage (GTDB taxonomy): Bacteria > Chloroflexota > Chloroflexia > Thermomicrobiales > CFX8 > JAUIIK01. The sequence continues at coordinate 12,290 of JAWKPC010000007.1, forward strand.
GAAATTGCCCTGATCCAGATCGAGCGGGTGAACCTGCTGCGCAAGCGAGGGCTCATGGATGATGCCGTCACGGCAGCGCACGATGTGCGACGGACATCGGAGCGCCTTGGAATCTCACCCCTACTCGACCGCCTGGCCCAGCTCGAAGCCGATCCGGTTGTTGGACCTCCCTCCGAAGGAGTTCCCGGCGGTCTCTCGCCGCGCGAGCTCGAAGTGCTCCGGCTCGTTGCGCGAGGCATGACCGATGCTGAGGTCGGTGAGCAGCTCTTCATCAGCCCGCGCACCGTTGGCCGCCATCTGCGCTCGGTCTACAACAAACTCGGCGTCAACTCCCGCACCGCCGCCAGCGCCTTCGCCTACCAGCACGGGCTGCTGGCCGGCGAATAGTGCTACGCGGCACGCGCTCGCGGTGCCGTTAACAACGCCTGGTGTCCCCGGGGGCAGTGCTACGAGATTCCGCTGCAGGATTGGAGGTTCGCGGTATCATTAGGATAGCGCGTAGTCCACACTACGCGTCAGCCTGGCGGGGGCAGGTGCGCTAACCACAATCTGTCCCCGCCTTTCCCTTTCTCCAGTGAAATCAAAGCGATGTAACGGCGCTTCTGCTGCCTACGTGGTTCGGACACTTCACCGTGCCCGCGATCCGTCCTAGACTGGCTCTGGATGAGTGCGTGAGAACAACGACGAGATCTCCGGAGGAACACATGACGGCAACGGAAACGATCGCTGAAGTCAAGGAGCGGATTGCCAGAGAGGCGCAGGCACTCCACCCTCGTCTGATCCAGATCTCTCAGGGGATGCACGCCAACCCCGAGATCGCCTTTCAGGAGCACGAAGCGATGACGGCGCTGACGAACGAACTCGAGGAGCACGGTTTCGAGGTCGAGCGAGGGTGGCAGGGCTCGATACCGCCTTCGTCGCGACCTACGGCAGCGGCGAGCCGGTCGTCGGGATCCTGGCCGAATATGACGCGCTCCCGGGGCTGGGCCATGCCTGCGGCCACAATCTGATCGGCACCTGGGCGATGGGCGCCGGTATTGCATTGCGCCGGGCTCTGCCCGACTTCGAGGGCACGATCAAGGTCATCGGCACCCCCGCCGAAGAGGGCGGCGGCGGCAAGGTCACGATGGCCGAAGCCGGGGTCTTCAACGGCCTCAGCGCGGCGATGATGATGCATCCCCGCGACACGACCTACCTCGACCGGGGCTCGCTGGCGGCAACGCCCTACACGATCGAGTTCCACGGCAAGTCGGCCCACGCCTCATCGAGCCCCGAAACCGGCATCAATGCCCTCGACGCCGTCATCCAGGTCTTCAACAGCGTCAACGCTCTCCGCCAGGCCTTCAAGCCGAACACCCGTATCCATGGAGTCATCACCCACGGCGGCGACGCGGCGAATATCATCCCCGACTACACCGCGGCCAAGTTCATCGTGCGCTCGGACGACCAGACCTACCAGGAAGAGTTGAAGGGGCGCTTCCGCAACATCGTCGAGGCGGCGGCGCAGGCCACCGGCTGCACCGTCGACATCACCGAGGGCATCAGCTACAAGCAGCGGGTCAGCAACCCGGAACTGGTCGATACTTTCCGCGAGAATCTGACGGCGATCGGCATCGACTACGAAGTGCCGCCGGAAGGCGCCGGGGTTGGTTCGAGCGACATCGGCGACGTCAGCCAGCTCGTCCCGACGATCCATCCCTATCTCCAGATCTGCGACAAGGGCATCGGCAACCACACGCCCGAGTTCAACGTCGCCTCCGGCAGCGAGCGCGCCGACGAGCTCACGGCATCCGGCGCCACCGTCCTCGCCTGGACCGCCGCCGACGTCCTGCTGAGCCCGGAGCTACGCGACAAGCTCAACGCATCCTTCCAGGAGCAGATGGGCCGCGAACCGGCAAAGTAGAGGACGCCATTGGTGGGGACTTGTCGCAACGAAACGGGGACAGGTTCAGCAGACTACTGCGGCGTTCGCATGAATCCCCAGAACGAGAGGCCGCTCTGCGGTTCTGTCCCCTCGCAGACCAGGTCGTAGCCGCGGCGAAGATAGAATGGCACTGCTCGTGGCTGGGTCGTCCAGAGAGCGCAAGGATTGCCATCCTGATCCGATCGCTCGTGGACAGTATCCAGCAGTGCGCTACCGATGCCGCTACCCTGGACAGCCTGATCGACCCCGATCGTCTCGCACATCCAGTAACGATCCGGTAGTTGGGGCTTGAATTGCGCGTCGATGTACGTACCGATGTCCAATAGAAGTTTGAATTGTTCACGTCCGAGTACTTCCGGCGCTTGGCTGGCCCCGACTGCCTCCAGGTGATCCTCCGTATACGTCGGCTCATCTGGCGTCAGCCAATTCGCAACCCCTGCAAGTGGTTCTCCGACAGCAAGTGCCAGTCCAAAGCGACACGCATAGCGAACGTCGACGCCGAAGAACCACGGAAGCAACCGAGCCCTATCTTCGGCATCCGAAAAGACCTGAACGAACAAGGGATCACACTGGAACGCGGCTGCCAGCAGTGACGAAGCCTGGTCTATCTGGTTCTCTTGTACTGTGTAGATACTGATACTCATGTTTCTTCCGATTTCGGCGTTGGCAGCAGCTCGACCAGTTCGATGATGTTGCCGAACGGATCGCGGCAGAACAGCCTACGGCGGTTCGGAATCTCGACCTCGGACTCCCAGTTCTCGACATTCTGCCGGTCAAGCCGCTCCCGCATCCAGTCAACATTCTCGACAATGAGCGCGAAATGGGGCCCGGCTTCTGGCAGCATGGCGTGTTCGCGCGGCGGCTTCCAACCGCTATTGGCGATCAGGTGCAACTGCCCGGTCCCAACCCGGTACCAGGCGACAACGTCACGGACCTCGTCCCGCACCGGTAGTTTCTCCAACTCGATGACCCCGCCATAAAACGAGTGAACCTCGTCGATCTTCCCCGCCGGAACCGGCACCGAGACGTGATCGAGTTGCATGGCCAGCCCTTTCAACACGTTGGGGCGATACCGGTCGTTGTTACAAACCCAGTTCGCGGATCAGTTGCGACGCGTACAGGCGGAGCTGGCGCATCCGTCCGAGAAGTTCCGGGGCCGCGGCGCCGAACGCAGCCTCCGCCCGTACTCTTTTTTCGGGATCCGCCAACAGGACTTCGGCCAGAACGTAGCTTCTGATCACGCACGCAGCGGCGAATCCCGGTCGCACCTCTTCAGCATCACCAGACCAGCCCGCCTCCGCGAGCCCGTCCAGATATCCGGCGAACATCACCTCGTCCACCTCTGCAAGTGCGTCGGCATCATATCCATGCATCATCGCGGCAACCTGGGGCAACACGTAGAGATCCGCCCCCAACGGCCGCAGTCCCATATCCGACCAATCGAACAGAACCGCATCAGCCTCAGTGCCGGGCTCCGGAAGCATGAGATTTCCGGAATGGACGTCTCCGTGCGAAACGACACCGGCAGTTCATCGAGGAGTGCGAGCAGACCTGGAGCCGCGTACTGGATCTCACTCAGATACTTGGGAGACTCCTCCGACCACAGCGGTCCGATAACAGAGTCGTTCTTGCGTTCTCAAGCTGGGGAGCCCAGCGATCCGGTCATCTCGACCATCTGCCGGGCACTATTCCCCGACCACCACACAGGATGGGGGTCGAATTCTGCCGGGATCGGACTGCTATTCAAGCGTCCTAGCAAGTGAGCTGCTCGCTCGTACTCAGCCATCGACCATTTGATCCCGATTGACTTGGCCAAGGTCCTCCAGCCAGATCCGGGCAACCGTGTCCGACAGTTCCTCGACCCCATAACAATCGGGAGCGCGAAGGCCATCCGGCAGGTGGTCGAGTATCCCGGACGAATAAACGAGTACTTCGCTTCCAGTAGGCCCGGTGGCCCAGCTCGATACCCGGCATCATCTCAGTCTGCACCTTCATGACCACCGAAAATGGAAGAGTGGATCGACTACGCGCGCCATCCAGCACCGCCGTTCCGCTGATCCGGCTGATCTGTAACGTGCCGGGGTTCAGACTCCCTGAGAGCGGCGACTCGGTCCAATCGATCACGACGGCATCGGGCCGTCCAAGCATCCGTCGAACGGGCGGGCTAAGCGCGTTGGTAGTCAGGGCAGTCCCGTCTTCTAGTCTCGCTGTACCATGTACCCGTTTCATCGCCCCGCTTTCGTCGGCACTCTCGCTACGACATCCATCAACATTCGTGCCAGCATTTCCGGCTCGGTCACCATGACATCGTGGCAGGCGTCGATCTGGTAGTAGTCCCAGCCGGGATCTGTCTTCACCGTGGCCTCAGCGCGGTCGAGCATCGGATTGGAGTCGTCGGGGGCGAACGCTGCAGTAGATGGCGATCCTGCGGACGGACTCGTCATCACGCTTCGAGAGCGAGATTTTCTGCGTCCAGGTGCCGAACGGCTGCGGTGTGAGATGTCCAGCCAGCCAGGCAGCGTCTTGCTCATCAGCCACGCCGAGAACGGGATGATCCGGAGGAAGAGCCGGAAGACTTCCAGCCGTCGCCGCCATTCTCGACAACCTCCTGGATGGCAGCGACAGCTTGCTCGCCCGCAGCTTCCCGTGTAGAAGTCCATCAGGCACACTACCGTCAGCAGGAATCAGCGCGTCCAGATAGACAAGCTGCGCGATCCGCGCCGGTACTCGATCCGCTACCGTCCCAACGACCAAACCACCGTAGCTGTGACCGACGAGAACGACATCGCGGAGGTCTCATATTCCAAGACATTGATGATGTCCATCACGTGCGTTTCGAAACGATCTCCGGGCGCGCGAGATGCACTCGCTCGCCGAGGCCCGTCAGGGTTGGCGCGTAGACCTCGTGCCCCGCTTCCAGAAGGGTGGTCCGCACCGCTGCCAGCACCAGCCCCCGTGCCATGCCCCGTGAACCAACACGAACGTCGCCAGAAACCCTCCCTATATCGGTATCTCGGTCATGAGCGCCACCGACATCGTACCGGGCACGAGGACTGTCTTCACCCGACAAACTGGCACTGACCTCCTGCATCGTGTCCGACGTTGCGAGCGCATCCCGGGAGGCGGCCCAAGTGGCGAGGTCATCGACCTCGTAGGCCGATACGACGACTCCGGTCGCCGGGCCGGCAACGCTGACACGCCGGTGAGTCACCAGCCGTGCTCCGTGACTCAGCGCATGCTCGGTCGACTGCTCCAAAGGACCGATCAGATCACCCAGCCGGCCGGGCTTGACCCGCGCCATGATGGTCACGACCACCCCGCCCGTGCCGTCGCCGGCCGGTTCGAGCAGATCGGTCGCGAGGGCATGCGTCAACAGCGTCGCCGGAGCATCCGGGCTCGATACCCGCCGGACCATTTCCTGAAACTCGTCGTCTTCGGCTTCCGCCTCGATCGTCGCGGCGTAGGAGGACAGGCTGTCATAGACGATCCTGAAGGTAATCTGGCCACTGCTGGGGCCGCCGACGATCGTCCGGAAAGCGCGGACCTCATTGAGTCCGGTCCCTAGCCGCTCGATGATCGACTTGGCTTCCTTCAAACCAGCCTGAAAGTCGGCCATCCCTCCTGGCTTGACCGCATAGGCGTAGACCGAGGCCACCGTCATGGTGCGCCCTTCCCGAGCATGCACACATCTTGTGTGTTCGATACTCAGCTCAGCCGGGTTCGGTGAACCGCACATCCGTCTTTCTACGTAATCCTGTCGCTACGCACCCTGTGCTAGCCGTCTGACGGCACGGATAAGAAATGCGAGCGAATGGGAGATGCCGGATGGCAACGTTCGTCCTTGTGGCCGGTGCCTGGCATGGCGGCTGGTGCTGGCAGCGGGTAAGGCCACTCCTTCGGGAGGCGGGGCACGAAGTCTACACGCCGACGCTGACGGGCTCCGGTGAGCGAGTCCACCTTGCGAGCCCCGAGATCGATTTCGAAACGCACGTCACGGACGTCGTCAATGTCGTGCGCTTCGAGGATCTCTACGATGTCTATCTGCTCGGGCACAGCTACAGTGGGTTCGTCACGGGCGCCGTCGCACATCGGATTCCGGAGCGCAATGCCCACCTTATCTTCCTCGATGCGTTGCTACCCGAAGATGGCAAGAGTCCCGAACAGATCTATGAGAGTCACGGGCAGCACGACTTCGTTCAACGTGTCCAAAGGATTGTCGAGCAAGAAGGAGAGGGGTGGTACTGGCCTCCACCTTCGCCAGACGCTCCGAATCTTCGAGTAGCCGATCCGGACGACCAGGCCTGGATGGAGGAGAAGTTGACCCCGCACCCAATGGGGACGTCGAACTCGGTCATTCGGTTGGGCAACCCGGCGGCGGACAAGATCCCCCGGACCTATATCTCCTGTCTGCCCCATCCCACGGGCGGGCTTATTCCGATCTTCACGGCCCAGGTTCAGAACGACCCGTCCTGGAATTACCTCGAACTCCAGGCCAGCCACGACCCGATGATCACCGATCCAGACGCCCTCACTGAGGTGCTGATCGACATCGCATCCTGATGTTCGGAGTTGCCTCTATTGAATTTGGATAACGACCAGCGTATCGGTCACGAGTTCGAAAGGTGGCCCAATTACTCGTCCGAGGCAGGCCGTGCACTCAACATGATCGATGCGCCTGTCGCTGGTACATTGCCCGGATTGCGCCAGGCATGGCGGGTGCCGCGCTGAATCACGACATCGCCCGGACTCAGATGAACTTCGCCCTCATCCAGATCCAGGATCATCTCGCCGCTCATCAGGATGATGAAGTCGAGCGTCTCCGTCCGGTGCCAGGACACGTCGTCCGGATCGTCGTGCGCCTCCAGACCCACGTACTTCTCCTGGATAAGAGCCAACTTCTCATCGCTCATCTCCGTCGAACCATCGTCAGGCTGGATCGTGAAGAAGCAGAACTTGGCACCACCGGCCGGTGGTTCAAGGAAGTAGCGGTCAACGTCGGCGGGATCTCCGGGTGCATTGGGTTCGACGGGGAGGCCGTTGACCTTCCATTGTTCCTGAATGACGAAACTCCCGAAGTCGAGCAAGCCGGGTGATGGCCCATCCTGTACGACACAGGATTTCCCCGCGTCATTGACCCCCGTCACGATGCGGCGCACGTGCTGCATGGAATCGCCAGCCTCTCCTGCCTATATCGAGTCCATACCACTCAACATAGGTAGGAGAGAGGACCGGCACATCGTCAGTTGTACGTATTTCCAGCAATCGCGGTCATCAGGCATCAAGCATTGGCAAGCGCCGCGGTCGCGAGATTCAACGTGTCGGCGATGCGGTTGCGAGCGCGGATCGCGGCGACCCAGTGGGTCTGGTATTGCTCGCTGTCCGGATCCATCTCCGCCAGCATCGCCAGCGGTGTCAGCGCCGGGACCTCGCCGGACTGCCAGGCATGGCCGTAGCGGTCCTGGCTGTAGGTTCCGGTGACGGTCGAGATCAAGGGAATCAGAAACCTCGCCTGAGCGATCATCGCACGATTGATCTCATCCGCTTCCCCCTCATCGACAGCATCGCCTTCTGCCCGGGCAGCATCGGCTCGCGCATCCAGTCTGGACGCGAGGTGATGCAGATCCCGCGCCCGTTCGACCACGCGCTTCATATCGATATCCGGGATATTCGCGCCCGTGAGGCGGGAAAGCGAGCCGGCCAGCGACTGGGTGAGCGGGCCGTATCGATAGGGAAGCACCGGTGCGGTCAGCAACTGCCAGACCCAGCGTCCATAGAGACGGAGGTGGAGTTCGAGCCTGCCCTTGTCGAGCTTGTCCATCGTGTTGTGGATCGAGTGATGCCACCAGCCGAGCGAGGCCAGGGCGGTCCGGCGAATCTCCTCATCGGTGAAGGAGGTGATCCCGGCCAGATTCGTCAGACCGACGCCGAAGAAGGAGCTGTCGCCGGTACGCCGCGAGCGGCCCCAGTGGATCGGCATCCCCGGCGCGACGTCCCGGGTGATCTGCTCGATGAAGTCGCGCGCATCGTCGGTCGAGCTGAGATGCCAGTCGGTCGTGTTCGCCATCGCCGGCTGGTCGATCTGGAGATAGCCGACGGAGCGTTCGTGAAGCCGGTCCCACTCGACGTCGGCGAAACGCGATGACGAGATCATCGTGCCGGTCTCGTGGCCCATCCAGAGGCCGCAGAGCACGCCGCGCCGTAGCTCGCCCCGATGGGCGGCGAACGCCCGGGCCAGCTCGATGACACAGGCAGTTCCGGCGGCGTTGTCCGTCGCCTGGGGACCGAACCACGAATCCTGATGACCGCCGAGCAGCAGGAACTGCTGTCCTGAACCGGCATTGAACTCGGCGCTGGTCATCGCCAGGTCCGCCCAGCGATTGTCGGCGCTGGCCTCGACCCGGATCCGCACCGTCCCCTGTCCGCAGAGCTGCTTCAGCTTCAGCCCTCGGTGCGAGCAATGCCGACACAGGGGATGTCCGGCATCTCCGTCTGGAGCGTTTCCGGAGTGGGATTCCCCCAGGCGGACTTCATCGAGCCGAAAGGGACGGCCTCGTTCGTCTCGTCGCCCCAATTCATCATGATCTGGGCGGTCGAGCCCTTCTTCCAGGCGATCAGGGCCTTCTCATGCCGGGCCGGGGAGTAGGAGAGTTCCGAGAGGGTGATCTTGCCGCGCACATCTTTGCCCCTCATAGTCCGATTCGGCGCCGGAGCCGACATAGATCAGCTCGCCCTCGATACCGCCGGTTGACGCCGAGTGGCCGAGCGTGTGGGCTTCTATGTCCCGGGCGTCCGGCGCCAGCAGCCTCACCGCCGCTTCCTCGGGGAACGAAACTAATCCACGAAATTCGTGCAGCCGCGCCTCCAGCCCGGCCTCGGCAAATCGGTCGCGGGAGTATTCGGCCATCCGCCGGCTGTTCTCCGATCCGGCCAGCCGCGACGGGATCTCGCTGGTAATCTCCTCGATCATCGCCCAGGCTCTATCAGCCGACAGTTCTTTCAGGACATCTTCGAACGGCATGGCATCCCCCAGTAGTGCGCGCGGCGTTAACACGACAGGGCATTATAGTAAGGAAGTCCGGGTCAACATCCACGTACTGGAGGTGCTGTTATGTACAGGCTCGATCGCGAGCGGCTCGAACAGTTCGGACGGCGTTACCCTGACGACCACTGCCGCCAGATTGCCGGTTATGTGCTGGACACCCCCGATATTGCCGAAGAGGATCACATCTGCGCTGCCGGCATTCTGAATGCCCTCGAAGCTGCCGAGCACGCTCGCGATCTCAACGTCGTCGAGGTCAATCAAGCGCAATTTCTTGCCGCGGCGTTTGCCGACGCCGAGCGCCTGTGGCGCGAGTATGGGACAAGTGAAGATTGCGCGCTGCCTCTCCCGGCAAGTTAGCCAGCAGAGAGACAGGCGCAGGTATACGGCGGTATGCCGTCGGGAAAGTGGACGGAGAGATCACAGAGGGCAGCTGCGATCGTTTCGAACCGGTGATTCGGCATCGATGGAGAGACGATCAAGACGCAGACATGGGGCGCTTGCGACTCGAAAGCGGAAATCGATATCGCTGTGAGATCGTCTCGATCGCGCGTAACCAGAGCGAGCCCTTCCGTTGCTGCATACCGTAACTGCTCCTCGTCGGACCACTCTATCGCTCCAATGTCATGGACAGTGATGACGTCTAGCCCGCAACGGCCACAAGCGATCTCTCTGCTACTCGTGGTGAGAGGTTTTCGTCGAGATAGAGTTTCACTTTCGTTCCGGCGGCCGCATGAAAGGATGTGTTTCGTAGACCTTCTCAGGAGTCCACTGTTCATCGCGCTGTATGCGCCGCTCGATTTCTTCGGGATATGCTTCAGCATAGGCCAACGCGGAGCGCAATTGATACTCCGTTAGCCAATTCTAGCCTTCCTGCAATCTAGCCCAATCTTTATCGACGGACCGGTACCCCATGATGATTTCCCAGATACCTAGTCCAGAGCCAGCCACTTTCGCGGTACGTCCGCTGGGAGTGTCCGCGAAGTAGATCCAGGGAATGTGGCGCATCTTCAGCGCCTTGTCAAGCAATTCATTGACGATTGCTGAAAAGTCTCGGCCAGTGCGCTCGGCAAGCGCCACAATTCCCCCGTCAACTTCTTCCAGAAGCCGCACCGAACGCTGTTTCCGCATCGTATTCACCTTTCATACAAGGTCTATCGCTGGACACCAGCAGAAGGACGCAATGTGCCGTTAGCGCTATGAGCGGAAAATCGGCTTCTGATCTCGTGCTAGCTGCTCCAGTAGTGCAACAGCCTGGTCGGGGCCGGGCATCGCCCGGAGGCGATCTCGGAATTGCTCAGCATTCTCACGATAGCTCGGGTCGGCAAGGAGCTTTCGAGCACCTTCCCGGATAGCGTCTGTGGATCGGTCGTTCGGCGGGACCATGATCGCCGCGCCCATCTGCACTCCCGGACCTGCCTGCTCCACCTGGTCTCCACCGATCGGGACGGACAGCATCGGCAGGCCCGCGCCCAAAACGTTGACGACCGTGTTGTAACCGCTATGGGCAATCACCAGGTCACAGTAGGGCAGCAGCAAGCTTTGCGGGATATAGCGCTCGACGCGAATGTGGTCCGGCAGCGGGTGGAATCGATTGGGATCCTGGTTCCGGCCAACGGTCATGATCAGGTTGACCGATTCGTCACGGAAGGCATCGATGATCATCTCGAAGACGCCGGGCTCATCGTTGAAGACCGTCCCGAGCGTCGCGTAAATCGTCGGCTGGTCCGGGAGGTCGTCGATCCAGTCCGGTAGATCCTCATCGCCCGAGCGATCGAACGGGACGGGCCGGAAGAGGTGCGCCGTCGGCGGGAAGTGCTCCGGATCACCGGCAAATTCCGGCGGCGCGAATGCCATGTAGAGGTAGGGATGGAGCATCTCCAACTGATCGTCGACCGGTAACCCGTACTCGGCCCGGATCTCGTTCAACTCCTTGCCAACGAGATCAAGCCAGAGTTCATGTGGAAAGAAGAGCGGCCATCCCGCTGTTGCATAGGGTATAGCCAGCTTCTCGCCGACGATGCCCGCCGAGAATTCGGACGGCTCTCGGACGAGCAGATCCGGCTTGCACTCCTCGACGTGATCCTGTAGATCCGGAACCATCTGCTCCAGCATGAGACCGGCAAAGATGTTCGACGCCATCCAGCGCATCTTCTCGAGCCCCTGCGGGATCGCGGCGTATTCGGGGAATAGCGTCTCGAACGTCGCCTCGGACCAGTGCGTATCGAGGTCATACCCGCCCGGCAGGCACTCGAACCCGCTGGCCTCGACGGACTGGCGGAAGAACTCGCTAGTGACAAACGCAACTTCGTGCTCCGCTGCCTCCAGCGCCTTCGCGAGCGGTACGAGCGGGTGGAAATGCCCCGAGGTTGCATGGGTCGTGAACAGCACGCGCATGATCCAAGCCCATCCTTTCAGGACAAGGTCTCTCTGGTCGAAACGTGAGACGCCGACCATGCCAAGGTAGCCTGAGGCCATGATAACGTCAATGCGCCAGACTTGAATGATGTGTTTGGTGCTTACACGGTAATCGTGTAATGTTGCACTGAATATGACTACGATCGATACAGTAGCCAGAAGGAACGACACACTACCCGTGTTCGGTTGCCGTCCAGCGTGATGCAGTTCTGGCTAAACCTCCAGAACGCCGTCGATCTCTACCACGCAGCCCGCAAACTGGAGACAGTCGAAGCCTGAGTCGCCCCTGCCGGGTACGAATCGAATTACTCAGGCAGCACCCTCCCGAGCCAGCGTCGCGACGGCGTCGCGGGCGGTGGCGATCTCGGTGTCGTTGGTGAAGAAGGCGACGCTGAGCCGGGTGGCGGTGCCGTGCATCGCGGCACGGCAGATGATCTGCCAGCGCTCCCAGAGCGCCGAGGCGACCTCCGGGCCGGTCATGCCGTCGACGGTAAAGCTGACGATTCCGGTGCTGAGAGCCGGGTCCATCGGGCTGATGACGGTCACGCCGGGGATCGACGCCAGGTCGCGCTTGAATCCGTCGGCTGTCTCGCCGGCCCGGGACTCGATCTGGTCGGTACCGAGCGTCTGGATGTAGTCGACCGCTTCCCCGAGCCCGATGTAAAGCGGCCAGGCCCGGTTCCCGAACTCGTAGCGGTTCGCGCCGGGATGCAGGGTGAACTCGCCCGTCTCACGGTTCAGGTCAGCGGTCGAGCCGGCGCCGATCCAGGTGACGGAGAGGTCGTCCAGCAAATCTTTCCGGACGTAGAAGGCACCGACGCCCATTCCGCCACAGAGCCACTTGTGGCCGGTCATCGCGTAGTAGTCGGCATTGATATCCCGCAGGTCGATCGGGAACTGCCCGACGGACTGTGCGCCGTCGAAGAGCACCTGCGCGCCGTTTGCGTGGGCGAGATCGACAATCTCCTTCGCTGGTAGACGAAGGCCGTTCTCGGCGGTGACGTGACTGAGCGAGAGCAGCTTCGTCCGGGGGGACATCGCGTCTTTGAAGCGGTCGAGCAACTCATCGGGATCGTCGGTCAGCGGCACGAACTTCAACTCGACGTCGGTTCGGTTGCGGAGATTGAACCAGGGCAGCAGGCCGGTCGGATGCTCCTGGTCGGTCAGGATGATCTCGTCCCCCGCCTGCCAGTCCAACCCCGTCGCGACGACGTTCATGCCCTCGGAGACCGAACGCAGCAAGGCGATCTCGTCGGTGTCGACACCCAGGAGTTCCGCGATCCTGGCGCGGGCAGCTGCGGAACGAGCGGCGATCTCCTGCTTGACCGGCGGAGCTTCCGCGCCCTGATCGGCCATGAGTTGATATGCGCCGCTGACCGCGTTCGTCACCTGACGTGGCGACGGACCGGTGCCGCCGGTATTGAAGTAGACATGGGCGTCGAGCCCGGGTATATCCTGCCGGATCTGGTCGAGGTTCATCGCTACCGTCCCGCTTTCCGCGATTGAGATTGTTGATCGCATCACGCTAGCCTGAGAGAACCGTGACGTCAATTCGGTATGCCCGAAATCCGGTGCGCGATTCGGTTCCTGGCTAGCTGGACGCAGCATAACGGCGCAACGCATCGCGTTGCCGGTACAGGTGAGAGCAACCGTTGTCAAGGAGGGCGAGCGAAGCTCAATCGAAAGACGTACCGGCAGGCAACGCGATGCGTTGCCTCTTTCCAGGCTGACGTTTCTGTCGGATGGGTCCGGATTTGGGCACAGTCCGCTAGACTGCCCTCATGTTGCAGAGGAAGGAGCTAGCGGTGGCTATCACCAATCTGATTGTCGGGCTGCTGGATCGACGCTATCGAGTCGAGCGGCCCTGGGGCGAGACTCCCCCGGGCATCAACATCGACGTCGTCAGTCAGGTGGCGGTCGATAGCGACGACAACGTCTACGTCGCACAGCGGATCGACCCGCCAATCGTCGTCTTCGATAGCAAAGGGAACTATCTCCGCTCCTGGGGGACCGGCGTGATCGCCGACGCCCACGGCATCTTCATCACACCCGACGACTTCGTTCTCGTCGTCGACCGGGACGCCCACCAGGTGCTCGGCTTCTCGCCGGAAGGTGATCTCCAGATGGAGATCAGCGAGCGGCACAACCCGGGATTCCAACAGCCGTTCAACCATCCCTGCGACGTCGCGGTGGCGAGTGACGGCGAGATCTACGTCTGCGATGGCTACGCCAATTCCGTCGTCCATCGTTTCGCTGCCGACGGCTCGTGGATCGCAACCTGGGGCGAGCCGGGCAGCGGTCCGGGGCAGTTCACGACGCCGCACGCGATCTGGGTCACGACCGACGGCCGGGTGTTGGTGGCCGATCGGGAGAACAACCGCATCCAGGTCTTCGACCGCGATGGCGGCTACCTGACCGAGTCGGGCGATCACTACCACCCGATGGACATCTATGCCGACGCCGAGGGGTTGATCTACGTCACCGACCAGGTACCCCGCCTCAGCCAACTCGACAGCGATGGCATCCTGATCGGCCGCTGCCGCCCCGTCCTCAACGGCGCCCACGGCGTCTGGGGCGATTCCCGGGGCAACCTCTACCTGGCCGAGAGTGCCCCGCAGAACCGGATAACGAAGCTGAACCTGATCGACAGCTAGCGAAGAGAATTTACGGCGCGTCGTACAGACCCAGCCGCTTGTGCCAGTCCTCCATCGATTCCTCGGTGTTGTCGGCAAAGTGGAAGTGGGTTTCGCCTTCCTCCGGCACGGCCCAGTTGGCGCGCTCGCCGAGGATGACATGGAAGACTTCCGGCGGCTCCGGCAGCGGCGTGTCGACTGCAGATGCGCGCGGGTAGACCCATTCAGGCCAGTCCGGTAGCGCGACGTACATCGGGCTTCCACAGGTACCGCAGAAGTACTGCTGCATCGTGATGCCCTCGGAGTTGACGACCTCGTAAAGGGTCAGGTGCTCGGCTCCCTCGATCCGCATCGTCTCGCTCTCGCCCATCAATCCGACGTTGTAGCCGCCACCGCTCGACGTCTTCCGGCAGAGCGTGCAGTAGCAGCGACGATAGGGATAGGGCGTCTTCGACTCGACCGAGAATGACACCTTTCCGCAGTGGCACGATCCCTCAAGCTGCATCCATCGTTCCTATTCTCTATGTCTGCTTTCAGCGAACACCATCGCAGAGACGAACCTCGTGTTCAGCCGGTATCCAGGACGAATGGTTATGAGGCAGAGGCACGCATGTCATATCCATCCAGCTCGTTTGCGCCTCTCGCCTGGATCAGTCATACCCGGAAGCGGAGTCTTGCCGGTTTCGTAACCCGACATACCCATATCCTCGCACGGTGAATCGGTCAGTTCTACGCATGAATCTCACCAATCGGATCTTTACGATCAGAGGTATGAGAGAGGCCGCAACGGAGCGGCCGCATGGATGCAGTACGTGGAGGTGCTCGCAAATGTCCGAGACATCGTCGTTTCGACGCTTGAACCTGACCGGGTGGCTTGCGGCCGCAGCGGCCCGGCATGCCTGGACGACGGTCGCCATCTGGCTCGCAGTCTTTCTCATCGGCGCCGGTCTGTTCGCCGGGCTGGGTAGCTCGCTGCGCGAGTCCGACGCGCCGGCCAACAGCTTCGCCAACCGGCCGGATTCGGTCGTCGGCGCGGAGCTGATCGACCGGGCTTTTCCGGAGCTTGCAGCCGGTCAGGAGCTGGTAGTGATTCGTTCGGAGTCGCTGACTGCCCCGGATGTCGACTACCAGCAATTCGTCGTCGATCTCGAGCAGGAGATCCTGGCGCTGGATGGCGTCGTCGCATCTACCCACAGCTACTACGCGACGCAGAATCCGGAACAACTATCGGGCGATTCCCGCACGATGATCATGCCGGTGACGCTGGCGGACGAGGGGAACCCGACCGAGAGTGTCCGCGAGCTGATCGCGGTCGTCGAGGACGCCAATGGCCGGGACGGTTTCGAGGTCGCCGTCGGCGGCGAGGCCAGCGCCAGCCTGACGAACATCGTCGCCAGCGAAGACAGCCTCATCACCGGCGAGCGCATCGGCGGTCCGGTCGCACTGTTGATCCTGCTGGCGGTGTTCGGAACGCTCGTCGCGGCCGGACTGCCGCTCGTGCTCGGTGTTGCCGCCGTGCTGATCACCCTCGGTGGAGCGGCGATCATCGGACAGTATCGCGATCTGTCGCTCTTCATCGTCAACATCACCTTCATGATCGGGCTGGCGGTCGGGATCGACTACGCCCTCTTCGTCATCAACCGCTACCGCGAGGAGCGGCAGCTTGCCCCCGACAGTACGACAGCGATCGCCCGCACCGGCGCGACATCGAGCCGGGCCGTGCTCTTCTCCGGCCTGACCGTGATCGTTGCGCTGGCCGGGATGCTGCTCGTACCGTCAACGATCTTCCAGAGCATCGCCCTCGGCGCGATGATCGTCGTCGCTGTCTCGATCGCGATCACCCTGACCTTGCTGCCGGCGCTGCTGAAGCTGCTCGACCACCGCATCGAATGGGGTCGCGTCCCGCGCCTCGGTCGTGGCTCCGATGGTCCGCGGCGTGGATTCTGGGAGCGAGTCACCGCAACGGTGCTCCGCAAGCCGCTCGTCAGCCTTATCGCTTCGGTCGCATTGCTGGTCGCCCTCGCCCTTCCGTATGCGACGATCAACCTCGGCATGACCGGGGTCGGCCAGCTGCCGGGCGGCTCCTCGCCCCGGACCGCACTCGCGATCCTGGACGACGAGTTTTCACCCGGCCTGCTCTCGCCGGTCGAGATCGTGATCGAGTCCGATCGGTACGACACCCCGGGGCTGAACGACAGGATCGATGCGCTCGAGGTTGCGGTCGAGCAGCGCCCGGGAACGACGGTCGACGGCGTGATGACTTCCGCCGATGGCTCCGTGACGCTCATGACCGTCAGCGTCGATGGCGAGGCAGAGAGCGATCTGGCGCACGATACTGTCGAGGATCTTCGTGAGGTGATCATCCCGGCGACGTTCGCTGGCGTCGATGCCGAGATCTACGTCACCGGCCAGACGGCGTTCTCACGCGACGCGATCACGCTGGTCGAGGAACATGCGTTCAGGGTCATCGGCCTGGTGCTCGGCGCGAGCTTCCTGCTTCTTCTTCTGGCGTTCCGCTCGTGGGTCATCCCGGTCAAGTCGATTCTGATGAACCTGCTCTCGGTCCTCGCGACCTGCGGCGTGCTGACGACAGTGTTCCAGCACGGCGTCGGGGCACGGCTCTTCGGTTTCGAGCAGACCGACAGCATCATGGCGATGATGCCGCTCTTCATGTTCTCGGTCCTCTTCGGCCTGTCGATGGACTACCACGTCTTCATCCTCAGCCGGGTCAAGGAGCGCTACGACGAGACCGGCGACAACGAGGCGGCCGTCATCCACGGCCTGCGGACGACCGGACGGGTCGTGACCGGCGCGGCGCTGATCATGGTCGCGATCTTCCTCGGCTTCGCGCTGGGCGACTTCGTTCAGATGCAGCAGATGGGCTTTGGCCTGGCCTTCGCGATCCTCCTCGATGCAACCGTCGTCCGCACAATCCTCCTTCCGGCTTCGATGAGCCTCCTAGGCCACCGGAATTGGTGTTTTCCGGGCTGGCTGGAGTGGCTCCCGAAGTTCAACATCGAGGGCGAAGCGGCACGGTCATGTTCCCTGATCCCAGCTACCGTTGCTTCCGACGACTAGAAGACGACCCGGAAATCATCAATCTCGTAGGGGTGGGGCTCGTCCCCACCCATTTCCCGTCCTGTCGTCGGCTATCGAGAAGGATCCAAGATCCGGGTGGGGACGAGCCCCACCCCTACGATTCCGTGGCTGCTTCGTCTGCCCTTACTGGGAATGGCTCCATAGGAGTGATTCAAAGTGGATCTGTTCGTAGATCCACTTTGGAGTCACAATAGTGTCGTGAATGTGGATGAATCACCACTCGGGAGGCACCGCAGGATGTCAGTGTTAGAGCGAACGAAGCGAAACAAGGTGCTGCGCAAACCGGCGCGAGGCCACTACGGGAAGGATGAGGTCTACCGGATTGTCGACGAAGCGCTTTACTGCCACGTCGCCTTCGTCAAGGACGGCCAGCCGTTCATCATCCCGACGCTCCATGCCCGCGACGGCGACACCCTGCTGCTCCACGGCTCGTCGGCCAGCCGGATGATCCGGCACGGCGACTGCAACCCGCTCTGTGTCACGATGACGCTCATCGATGGCATCGTCCTGGCACGGTCGGCGTTCAACCACTCGGTCAACTACCGATCGGCGATCCTTTTCGGGAATGGCGAAGCAGTCACCAACCCCGAGGCGAAGATGGATGCGCTAGAACGCTTCACCGAGCGGCTCATGCCGGGACGCTGGGACGACATCCGCTGGCCAGACCGGAAAGAGTTGAAAGCGACCGGCGTCATTGCAATGCCGATCGAGAGCGCGTCGGCTAAGGTCCGCACCGGCCCACCGGTTGACGACGAGCCGGATATGCAGCTCCCGACCTGGGCCGGAGTCCTGCCGCTCCGACAGCTGTTCGGAGCACCGGTTGCCGATCCGAACGCCCCGGTGGATGTTGCTCTCCCGGGATATCTTGAGAAATATCTGGAAGCCCGGCTGCCGAGCTGACCGGTAGCCGGAGATCACCTGAAAGGACACGATGGAGCTCCCGATTCTCGTTGACCGGACGAATGCCGATTCGATGCAGGAGCAGATTGCCGGCCAGCTGGCGGACATGATGCTCGATGGCCGGCTTCCGGCCGGCAGCCGCCTGCCCTCAACCCGCTCGCTGGCTAAAGACCTGCGTGTCTCCCGAAACGTTGCGCTGGCCGCCTACGACGAGCTGTTTGCCGAAGGCTACATCGAGGGACGGCAGGGCTCCGGGACGTACGTTGTCCACGATCTTCCCGTCCAGCCTCAGCCCGAGGACAAAGCGGACGCGGCACAACCGCGCTGGCTGGAGAAGCAGGCGCCACCTACGGTTGCCTCGCCGGCTCGAGTAGCGCGGATGATCGATTTCAGACCGGGCCAGCCCTCGGTTGAACCGCTGTCGGATCAGGTCTGGAGGAAGCTCTGGCGCGAGATGGCCGGAGAGCAACCCCCGGATGCCTACGGGCCGCCCGAGGGCTATCCGGAATTGCGCGAAGCGGTGGCCCGCTACGTCGGCCGGTCGCGCGGGATCACATGCAGCCCCGATTCGGTCGTGATTACGTCGGGATCGCTTCAGGCCGTTAACCTGATCGCCCAGGCAGCCGTCCGGAATGGCGACGGCGTCGCGTTCGAAGAGCCCGGCTATCCCACATCGAGGGCCGCCCTGCAGATGCATGGTGCCCGTATCGTCCCGGTTCCGGTAGACCGCGACGGGCTCGACGTCGCGTGTCTCGATACAGCCCAACCAGCGCCGATCCTCGCCTATGTCACCCCGTCGCATCAGTACCCGACCGGAGCGCGCATGTCGGTCGTTCGCCGGCTGGCACTCCTCGAGTGGGCCCGGCGCACGGACAGCCTCATCGTCGAAGATGATTACGACAGCGAGCTGCGCTTCGACGCGACGCCTCTCCCGGCCCTGGCAAGCCTCGAACAGGCTTCCGCAGACGGCGTCCATCCGACGGGACCTCGCCACGTCGCCTACATCGGCACGTTCTCGAAGACCCTCACCCCTGCGCTGAGAGTCGGCTACGTCATCGCTCCGGCAGTGCTGCGCGACCGGCTGATCAGGATCAAGCATCTGACGGACTTCCAGACCTCCTGGCCGCTCCAGCGCATGCTGACGGCATTTCTCGACGACAATAGCTTCAACCGCCATATCCGCAGGATGCGCCGCCACTATGCCGAGAAACGCGAACTCCTGGGGAGTATCTTCGAGCCTCTTGCCGGTATCGCCGACCTCCGTGGCCTTGAAGCCGGACTCCACGCCTATCTCGAGATCGACCCGGCCGTTCCCTGCAGCGAGGTAGAGCGCGCGGCACGGGCACGCGGCGTGCAAGTTGCGACGATCGACGAGTACTTCCACGGTTCCCCGACCCGGAACGGCATCCTCCTCGGCTATGGAGGGCTGACACTCGACCAGATCGAACGCGGAGGAACGATCCTGGCCGGCATTCTCCAGCAATGCAGTCGTGCCTGCTAACCGGGCTGAGTCCTGGGCAGAACCCGGCGATCGGGTAGGGTAAGAGGGTCCAACTACCCGATGCAGGCTGTCCCGAACCGATAGCCGAGACGACTGGAGATCGTTGAACCGTGAGCAACCAACAGCAAGAGAATCTCGTCCAGTGGGTCTACGCCGCCAAGACTCCCGAAGAGCTATCCGAACGCTACGACACCTGGGCAGCCACCTATGAGGAAGACCTCGACCGTGACTTCGGCTGGTACGGCCCGATGCATGCCGTCAACGCAGCCCTCAAGTACATCTCGAAAGACGCTCGCATCCTCGACGCCGGAGCAGGCACCGGCCTGGTCGGGACGCTGCTCGATGAGCATGGCTATGACGAGATCGTCGGCATCGATATGTCCCGCGGCATGCTCGAACAAGCCGCGCAGAAAGACGTCTACGATGAGCTGCACCGGATGGTCATGGGCGAGCCGCTCGATTTCGAAACCAATGCCTTCGACGCGGCGATGAGCGTGGGCGTCCTGACGGTCAGCCATGCTCCGGTCGAATCGCTCGACGAGCTCGTTCGGGTCACCAGGCCCGGAGGCCACATCATCTACACCTTGCGCCCCGATCTCTACGAAGAGGGCGGATTCAAGGAGAAGCAGGAAGCCCTGATCTCATCCGGCGCATGGCAGCTCGCCGAAGTCAGCGAGCCGCTCCAGATTCTCCCCAAGGGCGAACCCGATGTCTACCACCAGGTCTGGGTCCATGAGGTAACGGGTTAATCCGACGGCCATGACCGCGTCCTTGAGCTTCGAACACTGGATCGAAGCGCTAACGTCGCCGGATAGCCAGTTTGTCTATGGGCGTGTCACCAGGGCTAATAAATGTCAACTGGATCGTGATTCACCACCCGGGCCGGCTGCAATCACCACAGCTATGCGGCCTCGGAGTGCTGATGTGACAAATCCAGCCTCCTCCTCCGGCATCCCGAGGCAGGCGGGAATTATGACCTCCGTCTGCTGTTCCGGAGAAAGGACGCACCACCGAGGGGATAGCCCGAGAAATTCTAAACATGCCGTAGCAGGAGGGCGATTCTCGGCGCGTTGCCCTGAACGTGAAAGAGCTACGGGTCGATTAGAGTGATGTATCCGGATCGGCCAGGCGGCAGATCGAGATGACTTCCGGCTGGTCGGGTCCGACCGCCCCCTTCTGCCAGTTGCCGTACTGTTCGATGATCTCGAAGCCGTGCTCGTCCAGCAGCCGGTTCAGGTCCGTGACATCGATGTAGCGCAGGTTGGATGTTGCGCGGTTTCGCTCGCCGGTTTCGCGGATGACGCGCTCTTCGATCAGATGCTCGACGCCGGTTTCCGCGTCGAAGATCGTGCCGATCAGCAGATCGACCTCGCGGCCCTGACCATCCACGATCGTCTTCCAGAGCGTCGGTTCTTCGGAGCCGCCAAAGCTCTTGGCAGCGTAATTGCGCGTCTCGAAGGCGAGATATCCATCATCGAGCAGATGCTCCCGGACGCGATCGAAGAAGCTGCCGATGTCGTCGTCGGTCAGCAGGTGCTGGAAAGCGTGGCCGGTCATGAAGATGAAGCGAAAGCTGCATCCCAGCCGCATCGTCCGGGCATCGCCGACGACCCAGTCGATCTCCAAACCGGCATCCCCGGCCAGAGACCGTCCGCGCTCGATCATCTCCGGCGTGACGTCGAGCCCGGCGCACTCGATACCCGACGCCGCTATCTCCCGGAGGATCATCCCCGTCCCGCAACCGATGTCGAGTACCGGCCCCCCGATCTCGCGTGCAAGCTCCAGGTAGAAATCGTCGCTCGGCCCCCAGGGGTTGTCCTCGTCGTACTCCTCGGCATTGGCGTATTCAGGGAGCCCCTGTTCGAGAGGGTAGCGTGCGGTCATATGCAACTCCTCGGCCTATGCGATCCGACCCGCAGCGTCGCCTTCTGGTAACCGTTGCCGGCCGGGACGGAACCAAAGGCTCATGGACGCAGCATGGCCGCGAGCGTCTCCGGTACAGGTGCTATCTGATCCGCATCCGGGGGTCGAGCGCATCGCGCAACCCATCGCCGAGCAGATTGAGCGCCAGCACTAGGAGGAAGAGGGCCGTGCCGGGAAACGCCGCAAGCCACCAGGCGACCTGGATGAATCGCTGACCTTCCCGCAGCATGTTCCCCCAGGTCGGCGTCTCGGGAGGCACGCCGGCACCGAGAAACGAGAGCGACGATTCGGCGATGATCGCCAGCGCGACGACAAAGGTGCACTGGACGATCAGTGGCGAGAGCACGTTCGCGAAGATATAGCGGCTCAGGATGACATAGTCCCGGGCGCCGATCGCCCGCGCCGACTCGACATGCGGCTGGTTCTTCATCGTCAGCGTCGTGCCGCGCATCAAGCGGGCGATGCTCGGGGTGTAGACGACACCGAGCGCGACAATAACGTTGATCGTGCTCGGTCCGAGGCTGGCCATGATCGCAATCGCCAGCAGGATGCTGGGAAAGGCCATCATCCCGTCCATCACCCGCATGATCGGCGAATCGAGCTTCGAGTAGTAGCCGGAGAGCAACCCGAGGATCGAGCGGCGGTGCCGCAATCGAACATTACGCTCAGGCCGACCAGGAGCGAGATCCGCGCCCCGTAGATCACCCGGGCAAAGACATCGCCGCCGTCGTTTCCATCCGTTCCGAACCAGTATTCGCTGCTGATTCCCTGCAGCCGTACCGGGGTTGAGGAACTGTGATCGTGCCTCGTCACGACCGGGGCAGCGACGGCGGCGAGGATCAGCAGGAACAGAAAGATCGCGCTGGCGACCGCCATCGGATTCTGAAAGCAGGCGTATCCAGTAGAGCCGCGACGAGGGCTTGATTCGCCCGAGCAGGCCGCCTGCTGTCCGGCCGCTCGCTCCGGCGATCCAGCCGGGCCGTATCAGTCGTTGCCATAGCGAATCCGTGGATCAATGTAGACGTACAGAATATCGACCAGGAGATTCGCGAGAACGTAGAACGTCGCGATCAGCATCACGGCGCCCTGGATAACCGGATAGTCCCGGCGCTGGACGCTCTGGACGACAAGCCGTCCCATTCCTGGAATCGTAAACACCGTTTCGGTCACAACCGCGCCACCCAACAACGCACCAAGCGAGAAACCGATGACCGTAATCGCCGGAATCAATGCGTTCCGTAGCGCGTGGCGGACAACGGTGACCCGTTCGGCAAACCTTTGGCAAGTGCCGTTCATGCGTAGTCTTCGCGCATGACGTCGAGCATAGACGATCGCACGAGCCTGGCTAGCAACCCCGCCGAGGAGAGACCCGAGCGCAAAGGCCGGCATGACCATGCTCTTGAAGTGCTCGGCCGGATCTTCCGTGATCGATGTGAAGCCTCCCGACGGCATCCAGCCGAGCCGGACGGCGAAGAAGAGAATCAGCAGGATCCCGAGGAAGAAATTCGGGATCGCCGCGCCGCTGATCGAGATCACCATCAAGACCCGGTCGATCATCGTGTTGTGCCTGACGGCGGCGAGGACGCCGAAGGTTATCCCGATCACGATCTGAATGATCAACGCGTACAGCGTCAGGAGGAGCGTCGGCTGGGCACGGGCGAACAGCGCCTCGGTGACCGGCATATTCAGAAAGATCGAGTCCCCGAAGTCCAGCCGCAGCACGCCGGCGAACCAATTGACGAACTGGACGTAGAGCGGGTCATTCAACCCGAGCTGATCGCGCAGATTGTCGATCTGCTCCTGGTTGGCGTCCTGACCGAGGATCACCACGGCCGGATCTCCGGGAGTCAGGTGAACCAGCACAAAAACAATGATCCCGACGATTAACAGAACAGGCAGAAGCAGTATCAGTCTTCGAGCGTATATCGCGTCATGAGCCATCACAAGCAGGGCGACGAGCGCCTCGGTAAGCTACTGAAGCAACGCAGGGTGCGGGAACCGCACCCTGCGCCGGGAACTCTATTCCTCGAGCCAGACGTTCCAGTACGGCACGCCGCGCTGGACCTGGGTGGTATACCCGCCAACGTTCGATGCCCAGACCGAGATGACGCTGGAGTCGCCGGTCTTGACAGCGGGAACGGTGTCGTAGGCGAGCTGCTGGATCTGCTCCCAGATCCCGAATCTGGTGTCGAAATCCGTCTCGGCAGCGAGCTGCTCGGCCAGGTCGAGCGCTTCGGGATCGCTCCACCAGCCGGGGTAGATGTTCATCTGACCGACATAGGTGATCTGCGTCGGATCGGGGACGAATCCATGGCCGGTAACGAAGATATCCCATTCTTCCGGCTTGGCGCGCCGCTCGAGCACCGTCGCCCAGTCGGTTACCTGGAGGTCGACGGTGAAGCCTGCCTCTTCCATCTGCTGCTTGGCGATGATGGCGGCGCCGTACATATAGGAGTATTCCTGGGTGCACATGAAGCGCACCGCCGTGCCGTCGTAACCGCCCTCTTCGAGGTACTGCTTGGCGAGATCGATGTCGTGGATGTTGTAGAGCTCCTCGCCAACGGTCGAGTACCAGTTCGTCGGCTTCATCATCAGACTCGGATCGAGGTTGATGAAGTCCTCGCTGCCGCGTGAATTCTGGAGAATCGGCAGGTGATCCAGACAGGCCTGGAATGCCTGCCGGATCTTGAGGTTGGACATCAGCGGCGATTCCCAGTTCAGGAAGAAGACGTCCCAGTTGCTCGGCGGCCGGATGTCGACCCGCAGGTTGGAGGCGTCCTTCAAGACATCGTACTGGTCGTTGCCGAGGTTCATTGCGACGTGATAGTCGCCGGCCTGCATACCGGCGACACGCGCCGCCTCGTCCGGTACCGGGATGAACTCGATCTCATCGACCCACTGATACTTGTGCCCGGCATAGCTGCCGTTGGCCCCGCCCTCGATCGCGGCGTAGTCGTCGAATCGCTCGAAGAGAATGTGGACGTCGGGCACGTGCTCGACCAGCCGGTAGGGTCCGGTGCCGATGAACTCCGTCAGAGGATCGTCGGTGGCGTTGTCGAGGACCGACTTCGGATAGATCACGCACGCCTGGGTGTTGCTCGCCAGCGCGACGAGGATCGTGCCGTAGGGCGTCGAAGTCTTCCATTCGACGGTGTAATCGTCGGTTGCGGTGATGCTGTCGGTGACCTTCATGATGTTGCCGCCGACGCCGCTAATTCGTCCCCAGCGCTCGATCGAGGCGACGACATCGGCCGAGGTCATTTCCTCGCCGTTGTGGAAGGGAACGCCCTGGCGCAGCTTGAAGATGTGGGTCGTACCCTCGGCGTCCGTTTCATACGACTCGGCCAGCATCGGAACCGGCTGGTAGTTCGCGTCGTAGTGGAACAGCGCCTCGAACATGCAGTAGCCGATCTCGGCCGTCAGGCCGGCCGTCGTCTGATGCTCGTCCAGCGTGCTCGGCTCGCCGATTGCGGCAACTCGCAGCGTGCCGCCGCGCTGCCCGCCGGCGAATGGATCTTCGCCTTCGCCGCCTTCGGAAGCAGTGGGCTCGTCTTCGCCGCCTTCATCTCCTGCGGCTTCCGTCGGGCTGGCTTCAGCCTCGCCGCCTTCGGACTCGGTCGCCGTGGCTTCTTCGCCGCCGCTGTCTTCGGTCGTCGCCGTCGGTTCCGCGGCGCCACTATCGCCATCGTCGTCATCATCGTCGTCGTCATCGCCACCGCAAGCTGCCAGGAGCATGCTGATCGCCGGAGCACTCAACCCGAGTGCTGCCGCTCGCAGAAGCGCATTGCGACGGGTCAATCGGCCGGTTCGCGCGGCCTCCAGAAGGTCGTCGAACCGCGAACTTCGGTCCATGGATCTCTCCTCACTTCGATACCGATGGGCAGACATTACATGCGGGCGTCCCGCTGTGCACCCCCGTCTGTCCCAAGATGCTCAGGCTTATTCCTGTTCTGAAACTTACCGGACGGGATCAGGGAAAGCCATGCGTTTCGCAGCGATTTCCAGCTCGATCGTCCGATTCTGACAGGCCCTCTGCCCGCGCATTGGAGCGTACGATATTCGCTTACCAGGAGAGTGTCAACACTTTGGGACGGAAAAAACGAGTATGCGCCGAGTCAGTCGCTATCGCCCACCCGCGCTTGCCGTTCGTCCCGAGGGACAGTACATTGCCCGCTGAGTGATGCACAGCGCAGCGGACCCGATGTACCGGGTTTGTCTAGCACAAGAAGCGGAGAAAGTTCCATGCTGCTGATCGACGGCCATCTCGACCTGGCGATGAACGGGCTCAACTGGAACCGGGATCTGAAGCTCCCTGTTCACGAAACACGCAAGATCGAGGAGGGCATGGAGCGCAAGGGCCGGGCAGCCGGCACGGTCGCCTTTCCCGAGATGCGCCGCGGCGAAATCGCTATCACCTTCTGCACGGTCATCGCTCGCGTCACCCAGCCTGGAGCAGTCCGCGAGGGCTACCGCACCCACGAGATCGCCTATGGCCACGCCCAGGGACAGCTCGCCTACTATCTCGAGCTCGAACGCCAGGGCGTCATCCGGATGATCAGCGACTGGCCGAGCTACGAAGCCCACCTCAAGGAATGGGAAGCCGACCCGGATTCGACGCCGCTCGGTATGGTCCTGACGATGGAAGGCGCCGACCCGATCGTCGAGCCGTCGCAGGTCGGTCCATGGTGGGACCAGGGCCTGCGGGTCATCAGCCTCGCCCACTACGGCCCGAGCGCCTACGCCAAGGGGACCGAGAGCGTCGGCGGCCTGACCCAGATGGGCCGTGACCTGCTCAGCGAGATGGACGCGATGGAGAAGATGATCCTCGACGTGACCCACCTCTCGGACGACAGCTTCTGGGAAGCGGTCGAGCAATTCAAGGGGCCGGTCCTGGCGACGCACTCCAACTGCCGCGCCCTCGTCCCCGGCGACCGCCAGCTGACCGACGACATGCTGCGCCACCTGATCGAGCGCGACGCGGTCATCGGCGCTGTTCTGGATGCCTGGATGCTCCAGCCCAACTGGATTCGCGGCGAGACGACGCCGGAGAACGTCACCCTGAACACGGTCGTCGACCACATCGACTACGTCTGCCAGCTAGCCGGCAACGCCCGCCACGCCGCGATCGGCAGCGACCTCGACGGCGGTTACGGGACAGAGCAGACCCCCAACGATCTCGACACCATCGCCGACCTCCAGAAGATCGCCGATCTGCTCCGCGACCGCGGCTATTCCGATTCCGACATCGAGCTCATCTTCCACGGCAACTGGAGCAATCTGCTGGAGCGGGTGTGGACCTCTTAGGAGTTCGAGCGCCACAGATCGGGGAATGAGTCGCCCCGACCGTCCCGGATGCGCTCGCCGGACGGTTGACGGCGCTCGTTGATTTACCGGCTTCAGTGCCGTTCTCAGCCCGTCGACGAACCTTCCGCTCGATCTGGCCGGCAATGAAATCGCTGCCGTCGGCCAGATCGAGCGTCGATTGGCTGGACCTTCAAGTGGGCTAAGCTCATCCATCGCTGATTGTTGGAGCACGGAGTTCGGCTGATGAGTTCCACAGGCGAGAAGCTCGGCTACCGCGAACTAGTGTCGATCGGCATCGGCGGCATGGTTGGCGGCGGGATCTTCGCCGTGCTCGGGCTGGCGGTACAGCTTGCCCATGGCGGCACCCCGATCGCGTTCACCATCGCCGGAATCGTTGCCCTGCTTACGACATACTCCTATGTGAAGCTGACCGTAGCCTTTCCGGGTCAGGGCGGCACAGTCACGTTTCTCGATCGCGCATTCGGCTCGGGATCGATCACCGGCAGCCTGAACGTGCTGCTCTGGCTCAGCTACATCATTATGCTCTCGCTCTATGCCTACGCCTTTGGAAGCTACGGCGCGGCGTTGCTGCCCGGAAGCTGGGAATCCATCGGCAGGCACGTCCTCATCTCGGCCAGCATCCTCGGCATCACCGCCCTGAATCTGGGCAACGCTGCGCTCATCGGGCGCGCCGAGGACTGGATTGTCGCCATCAAGATCGGCATTCTCCTACTCTTTGTCATTGTTGGAACCTGGGGGATCCAAACATCCCGGATAGCACCGTCCGAATGGTCCGGCCCCATCCAGCTCTTCGCCGGCGGCTTCATCATCTTCCTGGCATACGAGGGCTTCGAGCTGATCGCCAACGCGGCAGACGACGCCGAGGATCCCCAGCGAACGATCCCGCGCGCCTACTACACGGCGGTCATCTTCGTGATCTGTCTCTACGTTGCGGTATCGATCGTCGCCGTCGGAAATCTCTCCATCGAGCAGATCGTCAACGAGCGGGACTTCGCCCTGGCGGCAGCGGCCCGCCCCTTCCTCGGCGAGGCAGGCTTTACCCTCATCGCCGTCGCCGCCGTCCTGTCGACGGCTTCGGCGATTAATGCAACGCTCTACGGCGCCGCGCGGCTGAGCTACTCCATCGCCGTCGATGGAGAGCTACCCGGGGTGCTGGAAAAGAAGATCTGGAATCAGCCGATTCTGGGGCTTCTGATCACCTCGGCTACGACGCTGGTCATCGCGAACATCTTCAATCTCTCGAGTATCTCGACCATGGGGAGTTCGGGATTCCTGCTGATCTTCGCCGCCGCCAATCTCGCCAATGCACGTCTGGCCCGGAAGACCGGCAGCCGCGCCTGGCTGTCGTTCGCCGGGGCGGGCGCCTGTGTTCTGGCACTGCTGGCCCTGATCGGCCAGACCGCCAGCGAAGCGCCAACCCGGCTGATCGTGCTCGTTGGAATGATCGCCCTCGCAGCCTCGATCGAAATCACCTTCCGGATCACCCGGCGATCCGAGTCCTGATCGGTGGGTTACTTCGCGATTATCGAGCTCATCTTCCACGGCAACTGGAGTAATTTGCTGGAGCGGGTATGGGGCAGGATAGCTACCTTTGACCGGTTAAGAGGGAGGCAGCGTGTCAAATGGACCGAAGTTCGACTTCTTCGAGATAGTCCGTTGTACTCGCGATCTTGTTAACGATGAAGATCCAGAGGATTGCGATATCTGCGGATTGACTGGCGTTGTTCTTGGTATGGCGGAAGATGGCGATGGGACTTGGGGATACGCTGTACATATCTACGACAAGGGTTTTGGTTATGATCTGCCCGAAGATGCCCTGGAGGCTACAGGTAGAAGAGATCGTCGAGAGAACTTCTACGCCGGGGAATCAGTTCGTGTTGCAGTAGATCCGAAGACCGGGAAGGGAAAGTCGTCGACTAAGTTGGCACTTTGCCCCGGCTCCTGGCTGTAGATGACGTCTGCACATCCACGCTGACCGGTTAAGAGTGGCACTCGTCTCGGAGCCGTCATTCTGAGTGTGCCGTGCAGCAAACATCACACGCTAGATGAACATGGGCCAGGCGCCCGTTTCCTTCTCGTCGCTCTCTCCGGAAGTGTTCGAGCATAGTCGGGTGATAGCTTTCAATTTCCAAGCGTCTTCGGGATCTCTCCACTTATCGGAACCTTCGGTTGGATTGACATTGGCGTAGGGATGCGCGCTCCGTAGAGAATCGCGCAACCCAACCAATTGAGCAGGGAATGTGGAAGTTGCCCGCCTCCCCGGAATATGCGAGATTAGACGCTTGAAACGAGTCTGCACGCATCTTCCTGGAGGGGAACTCGATGACCGTTGATCCGAATCTGTATAAATCCCTGAAATGGCGCTCGATCGGGCCGCATCGCGGTGGCCGGGTCGTCGCCGTGGCGGGGCATCCGACCGAGAAAGCTACCTTCTATTTCGGCGCTTGCGCCGGCGGGGTCTGGAAGTCCGACGACGCCGGGCAGTACTGGGAGAATATCTCCGATGGCTACTTCAACACGTCCGCCATCGGTGCCCTCGCCGTCTCGGAGTCGGACCCCAACGTGATCTACGCCGGGATGGGCGAGACGTCCATTCGCGGCAACGTCTCGCGCGGTGACGGCGTCTACAAGTCGACCGACGCAGGGCAAACCTGGAAGCATATGGGACTGGCCGAGACCCAGAATATCGGCGAGATCTGCATCCATCCGGAGAACCCCGACCTCGTCTATCTGGCAGCCCTCGGACACGTCTGGGGACCGAATGCGGAGCGCGGCGTCTACCGCTCGAAAGATGGCGGCCAGAACTGGGAACTGGTCCTCCACAAGAGCAGCACCGCCGGTGCAGTCGATCTGGCAATGGACCCCAAGAACCCGCGCATTCTCTATGCCGCAATCTGGGAAGGCAGCCGCGGACCGCATTACCTGTCGTCCGGCGGCAACGAATCCGGTATGTGGATGTCGACCGATGCCGGGGACAGCTGGAAAGAGATCACCCACAACCCTGGCCTGCCGCAGGGCGAGGTCATCGGCAAGATCGGGGTTTCGGCCTCCGGCGCGAAGGCCGGGCGGGTCTACGCCATCGTCGAGGCCGAGGATGGCGCGGTCTTCCGCTCGGACGACTACGGCGCGACCTGGACGAGGGGCAGCGAGGACCGCAACCTGCGCCAGCGCGCCTGGTACTACCACCACATCTACGCCGACCCGAACGACCCCGACACGGTCTACGTCCTGAACGTCAACATGTGGAGGTCAATCGACGGCGGCAAGAGCTGGGAGGCGATCCCGACGCCGCACGGCGACAACCACGATCTCTGGATCGATCCCGAAGACAGCAACCGCATGGTCCAGGGCAACGACGGCGGCGCGAACGTGAGCCTCAACGGCGCGCGCTCGTGGTCAACGATCTTCAACCAGCCGACGGCGCAGTTCTATCATGTGACGACCGACAACCGGAATCCCTACTGGGTCTACGGCTCGCAGCAGGACAACACCGCTCTGGCGCTGGCCAGCCGCTCGGCCAACGGCGCGATCACGACCCAGGAATGGATCCAGCCCGGCGGCGGCGAATCCGGTTACATCGCGATCGACCCGGATGATGAGAACGTCGTCTACGGCGGCGCGATCGGCTCCGGCCTCGGCCACGGCCGGCTGGTGCGCTACGACGGCACAAGCTACGAGGAACGCCTCGTTACCGCCTGGCCGGAAGTTGTCGGCATGGGCCGCGGCGCGGAGTCGGTGAAGTTCCGCTTCCAGTGGACCTTCCCGGTCGAGTTCTCGCCCCACGATTCCGACGTCCTCTACGCCTGCTCCCAGTTCGTCCACAAGTCGACCGACGAAGGCCACTCCTGGGAGGTCATCAGCCCGGATCTGACCCGCAACGATCCCGAGAAGTTGAAGCCGTCCGGCGGCCCGATCAGCAAGGACAACACCGGCGCCGAGTACTACTGCACGATCTTCGCCTTCCAGGAATCGCCCCACGAAGAGGGTGTCATGTGGGCCGGTTCCGACGACGGCCTGATCCACATCTCGAAGGACGGTGGCGATAACTGGGAGAACATCACCCCGCCGGCCGACCTGCTGCCGGAGTGGGCGCTGATCTCGATCATCGACCTGTCGGCCCACGACGCCGGCACGGCCTACGTCGCGGCCACGCGCTACAAGCTCGACGACCTGACGCCCTACCTGCTCAAGACCACCGACTACGGCCAGAACTGGCAACTGATCACCAACGGCATCCCGGAGGACGACTTCACCCGGACAATCCGCGAGGACCCGAACCGCAAGGGCCTCCTCTACGCCGGCACCGAGACGGCCCTCTACATCTCGTTCGATGACGGCGAGAACTGCCAGCTGAACCTGCCGGTCTGCCCGATCCACGACATCATCATCAAGGACAAGGATCTGATCGCCGCGACCCGGCCGCAGCACGTTCCTCGACGACCTCTCGCCGCTTTTACCAGATCGACGACGAGGTCACCAGCGCTGACATGTGGCTCTACAAGCCCGCTACGGTTCGTCGCTTCCAAGGGCTCGGCCGGCTCGGCCAGAACGTCGGCGAGGGCAAGAAGATCTACGGCCGCATCAACTGACATGTTGCTGACAAGCTACCACGGCGAGAACGAGCAGGGCGACCCGAAGTCGAGCCGCTCGACGCCGGCAAGAACCCATAGCGGCGCCGTCATCCACTACTACTTCAAGGAAGCGCCCGAGGGTGAGGTTAAGCTGACGATCCTCGACGAGGACGACAGCGTCGTCAAGGAGTTCTCCAGCGAGACGAAGAACGGCACCCGCGTCCCGAAGGCCGCCGGCGCCAACCGCTTCGTCTGGGATCTTCGCTATCCCGATGCCGAGGCGGTCGACGAAGGCGAGGAACCGAATCGCCGACTGGCCGATGCCCTCAAGGGTCCGGTCGCGGCGCCCGGTAAGTACAAGGTGCGGCTGGAGGCCAACGGTCAGAGCCAGGAACGCAAGCTCAAGGTCAAGAAGGACAAGCGCGTCAAGGCGTCGAAGAAGGAGCTTCAGGAACAGTTCGACTTGCTGATCGAGCTGCGCGACAAGCTCAGCGAGCTGAACGGCACGATCAACGATCTCCGGAAAGTCCGATCCCAGGTCGTTGCCTGGATCGTGGAGCGCTCCGACGACGAGGACATCAAGGCCCAGGGCCAGGCGGCTCAAGGAGCAGCTCGACAAGCTGGAAGAAAGGAACTCTACTCGACGCGTGCCTCCGACCCGCGCCTTCCGGGCGGTCCTGTCCGACGTCCTCGGCGCGCTACCGCCCAGATCTCGAACGCCGACCACCCGCCGACGCAACAGGTCAGGATCGGAAAAGGTCATGGGCGACGTCGATGAAGCTCGAAGAGTTCCGCCAGCTGATGAGCGAGGAAGTCCGCCAGTTCAACCGCACGGTGGCGGAGAAGGATATTCCGGCGGTGGTGGCCGACTAGGGAATTCCTCACCCCCACCCCCTCTCCCACTGCTTCGCGAGGAGAGGGAGAGCAAAAACAAGACTCTCCAGTTTCAACGCTTTCTCCTCCCTCGAATTCGAGGGAGGGGCTGGAGCTTCTTCAGCGTTACTCTTCCTCCCCTCTCCCACGCCAGAAGGCGCCCAGGGAGAGGGAACGGGAGCGGGGGCAGCCATCACTACGACCGACAAACTAATCCCCATCCAGCCTCAACTCACGCGTCACTGCAACGGTCCAAAGATAGAAATTGATGCAGTTGTAACACCGGGTCTGCTATCCTATTGGTTGGCAACGGTGACAGTTTGCACGATGAACGATAGATGAGAGCATCCATGACCGTCGCAGTCCAGGGTGAATACGCCATCCGAATCCAGCGCCTCACCAAACGCTTCGGCTCGTTCACTGCCGTTGACAATCTCAGCTTCACGGTGCCGCACAGGTCGGTCTTCGGCTTCCTCCGGGCCGAACGGGGCCGGGAAGACGACGACGATCGGGATGATGCTCGGGCTGGTGCCGATGGATGAGGGCGCGGTCGAAATCTTTGGATACGACATCCGCCGGTCACTTCCGAGATCCTTTCCCGGACCGGGGCGATCGTCGAAACAACCACCGTTCTACCCTACCTGAGCGGCCGCCGGAATCCTGGATCGTCGCGAAACTGCGGGGGAATCGAGGAGATCGAAGCGGTCGAGCGGCAGTTACACGCGGTCGGCCTCACCGATCGCGCCGACGCAAAGTTCGGAGGCTACTCGATGGGCATGCGCCAGCGGCTTGGCCTGGCGTCGGTGCTCATCGCCGGGCCGCAACTTCTGGTGCTGGATGAGCCGACGAGCGGGCTCGACCCGGCCGGCCAGCAGTCCGGGAGCTGATCAGAACCTCTCGAAAGCAGGCCGAACGGTGCTTCTTTCCAGCCACCAGCTCGGCGAGATTCAGGAGATCTGCAGTCACGTCGCGATCATCGACCGCGGCAAGCTGGTCGTGACCGGCCCAATCGGGGACATCATCGGCGAGGGCCAGGGGTTGGAGATCGGCGTCGACCGTCACGAGGCTGCCGTCGAATTTCTCCGCGACTTGCCGGAGATCCAGGAAGCGCGGATCGACGATGGGCGAATCGTCGTCGTTACCGACCCGGAGGCAGCAGCCGGGATCAACCGGGCGCTCGTCGAAGCCGGGTTCGCGGTGCATCTGATCCGGCCGCACGAGGACATGCTCGAAGCTCGTTTCCTGGCCCTGACATCAGCAGCAGAAGCGGAGGACGCGAATGGTACCGCTTAGCACGCTCGTTCGAACCGACAGAACCCGTATTCTCCGGCGACCGATGACCTGGATGCTGGCGCTGTCATCGGCGGTCTGTCCGTCCTGATCTGCGCTTCTCTCGCCCTGACCCTTCTGCTGCCGGAGGACAGCGGAGGGGCCTGTCAGCGGAGAGGTTGCCAATATCCGGGAACTGGTCATCTCCCCGACGGCTTCAGCTTCGGTTTGAGTGCAATCGGCGGGTTCGCGACGGTAGCCCTGATTATCCTGGCGGGCGGCGTATTCGGCAGTGAATTCTCCTGGGGAACGGCGCGTACGTCGTTGATGGCCGGCATCAGCAGGGATCGGTTCTACGCCAGCAAAGTCATCACCCTGCTCGGCATCGCGGCCGTCGTCACCGCCGCTGCCGCGATCCTGTCTCTCCTCGCCTCGCTGGCTGTTGGAGTCGTCGTCGATCAGTCGTTCTACCGACGAGTGGCTCACCGGCTCGTTTATGGCAGATGCGCTGCTGATGACGATCCGGGCATTCATCGGGATCGGGTTGTGGGTCCTGATCGCCTCGGCCATCGCCCTGACGACGCACTCGCTGGCGGCCGGCGTCGGCGTGACGCTCGGCCTCTACTTCGGCGGTGACATCGTCCTGACGCTGCTCGGCGCGACGGGCGACATCGGCAGGTGGGTCACCCGTCTCTTCCCGAACGAGGCAATCAATGCGCTGCTGGAGTTGAACAGCGCCGATCCGCCGTCCTACGGCGCGGGCGACTATGCATGGATCATCACCAACCTGGTCTTCTACACCGTCGCAGCGATCGTAATCGCCGTCATCCGCTTCCGCCGGATGGACATCATCGCCGCGTCGGGCTAAACCACCGCCTCAATTCACACCACGCCGAATGCGGGCCGCACGGGTCCGTCATCGTAGCCGGTGAACTCATGTAAGAAGGAAGATCGCGGCCAGAACGATGGCGGTGGCGAATAGAGGCAGCGACTGCATCGACCAGCCGGCATCGCCCGGGGCGAAATCGCGATCGGGCGATACATCCTGCAGGCCATAGAGCGGGTTCGCGCGTTCGGGTTTGACTGCCGGAGCATTGCCTCCAGACCAACTATCAGGCTTCCGAGCAACATCAGCCCGCCGAGGATGAGTTCGGGCCAGCCCCCGTAGAGCGCCCCGCACCAATCAACACATAGCGCAGTTCCGTCGACGAGCACCGTGAGGGCGATTCCCGGGAGCAGCGGAGGCAGCAAGCCAAGGACGCCCGACACAACGATTGTCCTCTCCCACGACCGTGCCGGAAGATTTGGGACAGCCTGCGTCCCCAGAACACACCGGCGTGCGGGGCGCTGCACTCGTGGCGCCGCTTCCGACTATCCGATACCGGCCGCTGGTCTCTTTCCTGATTTCCCCATTCACGCGACAATGGCGAGACATGGTTGGAACGGTGAGAATCGAGGGAGTATTCAGCAATGGCCAACGGATTCCCGCTCGTCTTCGACGGGCACAACGATACGGTGATGCAGCTCGCACGCGGCGACCGCTCGTTCTTCGAAAAGAGCGAGGACGGCCACATCGACCTGCCACGGGCTCGCGAGGGCGGTCTGATGGGCGGCTTCTTCGCCGTCTATATCATCGACCCCAACGTCGCCGAGATCCTGCAGAAAGCGCGCGAAGAGGGGCAAGACCCGTCCGAAGCGCTCGGCAACTACGCCCAGCAGTACGCCGACCCGGCCAACTGGCCCGACCCGATGCCGCTCGACTACGCCCAGACCAACGCCCTGAACATGCTCGGCACGCTCTTCAAGGTCGAGAAGGAGTCAGAGGGTCAGGTCAAGATCGTCCGGACCGCCGCCGAGATCGAGCAGTGTATTGCCGACGGCACCTTCGCGATCGAACTGCACTTTGAGGGCGCCGAGCCGCTCGACACGAACGGCGACGCGTTGGAGGTGTTCTACGCCGCCGGTCTCCGCTCGGTTGGCCTGACCCACAGCCGCCGCAACATCTTCACCGAGGGTGTCCCGTTCGCCTTCCCGGCTGATCCGGACACCGGCGCGGAGCCTGAACGACCACGGCAAGGAGCTGGTCCGCCAGCTCAACCGCAAGAAGGTGATGATCGACCTCTCGCACATCACGGCGAAAGGATTCTGGGATGTCGCGGAGATCACCGACGCCCCGCTGGTCGCGACCCACTCGAACGCCTGGAATCTCTCGAATTCGCCGCGCAACCTGACCGACAAGCAGATGGACGCGATCAAGGAGAGCAACGGCGTCGCCGGGCTCAACTTCCACGTCGGGTTCCTGCGCAACGATGGCGCAAAACGATGCCGATACGCCGATCAGCACGATGGTCGATCACATCAGCTACATGGTCGACAAGATGGGAATCGACTGCGTCGCCCTCGGCTCCGACTACGACGGCGCCACGATGCCGGCTGAGCTCAAGGATGCCGCCGGACTCCCCGAAGCTGATGCAGGCCCTCTCGGAGAACGGCTTTTCCGACGACGACCTGACCAAGATCGCCCATGGCAACTGGGTCCGGGTGCTGCGGAGACGTGGGGAGAGTAGAAGCAGGCAGGTTGTAGTTTGTAGTGGGTAGGTTGTAGGGAAGCCGGGGAGTTCCCTCCCCCCAGCCCCCTCTCCCCCGCTGAAGAGTGTGGGAGAGGGGGAGCAGGAGTGGAGAACAGCAGAGTTTAGGATCTTGATGTCTGCTAGCACCTGCGCCCCGACACCTATCCCCTGGCTAGGCTCCCCCTCTCCCAGAATTGGGAGAGGGGGCCGGGGGGGTGAGGGCTTGAAGCTCCAATACCTCGCGCACAGCGCGTTTCTCCTGACCACCGACGCCGGGCTCCGCATCGCCATCGACCCGTGGCGGAATCCGGGCAACGGGCGCTGGTTCGTGCGGGAGTTTCCGCTGACGGAGGCCGACCTGTTGATCGTGACCCACGATCACTTCGATCATGATGCCGCGTATCGGATCACGGGGCTGCCGACGGTCATGAGGCATGCGCTCGAGATGAAGCTCGGCGATCTGCGGTTGACCAGCTACGCCGACTGGCATGTGCCGGGACATAGCAGCGCCGGCCTGGAGAATCTGATCGTCGTGCTGGAGTCGGGTTTGGAGGGCGCCCCGGTACGGGTCTGCCATCTCGGCGACAATCGCTTTCCTCCGGCCCCGGCGATCGTCGAGGCAATTGGAACCGTCGACCTGCTGATCGTACCGGTCGATGATTCCCGTCACCTGTTGAGCTTCGACGAGGTCGATGGATTCGTCCGGATGTTCGAACCTTCGGTCGTGATCCCGGTTCACTACGACATCCCCGGCATCACCGCTCCGGAATCGACGCTCGGGCCTGCTGATGGCTGGCTGGAGCGCCAGGCCAGAGTCCGGAGGGTGGC
Organism: Thermomicrobiales bacterium; assembly: GCA_041390865.1. Taxonomy (GTDB): domain Bacteria; phylum Chloroflexota; class Chloroflexia; order Thermomicrobiales; family CFX8; genus JAUIIK01. The sequence continues at coordinate 49,163 of JAWKPC010000007.1, forward strand.
AGGACCGGTATCTCTCAGCCCGGATACACTTCCCGGGGAATCCGAGATCTGGCTGATGACACCTGAGTTGGACTGAATGGATCAGACGCGCGCGCCCTTCTTCGAACGCATGCAGGAATTCGCGGCCTCGGATGCCGTGATGTTCTCGACTCCGGGACATAAACGGGGAAGAGGTCTCGACGAGGCCGGTCAGACGCTCTTCGGGGCGGCGCTCGGCGTCGACGTGCCACATGGCGGCGGAGTTGACACCCCGCATTTCTCATGGGGATTGCTGCGGCAAGCCGAGCGGCTCGCGGCGGAGGCGCACGGTGGCGACGATGCCCGCTTCCTGGTCAACGGCAGCACGACCGGCAACCTGGCGATGCTGCTGGCGACCTGCAACCCCGGTGATGAGGTCATCATCAGCCGGATGCTTCACAAGTCATTGCTGGCCGGGCTGGTGTTCAGCGGCGCTCGCCCTGTCTATCTCAAGCCAGCCATTGACCGGGAGCGCAACCTGCCGCTCGACACGCCTCCGGATGCCGTTGCCGAAGCGCTGGCGAAGCACCCGAACGCCAGAGCTGTCGTCCTCGTCAGTCCTTCCTATGTCGGCGTCACCAGCGATCTCGAGCGCATCGCCGCGATCTGCCACGATGCCGCTGTGCCGCTGCTCGTCGACGAAGCCTGGGGGCCGCACTTCCACTTTCACTCCTTCCTCCCGCAGTCCGCAATGGCTGCCGGGGCGGGATGCCAGTGTCTCCAGCACCCACAAGATGCTCGGAGCATTGACCCAGGGCTCGACGCTGGTGATGCGCGAGGGACTGATCGACATTGAACGGCTGCATACGGTCGTCGACATGGTCCAGACGACGAGCCCGTCAGTGCTGATCTTCGGCTCGCTCGATGCCAGCCGCCGCCAGATGGCGCTCCACGGCGAGGAACTGCTGACCAGGGCGATTGCCCGGGCCGCTGACGTGCGCACGGCGGTTATCCCCCTTCGCGAGATCTGGGCGGTTGGCCATGAACTGACACTCGGCAGGGCAGGCGCCGATACTGATGTCACGCGCATCATGATCGACGTTCACGAACTGGGCATCACCGGCTATGAAGCCGAAACGATCCTGCGCGAGGAGCACGGGGTCATGGTCGAGATGAGCGATCTGGTGTCGATCCTGCTGCTGATCACGATCGGTGATGATGACCGGTCGATCCAACGGCTGATCGCCGGCCTGAAATCGTTGCCGAATCACCGGCGAGCGCATCGTTCGGCTGAGATCCCCCGTTCAACCGGCGAACTGCTCTTTGCCGGCGAGATCGTACTGACGCCCCGAGAAGCCTTCTCGGCCGAGACGGTCCGTGTGTCACCCCGTCAGGCAGCCGGCAGGATCTCTGCCGAGAGCATCACGCCCTATCCGCCGGGCATCCCGATCGTGACGCCGGGGGAGCGCATCCGGGACGAGGTCATCGACTACCTCCGTTCCGGCGTTGAAGCGGGGATGTACCTGTCCGGTCTCTCCGACGAATCGTTCGAGACCATCAGGGTAGTACGATGATGCCTCGATTCAGCCCAGAACACGCGCTGAGCTGCGCCTGAGGGGAGGTGGTGCGGTTGGACAGGGACGAGATGATTCGACGGGCTATAGCCGCCGAATCGGAAGCGTTTGTCGATCTCTATCAGGCCGCGAGCGATTCCTGGAACACTGCCCACGACGAGTTCGACGGCATCCGGATGGTCTGGAACCCGCAGGACCCCGACCCGGCCTTCTCGGTCATACTGAATCTCTCAGAGGCCGACGACTACGACGCGGCAATCCGCTCGTTCGAGGAGCGGGGCCGGGAGCGGGCCATGCCGAGAATCGGGATCAACAGCGACCCTGCCATCGAGCAGTGGCGACAGCGCGGCGACGGCGCCGCTACATCGTTCGGGGTCGACAGCGAAGAGTTCTTCTGGGCCCAGCCCGTCCGAGAGAAGATCGAGATTCCCGACCTCTCGGCCGGCGCGACGGTCGAACTGGCGACCGGCGATATTCGCCACGAATGGGGCGAGACGCTCAATCTCGGGCACAACTATCCGGCAGGACACGCGCGGGGCCACGTGTACGCCACCGCGATCGAGCGGCCGAACTGGCGTCACTACCTGATCCGGGTCGAGGGCGAGCCGGCGGCTGCATCGGTGCTCTATATCGCCGGGGAAACGGGTCAATGCTTCGTGACGGCGACAAGACCGGAATTCCGTCGACGAGGGTTCCAGTCCTACTTCGTCGCGCGGAGACTGCACGACACCCTGGCGGCCGGATGCACGATGGCGGCTACCCAGACGGTCATCGGCAACGCCTCAGCCCGCAACATGGAGCGGGCCGGCTTTACCCTGCTCTACAAGCGCCAGATCCTGTCAAAGCCGCTATAGCGGTCGGCGCTTGCGCTACTCGAACGAAGCGAGCTCCTCGTAGGCCTGCTGCAATTCACGATGAGCCGTAACGTTTTCCAGGAACGAGCGACGCCGCCTCTCGTCTACGATCCCGTTCGCATACTCGAGCAGCTGGTGATACGCCTTGTCCAGTATCTCCGTGGCACGGGGATCGCCGATGGCGTCGAGCACTTGGTAGCACGCCAGATAGACGGCGCCGGGTTGATCTACGCAGCCGTCAGGGTGCTCCGCCAGCGTCGCGAGAATCAAGTTGGCATACGCGCGCGCACTTGATTCGTCGCCCCGTTCCAGAGCGATCTGTGCCAGAGCGGCGCGTGCGTTGATCGCCTCCGACGCGCTATCGACTCCGTCACAGAGTGCAATCGCCCGTTGATACGCGTCCGTTGCTTCAGCCAGACGGTTCATGCCGGCCAGGATCTGGGCTGTGACGACCAGGACATCTGCGTGGTCCACGCGACTGCCCACCAACTCGGCTGTTATTACCGCACGTCGGGCATAAACGAGCGCTTGTTCCGCGTCGCCTGCGTGATAGTGACGAACTGCGAGCGCCACCGACCCCCAATCGTCGGCGAATGGCGCGTCGATATCCTCGATGACGTGAAGAAACTGGTCGAGATATTCCTGTGATCCGGCGTCATCGCCCAGGTAGACGTGCAGGCGGCCGAGGTATGCAAGCGACACCGCCTCTCGCATCCGGTCACCAACTTCTCGGTACAGAACGAGCGATCTCTCGGTCAGTTCGCGGGCAAACTCCGGGTCACCCTGGACGCGCGCCACATCGCCGAGTTCCTGGTGGGCCGTCGCTTCCCCCCAGCGATAGCCGAGCTGGCGCGCGAGACGCATTGCATGCTCGTAATGCTCCCGCGCCCTCGGGTAGTCATGCGCGGTTCGAGCGGCATTACCCAGGTTTGCCAGGCCATGCATCTCGCCGCGCAGATCGCCGCGTCGCCGGCAGATGTCGAGGCTCCGCTCGAAGTACTTCCCGGCACGAGCTAGTTCACTCTGGCGGATGGCGATTGAACCGAGCCAGAGATAGACGAGGTATTCGATGAGGTCGAGTGAATCGACGGCAGCATCACCGGACAAGGAGCGCTGAGCGCAACTCAGGGCATTTTCGAGGCACAGCTGCGCTTCGGCGTACTGCGCTTTCTGAACGAGAGCCTGTCCTTTGCAGAGATAGCCGAAGGCCTCGCCTTCTATCCCCTGGCTGGATCGGGCCAGGGCAATAGCCTGGTTGGCAACGGATATCACCGCATCGTAGTCGCCTTGCGCGACCAGCGCCGCCGCCTGCATTGCACGCAGCTTGCTCAAGACGCGCTCGTAGCTCTGAACATCCGTTCCACGCTCGGCAGTATCCTGGCACAGACAGCCCTCCAGGCGTTCCGCGGCCAGACGCATGAGACGTTCAGAATCGATGCTCGATCCGGCCAGTGAAGTAAATCTCCAGAGCCCGATCGCACTACCGTCAAGATCGGTGACCCGCCCGTATTCGACAGCCGACATCCACGCCGCCTCAACGTTGTCGATCTCAACCTGCAGCTCCCTGGCTGCCTGCTGCGGCTCAGCACCATCAAGAGCCCTTTCCCGTTGCGCCACAAATTCCAGGTAATAGGCGCTATGGCGCTCTTCGACCTCTGAGCGTTCACCAGGCGATAGGTCGAGCTGCTCCGCGCCAAATTGGCGCAACAGCTCGTGAATCTGGTAGCGGCCTCCTTGCTGGTGAAGCAACGACTTGTATCCCAGATGCACCAGCGCGCGCAGTGACGCGCCGGTCACGGCCTGCGCTGCCTCACGGGTAAAGCCACCCCGAAACACGGAGAGCTGGCGGAACACCTGCCGCTCGGATTCTTCAAGCGCACGCCAGGAGCCATCGAATACCGCCCGCAGGCTACGGTGCCGTTCGGGCGAGTACCTCCAGTCCGATGCAAGGAAGTCGATGCTGCGCTCGATCTCGCGCGCAATCTCGTCGAGCGACAACATATCGCTCCAGGCAGCCGCCAGTTCAAGCCCGAGCGGCATACCTTCCACCAGTTCGCAAATTCGCGTCACAGCGGCCAGGTTTTCGCTGCCGATCGTGAAGTCCGGCTGAACGCGCCGCACGCACTGGACGAAGAGGCGAACCGCGGCCGCCGGAGTCACACCCTGGCTACTCGAGGGGCTGTAATCCATCCCGCGCACGACGTACATATGCTCGCCGAGCACGTTCAGGCGTTCGCGCGAGGTCACAACGAGTTGTAGTCCCGGTGCCATCTCAAGCAGTTCAACGATACCTCCGACGCCGTCCAGCAGATGTTCGAAATTGTCGATCACGAGCAACGCGTGTTTGTCCCGCAGTACCGACGGCAGGTTTTTCCGGATGTCGCCGGTCAGTTCCAGTCCCATGGCCGTTGCAATAGCAGACGCAATCGCGTCCGGCCTGGTTACCGGCGCGAGCGGAACGAAGAAGACACCATCCAGGTAACGATTGAGACGTTGGTACGCCGTTTCAATCGCGAGGCGCGTCTTCCCCATGCCGCCCGCGCCCACGAGCGTTAGCAAACGCACGTCGGGATCGTCCAGCAGTGCATTGATAGCCACCAGCTCGTGCTCGCGTCCGATAAACGGAGTGAGCTGCACCGGCAAGTTGTGGGTGGGCGCCGGAGTTCGCAGCATCTCCGGCGCCAGGGCATCATCACGAATGCGCTCATAGAGCGCACGCGTTTCGGCTGCGGGCTCGATGTTCAACTCGGTCGTGAGAATCTGCCGGCATGTTTCGTACTGTTCGAGCGCGGCGGTGCGTTGGCCCTGAAGCGCCAGGGCGCGCATCATCTGGCGATGGGCTTCTTCGCGCCAGGGATCGAGCGCCAACTGACGTGCCGCGCTCCGGCGCATCGCATCGTAATCCGCAACCGACTCATAGTGATTCGTCAGCGTGTACAGCGCGCTAAGCGCCTGGCGGTGAAATTGTTCGCGCTTGGCGAGCATCCACTCATCGAAGAGCTGGCTGCTTCCAGAGAACACGCTGTCGAGGAATTCACCACGGTAGAACGCGCAAGCGCGCTCCAGGCGCTGGATACAGTCCCGGCAGTGGACCAGATCCCTGTGGGCGTGAACCTCGCAGGCAGCAATGAGCCGCTCGAACTGCGCGCAGTCCAGGTCGATGCCGTCGAGACGGATCTCCAGCGTTTGGCGCGTGACAGACATCACCCGGTCAGCGACCGGCTTCGAGAGCCCTCTTCGCAGGCGCGCGAGCGTCTGGCGCAGATTAGTGAAGGCGGCGGATTGCGGTTGGTCCGGCCAAAGCAACGTCGCCAGATACTCGCGGCGATGCGGCCGTCCGGCTTCGACGACGAGATAGGCCAGGAGTGCACGGGCGGCGTCCGTGGCAAAACGGACAGGTTGGTCGTCATAGGTCGCCTCGAACGGTCCCAGCAATGACAACGCGAGCGGCCTGTGTTCCTCTGCATTACTGGATAGATCCACTATGCGAGCCGTTCGCAAATACCCTGGCCGGGCAACGATAACCGCAGCCGGTACCGATGATGGAATATTCCAATCTTACCCGGGCTTGCCGCCAGAGTAGCAGGGGCCAGATGCGTCTACAGCTGCACCAGTTGTCACGCCGCTGTCACGTTCCTGTCACGCCCTCCACATTACCGTGGCTACATCGTTGCCAAACACCATTGGACAGGAGTGATCCATGCTTGTCTTGACCGTGAAATTCCAGAGCAATCTGTCGTATGACGAGGTCATGGCCGTTGTGCAGGAGCGGATTTCCGACTTCCGCGCTCTATCCGGATTGATCCAGAAATACTACGGGTATGAAAAGTCAACCGGCGCGTACACGGGCGTCTACATCTGGGAATCTGCCGAAGCCATGCGTGCCTACCGAGAGTCCGAGCTGGCTCAGACGATCGCGGCCGCCTACCAGGCCGTCGAGCCGCCTCGCATCGAGATCTTCAATCTGATTGAGACACTCCGCCCAATAGAGTCTGCAGCAACGGTTTCGTAGTGGCGGGATTTGTTTTTGTCCGCCTACGTCGGCGAGGCCGTTAGCGGCTGGAGTCAAGCTCTACCTCTACGAATACGAAAGCGGGAGAAGCTAGGAATCCGAGCGTGAGTCATACCAATCATCGCCAGCCCGAATATCAGGCCTTCCTATTGCGCCTCTGGCGGGATGACGGCCGGCAGAACTGGCGAGTTTCGTTGCAGAGCACAGCAACCGGGCAACGCTTCCACTTCGGGTCAATCGACGAGCTGTTCGCCTATCTCGACGCCCGCATGGAGGCCGGCAATAGCGAACACCGGCCGGACCTCCGTTCGTCCTAGCCGGGGCACTCGAGCTCGGGGCAAAGCGGTTGCTCACCACCGATGAGTGCATGGCGGCCCTCGGGAAAGCCGGAAACGTGCAATACAGCGCACCGAATGCCAGCCAGGCCAGGCATCGAACTGACCGTGCGGCGCGAATTCTCGCTGCACGGTCAGCAGACCAGCAGGACGGAAACATTTGAGTTGATGGATTGCAGGGAGAAACTATGCGACGGATAGTACAAACAGTCATAGCCGGCCTGCTGGTGCTGGTCGGGTACCCCCTGGGTATGACGATCACGCCGCTCATGGAGCCGGAGACGGCTTTCGCGGCAGACGGAACGGTTACCTGGTGCGCTGAGGGTGGATTGGAGGCAGCCCTGGCGGCGGTTCAGGACAGCGGCGGAGGGACGATCACCTTTGGCTGCAGCGGCGTGATCACGATCGATCGCGGTGCGAAGACCATCTCGAGCGACGTCACCATTCTGGGTCACCCCAGTGTGGTCATCGATGGAGGCGGCAGGCTCCCGAACCAGCTGTTCAGTGTGATCTCCGGGGGAAATCTGACCCTGATCGGGATGACGCTCCGGAATGGGAGTACGATTGCCGTTGGCGGGGCGATCAAAAACACTGGCACGCTTACCATCATCGGCAGCACCTTCAGCAACAACAGCGCAGGTGGTGACGGTAGTGGCGGCGGGGCGATCAGCAACTCCGGCACGCTCACAGTCAAGTCGAGCACCTTCAGCAACAACAACGCAACTAACGGCGGCGGCGCCATCCTGAACCACGGAGTAGCTACGATCACGGACAGCACGTTCAGTGGCAACGGCGCAGGCTCCGACGGTGGAGCAATCCGGAACAATTACGGAGCGCTGACCGTCGCGAATAGTTCCTTCACCGATAACAACGCAGGCTCCGACGGTGGAGCAATCGATAGCATCAATGGACCGGCAACCGTCACGGACAGCACCTTCGACAGCAACAGCGCCGGCAGGGGCGGCGCGATCTACCACGCCAAGAATATGACGGTTGCGACCAGTGCATTCAGCAACAACAGCGCGGTCACCGACGGTGGGGCAATCTACAACCTCAGCGCCGTGTTGACTGTCACGGCCAGCACCCTGAACGACAACAGCGCTGGCGCTAATGGCGGGGCGATCAGCAACGTCGGTCCGCTGTCGACCACGGCGACCGTTACAGCCAGCACCTTTAGCGCCAACGTTGCCGGCAATCTGGGTGGAGCGATCCATAACATTGCCACGGCGACCGCCAAGGCCAGTACCTTCAGCGGCAACAGCGCAAGTCAGGGCGGAGCGATCAGCAATTCCGGCTATGCGACGATCACATCGTCGATCCTGGCTGGCAGCACACGCGGCTTCAACTGTGCTGGAACCATCACATCTGGTGGCTCCAACCTCAGTGACGATGCCACCTGCAGCCTCGACGGCAGCGGTGACCAGGAGGGCATCAGCGTCACAACCGGCCTCGGGAACCTCCAGGACAATGGCGGCCCAACCGCGACGATGCTTCCAGCAGAGACCTCTGATGCCATCGATGCTGCCAATTGCAGCGTGAGTTCCGAGAAGGATCAGCGTGGCGCTCCTCGCCCGGCGGCAAGCGGCCTGGGCTGTGACATCGGCGCCGTCGAAGTTGAGGGTATCGTCCCGGATCTCCCGATCATCCCGGTCGAGCTCTTCGCAGCTTCCAGCCCCGGTGGCGCTGAGGGAAGTCCGATACTGGTCTACATTTTTACCGCCGGTCCTGACAACGAAAACCTCCGCTACACAACGGACTGCTACAACAGCGGGAACTACGAGACATCGGGGACGGGTGGAGGTACCTTCGGCTCCGGCGCCTGCATCTTTAGCGACGATGACAGCTACACCGTCGGCGTGCAGGTCTGTGATGGTGGGGATGCTTCCAACTGTGACACGGGCAGCACGAACGTCGACGTAAGCAACGTTGCGCCGCTGATTAATGCCGGCAATAGTGGGGATATTCTTGAAGGAGCGTTCTTCAGCCGCTCGGGCTCGTTCACCGATCCGGGAGCCGATAGCTGGACGGCTACCGTCGACTACGGTGACGGTGGTGGCCCTCAGTCACTCGCCCTCGATGGCGCCGGCTTCACCCTCGAGCACGTCTACACCGATGGCCTCAACGACCCGTACACCGTAACGGTCTGCGTCACCGACGACGATGGCGGTTCAGAGTGCGGCAGCTTCTCGGTCGCGGTGTGGCGCGGCAGCGAGCTTGTCGGGATCCTGATCGAGCCGATCGCTGCCGCGCCGCTGGCAGAAGAGATCAAGACTCCGCTGATTGAAAAGCTGACCGAGATCGGTGTCTCGATCGATGCAGGAGAGATCGGTACGGCCTGCTACCAGTTCCAGGCGTTCAGCACGTACGTCGAACAGCAGGAGGGTGAGGGGTTGCCGCCTGAGGCCGTCGACTTCATCCTCGATCGAGTCGACATCATCTATGCCTTTATCGGCTGTACGGACATCAACTTCGACCTCTCGATCACGGGTGTCATCTGCGACAGCCCGGTCAATGAGGGCAGCCCGGCCACCATCACAGTTAGCGCGACCACTCCGGCAGGCGACGACGATACTCTTGCCTACGCCTTCGACTGCGACAACGACGGCAGCTACGAGACAAGCGGTAGCGGCAACCAGGGCCAGTGCTCCTACGCCGACGACGGGAGCTACACCGTCGGAGTCCAGGTCACCGACAACGCTGGCGGCTCGGCTAACGGCAGCACGGTCATCGACGTCATCAACGTCGCTCCGCTGGTTGACGCTGGCGATGACGTTGGTCGACGAGGAGCGCGCGCTCTTCAGCCGCTCCGGCTCGTTCATCGATCCAGGGGCCGATACCTGGGCGGCGACGGTCGACTACGGCGACGGACTTGGCGCCGACCACTCGTTCTCGATGAGACCGGTTTCACCCTCAACCATGTCTACAGCGACGGTGACAACGATCCTTATACGGTCGCCATCTGTGTGACAGACGACGACGGCGACAAAGGCTGTGACAGTTTCAACGTCGAGGTGCTGAATGCCGGGGATCAAGTCGCGTTGCTGGCCGCGGAGATCGAGGATATGGGCATGTCGAACGGCATCAGCAAGAGCCTGCTCAACATGCTGGCTGAGATCGACGCTTCGATTGTGGCGAACGAGATGGTCGATGCCTGCAATCAGTTACGTGCGTTCAGCAACTATAGAGCGCAGGTGAACAAAAGAGTGCGCAATCCGATGCTGATCAGATCATTGCTGCTGTCGACCGTATCCACGTCACACTCGGCTGCAAGTAGGCGCTAAGCCTGCATGGGCAGCAGCCAGCCGGAACACACGTGATTCGAATGAGGGCGTGCTGTCTCCAGCGGCCGCCCTTCGCTGGCTAAAGACGCGACGCTATAATCGCGTGGGGTGCCGCTCTAGTTCACAGACGCCATAGAGAGAACCCAGCGTGGGATCGTTCGTCGGGCATTCGCGGCCTTGACCGCGACATCAAGCTCTATTTCGCTACACTATCTGCCAACATCGCCATCGGCGTCTTTGCCCTCGTCTTCAATCTCTATCTCATTCAGCTCGGCCATGAAGAAGACTTCATCGGTCTCTTCAACGCAATCCAGACACTGGCCATGGCCGGGACAGCCGCAATGCTCGGCCAATTCATCTCCAGACTCGGTCTCTGGAAGGTCGTCGCCGGAGGACTCGCGCTCTACCTGATAGCGTCGGTTCTGCTCGCAACGATCACCAACGAAGTCGGACTGCTTGTACTCTCGGCATTCTGGGGCGCCAGTACCTCGATGGTCTTCACGCCGGTCATGCCCTTCGTCGTCGAGCTCACCCGCCAGCGGCAACGGCAGGAGGTCGCGGCGCTGACGATGTCGTTGATCTCGCTCTCGACGACGATCGGCAGCCTGATCGGCGGTTGGGCGCCCTGGTCCTGGATCTGACGATCGGTCTGTCGCGGCCGAGTGCCGGCGCCTTTCGCGGGACGATGATCATCGGAATCGCCCTGGCGGCTCTGGCGCTGATTCCCCTGTTTCTGATGTCGGCCCAGCGCCGGACCTCGACGCCGGCGACCGCACGCCGGCACGACGATGAGGAAGAACCGGATACCGACGCGCCGCCGAAGGAGATCCGCAACCGGATGATCGTCTACGTCGCGGTCGGCGGGCTGATGGCGCTCGGCGGCGGGGCAGTCTTCCCCTTCTACAACGTCTATCTGTCATCCATCGGCGCAAGCGCCGCCTGATCGGCATCATCTTCGCTCTCGCCTGGACGGTCGCCGCCGTCGTCGGGCTCTGGTCGCCCTGGATCTCGGCCAAGCTCGGCTCCCAGGCCGGCTCGGTCATCGTCCGGCTGGTCCCCGTACCCCTTTTTGCCCGTCGCCAGCGCGTCTCTCCGGTGCTGGGCATCGCCCAGACGGCCCACCTCATCCCGGGTCAAGCTCTCGGTCACCGTCGCTGGTCGATGGAGAGCAGCTTCATCTCGGATGTCCTGCCCCAACGAGTCCGTTACAGCGTCTTCGGATACCGATCCGCCGCCTGGAACCTCGGCTTTTCCCTCTCGTCGTTCGTCGCCGGTGGCGTTATCGTCCGCTACGGATACGACGACGTTCCTGTCCTACGGGCTGGCCATGGTCAGGGCGATGGCCCTCTACTACTTCTACTTTCGCCGCATCCCGGAGATCCCGCTGCTAGCGGCGCAGGAGCGCTGCCGCCGCGGCCGGAACCGGCAGCCGGAGTCGAAGCTCCGAATCGTTCACCACATCCGGCCGGGCCGCAGCGAGCCGGCAATCTTCATTTCAGACGAATCGTTCGGCTGGACTCGCCCGAGAACTCGATCGATCCATCATCGTCGAAGCGTCCCCGGAACAGATGGCTTTCCGCCCCTGCAGAGTCTGCCGTGCTCGAAACGGGCGCAACTTCCACGCAGCGTCCTGACATGGCGTTTTCCGACTTCGCGAGGGCCCAACAGGCTATTCTGTTGCTACCGTTGCAGACTCATTGAAGCGAAGAATTCCAGCGTGGCAGACGAATTGCAGGGAACGTTCGATCACCATCATCGGCGCGCCCGGCGCGATCGGCGGCGCAATCGGCGCGTTCATAACCCGGGCGGGCTACGACGTGACGCTGGTCGACGTTGTCCCGGAGCACGTCGCGAAGATGAATGCCGATGGGTTGCGCATCGAAGGCATTCGCGGCGACAAACCTACCCGGTCAATGCCGTTCATGCCTGATCTGACCGGCCCGCTCGATGTCTCGTGCTGCTCTGTGTCAGGGACATTTCACCGACGAAGCGATGAAGCGATATGGTCCCATGCTGGCCGATGACAGTTTCATCGTGTCGATCCAGAACGGGCTCAATGAGCCGATTATCGCCGATCACGTCGGCGTAAGACAGACCGTCGGCTGCTTCGTCCACTTCGCCGCCGACTACCTCGAACCAGGACTGCTGCAACTCTCGAACGAGCGCACGCTGCATATCGGCCATGGATGGCGAGATCACGCCGAGGGTCAATGCCCTGGTGGAGATGCTCGGCCATGCAATGCCGGCCGAAGCACGACCGACAACATCTGGGGCTACCTCTGGGGCAAGATGACCTGGGCCGGGATGGCCTTCGTCACCGCCTGCATCGACGCCCCGGTCTACGACGTCGTCAACCACCCGCTGGGGCAGAAGCTCTGTCGCCTGGCATCGACCGAGGTCTACAACGTCCCGGCATGACCCGGGCATCGCGGCTCCTGCCGATCGGCGTCTTCGACCCGATGATGTTCGCGCCCGGCGACGACCACGAGGAGCGCGCCACCCGCGCCGTCCTCGCCGTCGGGGAAGACATGCGCGGCGCGATCCGCGGGAATAAGACTGGCATGTGGCGGGACCTGCGGGTCAAGCGCCGCAAGACCGAGGTCGACATGCAGCCCGGCGCCGTCGTCGAGATCGGGGAAGCAGGGTATCCGGCCAGTCAATGCCGCCGTCGTCCAGGTCGTCCCACCAGATCGAATCCGGCGAACGCGGCATGGACTGGGACAACCTCCAGGAGATCGCCCGGCTGGCAGGCGTCTGATCGGCCCCTGTCAGTCGATTGCAGCGTTTCACGAATGGTGATCCTCACCATGACGCTCCCATGCGTCATCCTGAACGAAGGTTCCGCGCAGTGAAGGATCGAGAGTCAAACGAACAATCGAACGGTTGGCAGAGCCCATGTCCTACTCGATGTTTCGCCGCCATCAGCCGGCAGCCGAAGACAATTGCTCGTTGAGAATCCGTGTATGTTGAGCGCCGGGTCCTTCAACTCTGACCTCGAGGAAGATGACGTCGTGTTCGTAGCCCGCCTTCCAGGGATGTCCGGCGTAGTCACTGCATGCTGCTCAACCCAGGTCAAAGGAGAGGAAACGAGGCCATGACCGACCTGCTCATTCGCGGCGGAAGAATCATCGACGGTACCGGGAATCCCTGGATCTACGGCGATCTATTGGTGAACGGCGACCGGATCGAGGCGATTGCGCCGCCGGGGTCGGTCAACGCGGACAACGTCGAGGACGTCGTTGACGCCAGCAACATGATTGTCTGTCCCGGCTTCATCGACATCCAGAGCCACTCGATCATGCCGCTAATGCGCGATAACCGCTGCCTCTCGAAGATCACCCAGGGCGTCACGACGGAGATCATGGGCGAAGCCTGGACCCCGGCGCCCTTCGGCGGCAAGATCGACGATCCCATCTCCGGCCTGCTGATCAGCAATCTGCCTGAATGGCGCGAGCGAGCGCTGGGTTGGACCCGCTTCCGCGACTGGCTGGAAGCCATGATCGACCATGGCGTCTCGCCGAACATCGGCTCGTTCCTCGGCGGCGGCACGCTGCGGCGCTATGGCAGAGGCATGGCGATGGGACCGGCCAACGCCGGCGAGCTCGACACGATGCGCCGGGTCATGGCCGAGTCGATGGAAGACGGCGCATTCGGCGTCGCCTACGCGTTGATCTATCCGCCGGACGCGTTTGTCGAGACAGACGAGATCGTCGAGGTCTGCAAAGTCGTCGCCGAACACCACGGTGGCTCTACATTACCCACGTCCGCTCCGAGGCGGCGGGGTTGATCGAAGATCGAGGAAGCGATCGAGATCGGACGACGGTCCGGCGCGCCGGTCGAGATCTACCATCTCAAGGCGATCGGCGCGCCAGCTGGCAAAAGATGCCCCAGGTCATCGAGATGATCGATGCTGCCCGGGCCGAAGGGCTCGACGTCACCGCCGACATGTGCCCCTACGTCGCTAACGGCACCGGTCTGACCTCGGTCCTGCCGCCCTGGGCCGAGGCCGACGGCAAACTCTACGAGAATCTGGCTGATCCCGAGACCCGGGCGCGTATCGGAAGAAGCGCTGAAGCCGCGCGGCGACTGGAAGCGATGGCCGGGCGGGCCGGACCGGAGGGCGTCATGCCGGTCGGCTTCGAGCGTGAAGAGAATCGCAAATACGCCGGAATGCGCTTGACCGAGATCCAGGATCGCTCAGGGCGACGCCGACTGGGTCGAGACCGTGTTCGAGCTCCTCCTCTCGGAGCGGCGGCGGATCGGCACGATCTATTTCTCGATGAGCGAGAGAAAACCTCGTCGAACAGCTCAAACAGCCCTGGATCAAGGTCTCGACTGACGCGGGAGGCCTCGACCCCGCCTGGGCCGAAGCCGATGGCCCGACCCATCCGAGGGCTTACGGCACCTACACCCGCGTCCTCGGGAAATACGTCAGGGAAGAGGCTGTGCTGACCTGGGAGGACGCCATCCGGAAGATGACATCATCCGTCGCCGACAGACTCAGCCTCCGCGACCGTGGCGTTCTCCGCGCTGGAGCATTCGCCGACATCGTCGTCTTCGACCCGGAGACCATCACCGACAACGCCACCTTCGACCAGCCCCACCAGCTGTCCACCGGCGTCCGCGACGTCTGGGTCAACGGCACCCGTGTCGTCCGCGACGGCGGCCACACCGGCGCGACGCCGGGCCGCATCGTCGATGGACCGGGACGGGCCGGATAGAGCGACTCAACAATCAACCAGGCCTCGCAGGCATCGTAGTGGTGGAAGTCATCCCCAACCGGCTGTTGAAACGACAACACCTGTGAACGTCCAATGCCGACCTCGAGAATTTATGTCCCACGACACACGACTATTACGTGCTGCCGTAACCGGCAACCGGACGGAGATGAACTTCATCCCTACAATGTCCTCCGGCCATCTCTCCCGCGAAGAACGGTGGATGATCGACTGGAGCGGCGCAGATCAGAAGAGCGAATAACCCGGACCGGCATATCCGGCCCGGGTCATCTGGCTCTGCCCAGCGGCTACATGAAGATATCCAGCGGCAGCAGGGCGCTGACGATGAAGTTCGGCGCGTCGACGACCTGGCTGACGCGAAGGTCGACCGCAACGCTGCAGATCGCGTAGGCCTGCTGCCGGTCGTAGCCCCGCGTGCCCAGGTGATCGATCATCGAGAGCAGGGCGTTCCGGGCAGCCAGCGTCAGATCCTCGGCCCGGTTCTCGCCTTCCTCGGTCACCGAGAAACCGGTCGTCGCATAGAAGCGGCGCGGGGCGGCAAGCTCGGGGACGTTGAAATAGGTATCGCGCGCGAACTGGAGCGAGCGGATGCCGCGCTCCTCAGCCAGTCCCTTGTGAATCTTGAACTCGACGTGCACTCGCGAACGCATCTCGATGCCTGTCCCGCAGGCTTCGCAGTCGCCCTGGGCGAAATGGACGTCGCCGGTCGAGAAAAGCGCCCCTTCGGCGTAGACCGGGAGGTAGACGCTCGTCCCGGGCGTGATCTGCTTGATGTCGATATTGCCGGCAACCTCGCGTGGCGGAACCGTCCGCAGCGCCTCGCCGCCGATATCTCCGCCCGGCACAGCTCCGGCGGCGTCAGGCATCAGCACCATGCCACCCGCCTCCAGCGCAGCCCCCTCCCGCTCCAGGATCCGCTCCCGCAGCTCCTTCGACGGAGCGAGGCCGATGCAGCCGGGATGAGCGCCGTAGCGCAGCCGGATGCCGGGCAGTTCGTCGGATTCGGCGTAGTCGTCGACGATCCGCCAGTGGACGATGTGCGGGTCGGGGAACGAATCCCGCAGGAAGCCGAATCCGGGTAATTGCGCCGTAAAGCCGTAATGCCCCCAGGGATCGGCTTCGATGTCGATCAGCTTGACTTCGAGCAGATCGCCCGCCTCGGCCCCCTTGATAAAGACAGGTCCGGTCAAGGCATGGACAGGGCCGAGGTCGGCGCCGGCCACTTCCTGGGCGGTCATCCCCGGCGTGATCTGCCCGTCCAGAGCGTCGAGCGTGTCGAGGATAACCCTGTCTCCCTCCTCGACTTCGAGAATGGGCGGTATGGCCTCATGCCAGCGGTTGTGGCCGATCTCCGGTTGCTCGGCGAGCGGTTTCCATGGGTCGACGGTCACATGATGCGTGCGCGGCGGCATAGCTCCTCCTCCGGTATCGATGCGTTCGTGGTCGATGGCAGTATAGTGCGGTTTCGGGTTGCGCGATGCCCCTTCTGGTTACTGGATGAGGCGCTGCCTCGTGCCTGCGGTCTTGCAGAGAAGGATCGGCCCCACCTGCTACACTGCGCGTCACCACGCATGCAAAGGAGCGCAACGATGAAAGATCTCACGTTTGCGAGTGCGACCGAACAGGCCGACGCGATCCGCGATCGGCAGGTCTCGGCCGTCGAGCTGCTGGATGCGCACCTGGCGCGAATCGAGCAGCACAACCCGACGCTGAACGCGATCGTCACCCTCGACATGGACCGGGCCAGGAAACGGGCGAAGGAAGCAGACGAAGCCCAGGCGCAAGGCGAGTTCTGGGGGCTGCTCCACGGCGTTCCGGTGACGATCAAGGACGCGATCGCGACGGAAGGCATCCGGACGACCGGGGGATTCGAGCCGCTCGCGGAGTACGTGCCGGCCGAGGACGCGCCGGTGGTCGCGCGGTTGAAGGCTGCCGGCGCGATCGTCGTCGGAAAGACGAATCTGCCGGTGCTCTCCCGGGATTTCCAGTGCGAGAACCCGATCTTCGGACGATCGAACAACCCCTGGGATCTCGAGAGGACGCCGGGTGGGTCGACGGGAGGCGGCGCCGCGGCAATCGCCGCTGGGCTCTCCCCGCTGGAACTGGGCAGCGACATCGGCGGATCGGTCCGGATACCCGCTCATTTCTGCGGGATCTACTCGCTCAAACCAACAGAGCACCGGGTGCCGACGACCGGTCACATCCCCGACCTTCCGGACCTGCCGCGGGCAGTCCGCCACATGAACACGATCGGCCCGCTGACCCGCTCGCTCGACGATCTCGACCTGGCAATCCGGCTCATCTCCGGACCGGACGGATGGGAGATCGAAGTTCCGCCGGTTCCGCTCGCGTCGATCCCCACGCCTGGTCCCGGCGAGCTGCGCCTCGCCTGGGCCGATCAGTTTGGCAGCGTGCCCGTCACCCGTGACACTGCAGCCGCTATCCGGAAGCTGGCTGAGAATCTGGAGAGCGCCGGCGCAACGGTCGAGCAAACGCTCCCACCCGGGCTGGATTTCGAGACGCTCTGGGAGACCCACGGCGCGCTGATCCACGCCGAACGCGCCTCGACGATGTCCCAGGAAGAAGAGGCCGCCTATCTCCGGGAACGCGGACTCGACCCGGATAATCTCGATCCGGATTCCGACAATCCGATGGAGCGGGGCATGGCGAAAGCCGCGAATGCGTCCATCCGCGATTTCGCGGCGATCCTGAACCGGCGCGATGCGCAGATCCAGATTCTCGAGCGGTTCTTCGACGAGTTCGACGCGCTCCTCTGCCCGGTCACGGCCACCCCGGCAATCAGACATTGCCCGAGGAACACGCCGATCGACGTTGACGGCCAGCCGGTGGCCTACTGGTCCGCGGGCGGCGGCTACACCGGCCCATTCAACTTGACCGGACATCCAGCGGTTATCGTTCCGCTGACCAGGTCAGCCGAGGGGCTCCCGATCGGCCTCCAGATCGTCGGGCCGCGCTGGTCCGAGATGAAGATCCTGGCGATCGCACGGGCGCTGGAGCCGTTCGTCCAGGGCTACCAGCGGCCTCCCGGATACTGATCGATCCATAGATCGAACCGCCGGAGCTTGCGAACCAGCATATGAAGGGATGGGCTGATGCCCGAAGCCACGGAACAAGCGGAGGCATTCCTGCAGGAACCTCTCGTCGGCGTACTGGCGACGGTCGACCGGCGCGGGAGACCGCACGCGATGCCGATCTGGTACATGTACGAGGACGGCGTAATCCTGATGAGTGCCGGACGCGGATCCCAGAAACACCGGAACATCGAACGCAACCCGGCCGCATCGCTGGTCGTCGACCGTCGCGAGACACCGTATTACGCGGTGATGGTTCGCGGCAACGCGGAGATCGGGCCGCCGCTCGACATCGAACACCACGAGCGGCTATCGAAGCGCTATCTCGGCGACGAAGAGGGCAAGCGGTACGCCGAACGCACGGTCGGCCACGACGCGATCACGATCCGCCTTCATCCTGAGGATTGGTTCGAGTTCCACGGCCAGGCCGGGCGAGACGACTAACCCGGCGAGAGCGCAAGTAGCCGCCGCCCTGGACAGGAATCCGCCCGCTAATCGCTCTCGGGCTGCTGCTCGGCTCTCAACAGATCGATCGTCTCGACGGCATGGCGGAGATGGGGGATGACGATACTGCCGCCCACGACGAGCGCCACATTCAGGGCTTCGTAAAGCTCCTCGTCGGTCCAGCCCAGCTCGACGCATTGATCGAGATGATAGTCGATGCAGTCATTGCATCGAAGCACGGTCGACGCGACGAGCCCGAGCCCTTCCTTCGTCTTCGGATCGAGCGCGCCATCCTCGTATGCCGCGCTGTCCAGCCGGAAGAAGCGGTTGATCCCCCGGTGGCCGATCTCGCTGATGCGTTCGTTCATCTTGCCGCGATATCCGCGAAACTCGTCGAGTCGCGTCATGAAGATTTCCTCACCTCTCTCATAGCTGGTCGAGGAAGTGGAGGGAGTTTGTAGGTTGTAGTTCGTAGTTTGTAGGATATCCAGACACACTGAATTTCTCTGGTCTCCCGTTCTAACTTCTTCCTACAAACTACAAACTGCGAACTACCCACTACCCCCTACGTGTCCAGCGCCGCCGGCATCTTCGCCACGATCCGGTCGACTTCGGCCAGGTCGTCGTTTGAAAGGGTGATGTCGGCAGCCGCGGCATTCTGGTCGACTTGATCGGGTCGGGTAACGCCAGTGATCACCGAACAGACGGTTGGCTGTGCCAGCAACCAGGCAACGGCAAGCTGACCGACCGAGTAGCCTCGTTCCCGGGCATAATCATCGAGTTCGGCGACCGGGCCGAGAATATCGTCCTGAACGAGCCGCTCCATCCGGGCGTTGCCGTAGGCGCGGGTCCCGGACGGCGTGTCCTGGCCCGGCTTGTACTTGCCGGTAAACACCCCGCCGGCAAGCGGCGAGTAGGGCACCAGCCCCATGCCGTACGCCTCGAGCGCCGGGGTGATGTCGTTGGCGACGTCCCTGGCATACATGTTGAAAACTGACTGGCTGACGATCGGAACGGACCAGCCATTCGCCATCGCGCGCTCGACCAACCGGGCGATCTCCCAGCCGGAATAGTTCGAGCAGGCCGCGTAGCGCACCTTGCCTTGACGCACCAGATCATCGACCGCTTCGAGGCTTTCTTCGATGTCGGTCCGGGAATCGGGCCGATGAAGATAGAACACATCGACATAGTCGGTCCCGAGCCGAACGAGGCTGGCTTCGAGGTTGTTGATAATCCGCCGCCGCGACAGACCGTCGGCATTCGGCCCTTCGCCGAGAGGAAAGCCGGTCTTGGTCGTGATGACGACATCGTAGCGGTGGTCCTTCAACGCCTTCCCGAGGCGATACTGCTCGAGACGCCGCGCCACCGCCGTAGGTGTCGGCGCAGTCGAAGTGATTGATCCCGAGTTCCAGCGCCCGGTGGACGACCGCGGCCGTATCGCGCTCGTCGCAGGCCCGGCCAAAGGTGTTTCCCCCAGCCCGATCGCCGAAACCTGAAACCCGCTCCTGCCGAATGGCCGGTATTGCATCGGTGTCGTTGCCCTTCACTCTTGCTCTGAGGGATTAGAGACTAGGTATTAGTGATGAGAAAGGAGAAAGCTGACGGGTTCCCGCGCCAGCAGAGGCATCCGTGGACTACCTATTCCCTTTAATCTCGACTAATCCCTAATCCCTCGTCCCTAGTCCCTACTCCAGCTCGGCCTCGACGCTGATCTCGACATTCCCCTTGAGGGCGCCGGAGACGGGGCAGCCGTCGGCGGCATCCTTGGCTGCCTGCTCGAACGCGGCCTGATCGATGCCGTCAACCTGCCCCTTCACCTTGATGTGCATCTTCGAGATCTTTGGCGGGTCGAAGGTACAGGTAGCGGTCACTTCGAGCTTCTGGGGCGGGTTACCGGCTCCGGACAAGCCGTGAGAGAGACCCATCGAGAAGCACGCGGCATGGGCGGCGGCGATGAGTTCCTCGGGGCTGGTCTTGCCGCCGGGCTCTTCGGTACGGGCGGGCCAGCTCACGTCGAGATTGCTGAAGGCCCCGCTGGTTACGTCGGTGATGACGCCCGAACCGTCCGAGAGGTTTCCGTGCCAGGTTACTGATGCGCTTCGATCTGCTGCCATCGTGTAGATTCCTTTCAATTGGATCGAATCCCGCATTCCAGTCGATGCGGTACATGGTGATGATCCCTCGTCGCGAGGGAGGGGCATGGCATAGCCGCCCCTCTCATGTTAGCGTGAAGCAGCACTGAAAGGAGAAACGTGAGGCACAGACCAGGCCGGAACGATCTCTACGAACTGCTTGCCGAAGGTTCCGCCGAAGGATCGAAACCGATCGCGGCGGCGCTGCTCGAAACGCTGGACGACCCGCGCTTCGGCAACCTTCGCGGCATCCTGCTCGACGAGCTCCATCTGATCCCGGGCGGCATCGTCCTGGAAGTCGGTTGCGGCCCCGGGGTCCTGCTCGACAGGCTTCACGAGCGTGTGACCTCCGACGGCAGCATCCATGGGCTGGACCTCAATCCCCATTTCATCCAGGTCGCCGAGCGGCGCGCGGAACTGCTCAACGTACGCAACTCGACGTTCCTCACCGGCGACTGTCACGACCTGCCTTACCGCAACGAGATGTTCGACGCCGTCGTGGGAGAAAAGCTGCTCATGCATGTCGCGCCACTCGGACCGGTGATCCAGGAGCTCAAACGTGTCCTGGCGCCGGGCGGGCGGCTGGTCGTCACCGACTACGATCCCTTCACGATACTCGCGGCGGGTCCGGACCCGGCAGTGACCGCCCGGGTCATGGCGTCGGCCTCGAAGGTCTACGCGTCGCCGTACGCGGCCCGGGAGACGGCGAGCGCCTGCCGCGAGGCGGGCATGGAGGTCGAAACCGTGCGCGGCTACCTGCAGGTTTTCGAGGACCCGGATGTACCGACCGTGGCAGGCGTCCCTGAAGTCTGGAGCGATCACGCGACCGCCGGACGACAGGTCGAGCCGGGCACGGCCCGCCGCTGGCTCTCGCTCGTCGAGCTCGCGGCCCGTGAGGGCCGCTTCATGATCGCTATTCCTTATGTCATTACCGTCGCAACGAGGCCGATGACGGCCTAGAACCGAGGAGCACGTGGCCCGATGACCGCAACCCGGAACTATGCACGACCGGAACTGCTCGTGGAACCGGACTGGCTGGCGCAGCACCTGAACGATCCAGATGTCATTATCATCGACTGTGATCGCCCGGAGATGCGCCTCGGCCGGGCGATACTCCCCAACGCCCGGATTCTGCCGATCCATCCCTACTTCCGGAACACGGAGACCGGTGTCGGGGTCGCGACCGCCGGGCAGACGCAGGAGATCCTCCGCGGGCTGGGTGTGAACGACGACTCCAGAGTTGTCCTCTACGACTCGGAAGGCGGGCTGCTGGCAACCCGGGTATGGTGGGCGCTCTGGTACCACGGGTTCGAGAACGCCGCCGTCTTGAATGGCGGCTACCCCGGCTGGATCGCCAGCCGCCACCCGGTCGTCAAGGAACACCCTGAAGTGACGCCCGGCAACGTCACGATCGACGGCAGCAAGACGGACCCGGAACGGCTCGCCAACTGTGACGTCATCCTGCCCGGGATCCAGAACAGAGGTCGTCCCGCTGGACGTCCGGGCGATCGAGAGTGGACCGGCCAGAAACCCGCGCCAGACAGATCAACCAGCGCAGAGCCACATTCCCGGCGCGATCTACGTCGAATGGCGCAACTTCGTCGACTGGGACAACGCGACCCGTTTCAAACCTGCCGGCGAGATCCTGAGCTTGCTGGAAGATCTCGGCGTCCCCAGGAACAAGAAGATCGTCCCTACTGACAGGGGCGGCATCCGTGCGGCGCACGGCACGTTCGTCCTCTATCTCGTCGGCTACGACAAGGTCGCCAATTACGACCTCTCCTGGGCTGAATGGGGCAATCGTGGCGATACACCGGTGGAGAAAGCGGTGTAGGGAAGACTGGGAACCACGAGAGTTGAACTCCGATGTATTGCCCCTCCCCTGCGTGCGAAGCGGAGCAGTGGGAGAGGGGTTAGGGGTGAGGGAATATGTCGCTATCACCGCAGCGCAAGGCCCGTTGGCAAGCCAACCTGAAAGCTGCCGGGATCGAGGTCGACGGCGGTACGCTCGAGCGCGTCGAGCCCGGGATTTCCAGAACGGATCGACGCACTTGACGAGCTGCTCGGCAGGCTCGACCACCATTCCAGCAATCCCGACTATCTGCGAGACACACACGAACAGGAGCATGCCAATGGCAACCAATGAGATGCTCCGCCTCTCGCTGAGCGAGATCTCGGATCGTATCCGGTCACGCGAGATTTCGCCGGTCGAAGCGCTGGGTGCTGCCTCGACCAGATCGCGGCCCACGACGACGAGATCGCGCCTTCCGGACGCTGACCGAGAGCCGGGCGCGGGAGCAGGCGCGGAAAGCCGAAGAGGAGATCGCCGCCGGGGAGTACCGCGGCCCGCTTCATGGCGTCCCGATTGCCGTCAAAGACCTGATGGATATGCGCGGCGAAACGACGCCGGCGGGTTCGAAAGTCCTCGCCGACCGCGTCGCCGAGCATGACAGCGCCGGAGTCGAGCGGCTGGAAGGCGCCGGAGCCGTAATCCTCGGCAAAACGCATATGCCCGAGTTCGCCTACTCGCCGGCATCGAACAACGAGCACTACGGCGTCGTCCAGAACCCGTGGAATCCGGAGCGGGACACCGGCGGCTCGTCGAGCGGCTCGGGTGCCGCCGTCGCGGCCGGGATGTGCTTCGGGGCGACGGGGTCGGATACTGGCGGATCGATCCGGATGCCGTCGGCACTCTGCGGTCTGGTCGGGATCAAGCCGACCTACGGCCTCGTCAGCGCTTACGGGGCGCAGACGCTGTGCTGGTCCCTCGATCACGTCGGCCCGATGACCCGCACAGCCCTGGATGCCGCTCATATGCTCGATGCGCTGGCCGGATATGACGCGCGCGACAGCCGCACGCGGCAGGCTCATGCCGGCGGCTACGCCGAAGCTCTCCAGCGTGGCGTGACCGGGCTGCGGATCGGCAAGATCGTCGATGATGGCTGGGATGATGACTACCCGACGCCCGCCGTCCGGCAGGGCGTCGACGATGGCGTTGCGGAGCTGGCAGCCGCAGGAGCCGAGATCGTCGAGATCTCGATCCCGGAGATACGCGATCTCAATACGATCAACCTCGCCGTCCTGAATATCGAAGCGGCGGCGTATTACGAGCCGTACCTTCGCGACCGGTGGGACGACGTATCGGAATGGTCCCGCGACCGGCTCATCGGCGCCTATGCCTACGGGCCGACCGATTTCGTTCGCATCCAGCAGGCGCGGGCTATCCTCCGGGCACGGATGCTCGAGATCACCGGGGAGATCGACCTGCTCGCGCTTCCAGGTATCCCGCATGAGGCGCCGCAGATCGGCGTCGTCGAACAGAATGGCCGCTACTGCGGGCCGTTCAACACGCTCGGCTGGCCGGCCGCTGTCGTCCCGGTCGGTCTTGGGAATTACGACGCTCCGGTCTCGCTCCAGCTGGTCGGCAAACCCTGGCAGGATGCCACTGTCCTGCGCGCCGCCCATGCCGTCGACGAACACGGACCGTGGAAGCATCGGCTCTCGCCAGTTCTGAAGGGGTAAGTCTCCGATACGTTGAATGCCCGTCGGGAAGAGGGGAAAGGGATCGCAACATGAATCTCGATATCGGCAGCGCTGTGCAGACCCGCGACGGCAAGAACATTGGAAAGGTAGACCGCATCATCTTCGCGGCAGAGAACCTGGAGATGCGCGAGTTCGTCGTCCACCAGGGACCATTCTTCTCCACGAACCGGATCGTGCAGCGTTCGCTCGTCGACCGGATCGGAGACGATCACGTCGTTCACTTGCGCATCGGCGCCGATGAGGCACAGGACCTGCCGCCCTACATCGAGGAACGCCATGTTGCCGTGTTTACCAGTGGCGGTCTGGCCGTCGAGGAGCCGATGATCCTGACGACGCCCGGCAGCGCCCCGCGAGACGCCGTCGTGCTGAGTCATGGGTCGAACGTCTACGGTAGCGACGGCAAGCACATCGGCCATCTGGATGAGGTTGTCTACGGGAACGACGGGGTCGCGACGGCCTTCGTCATCGACGCGGGCCGCATCCGTACCCATGACGTGCGCGTGCCCATATCGTCCGTCAAGTCGGTCACTCACGACCGCATCGAACTGGAGATCACCGCTGACGAAGCGGAAGAGGCCTCGCAGGATTAGTGGTGTGTGACACATGATGTGGCCGGTTGGCCGAGTGCATCATGGGAGGTCCAATAAGCAACAAGCTTGTCATTTCGAGCGGAGCGAGAAATCTCAGTTGAACCCCATGGATATGCTGCGCTGAGATTTCTCCCACCCGCTAGCGCAGGTACCCGGGTCGATATGACAATTTTGGTGCTCTTCAGATTCCCGGGAATGATCAAGGACTCGTCAGATCCTCTGCCACAAACCACTGGTCATCTTCGCGCCAACCAGTCCCGGGAACGCACTCAACTGCCGGCGGGAGGAGCAGTTCTCCCGCCAGTTCGTCCGTCGTCAATAGGATCGCGCTACGAACGCTGTGGTCCGCGCAGTAGCCGCGCCGGGAAGCGGATCACTGCACCGATGAACTCGAAGATCACGCTCAGGGAGAATCCCAGTAGCCGGAACGGCAGCGTCAGCAGCCAGACGACGGGATATAGCACCAGCGCCAGAAGAGCTAGCGGCCAGGAAAGCACCAGCAGAATGAGCCACAACAGTAATTTACCCATGACGTTGTCCGTTTCATGGATGGCATGGCACGACAGGTACAGAATAACCGACAGGTCCCGCCATTCTAGAGATATGATGCTCGCGTCATCATAACGACAGTCGGACCGGGCGCAGCGAAAGGACCGTCCCATGCCATCCAGATCGATCATCGACCGGCTTACCGCCGGTGAGATCTTGCTGATGGACGGCGCGACCGGCGACGAACTTGGCAAGCGTGGCGCGGACGTGTCGAAGGGCCGGGAGATCGGCGATCCCAGCCCGCAAGGCGATCAGGAGTACCTGAGCGCGACCGACCCGGCCAGGATGCGGGAGATTCACGAGGAGTTCCTGCGTCGCCTGGGACCATGGTCGGCGCCGGTCAACATCGACGCGCCCGAGATCGTCCGGGCCGTCCACGAGGAATATCTCCGGCTTGGCGCGGACATCATCATCTCGAATTCGTTCTGGACGAGCGCGCCGGCGCTGGATCGCTTAGGCCTGGCCAACCAGTGGGAACGGTACACGCGTGCCGCGGGAGAGCTGGCGATCGCCGCGCGTGACGCGATCAATCCCGAGGCCTATGTCGCAGGCGGCATCGCGCCGCCCCCTTCCGGCGACCTCCGCCACGAATTCGAGCAGCAGACGCGGGTCCTCGCCGATATCGGGGTTGATCTGATGCTGGCAGAGCATGTCGGCGCAATCGACGAGGCCGTTACTGCAGTCGAGGCCTGCGCCACAGGTGGGTTGCCGGTCTTCCTGGGACTCCGGGAGATCTCGGCAACCGGGACGATGCAATACCGGGAGAGCTTCGAAGATCTGGTTCGGGCGCTGGAGGGCTTGCCGGTCGCCGCGATTCTGCTGATGTGCTCGAATCCGGCCCACGTCTCGGTTGGCTTGCCGAAGCTCCGCGAGGTCTTCGCCGGACCGATTGGAGCCTACACCCACAACCCGAGCGGCCAGGACGCCGGCACGGATGAGTGCGCCCGCTTCGCCCGATATGGCCGGGAGTGGATCGAGATGGGCGCCCAGATCGTCGGAGGCTGCTGCGGCACCGGCTCGGCCCACATCGAAGCCCTCGCCCCGGTCGTCAAAGGCCACCGTCAGCAAGCTGGAAATGGCTAGCCAGAATATCGCCAGTCACGCCGGTAGAGACGCTCCGGTGGAGCGTCCTAACGTGGATACTTTGTTTCTTCCCGGGGTCGACGGCGAGACTCGAAACGAAGACGCTCCACCGGAGCGTCTCTACGTCCGCTCTCGGATTCATTCCCACCTACACGATGCCTTGCTCGACCGCCACGCGCGTCGCCTCTGCCCGGTTGTTGACGCCGATCTTGTTGTAGGCGTTGCGCAGATGCTGGCTGACCGTTCTCGGCGAGATGAACAGTTCCTCCGCCGCCTCGGCGTCGGTTCGGCCCCGCGCCACCAGCCGCAGCACCTCGACCTCCCGACCAGTCAGCCCGAACGGGTGGTCCTCGCTGCTCCGCCGCGCCCCCGGCAGCATCGCTTCGATCTCGCCAACTCGCTCCAGCGTCGGCTTCGCCCCCAGCGGCTCGCAGATTTCCCGCACCCGATTGATGAACTCGCGCGACTCCTCGGCATCGCCTAGCTTGGCAGCCCGCTCGGCCATCACCACCAGCGTCAATGCCTGCTCGAACGGTGCCTCGCACCGCTCCGCCAGCTCCAGCGATGCATCCAGCCGCCTCTTCGCTTCGTCGTACTTCCCCTGGTCCACATCCAGTTGCCCGAGGAAGCGGTCAGCAGCGATCAGAGCCAGTGGTTGTCGGGGATTAGAGGCAAGTTTGTGAGCCCGTTCGGCGTGTTCGCGTGACTCATGAAGGTCGCCGGTAGCGCGGCGATATCTAGCCCATCCGAGCTGCCCTTCGGCCCGCCCAGGTACAATGCCGCTCCGCTGTATCCATGAATCGTGCATCGTAAGCCAGTCAAAAGCCGATTGCATGTCGCCGTCGCTAATTGCGAGCGTAGCGGCGTCACGCTGCAGAAGGAGTGCCGGCAGAATATGAGCGTCACCTAGCCTGGTCTTCGGCCCGTTGGGGAATACGTGACGCAGTTGCGTCCGAAAATGGCCGACCCGCCCCTGACGCAGCGCAACTGCCGCGTCAGTACCGCGGATCTTCTGGGCGAAGAAGGCTCGTCCGCGTCTAAGGTCCGAAGAAACCGCTTCCTGTATGACGCCACTCCAGTTACCATCCTCATGAAACAAGAAACAGAGCTGATGGCGAGGCGACCAACCAGGTCCGAGCATATCCACGCCGCTGGTAGCAATCTCATCAACAACCTTGGCCAACCGATAACGATCGTCGAGAGAATCCGTCCTGTAGGGAAGGATCAGGAAATCGATATCGAACCCGACGCCAGCTGACGCATACATCGGCAAAACGTCTTCCCGTCGTCGCCAGATCTGTCGAAAGTGATATTCAGATCGCTCGATGTCACCCTGGAGGGCAAACAACATCGCTGGCGCCCCATGAAATATGAAGTCGTCCGAGTGCCGGAGCTCGCTAATCTCGGCCGCACCGAGTGCTGGCAGGATCCACTCTTCAGCCTGTCGGAGCTCGCCAGCCAGCAAGAGCAGCGTAGCCAGCACAGCGCGCCGGTTCAGTTCGCCTGCGCTCATCCCTTCCAGCCACACCGGCGAGCCCCCAGACGGCGCGGCTAAATCACCGGTAGCGATCGAAAGATCAAGGGGAAGCACCGCCGGTCCGAACACATCGCCCCGATTGATCCGCGCCCGCTCCACCGATTCCAGAGCTTCGAGATCCACGATCCCGGCCGCCATCTGTGCTAGCCCCTCGTCCACGTTCGTCGTGTTGCTCCGCAAGAGTCCGCGGCCATATTGAGCGCAGGCGGTGAGAGCGGATCATCCGTCGCAACACCCCGACGGTATGCAGCGTCGAAGTAGTCTAATCCCCGCCGGGGATCCGAAAATCGGAGTAGGCTGCCGAGGCGATAGAGAATCCAGCCGCGCAATCGATCTTGCTCGGAATCATCGCCGAGAACATCCAGCAATCGTTCGAGCCGTCCGGCGGCATCGCTCCAGGCGAATGCACGCTCGGCCTGAACGCTTGGACCGCATACATTCCGCGACTCGCTCGTCGCCCGACCGCTCGAGGTGATATACGATGGCATCTGGGTTTGATGATCCTGTCTCGATAAGATGGTTCGCTATTCGGTGATGATATTGTCGGCGTCTTGGCCATATTTGGCGCGCATAGAGTGCCTCGCGAAACAGGGCGTGGCGAAATCGATAGGTCCCGCCATGACCAACTTCCTCGATGAGTCGCGAGCCATCGCCGCGTCGATGGCCCGAACAACTGCGCCCTCGTCAGCTGCCGAAACCACCCTCCATGTCGTGAAGTCGAACTGGATGGCCGATCACGGCTGCAACTTCCAGCAGCTCAACGGTTTCGTCGCCGACGCAGTGCCGCAACCGGTGCTCGATCAATTGCTGTAGGAGCGGCGGCAGATCAAGCTCTTGAAGATTGCAGCTTATCGCGGTCATCTTCAGCGGTAAGCGCCCCCGAATCTCGAAGATGCTGCAAGAACTCAGTAACGAAGAGTGGGTTGCCCTCCGTCAACTGACCGACATAACCAGCGATCCACGCAATCTCATCCTCGTCCAGACGATATTGTCGACGATAACAGCCCGGATCGAGCTGGCATCGAGATTACCGACCGGAATCCGGAATCGTCCGATTCTCGTATGACCAGCGGTAGAACCTGATAGAGAATGTGCCGGCGGGTTATCTCGTCCTCACGATAGGTCGCCACCATCAGGATGGGACTAGCGTGCACATGCCGTGCGAGATGCCGTAGCGCTTCAAGACTGGCATCATCACTCCAGTGGAGATCTTCCAACACGACAACAAGCGGTTGTCCCGTAGCAACCGAAGCGAAGAAGGATGCTGTCTCTTCGAACAGTGCTGCCTGACTTCCCACCTTCTCAAGTTCCTCGGGATTCCGGAACCACGCCGGGAGCGGCGGATCTCCATCGCCGGGTCTGTAACCGCGCAACATCTCTGCCCACGGACCATACGGCGGTGTCGTCGTGAGGTCGTAGCAGCCACCGGTGAGAACGAGGCAGTCACGCTCTTCGGCTTCGTGAATCAGGTCGTCGACCAGGGTGGTCTTGCCGATACCCGCTTCTCCGCTGATCAGAACGAGCGAGCCGTGGCCGGCGATGGCATCGTCGAGGAGCTCGCGGAGCTGGGCACGCTCGCGGTCGCGTCCGTAGATCACCGGACGCTCCCCACGGCGTCGGGCTCGCCAGAGGGTGCTGGACATCGTCGCAGACCTCGGTTTCGGTCGGTCGGTTGCAGGTGCGGACAGTGTAGCAGTACTGGAGTGAGGTCCGGGCAAACAACGCTAAGGGCCGGTGTCCCGGAACGCTGGTTGCTGAGGTTCACGAGAGATTTCTCCCACCCGCTCACGCGGGTACCCGGGTCGAAAAGGCAGGGCGGTTGGATGAACAGTTACTCCCAGGGCCAGAGAACGAACGACATCGCTTCCCAGGAAGAATCCCCTCCGGTGGGGAAGCCGGAGGGGATGGAGGAGGGTAGACAAGCCGTAGACCGTTCAGGCCGTGGCGGATTGGACCGGCCGCTGGACCTCGATCTGCAACTCCGGCTGGAGATGGATCGCCAGGCTGAGCAACGTGGCGGCGATCCGGGAACGCGGGCCGTTGTTGGCGGCCGCGCCTGTAGCCTGCCGGTTGTAGGCAATCTCGCCGCGCTTGACGTCGTCCTGGTAGCGCTGGAATGCGAGGGTGTCGTTGAGCATCTCGTTCATGGGGAGAATCCTTCCTGAGGGTTCTGCCGGCGTTTCGGCCGGCGCTGTTGTGACTGTGACCTCAGGATAGGGATAGTCGCGGAACTGCACATCGTCGAGAATGCGCAGGTTTTTCCGGACTACGCAATCTACGTAGGACTACGCAGGTCTCGCGATACTGCGCAGAGCGGTGCTGCGATGGATTGGAACCAGGTCTGCGGAACGACCTGCTATTTAGGCGGCAGGTTCGAGCGAGCCGGAGGGGAGACCTGTGACGTCTGGCCACCCGGCCGGTACAGCTCATCGTCATCGGCCGGCGATTGATAGGCAGGCTGGGCCGGCGCGGGAGAACTCAGATAGTGCAGCGTCGAACCGCCGAGGGTGATGAGGTCCCCGTCCTTGAGAATCTGAGACCGGATGAGCGCGCCGTTGACCCGGGTGCCGTTGCGGCTCTCCCGGTCAACGATTTCGTGGCGGTTGTCGGGACGGCGGATGATCTCGGCATGGTAGGCGGATACGGTCGGGTGGTCGATGACGACCTCGTTGTTCGGATAGCGGCCCATCCGGGTTCGGGGCAGGGAGAGCGGGAATTCGGCGCCGTCGATCAGCAATCTCGCCTCCGTGGCTGTAGCCTGAGCCGGACCACCGGACGCCGCCATCGGGGGTGGCGCACTTCCGCGATCCCTGCCGGAGCCGAAGACGCTACCAACGAGCGACTCCCAGAAACCGCCGACGGCATCGACGAGGCCGGGAGCCAGCTGGGCAACGGGCAACGGGACCGGAAAGAAGATCGTCGCACCCGACACAACGCGCACCGGATCGGATCCCTGATTGCGAGCCAGCATGCCGAGCAGGAAGAGTTGAGCGAGCCAGACGAGCACCAGCATCACAACGACTACAGTGAAAATATTCTGGGCAGTCATTTGCTCCCCCTCCCCCGGGGAAAGCCCAGTCCGGCATACCCAAATCACATCGGTATCAGGGGAATCCGGACTAGCAGTTCATTCGGGGCCACTATTCCCAGGTTAGCGGCCTGTCCTCCCACGTTCTCAACGAGTATAACCGAGAATCCGACCTGCATGAGCCAACGGCGGGACTGGATGGCTAGGCTAGAGTACGCCGGAGGAAGCCACAATCGGGAGGAATACGCTATGTCAACCAACTCGGCCGGACCACTCGCGGGGGTCCGGGTTCTGGATATCACGACGATGTTCTCGGGGGCGTTCGGGGCGACGATGCTCGGGGATTTCGGCGCCGACGTCATCAAAGTCGAGCTGCCGGGCCGCGGGGACACCGTTCGCGGCATGTCGCCCTCGAAGGATGGCGTTCCGCTTCCCTGGACCGGGCTATCCCGCAACAAGCGCACGGTAACACTCGACGTCCGGAAACCAGAGGGTCGCGATCTCCTACTGAAGCTGGTCAAGGCCAGCGACGTCCTGATTGAGAATTTTCGCCCCGGCACGCTCGACCGGTGGGATCTCTCCTATCCCGTTCTTAAGGAAGCCAACCCCGGCATCATCGTCGTCCGGGTGTCCGGCTACGGGCAGACCGGACCATACGCCGAGAAAGCGGGCTTCGGGACGCCGGCGACGGCGTTCTCCGGCTACACCTACGTGTCTGGCTTCCCGGATCGCCCGCCGATCAACCAGCCGACGCCGCTGGCCGACTACGTGACCGGGCTCTTCGCCTGCATCGCGGCGCTGATGGCGCTCTACCATCGGGACGCTGGCGCAGGTGACGGCCAGGGACAGGAAGCCGACGTCGCCCTCTACGAGTCACTCTTCCGGCTGATCGAGGCGTTCGTGCCTGCCTATGACCAGATGGGTCGGGTCCCGGAGCGGCGAGGCCACGCGATGGAAACGGCCAGCCCGGTCGGCACCTACCAGTGCAAGGACGGCGGCTGGACGGTCATGACCGCCAGCACCCAGCCGACCTGGGAGCGCTGCGCCAACGCCATCGGCCATCCGGAGCTGATCGAGGACGAGCGATTCCTGACCAACGAGACGCGGGTCGAGCACGCCGACGACCTCAACGAGCTGCTGGTGCCCTGGTTCGCCGCCCGTACCCGCGACGAAGCCCAGGCGATCATGGACGAGTACGGCGTCCCGCTCGCGCCGATCATGTCGATCGCCGACATCTTCGAGAACGAGCAGTACAAGGCCCGCGAGAACATCATCCGGGTCGACCACCCGACCCTCGGCAGCGTCGCCCTGCCCGGCCTGATTCCCAAGCTCAGCCGCACTCCGGGCGCGGTGAAACATGCCGGTCCGGAGAAACCGGGAACCTTCAACGCCGAGGTCTATGGCGAATTGCTCGGGCTGTCACAGGCAGAGATTGAAGGGCTTGAAGACTCCGGGGTGATCTGAGCTACCGCTGTAAGGAATAAATATTCGGGAGCCGCCCGGGGGAAAGCGGCTCCCGATCTGGTATGGGAAGAGAGATGTAGGGAGGCTAGTTAGGGAGAATCACCCCGTCGATGACGTGAATGACGCCGTTGTCACATTCGATGTCCGCCTGGACGACGGTGGCATCGTTGATCTTCACCGCGCCATTGTCAGCGTTGATCGATAGGTTCTGTCCCTGGACGGTGCCGGCCGACGTGAGCTGCATCGCATCAGCGGCCATCACCTTGCCTGGAACGACGTGATAGGTCAGTACCTGAGTCAATTGATCCTTGTTCTCCAGCAGACCTTCGACGGTACCCGCCGGCAGCTTGGCGAACGCTTCATCCGTCGGCGCGAAGACCGTGAAGGGGCCATCACCCTTCAGGGTGTCTACGAGGTCAGCCGCCTGGACGGCGGTGACGAGGGTTGAAAAGGAGCCCGCCTGCACTGCGGTATCGACGATATCGGCCATCTTCCGAGATTCCTTTCAGCAAAATGCTTTGCATTGCATTTGCGGTGTTTCACCGGGGCCTCGATGCCTCCGGATTTCTATAACTAAATCTATACTACAGGTTTAGAAATGTCAATCCTGGGTTCAGGTTTCCCCAGCTTTTCCCTGCGCCGGGCTCGCCGTCCGGTACAGCACAAGCGGGACGCTCTCGGGTAGGAGTCAAGAGCGTCCCGCTTGTGACGTAGTGGCGCCGGTCAGGAAACGACGACCGGGCAGTTGACGACCAGGTCGGTCTGGGTGATCTCGTACATCTCGTCGACGTCGGCCGCGTCGCGGATGCTGTCGGGCTCGTACTCATCGTCGACCATGACCAGGTTGACCCGCCAGAACGCGCTGTAGCCGTCGTCTCCAGGGACGGCGTCGATGATATTGTGCTGGCCCTCGACGAAGATCGGGTTCCCGTCGCTATCCATGCCGGTGATGAATGCCCAGATCGGAATCGCGAACGGCGGGTTCATGCCGAAGTCCGGGTAGTAGACCTCTTGACCCTGGTACCAGCCCTGCACCAGTGGCTCGCCGCCTTCGAGCTCCGTGCCTTCGGGTACGATCGGGCAGTTGACGTACATCTCGGTCTCGGTCACCGGGTAGGCCATCTCGCTGATCTCGGACGCGTCGCGGATCGAATCGGCTTCGTAATCATCCGGCACCTCGACCAGCATGACCTGCCAGAGATCGCTGTACCCGTCGTCGCCCGGCACGACATCGACAATGTTGTGCTGCCCTTCGACGAACTGCGGGTCCTCACCGGCCATCATCTCGTGGACGAGTACCCAGATTGGCGCCGTCGCGACACTGTCGCCCTCCGTGAGCGGGGTATTCATGCCGAAGTCGTAATATTCAACTTCGCCGCCGCGGTACCAGCCGGAGACGAGCATCCTGGTCATCTCGTCGGTCATCGACTCGGTCGGCGTTTCTTCCGCCATCATCTCCTCGGTCGGCGTCGGCTCGGCCATCATCTCTTCCGTGGCGGTCGGCTCCATCATGGCTTCCTCGGTTGCCGTTGGCTCCGACATCATCTCCTCGGTGGCGGTCGCTTCGGCCATCATTTCCTCGGTCGGCGTCTCATCGATCATCGCCTCATGCGTGGCCGTCGCATCGACCATCGGCTCTTCCGTCGCCGTCGCGGCCTGTCCCGCATCATCATCGTCGTCATCGTCTCCGCAAGCGGCGAGCAGATAGCCGCTCAGGATGCTTGCCCCGGCGAGCCCGCTGTAGCGTATGAGCGATCGGCGTGAAAGGGGTCGTTCGAGCATTGGTTCTTTCCTCCTGGTGCTTGCGTGTTCTTGCTGTGGGTTGCCAGCCCACACACCAGAGGTTAGGAACCGAATCTAACGTCGTTCTGTCCGAAAACTAACGAGATTCTGTCGAAAGTCTTACGGACCACGTTCGCCAGTCAACTTCACCGAGAAAGAAGCATGTCCATTCATCGGAAGTTTGCGAGGTACTTACCGGCGGTCAGACGATGAAGAGCAGGCCGATCGGGATGAGGATGATGAGGGAGGGGAGAGTCAGGAGCGCGCCGACGCTGACGAACTTGACGACCGACCAGCTGGTCATGTCCCAGCGGGTGTCGAGATTCGGGCGGGATTTGCTCGCCTCCTGGATCGATGCGAGCACCATCATCACGATCCCCAGGATAATCAGGTAGGTGATCGTCAGAAATCCCAACAACGCGAACATGAATAGCCACTACCAGTCGATACAGCGCAACTTCATCACCGCTAAGCCTACTCGTCTTTGGCGGCGGTTCACCGGCTCAGGACGAGCGTTCGGGAATCCGGACGGTCACGACCGTGCCTTCCCCGAGACGGCTGTCGATACTGATGTCGCCTCCGTGCTGCTCGACAAGCCCCCTGGCGATGGCGAGGCCGAGCCCGGTTCCGCCATGCTCTCGCGCCCGGCCGGAATCGAGGCGGGAGAATCGCTCGAAAACCAGCGGCAGCTCGTCGGGATCGATTCCGGCGCCGGTGTCGCGCACCTCGATCTCCCGGGCCGACCCGCGAGCCGAGATGCCGACCTCCACCTCGCCACCGGCCGAGGTATGGCGAATGGCGTTATCGAGGAGAATCCTGATGACCTGTTCGATGCGCGGCCGGTCTACCTCGGCCGTCACGTTGGGCTGAATATCGAGGAGCAGCTCGACTTCCTTCGAGTCGGCTAGCGGGCGCATGCTCTCGACGACTGACTCCGCAATCTCGCCCAGATCGCGACGCGAACGGTCAAGCTCCAGCTTTCCGGCGTCGAGCCTCGCCAGCATCAGGAGATCGCTCACCAGTTTCGACATGCCGTCGACCTCGCGAACGATGTTGTCGAGCGATGGCATCACGTCCGAGACGGTCTGGTCGGGCTTGCGACGGGCATATTCGGCGTTGGCCCGGATCAGGGTTAGCGGCGTCCGCAGTTCGTGGGATGCGTCGGCGACGAATGCCCGCTGGCGGCCGAATGCGGCGTTGATCGGGATCATCGCCCGCCGGGACAGGAAATAGCCCGCCGGCCCCGCAACGATGAAGCCCAACACGACGCCCAGCACGGTCATGTTGCGAACGAGTTCGAGCTGATCTTCGTGCTCGCCGAGGCTACGTAATGCCTGGATCGCGCCGACAACTTCGCCATCCTCGAAGATCGGGGCGGTCATAACCCGCATCCTGTCCCCGTCGGAGAGTGTCACCGAGCGGACGTCCGTCTCGCCGGCCAGCGCTTCGGCGACGCCCGGATCGATCGGGACGCCGGGCAAATCGATCCCGCGCGGGTTTTCGACGATCTGTCCATCGTCGTCGACGCGGATAAGGATCGTGTCGCCGGAGGAGACGATTTCCCGATCCTCGTCGTGATCGTCATCCTCGTGTTCGTCATCTTCCTCGTGGTCATCGTCACCCTCACCGTCATCGGACGTAACGCGGACCGCCGGCCCGGATGATTCCTGGCTCAGCGATCCGGAAAGGGCCGTGGCCAGACGCTCTTCGAGCCCCTGGTCGACCTCCTGCTGCAGGCTCCGGCGCAGCACGCCGTAGGTCAGGATGCCGATCGCGGCAATCAGGACGATGACGATGATCGTATTGAGGATGGCGAGCCGGCGGCCTACGTGCCTGAACATGGTTCGCCTCAGGCTCGCAGCCGGTAGCCGGCGCCGCGTACCGTTTCGATCGGGGCAGGCCGGCCCGGCTGGTCGAGCTTCTTGCGGAGATAGTGAACGTAGAGATCAACGGCGTTGCCCGCCATATCGGCGTCGTAACCCCAGACCCGCTCGAGAATCTGGTCGCGAGTCAGCACCTGGCCGGCGTTCCGCATCAGGTACTCCAGCATCGCGAACTCACGGTGACTCAGGTCAATCGGCTCTCCAGCCAGCTCGACCGTTCGCTTACCCTGATCCAGCTTGAGCGGCCCGACCTCGAGCGTAACCGGCAAGACCGGCTGGGCCTTCCGACGGCCAAGCGCGCGCACCCGGGCAAGCAGCTCCTCGAATGCGAACGGCTTGCCGAGATAGTCGTCGGCCCCGATGTCGAGCCCCTCGACGCGCTGAGGAAGATCGCCGAGCGCGCTCAGGATCAGCACCGGCGTTTCGACCTCTTCAGCCCGAAGCTGCCGGCAGACGTCGAGTCCGTCAAGCTTTGGCATCAAGCGGTCCAGCACGATGACGTCGTAGTTGCCGGTCAGCGCCATGTCCAGGCCTTGCTCGCCGTCGAACGCGAGATCGACGTCGAAGCGCTCATCCTCCAGGACGCTGCCGATGATCTCGGCGAGCTCCCGCTCGTCGTCAACGACAAGCACCCTCATGACGCCGCGCCGCTCAGCTTGATGACTCGACCGGTTGAAACCGAGCGCTGGTCCGGCTTGGCCGGGGCGGCTGAGCGACGCGCGCCTGGAGGATCGGAAGGTCAACAGGAAGACGACGCTCGAAGTGGAGAGGATGTAGATCGCGCCGGCCCAGAGGGTAGCAGTGTCCGTACCGGCCCCGATCGCGTGGATCAATGCCGTCGCCCAGAATCCGAAGGTGAGGTAATGGAGCGTGCGCCACCTGTCATTCCCGATCCAGCGGCGAGCCGCGAAGCTCAATGCGATCCCGATCAGGCCGTATGCCGACACGATTCCGAGGTCTGTCCACGGCTGCCGGATGGACGACGTCATCGGAACCAGCGCGCCAAGCATACCCATCTCCACCGTCGGGTCGAGCGCGATGGCGAGGACGTGCATTGCAACTCCGGCCAGGATAGATCGGTGGCCAGCCGGTGCAGCTGCGGGATGATGCCCTTGTCACCGACGAAGTCGAGCAGTCTGGTCGTCAGGCCCAACCCGGTGACAACCGACAGCCAGAGCAGCAGGTACGTCGTCATCCCGAGCGAACGAGCGAGGTACCAGATGACCGGGCTGAAGGAGAATCCGGCGACGACTGGCCAGGACGAAAGCCATCAGGAGTCCGACGCCGCCGATCAGGGCGATGGCGCCGGCAAACGGCCAGCGGTCCTGGCTCTTCGCGGCACCGGCCTAGTGGTCGAAGTAGACATGGAAAGGTGCCTCCGGATCACAATCAACGAACGAGACAAGCCGGTTAGGTGCAACAGTGAGGATTCCCCAGAGATCGCGAGATAATCGCCGGTCGGCAGTGCATTCCGGGTCGATGAAGCAAGCCGTAGCGCCGACCTCGGCCAGAGCTGCTGTCGGAGCCAGCACGGTGACGGTCCGGTCAACGACCCCGGCTGGACGGCCGGTGCGAGGATCGATCAGGTGGTGAACAAGGGTAGATCCTCGCTGCCATCGCCTCCGGTTCGTTCCCGATGTCGCAACGCCGCCGTCGGTCAGCGCGACGACGGCAATATCATCCCGTCCGAAGCCTGGATCCTCGACGCCGACCAGCCAGCGCCCATCATCGGGCCCCTCACCCCAGGCACGCAGATCGCCGCCGGCCGAGACAACTCCGCCCGGCCATCCAGCGAATAACGACGCAACCTGATCGGCATAGAGGCCCTTGGCGATCCCTCCCAAATCGATCGCTCCGCCCGGCGGGATAAGGACGGTTCTCAGGTCCCTATCGAGTGCGAGGGTCTCGACCCCCGGCGGCACATCAATGGTCATCGGTAGCGAGCTGCCGATATCGGGATCGTCGAAGCTGCGGTCATAACCGTGGGCAACGAGCGCCGGGAGAATGAGCGGGTTGAACACGCCGCCGGTCCGCAGCGACGCGCGAACCGACAGCTCGACGGCATCGAACAGGCGCTCGGAAACGAACACCGGACGTCCCGCCGAGCTGTTCAGCCGGCTCAGCTCACTCTCGGAGTCGAACCGACTGAACGTGTCCATCCATTCGCCGGCAAGGAGCTCGGCCCGGCTGAACGCCTGCCGGGCCCGAAGTTCGCTCTCACCCATCAGCAGGATCTCGACATCAGTTCCCATGGACCTGAAGCGATGCTCGTGGACGACCGGCTGGTTCATGACGTTCGGGTCCGCACTCGAGGTTTCGGAACCCTCACGGCAGGAGACTCCTGCTGCTGGACCTGCTCGACCGAGATCGATGTCGGGGCATCAGCATTCACGGCGTCCTGTGCCACGATGATGCCGAGAAAGATGCCCAGACTCCCAAGCATTCCGGCGAGCAGCGCGCGGTTGAGGCGAGATTGCCGCCGGCGGCGCGCGACGCGCGGGTCAGTCGCCATCTCGATCCTCCCATCCAGCAACGAGATCGACGTTGCTAATCGTCATCCTCGTGCTCTCCATCTCGCTCGTCATGGTCCTCGTGGTCGTCATCGTCCCATCCGTGGTCATCATCATCGTCATCGTCACGCCATTGCGGGCTATCGCTCGATGGAGTCGTTCCATCCTGGCTGAGGGTGGTGATTTCTGTCTGGCTGCTGCCGTTCTGTGCGTCGGCGTTGACCCCGAGAACCGGACGCAGCAAGACCGCGCCGAGAACCAGAGCGAACAGCAGAGCGACAGCTCCCGCCGTCCAGATTGCAGTTATTCTTGACATAGAAGGTCTCCTTTTTCGATACAGATGCAGCCGCCTGATCGCGGCCGGTTACGAACTACTGACTCAATCCTGGAGGACGTGGATTTGACCAGTATTTGAACTGGCGGCCTGGATTCAAATGTTCGTCAAATCGAGCCGCGGCAGCATCTGCCTTGAGGGACTGAACGCCCGTGGAAAGGAATACCCGAGGTGACCGGAAACGAGGAACCGAAGATGACGGGTGCAGGAAGCGAGGAGGAAGCTCGGACGAGCAGATTCCAGTTCAACTGGTTTCGCATCATCCGCTGGACCGGGGCGGGTCTGCTCGGCCTGCTTCTCGCCATCCAGCTCGTGCCCTATGGCCGGGACCACTCGAACCCGCCAGTGACTCAGGCGGTCCAGTGGGACAGCCCGCGTACAGCGGAGCTGTGGGACCGGGCCTGCGCCGACTGCCACAGCAACGAGACGGATTGGCCCTGGTACACCAACGTCGCGCCGGTCTCCTGGCTCATCCAGGACCACGTCGACGAAGGCCGCAGCAAGATCAACACCTCGGAGTGGGACAAGCCGCAACACGAGGGTCGATGAAGCGGCGGAGACGGTCGAGCGCGGAAGCATGCCCCCTTCGACCTACACGCTCATGCACCGTGACGCCGCCCTCTCGGATCCAGGAGAAGCAGGACCTCATTGACGGCCTGAGAGCAACCTTCGGCTCGGACTAGGGCTGCGGCCGGCAGGCCGAAACCACGCATCCGCCCTTCATCTGGGACGGTACACTCTCCTCGTGCTCATCGAGAGATAACGGGGAGAGTTCAAGCATGCAGCTACCGGAACGGGTGACGATCCACGAGGTATGCCCGCGGGACGGCTTCCAGCCGGAACCGGACTGGATCCCGACCGGGAAGAAGATCGAGATCATCGACCTGCTCTCGCAGACCGGCGTGACCGAGATCCAGGCAACGTCGTTTGTCCATCCTCGCGCGATCCCACAGCTGCGCGACGCGGAGAGGTCATCGAGGGCATTACGAAGCAGCCGGGAGTGAGCTACGACGCGCTCGTGCCCAACCTGCGCGGCGCCGAACGCGCCGCCGGGACGCAGATCGACGTCTGGCATCTGATGCTCTCGGCCAGCGAATCCACAACCGCGAGAACGGCAACCGGGCCATCGCCGAGACGCTCGCCGGCTTTCCGGACGTCATCGAGATGGCCGGCCGGCATGGCGCCGACGTGCATGGCGGCCTCGCCGTCGCGTTCGGTTGCCCGTACGAAGGCGATGTGCCGCTGGAACAACTGGAACGGGTCATCGGAGAATACGTGTCGATGGGCATCCGGCACGTCTCGCTTGGCGACACGACCGGGATGGCCAACCCCTCTCAGATCTATCGGACGATGATCCATCTCCAGGGCCGCTTCCCCGACATCGACTGGACGCTGCACCTCCACGACACCCGCGGCATGGCGCTCGCCAACGTCGTCGCCGGGCTCCAGGCCGGCATCACCCACTACGACAGCGCGACCGGCGGGCTGGGCGGCTGTCCTTACGCCCCGGGCGCGACCGGCAATGTTGCGACCGAAGACCTCGTCCATATGCTCGATCTCATGGGCATCGAAGCCGGTGTCGATCTCGATGCGGTGATCGAGATTGCCCGCCGGCTCCAGGATATCGTCGGTCATCCGCTCGAAAGTCGGATTCTGAAGGCGGGCAAGACGTCGGACCTTGCCGGGGTCTGTGGTGTGACACTTGACCTGGTCGATAGCATCAGGCTTCCCACATGACTCAAGAGCACCCAAGACTGTCATTTCGACCCGGATACTCGCGGTAAGCGGGTGGGAGAAATCTCGAAATCTCAGTGTAGCGCGTCACTGGTGTGCGACTGAGATTTCTCGCTCCGCTCGAAATGACACGGTTGTTGCTTATTGAGCCTCCCATGATGCAGCCGGGCAACCCGCCACGTCATGTGTCACAGACTACTAGCCTACGAGCGCCACCGCGATGAATGAGATCAGCCCGGTCGCTGCCTGCGTAGGAAATACCAGAGTAGCAAGGCAACCGGGAGCCCGAACAACCCCGCGCAACAGAAGAGGATGAGCAACAGTTCCAGCGGACCGATGGGCATGATTTCTCCAATCTGTCGCATCCAGTGCGGCTTGGTAGGAACGGAGCGGTGCCGGATGTTGCCTGCCCGAATACAAAATGACGCTCCCCTATCCTCACAGAACAACGGAGATGCGACAATCGAGCCATACTGGCGATTCAGGACAGGGAGGAGTTCGGATGAAGAAGGTGCTGATTACCGGGGCCGAGGGGACGATCGGGACGGCGCTACGGGAAGCGTATGGCGACCGCTACGAGTTCAGCGGGATCACCCTGACACCGCAGGATTTCCCGAGCACGGTTGCGAACATCAAGGATCTCGATGCGATCCAGCCGGCCTTCGAGGGCATGGATGCCGTCGTCCATCTGGCGGCAGATGTCGGGGTAACATCGCCGTGGGAGTCGATCCTGGAGAACAACATCATCGGCACCTACAACGTCTTCGAGGCGGCGAAGCGTGCCGGCGTCGAATGCGTCGTCTTCGCCAGCAGCAACCATGCCGTCGGCGGCTACGAGGTGGAAGGCGCGCCGGGACTGTATGCGCTCGATGATGAACGGCAGATCGACACGACCGTGCAGATCCGACCCGACAGCTACTACGGCACCTCGAAAGCCTTCGGGGAAGCGCTCGGACGCTACTACGTCGACGCCTTCGGCATGCGCGTGTTCTGCCTGCGCATCGGCTGGGTCCGGGCCGACGACAATCCCCATCCCGACGAGCGAACCGGCTCCGCCTGGCTAGACTTGCCGACGCCCGAGGATTTCTACGGCCGTCTCCGAACGATCTGGCTTTCGAAGCGGGACTGCAGCCAGCTGATCTCGAAGTGCCTCGATGCCGACCACATCTACTACGGCATCTACTACGGCATGTCGAACAATCCGCGGAAGTTCTGGTCGCTCGACAACGCCCGGGAAGAGATCGGGTTCGAGCCGCAGGACAGCGCCCCGGTCGAACTGAGCTGATCCCCGCGATCGTCGCGACTGCCCGGCACCCATCCTGCCCTGCGATGGAGCGGTAGCTCGACGTGCCCGGATGATTATTCTCTGGCCTGAGCGACGTCGAGCCCGAGCGGCGTCGATGCGAGCGATTTCTCAACGGCAGCTATGGTGCGACGAGCCGGACGGTGAAGGGACCGAAGTCGTTGATGTAATGGCCGCCCGACGCCAGGAGAATCTCTGCCGCGCGGTTCCGAAGCTCCTGTGACTGGTTGCGGATCACGAGCAGCAGGCTGCCAGCGTTCACCTCGTGTTGATAGTGCTGGAGGATTTCACGCTCCGGGCCGAGAGAAGAGAGCCAGCCGGCTATCCGGGTGACGATTCCCGTCCGGTTCTCGTCGCCACCCATCGTCCGGATGATCTCCACCGATGATCGATCGATGCCTACGTTCACCAGCGCCGTCAAGATTTCCGACAGTTGCGCCGGGCTATCGACCAGGGAACTGATCGTTCCCCGGTTCAGGCCGATGAACAGGTCCGATGCTGTGCTGGCTGCGGATGCCGAAGGTCGCGTATTGATGATTGCCGACATGATTGCCTCCTTCTGAATCGACGTGCGTTTCTGCACCGGCCACCCGTGGTGGCTCAACAGGTGTGTGCCTTCAGCTTCGAGGACGGTGATTTGAACCTTCTTTGAACGCCAGATCTCACAGATCCTGCGCCGCGAGCCGCGACCGGATTCAACGACCGGCTCGGACTCCATATCAGCACCCGAACCTGGGATCCCACTGGGAATCCTCTGTGATTCTGACTGCCACGTTCGTCTTGACAAGCCCGATCGATCTGGGTGATGAACTGACCGAGAGGGTGGTCTACTCCGTCATCGCCCATCGGTGATCTGACACTGCACGGCGTCTCTCAGCCGGTCGAGGTGCAGGCGGAAGAATGGAAATGCGTTTATCCTGACACGGACCAGTCGGCTGCCGGTCCGTCAAACAATCGAGAACGGAGCCGCTCGGCAGATCAAGCGGTTCCGTTCTCCTTGTCGTTCGGTAGCCAGGCCCGGCAGTTCCCGGCCAATGGTGGAACGCGGCATCTGAGTCAGCGACGCATGGAGCCCCGGAGAAGCTGGCGATATCTGAGGAGGAGCTGGTTCATGACCAGCGGATCGGATCGCGCGCCGCCGGCATCGACGAGCCGCAGCACATCGATGAGCGTCTCCCAGGGCTCATCAACACAGTGATAGCCAAGGACGCCGGCCGCCATGAATCCGGAAAGCCGTTCGGGATCACGGGGAGCACAAGCGATAATCGTTCTCGCCTCTTTTGTAAGCGATTGAAGCGGTCTGCCATTTGCGTGGAAGAGATCCGCATGAATCAGCAGCACATCCTCATCGCGTTCTACTTCCTCAACGATTTCGATATGGTCATCCACGGACAGTGCGCGAACGATCTGATCTCTGATTGCATTGTCTGGAGTGCGAAGCACCACCCGCATGATGACCTCCTTTCTATGGCGCCCTTCAGCGGTACGTTCACTGGCGAAATGTCTTAGCGCGTGCCGGTCCAGCGCTGGGCGACCTTCAAGAGATAGAGCACGGTGAGAATGAGAACCGTCGCCCCGGCGGCGAGGAGATAGCTGCCAAGTCCGACAGCGATCCCGACCCCGGTTACGGTCCAGATGCCGGCTGCGGTGGTAACGTTTCGCGCTCGTTCATCGTCACGGAACACGATCGCACCGCCGAGAAATCCGATGCCGCTGATGATGCTGCCGAGAATACGCGTCGGATCAACCTGTACCGGCTCGGCCTCGAAGATTCGCGCCTCGACAACCTGAATACCCAGGACGGTAAAAGTGGCGGCCCCCAGGGCGACGAGCACGTGGGTGCGCAGCCCGGCGCTACCCGAATGCGCCTCGCGATCGAATCCGATTGCTGCTCCGAAAATCGCAGCGAGTCCTATGCGGAGCAATCCTTCAACTTCAGTCATCTACAGCAACACAATAGATCTAGCATTTAGAGAACGCCGAGCAACCAGAGTACGAGCACGATGATCAGAATCGTCCCGATGATTCCTCCAGGCGCAGGTCCCCAACCACGGCTGTAGGGCCAGGCCGGAATCACGGCTAGAAGTAAAAGTATGAGAATTATTGCTAGGATTAGTCCCATGTGATCTCCTCGAACATTCGACACGGATCGCTGATCGAAAGGAAAATCTTTCCTCGATCCGACCGCCTGATGAGATAAGTGTCGTGTTAGCAGCAGGCATTCTCCATCCATCCTTATCTAGACACGGGTTGGAGTCTGGGGTACAACGTAGTGCGTGCTTTGATGCGCGCTAGACAGGAAAATCAACATCTTCCCGCCACAAACGAGCTATTCGCAAGTGATCGGTGTCTTCGCTACGATTCCCGCCGAGGGAGGTTCTATGCCTATCAAATTGACGATCGTTACACCAAATCATTTGTTAGGTGATTCGCTTGCCCAGGCATTGAATTCGGTAGAGGATTTCGAGGTTATCGAGATCCGGCACGACCTCAGCGCTGCGA
The DNA here is from genome assembly GCA_041390865.1 of Thermomicrobiales bacterium. Taxonomy (GTDB): domain Bacteria; phylum Chloroflexota; class Chloroflexia; order Thermomicrobiales; family CFX8; genus JAUIIK01. Next base: position 93,426 of record JAWKPC010000007.1, read on the forward strand.
CCCTTTCGGCCGCAGACATCGCCGACGTTATCGTTCTCGATACTCAATTCCCCGAGCCGCCACTTGATTTCGTGAGCGAAGCCAATGAACGATTTCCGGAGACGCGCGTGGTCGTCGTGCAGGCCCCCGAGTTCCCGCAACACGTCCTTCCATATATAGAAGCCGGAGCGGTCGGCCACGTCGAAGGATCCAGTAGCTTCAACGAACTTGTCGGGATCCTTAAAACCGTCCACAGGGGCGGAGCGGTCATTGATCCGACCCTTGCCAACATGGTCATCAAGCAGATGATCCAGCTCTCGAACGAGCTTGGATCGCCGCTCACCCCGGCTGACGCCGAGCACGAGCTGACCAGCCGCGAGATGGAAGTGCTCGCAGAAGCCGCCGAAGGGAAGAGCAACGCCGAGATCGGCGAAGCACTTTTCATTCAAGAAGGCACCGTCAAGAATCACGTCCACAACATTCTCCGAAAGCTTGATCTTCGGGATCGCGGTCAGGCGGCGCTCTGGTACGCCCAGTGGCAGCGCATGCAGCGGACCCAGGAGGAGGATGGCGCCGAATCTCCGGAGGCAGACAGTCTCGCTCCGGCAGCTTACATGCAGCAGATCAGCTCGATTGCCCACCCGCGAGGCATGATCTTCGCGGCAACGGCGATGGCTCCGGTGCGGGACGGCGTCGAACGGGCGTTGAACGTCCTTTGCGAGCAGCTAGACTGGCCGATCGGCCACGTCTTCCTGTTGGATGAGAACATTAACCGGCTGGCGTCCAGCGGCATCTGGAAGCTCCCGACACCAACGAGCTTTGCCGAGCTGCAGATCACGATCGCCAACCTTCAGATCCCGCTGGACGATGAGTACAAGGGCATCTCGGTGCGGCAAGGCCATCCGATCTATATCACCGACATCCAGCAGGAAACCCACGACATACTCGCCGAACTGGCAAATAGCGGCGAGATCCGGTCGCTCCTGATGGTCCCTTTGAGCCTCGACGAAGCCGTGATCGGGCTTATGGCGTTCTTCTCAACGACCATCGAGGACGAGCCGTCCGACGCTGTCTATGAAGGACTGCAGGAAGCGGTCAGCGAAGTCAGCGAGTTCATCGAAGAGCCGGAAACGATCCTGGATCTCGGTCAAATTCCCCAGCGCGATTCCTAGCCAACGCTTGCCGAGACGGCCATGAATCCAAGATCGCGATACTGAACGGCGCCGGTCTGAAGACCGGCGCCGTTCAGCTGTGGCCGTTGCCTGCTCTTGGCCGCCGCCAGACGCGAATCACCCTCTCGGTTCGAAAGCCGAGCGACTCGTACAGGAGATTCGCCGGCCTGCGCCCTCCGGTCGTCGTGACAATTGCCTGTCGCGCTCCCAGAACGAGCAGCCTGGTTATCCCTTCGATTATCAGCATCCTGGTCAGCCCTTTCCGCCGGTGTTCCGGGATGCAGCCAAGCGGCTCGAATGTGCCGATTCCAGCTAATTCATCGAACCAGACCAGCGCAAAAGCCACGACCTGGCCGCTCGCATCACAAGTCACGAGATCCAGCTCCTGGCGATAGAGGGGACAACGGCTGACATTTCGGCGCGTTTCGAGGTCCATCATCTCCGGCGCAAATGCCCGCCGGTAGGCGGCCGCCCAACCTTCGGCGCGAAGAGAATCGTCAACGACCTCGAACGAATATCCAGCCGGTTCGTCAGGCATGGCCGGAACCCGCTGGAGCGGCAGGCTGCGCTGGATCAATGTCGGCTCCGCCGCCTCATAGCCTTTCTCCGTCAGAAGCCGCCGCAGCCTGGATCCTGAGTCATCGGCCGGAACGCTCAGCCCGGTCATGCCGGAGAAATCTTTCGCAAGGCCTTCGCCCCAGCCGAGCATCTCGGCCAGGAGCAACTCCGAACTGTCGGTGGTGACGAGGTGCAGCTGATCGCCATTCAGCCAGGCGAATCCCCGGTCCATTCCCATGCCGTCCGACCAGATTCTGACCGGGGCAGGGAAGCTCGCCTCGGTTTGCCAGCGATAACAAAAGTCGCCGGCGGCGAACGCGCAGTGACCATCACCTTGCCGCGCGACGCGGACCATGCCCAGCAAGCGCTCAAGCAACCCGGAATCCGGAGCGTTCATCCGGGGCTAACCCTTGCCGACGACACGTCTATGCCCGTCCTGTACCGCAGATCGCTCACGAGCGACGGCATTAACAATCAGCAACTTAGCTCGCACCAGACAACGCATATCGCAACACTCATCCACTTGTATCTGCTCTCATGGCAATCCATTAGTCGATCTCGTGCACAGGAACGCGATCATGCCGATAGCTGTATCGAACGATTATGCATTGATGCATATAAGTCTTGCAGACCCGCTCTTACGATGATTGGTGTCCGGTTGGCAGGAATTGCCGCCGGAAACATCAGAAGAAACGGAAAGGACCGACTCGAATGTCTTCTGCAGACCTTCAACCAAGACTCGAACAACACGTTCTCTCGGCAACCACGATTATCGGCGACTCCGTCGTCAATGCAGCCGGCGAGGATCTCGGGAAGATCGAGGAACTCATGATTGATCTCGATCACAATCGCGTTGCCTATGCAGTGCTGTCGTTCGGCGGATTCCTGGGCATCGGCGACAAACTCTTCGCTGTCCCGATGGAATCTCTCGCCCTGGATCAGCCAAACCACGAATTCATCCTCGATGTCGACCGGGAGACGCTCGAAGACGCGCCCGGATTTGATGAGGACAACTGGCCGGACACCGCTGATCGTGAGTGGGGCGCGAACATCTACGCCCATTATGGCCAGGAACCTTACTGGTCTCAGTAAGCACCAATTTCGTTGATGGATGGGACGAAAACAATGTCAGAACGTCAGGACATTCACGTCCACGTCGAGCAGGATGAGCCGAGGCGAGCGCCTGCGGAACCGACGCGGGACGAACAGGCGGCCGCGGCGAGCTTCTTTTCCGCTCAGATTCTCTGGATCTTGCTGATCGCGGTGATCGTCATCCTGATCCTTGCGGCCTTCGGGAGCGGCGTCGTGGACCTCGGCGGTGACAATGGCATCGTCGATCCAACGGCAGCGCCGTAAGACCAGAAAGGAGGAATCATGACTCTCTGGGCAATTCTCCTGATCGTCCTACTCTTCGTCGCGATCGCATCGATCCCCGCCTGGCCCTACAACCGCGGTTGGGGATTCAGCCCGGTCGGAATCGTCGTCGCCGCATTTCTGTTCGTCATCCTGCTCTGGGCGCTCGGCATCGTTGAGCTACAGGGCGCTGAAGACGCGGTCGAAGAGATCGCACCAACGGTTTCGCAGTAGATCACAGCTAGCGCATCGGCGGGCCGGAAGATTCGCCGACAACGTATTAGGAAAGGAGCAACGATGAACCTCTATATCGGAGGCGGGCTTTTGACCGTTATCGTCATCATTTTGCTTATTCTGCTCGTGTTCTAATCGCTTTCATTGCACGGCAAACAATGAGGCCGGGAACTCCCGGCCTCATTGTTTGCCGCCATGTTCCCGGATCGTCTACATGCGGTCTTCGGCGAGAATATCCAGCAGCTTGTCGGTATCGTCGGTGTCAGCATCGAGGAACTGCGTCGCGATCGCCCGGAGGTAATCGTCGATCGCCCGCCGGAGCATGTGCTGGTGAAGATACAGCGGACTGCCAACCTCGCCATACTCATCCTCCGCCCAAACCGCCATTTCCATGAGATAGCGCAGATTCGGCACGAGCTCGCCCGCCGGATCTGCATCCCGGAAATAGTAGATCACCGGAAACTGGATCTGGTCGCTGCGTATGTCGATGAGCTGGGTCGAGAACGAGTCGAGCAGCGTCGCCATCGTTTCCGGCTCCCAGTACTTCTCCGTCGAGTCCTCCGCTTCACGCACCAGCGCAATCTGGTGCGCCAAGCGGCGGCGGCGGGCCAGGGCAGGGAAGATCGAGAGGAACCAGCTGATACCGGCCGTGATCAGACCAAAGCCGACGAGCCCTTCGAGCGGCACAAGCAGCCGCAGCCAGGTTCCGGTCGGGACGATATCCCCGAAACCGAGCGTCGCCAGGACAACGACCGAAAAATAGATCGACATGACGAAGTTGCCGGGCCGGTCGCGGTCGAGTTCGAGACCGAAGTCGACCAGGAAGGCGTCAGGCAGAAATGGCCAGTAGATGAGCCCCCAACCGACAACGATCATCGCGGTCCAGACGCTGATCACCCCGAGAAAGGTGATCGGGCCGGCCAGCTCCCGATAGGGACGCCAGCGTCGGATCACTGGCCGCATCGCCCGCCAGGTAAGCGCCATCAGGTAACGGCTGATCGATCCCCTACCGGTCGGCGTCGTGAGCGTGAGCAGGATGTCACGCACGACCAGGAAGATCAGCACGATTCCGACAGGAACACTAATCCAGGAGAACATCACGACCTTCCGGGCATTGGCGCATCGAACGGTTGAACGCTCATGAACGGTTGGCGACCTGCCCAGGGGGCATCCTCAGCCTTTTCGCGTCCCCATCAATTCTTCGACGAACTTCAGCACATAGAGAATGATCAAGACCACCAGGACAGCGCCAACCGACAGGATATAGGATCCCTGGCCGGTGGCCACGCCTATCCCGGTCACGGCCCAGATACCGGCCGCCGTGGTCAGTCCATGAGCATGAGTCTGGCCCCGGAACACCACCGCTCCGCCGAGAAATCCGACACCCCCGACAACGCCGGCGATCACGCGCGAGGGATCCATCCGGACGAGCGACTCGTTCACATACGAGTCGTCGAGCAGCCTGATCGCCACAACGGTAAACAATGCCGCCCCGAACGCGACCAGCGCGTGAGTCCGGAGACCAGCGCCTTTTTCGTGAAGCTCGCGCTCGAACCCGATCACGCCTCCAAGCGCCGCAGCCATCGCGACGCGTAGCAGCGCTTCCAGTTCGCTCATGACCGCCCCCACCTTCCCCGGCCCGCATCGGATCGAGAACAATGCCCGGAATCGTAGCAGCGCTGCGCCACTCCACGGGCGCGGACGCAACCTGCATCTCATCCCGCATCGTGTATAAAGCCTGAACGAGATCGAACGCGGCGCGCCGTCGATGAGAGCGGTCGCGCAGAGCGACGGACAGCCCGTATCGCGGGGCATGGGACGAGGAAACATGTACGACACATTGATAACCGGCGGGCATCTGCTGACGATGCAAGGCGATGGCGCGGGATTCGTCCGGGACGGCGCCGTGGCGATCGAGGGCGGCAAGATCGTCGCCGTCGGCCCGCGTCCCGAGATCACCGGCGAGGCGCGGGAGATCATCGATGCGACCGACCGGCTCATCATGCCCGGACTCGTCGACGCCCACATGCACTCATCGGCCGTCCTCGGGCGCGGCTGGGCCCAGGAAGTCGAGACATGGATGGCATCGGCCTACGCGCCGATGCTGAAACACAGCAACCCGGACTACGCACCGCTCGGGACGATGCTTGCCCTGATCGAAGGCGTCATGAACGGGACGACGACCTTCGGCGACTACAACCGGCCGATGAACGACCTGATCCGCTCCCACATCCAGATGGGCAGCCGGGGCGTCCTCTGTAACGGCATCAGCGCGCTCAACTGGGCCAACCGCGATAGATGGATCGAGCAGGGCTGGCAACCGGGCGACCCGACGCCGCTCGATGACGAGACATTCCAGCGCACGTTCCAGTCGGAGAAGAACCTCCACGACGAGTGGAACGGCTACGACGAGGGCAGGATCAAGATCATCTTCGGTCCCCACGCCGCCGACTTCCTCTCCCGTGAGATGCTGCTCGAAATCCAGGAAGAGGCGCAGAAGCGCGGGACGTTGATGCACCTGCATGTCGCCCAGGACCCGCGCGAGAACAACGCGACGATGGAACGCTACGGATTGCGAGCGATCCCGTTCCTGGAGTCGATCGGATTGCTCGGCCCGGACCTGATCGCCGTCCACCTCTCGACGGCGACCGATGACGAGGTCGAAATGGTCGCCAGAAGCGGCGCCCGGATGGTCTGTTGCTCGAATTCAATCGGGATCATCGACGGAGTGATGCCGCCAATCGCCCTGTTCAAGGAGCACGGAGGCATCGCCGGGCTCGGGTCGGACCAGGCACCGGGGAACAACTCGCACAATATGTTCAGCGAGATGCGGGCGACCGCGATGTACGCGAAGATCGCCGAAACCAGCCCGCTACCGATGCCGGCCTGGTCGACGCTGCGCAGCGCGACAATTGAAGGAGCCACCGTCCTTGGTATCGGCGACCGCGTCGGTTCGCTCGAAGTTGGAAAGGAGGCCGACCTGATCATGCTCGATCTCACGAAGCCTCCGCTCTCCCCGGTCCTGCTGGAGCCGGCCCGCAACCTCGTCCCGAACCTTGTCTATGCCGAGACGGGCCGGAATGTGACGCTCTCGATGGTGGCCGGGAAGATCATCTACCGGGACGGCCAGTTCACCAACGTCGATGTCGATCAGGTCTACCGCGACGTCGTCGCTGCCTCGGCCGAGCTCCAGGCGAAGACGGCTGAGGACGAGCTCGCCCTCAGCACCCCGATCGTCCAACTCACGCGGGAGGGGAAGATCTAGAAATTAGGGAAGTGGGGCTAAGGATTAGTGCGGGAGCGATGGACGGCTTCTATCCTCTTATCTCCGGAGGAATGTTCGGTGTCACGCTGACGGGAACCAGACAATCCGCAGCTACCTCATCTACATCCTCGCCAGTCTTTCCCGGGTGACCTACATCGGCATGACGAACGGCCTCGAACGAAGCGTTTACGAACACAGGCTGGTCCCCGGCTACACGTCGCGCTACAACGTCGATCGTATCGTCCACACCGACGAACTCTCCGACGTTCAACAGGCGATGGATCGGGACCTGGAGATCAAGGGCTGGAGTCGCAGCAAGAAGATCAACCCGATCGAGGAGAGCAACCCCGGCCGGCATGGCTTGAGCGCGGGTTGGTTTCGAGAAAGCGGATGAACCGTCGAAACGCACTGACTGGTGAACGTACGTAGAACCTACCCGAGCATGCGCTGAATTTTCCAATCGTCCTGGACAGGTATCCGGAAACTCGTGTAATGTGGCGGTAATCAGATCATATTTCTGGATTATTGAGCACGCAGGGCATCTACTGTCTGGCAGGCAGACGCAGCCATGCGTTCGTGTCGCTACTGATCTTCGGGGCGCTTCGTACAGTATTCGAGCACGAGACCGACGCGACTTGGCTGAACTCCACTTCGAGGCTGAGCCGGATGGCTTCAATGTTTAGATCGCGGGTAGGCGCCAATGACGACCCAGTCGCAGGTCAAATTCGGACTGTTCATGAGCACGATCGAAGTGCAGAGTGATGGTAGTCCAAATGACTGGCCATCGATCCTGGCTAAGACGCAAATTGCGGAGCAGATTGGCCTCGACACGGTCTGGATCATGGATCGCCTGCTCTTCGCTGTTGGGGACCGCAACTATGGCGTCTGGGATCCCCTGGCTTTGCTACCAGCTCTGGCGATGGCGACCGACCGAATCCAGCTTGGGACGTGGGTGTTAAGCGCAGCTTACCGGCACCCGGCCCTGCTCGCGAGAAATCTGGCCGCCGTTCAGGCGATCAGCGGTGGTCGGCTGATCGTCGGCATAGGGCCTGGCAACGCCGATAACGATCCCGAGTGCGAGCGCTACGGTCTCCCGATGGACCACCGCTACCAGCGCTTCACCGAAGCCTTCGCGATTCTTCGCGGAATGTTCCGCGATGGAACCTCCTCGTTTGGCGGCAACTACTGGCAGACGGATGAAGCGACTCTCCTGGCTCCAGGACCATCCGAAAGACCGCCGCTCTACGTGGCTGCTCGTGGCGATCATATGCTTCGACAGGCGGCCCGGCACGCTGACGGCTGGGCGGGCATGGCCTATACCGGACCGGACGCCTTCGAGACGTTCCGCAACGAGATGCAGCGAGTCGACGACGCCTGCCGCCGCACGGGACGCGATCCAGAATCGCTCGGTCGCGCCTACCTGGTCTTCGTTGAGGTATCAGGTGATAACGCTGATGAGACTGCCGCTCCCTGGATCACTTGCTCGGGCAGTCCGTCCGAAGTCGCCGTCTGTTTACGCCGTTTCATCGAAGGCGGGGTAACACACCTGCTTGTCTCGCCGATTCCCGATACCCCGGCCAGCGTCGAGCAGCTCGCCCCGGTCATCCGGGAGCTTCGGGATAGCATCTCATCTGCTTAGCGAAGACGCCAAGCAAGGAGGTTTAGATGCCCTACGCAACGAATCCCGAGGACAAGGTTCGCATTTACTACCAGGACATCGGTGACGGCCGCCCGCTCGTACTCCTCCATGGGCTGAGTCAATCGGGCGACACGTGGCATCGTTTTGGCTACGTAGAAGCGCTTGAGGATGAGCATCGTCTCTTGATCGTCGACGCCCGAGCGCATGGCAAGAGCGAAGGCCCGTTCGATAAGGAGTCCTATGCCACGCCGCGAATGGTTGGGGACATCGTTGCGGTGCTTGACCATGCCGGTGTCGCGCAGACGCTCTATTACGGCTATTCAATGGGCGGCAGAATCGGGTTTGGCCTGGGAATTCATGCGCCTGAACGGGTGTCTGCCCTTGCCATCGGTGGTGCGTATCCGTCCAACCAACGTCCTCCTGCTCTGGAGGCGCGCATTCCGATCTTGAGACAAGGCACACAAGCGTATATCGAGCATCTTGAGGGCATATATGGAGATGGGCTAGATGAATCGTGGCGACGAGAACTGGAAGCTTGCGACCCGCTTGGCCTTGCCGCATTGATGGAGGCGAATCTCTCTGAGGCAGGCATGGAAGATGCAGCGCGCCAATTGAAGATGCCTGTGCTAATCGTGACTGGAGAGAAGGATCCGTCAGTTTTCCAGCAAGCGACGGAAGCGTCGGAGTCTATACCAAACGCGAAGCTCGTCGTACTGCCTGGCCTCGGACATCTGGAAGCTTTTGAAAGAAGCGATCTTGCCCTCCCCATTTGCGTGATTTCTTCAATTCTGTCCGTTGCTAACCAAGACCGGCGCGATGCCACATGGTCGAAGTTCACCGCGACGTTACGCCTGGCATCAGCCGAATAGCGGACGACTACTGCCAACGCCCAGGTTGTTCCCCGGCAGCCCTATCGCTCGGCTGACGCTGTGCGGGAAGTCAACGGCACAGAGATCCAACTCACGCGGGAGGGGAAGATCTAGCGGCCGTCCGGTCGACCAAGTTGCAGTTCATACAGGCTCTTCAATGGGCCTGCCGTATAAACCTTGACAACGGGTACAGATTCGGTATGATCTTCTCCAAACAGGGGGAGTAACCCACGCCCCAACGGGCGGGCCGGTAGTCGTCAATTCGTGCGGTGATCCGCACCGGCTACGGCAACGAGACTTTACCTCGTCTGGCCAGACCCTGGCTGATTCGCGTAAATGCGGCCAGGGTTTTTGCGTGCCCGGCCGATGAAAGGGTTACTGTCATGTTGGATGAACTCCTCGAAATCTTCGAGCGCGACCGGCAGCGGGGCGGCGAACGGAGAGGCGGCATTCGCGGCTTCTTCGACCGCTTCAACGAAGACGAAGACGACGAGCGCGCCCGCCGCAGCCATTCACGTTCACACCACGACACTGATTACGAATACGACGAAGACGGCTGGTATGACGACCGCCGGAGCCGTCGGTAACTTCGGGTATCGCGTTAGCTAGAAGGAGAACGTCATCATGATTTTCGACCCCGTCTTCTTCCTGTTCCTGATACCGGGGCTGGCGTTCATGCTCTGGGCGCAGCGGCGAGTTCGGAAGAAGTACCAGAAGTTCAGCGCGATCGGGAACACCGCCGGGCTGACCGGTGCACAGGTGGCACGCCGCCTGCTCGATGCGCACGGTCTCCATGATGTCGCCGTCGAGCGCTCTCAGGGCGAGCTGTCCGATCACTACGACCCGCGAGATCGTGTGGTGCGCCTCTCGGAAGGCGTGCACGACGCGCCGACAGTCGCGGCGCTGGGGATCTCGGCCCACGAGGTCGGCCACGCGATCCAGCATGCCCAGGCGTACGCGCCGCTCAAGGCACGCACCGCGATCGTCCCGGTTGTGAGCATCGGCTCGAATGCCGGTATGATCGTGCTGATGATTGCCCTGTTCATCGGGAGCCTGCCGCTCGGTTGGCTCGGGGTCGGCCTCTTCGCCCTGGCGACGCTCTTCGCGTTGATCACCTTGCCGGTCGAGTTCGATGCCACCCGACGCGCCAAGCTGGCGCTCGCTCAGGCCGGGATCTCCGGCCGGACTCACGACGTCGAGGATGCAGAGGGCGTCGGAGAAGTGCTGGACGCGGCGGCCTGGACCTACATCGCCGGCTTCGCGGCATCCCTGCTGACGCTGCTCTACTACATCCAGCTCATGACCGGGATGCGCAGCAGCGAGAACTAGTCGATAATAGACGTATCTGGAAATCGGTAGGGGTGCGGCGGTGGATCCACCGCCGCACCTCTCGGACTGTACCTGTTGCATCTCGCGGTGATCGAACGATCTTTCTCATGTAGGAAGAGTGGGTTTTGGACGGTTTGACGGCCGTGCTGTTCGTGCTCGGCCTCGCGCTCCTCATCATCGGCGCAGAACTACTCGTGCGAGGTGCTTCGGGCCTCGCCTCGCGCATCGGGCTCTCGCCACTGGTCATTGGCCTCACAGTCGTGGCGTACGGGACGAGCGCCCCGGAACTGGCGATCAGCGCCAGCGCGGCGCTCTCCGGCGAAGCCGATCTCGCGGTCGGCAACGTCATCGGCAGCAACATCTTCAACATCCTCTTCGTGCTCGGCCTGTCGGCGACTATCGCACCGCTCCTCGTTTCCCAGCAGCTGGTGCGCATCGATGTTCCGATCATGATCGCTGCCTCGAGCCTGCTCTTGCTCTTCGCCTGGGATGGCAACCTCAACCGGACCGAGGGCGTTCTCCTCTTCAGCGGGGCGCTGCTCTATACCGGCTTCGCTATCTGGCAAAGCCGCCGCGAGCGGGAGGAAATCCGCGAGGAGTATGACCAAGCCTTCGGGTCTGATCGCGACAGCTCCGGGAGAATGCAGACACTGCCGATCCAGCTCGCATCGGTCGTCATCGGTCTCGTGCTCCTGGTTCTGGGTGCGCGCTGGCTCGTGAACGGCGCGGTCGAGGTTGCCCAGGCACTCGGCATCAGTGAACTGGTCATTGGCCTGACGATCCTCGCCGTCGGCACGTCGCTCCCCGAGGTTGCGACCTCGATCATCGCGGCGTTGCGGGGAGAACGCGACATCGCTGTCGGCAATCTGGTCGGCAGTAATATTTCGAATATCCTGATCATCCTGGGTGCCGCCGGCATGCTGTCGCCAGACGCCATCGCAATAGCGCCCGGAGTCCGGAACTTCGATCTTCCGGTGATGATCGCCGTCGCGCTGGCTTGTCTGCCCATATTCGTGACCGGCCGCTTGATCGGCCGCTGGGAGGGTCTCCTGTTCTTCGGCTACTACATTGCCTACACGGCCTACTTGATCCTCGACGCCTCCGGCCACGACATCCTCGACGCCTACAGCCGGATCATGCTGACCTTCGTCGTGCCGCTTACCGCGCTAACGTTGCTGTTCGTCACTGTTCAGACCGTGCGTGGAGTTTTTCGCTCGCAACCGCCCACCTGAGCAGGCAAGAGCCGGCGCAGAGGTTTGCCCCCTCGCCACAACCAGATATTGCGCTATGATGATGACCATCGACAACGAAGTACCCCGGGGAGCGCAAGCTTTGACAAGCTCGCAATCAGGGTGAACCCTGACGCTGCCGGTGACGAGGAGCAACGTATGAACGAGCGCGCGTCCATCGCAGCCGAGTCGGTCGATTTCCGAAGCGTCGATGCCCCATCCGAAGTGCAGGAAGCCGTTGCCTTTCTGGATGCCGCGGCAACCTTGCTCGATGAACATAAGCGCCAGCTATCGGATGCTCGACATCAAGCCAGGAATGGCGGTGCTAGATGCCGGTTGCGGTACGGGAGATGATGCGCGGGCTATGGCAGGAATCGTCGGGGCATCGGGCCACGTCGTTGGACTGGACACGAGCACGGGTATTCTCGAGGTGGCGCGGGCACGCTCGGAAGCAATCGGTATCGACGTCGAGTTCATCCAGGGCGACGTAACTGATCTGCCGTTCTCCGATGACACCTTCGATGCCTGCCGCTCGGAACGGCTCCTGCAGCACCTCGAGAGTCCGGTTCGTGGACTGCAGGAGATGATCCGGGTCACAAAGCCGGGAGGTCGAATATTTCTCGCCGAAGTGGATTGCGACACACTCGTCGTCGATGTGCCGGCTGGAGCGATCGTCGACAAATTGCGCGCGTTCTGGGCGACCGGCATCCAGAACGCGACGATGGGCCGACAGATCTACCGACTGGTCCGCGACGCGGGACTGATAGACATCCAGATTCAGCCCCAGACGATGATCGACACCGCCGACTCGCGGGCAGGCTCCCAGGTAATAGACCGCCTCGCGCAGCGTGCTCACGATGCCGGGGCGTTGACTGGCGATGAGCATCGGGCATGGACGGAATACTACGCAAAAGCGCAGCAGGAGGGCCGCTACTTCCAGTCGCTCTCAGCCTTCGCGGTTTGCGGCCAGAAACCGGCACAAGAGGGATAGAACGAACGTGAAGTATCTGCGCGTCTACGCCGACGACGAAGGCAACTCGCACTTTGAAGACGGCGAATTCGAAACCAATCCGGTGGACCTGGTTGAGGGCTTTCCGCCGGCGTCATTCACCGGTGCTATCCCGGTGAGCGAGGTACAGATGTTCCGACTCGAGCCGGGAGATTGGATCGACGACTGGCACCCCGCTCCGCGTCGGCAAATCGCGATCATCCTCTCTGGCGGGATCGAGATGGAATCCAGCGATGGGAAAGTGCGGCGGCTCCTCGCTGGAGACATCCTGCTGGCGGAGGATACCCACGGCGAGGGTCACCGGAACCGGAGCATCGACGGTCAGAAGCTCGTTGTCGCCTGGATGCCGCTGGTTGAGGATAGAGGAGAGAGTTCATGATCTTCCAGCACGACGTCCACCGGCCAGCATGCGACCGACGCGACCTGGCTCGATGTTCATTTCGAGGCCGAGCGCGAGAACTATGTCCAGATCGTCCGGTCGGTGGGGATCGAGCCAGGGTGGCACGTCCTCGACGCCGGCTGCGGGGTGGCAGCTTCATCCCCTATCTCGCCGAACTTGTCGGGCCGCAGGGCAAGGTCACAGCGCTCGACCACGCGCCGGAGAACATCGAGGTCGTGCAGAAAAGGCTCGAAGCATCGCCACAATCGTGCCCGGTTGAGCCTCTTCAGGGCGGCATCCTCGACGCCCCGCTGCCGGACAATGCCGTCGACGCAGTATGGCTCGCCAACGTCCTGATGTACTTCGTCGAAGAGAGCTGCCGGCTGTCCTGGCGGAGTTGCAGCGGGTAACCCGCCCGGGAGGATTGATCGCCGCCAAAGAGCCGGATGCCAGACCGCCATTTTCGCCCCTGCCGATCGAGCTCCTCCGCGAGCTGACGCCACTTCCTCCGATCCCGCCCCGAATCCCCGGAGCTCTGCACAGCCGCCAGAATCTGTTCACATTTCGCGACGCCGGGCTGGCCGACGTACGTCAGTGGACCGTCGTTTCGGAGTTCAACGCCCCGCTCGCGCCGATTCATCGCCAGTTCCTCGGCAATCTCATCAAGAACATGGCTGCGGCTCGGCTGGCGGACGACCGGGATTGTCGGACGAAGCGCGGGTCTGGCTTGAGGCGCAGCAGGATCCGGAGTCGGTGGATGCCCTGGTCAACCACCCGCACTTCAGCTACTGCGGCGGCCACGTCGTCACCATCGGCCGGGTGCCGGAGCAGTAGCCCGACGATCTCAGAGAAGGAAACGCCGTGACAGCACAACACCGATCATCGTCAGGACACGATTTCTCCGGCTCCGGGTGGCTCGATCTGCACTTCGAAGCGAACCGACCCGAGTATGAAGCTGCACTGCGGATGGCGGGACTTCCAACTGGCGGCGTGATTCTCGACGCAGGCTGCGGGGCAGGCAACTACCTGCCCTGGATCGCTGAGATAACCGGCGACTCGGGAATGGTCCACGCCCTTGATCTCGATCCGGAGAATCTGGCGATTGGTGATGATCGCCGTCGCGCTGGCTTGTCTGCCCATATTCGTGACCGGCCGCTTGATCGGCCGCTGGGAGGGTCTCCTGTTCTTCGGCTACTACATTGCCTACACGGCCTACTTGATCCTCGACGCCTCCGGCCACGACATCCTCGACGCCTACAGCCGGATCATGCTGACCTTCGTCGTGCCGCTTACCGCGCTAACCCTGGTGTTCGTGACGTTCCAGGCCATCCGCGGGGCCCTGAGTTCACGGTCGCCTTCCTAGCTTACCGGCCTACGGAGAACCATCTACCCGAACCCATCCTTCACCTGCTCGATCACATTGGGCTGGATCGACGGAACATGCAACCCCGTGGTTAACATCAGATTAGCTACGTACTGCAGGGATTCCGTTGTCTTTAGGCTCGAAACATCAGAACGGGGATGCGGCAGTTGCGAAGGGTTGCGGTCGTTGTGCTGCCAATGATCAAGGTCCGGATACGGGAATGTCCGAACGCGCCCATCACGATGAGATCGATGTTGTTGGCAGCCACTTCCGACGGGATAACGTCGTCGGGGTTTCCTGATTTGATCCGCGTTTCGACGTTGAACCCGGCCCGGATGAGCGTTTGAGCGGCGGCGGATACCCGTCGGAGATTACCGTCGTTGTCAGCACCGACCATGAGCAGGCAGCAATCGATTCCCTTCAGCAGCGGCATCTGGCTAATGTATTCAATGCCCTGATTGATGCTCGGGCCGCCATCGAACGCGATCATGAAGCGGCTGATCGGCTGGAACATTCGTGATGCCACGAGCACCGGTTTCTGGCTGGCCCGGACGACGCGTTCGAGGTTGCCGCCCAGATGCGGCGAGATCGTGGACTTCGCAGACTCCCCGCGTTTTCCCAGCACGACGAGATCCGCAATCTCCTCGAGTTCGATGACCGTGTCGACGAAAACGCCGTGACGTTGGCGCGTCAGGACATTGGCGACGCCAGCCGAAGTGAGGCGATTCCGCGCCTCATCAAGGATGAGCCGTCCTCGCTTTTGGGCCAGCCGACCGCGCTGTTCGTCAAGCGCCGTAAACTCCGCCAGGAGCGTCTCCTGCTCGCTGGCCCCGAGGCTGCCGCTGAGATCAAAGTCCATTCCCTCGGCAGCGTGGAAGTCGTTGACATATAGCAGTCTGACCGAAGCATTCATGCGTTTAGCCGCCCAAGCCGTATACTCGCAGACGCTCGATGTATAGCGGGCTCCGTCAACACAAGCAAGGATCGACGTCAAAGTATCCTCCTGCAGCTATCAATGAGTAGATAGCAGATCAAGCGCGTCCGCCTTGTCGTGGACTGCAAGCTTGTCGACAATCGTCGTGCTGGCCTCGTTCAACCCGACGACTTCTACTTCGCTCCCCTCGCGGCGGAACTTGATGACGACTTTGTCCAGAGCAGCCACCGCCGAAATATCCCAGAAGTGGGAACGGGAGACATCAATCGTCACCTTCTCGAGCACTTCCTGAAAATCGAAGGCCGATGTAAACGTCTCCGACGATGCAAAGAAGATCTGGCCGGTCACGACATAGGTACGCTCGAGACCGTCATCCGAAGCTGAGGAAGTGATTCTAACGATCTGCCCGACCTTCCAGGCGAAAAAGATGCCGCTAAAAAGCACGCCAACGAGAACACCGGCGGCAAGGTTGTGGGTATAAACCACGACTCCGACCGTCGCCAGCATGACAATGCTCGAGCTACGCGGATGCGTTCGCAGGTTGCCGATCGACGACCAACTGAAGGTGCCGATCGACACCATGATCATGACGGCCACCAGCGCAGCCATCGGAATACGCGCCACCCAGTCACCCAATCCCACGATGAGCACTAGCAGGAACACGCCTGCTGCGAAGGTGGACAAGCGGCCGCGCCCTCCGGACTTGATGTTGATAACCGACTGTCCAATCATCGCACAGCCGGCCATACCGCCGAGAAAGCCGGTCGCGATGTTCGCCATGCCCTGCCCTTTGCACTCGCGATTCTTGTCGCTTGTCGTGTCGGTCAAGTCATCGACGATCGAGGCGGTCATCAGCGATTCCAGCAAACCAACAAACGTCAGCGTCAGTGCATACGGCAAGATGATCAGCAGGGTGTCAATATTCAGCGGAATATCTGGCAGGAGAAAGACCGGGAGAGAGGACGGGAGCTCGCCCAGATCGCCGACCGTGCGCAAGTCGAGGCCGACACTCATCGAGATCGCCGTGAGCACGATGATGCAAACCAGTGGCGAGGGAACAAACCTGATCACACGCGGTAGCAAATAGATGATTGCCAGCCCCCCGGCCACCATCGGGTAGGTCGCCCTGCCGACGTCGATGAGTTCCGGCATCTGGGCCAGAAAAATCAGAATTGCCAGCGCGTTGACAAAGCCGGTGATGACCGACCGGGAGATGAAGCGCATGAGCGAGCCAAGCTTCAGGAACCCGGCCAGCATCTGGATAACACCGGTCAAAATTGTCGCCGCAAACAGGTACTGAAGCCCATGCTCTTTCACCAACGTGACCATCAACAACGCCATTGCGGCGGTCGCTGCCGAGATCATCCCGGGCCGTCCACCGGTGAAGGCGATGATCACCGCCATAGAGAAGGAAGCATACAGGCCGACCTTGGGGTCGACTCCCGCGATGATCGAGAAAGCGATCGCTTCGGGAATCAGCGCAAGTGCGACGACAAGACCTGCCAGCAAGTCACCGCGTATGTTGCCGAACCAATCAGCAGGTAATCGAGACACAATCATTCAGGCGCAACCATTTCTTTCCCCGTGTAGCGCTGTACCCGGGAACGAACACACAAGATTCCCTCCCACATCACGGGCGAGAAGAAATCACAATATCGATGCGAAGGAATTGAATGGAAAGAGGCCAAGTCACTCGCGCTTAGAGCGGTGACTATAGCAGAGACGATGGACGAGTGAATCGGTGGGGATCCAAGTTCCAGGGCCAGATGCGCGCAAGGAAGTCAGCGACCACGCGAACCAACTGTCTAGCCATCCGACGAGGACCGCATCCATGCGTATGATTTCACGCTGACATAGATCAGCATAGTGTAGACAAGGACACGGCTTTGCAAGCCTGGTGTAAGTTAGAAATCCGCTTCCTTCAAATTCGCGAGGATTCCTGAATCCGGAATACCACCTTGAAACAATTCCACGCCCCATGACGTCTACAATGAAACGTGGCGAGGGCAGGGCGAAGGTGCGCTGCCCCGAAATCTATGAAGGAGACACCCGGACACTATGATGCATCGACTCTTGCCTGTTGCAGGCGTGCTCGCAATGTTGGTCGCGCTGATCGGACCGGGATCAGCACTCGCGATTACTTTCGATCAGGAACCCTTCCACGAGCGCTGGCTGCACACCGACCAGCCGGTCGCCGAAGGACTCGTCGACCGCACCTGGATCTGGGGCCCCGGCCCGATCACGGCCGGGATGGACGAGCAATACGCCGAATCTCCGAACGGGATGCGTCGGGTCCAGTATTTCGACAAGAGCCGGATGGAGATCACCTATCCGGACGGTGACGCCGACGAGCTCTGGTACGTCACCAACGGGCTGCTCGTGATGGAGATGGTAACGGGCCGGCTTCAGCTCGGAGACAACACATTCGAGGATCACCAGCCGGCCTTGGAGAAGGTCGCCGGCGACCAGGTTGCCGGTTCTGACTCACCCAGCTACGCCGCGATCCAGGGATTGATGGGCGAGGAGCCCTTCGCCGAAGGGTCGACGATCACGGCGACAGCCGACGCCCAGGGCAACGTTTCCAGCAACGAGACCTACGCCAATGCCGGCGTGACGGCCGAATGGCTCGTCCCGGAAACGAACCACACCGTGGCGTCGGTCTTCTGGGACTTCATGAACTCCACCGGACTGGTGGCCGACGATGGAACGACCTACCAGGGCCGCCTCTTCCCGAACGCTTTCTATGCCACCGGTCTGCCGATCACTGAGGCGTACTGGACGACGATCCCGGTCGGCGGCGAGGAAAAAGACGTCCTGTTCCAATGCTTCGAGCGGCGCTGCCTGACCTACACCCCGACGAACGAGCCTGGCTGGCAAGTCGAGGCGGGCAACGTCGGCCAGCACTACCAGCAGTGGCGCTACGGGAACCCGACCACCCAGGACGTCACGATCTTCCTGATCGCGATCGGCGACGAGGGCGCCAGCGGGATGGAGATTGGCTGCGGCGACAGCGTCGTCGGGATCACCCGCACCATTCCTGGAAGCGTCGATCCGATCACCGGCGCGCTCGAGGAACTCCTGTCGATCCCCGGCCCCGACTTCGGAGAGTCAGGCCTGTCGACCGCGTTCTACGCCTGGGACGTCACCGTCGATTCGGTAACGGTCGTGGATGGCGAGGCGACGGTTGAGATGAGCGGATCGATCGCTATCGCCGGCGTCTGCGAAGGGCCGCGAATCGAGGCCCAGCTGGAGCAAACCGTCCTGGCCGTCCCGGACGTTGATGCGGTCGAGTTCTTCATCAACGGCGAGAGCCTGGACAGCATCCTCTCGCTCCAGTAACCGCGAAAACTTGCGCAAAACTATGTACATCGGCTCTACCCTGGTACAGAGGGAGAGCCGATGTGCCGTGCTACGGTCGAATGGAGGAATATCACGACGAACGAAATTCGAGGTCTTCTTGCATCACTGGCTCAGAAGGACAGCGGTCATCCCGCTTCTGATACTCGCACTTGCTCCGGTGGCGTTCGCGGGCGCGGCCGAGCCCGACCCCTATCTTTTCGCCTCCACCTGGCAGCGCATGGACAAACCCGTCGCTGACGGAGTCGTCGCCCGCACCTGGATGTGGGGACCGGAGGCCCGCACGCTGGCCGTCACCGAACCGTACGAAGGATCTCCGGGCGACCAGCGCACCGTCCAGTACTTCGATAAAGCCCGGATGGAAGTCAACGATCCGACCGCCGACCCGAGCTCCGACTGGTACGTCACCACTGGACTGCTGGCGACGGAGCTGATTACCGGGAATATGCAGACCGGTCCATCGAGCTATATCCAGCAGGGCCCTTCGGACGTTCCGGTTGCCGGCGACATCGACGACGCACTGGCTCCGACCTACGCCACATTCGGCACCGTCCTCGATGCGCCTGCCCTGCCGGTCGAGAGTTCGCCGGGTGTCCTGAGCGTGATCGTCCAGTCGATCAACCGCAACGGAACCGTATCTTCCGATCCAGCCTGGGGCGACTACCAGGTGACGACGAGCTACCTCGATACAGTGACCAACCACACGATCGCCGGGCCATTCTGGGAGTTCATGAACGCCAGCGGAACGATCTACCAGAACGGCGAGTTCGTCAGCGGCCAGTTCTTCCAGAATCCCTATTTCGCGACGGGAAGACCGATCACCGAAGCGTACTGGTCGACGGTCAACGTCGGCGGAGTGGCGACCGATGTGCTGATCCAGTGCTTCGAACGGCGCTGCCTGACCTATACGCCCTCCAACCTCCCGGGCTGGCAGGTTGAGGCGGGCAATGTCGGACTCCACTACTACATCTGGCGATATGGAGAGTCCCCGAGGGCGACGGACCTGCCCGGCAGCATCTACCTGATCGATCCCGGCAATGCGGGCGCGACCGGGGTTCTCGTCGGCTGTCTCGATAGCCTGGTGCCGGTCGATGTGATCCTGACCGGACCGGTGGAAGAGCAGATGAACGAAGCACTTACGGCATTGTTCGCGGTGACGACATCCCCGGATCCGGCGACCGGCCTCACCAGCGCGCTCGCCAACTCGACTCTCGTGGTTGACAGCATATCGATCGCTGACGAGCACGCCGACATCCAGCTCTCCGGTCAGCTTGCACCGGCAGGAGTCTGCGACAACCCTCGCATCGAGGCGCAGATAACCCGGACGGTTCTTCAGTTCCCGGGTGTCGAGACGGTCGATATCTCGATCAACGGAGAGCCACTGGAAAGCGTGCTCTCCCTGCAGTAGCCAGGCACATGCTCAAGCATCGATCGACGAGCGGCCCTTGAAATGCAAGGGCCGCCCGTAGTCGATGGACGGGTTGCTGCGTTACCTCG
Source organism: Thermomicrobiales bacterium (assembly GCA_041390865.1). GTDB lineage: Bacteria > Chloroflexota > Chloroflexia > Thermomicrobiales > CFX8 > JAUIIK01. Next base: position 113,592 of record JAWKPC010000007.1, read on the forward strand.
CTAGTCCATGCACGGGTCGGGAGGCATTGACGGCTGAACTGGTTGCATTCGCAAGTCAAGGTGCTATCATGAGGTTATTAGTGTACGTACACCTCAGCACACGGCAGGCGGTGCGGACCTGGTCAGGTTTGTCCATACAGCGGATCTCCATCTGGATCGCCCATTTCGGGGTCTGAAGGACCTCAACGCCCGGGTGAAAAGCACCGTACTCGATGCAAGCTTCGCCACCTACGAGCGCATTATCGATCTGACAATCGAGCAACACGCCGACGCGTTCCTGGTCGCCGGGGATGCCTACGACGGCGATGACCGGAGTCTCCGGGCGCAGCTAGCGTTCGTCGAGGGACTGGAGCGGCTCGACAGTGCCGGAATCCATAGCTTCATCTGTCACGGACAGCACGACAGGCTGGATGAGTGGACCGCGCGGCTCCGTTTTCCGAAACGGGCGCACCGCTTCGGCCCGGGAATCGAAGTGGTACCGCTCGACACCGATCACCAGGTCGAGGTGATCGGCATCAGCCAGCCTCACAGCATGTCGATTCCGAACCTCGCACGCGAATTCGAAGAGGCGCGGAATTCGGCCTTTTCCATCGGCCTGCTCGCCGCCGACGTTACGGGCGAGATTCAGGCGCTCAACGACAGTTCGCTGACCTACTGGGCGCTCGGGAGCATACACCGGCACGCCGCCTACCGGGACCAGCGCCCGGCCATCGCCTATCCTGGCAGCCCGCAGGGACATCATCCGGAGGAGACGGGCCCCCGAGGCGCGTATGTCGTCGACATCGACCGGAGAGGCCGGATAACCCGGCAGTTCCACCATCTGGACACCATCCGGTGGATCGAAATCCAGGTTAACCTGACAGGGATCCCGACCCAGCCAGAATTGTTCGAGACGGTCGAACGGCGCATCGAGCGACAGATCGCCGATGCGGACAACCGTGCGATCATCTACCGGCTCATCTTCGAGGGGCACGGGCCATTGGCCGGGACGCTGGCCGATACCGACACGATCGCGGATATCGTTGCCCGTCTCAACGACGACTACGGTGACCGGGAGGTCTTCGCCTGGTGCCATCACGCCAGCTATTCGCCCGGGACGGCGTTGGATGCAGACGACAAGCCGCAAACCGGTGACGTCATCGGCGCGCTTCTCCGTCTAAGCGATGAATTCCGGAACGACGGGGAAAGACTCCGCCAGCTTGAGGCCGAACTCGCTCCACTACTCGAGGACCCACGCTTTCTTCCATACCGCGACGAAGCAGGGTTGTCGGACCGCGACATGGTCGAGATCATCAACGAAGCCGAAGCCCGGCTGCTCGCCGAGTTGGGGTCCACCGAATGAGAATCGAAGGCATCCAGATCGCCGAGTTCGGACAGTTCCAGGAGGCTTCGTTCGGCCCATTCTCCCGCCGGGTCACGGTCATTCACGGCCCGAACGAAGCCGGCAAATCGACGATCCACGCCTTCATTCGGGCGATGCTCTTCGGATTCGAGGTTACGGCCACGCAAGGCGCGATGCCGGTGTCGTCTTCCGGGTGCTACGGTGGGCGGCTGATCTTGCGGGATGATAGCGATGCCCGGTACATCGTCGAACGGTTTCTCGATATTCAAGCTGGAACGGCGTCGCTCCGGCACCCCGACGGTACTCGCCCGGAATCCGTCACCCTGCCGGAGATCCTTGGCTACGTTTCTCCGGAGCTCTTCCAGTCCGTGTTCGCGTTCGGGATCGACGAACTCCAGTCGATCGCGTCGCTGCCTGATGAGGCGATGAGCAGCCGGATGTACTGGACCGGGCTGGGGTTGGAGCATCTTCCGGACTCAATGGCGCGATTCCGGCAGCGTGCCGGACAGCTATTTACCCCCGGGGGAAGGATTGAGCCAGTCCCCCGGCTTCTCGACGAACTGGCACGAATCGATCAGGAGCTCGCCGTCTCGCGGGTCGACGCCGAACGGTACTACCAGCTGCTCCACCAGCGGCGAGAGGTGGATCTCGACGTCAGAAACTGCCAGATGCAATTGTCGTCGATCAATCAGATCGACCAGCGCCTCGGCGAAGGTGCATGGCAGCTCGCACGCGAGCGGGACCGTCTCTCGGGTGCGTCAAGCCGCCTCGAAGAATTCGACAGGGCTTTCCCGGGCAGAGAGGTTTCCGAGCAGCCCGAGTCCGCCGAAAGCGCCGATGCCCAGCTCCGCCGGCAGATTGACGAGCTTCGGGAGAGTTGGACTCGCCTCCAGGCCACGCGACGGATGACCGAGGTGTATCAGGCGACGATCGTCCGGCAGCGCATCCCCCGGAACGCCTCGTTCATTGCGCTCATGGTCTTCGGGGTGCTGATCCCGGTCATCGTCGGCGTCGTCATCGGCCAGCTTGTTGTCATCAGCATCGGCATCGCGTCGGCTGCGTTGGGGATGATCGCGTTTGTCCTGGCGACCATCGCCCGGTCCAGATTTGAAACAGCGCAGATCCAGGCCCAACTCCACCTCGAGATGACCCATCGAGAAGTCGAGGGCCGCTTTCTCTATACCGCGATGGCGCTCAGTATCGATCCCGAGCACGTCGACGAGGAAATCGAACGACTCGAGCAGAGCAGGACCGGCGTCCGGATCAGCGACGAGCCGGAGATGACGATGCAAGAACGCGAGATCTTGCGCCAGGAGCGCATCCTCGCGGTAGCCGAGGCGAGCGAAGCCGTTGAGCGCCGGGTAGAGACGCTGGAGAAAGCGCGGGAAGCCTGGACTGAACTCGCCGGAGATCTCGGGCTACCGGACGAATTCACAGCCGAACCCTCCCTGGCCGCCCGCGCACTGGAGAAGAAACGCACCGCTCTGCTGATCGAACGCGGCAGGCTGGACGAGCAACTTAGCCGGCTCGAGTCCGACAACACAGCGGCCGCCCTGCGGATGCAGCGAGAAGAGATGCTCTCGAAGCTCCGGGAGCATGTGAGGGAATGGGCTTCCAACATCGTTGCCGGCAGGCTGCTCGGCGAGACGGTCGACGCCTACGAGGAAAGCCGCAAGCCGGAAGTGCTCAAGGCAGCCAGCGACGTCTTCGACTCGATGACTCTCGGAGCGTATCACCAGCTGATCGCAGCCGGTGACGGCAATGACGTCGCTGCGATCAGCCGGAACGGCCAGACGGTCTCGATCGCCGAGATGAGCCGGGGCACCCGCGAGCAGGCGTATCTCTCGTTGCGCATCGGTCTCATCCGCACGATCGGCAGCCGTGGCAGGTCTTTGCCCGTCCTGGTCGACGACATTCTGGTCAATTTCGATCCCGACCGGGCAGCCGAGGCGATGCGCGCACTCGACGGGCTTTCGGCGGAGCATCAGGTCATTCTCTTCACCTGCCATCCCTCAACCGTCGCGCTGGCGCGTTTCGTCATGCCGGGCTCACGCATCGTCACGCTCGGCGACCAGAAGATCGGTGGATTCGCACCTATCCGGGTCGACAACGACTGACGACACACCCGAGCTAGCCCGCAAGGTCATTTCCTGGCGTTGAGCCTTTCCACGCTTTTGCTCAGTACTTCGATCTCAATCCGAACCGGCCGGTCGAAGGGGACTTTGGGATACTCCTGTTCACCCGGAAACGGTCGATGATCACAGGCGTGAGACCGTGCGCAGGGGCCGTATTCAACGCTTCGCGGCGAGGCCTGACAAGGGAATGTGAACCATCTGAAATTGGGAGGGATCGCGTGAGTCATGAACCCGCTGGCGTGACGAATTCGAGACAGCAGTACAATTCAGACAGGGTAATCCACATTGCCTGTCGTCGCAGTTTGCCGGTCGAGAAGGACGGCTTCACAAGGCTTTGTATGGACTATCTACTGCCCGACGCGAGCCCGCAACTCCCAGCCTCGCCGGCGGCTCAACCGGCCGAAACCGGGAAGTGTTCAGGGCGTGCTCCCGCACTACAGGGGAAGTCGCCGGCAGAGAAAACCAGGCAACGACCGGAGCAATGGACCACCGGTCCACACGTCGTTGGCATCAATCGCTGCCTGTAGAAGGGACCTAGGTGGCAAGCACGTATTACGAGCTGCGGAGGCTGGCTCAAAGCCGGCTCATGCTCGTGGGAGTGATCATCGCGTTCATCGTCGGGCCGGTCCTGTCAGCCAGCCTGTTCCACGGCTGGGGCATCATCGAGATGCCCGAATGGCTCACCGGCGAATTGAAGCTGTTGACACAGATCGGTGTCGCCTTCGCGATCACCGCCGGCGCGTTTACGAACGGATTGGGTGCCCAACAGGAGTACTGGTCCGCCTACAAAGGCAAACTCATCCATCTCCTCACGGTGGCGCTCATCCTGCGGGGTCTGGGCATCGCGGCTGTCGCGATGCTGCTGGGATACGATCATCACATCGCCCTCCTGATCGGCGCCGGACTTACCGCGACCGATCCCGCCGCAATCGGCATCGCGCTCGAGCTCATCCGGAAACCCCGGAACTCCTATCTGCTGATGCTCTTCTGGCTCTATGAAATCGAAAGCGTCGCCAACGACGCCTTTTCCGCTGTCCTGGATGAAGGTTTCTCCGGAGCGGCGGCAACGACGATCGAGCAGTTGCTCTACTGGACGGTCATTCTGGGTGTCGGGCTGGCCTTCGCCGGTGAAGGCGCGCGCTGGCTCATCAGGCATGATCGAATCCGGAATACGATCGACCAGCGATACGATGAGCTACACAAGAAATACGCCCGACAGGCACAGCTCGAACAGGTCTTTATCCTCGTCTCGGTCGTCATAACCATGCACCTCGCGTTCGTCCTCGATGCGTCACCCATCGGAGTGGTCGGCATCGGGATGATCATCGGCAACGCCATCTACCATCACCGCCGGGAGTCCGACGAAGAGGCTCGAGAAGATTCCACGGTCGACGAGATTCGGGCTCATTATCACGAGATCTGGACAGTGGCCGGCCTGACGATTTTCCTCGCCGCGGCGATCAGCATCATGCCGTTCAGGGCGTTCATCGTGGAACCGGTTCACCTTCGCAATGGGCTGTTCATTCTCATCGGCGGCGTCCTGCTTATGCGCGGCATGTACGAGCTCTACTGCGTGGTAAGGACGAGACTCTATCGTCGACCGTTCTTCGGGGCGTTCGCGGTCGTGTCCATACTCCTCGCCAGCGCTCTCCTGGGCGTGCCGACATCCACTGCGGCCGGCATGTACGCTCACGGCTATTTCGACGCCTCGATCGATATGTTCGCGGCCGTCTTCCTGAGCTGGATGACTGTGCCGATATCCGTCTTCTTCATCAGCCGCTTCAGCAACAGGCTCAATACCTGGGATGACGAACTGGCGGAGCTCGCTGAAGAGCCGAGCGTGGCAGCATCGGAACTTGTACATCGATAAAAAAGCAACCATCTTGCGGCAGTGGTTGGCCAGGGCGTCTGATTCCGGGACGAAAACCATCCGGTATACTTTGCAGAGTGAGAGTACGGACACACCACTAGCCAGCATGGGTCCAGCCATCAATTCGGGTTGATCATCCTCTTGGGTGGGTTTCTTGGAAGTGCAGTTCGGGGATAAGAGGGTATTGACCCATGCCGATTAGTGACATGACGCTGGCCACGATCATTTTTGTGGCGACCTACGCCGTCATCGTTACCGAGAAAATCGATCGCACGAAGGTTGCCATCGCCGGGGCCCTCATCATGGTCCTCAGCGGGGTCATCGACCAGGAAGTCGCCGTCGAGTCGATCGACTTCAATACCCTCGGCCTGCTGATCGGCATGATGATCCTCGTCGCGATCGTCCGCCGCACGGGAGTCTTCGACCATATCGGCTTCCAGGTCGCCAAGTGGACCGGAGGCCGGATCATCCCGATGATGGCGATGATGGCTGTCGTGACGGCGGTGGCGTCCGCCTTTCTCGACAACGTCACGACCATCCTGCTTGTCGTCCCGGTGACGATCGCGCTGGCGGACCTGCTCGGCATACCTGCCAAACCGTTTCTCATTACCCAGATCCTGGCCAGCAACATCGGCGGCGCGGCCACGCTCATCGGCGACCCGCCGAACATCCTCATCGGCAGCGCGACCGGCCTGACCTTCCTCGACTTCCTGATCAATCTCGGCCCGATCATCGCCCTGAATCTCGCCCTCGTCATTGCGATCTGGGCGCTCCGATTTCGCTCGATGCCGGAACCAAGCCCGGAGCGGCGGGCGGAAGTCATCGCCTCCGCCGAGACGGAGCGAATCAACGATTACCCGCTGCTGCGCAAGTGCCTGGTCGTCCTTGGACTGACAATGGTCGGATTCCTGCTCCACGGGGCGCTCCACCTGGAGGCGGCGACCGTCGCGCTGGCCGGGGCAGCGGCTCTGCTGCTTGTCAGCAAAATGGACATCCACCACATCGTCAACGAGGTTGAGTGGCCAACGATCTTCTTCTTTGGCGGGCTGTTCGTCCTGGTCGGCGGCATCGAGCACGTCGGACTACTCGAGGAGATCGCTGCCGAGGTGGTCGACATCACCGGCGGCGATGTGACGTTGACGGTCATCGCGCTGCTCTGGCTCGCGGCGATCCTGTCGATGATTGTCGACAACATTCCCGCCGTCACGACGCTGATCCCGCTGAGCGTCGCCGTCGGACGCGGCCTGTTCCCGGAACTCTCCGACATGCCGGTGGAGGAGTTCGTCCTGACTCCGGAGATGCTGCCCGTCTGGTGGTCGTTGGCGCTGGGCGCTGACCTGGGCGGCAACGGAACCCTGGTTGGAGCGTCGGCCAACGTCGTCGGCGCTGGTCTATCCGAACGCCACGGGGAACGCATCACCTTCATGGAGTTCACCCGGCAGGGTATGCCGATCACCCTGCTAACGCTGGTGGTCTCGACCGTCTACGTGTACCTCGTCTTCCTCCTGTAGAGCGTCCGTCAACCCACGCCGAACCGTGGCTGGCTTTTTGCCCCTTCGGCGAGACGACGGCATCACAACGGCAGCAATCGCCGGGATGGGTTCTGCACGTCTGTTGTCCATGAAGCTCAAGACGTGCGCGAGTATTTCGGGATCATGTCGGAGGCTACCTGAATTTCCGGTCCAACACAGTGCGTCCGTACCACGGCAATGCATCGCATTGAGGGTACAGGGTACAGGAAGCATGCATCCCTACTTCGCATGATCCACGTGAAGCGGGTTCATGCCGGCTATCAAAAGGAGTACAGATGCTCATCGCTGATGCGGTATCTCCATATCGGCGTGCCAATCGGCCCGGACTCACACGAGCGACGTACCGCGGCCGGACAGCTCCGCTAGCGCGTCGACAGGATCGCCGTGATGCTCGATCAGCTTGCCGCCGGACAGCTCCCAGACGCGGCCGCCCGAGTGTTCGATGAAGTGGCGTTCGTGCGACACCGCGATGACCGGGCCGGGGTAGGAGCGAAGGGCCCGTTCGAATTCCTCGAGGACATCGAGCCCAAGGTGGTTCGTCGGCTCGTCGATCACGATGATGTTGTGATCGGAAGCGATCAGTAAAGCCAGCTGAAGCTTCCGGCGCTGGCCCAGACTGAGGTCTCGTACCTTCTTGTCGAGATCGTCGAGCCGGAACAGGCCATGCCTCAGCAGTTCCGCGATCAGAGCGTGCTCGTACTCGACCCGGCCCTCACGGTAGACCTCGAGCACCGTCTGATCGGCCGGCAGATCCGCGGCATGCTGGTCGAGGTAGGCAATGCTGGCTGACGGGGCGGTGACGACCTCTCCGCTATCCGGCCGAAGTCGCCCACAGAGAATCTCTAGCAGCGTGGTCTTGCCGGCACCGTTCGGTCCAACGATCACGGCTTTCTCTCCGCTCCGGAGCGTGAAATCCACGCCGTCCAGCACGACTGAGGCCGTAGGACATCCTGATACCGCGCAGCCGGACGACCTCGGAGGACCGCACTACCTCATCGCCGAGATCGGTCCGGATCTCGATCCGTTCCGGTGGCCGGGGCAGCGGATCGGCTTCCAGCCGCCGCAAACGCTCGCGCATCCAGCCGACAGTCTTTCCCACCGTCTGCTCGGCTCGTTGCGCCTGGGCGTTGTAGATGCTCTTGTCCGGATCACGCCGAGGCGGCGGTTTGCGGTCCAGATTCGAGTTCGTCGACCTGATCGCCTTGCGCAGTTCGTTGATCTCCAGCTGCTGGGCGGCATACGCCTCTTCATAGTCGGCGATTTCCCGCTCCCGCTGCTCCCGGTAGGCGTCATAATCGCCGGGATAGGAGCGTAGCCGGTGGTCGAACTCATCGATGGCCAGGATCCGGGTGACGGACCGGTTGAGGAAATGGCGGTCGTGGGAGACAGCCAGCACGCCGCCCCGGTAGGCGGCCAGGTACTCGCCAAGCCAGTCGATGCTCGCGAAATCCAGATGGTTCGTCGGCTCGTCGAGCAGCAGCAGGTCGGGCGCCTGCAGCAGCAGGGTTGCCAGCATGACGCGCTGGGATTCACCGCCCGAGAGCGAGGCAAAAGCGCGATCCCGGCCGAGTTCGGCGAGTCCCAGCCCGTCCAGCACGATCTCGATGCGGTGATCGAGATCGTAGCCGCCCCGGGCTTCGAAGCGCTCGCTGAGCTCGGCGTATTCATCGGTGACGGCGTCGAAATCAGCGTCCGGGTCGGCCATCGCCGCTTCCAGTTCCCGGAGGCGGTCCTGGATCTGCTGGAGATCGCCGAGCGACTCGTAAATCAGCTCATCGACGGTCATCCCGTCCGGCACGTCGGGGGAACGCTGCGGCAGGTAGCCGGCAATCATCCCGCGTTGCAGGGAGACCGAGCCGGACTGGCATGCGATCTCGCCGGTGATGATCCGGAGCAGCGTCGACTTCCCGCTGCCGTTGGCGCCGACAAGCCCGGCCCGTTCACCCGGATTCAGGTGAAACGAGACCTCATCGAGTACGTGTGTGGAACCGAAAGCATGGGAAACCTGGACAACATTGAGCAACATAGCAACCTCAGCGGCAGAGAACACCGGCCCTGGCGGCCAGCGTGCGAGCTTCGTCTGGTTGCTAGTCGATCATCAACAACTCCCAGGTAGGCGGGTGTAGGCCATCGAGTATACAGAAGCAGCGGCTCCACGCAAGAGATACTCGCCTCCGCAGATGCCCGCGCTCCTCGCATCTTATTCTCGTGCCCCACGTCATCCTGAGCGGAGGCTTCGCGCAGTCGAAGGATCTAGCTTCAGGCTTGGATGTTCGAAGGAAGCGAAAAATCGGCGCATACATTTCCCGGAGTGTCTCCTTTCCAGCAAAGCTCCAATAGGCGAGTAGATCCTTCGACTGCGCCGAGCCTCCGCTCAGGATGACGTAGGTGGGTCGTTGGTTGCTCCAGGGCTAGCGATCGGAGTCCAGCAGCGCCCCCACCCGGCTACCGACCCGCCACCCGGAACCGCGCCAGCAGCACCCAGGGGATGTACTCGAAGTTGGACTGCGCCATCGGGTTGTCGGCTGGGAGGCCGCGTGGGAAGGCCGGTTCCTCGAGACGATCCAGGACAAGCCCGCAATCGGAGGCAGTGTTGACCAGCATGCCGAGAGGCCGGTGGAAGTAGTGCTGGAGATCCGGCTGACCGGGCACGCCGATGCCCTTCTCCATCCGGGTTTCGAGATAGCTGGCGACGCTGACAGCGTAGCGGTTGACCATGTCCGTGCCGACAGCTATCCGCTCGACCGTCGGCCGGGAATCCTCGGTGTTGAAGACGGGATGGGTGATCGAAAAGACAAAGCGGCCGTCGGGCTTGAGCAGCTTCGGGAGGGTCGAAAAGAGCGGCGTGATCTCGGCCATGTCCATGATCGCCATCGTGCAGACGGCGGCGTCGAACTCGCCCGCGCCGAGCGCGAGCATCCCGTCGACATCGGTCGCGTTGACGACGTGGTAGCTGATCCTGTCCTCATAGCCCTTCGAGCGTTCGCGTGCCCGGTTGACGAAGCGCTCGGCGTGGTCGAAGGCGGTGACGATCGCCCCGGCGTCGGCCATCCGGCGGGCGAAGCGGCCTGCCCCGCAGGCGATGTCGAGTACCCGCTCACCCGGTTTCAGCTCCAGGAGTTTCTCGGTGTTCGGCTCGACGACGAGATCCTGGGTCGGGTTGCCATCGCCGATCTGATCGTCCCACCACTCGGCCAGGTTGTCCCAGGACTCCGTCGCCGGGGCCGTGTAATCCGGAAAGTCCGGTGATCTGCCGGTCATCGCTTGCCATCCCTTCTGAACATCTCGCACAGAGCCGCGCCGTTAGCTCGTACATTGTAGAGAGATCAAAGAAGATCGACCGCCCGTTTACCCCGTATCCGAGACCCTCGACCGCTCGACATGCTCCCAGCCTGGCATCCTGAACGAAGGCTCCGCGACGTGAAGGATCTACGAACGGCAGCCTGTCGTTGCGAGACGATAGATCCGGTCCGAGGCACGAGCTATGCGAAGTCGAGATGAATACTGCCCGTATCCCGTATCAGCAATGCGATGCATTGCGATGGTACGTACGCGCTATGTTGGATAGGAAATTCAGGGAGTCTCCGACATGATTTCGTATTACCCACAACACCACTCGCCCAGGCAATACGAACGTCTCCGGCTCACTCTCAGATACCATCTGTCTTGACACCGGACCGGCGACGGATCGAACTCATGACGAGCGAAAGTGGATACTTACAGGCATCTCTGGAGCCCCCGGTCAGCCTATGTCTGATCCGGCCCGGGCTCAGAACTGTCGACCGACCAGAGATACTGGACCAGCGAGTAGTAGGGATCGAAGGCCTCACGGGCGGTGGCCGCAGCAGCTTTGCGCGCCCGGTGGATGTAGGCGCCGAATCCAGCAGCCGCGCCGATCAGCCCGACAACAACACCGCCGGCGATCGAGACGATGATCCAGCCTCGCTTGGACATGCTTCCCCGATCCCTTCCCACGGCTCAATAGCCGGTCATCCTAACTCTACTCCCCTTTTCTGTGAAACACGTTGCGCCCGCTCATCTCGACGCCTGCCAGCGCAAGCCGTGGAGACGCAGCCAGCTGGCGGGTTTCCAATCTAGCCATGAGTTGCTAGTCACAGTGACAGGGGCGAGGCAATTCAGCGTTCCCGGAAATCAGGTGCAACGCTGCATACCCTGGACTGGAGCACCAGGAGCCTTTGGAAGTCCGGGCCGAGCCATGCCAGCAATGGCGTCGTTGCGGGATAGTGTTGGTCTGGAAGTTTCCGAGGTGAGGCTGAAGAGGCATTGACGGGGAATAGGGTTCGGTCGACAATCGTCGGGTCAATACGCGCGAGACAACAAAGGGAAGAGGCGAACGCCGTGGTTGATCCGAGATTGTTCGATTCGCTGGAGTGGCGGAGTATCGGACCGCATCGTGGTGGCCGGGTCGTTGCCGTGGCCGGGCACCCGACCGAGGTGGGTACCTTCTACTTCGGAGCCTGCGCCGGCGGCGTCTGGAAGACAACCAACGGCGGATCGCACTGGCGCAACATCAGCGACGGATTCTTCAACACGGCGGCGATCGGCGCCCTGGCCGTCTCGCAATCCGATCCGAACGTTATCTATGCCGGGACCGGCGAGGTCACAATCCGCAGCAACGTCTCCCACGGCGACGGCGTCTACAAATCGACGGACGGGGGCCGGACCTGGGCGAATATGGGTCTGGCCGCTACCCGGCATATCGGCGACGTCGTCATCCACCCCAATGATCCGGATACCGTCTACGTCGCGGCGCTCGGCAACGCCTTCGCCGAGAACCCGGAGCGGGGCGTCTTCCGCTCGACCGACGGCGGCGAGAGCTGGTCGAAGGTGCTCTACAAGAGCGACCGGGCCGGTTCGCCGGATATCGCGATGGACGGCGGGAATCCGCGGATTCTCTATGCCTCGATCCTCCAGGCGCGGCGCTACCACCACACCCTCCAGAGCGGCGGCGAAGATTGCGGGCTCTGGCGCTCGACCGACGGCGGCGATACCTGGCAGGAGATCACCCGTAACTCGGGGCTCCCCCAGGAGGGGTTGGTCGGCAAGATCGGGATCGCCACGACGGCGGCCCGGCCTGGCAGGGTCTGGGCAATCGTCGAGCACGAGGACGGCGCGATCTTCCGCTCTGACGACTACGGCGACACCTGGAAGAAGCTGGCCGATAGCCCCGATCTCCGGCGGCGGCCCTGGTACTACATGCACCTCGTGGCCGACCCGAACGACGCTGACACCCTCTGGAATCTCAACGTCCAGTTCTGGAAGTCGATCGACGGCGGCGAGTCTTTCACCAGCGTCGCGATCCCCATGGCGACAACCACGCGATGTGGATCGGCCCGAACGACTCGAACCGGATGATCAGGGCAATGACGGCGGGGCATGCGTTTCCTATGACGGCGGGAAGAGCTGGTCATCGATCCTGAACCAGCCGACGGCGCAGTTCTATCATGTGACGACCGACCACCGGACGCCGTACAACGTCTACGGGTCCCAGCAGGACAACTGGGCGATGATGGTCCCGAGCATCGGTTTCGAGGGAGCGATCACCTGGAAGGATTATGTCGAACCAGGTGGTGGAGAGTCCGGCTACATCGCGATCAAGCCGGAAGAGCCCTATACCGTCTATGGCGGCGGCATCGGTACCGGTCCCGGCGATGGACGCCTGCTCTCCTGGAACCCGAGCACCCGGCAGGTCCGCAACGTCACCGTCTGGCCGGAGGTGTTCGGCTATGGCGCCTTCCGCCAGAAGTACCGCTTCCAGTGGACCTTCCCGATCGAGATCTCGCCCCACGACCCGGACACCGTCTACGTCTGCTCCCAGCACGTGCACAAGTCGACCGACGAGGGCACCAACTGGGAAGTCATCAGCCCCGACCTGACACGCAACGACCCCGACAAGCTCCAGGTGTCGGGGGGGCCGATCACCGCCGAGCGCGGCGCAGCCGAGATGTACTGCAACATCTTCGCCTTCCGCGAGTCTCCTCATCGTCAGGGCCTCTTCTGGGCCGGCAGCGACGATGGGCTGGTCCATATCTCGAAGGACGGCGGCCAGAACTGGGAGAACATCACGCCCGGTGATGACTTGATGCCCGAGTGGAGCAAAGTCTCGATCATCGAGCCTTCCCCGCACGACGAGGCGACCGCTTACCTGGCGGTCATCCGCTACATGCACGGCGACCCGGCACCGTACCTCTACAAGACGAGCGACTACGGCCAGAGCTGGACGAAGATCACCAACGGCATCCCGGAGGATCAGTTCACCCGGGTCATCCGCGAGGATCCAGAACCGCAAGGGCCTGCTCTGCCGGGACCGAGGTCGGCCTGCATGTCTCGTTCGACGACGGCCAGAACTGGCAGCCGTTCCAGTCCAACTTGCCGGTCTGCCCGATCCACGACGTCATCATCGAAGGCACTGACCTGATCGCGGCGACCCACGGCCGCTCGTTCTGGATTCTCGACGACCTCTCGCCGCTCTACCAGCTCAGCGACGAGATCACCGGCGAGCCCGCCCACCTCTTCGAGCCCCGGGAGACGACCCGCTACAAGATGTACGGCCGGATGGTCGACTTCCACAACCCGAAGCCGGACATGAACTTCCTGATGGCCGGGCCGGTGACCGTTGGGCTGGAAATGCTCGAGTCACCAAGCGGCGTCTACAAGCCGAAGTTCCTGGATGCGGGGCAGAATCCTCCCGAGGGCGTCATCTTCCACTACTGGCTGGGTTCCAATCCGGCAGAAGACATCACCCTGACGATCGCCGACGAGGCGGGTAACGAGGTCGCGTCATACAGCAGCGCGACCGATACCGTCCCCCATCTGCCGGCGGCAGCGGGAATGAATCGCTTCGTCTGGAACTATCGCTACAACCAGCCGGTAACGCTCGAAGATGGCGACAGTTTACCCGAGAATCTGCTGCCTAAAGCGGTTCCGGGTACCTACCAGGCAACGCTCGCCGTTGGCGGGTCTGAGCACACACAGTCTGTGTCTGTCCTGCCGGACCCGCGTCTGCCGTGGTCCCGGGAGGACCTTGTCGAGCAGCGCGATCTGAAGCTGGCGATGCGTGCGAAGATCAGCGAGATACACGAGTCGGCCAACCGCATTCGGAGAACCAAGGATCAGATCGAATCAGTGATCGAGCGGGAGGGCGCATCCGATGAGATCAAGAGTCAGGGCAAGAAACTGATCGACGACCTCACGGAGATCGAGAGCCATCTGGTGAATCTCGACCCGCATGGCCGGAAACGCGGCGCGAACGCCGTCGTCGAGAAGTTCAAGACGCTTGCGGCGATGGTCGACGAGGGCGACAGCGCGCCGACCCAGCAGATGCACAACGTCTTCCAGTCAGTCTCGGAAGAGACCGCCGGTAGTCTGGAAGGGCTTTCTAGCATCTACCGAAGCGATGTCCCAGCCTTCAACGACAAGGTCGAGGCCAGCAGCCTGCCGCCAGTTGGATAAGAGCGCCTTTCGATTTCGTTGTGCGGGGTGGGGCTCGTCCCTACCCCGCTCGGGGTATACATACGTACGCGAGTGGGGATGAGCCCGACCTTTAAGATGTTGTTCGCTGGTTGGCTGTCAGACTGATTGGAAGCGCCGTAAGGAGTCCTCATGAGTGTCACCGGGAGCTTGCCCCAGGTCATCATCGAAACCGAACAGGGATCGATCACCGTTGAGATCGATACGGAACGCGCACCGGGAACGGCAGCGAACTTCCTGCATTATGTCGAGAGTGGATTCTATGACGGTGGACGCTTCCACCGGACGGTGACGCCGGATAACCAGCCGAACGACGAGATCCGGATCGAGGTCATCCAGGGCGGGATCGACCCCGAGCGCGAGGGCGAGCGCAACGATCCGATCCTGCTCGAACGGACGACCTCGACCGGCCTGAAGCACCTCGACGGCACAATCTCGATGGCTCGCTTCGCGCCCGACAGCGCCGTCTCCGACTTCTTCTTCTGTATCGGAGATCAGCCGTCGCTCGACTTCGGCGGCATGCGCAACCCTGATGGCCAGGGCTTCGCCGCCTTCGGCCGGGTCGTCGACGGCATGGACGTCGTCCGGAAGATCCAACACCAATCCCACGAAGGCCAACGCCTCACCCCGCCGGTAGCGATCAACCAGGCACGGCTGAAGATGGACTGATGTCCGCCCCTACTCGTTTGCCAGCATCTCGGCAGCCTCGACGGTCAACCGCACGAGTTGGGCGAGGCCGTCAGGGATCGGGCCGACCGGGACCTGTTCGTGGATAGTGTGGGTGCGTTCGCCGTGCGAGATGCCGACGCAGATGGTCGGGACGCCCTGGCTGACCGGGATGTTCATGTTGGTGCTGGACGCCTGGTACTCGGGATTCAGGCCAACCCACCGGATCGCGTCCGCGGCCAGCTTCGCGAAGGGCGCGTCTTTCGGCATCCCACCGGCCGGGCGCTCGCCGACGATCTCAATGACGCTGTCCAGTCCCTTGCCGGGCTTCGTTTCGACGATCTTCCGCACCTGGGCGCTGAGCTTTTCGAGCTCGTCGGCGTCGGTCGAGCGCATGTCGACAAGCGCCGAAGCTGAGGCGGCGATCGTGTTGACCGAGGTGCCCCCGGAAATCGTGCCGACGTTGAATGTGGTCTTGGGATTCGCGGGTACCTTGATGTCAGCGATCGCGGCAATAATCCGGCCCAGGCCATGGATGGCGCTCGGCGTGCCGAATGCCCCGAAGGAGTGTCCGCCCGGACCGTTGACCGTCACGAGCCAGCGGTTGGAACCGACGGCGACATGGACGACCCGGCCGAGATGCCCGTCGATTACCAGGTGACCTGCCAGCTCGCCTCTTTCCTTATAACGATCGACGGCGGCACGGGCACCCCTGAGATTGCCCAGCCCTTCCTCGCCGACGGTCGCAACCGCAACGACATCGATGGCGGTCTCGATCTGCAGTTCATCGAGGATGTCCAGGGTAGCCAGCATCGCGGCAAGGCTGAGACTGTTGTCACCGACGCCGGGGCCATAGAGCCAATCTCCCTCGCGGCGGGCATTGATCTCGGTACCAGCAGGGAAGACGGTATCCAGGTGAGCGTCGATCAGCAGCACCGGCCCACCACGGGTGCCTCGACGGGCGTAGACATTGTTGACGTCGTCAATCTCCGGTTCGTAGCCGCGTTGGCGCAATAGTCCGGCAACGAACTCTGCTCGCTCGCGCTCGAAGTCGGTGGGCGCCGGGACATTGCATATCTGGACCGTGAGATCACAGACATCGTCGACCTTGCGGCCGGAAGCCGCGCGAATCTGGTTCAGCTGATCGTTGGATAGAGCCAAGACAGAATCCTCTCGATTGCCTGCCGGTGCCGGTTCCGGCCGGCAACGCTGTCTGATTCTAGCCTGATGAGTTGGCTACCGGAGCCCGGCCTAGCTGTCAGACTCGTGTTCGATCAGGGCCCGGTCGATCTTTGCCGCGAGAATGAAGTCATTCCGGTGCAGGCTCTTGATCGCGTGAGTCCAGAGGGTAACGGTCACTTTCCCCCACTCGGTAGTAATCCGCGGGTGGTGCCCCTCATCCTCCGCCAGTTCGCCGACCAGGTTTGTGAACTCGAGGGCTTGTCTAAAATTCCGGAACTTGAATGCGCGTCGCAGCCGAGGAATATCGTCGACTTTGATGAGGTCCCAGTCGGGAACATCAGACAACCAGCGTTCAATCTCTTCGGCTGTAGCCGGGGGTGCATCCGCACGACAGGCGACGCACTGCATTTCAATGAGTTCGCTCATTCGACCTCCAGGCTTGTGATGCTGCTTATGTAGACCTGTTCTCCTGCGGCTTCATTCGCTATGGCACCTCGATGACTCCAGTGTACGATGATTGCGCTGAAAGTTCGGGAAACCGGCGCTACGCGACCAATCTTCGATTTACTCCAGTCCCGGCCCGCAGCACTTAACTCGGTCACCAGAGGAGTTCTTTATGTCACCTTCTCCTGTTTCCCGTCTCAGTGCCGATCTCGTCCGCTGGACGTGTTCAAGCGACTCCTTCTCGATGACTGCCGACCCTGTCCCTGAGGAGCTCCAGCGGAGGGCGATCGAGGCCCTCCGATTCGGTGTGGAAGCAGGCATGGATTTTCATGTGGTTGCCGTCGGTAACAGCCGGGTCGAGATGGATCGATATATCCACTGGTTGCTGAATTCGACGGTCGAGCATCTCGATCCGTGTTGTGACTGGTGCTACGTCATGAACTTCGGTGAGCCGGACCATCCCCGGGCGATACGGGTCCCTAGCGGCGAAGCACGGGAGTTCAAGCTGGCGATCGAGCGAGCAATTGAAGATTTGCGGGTTGAGATTCCGAAGGCGTTTGAAGCCGAGCCGTACGAGGAGCGCCGGCGGATTCTGTTCGAGGGCTTCGCGGAGCGCCGGGATAAGGCCTTCGAAGAGCTTGGTCAGCGAGCTAGATCGGTTGGATTTGCCGTTATCCAGTCTCAGGCAGGCCTCGGGCTCGTGCCGATTGCCGAAGATCATCCAATGCAGCCAGAGGAGTTCGCACAGCTTCCAAAGGAAGAGCAAGAGCGGCTGAACGCCACGCGGATCGAGTTGAATGCTGATCTCGAGCGCACGCTTCGCACCATCCGGGAGATCGAACGGGAAGCTCGGGGCGCGCTTCGCGATCTTGATCGCGGCATCGCCGACCAGGTTGTCGAGGTCTACTTCGAGACCCTCCGCGAGCACTATGCCGAGAACGAGTCGATTCTGTCCTACCTTGATGAAGTGGCAAACGACATCACCAATCACCTTCCAGCTTTCCGGCAGTCCCCCGACGACGATGGTCTGGCCGGAATTGCCCAGACGCGGGAACACGTCATCGCCGATGAGTTTTTTCGCCGCTATCGAGTGAATGTCATTGTCGATCACCATGGCGAGACATCTCCGACGGTGCTGTTCGAAGAAAACCCGACTTATGGCAATCTCGTGGGCCGCATCGAGCGTCGCGGCGTGATGGGCACCCTGGTCACCGACTTTACAATGATCCGCCCTGGCGCGCTGCTGAAAGCGAATCAGGGGTTTCTGATCCTGAGCCTGCGTGACGTCCTGAGTGCCCCGTTCGCATGGGACGGCTTGAAACACGCTCTGGAGCGAAAGCTGGTCCGAATCGAAGAACTCGGGCAGCTAGCCGGCACGATTGCGACGACTTCCCTCGAACCGGAACCGATTCCTCTCGACATCAAGGTGATCTTGCTTGCGGATGGGCAACTCGCCGCGATGGCTGCGGCGCTTGACCCGGAATTTGCCAGTCTCTTCAAGGTTCGAGCAGAGTTTCAGGCAACGGCAAAGCGCGACCGCGAGATCACTCAGGCTCTGGCCTCCTTTCTTGTATCCATCCGGGACCAGAACCGCCCGCCGCTCGACCCGTCGGGCGTTGCACGGATCCTCGAGTATGCGTCACGGCTGGCCGGAGATCAGCGGCGGATGAGCGTCGAGCTTGAGCCGCTTGCCGATCTTGCGCGTGAAGCAATGCAGATCGCCAGCGCGGAAGGGTATTCCTCCACGACGGGCGATACGGTCGAGCAAGCGATTACCAAGCGGCGAGAACGGGCGCTATACGGCGCCGAGCGTCTACGCGAGATGCTGATCGATCGGACGATCATGATCGACACCGCGGGCGAGGTTGAAGGGCAGATCAACGGCCTGACGGTTATGGCGCAGTCCGGCTATGCCTTCGGTTCGCCCGTTCGGATTACGGCGCGGTCGTTTGCGGGCCAGCAAGGGATCATCAACATTGACCGCGAAGTGGAACTTGGCGGACCGATCCAGAGCAAGGGCGTATTTATCCTTGCCGGATATCTTGGTGAGATGTTCGGCCGCGAGCGGCAGCTCTCATTGACGGCGAGCCTGGTGTTCGAGCAGACATACTCGCCAGTCGAAGGGGATAGCGCGTCGCTTGCGGAACTCTGCGCGTTGGTCTCCAGCCTTTCCAGTTTGCCGCTCCGGCAGGACCTGGCCGTTACGGGTTCGGTCAATCAGCGTGGCGAGGTGCAGGCCATCGGGGGATTGAACGAAAAGATCGAGGGATTCTTCGAACTCTGCCGGGATCGGGGCTGACCGGAACTCAGGAGTCGTCTTCCCGGAGGCCAATGCCGTCAATTTGATGCTTCGGCCGGAAATTGTCGAGGCAGTGGCGGCGAACCAGTTTCATCTGTATCCGGTCGCCCGCGTAGAGAATGCGCTCGAACTCTTCACCGGTACCCGGGCCGGCCGGCTGGACGATGAAGGCAGGTACCCGCCGGAAAGCATCTTCGGCCTTGTGGAGTCGCGATTGCGGCAGTTTTCGGAAGCGACGGAGCGTCAGCTCGGCGAGAATAGCGCCTGATGTTTCACGTGAAACATCTCTCATCAATGTTTCACGTGAAACGCTCGAACCCCGTATCGACCGCTACATTCCCGGGGTATGGTTCATCCCCGAGGGTTTCCATGATGCCAGAAACAGCGACGGCCTCGGACATCACCAGGCAATGTCGCCCCTGGCAACAACCCATCGCATACGCCGTCCGGGAACTTGCGCCTGGAGCGACCATGAACTCCGGCGAAGGATCGATGCACGCGCTAACAGGGACCGGTGACCGCGAGCACCGGTGGAGCCCGCCCCATCATCTCCCCATTGCCGGTGAGGACTCCAACTCCCATTCTGCGATTTCGCGGGAGTGGTTCCGGCAGGACAATGCTCGGCGGCAGCAGGGCGTGCGAGAACCGATTCGACATCTTGTTACAGGGCAAGCAATTCCTTGCCCGGTGGAGGAGGCGTCTCGAAAGTTGCCAGACAGCGAAGCTCCCTCAGGCATCGGATAGTGGCTCAACGAGCCACTGTTTCACGTGGAACGCTCGGAGCAAAGACCATAGAGGCGCTCACGCTGAAACGCGAGTGTCTTGACATAATTTAGAACGTCTGGTGGGGTTAGCCCTACTTTTCGGGAATAACGATAACCGAACTGATGACCCTGTGGCACAATCAGTGCGGGTATGCGTGTCGCGGCGTTCGCGGCACGCTTCGCATGTTTTTCCATTCGCGCGTCGATCAATGCCGATCGGCCCACGGTCGACAGGAAGGGACTTCGACCATGTCCGTTGAGACCTCTCAGCGCCAACCTCAGAATACCGAACGCTCCACCCGCCATGCCGCCATCGAGGCAACCAGCGTCCACAAGATCTACGACACCGGGGCCGTCCGGGTTCATGCACTCAAGGACGTGAGCTTCGTAGTCAATCCCGGCGAAATGGTTGCCGTCATGGGCGCGTCCGGGTCGGGTAAGACGACGCTCCTTAACTGCCTGTCCGGGCTTGACACCGTCAGCGAAGGTACGGTCAAGATCAATGGCACCGATCTGGCCGACATGACCGACAACGAGCGCACCGACTACCGCGCGAAGAGCATGGGATTCATCTTTCAAACATTCAACCTGCTGCCCGTCCTCAGTTCGGTCGAAAACGTCGAACTCCCACTCGTCGTCAGTGGGGTCAAGCCATCGGCGGCCCGCGAGAAGGCGATCGCGATGCTGGATCAGGTCGGCCTGCGGAACTGGGCAGGCCACAAGCCGGCCGAACTCTCCGGCGGGCAGCGCCAGCGCGTCACTGTCGCGCGATCCCTCGTCAACGAACCGGCCATTATCTGGGCTGACGAGCCGACCGGCTCGCTCGACTCGGAGAATGCCGCCGAGATCATGCACTTGATGCGGGAGCTGAACGAGCGCAACAATCAGACGTTCGTCATCGTGACGCACGATCCCCGGGTCGCTGGTGTCTGCAAGCGGCTCGTCCGCATGAGCGACGGCGAGATCATCTCCGACGAACCGGTTGCCAAATCATTCAAAGGCGACAGCTTCGCTGAGGAGTTCACCGACTAGCTTCGACGCCATCCCCGCGAGCTGAATTGCCGATCTCTCCGCCTAACCCGGTGCCGTTCACTCACGTGCGCTAACCAAAGGATCTTCTTCGATGGATAACATATTCGGCCTCTCGATGAACTGGATCCTCATCGTGCTGGCTGTCATCGTGGGCATCTGCCTCGTCTCGATTGCCGCGATAGCACTGTTCAGACCGGTCATCTTCAAGATGGCGCTGCGCAACCCGCCGCGCCGCAAAGCCCAGACGATCCTGATCATCCTGGGCTTGATGCTGGCGACCCTGATCATCTCGTCGGCCCTGACGACGGGCGACACGCTCGATCACAGCATCAAGGGAGTCACCTACGACAGTCTCAATCGAGTCGACATAAGTGTGGGCTTTGTCGGTGAAGCCGGAGGTTCAGGCAGTCTCTCGGTCAACAACGAACCGATCCCGGCGGATCTGGCAAACGAACTCTCAACGCAGTTCCAGGGCGATCCCGATTTCGAGACCTTCATGCCTGTCCTGACCGTCGATGTGCCGGTCATCTCGCTGAGAGACGGGCAGGCCCATCTCAGCGAACCGTCGGCTATCCTGACCGGCCTCGACATGGCTGCGGTCGAATCAGTCGGCGGCATACAGACGCCCGGCGGTGGATCGATCGACCTCTCGGCGCTCGGCCCGAACCAGGCAGTCATATCGGAAACACTCGCCAGAGATCTGGAAGCCGAGCAGGGCGACACCGTCCGCATCGTCATCAACAACGTTCCCCAGGAAATCGAGATCTACGCAATAGGCCAGGACTCGATCCTGACCGGCATCGCATTCGGCACCCAGGCAGGCCCGAGCAACAACGGCCTCGCGATGCCGATCGATCGCGTTCAGGAGCTTTCCGGCCTCGAAGGACAGGCCCGCTACATCGCGGTCACCCTGCCGGGCGGGGTAGAAGGAAGCGTTTCCCACTCGGACGATGCCGAGACGAAGCTCGAGAGCTATCTCGAAGGCACGCCATACGGGGTGAACCCGGTCAAGGCGACCGCCGTTGAACAAGCAGAGCTTGCCGGCAGTATCTTCCTGAGTCTCTTCCTCGTTCTGGGCCTGTTCTCGATCGCGGCGGGCGTCCTGCTGATCTTCCTGATCTTCACGATGCTGGCATCCGAGCGGCGGCCGGAGATGGGCATGGCCCGCGCCGTCGGCATGCGCCAGGGGCAGCTCGTCCAGCAATTCGTCGCCGAAGGAACGCTCTACGACCTCGGATCGGCCCTCGTCGGCGCGATCGCCGGCGTCGGTGTCGCCTTCATCATGGTCGGCATCCTCGACCGGCTCGTCGGCGAATTCTTCTCGATCAATCCCCACTGGACGTTCCGTTCGCTGGCCGTGGCGTACTGCCTCGGGGTGACGGTAACGTTCATCACGATCATCTTTGCGTCCGCTCGTGCCTCGCGGCTCAATATCGTCTCCGCCATCCGGGATATCCCTGAGCCGGCGCGCACCGGCGGGCAGCGGCCGCGCTGGCGCTGGTGGAAGAAGATCCCGCGATTCGGCCCGCAGATCCCCGGCATCGGGATGTACCTGATCAGCCTGGTGTTCTTCCCACTGGAGCTCATCCCGAATCTGATCATGTACCCGTTCAGGCTGGTCATCTGGATCGCCAGAGTCACGGCGTTCTATATCGGCTGGGGACCGTTGCTGATGCCGGTCGGTGCGATCCTGATGCTGCTTGGCTGGGGATGGCGCGGTGGGGAATCGTGGAGCCTCGCGCTTTTCTCGCTGGGTCTCTCGCTGGCTGCGATCGGGCTGATGCTGATCCTGCGGCGCTGGCTGCCGGAGCGCCCGGTGTTTACCGTCGTGTCGTTCGTCATGCTGCTCTGGTGGCTGGCTCCTGATCAGGGCATCCTGCATGACATCTTCGATCCGATAACGCCGAATAACCTCGAAGGCGACTTCGAGATGTTCTTCATCTCCGGCATCATGATGGTGACCTTCGCCACGCTGCTGGTGCTCTGGAACGCGGATATCGCCGTCTGGATCGCGGCCCAGCTCGGCCGGGCATTCTCGCGCTGGGTGCCGGCGGTCAAGACCGCCGTCGCCTATCCGCTGGCATCGAAGACGAAAACAGGCCTGACGCTGGCGATGTTCTCGTTGATCGTCTTCTCGCTCGTCACGATGGCTACGCTAAACGCCAACTTCGTCGAGCTCTTCACGACCGAAAACGCGACCGGAGGCTGGGATATCCAGGTCGTCACCAACCCGTCCAATCCGGTTGGCGACATCGAGGACGCACTTGCGAACACCGACGTCGATACCAGCGATATTCAGGCGATCGGCAACGTCAACCAGATCGTCTATGACAACAGCCAGGTTCGGAGACTCGGGACCGAGAACTGGAAACGCACGCCGCTCAACGGCGTCGACCAGGCCTACGCCGAGAACACGGTCATGCCGATCGAATACCGCGCCCCTGGCTACGACAGCGATGAGGCCGTCTGGGAGGCGATCGCCAACGATCC
Source organism: Thermomicrobiales bacterium (assembly GCA_041390865.1). Taxonomy (GTDB): domain Bacteria; phylum Chloroflexota; class Chloroflexia; order Thermomicrobiales; family CFX8; genus JAUIIK01. The sequence goes on from JAWKPC010000007.1 coordinate 136,839, forward strand.
GACTGTCGCAGTCATCGACACGTTCTCCGTCGGAGGTGGCTTTGGATCGAGCGACGAACAGTTCTTCGTCCCGCTCAGCGCCACCGATTCCGATACGAAGAGCCTGGAACCGATCCAGGTGGAAATCGAAGACCCCAGCTCCGGCCGGTCGACGACGATCACGATCATCGGCATCGTCGATAGCGAGATCAGCACGATCTTCGGGCTCTATATGAACAACCAGGTCATCGAGGATCTCTACGGAACCCCGGATGTGAATCAGATCTACCTCCAGCTCTCCGATGGCAGCCTGGAACACACCCGCGAGGTCGCCCGTGAGATCGAGTCGGCGCTGGTCGAGAGCGGCGTCCAGGCGGAATCGATGGAGGAACAGTTAGAAGAGCAGGCCCAGGTTCAAACCGGATTCATCGACCTGATCCAGGGCTTCATGGCCCTCGGACTGCTGGTCGGTATCGCGGCGCTCGGCGTGATCTCATTCCGGGCTGTCGTCGAGCGGCGCCAGCAGATCGGCATGCTCCGGGCTATCGGGTTCCAGCGGAACATGGTCGCGGCCACGTTCCTGATCGAGGCGATGGTCGTCGCGACGCTGGGCGTCCTGTCGGGTCTGATCCTCGGGCTGATCCTGTCGCGTAATCTGATCACATCGTCCGAAGTCGGCGCGGACTTCGATAGCTTCGTCGTGCCCTGGAGTCAGATCGGGATCTTCCTGGGAATCGCCCTGGTCGCCGCAATCCTGATGACGATCATCCCGTCACGGAATGCCGCGTCGGTGCCGGTTGCCGAAGCGCTACGCTACGAGTAGTGGAGTAGCCAACCGCTCGACCTACCGATCCGGTTAACGAAAGAGGCGCCGCGTCGGCTGATGCGGCGCCTCTTGCATTCGCTCTTCCTACTGGAGTGTGGTCTCGTACTCCGCAGCCGTGCAAGCCTGCCCGGTACGCGGCAGCCGGTACTGGCCGGTGTAGTGCTTCAGGCAGACATCCAGCGGCGCCTGATCCGGCATCACGATCGCCGGCAGGTTATATGGCTGGCAGGTCGACGCGTAGCTGTACGACAGGGTGCCGGTATAGAGGTTCGCACACAGATAGTGCGGGCCATTATCTTCGAAGACGACCTTGCGGAGATTAGAACCGTCGCATGCGCCGCCCCTCGGCTGCTGAAGAACGCCAGTCCAGAGATTGACGCAGACATCTGCTGGCGGGATGATCTCGACCGCCCCGATCTCACAAACTCCATTCAGCGGCCGCACCTGACCACGCTGGTCGGGTGAAGAGCAGGTGGCTGGCCCGTTGTCGATGGCATCGCTGCCCGGACCGGGGAGATACGTATCCGTCGTGCCGCCGTTGTCGCCCAGAGATTGCAGGTCAGCATTGCCGCCGCTTATGTCGTTGGCCATGTTGATCGGACAGGTGCTGTCCGAATCCAGGTTGTAATCGCCCGAGTTGAAGGTGCCGGAATTGGAACAGTCTCCACCACTGGAGTTGTTCGCAACAATGGTGTTCGTCATCGTGAGCGTTCCAGCAGACGCATTGCGAATTCCACCCCGGCCAGGCCAGAGTTGTTGAAAGCGATCGTGCTATTGTTGACGAACATCGTTTCGTGATTGACGATAGCGCCACCTTTGATTGCTTGCGAAGTTGTTCGAGAAAGTGCTGGTTTCAATCGCCGCCGTGCCTCCATTGCGGAGTGCGCCACCCCGGAATCCGGACGAGTTGCCTTCGAATGTACTGCGGGAGATCGTGACGCTGCCGGCATTGGCATTGAAGATCGCATCCACCCGATCCGCTGATGGCTTCGCTGTCTCGAATCTCAGATGATATGACGACCATGCTGCACGCTGTTCCAGATTCCGCCGCCCTCATCGCCGGCGTGACTCTGCGTTATCGTGCTGTTTCTGAGCATGATATTGCCGATACCAGCTTGTCTGTATTGTAGATTGCGCCGCCGTCGCTTACGGCCATTACTATCGTCAAAATTCGCGCCATCGATGGTCATACTGCCTCCATTGACGTTGGCAATCGCACCGCCATCCTGAGCCGAATTCCCGTCGAATGTAGCTCCAGGATGGATGAGAACAGTTCCACCAGCATTACAGATACCGCCGCCAACTGACGTGTCTGAGAGATTGCCGATGAAGTTGGTATTCCCCGTGATCGTCGACGCACCGCTGTTGTAGAGCCCGCCTCCACAAGCAGTAGCACGATTGGTCGTAAACGTGCTGTCGGTCACAACTAGCGTGCCGTCATTGCGGATAGCCCCGCCAAAACCATCGACACCCAAAGATCCGTCAGCGAAACCGCCACCAAAGATGACGTCATGAGCGATGACGGTTCCATCGTTAAGGATGATCCCGCCATCTCCATCAACGGAGCCGGCAGTAAGACGGATGTTTTCCAACCGTAGCGTTGCCGGAGGCGCAATATAGAAGTGCCGGTCGTTCCCATTCATCCCAAGGACAATCTGACCACCACCGTCAATCTCAGTATTGTTCGCTATGGCCTTTTCTACTGTCAGATCGATCGTTGTCGTGCCGGGCCCGCAATTGAACGTGATCAAGCCACCTCCGGCCAGTACAGCGTCGAACGCCGCTTCGGTGCAGCTGGCTGGCGTGCCGGTGCCGACGCTCCCGGCTGCTATGGCTGGCTGAATCGTCAGCATGGGAACGAACGTCGCCAGCAGGCCGCAAACAACCAGAATATGGAGCGTGCTGCAGGGCACGATAAACCCCTTCCGACCGTCACCCACTCCACAAGCCCCAGGCCGACGATCTTTCCGCATACATACGCATATGTGTGTGCCGCACGAGCAGTCTATCCGCGAATCGCTCGATAGGCAAACGCAGAAAGGAGTAAGAACTGCTGACGATGCAACAAACCGAATCCGCCCGGGCCTGCGATATACGCCGGGAGCCTCCACCGTATACTGGCGTAGAGAAGGAAAGGTGGAGAGGGATGCCGCATTTCAACACACTGGTCGTCAAAGCCGAAGGCGCGCGCGGGAGTATCACGCTCAACCGGCCGGACAAGCTCAACGCCCTGAGCGGCGAGCTGCTCGAGGAGATGGTCGAAGCGGCGCGCTGGTTCGACAGCCAGACCGAGGTCAAAGTCGTCATCGTCTCCGGCAATGGCCGGGCGTTCTCGGCCGGAGCCGACGTCACCGGCTTCGCGGAGATGGATGATCAGCCGATCCACCGGCGTTCCGATCGCGGCCGCCAGATGGCCGACGCGCTTGAAGCGATGCGGGCCGTGACGATCGCCAAGATCCACGGCCACTGCGTCGGCGGGGCGATGGTCCTGGCCGCGGCCTGCGACCTGCGCGTTGCCGCCGAGGACACCCGCTTCTCGATCCCGGAAGTCGACCTGGGCATCCCGCTGGCCTGGGGCGGCATTCCCCGGCTTGTCCGGGAGATCGGGCCGGCAGCGGCCAAGGAGCTGGTGATGACCTGCCGGCCCTTCTACGCGCCCGAAGCACGAGAGCTTCGGTTCCTGAACCGGGTCGTACCGGCGGATCAGCTGGACGGAGAGGTCGAGGCCCTGGCGGCGTCACTGGCGGAGATGCCGGCCCTCCCGCTCGAGGCGACGAAGCGCCATGTCAACGCCGTCACGTCGGCGATGGTCGCCGTCGACCGCGCCTGGTCCGACGCCCACGCCCTGATCGCCGCCCGCAACGACCCCGAATCACAGGCCGCCGCCGAACGCTACATGGCGCGGTTTCGGAAGTAGGCGGGGAGTGTGTCGTTCGTAGTACGCAGGTTGTAGTGAGAAGTCGGAGCCTCACTGCCGTTCGTGGATTTCCTACAAACTCGGTCATCCCGCCTTCCCCAGATAATCGCGGCCGACCTCAAGGACGCGGTTCCAGCGGCGGTAGGCCGTTCGGCGGGCGAGGCCCATCGTCCGGGCAGCGTGCGGCACGGTCAGACCGTTGTAGACCCGGAGCCGAAGGAGAGTCGACTCCTGCGGACCGAGGTTCCGGCAGAATTCGTCGATGACTGCCGCGTCGCTCGCATCTTCGCTGCTGTTCGGGGCGCGCTTCACGACCGCTGGACGAGCCGGGCGGCGCCAGCGCCGGACAGCGCTGGCGAGCCACAGGGGAAAGACATCGAGGAAGTAGTAGAGATATCCACTGGGTGGTTGACCGACAGACTGATGACGCCAGCGGCGAATGGTCTCGAGAAAGACCAGATACGATTCCTGAACGACGTCGTCCAGATCGAACGGCTCGATATCCCAGGAGCGGAAACGCAGGACGAACCGCTCGATCTTCCAGGCGAGTTCGCTGAATAGCCGCCAGCGAGCGTCGTCCCGCCTGGCCCGAACCGCCAGGGCCGATAATTCTCTATCCATTTCACTGGTTGCTTCGAAATCTCCAGCCGAATGCTTCGCCAGATCGGTGAGCCAGTTGGTATTCATGCTATTGCCTTCCCGCTCCCGGGCGGCCGGACGGGATGACAGGCATCAACGCATCTGGCCCCACCGGGAGCGGTGGCGCTCTGGCGCTCTCACGTATTTCGATTGGATCGGCTCTAAGCCGTTAGTGGAGAAGGAATGCCGCTAACCCCAACCATTGCCGGGGTCTGCGCCGACCACCGGAAGCGGATCGGGGCCGCTCTCCGGGGACCGAAGATCGAGGATGTGGGCCGTGCCGCATTTCGGGCAGATCGCCTGCACGCAGCCTGACGCCATATAGTAGAAGCGGTCGCGGACCTTGATCTCGATATGCCCGCCGGGCTCGTACCGAGCCAGAAGCACGGGCGGATCGCTACAGCCGCACTCCCAGCGATAGCGCGGGGTCCGCAGCTTGCCAAGCCCATGGCCATTGATCCCGCCGCTCCGTCGATATCTCATCAGCTTTTCACCTCCTTTCCGTGTAGGGGCTAGGGATTAGCGAACAGGGATTCGTCGAGAACTCATGCGATGAGCAAGTCACCTCACGCCCCGACAGGTCATCTAATCCCTACTACCTAATCCCTGTTCCCTCTGGATCCAGGCCGGACGGACGATCCCGCGGCCATGACGTGATTCGAGCTGGTCCAGGGCGCCGTTGAGCCGGCGTAGCCGCTGGCGAGTGGCGTCGAACAGATCGAGCTGATAGGTTGCCGGGTGCAACCCGCTCACCCGCACTTCGATCATCCTCACCGGAGCGCCACGCGCGGCAAGCATCCTGGACATCAGCTCGTAGGTCGCCTGATAGAGATCCTGATGAGCGTCGGTCGGGTCAGGGAAGGACATCTGCTTGCTGCGCGTGTCGAAATCGGTATACCGAACTTTCAGCGCGACCGTGCCTGCCACGAGCCGGTACGCTCGAAGTTCGCTCCCTACCCGCTGGCAGAGCTTGAACAGCGGCTCGCTCAGCTCATTCAGCCCGTGAAGATCCCGCGAGAACGTGCGGCCATGGCCGAGTGATTTCCGTTCTCCGCGATTCGACAGGACCGGCTTGTTGTACTCGCCCCGCGCCCTGGCCTGAAGCGAGCCGGCGTAGGAGCCGACGATACTGGCGATCAGCCGCTCCGGGGCGGCGGCGAGTTCGCCGAGCGTCGTGATGCCGTGCTCCTGCAACCGCACGGCCGACTTCGGGCCGATACCCGGCAGGCGCTCGATCGGCAGCGGCGCCAGTGTCGACGCCTCGTTGCCGTGCGGAACGACGGTGAAGCCGTTCGGCTTGCCGAGGTCCGACGCGATCTTGGCCACCAGCCGGTTCGACGCCGCGCCGATCGAGACGACCAGCCCGAGCTCGGCCTGCACCCGATCCTTGAGCAACCGGGCAAGCTCGACCCCGCCGCCATAGAGTCGCCGCGAGTCGCCGGTGTCGAGATAGGCCTCATCGACACTGACGACCTCGACAACCGGTGAGAAGTCGTGCAGGATTTCCCGGAAGCGCTCGGCGTGCCAGCGAATCGAATCGCCGGGCACATGGGTGAAGATCGCCTGGGGGCAGAGCCGGATCGCCTGAGCCGCCGGCATCGCCGAACGCACGCCATAGGCGCGCGCCTCGTAGGTAGCCGAGGTAACGACGCCGCGTCCCTCCGGCGAACCGCCGACGATGACGGGCTTGCCGCGCAATTCGGGACGCTCCTTGACGGCGACCGCCGCGAAGAAGGCGTCCAGATCGGCGTGAATGACCCAGCGTTCGCTGTCTTCAGCCTGCAACCCCGCACCAACCCTTCGTCCGTATAGAACATATGTTCTATTTCTGTTCGGATTGTATGAGTCCCGAGCGATCGTTGTCAAGCCATGACTGTTTGTCACGACTTGATACTGGTCATTCCAATTCATCGTGAAAGTGCGACAACGGGGCCGCGAGCCCGCACGATTCCGGCTGCCCGCGAGCCCGATTAGGTTGAAAGTAGTCGTGTTGCTCCTGAAGACCGCTGCGCAACGGCACACGATGAACTTGTGTCTCTCGAACTCCAGAAAGGGATCTCCAATGTATCGGAAACGCATGCTCGGCATCGTGCTCGGGCTCATGCTGCTGATGACCCTCGTCTCGACTGCGGCGGCCCAGCCGTTCACGCTGCACAGCAGCGTCGCGGCGACCGGCGACGACCTCAGCCGCACCGACGTGGAACTGGCGAGGGAATTCGCCCGGCTGCCGATTGGCAAAGGCAGCGAACTCGTCTTCTACGCGATGCTCGGTGCTCCCGAAAGGGAAGAGGATAGCAATGATGACGCCATCAAGAGGATCGGATCCGACGCGACCCTCGGCGGCCGTATCCACGGCGTCAGCGTCGGTATGTACATTCCAGCCGGTGGCATGGATCCGGCGACCGTCCGCGAGCTGGAGGGCGCTAACCCGCACGAGATCTTCCACGCCTTCTCCGAACGCGGGACCGAGATCCCGGCGCTGCTCCGCGAACAACAGAAGAATCGCTTCAAGCGCCACAACCAGGGCTGGGCGCTCGACGTCGTAAAGCCGAATCTCTACAACATCGCCGGCTGCAAGGTCAGCGAGGAATCGGTCGTCAACGCGGTCAACGCCACCGGCCTTCCCCATAGCTACAACGCGCTATCGGACGGCCCGCACAACAGTCCGTTCTGGTATCCCGAGGATCCGAACTCGCTCTTTCCGACCTACTACCAGAACAACGGCCTGGCAACGGTCGGCGATGCGTACTTCCAGGTCATGCTCTGTGACGAGGACCCGATGTTCGACCAGACCAGCGTCGCCGTCCGGCTCACCTACGAGGAGTCCGATGATGATGTCGTGCTGTCCACCGGCGAGCTGCACTGGCAGCTGCACAACCCCGGCGATCAGATGAGCTTCCTGTCCTGGCCCTTCGATAGCGACCTCTCCGGCGACAACACCTGGTTCTGGATGCTCACCGTCTCCGACGTCCACTATCACGACACCCTGCACATCGGCACGGCCTGGAGCTGAGGAAGTGTGTAGGTTGTAGTACGTAGTTTGTAGGAAATCCTGAGCGTTACTTCCCGGTTTTCCTACAAACTACAACCTGCCTACTACGAACTAGTAAGCCGGATCCGGGTCGTCGATGATCGGCCAGGGTTCGTTGCCCTCGGGGCCGACGGTGAGCTGGATGACGATGTTGTTGGGGTCGTGGAAGAAGATCGAGTCGCCGCCGATCGTGCGGGTCATCGGGATGCCGTGCTCCTCCAGCCGCTTCTCCCAGTAGCGAATGTCGTCGATCGAGTTGACGTAAAAATCAACGTGATCGAGGTGCCGGTTCGACTTCGGCTTCGTCGTCTCCAGCCATTCCGGCCGCTCGGCGTCGGGGAACTCGAAGAAGGCGAAGACCGTATTCGGCGCGACGGTGATGAAGTAGTGGCGGACGTTGTTCTCACCCTGGCGGTGCGCCATCGCGATCTCGCTGCCAAGCACATCCCGGTAGAAATCGACCGTCGCCTTCATATCGTTCGTCACAAGCGCGACATGATGCAACGCCGCGAACGGTGCCTTCAGCCCGGCCCTATCCGGTAGCGAGAGCCGACTGGACGTCGAGGTCATGGAGTATTCCCTTTCGTTTCTGTTTGTGCCGATAGGATCACTCATCGTAGCACCGCCACTCCGTTGTCACGCAAAGCCGAAGACTGAGCTGTGCGTCACGTACAATCGGCTGCGAAACAATCCGTCCGGCGGCCCGATGTGCCGGGAAGATGTGCCACACATCGGGCTTAGAATCGAGACAGAGATTCGTTTCTTGGCCATACTCATTATCCAGCGCCGTTCGAGAACCTCAGTAGTTTGTGCTCATCGTTTCAGAGATGATAAGGGAATACTGACATCTAAGCAAGAGGCTCAGACAGGACGTGAGTACTAGAGTTAGGGCGTTGGTGTGATGGAAATCGTCGACGATCGCAGGACGGATACACTCACGATCCGGCTCAAACCTGGCAAGATTGCCGAGAGCGATGAGGAAAAGCCAGGCGTCGTTCTCGATTTCGATGAGGATGGGAACCTGCTCGGATTCGAGATCCTCGATGCTTCGCGACGAATGGATGATGCAGCACGCGTTGATTTCAAAGTCACAGGCTGATCCTATGCGCGTCCCGATATAGGAAGAACCTCGCATTGACCCCTCGACACGGGCGCTGATAGGCTTCGATGGCTTCCAAATCGGTTCTCACCCGGCTCGGGTGGGGCCATTTTTTGTTCTTATCTGCGCGCATCAATGGAGATGCCTGTGTCGACGGTATTGAGCCGGCGGCCGGGTAACCCCGGTCCCGTCGAACATGTTGTTGATGCCGGGGAAATCCGGCGTTCCGTGCTGGGCCTTGCCTGGCCCTCGATCCTCGAAAACTTCATGCAGGCCGCGCTGGGGTTCATCACGACGCTGATGGTCGCCCGGCTCGGTTCGGCGGCCGTCGCCGGCGTTGGCACGGCCAGCCAGGTCCAGGTCATCGTCATCACCGCCTTCTTCGCCGTCTCGATGGGCACGACGGTGCTGATCGCCCATGCCTTCGGCGCGGGCCGGATTGACACCGAAGGCGACGCCATCGTCAAGCAATCGACGATCGCCGGCCTGATCCTCGCCCTGGTCCTGACTCCACTGACCGTGCTGCTCGCCGCCCCGGTCATGCGCGGACTCGGAGCCGAACCGGACGTCGTGTCCGAAGGCGCGAAGTTCCTCCAGATCACGTCGCTGAGCTTCATCTTCATGGCGATCATGTTCATCCTCAGCGGCGCGCTGCGCGGCGTCGGTGACACCCGCACGTCGATGGTTGTCACCGCCTTCATGAACGTGATCAACATCGCACTTGTCTATGCCCTGGTCTTCGGCTTTCTGTTCATCCCGGAACTCGGCGTAACCGGAGCGGCGCTGGCGATGGTCTTCTCCCGCGGCGTCGGTGCGGCCATCATGTGGCTGCTGCTCTGGCAGGGACGCCGGGGACTGACCATTTCCGGCCGTGATGGCTGGAAGTTGAACTGGCAACGGCTGAAACGGCTTGCCGACATCGGCCTGCCTTCGATGGGCGAATCCGTCCTCCGTTCGGGCGGCCAGATCGTCTTCGTCATCGTCGTCTTCATGCTGGGCACGGCCGTCACAGCCGGCAATCAGGTCGCCCAGAACGCCATGTTCCTTTCGATGTTCCCCGGCTTCGGCTTCTCGATGGCCGCTACGTCGCTCGTCGGCCAGTCGCTCGGCGCGCGCAACCCCGAACGGGCCCGCAAGGTCGGCATGACCGCCACCCGCTGGTGCCTGGCCTGGATGAGCGCGATGGGCGTCATCTTCTTCGTCTTCGCTCACCCGATCATGGAGTTCGCTGCGAGTGGCGACGACAAGGCGGCGATCGTTACCGCAGGCGTCGACGCGCTCAGATTGATCGCGTTCATCCAGCCGCCGCTGGCGATCGGGTTCGTTATGGCCGGTATCCTGCGCGGCGCAGGCGACACCCGCTTCCCGATGTATTCGACCTCGCTGACGATGTGGCTCCTGCGGGTGCCGCTGGCCTACCTCTTCGGCGTCGTCTTCGACTGGGGACTCCAGGGCATCTACGTGGCGATGATGCTCGACACGGTTGTCCTGATGGTCATGAATCTCTGGCGCTATCGCCAGGGCGACTGGATGATGCGGAATCTCGCCGGTACAGAGGATGATGAGGAAGCGACGCCGGTCGCGACGCCTATCAGCTCCCGGGTGGAAGACGCAGAACCCGCCCCGGCCACCGTCGGACGCTAATCTGCTAAGGTGGCTCTCATGATCTGTGTTCTGCGCACTCCCTCACCACCGTCCGCGACCCGCTACACGGGCACTCTGCTCCGCGAACAAACCCGGCTGTTCACTACAAACTGGCTCCCCTGCGCCCTCTCCCCTGCCCATGCATCCCTACACTAGCTTCCGGGAGCGAATCGAGAATCCTGGCCGGTTCGCGGCCGATTTCGCGTTACTGATGGTGGCGCTGGCGCTGTTCGCGCTGGCGATGGTGCTCTCGTTGCAGAGCGATCTTGGCGCCAATTCCTGGACTGTCTTCCACCACGGCATCTCGCTCCAGACGCCGCTCACGCTCGGCACGGCCGGGATCGTCGTCGGGCTGCTGATCCTCGGGGCGTCCTGGGCGATGGGGATCAAGCCCGGCATCGGGACGGTCGCCAACATGTTCTTCATCGGCATCTGGACCGACGTCTATCTCGGATTCGACCTGATACCGAAAGCGAACTGGCTGCCGGTCCAGATCGTCATGCTCTGCGGATCGGCCATTCTGCTCGGTTTCGCGACCGCGCTCTACATCAAGACGGCCTTCGGAGCCGGACCGCGCGACGCCTTCATGCTCGCCCTGACCCGGCACGAATATCCGGATCGGGCTCATCCGCTGGGGCATAGGAGTCACCGTCGTCATCATCGGCATTCTTCTCGGCGGGTCGTTCGGCATCGGGACGCTGATCTTCGCGATCATGATCGGGCCGTCGGTGGACTTCTTCTTCGGACTCTTCGGCATCCGCACCAGAGAGGGAGACAGCAGCAAGCCCCGCCGCCTGCCCGGCCTCCGGCGCGCCGAGGCGGAATAGCCCGCTCCACGCAAACCGCACTGTATCGATGATGACAGGGCCATTGTCCACGGCTGTACCTCATCTATGACCGGATCGGCCGAAACTTGACAGAACCGGCAACTCCGGATTCCATCAGCATATGGCGACAACCGGCGAGCGAAAGGCAGAAGCCCGATGAGCGGCAACGACTCCGAGCAAGAACAACAGGCCAACCGGAAACGCGGAGCCGCGCGTAACATCGCCGCGGCCGCTGGAGGGCTCTCGGTTGGCGGTCTGGCGCAACGAGAGACGCTGGAGGGACTGATCGATGACGCCAGATCTCACGGCGAGGATGAGACCTCCATCGCCGACAGCTCGCTCGATGTGTTCGAGGAGCTCGACTCGACCTATCGGCCGGAAGCTCAGACTCCGGAGGAGGATGCGGCCCCGGCGCTCCCGGGTCTGAGCTTCGAGGAACCGGACGACCCGACGGCTATCCAGATCGAGCCCGTTAATATCCCGCCGGTCGAGATCGCGACACCGGGAACCGACTCCAGTCCTCTCGACGAGATGGCGAGCCTGAGCCCGGAGATTGACGAGATCGTCGACGACGAGATCCGGTTCGACCTCGACGACGATCCCGACGAGGACGATCTCGAGATCGTCCTCTAGCCGAGACTGGGCCGGCCGGTTTGCAGAACACAGGGCTGTGTTTGTTCAGTCCCGGCCGGACGAGAGCGAATTAACCATCCGGCACGACCTCGAACGGTTCACTTTATGAGGCCCCTGAACAGGTCTTCAAACGGCGGCACGTTCCCATTTTCCGATCCGGCTGGCGACAGGCATTCAATTCCACGGTGGCAATGGTAGGACATGTGTAGGGGCGGCGAGATCCATCGTTCCCAGACATGCAGATCGCTGAGATCGTCGTGGCGCTACCTCATTCTCTTCCACATCGATTCCCCTACGGATTCGCAGTCGAATCGACGGGCCGTCCATCGGCGGTTGTCGCCCCGAGCAGGCTGCGGGTCAGGTCGCCGCCGATGCTGATCATCTCGTGAAGCGCCTCATCCAGGTGCCGGTCCTCGATCATGATGTCATCGTCGGACGGAGACTCGTCGGCGGCGAAGAGTGCTGCCTTACGGATCAGCTCGCGAATGAAGGCGGCGCTGACGCCGGATGTGCGCTCGATGACCAGATCCCAGCTTTCGGTGCTCAGCCTGAGATCGCGGCTGTAGAGGTCGAGCAGCCGGCGACGGCAATCGGCGTCCGGCGGCGGGATCTCGATCGCTTGATCGATCCGGCCGGGCCGGGCCGCCAGCGCCGGTTCAAGCAGATCGGGCCGGTTGGTCGTCAGCAGGAACAGCACATCGACATCCTCGCCGAGCCCGTCCATCTCGTTCAGGAGCTCGAACAGGAGCGTCCCGGCGGCATTCGGACGGGTGCGCTCCTCGGCGACGAGATCGACGTCCTCGAAGATAACCGTCGATGGCTGGAGGATACGGGCCAGGGCGCAGGTTCGCGGGATCAGGCCATATCCCCGGCCGGTCAGCATCAGAACCGTCCGGTCCTTCATCTGGCCGGCCAGATACATCGCGGTCAACGTCTTACCGGTTCCCGGCGGACCATAGAGCAGGAGGCCGCGCTTGAGATGCTGCCCTGCCGATCTCAACCGCTCTCGATGGGCCGAAAAGGTGAGCGTATGGCGCTCGGTCCGCCGAAGGACGTCGGGAGGCAGGATAATCTGGTCACTATCGATCGAGGGAATCTGGTGGAACTGCATGTCGAAGCGGCCATAGTGGTCCATCGACAGGGAGACGACCCGGCCGCGATAGACGTTGCGCTCGCGGGTCAGCCGCCGCAGCTCGCCGAGGAAGACTTCGGCCTCCTCCCGCTGCCGGGCGATCACCTCGACGCGCACCTTCGGGAACGGCGTGTGTTCGCCGGGCCCGGACACCAGCGCCGCCAGCTTTGTCCCGGCGTCACCGAGGAGGTAGAGACCCGATTGCACCGCCCGGCAGCACCCGGCCCTCGTCAAGCTCGATGTTGACATATTCGACCGGTCCCTCGACGAGGGACTCGAACCCATCGGGCCGCCGCGCGGGACGACCAGCAGGTCCGCCAGCCCCAGACCGCGATGGCGCTTGTGCTCGCCGCCGATGCCGATCAGCTGAGCATTGCGGCCCTCGGGCTCAAGATAGGCGTCCAACGCGAGCTGGACGTTGGCTTGCTTCGCTGCGATCGAACTCCTCGGTCAGGATCGGTAGCGTTGCCGCCTCGGTACCGAAGTGGTCGGTCAGGAGATTGAGAAATACAGGCGTTGGGGCAGGAAAGTCCGGCATGCCCGGGAAGGTCGTCGGACCGCTCATGGCGCGTTCCCGTCAGATAGAGGAGTGTATGATGCTGATATCGTACCACGGGGATATCTTGCAACGACCCAGAAAAACACATCAGGCGAGCGCTCCATTGCGCTCGCCTGACACACCACATTCGGGACGCCGGTGTCGCCGTTAGCGTGTGTCGGTCTGAAGAGCCTGTCCGGCTCTGATTAGTGCTCGTCCGACCACGCGACGACCGTCGCGAAATCTGGCACGATCCGCTGAATGTATCGCTGCGCCGCGCCGCAATCGCTCTGCTTCAGTCATCAGATCGTTGCGGTGCTCCCGAGCCATCATTGCCTGGAGATCCCACATGCAGCATCACTCCTTTCGCAGCCTCCCGCGTCCACGTGAGAGACCACATCCTGCCGCTTGTGCCGACACTATCCAAAGCCCTTTAGCCCGTTACAATTGACGCGATGGAGTAAAATGTAACAGGCTAGAGACGCTTGATCAGTGATCTTGACACCATACGAGTATAGCACATTTGTTCTAATATAACGATAAAGAGCGCCCCCGACGATGCAACATTCCGACCACGATTTCAGTCTCGATTCCGGCAGTACTGCACTCGATTTCGCGAATACGATCGATCCCCGCCGGGGATCGCACCCGGTCGACAGCCTCCCGGACTACCCTGCGCTTCTGCATTTCGCCTCTGCCTCCGGCGTGCTCGACCGGACCGCCTGCGATCGGCTGATGGCGGAAGCGGTGGAACGGCCGTATGAGGCGAACGCCGTGCATGCGATCGCGCTCTCGATGCGCGAGGCCATCTTCGACATAGCGTCAGCGCTCGCGGCCGGCGACAGCCCGGCGAGTTTCGACCTTCAGATCATCAGGAGAATGGCCGCCAACGCGGTGGCCGCCGGGGAGCTCGTCTACGAGGGAGAAGGCTTCCGCTGGACCTGGGACGACGCAGGCCGGTCGCTCGAACGCCCGCTCTGGCCGATTGCAGACTCCGCCGTCCAGCTGCTCACCCGGCGGGATTTATCCCGCCTCCGCGTTTGCGCCGCCGATGATTGCGACTGGCTGTTTCTTGACGAAACTCGCAATCGCAGCCGGAAGTGGTGCGACATGAACACTTGCGGCAACCGCGCCAAAGTCGCGCGATACCGGGAGCGCAGGGAATAGGAGGACGCTCACCTACCCGGGCGCTCCATCGAGCAATCGATCGAGACAATGCGTAGCTAGAGTCACTGAATGAAAGGGAACGAGGAGAAAACATGACTGTTGCGAAACAAAGGATAGACGAATCCTGGCAGGAGCTTCTCGCCATCCTCGAGCGTGTCCCCGACGGCCGCCTCGAAGAAGAGGGAGCCTGCGGCGAATGGTCGGTCAAGGATGTGATGGCGCACGTCGCATTCTGGGACGACCGGGCGGTGCTTGTCGCTGACACGCTCGGAGCCGGGCAGGAAATCGAGCCATTCGACTGGGAGGAAGCGAACACTCAGGAGGCCGCGCTCCGGGCCACCTGGACGGCGGAAGAATCCCGGCGGGAGATGCACGCGGCCCACGAACGGCTTTTAGAAGCCCTCGATCGCCACCCCGACTTGCCGGACGAGGCCTGGAAAGAAAACACCTTCGAGCACTACACCGAGCACGCCGAAGATATCCGCGCCTGGCTGGACAACGCATAGGAAAAGGCTGATTCCAAGGCTAATAGCGATACCTGGGGGGCTGCCGCTTCATGGAGGCATCTCGTCCGAACGTCGAGAATCTCCACGAATACTGTCTGGTGTTGATGCCGGTATGGACAGCCCCTCATCAAGGACGACCGGTCCGGTCACCCTTAGATCGCAGTAATCACCCGACGAGGAGACCAAGCCGGTCACCCTGCAAGCACTTCCTGTCACCTACATCATGAAACGGTGTCAGTCGGAGATCTCGGTCAATTCCTCGCGAAGCGCGTCGAGGCTCCGCAGAAGACGGCGACGGCGCAGTCGAAGCGAGGCGAGTTCCCGGCGCATCCGCTCGCTGTCCTTCTGGATGTCGCGGCGGCGCTTGCGGGGATCGGCGCGCATGAGCTTCCCGAGATCGGATCGTTCGAGACCGCGCAGCTGCCGCCGCAGCTCTTCGTACTCGCTGCGCTTCTGCGACACTAGCTTGTGGCGCTCATCCAGCGACATCGAGTCGTTGCTCTTCTGCTCCGGCCGCGACCAGAGCTCGAGCAACCGGTCGATCTGGGACTGGTTGCCGGACTCGTAAGCTTCGTTTGCAAGTCGCATGATGTTCTCCCGGTGAGCCCTGCCCTCGGGATCGGAGGTCAGGTCCGGGTGGATCAACCGTGCCAGGGCACGGTAGCTGTCGCGCAGTTTGCGATTCCGTTGGGGATTGTTCTTCTGGGGTTGGCGCCGGCCGTTGCGGTTCGGGCGTTCCTCGCGCTGCTGGCGCCACTCGGCCCAGAATGCGGCATTCTCGGCTCGCTCGTCGAGATCTTCCTCATCCAGCTCGTCGTCGCTCAATGGCTGGGATGATGATTCGAGCCGGTGCATCCGGAGCTCCAGGCGCTCGACCTCGGCCAGCATCGACGCGACCTGATCGCGGACCGGCCCGACCTCGAGTTCGATCTCGCGTTCGACGACCCGCTGGGCCGATTCCTCGGCCATTATTGCATCCTGCATCTCGGAGATGCGTTGCTCCCAATGTGCCAGATTGAGATCGAGCCTCACTCGCTGTCCGGTGTCGGCAAGTACGGGGAGGTAGGAAGCCGCCGATTCTTCCGCCGCGAGAGGATTGTTGGGTTGCGTGGTTCCAGCAAGCTCAGAGATAAGACGTGTTCCTTCTCGGAATGCTCATCGTATGAATCAATCGCAACGGAAATTGTACCTGCCCGCTCTGATCTCCTCCAACTTCGACTTCGCAGGTCGTGGCGAAAATCGGCGGATTCATGATAAGAACAGCATGCGATAAGCGGACCAGATAAGGGAAGCCGGGAGGCGACGCATGGAACGGATGACAGGCTGGCAGGCGATCGTGCGAGGCCTGGAGGCGGAGGATGTCGGGCCGGTATTCGGTCTACCCGGCAGCCCGGGACAGTTTTACGATCAGCTCTATGACTCGACGAAGCTCCGTTCCGTCCTGGTGCGCCATGAGACGTCCGGGGTCTTCATGGCCATGGCCTGGGCGCGGGTGATGAACCGGCCTGCCGTCGTGTTCGGATCACCGGGACCGGGCGTCGCGAACCTCGTGCCGGGCGTCCTCGAAGCCTACTCCGGCTGCACCCCGATGATCGTGCTCGGCGTACGGGCATCAACTCAACTCGAAGGCATGGGCGCGTTCCAGGAAACCGACCAGCTCGGCATGATGAAACCGATCACCAAGTGGGCGGCGACGATCGAACGGACCGATCGCGCCCAGTGGTATCTCCGCCGGGCCATTGCCCTGGCCACCAGCGGCCAGCCCGGACCGGTCTACCTCGAATTCCCGGCCGACCTCGGAACAGCCGAGGCCGAGTTCGCTCCCTACAAGCCGGCGCCGCGCGGCGTCCGACCCGCCGCCGATCCCGACGCAATCGCCCGTGCCGCCGACTTGCTGATGACTGCTCAGCGGCCGTTGATCGTCTGCGGCGGCGGGGCAGTCCTCTCGGAGGCGGGGCAGGCCCTCACGGCGCTGATCGACCGTCACGGGATCCCATTCCAGACGACCCCGGCAGGCCGCGGAGTCATTGGCGAGAGCCATCCGCTCGCATGTGGCATGGTCGGGCTCTACCGGACGACGTTCCCCCGCGAGCTGTACGACGAGGCTGATCTGCTGATAACGGTCGGATCCCGGATGGAAGAGTTCCAGTCCGGCGCATTCAAGTTCTTTCCGGAGGGCGCGAAGTTCATTCAGATCGACATCGAGCCGTTCGAGCTGGGACGGAACTGGCTCCCGGATGTCGCCATCCATGCCGACGCCCGGCTGGCGATTGAAGCCCTGGACGCTGCACTGGTCGAGCGGAACCATGTCGCCGATGCCGCCAGGGTCGTCAGCGTCCAGGAGCGACGGGCGGCGGCGATCGAGGACGCCATCGCCGACGCACGCCAGCAAACGATGCCGATGCGAGGCCGAAGTATCGTCCGGGCGATCAACGAAGCTTTTGGATCGAACACCATCCTTGTAAAGGAAAATGGCGGGGCCGATCTCTGGTCCTACTTCTGGCCCTACTACCAGTCGTTCGACGCCAATTCGGTCATCCCGCCGGCCGAACAGACGGCGATGGGCCTCGGCGTCTGTGGCGCGATCGCCGCCAAGATCGCACGGCCGGATGCCCAGGTCGTCTGCACCGCCGGCGACGGCGCATTCCAGATGGCGATGCACGAACTGCCGACCGCGGTGCAGGAGAACGCACCGGTTACCTGGGTCGTCCTCAACGACGGGGCGCTCGGCTGGCCGCGCTGGGGACAGACCCACAGTCACGACCGCCGCTATATCGCGACCGACTTCGACCCGCCGGTGGACGTCGTCAAGGTCGCCCATGCGTCCGGCTGCGAAGGCTGGCGCGTTGAGGAGCCGGGGCAGCTATCCGAGTTGCTAGAACGCGCCCGCAAAGCGAACGCAGACGGCAAGCCCGTTGTGATCGACGTACCGGTCGACCAGGAAGACAAGCACGATGAATTCCTTGCCTTCCACAACGTTCGCCACCGGGGATGACCGGCCGGCGTGGACGCCACCGATATCGCGCCTGGGATGGCATCCAGGCACATGCGGTGATCCCGCCGGAAGATCTGCTCCAGCAGCTTGGTGACCGCTTCCTGAGCGAGGAAGCCGATCAGGTATTGAACGACGCCATTCATCGCGGGTTGACATCCAGCGACGGGTCGCGGCTGGCGGGCATCGACGATCTGCGCGGGCAGATTCGCCAGCAACTCCGCGATCTGGAGATGAGCGATTTACAGCTATCAATGGAAGAAGGCACGTCGGGCCTCTCCGACGACGCGCGCGACTTGCTGCGCGACTTGGCGGCAAGCCCGTCACAGGCGGGACGGCTGCTCGCCGGCGCCAGCCCGGGTGCCCGTGATGAGCTCTCACAGCTGCGGACTCCGGGAGGGCCGCTCCAGGACTCCGGCGATCTGACACAGCTCATCGACCTCGCCATGCTCGACCACGATCTGCGCCGGCTCCGCCAGGTTAGCGACGTCCGGGACCTGTCCATTGACGCCATCGCGGCGGTGCTGGGCGACGACCTGGCAGCCCAGTTCGCCGCGCTGAACGCAACGCTGACTACATTCGTTAGCCGGGGGTATGTCGACGGGTCCGGATCCGGCCTGACACCACAGGCTCTCAGGAAACTGGGACTGAAACTGCTTCAGGAGACGATTACCGATATCGAGAGCCGTCTGTCTGGAGACCATGAAGCGCAACGCGCCGGAGCAGGCGGGGAACGGGCCGACTCGACCCGCAGCTACCAGTTTGGCGACCCCTTCGATCTCGACCTTGCCGGAACGGTGCTGCAGGCCGTGCGCCGCGCACCCGGCACGCCGGTCCAGCTTCATCCACGCGATATGACGATCTTCGAACGAGAGGAAACCGGCCGCGTCGCGATGGTCCTGGCGATTGACCGCAGCCGGTCGATGGGCGAGCGCGGCTATCTTCTGGCGGCGAAACGGATGGCCCTGTCCCTCGCCTCGCTCATCGACACCCGCTTCCCTCGCGATCGCCTCGATCTGCTGGCGTTCTCGAGCGAAGCCGAGCCGGTCTCGGTACCTGACCTTGCCTCGTTGGATTGGGAACGCTACGCCGTCGGAACGAACATTCATGACGCGCTGGCGGCGGGACGCAGGAAGCTTGCCGAAGCAACGGGGTTGCAGCGCACGCTCGTGATCATCACCGACGGCGAACCAACCGCGTACCGCACCAGATCCGGCGAGGTCTGCTATTCCGAGCCTCCTTCCGAGGAGGCACTGGCGATGACCTATGCCGAGGCCCGGCGGTTACGGCGCGATCAGATACTCCTGATTGTGGCGCTGTTGAGCCAGGAACGGCAGACGGTGAACTTCGCCGAGCAGCTGGCGAAAGAGGCCGGAGGGCAGCTGGTCATTGCCGAGCCCGACAGTCTCAACGTGGCGATGCTGATGGGATATCGAAGTCTGCGGAGAGTCTAGCCGTTCGAGCGCCGCCGGATGTGCTCGGATTGGCCGGCACTGCTGACGCGGTTCTTCCCGCTCTCCTTGGCGACGTACATCGCCATGTCGGCGGCCCGCAGCAACCCGGTCGACGATCTCGCATCGCTGGGATACGACGCCACGCCGATCGAGAGGCTGAGATCGATCTTCGCGCCGGACTCGGCTTCGAATGGCCGACGCCGGGCTCCATCGAGCAAGCGCTCGGCGATCTCCAGCGCCCGACCTTCGTCGACTGCGGAGAAGATTGCGACAAATTCGTCGCCGGCATAGCGTGCCAGCAGGTCTTCTTCTCTCAGCTGGCTCTTCATCCGGGCAGCCAGCTCGCGAAGTACCTGATCACCGACGAGATGTCCGTGCGTATCGTTGATCTCCTTCAGGTCGTCCAGATCAATGACAGCTAGCGACAGATCGCGGTCGTCTCGCTGCGCCTGCTTGAACTCTCATGAAGCTTCTGCTGGAAGTAGCGCAGGTTCGGAACGCCGGTCATCGGATCCAGCGTCGCCTCGCGGCTGAGCTCGGCGTAGGCCCGGGCATTGTTCAGCAGGACGCCGGCATGCTCCGCGAACGTCGTCAGCAGGTGCAGATCCCGCTCCGTCACCGGACGGTCCTGGTTGCCTTCGACATTGAGCACGCCGACGACTTCGCCCCCACACCGGATCGGAACGCACACTTCGCTCGTCAGATCCTGCCGTTGCCGAATGTACGCCGGATCCAGATTTACGTCCTCGAGAAGTACAGGTATCCCACTCCGTGCAACGCGTCCAGAAATGCCTTCATCTATCCCCATGACCCCTGCGAATTCATCCGAATCGTAGCCATGGTTCGCCTTGCGAATGAGCCAGCGGCCCTCCACCAGCGCGAGCGATACAACCGGATAGTTAAGGACTTCCGCCAGCGTCGCCGCCATAAGACGAAGCGACTCCTCCGGATCGAGTGTTTCGGCGACGATGGTGGACACTCGTTGGATCGCCTCGATCGCTACCCGGCTTTCCCGCTCGGCGGCGATGAGTTGCCGGTTGCTCAGGGCGATGCCAATATGATTCGCGAGAATGAGCAGTATCTCGAAGTCAAGGTTCTGAAGCGGATTGTCGGCGCCCGATTCAACGTTCAGCACACCGACGACCTGATCGGCAATGCGGATTGGCACGGCGATTTCCGAGACGGTATTCCGGCCAACATCGAGGAATGACGAGTCGGTCTTCACATTCCGGACGAAGGCGGGCTGGCCGGTCCGCGCCACCCGTCCCATGACTCCAGCTTCGAGTGGAATCCCTTCATCGAGCCAGTCCGGGATCAGATCCTGGCTTCCCAGCTCGAGAGCCCGAAAGATCAGCCGGTTTCCAACGATCAGCGCGATCGAGCAGTCATAGCCGAATGTCCGGCGGATTTCCCGAGCCATACGTGCCAGAAGATCGTCATCATCCGTTGAACGGGCAATGAACGCCGTGACTCGCTCGACGAGCGAGAGCAGCAAATTCTGACGTGAATAGCCCCGGACCCGACGAATGCGATCGAGACTGAACGATAGGTGGTCGGCGATGATCTCGGCGGCTTCGCGGTCTGAAAAGACAAACGGGTTGTCCCGTTCGACGATCAAGACGCCGACGGATTCGCCGCGGGCGACCAGTGGCAGTGCGAGGACATGGGCGAACCCGTTGATCCGTGCGGAATGCTGAACGATTTCGCCGATCTGTGATTGTCCGGAGTCGACCGCGCGCCGGACGGCCGGAGCGGCGACGAGCCGCTGCATCGCTTCATCGGGCATCATGTCCCAGACTGGATCGCTCATGAAGAGTTCCGGCTGGGAAGGGTCGGACACGACGAGCGAGACAAGATCAGCATCGAGCAGTCTGCCAATATCGGCAAGCAGGGATTGGACATCGCCATCGATGTCCGTGAGGGTTGCGAGTTGCGCAATGACATCCAGCAATTGGCGGATGTCGACGGTTGCGGCGTTCCGGCCGCGGCGTTCGGCCAGATCCGACCGCCAGCCCGAAGCCTCCACCAGGATCTCACCGATTCTGGAAAGCAGATCGGTCATCAGCTCTTCGGATTGATCGATCCCGGCGCCTCGAACGAAGATGAACCCGGCAGGCAGATCGTTCGCGAACATTTCGACCCGATAACCGGCATCGATCGAATCGGGCTCGGCCTGCTCGTTGTCCCAGCAATGCAGCCGTTTCGGCTCAGTTGCCGGACCGGTTAGCACCTCGCCGATGGAGGCCACGCCGGGGTTCAGTGCGGACAGGGTGTCGGGACCGTGGCCGTCCTGGATGACCCAGCCATCGTCATGCAATATGATGCCAACGGTGTGGAGATGAAGCGTATCGCGAACGAGGCGGGTGATATCCGGGATAGCGGATTGAATATCGTTGGCGCGCAAGGCGAGCAGAGATACCTGATGCAGCAAGTCGAGTCCCGACGTGTCATGATCGCCGCCGGACCTCGAATGAATGTTGGCATGATCCTGTTGAGTCGAGACCTCTTCTACATGTGGAATACGTTCACTGCTCATCAGTAGCCCTCATAGGTAGCCTTGATCGTCTGGCCATGATTCCAGGGGCCCGGAAATCATCATTGGCAGGTAGGAGAGGACGAACCCCGCTACTTGATAGCCTAAGGTAGTTCGTTACTAAACACGCAGGGCCAAGAGTACTGATCGGCGACTGACAACCACAAAGACATGTTTAGCTGTTAGTGATGGCATGCAGAACGTCGAACATCCCGGTGCTCTATGTGGCCGGAGTGCTCGCATGCTAGACTCGTTCGATTCTGGCGATTGGCACCAGACCGGTGCCAGGGGTCAGACAAAGCCTCGAGACATGGGGGCGGATCGGGCCCGGTGGCCCGTGCGGTCTTCAAAACCGTTGTGAGGGGTGACGAGCCTCTCGGGTGGGTTCGACTCCCATGCGCCCCCGCTACTCCCATTTACCGCGTACGAATGCGGTTTTTGAAGACGTCTGCCGGTTGTCTTTCCGCCAACCGTCACGCCGAGCCACCGGGCCAACCCACCGTTTGACACCCATTTGACAGCTACGGTTGCTGTCACGTTGCTGTCAAATCCATGGACAATCGAGCTACGGTGAGTCGGCATTCGTCGGTCTGCGACCACGTTGACGCTCCGATCAGGGGCGTCAGTGCGTATTCTCTGCTGTCAATTGTACGTGCTGCCTTAGACACCAGCGCGCACTAGCTCTGCAATTGACTGTGCTCCGAGCTAGCGCTGCTCGTCAGTACATTCATCTCCCGTATCCACTGTTGGAATAGCAATCTCATCCATTGGCACACCAAAGAATCGGGCTAACTTTCGGAATTGTGACGCCTTCGGCTCGTAGATGTTTCGCTCCCAATTACCAATCGTCGGCAGCGTCACCCCGATTTCCACCGCAAGGTCCATCTGGGACATGCCGCGCTGTTCGCGCAGCTCTCGAATCGTCTTCATCACCACTCCAATCGTGCCGAGTATACGGCAGATGAGTAGTTCAGGATGCATAGCACACTTGCCTTTTGTCTTCATGGTTAGTACACTTAGTATAGTAAACTGATTAGGGAGGTACAGCATGACTGCTATGGATATCCGCATGATCGAAGCCCGCAACCGTGCCCGTGTTCGGGGCGTCCGTGTCGAGAAGGTCGAGGAGAATCGGGAGTTCAAGTCCCGCTCTACCTCCCGACCCGGCCTCGTTCACCGCGTCACCCGTACCGGCGACGGCTGGACTTGCACCTGTGAGGGCTACACCTACACCGGCCTCTGCCAGCACATCGCGGGAGTGGCCCGCCGTGCCAGACGTGAGGGCTGGGACTTCGGTCGCATCGCTCGTCTCGACTCCTGATCCGCGCTTGGGGGCTGTGTAACATCAGTCTCCATGCTCCACCTACTACTAGCAGGAGAACCATGCTCTTTCCCATCGGTCAACTGCACGCAACCACCACCGCACTCGCCACGATCATCGCTGCCGGGGAACACCCGGTCAGGCTCGTCCGCCGGCATGCTCGGGAGACTGAGGCAATGTCTGTGACGAAGATAGGCGGGAGAACGAGCTGTCGCTGGAGCGCGGCTACCGTCTCCTGAGCAGCTACACGCTCTCGACCGGTGATCGCATCTGGATCATCACGAGAGCAGACCGCTCGATGACGACGCTCCTGACCCCCGACGAATATTAGAGAGGAACCACCCATGACCTATCGAACCGCTACCGGCGTGCCGCTACAGATGCTTGATATCCGTGCCGACCACGCGGTGATGCTGAACCACCTGTCTCGACGGCTCGTTGATCTGCTCCGGAACGAGGGCATTCGCGGCCCGCTGGGGGAACGTCTGACGCTCGCCTGCGTGCTCACCGACCTGTACGCCGTGGCCGATGTGCCTGCCCCATCGTGGATCACGGCTCGGCTCAACGGACGAACCGACACGGACGGGCCTTCCGATTCGCCCCGGACATATCCGACTCGTAATCGACACCGACCATTTTGCAGAAAGGAACCAGCCAATGAACTGGAAGCCCGACGACATCACGAACATGGCATGATCAACCCGTTCTATGCCATCACGGTGCACCCGACGCTGTGCCAAGAGCATGAACCCGCTCGTATCGAAGGAACTGGATCAAGGCCAACGCCAAGACAATCAAGGACATCGGTGCCGAAGCGTACCTGCGCCGATTGTTGGACGTTCTCGAATCCGGGCGGCTCACCGGACAATGCTCGACGCAGCCGTTAGGCACTAGGCACACCCGCATCGGCACGTCACCGAATCCCCAAACGGGAATCAGATTTATGGATACACATAGATAGATATAGGAGGAAATGACATGCGCTATCTCATACTCGTTCTGCTGTTCGCTGCCGTACTAGCTAGCTGTGGTGGAACGGATGGAGACAGCCTGGGGGATGCCGGACAGTTCGCGGTCGATCTCTACACGGCCTACTTCAAGGGCCAGTCAGCACGGATGATGTATGAGCCTGCACCCCGGCACACAAAGAGGCGGTGCCCCGCGACCTGTTCGTCAGTGCAGCACGCAATCAGGACAAGCGTTCGATATCTCGGTGGATGAGACCTTCTCGGAGGACATCGACGTAGCCAAGCTCGGTGAAACGGAGACGACGGCTGTGACGCTCGAATTCGCATCGGACGATGAGTCCGCTTTCCCGTCGCCCGTGATAGAGGAGGACGGCAACCTCTACTGGATTCTGTCAAACGAGGACATCGATTCGTTCGAAAGCGGTGTCTGTCCATAGTGCATCCTTATTAGCTCGCCACAGGCAGGTGCGTGCCGGTTCCGCCGGTAGCTAGAGTTCCAGTTCACCGCAGCATCCGGCACGATCCTGTCAACTTTCAGTACCCAGGTGGGCTGGCCAATTAGATTGGTTGACAGATTTGGCCTTTGGACTTACAAGTGATGCAGATGGAAAGTTGATTATGATAGGTGGATTAGCCCATGGCGTCGCCGGACACGTCTCATGCCATAAGTGGTTTCAAAGGAATTGACCATCTGGACGAAACACAGGCGTTTCTTGTGACCTTTCTCGACCTACTCGATTCGTTCGATGCTATTCGAGCCTATCGTGCTTACACGATCGATCGCATTGTTAGGTCGGGTAGTCGAATGTGCCTCGATGTTGGGTCTGGCACGGGTACGTTTGCCATAGACCTCGCCCGAGCACTCCGGTGACGACGGGTCGGTCACCGATATTGATCACCGAGCGAAACGATGGTCGCTATTGCTCGTCAACGCAGCGAGCAAGCACAGGCGACTGCTGGATTCGAGACGGCTGACGCACTCGAATTGCCCTTTGAGGCTGACCATTTTGACTGCGCTCGATCAGAGCGGGTGTTCATGTATCTCGACGACCCTGAGCATGCAGCCTCTGAACTGATTCGGGTGACGCAGCCCGGCGGCGTTGTCATTGTCAGTGATGCAGACCTTGAGACATCATTCTGGAGCTTTCCGGGTCTAGATCACACGGTCCTCCATCGGACGAAGAGGTTGATGGCCGAAGGGGTGCGCAATGGCCGCATCGGAAGCGATCTTCCTCGACTGATGAAACAAGCAGGGCTAACGAACATCCAGCTTCGAACAGATGTTGTGACGATCACAGATTCCGACGTTGCTCTTGATGGAATGGGAGCGACGATTCATCGAGCAGCTTTGCGATTCCGGAGTATTGACCAAGGAAGAAGGCGAGGAATCGATTCGTCTCGCTGAGGCTGCGGGGCGAGCAGGCGAGCTGATGACTGGCTACACCTACTTCACGGTATCCGGAATCGTTGCTTGAGCCGAATGGACGAGTGATACGTTTGGCCCGTTCACTTGGACTCGGATCAACACAGTGCCCGTGTCCCATCTCATGACTCAAACCTCGTCGTTGCGTACAGTAGTGCCGTGAGAGGACTCCTGCGAGCGACGAGAATGGCCATAGAACGACCTGATCTGCATCGATGATGGATGCCTCGTCCGCATCGAATCGTGCCGTATCGAACAGTACAAAACCGCAGTGCAACCGATGTCCAGTTGGCAGTACGACCACATCGAAGTTGAACGGGTAGTCGAAACAAGACTGCGGCGGCACGTCCCCGTGGGAGCGGGGGCGTGTTGAAAAGTTCACAACCTGTATTGGTCCACCCTCAGACCCTACGGGGCCAGCCGCTGTCCGTATAGTTCCGCGCTGTTTGGCGACGCTCCGTGTCGGGTCGCTGAAGCTCAACGCCAACGCTACGAGCGTCGAAAGCGGACAAAAGCGGCGAAAGATTGCCTGCTTTGCCCATATACATCGGAAAACCCGGCCTCAGCGATTTTTCCGCATGTTGACGACGGACGGCCCGGAAAGAACCCGACAATCGGTTCGGCACGGATTCGGCATTGGGATGCCACACAGCCTGTAGTCGGCACCGGATCATTGATCGCGTTGCACACGGTCCCGACCAAACGATCCCAACACCCGACCGACGACCACGGCACCGAGGCTACGGCAGGCCGTGTACAGATCGACTGCGCATAGTAACGAACGGGCCTGCTTTCGACACGGTTGGGACGGAAAGAACCGTGCCGAAGCATGCTGTAGCACACAAGCCAAAACCGACACCGGACCGGTCGGCTCGGAACGAATCGACCGGTTCGAACATTGAGGCTCACGGACGGGATTCACAGCTCGGTCCTACATGCGGCACTAGGTCGGAGGTGCGCTACTTGCTGATAACCAGTGGGGAAGCTGATGGACGGGTCGGGTCGTTTCGGTCCGGATCGATTCCGTTCGTTTGGTGTATCGAGTATTGGCAACCGGGTTGATGCGGCCTTGGGATGTGGAAAGCGCGGAATTATGACAAACCTCATTGCACTGTAGACATCTATGCAAATCAGTTGTGCAAGATTCCGCACTTTCCGTGGCAGTTGATGCTAGATCAGCTAGCTAAGATCTGTTGCCGTCAGGTGAGGATAGAAGCCGTGACGCTAGTCTGCCGCGATATTTCGATATCGAAGGCAAGACCGGTAGAAGGTTCTCTTCCGACATTGTGACGTTCTTCTCCGGCCCGCTCATTGTATTTGAGGAATACCGGCTTACCCGGCGTCGTCTTGTCAGCTCAGAGGCTGATATTGAACCGTTCAAGCAGCGGTTTCGATTCACGCAGTTCTCACGCTATCTGCTTTCCTCCACCAAGGTACTGGAGCATTGCCCCAGCCTCCTCAAGGTCTCGCACGATTTGCGACGCATTTCCGTGCAGTCCCTCGTCGGAAGGTAGTCGACAATCGCGCGAACAGTGGCGAAAGGTCCGTGATCGACAGCGCCTGAACGTCCTCAAGCGTCTTTCAATACCTCGTACGCATCGAATCGGGCATAGTCATCATACTGTTCGCACAGGTACCAAACAGTGGCGGCGAAGTCCTGAAAAACAACGGTAGGTCGAAGAAGCGCACATCGACCACCAGTAGCGTAGGCAGCATCATCCGCTATCCAAGCCAATACTTCATCGCGATAGCACGCAAGTTCGTCGAAGAGCTTCCGAGGTGCGACGCTCTCGGCATGATCAAGCTTTCGAAGAAGATCGGTACGATACGCTCCAAGACGTCGGCTCGCTGCGCAAACTCTCCGGACCGAGTCGTCACTATGATACCTGCCTCGACGCTATGTCCGGAACCAGCCGATTGTCCTTGTAGTGCCGACGATACAGATCTCCCGATGTTACGGCATGAGCCAGCGCATCCGGCAGCCATTTGGGCGGACTTCTATCGAGATTGTCCATAGCAAACACCGGCCGGTTCGTGATGGACCTGCTTGAAATCCCGGTCCGATTGATTCGCGTCCGAAACAGTTCCTCTGTCATCGAGGAGCGGCTTCGCGGCAGATCGATCGAGCCAAGGTCGTCAACTCGCTTCCTCTCCCTCCAAGGTGGACAAGTAACGGTAGAGGACGCACGTCACCGATCCAGCGCCACCAGATACGCATGAAGGAGCAACATCTGCATTTCCGGAGTGTACGTTGGCACCTCAGCCGGAGCCTCTAGCATCGGTTGGAACGCTCCCAGCGTGAAGGGAAATCGGAAACCGTCGTGCTCCTCCGGGTACGTCGCTTCGGCGGCAAACAGCACGCCGTCGCTGCCATTTTTGTTTGACAACGAGTTCAACGTGTTCGTAGGCGGAATCAGGACCAACAACAACCACCGTTCTCGGTCCGCACGATATGTAGAGATAATCACTCTCTCGGTGCTGCCAGCGCTTTAGCGAGCGTGTCTGCCCTCATTAACGGCGCGGCTTCCGTAATGCAGTGATGAGCCAGCGATAAGCTCGCTCCGTGGCGTTGAATCCCGCTCGACTAAAGGCCGCCTGCACATAAAGATCATGCGGATCAATGCGCAGTACCGCGCCTTCGTCATCGATCAGATAGGCCTCGGGCCGGTCTCGCTCCGGTATTATCGACGAGCAATCGCCCTTTCTGACAAAGCCAGTTCGCGATTAGCTCGGTAATCTGCTCCTTTTCCTCACGGCTAGATCGCTTGTTCAACGTCTTACTTACAGTCGGTGCGAAATCCGCGAGACAGTCGAATTCTCGTTCTTCCATTTGGTCCTTTCTACTAGTCGCCCCATTCCGGAGCGGTCGATCATAGTTCGATGGCACCACTGTCGGATTCAGCTTGTTACGCTCGGATTCGCCGCTCGACATTGCGTGTCGGGCAACGTTTGGCACTGCAAGCTCGCGGCATCATTTTATCTTGTCCCGCAGATCCACTGAGGATGCGGTCACCTGCATGTGGTCGTCGGAAAGACCCGAGACATACGAGGCCATCATCGCAGGTGGAAAAGATGCGCCGAACTGGGCAAGCAAGCAGCGCCACGAGCAAGAGCGATAGCTCATATACCGGAACAGCATAATGCCACTATATTTCTATGATAACACAAACAACAGGAAACTGCAAATATGTGCTCAGGGTGGTTAGTTTAGTCCGACTGCATGACAAATACCAATATCTTGGTAAGTCATTTCAATTGAACGCTCCTCTACCGTCGGAAAGTGCCGCGTGAAGTATCATCGAGTGCCAGCACACCTTGAGTCAGGCCGTTCGGTCAGGGGAAGCCTCGGCCTTACTCGACGCATGAGTAGCCCGGCGCGTGGGTGCCGATAATCGATTTTGGGGGAATTGGGAATGCCGCGTGACAGCTACGAAGAAGCTTGATACTTCGCTCTGGGAGACTGGTTTGTGGGACGCCGCCTGCGAGATTCGGGGCGCGATGGATGCACCGAAGTTCAAGGACTACATCCTGCCGCTCATCTTCATCAAGCGGCTCTCCGATGTCTATGACGATGAGCTTGACCATCTCGCAAACGAGTTCGGGGACCGGGATTTTGCGGCCACGCTGGCCGAGCAGGATCATAAGGTGGTGCGGTTCTTCGTTCCGGAGTCGGCTCGCTGGTCAACCATCGCTCAGAAGACTACGGGGATCGGGGAGCATCTCACCGATGCGGTTCGAGACTTGTCCCGTGAGAACCCGCGACTACAAGGCGTTGTCGATGTGGTCGACTTCAACGCCACGACAGCAGGTCAGCGGATTGTTGATGACACTCGCTTGGCGGCACTCGTACAGGTGCTGGGGCAGTATCGGCTGGGGCTAGACGATGTTGAGCCGGACGTCCTCGGTCGGGCCTATGAGTATCTGCTGCGCAAGTTCGCTGAGGGGCAAGGACAAAGCGCTGGCGAGTTTTATACCCCGCGTGAGGTTGGGGAACTGATGGCTCGTATCCTCGATCCTCAGCCGGGTATGGAAGTCTACGACCCTGCTTGTGGTTCAGCGGGCCTGCTCATCAAGTGCGAACTGCGGCTTATCGAGACTCATGGTGAACAGTCCAACGGTAGGCGCAAGCTGGCCGACGACGTTGCACCTCTGCGGCTGTATGGACAAGAACTCAACGGCACAACGTTTGCCATCGCTCGAATAGACGCATTCCTGCGATATGGATGCAGAGATCGCTGTAGGTGACACTATGCGCCGTCCAGCCTTCCGATGACGCTGGTCGGCTGCGTAAGTTCGATATCGTAACGGCCAACCCGATGTGGAATCAGCCGGTTCCTCTCAGACTCTACGAGCACGATTCATATGATCGATTCAGGGACTGGTATTCCTCCCGCATCCAGTGCGGATTGGGGCTGGTTACAGCATGCGCTGCTCGCATCCCTTAAGGACCATGGGCGCATGGCGGTCGTTCTCGATACCGGTGCCGTAAGCCGTGGCAGTGGAAACACCGGATCGAACCGTGAACGGGATATCCGCAAGGCGTTCATCGAAGACTCTTTGCTCACGAAGGGCGATCTGATCCAGAGGCAGTGATCCTCTTGCCGGAGAATCTCTTCTTCAACACGATGGCACCGGGAATCGTCCTCATCATCAATCGGTCAAAGCGATATCCGGGCGAGATACTTCTGGTCAACGCCTCGAAACGATTCGAGAAAGGAAGGCCCAAGAATCATCTAACCGCCGATGGAATTGAGTCCATCGCTCGACTGTACGAAGAATGGGTGTCTGAAGAAGGTGTCTCCTCGATCATTTCAACCGATGAAGCAGCTAGCAATGACTTTGAAATCTTTCTCATCAAGCCGATACGTTTCAAGTAGCGACGAAGAAATCGTCCTACCTCTGGAAGAGGCAGTTGTGTTGCTAGCGGAAGCCGAGGAAGAGCGAACGGCATCTGATCGAGCACTACGAGAGGTTCTTGTGAACCTTGGATTGGATGTTTGGCATCGTGCCTAACCTTCCAGTGCAGACTGATGACCGGAATCTACCATTGGGATTTGGTCGCAGGAACTCCCAGACAGATGGAGAGCGGTCCCGCTAGGTGACGTCGTGCAAACACGAGGCGAATCAGTCAATCCGGATGATAGGCCTGACCTTCGATACGTAGGACTCGAACACTTCGATCCCGAGCCAGTCAGAACTGCGAAGCTGGTCCTCCCGGAGACGGTGCGAAGTTCGAAAAGCATGTTTTATCCCGGCGACGTCTTATACGGAAAACTACGGCCATACTTAGATAAAGCTGCATTGGCTCGCTGGGAAGGAATGTGCTCTACCGACGTCCTTGTTCTTGTGACAACATGTGAAATTGATAGTGAATTTCTTAGTTTTTGCTTCATACTAAGCCCTTCATCAGTCACGCTGTTTCCATAGCAAGGGGGTAAACCACCCTCGCACTTCGTGGGGTTCACTGAAGAGGGCGTTGGTGCCTCTACCTCCGCTAAACGAGCAGCGGACCATCGCCAGTGTTCTTCGCACCGTCAAAGGGCTAAGGGAATCCATTGAGAACGTGATCACTTCGGCCCGCGAACTCAAGAAGAGCCTGATGAAACATCTCTTCACCTATGGTTCAGTACCAGTGGACCGTGCAGATCAAGTCCCGATGAAGAAAACCGCAGTTGGTCCGGTGCCAGAGCACTGGACCACTTCCACACTGGTCCTCTACTTAACAAGGACACAATACGGTCTTTCGGTGCGAGGAGAGCAGTCCGGCAAATATCCAATTCTTCGAATGAATGCGCTAGTAGAGGGCTGGGTGCTACCGAACTGACCTACAGTATGTGAACCTCACCGATGATGAGTTCGACAAGTTCAAGCTGGCTCCCGGCGATGTCGTATTCAATAGGACCAACAGCTTTGAGCTGGTAGGCAAGACAGCGCCGCTGTTTGACCTATCTGGAGACTGCATATTCGCATCGTACCTGATCCGCATGGAACCAGACCTTCGGTCCTTGAGTCAGCTTTCCTGAACTATTACATGAACGATGCCGCAACTCAGGCGCGCCTGAAAGGACTCGCAACGAGGGGCGTTAGTCAGTCGAATATCAGCGCGTCCAAACTGAAGGGATTCTCAATCCCCGTTCCCCCTGTCTGGGAACAGCGTGAGATAGCTGCGATGCTCAAAGCCATTGACGGCAAAATTGAGACTGAATTCTCGAATTACACGCTCTGGGAGGGCTCTTTCGTTCTTTGTTAGACAGCTTGATGACCGGCGAAAGCGATGCTCACGAGATATCGGAATTATCGGACAGGACAGAATAGTGCCCGTCTGGATGGTCAGAGCCGGTTCACGTGGAGAACGTGAGGACTTCGCTCAAAGTAACGTCGCTGTTATAGGCTGGGATGAACTGCCGGATATCGCAAACATCTCAAGCCGCGATGAGTTAGAGAGCCTGTTGTTCGAGAGACATCCAGACGCCAAGCGCAACACCATTATCAACTGGGTCGGACAGATATGGGCCTTCTTGAGGCGCATCCAGCCTAACGACCTCATCATCTGCCGCTCAAGACTTCCACAGCGCTCGGCAATCGCAATTGGTCGAGCTGTTGGTCCATATCGTTACGAACGGATTTCCCGGCGGATGCTCGGCACACACGCCCGGTGGAGTGGATCACGACTGATTTGCCACGCACGGCATTGCAACAGGACCTTCTATACTCGCTAGGAACATTCCTAACGGTCTGCCAAATCCAACGCAACAACGCCGAAGGCGTATACGCTAGCGTCGAAGGGCGTTCGTTAAGCGTGACTCGACCGGCTAACGGTGAGGCAGGAAGGCATTCCCGAACCGGAAGACCGCTTTCTCTCAACCTCGAAGAGTATGCACGGGAACAAATCCAGAGTCACATCAGTCAGAACTTTCGTGGTCATGAGTTCACCCGGTTGGTAACGGCTATCCTTGATGCGCAGGGATACCGCACTGAGATGGCCCCTCCGGGACCGGATGCCGGTGTCGACATCATCGCCGGACAAGGAGCCATGGGGTTCGAATCGCCACGCCTCGTCGTGCAAGTGAAATCAGGCGATCAGCGCCTCGATGTTTCGACGCTACGAGAACTGCATGGTGTCATGAGCAGATTCAACGCGCAGCAGGGCCTGCTTGTCTCGTGGGGCGGATTCAAAGACACCCTCCGACGCGAAGCACGTCCACTCTATTTCCAGATTCGGCTTTGGGATGCGCGAGATGTTGTCAACGCACTTTTGCAGTATTACGACCGCCTTCCCGAGGACCTCCGTGCCGAACTTCCCCTCAAACGCATCTGGACTCTCGTCTTGGAGGAATAAGCATGCCAGCTATCGGCACGGAAATGACCGACGTACAGCGCCCGCTCATCCGGTACGCCATTGAAGCCGGTTGGACATACGTAGACCGCAAAGACGCCGTTCGATTGCGACGCGGAGAAGATGGACTCGTCTTCCACGATGTATTGGTCGACCAGCTTCAACGACTCAACCTCGGTGTTGTCGATAGTGAGCGTGCCGAAGATGTCTTGTCACGATTCGTCCGGGTCGCGCCGACGATTGAGGGGAATTTCGAGGCGTGGGAGTACCTGAATAGCCTCAAAACCGTCTTCGTCGATACCGAGAACCGAGAGCGAAACGTCCATCTCGTCGATCCTCAGCATCCGGAGGCCAAGACTTACCATGTAACCGAGGAGTTTGCCTTCACCGGCGGAACGAAGCCGGTTCGGGCTGACGTTGTCTTCCTTGTTAACGGCATCCCGATCATTATCATCGAAGCGAAGTCAACCAAACGGATCGACGGAATCGCCGTCGCGCTGGACGATTTGCGGGCCTATCACCGTAAAGCTCCGGAACTTCTTGCGGTGCTTCAGCTCCATGCTCTGACCCACCTCGTCCATTACTACTACGGAGCTACGTGGAGTTTGTCACGCAAGTCCCTCTTCAACTGGCGAGACGAGTTAGCCGATGATTCCGATTTCGAAACGCTCGTCAAGACATTCGTAGCTCCCCGCCGCGTACTGCGCATCCTGAGCGAGTTCATCCTGTTCACCCGCAAGGACGGCGAACTCGGAAAAGTGGTTCTGCGTCCCCATCAGATGCGTGCCGTCGAGCGGGTAATCCGTCGTGCCCACGATCAGGACAAACGGCATGGACTCGTTTGGCACACGCAAGGCTCTGGCAAGACCTTCACCATGATCACGGCGGCCAAGCAGATCATCGAAGACCCGGCGTTCAAGAATCCCACGGTGCTGATGCTAGTTGACCGCAACGAGCTGGAACAGCAGCTCTTCGGCAATCTGGAGTCAGTTGGCTTTGGACAGGTCACCGTAACGAAGTCGAAACGCCACCTTCGTGACCTACTTGCGAATGACCGACGTGGCCTCATCGTTTCAATGATCCACAAGTTCGACGATGTGCCGGCAGACCTGAACACTCGTGACAACATCTTCGTGTTGGTTGATGAAGCACACCGCACGACCGGCGGCGACCTTGGCAACTTCCTGATGGGTGCACTGCCGCACGCAACCTATATCGGCTTTACTGGCACGCCCATCGACAAGACCGCCCACGGTAGAGGGACATTCAAGGTCTTCGGCGTTGATGACGAGCAGGGCTATCTCGACAAGTATTCGATTCGCGAATCAATCAGCGACGGCACCACTGTGCCACTTCACTACCAGCTCGCCTTCAACGACTTATTGGTTGACCAAGAGACGCTGGAACAGGAATTCTTTGCACTCGCTGATCTGGAAGGTGTGAGCGATGTCGAGGACTTGAACAGAGTCCTTGAAAAGACGGTGACGCTCCGGAACATGCTAAAGAATCCGGACCGGATCGACAAAGTCGCCCAGTTCGTAGCAGAACACTTTCAGCAGACAATTGAGCCGATGGGCTACAAGGCATTTCTCGTCGCGGTCGACCGTGAGGCGTGTGTCCACTACAAACGGGCACTAGATAAGTACTTGCCGCCCGAGTACTCCGAAGTTGTGATGAGCCGGGGATACAACGACACCGAGGAGTTGGAAGCGTTCCATCTGACTGATGACGAGGAAGAGTCGATCCGAAAGGCATTTCGAAAACCGGACGAGCTTCCAAAACTGCTGATCGTCACGGAAAAGCTACTGACCGGCTACGACGCCCCGATCCTCTACGGCATATACCTCGATAAGCCCATGCGCGATCACGTGCTGCTGCAAGCCATAGCCCGTGTCAATCGACCCTACGAGGATGAGGACGGTCGCCGGAAACCCGCCGGAGTTCGTACTCGATTTTGTCGGCATCTTCGACAAGCTGGAAAAGACTCTCGCCTTCGATTCAGACGTGACTGGCGTGATCCACGGCATCGACGTGTTGCAGGCTCGCTTTGATGAGCAGATAACAACGGCACGGACCGAATACATCCCGATTACCGAAGTAGGCTGACAAGGCGGTCGAGGCTGTGCTGCTTCACTTTCGAGATAGAAGGGTCGGCACCACTCTACCAGCTTTTTAGAGAGATAGAGGAACTGTACGAGATACTCTCGCCCGATCCGTTTCTTCGCCCGTATCTGGACGATTACGACGCACTCACCTCGATGTACCGAGTGGTTCAGCGCCTACGAGCCGTACCGCATCGTGGATCGTGATTTTCTCCGTAAGACTGCGAAGCTTGTTCAGAAACACACCGACACCGGACTCATCCGCGAGCCGGGCGGGAATTCTACGAACTCAATGGCGAAGCGCTCGACGCAATTGCCGGTGAAGATCGGCCGATACCATCAAGGTGTTCAACCTCGTCAAGACGTTTCAGGCGATGGAGCAAGAACAGGGCAACCAGCAGCCGCACCTGATCGCTATCGCTGACCGGGCGATTGAGATTGCCAAGGCATTCGAGAATCAACAGCTTTCGACACAGCAAACACTCGAACAGCTCGAAGACCTGATTCGCCGCTACCGGGAAGGTGAGTCCAGCCCGGAACGGAAAGAGCTAGAAGGCGCATATGTCGTCTACTGGTTACTAAACGAGCAGGGCAACGAGAAGGCGATAGATGTGGCGCGGGCGTCGAAGGCGGCGTTCGAAGAACGTCCTCATTGGCACCACAGCGAGGAGCAGGAGAGGCAAGTTCGGATCGAACTCTACAAGGCTATGTGGAAAGCCGATGTCTACGACATGTTCACCTTCGCCGATAAGCTACTTGATGTATTGCGGAGGGCCAGAGAATGAACAGTCCATCGCGCAAGGACCGGCCTACCTTAGAAGAGTCCGTACCGGCGGACCTGTTCCGTATTGGTATGGGCTGAACAGATCGGAGTTGAACCGAAGGAGATTCACATTCGTTCGATGAAGCACAAGTGGGCGAAAGCTGCTCCTCCAGGGCCGCCTCGCCTTCGATGACGATCTCCTCCGTCAACCTGCCGCCTTCCGCCGCAGAGATTATCGTCCACGAGCTGCTGCATCAGCAAGGTGCCAGACCATGGCCCAGTCTTCCATGAAGCTCCTAAACGCCTACTTGTCTCAAACCTAACGTCGGATCGAGATCGTAGAATTCGTAGAGACACCTTGGATTGTGAATTCGATGTTTCTCCACATCTGTCTAAAGATTGTTCGTCGTTGCCTGACAAGATTGCTATCGACGATGGACTCAACGATCCTCCCTCTGGCCAAGACTCTTTCTACGCCTAGACTTTTATGACGGTGTAGTATAGGTGTGGCATTGAATGCGCTCCGAGAGCATTTACGAGGAGGCTCCAAGCCAACTTTCGGCGATCTTTGAGAATTAAGTAGTTTGGTCCATTTCCACCCCAAGCTGCTAGTGACTTCAGTACAGGCTGAACTCCAGATGTAGGCTATGCATTCAGAGCATGTTATCCCGACTATCTGTGCGATCTGGTCTGCATCGAAAGTGAAGCTGGCAAGGCATACATCTGAAAAATGACACCGCTGAATTTGACAAGCTCCTTGATGATCTGGAGTCCAATCCCATGTTCGAACGGACACTTCCTGGTCTTCAGAAGATCGGCGATCATGGTGGGGGTGGGGCGTTCTCGATTGTCATGAGGGGGCAACTGATTCGTTACTGCAGTGCAAGAAGTCGCTCTGAAAATCCCAGCAAATATCGGACGTTCTGAAAGATTGGTATCGCCTAGCTGGATTTCTGAAGCCGAAATTCTAGGTAGGCTGGTAGGGAAAAGGTCTTACAATTACACACCGCTTTCTCGGCCTTCCTTCCTCTCCCCCTTCGTTCCGCTGCCATATTTCGCGTGATTAGCACGGAGAACATTCGAGATCGCATCCGTGAACGAGAATGGGAGTCGTTGGATCGCCTCAAGACGTTTCGAGCTATGTGCAGAGCAGTGCAACGCTTGCACGGTCACAAGATCAT
Organism: Thermomicrobiales bacterium; assembly: GCA_041390865.1. Lineage (GTDB taxonomy): Bacteria > Chloroflexota > Chloroflexia > Thermomicrobiales > CFX8 > JAUIIK01. The sequence goes on from JAWKPC010000007.1 coordinate 173,850, forward strand.
CATCGGGACTTGAAGCAGACAATTTCCTTGTTATGAGTGGCGGATCGACAAAACTGTCCGATTTCGGTACGGCACGTGCATTAGATGGCAGCATGCCTGCAATTGCACCATCCTACGCTATGCCAAGCCCATTACCTCCCGGCGCTCTCGCTTATTGTGCTCCTGAACTGCTAGCAGGACTCCATGATGTTCGGCCAGATTTCGCATATTACGCTGACTGCTTCGCGCTTGGCGCTATTCTCTTTGAACTGTTCACTGGAGTAACGTTAACCATTGAACTAGATCTCCGCCGCGCTACTCATACGAAGCTTCATGCCGCCAGATTTTCAGGACGCCTAGATGAGTACCAACCGATAATGAACTCGTTAGCCCACTCCGTTCTCTATCCGAACATATCGGACTTTCCCACCCCAGCTCCCCCTAGTATCCAAAGGCCGTTGGATCTATTGTATAAGAGCTTGGCCGATATCCGAGTTGACAAACGCCTAGTCGAGTTCGAGACGATCTTTAGGCGGATTGTGCAATGTGAACGCATGATCGAATATGAGGAAGCGGATCGACGACGCAGATCGCAGAAGAGCCGTAGGCGAAAAGCATGGTAGGGATGGAGCGGACATAGCATGGTTGCACCGGTTGCAACATTAGAAAGCCTCACTTCATTTAGGGCTAGCAACGTCGAGTTCGAGATTGACATGCCGCATGTAGAGGAATCTGCTTTTACAGTTTCCGAAGATCCGGCGCATCACACTAGTTCGACTGCTCTCTACGATAGTGAGGTGCTGCCGTGGCCAGATGAAGCGCTGCAATTCAATAGCGGAGATGACATGATTCTCAAGGAACTCAAACAGCGTGTTGAGAAGTATCCGAATGATCCGGATACACTCGTTGCTCTAGCTAGTGAATACATAAATCAGCGCAGATATCTTGATGCTCGACAATATCTGGAACGTGTTCTACTCGATTGCCCGAATCATTACTTATACTATCAAAGCACGTACGCGTCTCACTTCGAATTGAAGAATACGAATTGGCTGAATCGTTGATAGTGCATTGAAGGAAGCATAGAGCACTTTCTTCCAGAGTCGATCTTTACGAGCGGATCTGCTGCGAAGGAGGAGCTGTAAGCGATGCGGTAGCTCTTGTCGAAGATGGTATCGGCAGGTATCCCCGGAAACATCGACTCCTCGGCATGTTGGGCGCGCTGCATTTGCAGTCGCGACAGCCTGATCTTGCAGTGCGCTCTTTTAGAAGTGCAATCAAGATTGAGGGTCAATATGCACCGTACCATCATTCCCTTGGTGTGGCCCATAAGCTGAATGGTCAAATAGAAGCAGCAGAACGATCGCTTCGAATTGCAGTTTCACTAGATCCGATTGCTACAAAACCAAGGCTGAGCTTGATGAGCATGCTCAAGAACGGCAAGATCACTTGGAGGTTCTCAAACTAGCCAATTCAGTTCTGAAAGCAGATCCGACGAATCTGCGTGCACGTGAATTCTCTGCTTGGGCAAGATACGAAGGTGGAATCTAAAGGGTGCCCGCAAAGATCTGCATCAGCTATTGGAACAGATATCAGATTCCGAGCGACGCCACCCGGCGATGATCCAAAGAGCATCGAGCAACCCAGTTTTGTGTACTGGCAACTCGGTAATCGCGATGAAGCCCAAACGTGTTTTGAGCGTGCCGCGTCAATTCGCCCCATCTTGAGTCCAATCCCGCTTCTAAATTTGGCACACACGTTCATTTGGCTACAGGGCGCGTTGATGATGCTCGCCGAGTCCTAACGCGAATTCCGCGGAATTCCGTGATCAGGCGGACGTTCAAATTAAGTTTGTTGAGCTAGAGGCTCACGCAGGAGATTATGACGCGGCGCTCGAAAGCGTTCGCAAACTGATAGAACAGGAGCATGCCCCGGATCGTGCTTACACTTTACTCGGAGCCCTGCTCACTGACGTAGTTGGAGATTATGAAGGTGCGATTGATATCCTAAGTGAAGCCTTGGAAAGGTTTCCCAAGAGTACCGGGATCATCAACAATCTGGCCTACACACACTTGCAGCAAGGTGATGCGGCGTCTGCTGAGCGTGTACTTCGACGATGTCCACAAGATGCGTCGGCAGATGTGGCAGTGACGGCAACTCGTGGGCTGCTGAGTATCGTCAATGGGAACCTCGAAGAGGGGTTGGCTCTGTATACAAGGGCCGAGTCACTTGCGCGCCAGCGACGTGACAACCATCTTGCCGAAATCGTTCTCCAGAAAAAGCACCTCGAAGCGGCGAAAGCGTACTGGCGAGAGGGCAATCGTACAGCGGCACGTCAAGAGACCCGTCGCGGCCTTGCTGCAACTACTGTCAGCGTCTATCGTGAGCAGTTGCTGAAATTTGTCGAGTCATTGAGAGCTTAGGAGCAGTCTTCAACTCTTTTGGCCTCTGGAGTATGAGTATCATCTGGTTTCTTCCCATATAGTTTGCGATCTTGGGGCTTCATGATTGATCGGGGTTGCTTGCTGTATCCGCACTAGGCGTTGCTTGGAGTAGCCGATCGATTTCGGGAGCGACGACTGACTCATTACGTGCCGGATACCCATAGACAGCGAGCGTCACCCCAACGTGGCTATGGCCCAGCCGCTGTTGAACGAGATAGATGTCATCGACTGCTTCGAAGGCGAGCATCGCCGCGACATGCCGCAGGCCGTGGATGTTGATGCGCGGTACCCCAGCCTCATCGCACAGATCATGTAAGAAGAGACGAATATCCGAGTGCCGTGGCGGTGCTCCGGTTTCGGTGCGGAAGATTCGTATTTCTGGTGAGCACTCATGTTCGAGACGGCGAAGCGCTCGTACCGCTGGTTGGGTCAAGCTCACAGTACGCCGTCCCGCCTTCGTTTTTGGCGGCAGGATATGGAATTCCCCGTGTGACCAGACCACCGTCTGTTCAACTCGTACCGTGCCGGCGTCCCAGTCGACATCCGACCAGCGCAAGCCAATCGCCTCAGAGAAGCGCAAACCTGTCGTGGCCAAGACGGCGAATAGCGGTCCCCACTTGCGCTCAGTTGTAAG